>JAPOVV010000068.1 GCA_026707945.1 Gammaproteobacteria bacterium | reverse complement strand
ACTACATGGCGCCGGCACTTGATACCACTATCGTAGGCACGTCGCATATGGTTTATTTACTCGGCCGGCATCCTGAAGCCTGGGAGGAGTTGAAAGCCAACCCGGATCTGATACCCAGTGTGGTGAGTGAGTCCTTGCGATTGGCCTCGCCTATACGTGGCTGGTGCCGCTACGCCACACAAGATATTGAGTTCGGGGGAACACTTATTCCGGCTGACTCCAGGGTATTGGTGGTGCTTGCATCCGCAAACCATGACGAACGGAAATACAACGATCCGGAGAAGTTTGATATTCACCGAAACCCGCGCGATCATGCGGCCTTTGGTTTTGGATCGCATAGCTGTCTGGGGCGGCACCTTGCCCAGTTGGAAATGGAGTCGTTGTTGCGCGCCATGGTGGCGCGGGTATCTCGTATAGAAGTAGGAGAACCTCAGCTTGCCATTAACAACACTCTCCGTGGTTTCTCTGAACTTCCGGTGAAATTCAATTAATTCGGATTAATTGGACAAGATAGTACTAGCCTTGATATCAGATTTTCCCTCTTGATCTACCTGCCATGGATACAGTCTCGGCACCATATAGTTGAGGATTGTCGCGACCAGAAGAGAGAGTCCTAAACCGACAAGGATATGCGTCCATTTTGTTGGCCTTAGTGCGCCCAAAGAAACTATAAGCATGAAATTGGGCAAATCGAGAAAGTGCAAAAACGTATACAAACCATCATCTCTCTTTCGCTTGAGATGTCGGGTAACGTATCCTTTTGCTACTGACTCCTGGATGCAATGACCCACTTTTTTCTTATGCATCCTCATAAAGACGTTTCCCTCAATGAACTCATATGCGAACAAAATCACCATACCGGCCAGCCATGGTATTTCTATGAAGTTCCATCCATTGTAGAAATAGGCAGTTAAAAGCGCGCCTGATGTGAACAGAAAGAAAACGCCCGGGGTCACCCAGCCCCACTGGTAAACGGAACTGGTTCGCACCATCTCCGCGTACGTTTTCAGGTCGCCAAGCTGGCGTGCTCGCATATCTGTAACGAACAAACCAATTATTCCGCCTCCCAGCATCAAGGTTCCCACCAGGTGCGCAAATTTTGCAAGTTGGTACAACAACATGTCTCTTTCCTCTGCTGGCTCCGCGAAGCAATAGGGGCACCGCGAACTAATTGACGAGGCCAAATTTACCCTCGAGTAGTCGCTCTGTTACTCCTTCTTCAGTCGACCGGGTGTCGGCACGACGGAGTTGAAGACTGGCTAGTCTGTCCGTATCTCCCAGGTTGTCAGCCGAACACCGCCTTTAGGAGGAGTCTTTGACTTCACTATCGGCCAGTGAATTGTTGGCAAAAAAAGCCAACCCGATAACTGATATATACGCGACTGATCTTGTATGCGAGAACAACGACCTCAACCAGCTTATCTCCGTTTTGTACACAGGCTGTCTCAGGCTGCTTTGCCTTCTGCTACTTGCCGCTGCGTAGCGCCAATCCCTGTGCCTGTTAGTCTGCGTAAAGCCCCATAGGTCTTTGCAAAAACAGCAACGGCTTTAGGTTGCCAGTCGAGAATACTGGATTGAAAGCTGCCTCTTTCACTGACACTTCGATACCATCGATTTACATTGGCATGACTTTTTGTTGGATAACCAAGTAAATACAGTCGATGCGCCAGTGTTGCCCACGCGATATCGGCCAGACCGAATTCATTGCCGGTTAGCCAGGCCTGTTTAGAGAGCACCTCTTCAAGATGCCGTAAGTCCGCTTCAATGTGTTTGACTGCTGATTCGATCCGTTCGCGACGAAATCCGTTCCTGGACACAAACTCCTGCATCAGCTCCGTCTTTTGCCGTTTGATACCAATTTCCTTATACCTTTCCGGAATACTCCGAAAGTCTTTTTTCCCGGGTTTGAACAGAAATTCAAAGGACAAGACCACAATTGAGTCAAAGGCTTCCCCGCTGCGGGCAATCAGTGCTTCCGCAATCTCTCGCTCCGCGGCCTCAGCCGGCATCATTGGTATCGTGGGGAAAGCTTCGTCCAGGTACTGAATGATGTCGTTGGATTCGATCACCACTACGCCGTCATGCACCAATGTCGGTACAACCCCATTCGGATTGATGCTCAGGTAATCGCTGGAAAGGTTTTGCTGCTTCCGCAAATCAATGTAATGACTCTGCCACTCCAGGTCCTTTTCATTCAGGACAAAACGGACTCTCTGGGCGCAACAGGACGTATCCATATGATAAAGATGCAATCCTTGCAACCCCTTCACGTCCAGATTATTCGTTTCGATTATCGCCATGGCAATCTCCCCAATAAGATTCGGCGAATTCTCTCAGACAAATGCTGAAGAGCTACTCAATCACTAGATTTCCGTAAGATCATGTTCCTCGACGAACAGGAAGGCGTATTTGTCTCCCATCATCATTTCAAGTTCGTCTTCAAACAGCGCTTTCTTGCTGGCTTCGACTTCCGGTGTCTGACTTGCCAACATGTCTGCGAGGTTCCCTGACAGTTCGACCATGCAATCGAACATTGGCTTCTCACTGGCCTCTGGGAACGCTTCTCCAGCCTTCGCTTTCGCCATTTGCCCGTTCAAGAAACTCACCACACATCTCCGCGTCCCATCGTGGAAGCTATGTTCGGTTTTCGCGTGCGTGCCTTCCATCCAATGTGTCTGAAATTCCTCCTGAGACATTTTCTCATGTCGATTGCCCAGAAGTACTATCTTTCCATAGCCAACCTCGAACCTGCACCCGCTCAAAGGCCACTCAACAGGCCCCCTGGATTCTGCTTCAGGTATCACAGGTAACAACAGATGAGACTGGAAATTGGCATCACGAAAGACCTGGTTGGCTGCCGGCACGGGCACCATTTCCGATGTGTAAATGGTGTGTACCGGGAAGTGATGTGCGAAATTATCAACGGCAATTTCAACCCATATTTTGTGACCTTTTCTGAATGTATGAAAAATCGGTGTCAATTCAACTTCGTACTCATAGACCTTGTTCGGTTCGGGACGAACGGGTTCTTTCCAGGTATGTGCCGGCTGGCCGGGTTTTGACTTGGACCGGTCCACAGTCCGGAATGAGGCCTTAAGCGCACCCTCTGTCAACACCTCTCGTTTACCACTTGGCCACTCGTCCTGCACCTTGACAAACCAGCACGTGTCCAGCGTTGTTGATGCGCCATTAACTACAAGACTCAGCGGCCCACAAACACGGACATCTTCGTCCAGGGAAGGCGTACTGTACGCGAGCACCGGCTCTCCCTTGGCGACTGCGGGCATACACTGCGGCATCACAATGACATCGGGGGGCTCCGGTGACTCTGCGGGCTCAGTATTCAATAAGCCTGAGGGCTGCACCAGGCGCTGCTCAGGATTGGAACGCAAGTAGTACTTTTTCCACTCGGTACGAGCCAGTGGGTACTCGTCCTCATAGATCCATTCCTTGGTGCCGTTGTCGAATATGGCCACCTCGGGTTCATCCATGATGCCTGTATCAATGCCCTTCAACCAATGGTCAAACCACTTGATCAAGTGCTCCTTCAGGTGGAAATTATCGTGCAACAGAACATGAGCGAAGTGCCCTGCATGCGGCGTAACTACGAGCTTTTTCGGAGCCTTTATCTTTGGGTAAGCCTGTAGCTGAGTCAGCGTATGAAGAAATCCGTGAGCCGGCACGAGACTCATGCAGGGCACTTCAATTTGATCAATTTTTTCGATTGAAGACCGCTCGCGCCAGAATTCATCATCTTCGTTGTGACTCATCATGTCGTAAAGGAAGTTCTGCGGAGGCTCCTTGCCCTCCAGCGGACCTGGCCAGGCGATCTGAGCCAGGGTATCCATACCCCACATTCCGAAAAAGAAGTTGAACGGCATGCCGCCAGGACGAGCGATTTTGTACAAGTCCGTACCGGCATCCATGGGGGCAATGCACCTGAGGTGTGGGGGCCTGGTGGCAGCAATGATCCACTGTATCGCAGCATAGTAGGAGTCACCCACCATCCCCACATTTCCATCACACCATGGTTGAGCGGCGATCCACTCGATCAGATCGTAACCATCATTCGCCTGAGTCCGGGTCCATATGCCATCGTACTGTCCTTTGGAAAAACCCGTTCCCCTGAGGTTAGCAATGACATGAATGT
>JAPOVV010000002.1 GCA_026707945.1 Gammaproteobacteria bacterium | reverse complement strand
CCCGTCTCAATGCGGATATCGACAAGTGGCTAGAGGATACCAAGCCGATGCGCGATGCTGGCATTGTGTTTGATTGCTAGGAGGAAAAGATGAGCGAAGCAGTTTACAAAATTGAGGTCTGGTTTGACTCGATTCAAATAACAGTCAACGGCAAGTCCGTAGCGGGCTATGACTACGATGCCGATTTGGATGCATGGACTCACCAACTCGGCACCCTATTCACCTTCCCCGCTCGTACCCAAACCATGAGTAGCAGGATGCAGGTACTCGATGAGGTTTGGCGATGGGCGGAGGAGCATATAGAGCAACTAATGGCGGTGCGCGATGGTCGCAACTGAAATCAAGCGCGGCATGATCCTGACGGGGTATATCCCGCATGGGTCTTTCGAGATGTACTGCCTGACCACGCTCGGTCATAAGTACGCAACGCTAGTTGCCATCGCCCCGCGCAAGTGGGTCAAGATCGCTCGGACGGAGTTCGATGCTCGTATCGAGAATGGATTGCTCCGAGGGTTTTACAAGTCGGACGGCTTCAACACCAAAGTCCGAAACGCAAAGCAGGAGGCTCGCAACTGTCTGCGGTCTCTGAAACAGAAACGCCATTCCGGTACTGTTGGGGCAGTCAATGAGGCAAAGGCGGCGATCAAGGAATGGCTAGAGGAGGAGCAGTCTTTATAAACATCCTCAAAAATTGAGGATTGAAGGGGCGGCCATCGAGCCGCCCCTTTTCTTTCGATTGACTTTTCCGCTATACCGCTAGAGAATTTGCGGACATGGCACTATTTGATTATCTCGAATACCGTCGCGCTCGCCGTGAGTTAATGGATTCCCTAGAGAATCCTGCAACCCCATTGACAGTCGAGAGTGCCGAAGGGTGGACGCTCGATGGTGGCGGGGAAATCACCGAGAAAATAGCCCTGTCCATTCCGGGAGTCTGGGCGGCGGTCGATTTCCTCTCCTCCTCTCTCGCGGGTCTGCCACTCAAGGTCTATAAAAAGTCCGGCGATGACCGCAAGGAATCGAAAGGCCCGTACTTCCGGTTACTGAATCAAGCGCCGAATCCTACCCAGACGGCTTTCGACTTGCGCAAGTATTTGTGGGAGCGCACCTTTCTCTATGGTCGGGGCTTCGCCATTATCAAGCGGCGAGATAACTCCCGTATGCCTGTTAGTATTTGGATTCCCGACCCGGCGACCATGAAGGTAGAGCGCATCGGCGGGGAAATCAAATATACGCTCTATGACCAGAGGATAGAGAAGGGCTTTGGCAAACCCTACGAAGCCGAAGATGTAATCGACATTCCTTGGATGCTCATGCCGGACGGCATCATGCATTACCGCCCGCTCTCGCGTTTGGCAGGGATACTCAAGAGAGGGGTCGGGGCAATCAACTACATGGATCGAGCCTACGGCAAGGGCGGCATGGCGGACTTCGTATTGACCGGGCCGTTTACCAATCAAGCGGGAATGAAGCGGGCAATCCGGGACTTCGAGAGGGCGCTGGTCTCAATGATTGTGAAAGGGACTCGGACAGTAGCAGTTCCGAATCAGCATGATGTAAAGCCGATCTCGCGCACCCCTCAAGAAATGCAAGCGGTAGAAAATGAACGGGTAGTGGTTGAGCAAGTAGGCCGCTTCTATGGCATACCGCCTACTGTCTTGCAAGACTGGCGTAAGTCCACCTACCGGAACATGGAGCAAGGCGACCTGCATGTAGTCAAGCATACGCTGACCAAGTGGGCGATCCGCCTAGAGCAACAGTTCAACCTGAAACTCTGGGGCATGGCTTCGGACAAGATGTTTGCCGAACATTCGATGGCGGCGATTTCGCGGGGCGACCTCAAGAGTCGGACTGACGCATACGCCCGGATGATTCAGACGGCGCAGAAAACGCCAAACGAAGTTCGCAAGTTGGAGAATGACCCACCCATGCCGGGAGGCGATCAACTGCTAATCCAAGGAGCGACAGTCCCATTGAAAGATGCGGGCAAGAAAGCGGAGAAGCCGCCGATGCCGGAACCTAATCCTGACGATGACGAGGGAGACGAAGATGACGATTGAGCATTATTCATTTATGACCGGGTTGGAAATCTGTCAAGCCGGTCCGGGGGAAATACGGATGAAAGGCAAGGGAGTTCCCTATGACGAGTTTGACGGAGGCGATGGAGGCCCATTCAGTTTCCGGCAGATGTTCGTAGCGGGGTCTCTCGCGGAGTCGGTTGTCGATTCTGAAAACAAGGGTTTCTTTATCCAGCACAATCACCGCTCCGATGGCTTGCCATTGGCGACCACCGATAACGGGGGGCTGGTATTCACCGACACGCCAACCGGGTTGATGGTGGATGTAACCATGTCCGAGAAAGACCCGGACGCGCTACTGCTTCGGGAGAAGGTGGACTCCGGGATTGTCGGCGGCATGTCGATTGGGGTTGAGGTCAAGAAAGCGGATTGGGACTACGAGAAAGACCCGATTGAGCGCCGGATTGAGGAAGCGAAACTGGTTGAGGTTTCGGCCGTATGGAATCCGTTTTTTAAGAATACGGACATTGCTCTGCATGATGCGCTGGAAGCGCGTAAGTCCATGATCGCCCGCGAGGGTCGGAAGGGCTGGCGCGACCCGAAGGAAGTCCGGTTGCTCTTGTCGGCAATCGATATGGAACTGCATAAGATTGAATCGGGCAACGCTTCGATTGACAATTCGTAAAACCTAGTTTTAAATCTAATCCCGAGACTGCATTACCCCTCATTCGAGGGAGGGTGTTTCACCTCCGCAGGATTTTTCAATCTGCATATGTGGAGGTAAAAATGACACTAGCAGAAATCCAAAAGGCGATGGAGAAATGCCGGGCAGATGCCGAAGGCTATCTCAAAGAGTCTTACACGGAAGGTCTGACTGACGCTCGTAAAGAGGAGTTGGACAATTCCTACGAGAAGGCAATGGCCGAGTTCGATAGCCTAAAAGGTCAGGCCGAGAAACTTATGCAGGTTGCCGCTCTCGATAAGACTATCGATAAAGTGGCAGGCTTCAACAAGCCCGATGGTGGTGGCAATGACAATCCACTGCCCGATGTAACGGGTACTCCCCCTGACAAGGAAGGCGAGATCACCTACGAGCAAGCCTTCTGTCAAATGCTACGCTGTACCGAGTATAACGACAGAATGACCCCAGAGGCGAGACAAGTCTTGCATAATGGTTATCAGCAAGCCCCGGCCGATGAGCATTTTGCGCAGTCCACCGGGACGGCATCGGAAGGTGGTTATCTGATTCCCGAAGGCTTCATGGCAGAGGTAATAAAGGCGCTCAAGTGGTGGGGGCCGATGGAGAACGCGGAACTGTGTCGGCATATCACTACCGATAGCGGCAACGATATTCCTTGGCCGACCGTCGATGATACCGGGAAAACGGGTCAAGACACGGCGGAGAATACGGCGATTGGCGAGCAGGCTTTCGCTTTGGGCTCCAACACGCTGAAAGCGTATAACCGCGATTCCGGCATGATCCTGGTTCCTTGGCAACTGCTAGAGGATACGGGAGTTAATCTGACGGCTCTTATTGGTGAGTTGATCGGCGAGCGTATGGCTCGCAGATTGAATAGCGACTACACCAACGGAGACGGCAATGGCGACCCGCAGGGCATCGTAGTCGGTTCGAGTGCTGGCGTTACGGCAGTTGCGAAGGCGGCAAACGGATCGGGCATCACCAAGGAGATGGTCTATGACCTTTTCCACTCGGTTGATGTAGCCTACCGGATGCGTCCCGATTGCGCTTTCCAAGCCAATGATTCGATCCTGGCCTTTATCCGCAAGTTGGGCTATGGCGCGAATGACGAGCGCCCGCTTTGGCAGATGGGAGACATTTCAAAAGGTTTCCCGGACACGCTGATTCAGAAGCCCGTCTATACGAATAACGCAATGGACGATATTGGCGGAGGCAAAAAGATCATGCTGTTTGGAGCGCATAAGTATTTCGTAATCCGCAAGGTGCGCGGTATGCATATGGTCACGCTCCGGGAGCGTTATGCCGACAAGCGCCAGAATGGTTACTTTGCCTGGTGTCGGACGGATTCTCGCTTGATGATTCCGGCCGCCGTCAAGCACGCGGCAACTGCGTCGTAATCGAAAGTTGGAAAGAATGGTAAAGGCGGCTCCGGTAGTCATTGACCGGG
>JAPOVV010000057.1 GCA_026707945.1 Gammaproteobacteria bacterium | reverse complement strand
CACGCGAATCAACCGCTTAACCTAAAAATCAACCAAAAATCAGGGGGAACTTCGGACTAGTCTACGGACTGGGTTATCGGTACAAGTTGCACCGTGGCGATCTGCCCGGCAAGCCAGACTTGGTCTTTTCGGGCCGAAAGAAGGCAATCTTTGTGAATGGTTGTTTTTGGCATCGACACCCCGATCCAGAATGCAAATTGGCCCGCATGCCAAAATCTCGGCTCGATTTCTGGCGGCCGAAACTTGAGGGAAACGCCATCCGCGATAAGAAGAATCCGGCAGCCCTAAGCAGTCTTGGCTGGTCCGTGCTAGTCGTATGGGAATGCCAGCTACGCGACCCGGCTAGCCTCAAACGCACGTTGCGAGATTTCCTGGAGGCGCATCGTGCGATCAGTTGAGCTCTTTGCCGGTGCGGGCGGACTCGCCATTGGCATTGCAAGAGCGGGATTCCAGCATCTTGGAATCATCGAACACAACCAATGGTGCTGTGAGACCATCAATGACAATCGCGAGCGGCGCGTATCGCCTCTCGGGGACTGGCCTGCCGTTACCCCTACCGATGTTAAGGAAATCCAATTCGATCAGTTTCCGCACGACATTGCCCTGGTATCCGGCGGCCCTCCCTGCCAACCCTTTTCGCTCGGTGGGAAGCACGGTGGTCAATCCGACTCAAGGAATCTGTTCCCCGATCTAGTACGAGCGGTGCGGGTTATGCGCCCTCGCGCGGTGATCGTCGAGAACGTAAGAGGCCTGCTGCGTAAGTCCTTCGATCCATACTTCAAATACCTCCTTCTCAACTTGATGTACCCAACATTAGTCCGGTGCGCAGGCGAGGAGTGGCAGGCTCACTTAGCCCGCCTCGAAAGACACCACGCCGCCAGCAAAGAGCCGGAGTATCGAGTCGATTTCGAGGTCCTCAATGCCGCTGACTACGGCGTTCCCCAGATTCGCAAACGCGTGTTTATTGTCGCCTTCCGAGCGGATGTGGGCATTGAGTGGTCTTTTCGTGACGATCTTCCCACCACGCACAGCCCAGACCGGCTACTTTGGGACCAATGGGTCACCGGGGAATACTGGGACCGGCACCACATCCCCTTGGCTAAACGACCCGCCGCGCCCTCGCGAAGAAGCACGCTTCTCAAGGCTCTTTCCTCTTCCCGTTGCCCGCCCGCAGGCGAGCCTTGGATGACGGTCCGCGATGCCGTTTCCGACCTACCAGATCCGCGTTCCGATGAGGCTCGCAACGTAGCTAACCATCGCTTTAATCCCGGTGCTAGAAGCTATCCTGGGCACACGGGTAGTCCCTGGGACCAACCCGCAAAAACGCTGAAAGCTGGCGATCACGGGGTACCGGGCGGTGAAAATACCCTTCGGCATCCAAACGGCCGCGTCCGCTACTTCACCGTCAGGGAGGCCGCTCGGCTCCAGACCTTTTCGGATTCCTTCGAGTTTCATGGCTCCTGGACGGAAACCATGAGGCAACTCGGCAACGCTGTGCCCGTCCAACTCGCTTACCGAGTTGCGAAGAGCGTAGCGAATGCGTTGTGTAGCGTCTCTTCATTGCCCGCGAACTCGCTCCCAGAAGCATCCGAACCTAGAGAGACATCGAGCCAGTTACAACCCTAACTGCCCTTGCTCGATTCCTCAGCAAGAAAAACAACATCGCAAATTGGGAAAAACACTATGGTAGCTAACGAGTTGGATCTCACCCCCGACCCGAGAGTCCTGCAGATGCTGGGCGAAATTAATCTGCATCAATGGCGCTGCCTCGCTGAACTCATCGATAACTCGATTGATGGTTTCCTTCATGCAGCTCGCTCGGGCAACCCGATTGAACTTGCTCAGATCGACGTCAACATGCCAGGCGCCGACAATGAAGACGCACGCGTGACGGTAAAAGATAACGGACCAGGGATGTCGCTGGAAACACTTGAAAACGCGGTTAAGGCGGGATGGACCGGCAATGACCCGCTAAGTAACCTCGGGTTATTCGGAATGGGCTTCAACATCGCTACCGCCCGCCTCGGACTTGTGACCGAGGTCTGGACTACTCGCGCGGGCGACCGCGAGTATGTAGGCGTGCGGATAGATTTGGATGAACTGAGGGCAACCCGGAATTTTAGGGTTCCAAGGCTCACGCGGCCGAAACAAGAGGATGAAGATCACGGTACGGAGATAGTAATTTCACGTTTGAAGCCCGATCAGCGCAGATATCTTGCACGTGGAAACAATCGCACGTGGATACGAAAGCAACTAGCACGTGCGTACTCAGCACTACTCGCAAATTCTACTGGGAGTAGCACCAAGCTTACGCTCAATCTAAATGACAATCCTGTGGAACCTAGGCGTCATTGCACTTGGGACGAGACACGTTCTGTCTCATTGCCAGACGGCACCGATGTCAAAGCGGTTGAGTTTATCGACTTATCTCTGGCACCTCGGCGCTTTTGCACGTATTGCATGCGCACCCTAGCTAGCGACGAGGAGAACTGCCCCACCGCGAGCTCTAGCTGCAGAGTAGAGGAGACTCCGAGGAGGCTAAAGGGCTGGGTCGGTATCCAAAGGTACCTAGACAATACGGCGTTCGGAATCGACTTTATTCGAAATGGACGAAAAATCGAGATAGGAAATAAGGACTTGTTCGTCTGGAGCGATGATGAAAACCCGGAGGTTGAATATCCCATCGACGACCCACGTACCCGCGGCCGGTTCGTCGGTGAAATACATATCGATCATTGCAGAGTCAGCTACACCAAGGATCGTTTTGAGCGTGATGACCCTTCATGGAACGAAATGGTCCGAGTCGTTCGAGGTGATGGTCCTTTGCGTCCACGCGTTGCAAGCCAACGCGGCTACGCGGGCAACCACAGTCCCTTATACCGATTATTTCAGGCGTTCCGTCGTTCGAGCCCGCAAGGAAAAAACGGCTTGTGGTCTAGGATTTTGGTGGTCAAGGATAACGATCACGCAAAACAAATGGCGGATAACTTTGCGGCCGGCAAAGCTGAATATCGCACTGACGAGCTGTGGTGGAATCTCGTCGAGGAACAAGACAAGGAAATTGTCGGCGGTCCCCCCGATACGGACGATCCACCCGAGATTCCCGGGGGCATTGTGGATGAGCCCGAAGCCGATCCTGGAGGCGGCGAGACTGATCCAGCGCAGCCGCCACCTCCACCGCGGCGTGCCTTGCACGAACTGACTAGAAAGTATTCACATCCAACCTATCGCGTCGAATACGAAATTCAAGCTTTCGCGGTCCAACCAGATGACCCCGATCTTCTTGTAGGGACCCCATGGGTGTTTTACCTAGACGATGTTGCCACGCGCACTTACGTGTTCTTGGTAAACATAGAGAGTGAAATGTTTCGCTCAACCACCATGACTCCGCTAGATGGCCTTTTGACAGAACTTGCCCATAGAACCGTCGATTTTCTAAAGGAGCAAGCCCCAGAAGTCACCATCGCGGGGGTCCTGGCCGACTTCCGTAGGCAGTACTGCATTAGTACCCGCCTTGACCCACAGGAAATCATCCCATTCGCGACTACGGTTTTGGAAGAGATTGCCAACGCCATACCGGGACTCATCTCCCCAGGCCAGGGAACGGATCTATATGCTGACCTCACCGATACCGAAAAGGAGGCAATTGCCCAACGAATGGCCAACCGGAGTGTGTTAAACCACAACGAGACCGTCGCTGAAGGGGACTTCTGGAGCTACGCCGACTTTGAATCGCTCAGAGGATTGTTCAGGCGCCATCCCGAGCTATTCCTGGATGGGAACTATTGGGAGGACGCCTACGAAACGCTTGATTACGGTACGCCGCAAATCACAGATGACGCGAGGGCTGCCGTTGTGTCCCGTTACGACGCCTATTTGGGCGACGCCGTTTGGCTTGCCAACCAGACATCAGGGGATCTTGAGCGTACGAGCCGAGACATGATCATCCGGGCCACCTGTTCGCTGCGCCTATTGCGACCCGATTTGGCCGAATGAGATGCGGGAACCCTTTCTAGACACCCGTCGACTTCTACGAGGCCCTTGGCAGGCGTTCGAACGGGATATAGCACGGCTCCTTGTTTGCAACGGGTTTGACGACGTTCGCTTAGTCGGTGGCTCCGGCGATCGGGGCGCCGATGTCCTGGGTGTAAAGAATAGCCAACTTTGGGTC
>JAPOVV010000039.1 GCA_026707945.1 Gammaproteobacteria bacterium | reverse complement strand
TGGGGGATATTATAGCCATATCGTCCAATATCTATGCCACGATCTTGCAATAATCCAACATTAATACGATCAGCGTATTGAGGATATTCACCTCGCAACTGACCTAGCAGACGATCCATGCCCGAAAGACTGCGACTCTCATATGGAAGTGTAGGAACATCTCTAGCCATACCCATAGGAGTTCCTGCTAATTCTTGTGACCGTTTATACATGTATGCTTGATTAGTCAGGAACGACATTTCAGTAGCTGAATATGGCTCTCCAGCATTTAGCGCCACCAACCTTGACACTAAATCTCCTGTTCCACCATACCGCATAGGCAAACCTGAAGATCTACTTGTACGACGTTCACCGAATGGAACTAACGACAAATCTTCTAATAATTTCGGCTCTGCCTGCAGCAACGAAACAAACTCATCACTAAGATAATTCTCCATTATAGTAGGATTATATCCTTGAATAAATCTACCAATACCGGTGGGGGCTTCGTCGTCTTGTCCAAACAAAAAGCCACCTGCCATAGCTCCACCAGCTAAACCTGCTAAACCGCCAGCTCCAAGACCTATAAGAGCGCCTATCGGTCCAGCACCTGCTCCTATAGTTCCACCTAAAGTTGCTCCAAGTTTTACACCAGCTAATGCTCCAACTCCAGCACCAACAAATGGAGCTGCCGTTTGCAAAATACCAGCAGCTTGATCTCCCACAACATCTCTACCAATACCTTGATATTGCTGCAACCAATCTATAGCTCCACCTATGGTAGACATAGCTGAACTTATCATCTCAGCTAATTGCATAAGACCAGGACCAACTGCTGTAGCAATAGTATCTACCAAACTGTGAAACTGAGCTACTAGATCATCTAATACTTCAGTGCCTCGAATATCGCCGGGAATCTGAGCACCTTCAGGTGTGGTTCTTCCTCTAGCAAATCTTCGGAATGTCAAAGCAGAACCACCTATAGCTAAGCCTGCTCCAACACCCATAAGACCAATTCCACCACCGAACAATGTAGAGAAACCAAGGCCAAGAGCCACATTACGTAGCCCACCTGGAATAAATGTAGCAGTACCAAGCAATGATGTACCGATCATTTTACTTCGCATAGAAATGGCTGAATAAAGAGAACCCTTACGTTCTAAATCATCATCGTCATCACCGAACTGACGATCAAACCATGATCGTGCCGGTTCTGCATCTTCTAATCCTAAATCTCCTGAATCAAGACCCAAGAAAGTTCTATCCAAAGGATCTAATCCATCAAGAATTCCTCTAAGCCTACGGTTATATCTTCTTCTATGTCGCCCCGTAAGAGAACTGCTCATAGTGCCATGATGTCGATGAAACGCTTGAGCCCTATTGAAAGGATCATCTTCGAACCAATCTAAAAAGTGAGATGCAGATGTTCGCATTTCTCTACTGGCGTGTAACGAACCTGCAATTTTACCAAACCCTCCAAAGAACGCTGCATTATCTACTGCCCGTAATCCTCGACCAAATCTTGTAGCTCCAAAGAATCCCATACGATCTGGATGACGATACTCATTACCAACACGTTCATAGCCTGATGCTTCAAGTCTCGCTCCTGAAACAAACCTACCACGAGGCCCTCTTACTCTGCCAGCATCGTCAATTGTAAATGAGGCGGGTTCTTCCCCGAATAGCCAGTTGTACGCTCGGCCGGGAGCCGATCTAACGCCATATGCTATCGCCCCAGGATTCCAACCACCACGTTCGTCAGATGTTACATCAATAATTCTTCTATTTCGAGATCTAGCTGCTAAAATAGCCTTAGCGTATCTTCGCCTACCTTCTATATTCCTTTCCTGTCCATAACCTCCAGGTAATCCACTCAACCAGACAGACATAGGCAAAGGATCATATTCTGTACCAGCCATCATTCCATATCTACGATCATAGTCCCAAGGCATAATTTCTTCACCTTCGGCAAGAAATGCAGTAGGAGTTCCACCAATGTGATCACGGACAAAATGCTCCCAAGATCTATATTGTTCTGACAATGGATGATACTCAAAATTTTCATTCCATGCCAAAAAGTTAGTTATAAGAGTCCTGTCAAAAGCAGAGTTGGGAACATCTGTATATCTAAGAATCTTATCGTCAATAAATTCATTACCACTCATCGTTCCATAAATTCTAGCTACAGCTGTTGAGGGAGTCCAAAATAATCTATGTTCTCCCATACGTGCTTCAATTTCTCCCACACCACCACTTCTATACAGTCTAGTATGACCTGCTAGAAATGGAGACTCAGCTTCGGAAGGCCCTAAAAATTCTGTTCCATATCCATGATTCGCAAATCCTGAAGAAACCATATTATCATATGAATCTCTTCTCTCAATTCCTCTGCCAATATTTCCTCTCCACCGTACAAGATATCTTGGATAATCAATTGGAGCACTTCGTGGTGATTTGTTTCGATTATAATCAGTAAATATGGTTGATCCAAATCCCATAAGACCAGCAGCAGCAACCGGACCACCAAGAAATCCTAAACCAGCTAATCCAAGTGCTCCAGCAGCTACACGACCAACACCACCCATTACTCCACTTCTAGAAGATTGTCCAGAGGATCGAATAGGTACAACATTACCTCCCGCAATGTTGTCAGGAGTAGATGGAGGACCAGAAGATGGGACCGGTGGAACAAATGTTGCTCCACCGGTCCCGCCGCCACCACCTAATCTCCCAGCTAATCCTCCTACTATTGAACCAGCAGTGAAAGCTCCGACACTTCCTGCGCCACCACCAGCAATAGAACCTGCACCATGCAGTGCAGCCATCTGAGAGTTTATACGGGCAGCAAGCTCTGTCATCGCAGCATTCCACTGCGCTTCGACAATCTCAGGCTCTAACCTGATGCCTATTCTGCCATCAGCCACCATTTATGTGCTTCTCTCTCAGACGTGCCCAATAGTCACTTTCATAACCACCGGAATCAACAAGAGAAACATTACCTCCCAAACCAGCTACGATTGAACCAGCTAAAGGCTGTTGTTTCTTTTGTTTCTCTTTTTTGTTCTGTAGTTTTTGAACCTTGATATTGGTATGGGTTCCTTCTATAGCCGCTACAGAACGGCCCCATGTGAAGGCAATGACAATTGGCATATCTCCAAAGTATACGCCTAGTCGTTCCCAAGCATCAAGACATAGTTCGTCCCATGCTTCATCCCACCAATATTTCATTGGCTTTAGTCGTCATCATCTTTGATCAGTTCAACACCTACTGACGACAGTAATTGCTGAGCTGCTTGACATACAGTCAATTCATGTGCCATTGACAAGTTCAATTCAGTGAACTTTTTGTAGTCATCGGGATGCGACACTTCCTTAAGGAACTCATGATGAACTGTAGGCCATACATTGATTGGTGCATCAGCAAGATCACGAGAATAATCTCTGAGAGTCTTAGTCGTAATCTTGACATTCAATCGAATAGTAATGCCTGGAAGTTCAATGAGAGGCTCCCATTGAGGATCACCAGTCTTTCGACCTTCAAAGTCGAAAGAGATTGGAGCTGGAATATTAGCCATTAGCAATCTTCCCAATACTCGATAGGAGGCTGCTGATTGTCAAGATAACCAACACCGCCGCTACCATCATTAGAGTTAGCTAGCTGAATATTCTTGATCTTATCAACAATATTCGACTGCATAACCATGAATCGTGCCACAATAGCCTGTTGAGTGTCGTCACTCATTTGGAAGGGAGCAGAACCTGCATTGACCACACGAGGCAGCCAAAGACGACGACGGAATACGCCACCTTCTGTTGTATCACGATAGCCAGTGCCGAATCCATCATGCAGCAGCGCCCAACCATGCTTATGACGCTCAGGACCACCCTTAGGACGGAACTGCAAGTTCCGAATCTTAGAAGTCGTCTTTCCACTACCATCAGGAGAACTAAAGACAGCTATATTCTGATGAAGCACTAGGTTGTAAAAGTGTTCTAAGCTGGCATTGAGAATAGCCACACTGAACGTATCAGCAATAGCCACATCATGTGCATCGAAAGCATAGAACTCATTAGCCTGATAGATCATCTGAGTCTGTGGAACTGCGCCGAAACTAATGCCCGCCTTAGCCAACTCTCCAACACTTTGCCAGCCACTAGCTGTGAGAATGGCAATTTTGTTATTGGCGAGAGTTTGATCTTTGTGAGAT
>JAPOVV010000066.1 GCA_026707945.1 Gammaproteobacteria bacterium | reverse complement strand
GCTCACACCACCCCACCAACACAAACCCCCGCACAAACACCAGGGGCAAGTCAAGAGCCGGACGAGCAACACACGCCGCGAGAAACGAGCACAACACGCCCCGCAAACTTCAACGCCCTCCGGGAAGCCTAGATTCTGATCGACAGCTGGCGCCCAACTCCATCCGACGCCACCAACCCCACACCCGCCCAGCTAACCGACACCCACACCACAACCGAACGACACCCACACCCCGCACAAACACGAGGGCAGGCCAGCCGGAGCCGCCGCGATTGCTTGGCTCATCGACCTGCCGGTGCACCCCATCACGCCGCCCGGCACCGACACCTGCCACGCCGAGGAGATCCGCGAGTAGCAGCAGGGACAAAAGTCGACCGGCTCGACCAGAGACAGCCTTCAGAGTTCGGTCAAGTGCTGATGTGCTGGTAAATGCGACGCCACTTTCCTACATTCCTAATTGATATACCTCACATCTTCAACCCAGACATTTATCCTGCTATCAATGTCTTCTCTCTACCAGTGGTAATTGACTGCGTCAAGCGATCTATTATAATCGCAAGAAATACAATCGCTAACCCAGCCAACAAGCCATTGCCAGGATCGTTCTTTTGGAGAGCACGGTTCACGTTATCCCCTAAGCCCCCGGCCGCTACCAAGCTGGCGATGGTCACCATCGCCAAAGCCATCATCGTCGTTTGATTGATGCCGGCCATGATGGTGGGCAAGGCCATGGGAATCTGAACCTTAGCAAGTATCTGCGAAGGCGATGCTCCGAAAGACCGAGCAGCCTCGACGATCTCGGGGGACACTTGTCGTATCCCGAGATTTGTCAGTCGGATTACGGGGGGAAGAGCGTAGACTATGGTGGCGAAAATGCCAGCTGGTTTCCCCAAGCCAAAGAAGAGAATACCAGGAAGTAGATAGACAAAGCTGGGCATAGTCTGCATCCCATCCAGAATAGGCCGCATCAGATTGTTCGCCACTCGGCTACGAGCACCCACCACACCCAATGGAAGACCGATAGACACGGCAACGACCACCGCTACCACCATCAGGGCGACAGTGTCCATAGTATTCTGCCAAAGACCCATAAAGCCAACGAAAAGCAGAGCAAGCGACGTGAACACCAGAAGGTTCCAGCGCCCCACTGCAAAAGAGAGCAGACCAAGGCTGACCACGATGACTGGCCAGGGTGTCCATTTCAATACCTTCTCAATGTTGACCAGCGCATAGTTGACCCCCGTACTAAGCCCATCGAACAGCCAGGCACCCTTCGTGGTCATCCAGTCGACTGCATCGTCAATGGCTCCACTGACAACGTCCTGGACTGTCTCTTCAAAGGTGAGGTTGCCGTCGCTGGAAGTCCGGGTGGAAACCGTCGTTGGAAAGCCCATCTCCGGACCCCAGATCAGCAGGCTCCCCACCAACACAGCAACAACCGTCCCGAACCCGATCAACCAGCGATAGAGACGCGGCCTAGCACTCGTCCTGATGCGCTTCGCCAAGGCTCCATGGCCGGATTGAACGTCCTGAACCTGGGCCATGCCAAGCCTCCTAACTACTATCAGCAATTCCTGCTAGCAGATTACCTCTATGAATCTCGCCTAGCAAGCTACCGTTATCGCCAACCACCGCAATCGGGTACTCAGACCGAGCCGCTAGCGGAATAATTTCTTCAATGTATGCTTCTGGTCCTGTAGTCAACGCTGGTGTTATCCGTGCTCCGTCCAAAGACTCATTCTGCTGGGATTCGACAAGCCTCGCCTGCTCCTTCGTCAAAATCCCTCGTAACGTGAAATCGCGTGCAATGAGGAATACTGCATCCAGGCCATGAGAGTCCATAGTATACAGAGCTGCGCGAGGACCCTGACGCTCGTACACTACGGCGTTCGGTTCTTGCATGAAGGTCTTTGCTCGAATAACTTTGGCTTTGGATATATCCCGCACAAACTCAGCTACGTATTGGTCATTCGGCAGCGTGACAATCTCTTCAGGGGAACCTTCCTGAACGATTTCCCCGTCCCGCATGATTGCGATTCGGTCACCAATTTTAAGAGCTTCGTCCAAGTCGTGAGTGATAAAGACAATGGTCTTGTGAAGGTTCAACTGAAGGGAGATAAGCTCGTCCTGCATCTCCCTTCGTATGAGTGGATCAAGGCCACCAAAAGGCTCATCCATGAGCAGAACGTCGGGATTTACCGCCAAGGCTCTCGCAAGTCCGACCCGTTGCTGCATCCCGCCGCTCATCTCCCTGGGATAGCCATCTTCCCATCCTTTGAGTCCGACGGCCTCGATAGCGTCCGATGCTGCTCTGTGCCTGGCTTCCTTGCCCATACCCCGTATCTCCAGACCGTATGCCACGTTGTCTATCACGCGGCGGTGAGGGAGAAGAGCATAGTGCTGGAAGACCATGGCAACTTTACTACGTCGAAAGTGCATTAACTGCTTCGAAGAGTATGTGCGAATGTCTTCTCCCTCGAAGTAAACCTGTCCCTTACTGGCTTCTATGAGTCTGATCAGACAGCGCACCAAGGTCGACTTGCCGCAGCCGGACAGACCCATGACGACAAAGACCTCGCTGCGTTTCACTTCGAATGATACGTTCCGGAGCGCAACTGTCAGGTCAAGGTCTTCTCGTATTTTGGCTCGGCTCCAGGAAGCCTGGCTTGGGTCCAAAGCTCTTTCTGGTCTGACACCGAATACCTTCCAGAGGTTTCGTACCTCTATCTGATATTCAGGCTCATCCATAACGTGTGTCTCTATGGAGAGTCGCGATACCTTACTCCTGAGGTGTGCGACAGCAGCTCTCGATGACAATTTGACGCATATGCTTCGTGCCTCAGCGAGAGGTCTTTCCTGCTTCGACCTCTTCGTTACTCGGTGGGCCAGCCGTCAGGGAGCTCGTTGGCCGCGAGGGCGGCCGTGATGGCTTCGGCGGCCTCCGGGGTAACCCAGCCAGCCCAAACGTCCTGGTTGCTGTTCAGCCACCAGAGGGCGGTGTCGTTGATGCTGGCATGCCTGTTCTGGCTGCGCCACTTGCCGACGGTCTGATAGCGGTCGATGTTCATGTCCCACGCCAGAAGCATGTCCACAACCCCAGGAGCGATCACCGGGATGTCTGGACGCACGGCGATAAGGATCGTGGCAGGCTCATAGCCGCAGGCCTTAGTCGTAAACCAGCACTCATCGCTATACGGGGGCTCCTCCAACCGGGCCAGGTCAAGCTCGACAGTCGGGTCATTAGTGCCCCACTGGTAGCCAAGCCACGGCTCCCGCTTCTCGTACGCACCGTAGAGATCGGCGTTCGCCGCCGCACCGTCCCCCGGGTTGACGATATGGACGTGGTCCAACAGTCCGTACCCTTCGATCTGCTTGGCGTTGACCACCTCACACGACCAGCCGATCACACACGACACCAAGCGCGCCTTACCTCCCGTCTCGGCAGTGGCGAACAGAGCCTTGAACCTGTCGTCCTTCAGGTCCTCCACGCTATCCAGGTCGGGGTACTGCTCCTGCAGATAGGCCGGGATCACGAAAGCCGACTGCCAGTCTCTGCCGAGACTCTCGCCGACCGAGACCACCTCGCCCGCGGCCACGGCCTCCATCCACACCTCGTCCTGGTTGGGCAGCCATATCTCCATCGTCACGTCGGTGTCGCCTCTGCGGAGCCCTTGAAACAGCGGAAGCGTGGAACCGAACACCACCTCGGTCGGATGACCGTAGCCCTTCTCGACGATGAACTGGGCGACACGGTTCTGGAACTGTGCGCTCGTCCAATTCAGATCGCTGAAAACAATCGGCTCCTTCCCCTCGGCAGCCTCCCCTTGGCCGCAAGCAGCAACACCAACGACAGCAAGAAGCACAACCACCGGCAGCGCCAAAAATTTCCACCCAGACAACATATGACGGCACCTCCCGCCGGCTGCTCCGGTTGGCCATCCCAACCGTTTGGTCATGTGGTAGGCAAAGGTCGCGAGTATACTAGCGGCACCCACCGGATCCCGCTCCTGACCTGCCCCTCTGGGGTTTAGGGCATTCTCGATCTGAGGCTGCGGGCCGCGAGAGGGGACCCTGCGGCGTCTCAGCGGGCATGAGGCCGGGCTGGCCATCACCAGACTGGGGAGGCTGAGGCAGTCTGATCCATCCTGGGTTTGTTGGGGTGTTTGGGGTGGTTGGCGTTTTTGTGTGGTGTTGGTTTTTTCGTGTTCGGCGGGTGGGGTGTGGTTGAGTGGTTTGCCTTGTTCTCTGTTGGTGTGTTGGCGGCTGGCTGGGTTGGATGGTCGGGCGGT
>JAPOVV010000016.1 GCA_026707945.1 Gammaproteobacteria bacterium | reverse complement strand
TGTAGCTCGAGCAGAAAACCATGTCAAAGGTTGAATTGGTTTTCGCGAAGAGTGGCGCGCGCGGTACTCTAGGATTGCGGCACGTCGTTACGTGTATCGGAAGAGTAGCAACTTGATAACCGGGTTATCACGATGAAGGTTGGCGATCGAAGTTGAATCTAGTTCCGACCTGATTCCGCATATTTCGAGAGACAAGTCGAATCGAATGTCTTTCTAGTCGTGCGATTTACACCGCGACGAACGAAGCACATTGCGCGACATGGGTTGTCTACGTTCTCTAATTAGCGGAGAGCTTCGCGTTGCCGATCGGATTAGATTCACGTTAACCAGGTTATCGAACTGCGCGTCTTGTGAATATACTGCGGAGAATCGAGTAATTTAAAGTAAGACTTCCTGATTTCATCCTATTGGTCCAACTTTAGAGGATGACTTGTTAATCCAATTTATGGAAACTCAACCGCGTAGGGGCGACAGCTAGCAAGAGATTCATCGCGAAGGCATCGCAATAAATATCCTGACTAGCCGTCGATTCCTAGTGATTGGACGACCTAATTCCAAAAGCCAGGGGTCCACCTTACGGTTACGCCAATTTCACGATGGTTGGTAGGTGACCCAAGGAAAACCTGGCCACCAAAGCCACCGGACGCAACAAACTCATTTAGACCGATCTCATCAAAGAGGTTATTCACGTAGAGCTGAGCAGACCATTTTTGATCTTGCGATGTCCAATTTACAGCACCGTCCAGTCGACTGTATGCTGGAAGCTTGTAGAGATCGACGTTCCCGATGGTTGGATACATAGAACCGTTGTACACCCACGTGCCGAGGAAACCCAATGTACTGCCACCAGGGAGTGCCCTGTCATGTAACAAAGAAATCGCGGCTTTATGGTTAGGCTGACTCGGTAACTGGTTACCGGTCTGCTCTTCCGGCAATTCGTACCAGCTTTGGGTTGGCATACCCGTTTCGAAATCGATGTGGTTGTACAACGCAAATTCAGCATTGGGAGAACCGAGTATGACCGAGGAGTGAGTACCTACCTCTGAATCTGTATATGCATAAAAACCACTTACAGATGTCGCTGCATTGAACGCATAGCTGTATTCAACTTCAACACCGTACACGTGCGAATTGGGAATTGCGGCAATGTACTCCGCCAGCGGTGTTTCGGCAAATTGACCTGGCGTAAAACCAGTCGTCAGTTCCTGGGTCGCCGCTAGATGCATCTTGTCGTAATTCATGAAGAATGCACCGATAGCGACCTGCAGCCGACCATCCAAATAAAGGCCTTTGAGTCCAGCCTCGTAGTTCAACAAGGTTGATTCTTCAACAATCGTCGGTACGCCTGGTACAGGCGGCGAGGCAAAGTTGAACACTCCTGGCTTGTGAGCCTTGGAGATGCGACCGTACAGTAAATTGTCGTTTTCAGTCGTGTACTCAAGCGTGAGATGTCCAACGACGTTGTCCCACGACTCAGGCTGGTCAAAACCGCCATCCTGGAAGCCTACGACTACGGGAACACCGATAAACGAGAACATGAACGAACCGGCAAAGGTCTCTGGCGGTTGCTCTTTCTTGTCTTCCAACCAACGCAGTCCAGCGGAAACTGTCCACGATTCGTTGAGGTCACGAGTGATATTTGAGAATAACGCGCGAGTCGAGTTCAAGGTGCCCGTACCAAAGGGTACGATGGCGCGCAAATCTCCAAAATCGCGACCACGGACCCCATATTCGCCGGGACACCACCAAAATGACCCATCGCCAGTATCGGTGACCGGTAAGCCAAACGCTCCGCCTACCACATTTTCAATGTACGAACGACAATCCGTTACGGGTATAGGGTTGCCATCGGCGTCTTCAAATGCACCATCGAGTGCACGAGCCGCCTCATCAGGGTTCACAAAACGAAAAGCGTGGCTGTACTCCCAACGAGTGAGCTCAAACTGTACTTCGCTTTCATACGTGAACGCACCTAAGATCACATCTGTTCTATCGTCGATTGCCCAATTAACCAATAGCTCGTTCGATTCTTCTTCATAGTCATAGGGCAGGTCATACGCACGGTCAAGAAACGGAACACCGCCGTCTGTTGAACGACTGTGGTCTGCGGCGCTACCAACTCGGGTCGTGTAATCACCATCGCGGAACACGTACTGATGCACTTCGTTTGTTGCGTACGTATACCGCACCGTTAGGTTGTCCATGACGTCATACTGCGCATAAAAGTTGAGCATATCCGCCGTTGAATCTTCAAAACCTGTTCGGTTCATCGCGACTTTATTCTTGATATCGCCGCAGCGCATAAAAGGCACACCGATCGGACAGTCTGCAGGACCTGAGGGAACCTGTGTTGCGTAAAGGTAGTTCGTGTTGTCGTCAAGACCTAGCGTGAACGGCGGCCTGTTACCAACCGAATATGCACCAACGATTTGGATTTGTTCATCCGTGGTGTTCAGATTAGCGAGATTGACTTGCGCTACCGGAATACCTTGATCGGATACCCGTGAGTAACGGACATTGGTATCGAATTGATCGTTTTGAAATCTCAGTTGGAACGACGCGAATTGCTCCTCGGGTGCGTTGGTGTCTTCACCTAGACCAACGTTCTCTTGATACCCATCGCCACTGTGGACACCGCCAGTTACGCGAAAAGCCAGATTTTCGGTGAGAGGTCCTCCGAAAGCTACGTTTAGCCGCGATTGGGAGTAATCGTTGATCTGCGTCATTACTTCTACATCCCACTCTTGTGTGGGTTTCTTATAGATGTAGTTAATCGAACCCGCAACGGAGTTTCTGCCGTTTAAGGTTCCTTGAGGACCTCTCGCGACCTCTACCCGTTCTAAATCGAAACCACCACCTGGCGCGGTGCCGTATACACCAATCGTGTACGCGCCATCGATATAGGTGGCTACCGAACGGTCGCCGTGATCAATCCCTGCATTTCGAGTGCCGATCCCTCGTAACGAAGTCCCGTTGCCGACCTGATCATGCGTTTCACCGAATTGCAGACCTGGAACCAATGCCTGAAGCTTGTCACGATCTTGCACACCGAACAGTTTCAGCTTGTCTTCGGTAAAGCCTGTAATGGTCATGGGAGAATCCATTACATCTTTTGCGGTTCGCTCCGCGGTTACCACAATCTCTTCGAAGAATCCCTCATCTTCGTCTTCTTCGGCGTCTTCCTGCGCCCACACGAACGGGCTGGCGACAGCGAAACACAATAGAGTCGTGAAATAGCAAGCGCGTTTAGCGAATCTCTTAGATCGATACATCGGCTACCCTTGTGCCAGTAAACTTGCGCGCGATTGTAAGCAAGCCAATCATCCGAAATTGATCGTGAATATAAGGTTGTTGCTAAACCGAGAGGGTGGACCTTTTTGATAACCTGTATGAAAAACCCGAATACGACAGCTTTCTATTTTTAAATCGCTCGATTCAAGCAGATTCGTAAGTTGTGGAACTCAAAATTCGCGCACGCATGCAATTAAGACATAAGACAAAGCGCTCTTGACAAATCCTAGGCGCGCACGCGCGCTTCCATTCCTCGGTAAAGGTGACGAAGTCACGAGTCGCGAACCGATACCGGACATGTGGGAACACGGTTTTGTCACGATCGCCAAGATATTTGCGCGAACCTGGCCTTACCTCGCTACCTACATCCTTGGGTATTGGCGAGAACTCACACTTAGTAAACGAACTGCGATCGATGGCGAGCAATCGACTGTGCCGCCGGTTGGTCGTCGAGACTCCGGTGATCGTGAATGGGGCTTTGGGCATGTTCCGCCCCTTGTAACTCTCATCGCGGCGATTGGTCCCCTTACCGGTTGGGTTCCGTGGAACACAAACTGGTTGTTTGACGGCATCCTCTTTGCGGCCGCCTGCATGTCAGCATTGACATGGGTTTTACTGTTTGCAAAAGGGCGATTCCATCTACTCGCTTCAGTGGCGCTAGCCGCAGTCGCCACACTCACTTTTTTATTCGCTGTATTTGCGGTTGAAGGTGTAGCGGACAACATCTACGTTGCGTTGGTCTGCCTCGCTAGTACCTGTATCTGGGTACTGCAGTATCGAATTCATGATGGTCGCGTGCGATTGCGCATTCGACTGGGCAGTCATCTGGCGTATTACTTCGTACTCCTTTGGGCCAACACGCTACTGCTTATCTTGCTCGCGCTATTTTCGGTCGATGTTGTAACGCAATCCATTTTGCAAGCGAAGCCGGTGACCCCGTTCATCGCCGACATTCTCAACGAACCCGAATTGGCGATCGGCACGACAACACAAAACGAGACGACGGATGCCCCCGATCAAATTTCTGACAGTAGTCTCGATTCACCGAGTCTTTCCAACGAACAACGACACAGTCTGAAATGGGTATACGCTGCCTTCCTGTTGCTAGGTTGGCTGGTGCAGTTGCCACTTGGCATGGCGTTACCGTACTACTACATCTACATCATGCAGCGTGTCAACCAGGATCTACGTGTTGCTCTCATTGAACGCTGGCATCTTTTGTCGATGCGATATCACAGCAACCATCGAGTAGGCGATTCCGTCTATCGACTCTATCAAGATAGTGCACAGGTCACAGCGGTGATCGGAGAAATCATCCGCGCACTGCAGGTCATCATCACGTACGGCACCGGCCTCACGTTTCTTTTTGCAATGGACCCGATTCTCAGTCTGCTGGCATTGACCGTTATTTTGGGCGCAGTTGCATGGGGTTACTGGTTTTCGCCTCGCATGCGAAATAGGTCGCTCACTAGTAGACATGCGAATTCAGATTTCACCTCGCGGGTGCAGGAGGTCTTTTCAGGGACTCGACTAATCAAAGCTTCTGGCACGGAGGAACTTGAACAGCAACGCTTTGAGGACGACTCAATCAATGCGTTCAACGCCTCCTATAGGGTGCGTTCATTTATGGCGGTTGTCGCCATCATCACCTTCTCGATATCTGCGGGCGCGCTACTCTACGGGCAGTTTCTCACCGCGATCTGGGTCGTCGGAGAACGCGAAACCTATGCATCCATTTTGGTCGCCCTAGTCGGATTGAGTTTCTTGAAATGGAACCTCTCCGCCTATCAATCGGCACAGGAGCACCTTGGTGCATCAAGTATTTCAATTCGTGACTTGATTGAGCACTGGACGCGGGCGCAAGACATGGCCATGGGACTCAATCGGGTTTTCGACATTCTTGACCTAGAACCAGAAATCAAGAACAAGCCGAACGCGAAACCGATTGTCGGTCTAAATCGTGAAATTCGTTTCGAAAACGTTAGTTTCGCTTACGAACCCGATCGTCCAGTGATACGAGACGTGAGTTTCGTTGCAAATCCCGGCACGGTCACCGCGATTGTGGGTCCTACGGGTTCCGGTAAGAGCAGTCTGATGGCGTTGATGTCGCGACTCTTCGATCCGGATACCGGATCCATCTCGATCGACGGTATCGACCTGCGCGATATAGAGATCGATTCGCTACGAGATAACGTCTCTATCGCGCTTCAGGAAAACGTGCTCTTCGGCATATCTCTTCGCGAGAACATTCGTTATGTAGTTCCCGACGCGACAGATGCAGAAGTACTGAGAGCTGCGGAGGTTGCTGGAGTTGACGATTACATCGCCGGACTGCCAGACGGACTCGATACGATCTTAAGCGATCGTGGCGGCAAGCTCTCAACCGGTCAACGACAACGGCTATCGATCGCCAGAGCGCTTGTCAAGGATACCCCCATCCTCATTCTGGATGAACCTACAGCATCGCTGGACGCTGCCACGGAGCATGATGTCCTCGAAAGACTAACGACCTGGGGTAAAGATCGTGTGATATTCCTGATCACGCACCGTATTTCGACTATTCAGAAAGCGCACCGTATTCTGTATCTTGATCGCGGGCGATTGCTCGAGAATGGATCGCACATGGAATTGATGCGTTTGGAGAACGGTCGGTATCGCAACTATGTCGAAACCGAAGCCAGGCTCTCAAGGCGTGTAGACGTGCCATCGCTGTCATCGGACTCTTCACCATGACCGCTCCCGCTAGCGGCTTACCCTCGGAACCGAGCATTTCGGCTAGGGCGACGATTCGCATCTTCGCTAGGTTGATACGTTACTTCAGCTACTTCAAAGCGCGAATCGCGGCCAAGTTGAGTTTTATTACGTTTGAGCTCACGTTCCGACTGCTGTTCATTCCTTGGCCGTTGAAAATCATCGTTGATCATGTCATACTCGGCAAGCCGGTTATCGAAGATGGCACCGGTTTTCCAGCCTACATGGCGCCCATCATGCAATTTTTGCATCCAAAGTCGTCTGAAGAGATCATGTTCTGGATGCTCATGGTCGGCGTCGTCATGGTGATCTTGATAGGAATGACACCTAATCGGGGAACCGGACGAAATGCGAGTGGTAGCTACACAGGTGCAGCCGCAGGGTCATTGGGGAATGCACAAGCGAGCCTTGCACAGGGCCATGACACCGCAACCCAAACCGAGAATGCTTCGAATAGCGCGGGCAGCGAGATGGGTGGCATCCTGGGCATACTCGATTTCAATGTTCATCTAAGACTCACACAGTCTCTAAATCACCTGCTTCGAACGGAGCTTGCCGACCACATCAAGTCGCTTCCCGTCACAACACTCGATGAGCAACGTATCGGCGATAACGTCTATCGAGTGATCTACGACAGCACGAGCGCGACGGGAATTTACGAGGCGTTAACGATGGGTCTCTACTCAGGTATCCTCATGGTCACGCTCACACTCTACGTCATGTTTACCAGTTTTGGCAGTGCCCCGGAGGTCATTTGGGTCGGCATTCTGGTAGGACCTCTTACCTTCCTTTTCGTAATCCCATTTGCTCGTCTTGCGCGGAATCGAAGCCAAGCGAGTCGCATCGCTGGGGCGCAGACCACCAGCAATATAGAAGAAGGCATGAGCAATGTCCTCGCCATTCAAAGTCTCGGGGGGAACCAACGCGAGAGTCAACGCTTCGCTGATGCGAGCAATGAGTCGTTCAAGAGGTTCCGAGCGGAAACAATCGTGAAGCTTGTTTACCAATATGCAGGCGCACTAGCCTTCATGATCGGTCAGATCATCTTCTTTGTCTATATCGCTGGATATGTGATTGAGGGGACGCTTACGGCCGGTGATTACTTCGTGGTCTTCTACTACTTTTTCGTACTCAGTGCCGTGTTCTATTCATTTGGTTTTCTTTACACAGAACTGCAAGGCTTTATCGCGGGTCTCGCCCGAGTATTCCATCTACTAGACCTACCTTCCGAAAAAGATGAGCAAGGTACGCAACTACCCGCCGTTCGACAAGGGATCAAGATGGAAGAGGTTGGCGTGACCTATCCAGACGGAAGGGTTGCACTTCGGAACATAAATCTAGAAGCGCAGATCGGTGAGGTTATCGCGTTAGTTGGACCTACTGGGGCGGGTAAAACGAGTCTCGCGTATCTGGTACCAGCGTTTGTACAAGCTACCCACGGCAAGGTCAGCATTGATGGCTGGGACGTAACAAACGTCTCCGTCTCCAGCTTACGCGAGCAAGTCTCTTACGTGTTTCAAGAAACACAGTTGTTTTCTGACTCCGTGCTAGACAATATCAGATACGCCAAACCTTCAGCCACACGCGGCGACGTGGAGAGAGTGGCAAAACTCGCCGGTGCACACGACTTCATCACGGAGTTGCCCGATAGTTACGAAACAAACCTTGGCACAGTGACGTCAAAACTCTCCGTCGGTCAAAAACAGCGAATTTCTATCGCACGCGGACTCCTCAAGGATTCCCGGATTCTGATCTTGGATGAGCCAACTTCAGCGCTTGATCCCGAAACGGAGGCGTACCTGGTCGACGCTTTGCGCGAGGCCGCAAAGGACAAGCTCGTCATCATCATTGCGCATCGCTTATCCACGATCACGCATGCGGACCGGATTTACTTCATCGAGGCTGGGGAAATCTTGGAATCTGGATCCCACGCGGAACTCATGGGAAGAGTCGACGGCCGTTATCGTCAGTACATCGAACTACAGGCGGTTGCGGCGGCATAACAGCCTCAGAAATCCTGAAGTTTGACGATCGACCCTCTATGGTCTATGCCGTCGATGCCGGAAAGGAGACAGTTCGTAGAATCGATTTTGTGCTAATACGATTCAGTCGTGCGTCCGATTGCAGTTTTTTTAGTCTAGCAAGGAATTTAACAGTGTGACTGCAGAAGACGAAGTTATTGCTTTTATGAATAAGTTCATCGCCGCCAGATTGGCTGGTGATGTACCTACGGTGATCGATTGCTACTCGGACGCTTGGCAAGACAACAAGGGTTTCAACAAAAACTCGCTACGCGAAGGTCAACAACCTTTCGCAGTCGGTATGGTCGACGACAAGATATCGATCGACGCGACCCAGGCGAAAGTAACCCTTGACGCAGATACCGCAACCTATAGCCCAGTCGTCATTGACTCTGAGATGGGTCGAATTACTTACGCCTATACGCTAGCGAAAGAGCCAGATCAGGTGTGGCGATTGACGTTTACCCAAACGCTCGATTGGGAGACTTTCCCGATGGATGACGCAACTCAAGCTCGAAAAACTGAAATCGACTCCCTAGCTCAAACTGTGAGATCACACCGCGAGTCACTGCTTAGCGACCCGTGGCGGCCTGGCTATCACTTCGTAATTCCTGAAGGAGTCGCCATTCCTTTCGATCCAAATGGTGCGATATTTTGGAAGGGGCGCTATCACCTCTTCTACATATTTCAAGATAAGCGAAGTGGTCGTAAAGAAGACCACTGGGGGCATGTTTCCAGTACTGACTTATTTCACTGGCGACACCATCCAACAGGACTCTTAGACGGAATGTACAGCGGGAACTGCTTCATTAACGAGTTTGGGGTGCCGACGATGTGCTATCACCAGGTAGACGAAGGCAACGCCCTAGCGATTGCGTTAGACGACGAGCTAAACGAATGGCAAAAACTCGACTCAAACCCAATCACCCCGATCACACAAGAAGGCGATGAACATCACGGCAAATACCGGTCGTGGGATCCATTTGGTTGGTACGACGGGGAGCGCTACTACGCGATATTCGGCGGTGAACACCCGGCGATTGCGACGTCTCCCAACATGGAAGGGAAATGGCGCTATGTAGGCGACTTGTTCGCCAACGGCATCGAAGGCGTATCACTAAACGAGGATGTCTCCTGCGCGGACTTATTCAAACTTGGCGACAAGGACGTACTACTGTGCATAAGTCATCGGTTAGGCTGTCGTTATTACATCGGCGAATGGAAGAACGCGCAGTTTCATCCCGAATCTCACGGGCAGATGAGTTGGGTAGATAACACGTTCTTCGCGCCCGAATCCTTGTGTGATGACGCGGGTCGTCGAATCATGTGGGCATGGTTGCTCGATTTCCGGAAATTCAACGTACGACTAGAACAGGGATGGTCTGGCAGTATGAGTCTGCCGCGGGTGCTGTCTCTCACCGACGAAGGCGAGATGCGCATGGATGTGCCTGAAGAGATCGAATCGCTCCGATATCGTCCGTTCAGTCAAGAGAACATAGTCGTTGACGCGGAAAGCGAGGTCTGGATTAAGGGTGTTTCGGGAAACAGCCTAGAGCTCAAGATTGAGATAGCAACTCAGGAAGCCGACGAGTGCGGCGTTGTTGTTTGCTGTTCCCCTGACGACGTAGAGCGTACGGTCATCTTTTACAATGAAACGAAAGGCGAGTTAGGGATTGACACGCGGCATTCCGGTCCCGCTGAGTCGCCGAAAGACATTGAGGCGGGTCCATTTAGTCTGAACGATCGTGAAAGTCTGCAGCTACGCGTGTTCGTGGACAAATCGGTGGTTGAGGTATTCGCGAATCAAAGGCAGGCGGTCATGAGACGAATCTATCCTGGCCGAGCGGACAGCCTGGGTGTAAAGGTTTTTGCTAAGGGTGGCGCGATTCGCATAACCCGTTTAGATGCATGGCACATTTCAACCTCAAATCCTTACTGAACGAACGAGATAAGAAACTCGCAACTTCCGAAACCTTGACAGAATTTCAGATTCAGGTTGCCGTTGATCTTCGTGACGTACCAAATTCAGCTACTTCGAGTGCTTTTGAATTCACAGACTCCTTCTAACGATTTCTTGTCTTCGCAACGGACCTGAAGAGTACAGCGCACCCGCAAACTTAGTGTTTCGAAGTCAGCACCTACAGCTGAAGGTGAACACTTCTCACATAGAACCTTGTTGTCGATGAAATGAAGAAAACTCGCGAGTTGTCGTGTCCATTAGATTCGAACTCGTTTAGTTAACGGACGTCCCAACTGGGAACAAAAACACGTCGTGCCGTTTCTAATTTACGCTAGTAAAATTCATGCCATCTACCCGCTGGCAGCTTGCTGTCAGCTCGCGGGCAATGCTGCAGCATTGCCCGCGCTATTTTGGCTGACATGAAAATAAGCGTAGGCGTTGACGGCTTTAGCTTTTTCTACGGATTGCTGGTCGGAAGTAGGAGCTAGTAAATTCACTCGCAGTGTACGATTTTCCGAATCCAAAGGCATTTACGCTTTCTTCCACGGTACGTCCCAGTTCACTATAGTAAATTCACTTAGAAACTAAAGAGTAACAAGCACGTGCAATTCGCCCGGTACCGAATCGTGCGACTAACCGACGGCGAACCGGCGTAATCTTGATCTCCTATGTGGCGACAATCGTGAAAGTACGAACGACCACGCACTTCATTTCGACAGCAATTGTGTTTGCCAGTGTACTCTCGGTTTTTGCTGCTCCTACAGTGGTACTTGCATCGGGTAATTTCTTACCGCTGATGAGGATAAAGGGGATTCCAGCGAACGAACATAGTCAGATAAAGATCCATGAGATTTATCAGCATTCGACGGGAACCAGGGGTACCGAGTTGCCGGAGTTTTCGGAGATTCTCAACATACGCGATATGAATCTAAGGAAAAACATAGACATGCAACCAGTGCGGTCTGGTCGTTTCGATGGAGTATTGCCGATCACATGGCCACTTGTTTCAGACAAACCGCTATCGCATGTATTACTCGAATTTACCGACTATTCATCCACGCGAGAGATCGAGTTTGTTGATCTTCTTCGTATCTTCAATATTGAAGTGATTGTCACGCCGATGCACGAGTTCAAATACCCAAGCGACGCAGTTTTGATTTTTGAAATTCGAAGCATTGAACGGGCGGTCCTAGTGGAACTTCCTATGCATCTGGATTTGACTAGATCGAGCTACTTTATCTCTAACCCCGCTCAAGTAGCAAGGGAGTTGCTTTTCGAGTTAGAGCGTTTTGCGTTTTTGAGTGACCCGCCAACTCGAATGAAACCGTGGCTTAAGCTCATCGTATTTAAGGGATTTGAGTTCGCTGACGCAAAAATTGAACCAGGCGTTGCGGGCGCGGTCCAAGTCGGCTACGAGCTAAGACTTGGTTCGTTCAGCGTCGATTCGGGACTTAAGCGATTAGGCATGAGAGATATGTCATATGCTCGTTTTTCTTTCAATCAAGCACTGACGAATTAACGTCTGACAACAAAAATGGTTGTGACACAAGTCACGATATATCACGTGCGATGGTTTGGACTACTATCGTATTGACGGACTCCGTCCTGTATATGCCTTACTAAAATTCCGCGCGCTGTTGCGACTCTAAATTTCCCGTTCTATCTCAATGGATACCTATTCCCCGACTGAAGTAGAAGCCAAGTGGCAGAGTCGATGGGACGAGCTCGGCACGAACCTATTCTCCCGTGACGACTTGGCAACCGCTGAGAAGCCCTATTTCAATCTCATGATGTTTCCGTACCCGTCCGCGGAAGGATTGCATGTAGGCAATATCTATGCATATACGGGCGCAGATGTCTGGGGACGGTACCAGCGACTCAAAGGGCATGACGTCTTTCAACCGATGGGTTTCGACGCATTCGGAATCCACTCAGAAAACTATGCGTTGAAAGTTGGGGTGAATCCGAACGATCTCATCCCGTCGAATATCAGCAATTTCACCCGTCAGCTTAGACGAATTGGTGCCATGTTCGACTGGAACCATACGGTCGATACCACGGATCCAAACTACTACCGCTGGACGCAATGGGTTTTTCTCAAGCTCTTTGAAGCGGGATTGGTTGAGAAACGTGAAGCGCCGGTGAACTGGTGTCCTTCTTGCAAGACAGTCGTAGCAAACGAGCAGGTCATTCAAGGTCTCTGTGAACGCTGTGATTCCGCAGTCGAACAACGTCAGATCGAGCAATGGTTCCTCAAGATCACAAATTACGCGCAACGATTGTTGGATGGGATCGAGAACATCGACTGGTCATCCCGCACCTTAACCGCTCAGAACAATTGGATCGGGCGTAGCGAAGGTGCTGACATTGACTTTCCGATCGTTGGACGCGACGAATCGATACGCGTGTTCACGACTCGCCCTGACACGATATGCGGTGCGACGTACATGGTGTTGGCACCGGAACATCCACTCGTCGACGCGCTTACGAACGATGAACAACGGGAAACCGTAGAGGCTTACGTCGAGCAAGCAAAGCGACTCGATCTCAAAGCGCGTCAATACGTCGACCGACCAAAAACAGGCACTTGGATTGGCGCATATTGCGAAAACCCGATCACGGGCGCACAGATGCCCGTGTGGGTGTCTGATTATGTGCTCATTGAGTATGGAACAGGCGCGATCATGGCGGTTCCAGGACACGACGAGCGCGACTTCGAGTTCGCGAGTACGTTCGATTTGCCGATCAAACGCGTCATCGCTCGCGATAGCTCGAATAACGCGGGTCTAATGACCGAGGCGTACGTTGGCGATGGCTTATTGGTGAATTCGGGTGAGTTCGACGGTCTGTCCGTTGCCGAAGGCAAACGTGCGATCGTTCAGAAGTTAGAAGCAAACAGTCTTGCGACGGGTCAGGTTCGATATCGATTACACGACTGGTGCATATCGCGTCAACGTTATTGGGGTCCACCGATTCCGATCATTTATTGCGATGACTGTGGTGCTGTTCCGGTTCCAGAGGCGGATTTGCCGGTGTTGTTACCTCGCCTAGAGCAGTTCAAACCCGACGATTCAGGCGACAGTCCTCTCGCGCGCGATACCGAGTGGTGTTCGACGGCATGTCCAGAGTGCGGTGGAGCAGGAACTAGAGAAACGGACGTATCAGATACCTTTCTCGACAGTGCTTGGTACTTTTTACGTTACCCGTGTACTGATACGGATGAAGTCGCGCTTGACGTCGATATGGTCAAGAAATGGTTGCCCGTAAATTCCTACATCGGTGGGCACGAGCACGCCGTATTGCATTTGCTCTACGCGCGATTTGTGACGATGGCGTTCCACGATCACGGCATTCTCGATTTCGCGGAACCATTTGAGAAGTTTCGAGCACATGGGATTCTTTCGAAAGAAGGGCGGAAGATCTCGAAAAGTCGTGGAAATGTCATCATTCCAGATGATCTGATCTCTGAATGGGGCGCAGATACCGTACGACTCTACTTGATGTTCTTAGGACCCTTTGAGCAGGGTGGTGATTACCAAGAAAGTGGTATTCGAGGACCCTCAAGTTTCCTTGAACGGTTGGCATTAAGTGTTGCCGAGGCAAGCGACGGCAAAGGAGACGAGCAAGTTCTCCAAGCCATGCATCGAACGATTGACAAGGTATCTAACGACATCGAGCAACTCAAGTACAACACGGTCATCTCAGCGTTGATGGAGTACTTGAACGTTGTACGCGAAGGCGGGCGAACCTGTTCGAAGCAGGAACTCGAACCGATCATCGTCATGCTCGCGCCGTTTGCTCCGCACCTTGCCGAGGAGTTATGGGAGCGTCTCGGCCACAATTCATCGATCTTCGAGTCGGGGCTTTGGCCTGAGGCTGATCCTGAACTCGCGAAGGTTGAGACGTTCGAGATTGGCGTACAGGTTAACGGGAAGCTCCGAGGATCCATCTCAGTGACTGCCGACACGTCGGAAGATGACGCCATGACGTTAGCACGGTCTAATGAACGGGTCGCGACACATTTGGACGCGGGTGAAGTTCGTAAAGTGATTTACGTACCTGGTCGAATCCTCAATGTTGTCGTTAATTAATCAGTTAAGCAGGATTCATCTTTCGTGATAGAAATTCGAACGAAAAATGTGATACACACTCTATCGAGAACCAGATGTATTACCGTACTTCTTGTGTTGATGAGCACGTCATTGCTCGCACAGGATTTTCTAAGCGAATTCGTCGAAGTAACGACACGGAAACACATTGACGCAGAGCTGGGGTTCAGCGTTGAATATCCGTATGAATGGGAGCCATCAGCGAATCCTCTTGCTGAATCGGACTTCTACGTTGGTGCGCCGTATTCGATGCCGTCTTTTTGGATGACCGTTAGCGACATTCCTGACGGGGTCGATATCGAAGACTCCCTGGTTTCGTTGGATCTTTCGCTATATATCCAGGATACAAAAATCCAGAAAAAGCGCATCGATTTCAATGGTCACGATGCGATGAAAGCCGTCATTAGGTGGACCACACCAGATGCAGGACGGCATTTCATTGAGACGACCGTCATCTCGTTGTACGCCAATGATCGATGGTATCAATTGACCATCAATCAGTCCGATCGCGAAACCGAGTGGCGGCCGAGATTACAGGCAATTCTCGATTCGTTTCGCGTTTTGGAGTCTGAATCGTGAGACAGATGATTGCGACCGTTGCGCTGGTTGTCCTTTCAAGCAGTGTCTTCGCGGAGAAGTTTGAATTCGTCGCGATCGGCGACACCGCGTATCAAGGCGAACCGAGCATCGAAGCCTATGCGCGACTCATCAAGCTGATTAATAAACAGGACAATGCGTTCTCGATTCATGTGGGCGACATTTGGGGCGCTTCGATGTGCATCGAGGAGCGATACGAAGAGATCCTTGATACGTTCAACTCTTATCTAAAACCCGTGGTGTTTACACCTGGGGATAACGAATGGACGGACTGCGATCGACACGCCTACGGAGACTGGGAACCCGCTGATCGTTTACAGATGTTGCGAGGCGTGTACTACAAGGAAGCGAAAAGTCTCGGTGCAGAAACCATGCCGCTCGTGCGTCAAGCGGATGTTTCGCCTTATACGAAATTTGTCGAAAATTCACGGTGGCTGCACCACAATGTGTTGTTTCTCACACTTAACGTACCAGGCTCAAACAACAACGTGGATATCGCGGTCAAGAGTGATCTTCTCGAAGCCTACGAGCGTAATCAGGCGAACAAAGCATGGTTGCGCGATTCATTCCGGATCGCGATGGAACAAGAATTACCCGCGGTTGTCATCGCGATACAAGCGGAGCTGTTTGCAAATACTGGTGGACAAAGAGTGCCACCAGCTTACGCTGACCTCGTCAACGAAATGAGAATCGCAACCGCACGTTATCCAAAACCGATCTTGCTCGTCCACGGCGATGCACACAGGTTTACGATTGACAGACCTCTGTCGGCGTTCGGACCAGGTCGATTAATCAACGGAAACTTCATGCGGCTCCAAGTCTATGGCGATCCGGAGGTGCGTGCGGTACGCGTGACAGTCGATCCAGACACACCTTGGGTCTTCGGATTCGAACCACTGTATCTGCAGTAACGTACTTGCGCCGCATTCTCCTCGGTCTGTGGATTACTGTCTGCTTCGCGGCGACATCATGTGGTTTCGCATTGCGAACCGAGTCTGTTGGTGATCGTCTCTCTGGAATCGAATTACCTGTAAATCTACCGCGCGACGTTCAGGTTGCCATCGAGCGTCAGGCTAGGGTTTTCGAGGTTGCTCTAGTTGGCGATGCAGAAACCGATGCTCAGAACATTGCAGGAATTGAAGAATTCGAGAACGATCGTACAACTCGTGTCGACCCGTCAGGGCGTCCGATCGAGTACTGGATTAGCGTTCGCTGGGATGTCGTGTTAGCGAGCCAATCACAGTCGCCGTTAGTCTTACATGCTTCCGAGAGTGTAGGCTTAGACGAAACGTCATTGATCGGGTTTGAGAAAGAGAAGAGCAGAATCAAAGCGCTTCTTCGAGAGGAACTCGCAAACCAATTGATCACTCGACTCGCGTTGATTAACGATGCGGCGAAAGCACCTCAGTAGATTAGCTAGGTAACGGATTCCGTAAGTGCAGGTCTTTTCAAATCAACTTGCCGAAGTCCTGAAAGAGGGACTGAAACCCGTTTATGTAACGGGTGGATCCGAAGCTGTGCTTGAGGAGGAAGCAAGTCGCGAAATACTTGAGACAGCTCAAACCGCAGGCATCGAAGACCATGAGATTCACAGGTTGGATAGTGGTTCGTCTCGCGGTCGCGCGAAAGCCATGGAATGGGGCGGCATATTCGATGAGTTGAGTGAGTCTTCGTTATTCGGTACGCGGAAGCTCGTCGAAGTTCGGATGCGAACGGCAGCCTTCGATGATGGTGCCGTTGCGGCATTCGAAACATACTCTGCAGAACCAGCATCCAATGTGCTGTTAGTTCGACTAGCCGGACTGGACTATCGCGACAAACGTAAGAAGTGGTATGGTCAACTACGCTCTTCGAAAAACGTCGTATTCATCGTCGTCGATGAGTTGAATCGAGAACATAGCATTCACTGGCTTCAATCTAAGGCGACTTCGTTGGGCTTGAAGTTGACAAAGCAAGCTGCGGAAAAGTTATCCGACTATAGCGAAGGTAACCTGCTTGCTGCTCGCCAGGAATTGGATAAGTTCCAGATAATTCTGGACGAAGGCGCGACCGTCGATGTCGATGACATTGATCTAGCCGATGCCAGCAACGCTGAAATGTTGGAAGTCATTGATGCAGTGTTCAGCGGTAACGCTGCGCAAATCTCGCGAAAACTCGATGGACTGAGCAATCAAGGTCGCAGCTCGAGCCGACACGAACTCGGCACGCTCGCCATGGTGACCCAAGTATTGACGTTAGCTCACGCGAAGCTGATGGATTCTGGTTCGACGATTCCTGGATACCAACGCCGACGAGTCGACGCGTTGATCAGTCGTCACGGGCAAGCTGGCGTTGAGAAACTACTGATGGAGTGCGCGCAATTCAACAGTATGTTTTTAGGTATGGCGCGCGGCGACGCCGCCAATCTGCTGCGCAACCTACTGTTCGCGATCGCGGGTGTTCAAGGATCAAATCTTGAAAACGAGTATGAGTGGCGTGTGATTGATCGCACGATCAATTAACTTTCGTCTGAGCTTGTTCGCCTAATCCAAGTACGGTAAGTGTTGAACCGTCGCTCTCGAATCGCGTAATCGACGCGTTGTCAGGGCGGAAAGAAACCATCGTGGCATCGCCGCTGGCTGCGCCTACAAGCAAATTGATTGCGACAAAGTGGGAGAACATCACGCAGTCGTTCTGCGCGCTCACCACACAGTCGATCAATGCTTCGCGCCACGCTTTAAGGTTAGGCGGCAAATCGTGCCATGCACCTGCCATTACGTTCGCTAACCACGTCGTACGGTCAGTGAGGTCTTCGATTGGCGAGGGTATTTCCGCGATGCGATCTTCGATCGTGATGGGTGCGTCCCAGATATTTGCGAGTTCTTGTGCTGTTTCTTGCGCTCGAAGTAATGGACTGCTGAAGATGGGCATAGGGTCTAAGTGAGCGAGGTGTTTTGCGGTTGTGACCGCCTGAGTTCGACCTAATGCAGAGAGTCCAGGGTCTCGATGGGCACCGAAACCAGCCTCTGCTTCACCGTGTCTTACAAAGTAAATGGTTGTCATGTGTTTCTACAGGTTATCCCGTGATTAAATACGCGCTTTCAAGACCATTATCGACGCGGGGCGTCTTTCTATTGGCGTCCTAGTGCGCGGTAATTCATGATTTCACACGATTCTTCATTGTCGTCGGACATGGAGCCGACGGTCACGGTCAATGCGCGAGAAGCGTTCAATATTGATCACGACTTTGAAGTGCCTGCGTTCGCAGAACGCACGGCACATGTACCGGATATTGACGACGATTATCGGTTTGATCCGTTAACGACCCTTGCGATTCTTGCTGGATTCGCACATAACCGTCGGGTCATGATTCAAGGCTATCACGGTACTGGAAAGTCAACTCATATCGAGCAAGTAGCTGCACATCTGAACTGGCCGTGTATTCGCATCAATCTGGATAGTCACATCAGTCGAATCGATCTCGTCGGTAAGGACGCGATCGTGTTGGAAGACGGTCAGCAAGTGACGCAGTTCAAGGAAGGTTTACTACCCTGGGCGCTTCAGCATCCTACGGTGATCGTGTTCGACGAGTATGACGCAGGCAGACCGGACGTTATGTTCGTTATTCAGCGTGTGCTTGAAGTCGAAGGTAAGTTGACGCTGCTTGACCAGAATCGAGTTATTACCCCGCATCCATATTTCCGACTCTTCTCAACAACGAATACGGTCGGTCTTGGCGATACGACGGGTCTATACCACGGTACGCAACAGATCAACCAAGGTCAAATGGACCGATGGAACATCGTCGCGACGCTGAACTACCTGCCACACGAGGTCGAGACAGATATCGTGTACGGTAAGGCAAGTGATTGGCAGAACCGAGAAGGTGGCAAACGCATCATCAGCAATATGGTGAGCGTCGCTGACCTGACACGGAAAGGGTTCGTGAATGGCGATGTTTCGGTCGTGATGTCGCCACGTACGGTTTTAACGTGGGCCGAAAATGCCTCGATTTTCAACGACATCGGCTTTGGATTCCGAGTGACCTTCTTGAATAAGTGCGATGAACTCGAGCGACCGATCATTGCTGAGTACTACCAACGCTGCATGGGGGATGATCTCGGAGACGCGAGCGCAGGCGTTACGTTAAACGTCTAAAACACCTATGAACCTTGATGTTGACCCGTTAGATACGTTCAAACGGGCAATGACCGCCACCATGCGAGCGATCGCAGAAAACGAGGAGATGGAAGTCTCGTTCGGAAAAGGTGGCACCAGCGTTCAAGGCAACAATGTTCGAGTACCACAACCGAACTACGGTTGCAGCGATACCGAATTGAACGCAGTACGCGGTATTGGCGACGAAATCGCGCTCAAAATGCGTTATCACGATTCGACTGTTCATAGGAGATTTACCCCTTCCGCAGGACCTGCTCAAGAGCTCTTTGAATGGGTAGAGGATGCGCGGGTGGCGTCCATTGGCACCTTGCGTATGGAAGGTGTCGCGCAAAACCTTGATGCGAATCTTGAAGCAATCTGTCGTCAAGCTGAGTTCGATCAGATCACGGCGGAAACTGAAGCACCTCTCGGTGTGGCGGTTGGGTTAATCGTTCGTCAACACCTTACCGGGCGTCCGTTACCGCCGGCGGCGGAGCATGTGGCTCAGTTCTGGCGCGACTACGTTGAAGCGAACGCCGGTCAGGACATCGAAGCACTAAAGACGTCGATACACGACCAGCACGACTTTGCGGTACGTTGTCAAAACATTCTTCGAGATTTAGGACTGTCAACCGAACTCGAAGATCCGCCCGAACTTCAACAGAACGAGTCGGACGTCGACACGCTCGAAGACGAAAACGAACCCGAAACCGAGTATGCGCCTGAAGATGTCGTTCTCGACGAAGACTCGTACGGCGACGAGGATTCGGAAGGCGAGACCTCAACGGTCGAAATGGACGCCGACATGGATATGTCGGAGTTGGGGGCTGAATCAGAACCCGAAGAAGCACCACAGTCTGCTATCGACGATTTAGGTCGAATTCGAACCACGATCGACTACAAGAGCTTCACAGACGAATTCGACGAGGTCGTCAAAGCGGAAGAACTTTGCGATGCAGAGGAACTGCTGCAATTGCGAGGTATGCTCGATCAGCAACTGGTTCCGCTCAAACACACTACCGCCAAACTGGCTAATCGCCTGCAGCGAAAGTTATTGGCGAAACAGAACCGGACATGGGAATTCGATCTTGAGGAAGGACTGCTCGACACCTCTCGTCTGAGTCAGGTGGTCGTCGATCCGGTCAACCCGCTTGCATACAAGCAAGAGAAGGAGATGCAATTTCGGGACACGGTTGTCTCAATCCTAATCGACAGCTCAGGGTCCATGCGAGGGCGCTGCATCACGATTGCGGCGATGTGTGGGGATATATTGGGTCAAACGCTCGAACGGTGTTCCGTGCGTGTCGAGATCCTGGGATTCACGACCTGCGCGTGGCGTGGCGGGCAATCTCGCGAAGAGTGGATCAATCAAGGCAAGCCAAGTCATCCAGGTCGACTAAACGATCTTCGTCACATCATCTACAAGGCTGCGGATGACACCTGGCGACGAGCTCGACGCAATCTTGGTTTGATGCTACGCGAGGAAATGCTCAAAGAGAACATCGACGGTGAAGCGCTTATTTGGGCTCACAACCGCATCGTGTCACGTCCTGAGCAACGCAAGATCTTGATGGTAATTTCCGATGGTCTACCGGTCGACAATTCAACGCTGCTTCAGAACCCGAGTAATTACCTCACCGAACATCTGAAGTTTGCCATCGAGACGATCGAGCAACAGTCAGAAGTTCAACTGGTGGCAATTGGTATTGGTCACAACGTTGAAGAGCACTACTCAAGGGCAGTCACCATCAACGATGCAGAGCAATTGGGTGGCGCGATGGCTGACCAGTTAGCGGATTTGTTTGACGAGGACGGTTGAAACCGCGACTTGCCGCTTATACTCTTCCGCTATCCGACGACTTCGTAACGCGTCATCGTAGGCGGACCAGCCATCAATCCGGCAAATTTCGCACCTGCGTCTCGGAAGTGTTGACTCTGCATGTGTGCTTGAAGGGCCGCATCGTCATCGTATAACTCGAGGACGGCGTAACCGTTATCGTCCTTCACGAGTGTGTATAGGTGGTTAGCTTCCTCATTGGCTCGAACCTGTTCAGCCAACCCGAGCATAACTTTCTCAAATTCGGCTTCTTTGCCCGATGCAACGTTGAGTTTGGCGACTAATGCAATCATGTTGTCTATCTCCATTCCGTACTGCTTATCTACGGATGATACCGTACGTCGTAATTACGATTCGCAGAAACCGAGGAGCTACGCGAGAAAAGTAACTGTTGATTGATAGCAGATTCGCATCTGTCTGATTAAATAATGGGCAACGTGCGGTACACTAAAATCGTCATTATTTAAAAATAGGTCTATGCTGAACCGGCCCGGTTTCATTGCTCGAGAGCATTAGCGATTCACCTGAGTGTATAGACTAAGTACCTGTTGAGATCGAAGTCGTAATGGGTCGCCCATTAATCGCAAATAGAAAAGAGAGAAACGGACCATCAAATACCGGAATACTGAATAGACCAATAAAAGACATGCGACACAAGTCGTCGTGCACTTTCAGAAAATTCAATTTATACGCTGACTTTAGGCAAAGACCATGGAGGATTCTCATTGGGGAACACGCACCAAATTACCAGTCTTTCTTCGAACACATTGTTCTCGACAAATGTCTTCTTAGGCACTTGATCCATTGACTGAGGTTGGCGAAGGGACGCTGTTCGATCACATGACAACACTGCAAACCTGCTTGCGTGCACAGTATGCGACACTCACCTTCATCACAACACAACGTATTCGATCTTTACTTCGTGGAGATGAACTAATTGGATGTGAATCGTTTTTGGGGTACTTCCGCACCGATCAACTTATCTATGGACCGTTGCTACAGTTGTGCATACACACTTGCGTTATCGAAACAAGATCGGGACTAAGTTAAAACAACGTGATTGGCGGTTCAATACAGTTAGTTCGGTCTGTGTTATTTTCAGGAGAACTGATAATTCATAAACAGGATAATCAAAATATGGATGGAAACAGAAAATCGAAATAAACTCTACAATGGAATGTGGGGAGATTTGAATGTTTGTAAACTTATGGTAAACTTGCATAAGCTACAACTTTTATCTGCAACGAGATTCATGGCCGACAACGATAATGACTTCAAGGATGTGAAAGTTCACTACAGGTATTTTAAGAAGGAAGAACTGTCGCCAAATAACTTGAATCGAATGATCCAGTCGGCCTTAAGAGAGAAAGACGATCGAGGTCATAAATTGCTAGACAATTGGCAATATAGACTCGAAGAAAATGCACCAATCGACGGTGTAAATCGACTTTTTAACTTCATTCACTTCGATCAGGGATCTACATATGGGATTTTGTGTGCTTTCGAGCAAAGCAAACTGCAAGTAGTATTAGGAACAGATGAATCTGGACCGGACGTCCCAATTAGGGAATTAAGCTTAGAACATGGGAAAATATCACAAGGGATCGCTCATTGGTTAGTTTACGACGACCATGTTTACGTAGTTCAAGATCGTAAAATGACTGCCGCCGCACTCGAAAGCTATCTCAATTGGCTGTTATGCAATAAAACAAAAGTGTCTATTGGAAAAATCGTTCTTGCCGCTAAGATCCCTGTTGATTCACTTGAAAACCTAGGCGAAATAAAGGGCGTACGGATCGGAGGCATTGTGTCGGATGAAACAGAGCAAGATTCGCATGAACCATTTACCGCGAAATTACGTCGACTCTTCAATGAACTAATGGGTGCACAGAGGGCCTCAGAAATTTTCAATAAAAAGCCAACCGAATCAGATATCAAATTATCTCTTTATTTAGGTCTGAAAGGAAGTCAGTCAGATAATCACACGTTGAATGAAATTGCTATTGAATTAAGGAATTTGGAGGATGGCAACCTTCAGATTGAGACTGAAAATGGTAATTCGAATGGTGACGATATAAGATTGAGCAGAGTTATAACAGTCAGACTTAATAATGAGAACGTTAATCTACTTGATCTCGATGATTTACGTCGGAAGATTCTAGAATTTCATGCAGATAATGTTTCAAAAGGGTTAGTCTAAGTGGTTAACCAGGTTCTGATAGTACTGCAGTTCTCAGTGCCGTTAGCTATCGGCATCTTAGCGGGATTTTATCTCGATTTTCAACAATGGTCTTCGATTGTATTTCAAATAGCAATTTTCCAGTCGATATTGATTGCTGGAATACTGTTTCGATTAGGGCGTGGGCTTCCTAATCTAGATGTTGAACATCTCGATGGGAACGATATTGATAAGTTAACCAGTGCGTTTAGAGATCTAGCTATCGATTTAAGGGGTATGTTTTTAATTTCTATGACAACTATTATTGTACTACTGTTCTCTAACATTTTCGGTTCGCGAGAATATGGATGTCTATGGATTGGATTAGCTGTGTTCTTTTCGGTATTGACCATATTTAAGTCTATATTGTTAGTATTGCACGATTTAGATTTAATTGAGTTACAGTCGAATCTCTTGAAAGAACGCGTAGAATATCGTCGAAACCAATTGGAGTCAAGAAAGATAGAAGAACAGATAATTAGTGGGAATTACGATAAGCCTGAGGAATATGGTGGAAAAATGAGTGATGATTAACGAAATACTTTATTCTGTGTTCAACAAAGTTGATCTTCGTTCCCGAGTTAAATTCTGAAACGTAGCACGAGTTCTTATTGAAATATAGAGAACCGGAAGGCTAATGGCGTGTTTCGTTTTGTGTCTTTGTTGAAATGTACTAGGCTAGTTTCGTACGCTTTCGTTTCGTAGACAATACTGACAAGACGTGGTCGAAGCCATCACCCGAGGCCTGTAACGTGTAAGACGATGCAAGATCGAAGCCTATTTATTAAGTGGATGTAGCGGTTGACATATCGCGTAGCGAAACGGCGAGTCACACTCGTCGGTCCTTCACGAGATTAGTCGTAACGACGTTTTGATCGGTAGCTAGTTTGCGTATCTTGAACATCGGGCGGCGATTTCACACGTCGTTTTGTGTCGCTACGACCGCATACAGTGTCATCGCAACACCAATATTACATAAACGGACGGTTCTATGATTACCAGAGTCCGGATGTCATCACCCATCGCACCAGGGACCTCAACCCGAAACTGCCCACGCCATGGTTCTATGAACTGCTCTGCCGGGACGTGAAGGTTGGCAACGACGGGCGGGTTAGCTTGCTCCGCCACAAGTTTCGGTGTCGCGTGACGGGGATAGCTGAAGAATCCTCCCATTCTGCACTAACGATGCTAATGAGCGTGCACAAGAAGCATTTCTCAAGTTCCTCCGTAGATGTACCGCTGCGTTGACGCAAGGTGTCGTTTGTGTGTCGCGTTACACCAAGAAGATCGCACATGTAGGTCATCGTAAATTTGTTCGCGGAATAAAACGGACCTACGTCCTTTTCTAACGTCTCGGGCGCTAGACACAAACTGGGTGTCGATTGTTTTGCCCCCAATTTGTGTCATCGACAGAGTGTATGACGCGGACCTTTTCCTCGCCACTGTTCCCCATCCTAGTTGCCAGTGTGATGCTCTATAAGAGCTTCCGTTCACACTCGTACACATCACTATAGCGATCAACCCCGTGACTTATCGTATTAGGTAACTTAAACTGCTTGCTCGAAGGCTAAATACGGCAAATTTCGTGTCCTCTTTAACGAATACACATCCCATGCGGTCGACGGTCGGAGTCAGTTCTGGATGAGAGATTCGTAATTCTCTAACAAGTCATACCATGATCTAGATAAAATTAAATCATCGTTCAATTGGTTGAAAAGAAACTGTATGTCTATATATCTACAAGTGTGGTTTACGGTGCTCACGGCACAGTCCATCGATCGCTAGATTTACGTGATTCAGAAATAGCATGCACCGAAGGTTCGCTGCGTCACCGATGAATCGTTTAAAAATCTACCGAGCGATGGGTGGGTTGGACGAACGAAGTTTCGGCTTAGAAATCGGCGATTCAACCGTGCGCGCGCCGTCGACAACGGTGTTTTCTATCTTCGATTTTGATGAATGTCCAACGGCACGCAGATTGGTTTGACTAAATGCAATTAGACTCGAAGAGTGGGGCTTTTGGTCGTCACGAATCGTTTCCTCTTCGATTTGGGTGGATTACTAAGGGTCTTGAAGCAATCGCTGAGTATCCAGACGCATTCAGTCGTGAGGATGCTACGGTAATTCTCGGCGTCGGGAAAAACATGGTAGCATCGATTAAGTATTGGCTGCTAGCCGCTCAAATCGTTCAGCTAGATCGTGGAACCAAAACACTAGCCCCGTCGTCATTCGCCAAAGTCGTATTTGATGATCATGGCGATCTCTACCTCGAAGATGAAGCGACGATTTGGCTTCTTCATTGGCTATTGGCGACGAACGCAATACAAGCGACTTCTATTTATTGGTTCTTTAACCATTTCCACAAACGCAGCTTCGACAGTGCGGATGTTGTGACAGGATTGACGGACTTCGTGAAACATGAATTCGGCTCTAATGTATCTCAGACGACGCTAAAAAGAGATGCACAACTTGTGTTGCGAATGTACTCAAAGACATCCAGTAATCCTCGAGTTTCTATGGAAGACTCGATGGACTCTCCTCTTGCGCTGCTCAATCTACTCGAACGAAATGACTCGAAATCGTGGCAGTCATCGCCGTTAGATCGGAGTGAACTTCCTTTGGAAGTTCTTGCGTTCGCAATAGCTCAGCTCTTCGAACATGGGCAAATCAATCAGCTTGCTGTGACAGATCTTCTGTATAGCGACAAAGTCCACTGTGCACCGGGCGCCGTGTTTCGATTGACCGAGGAAGGCTTAGTAGAAAAACTCGAGGAACTCTGTACTGTGTATTCGAAAACCCTACAGCTCGACAGGACCGCTGGTGTTTTCCAGCTATACAAGCTTGAATCGTTGGACCCATTGGATATCTTGCGGTCTAGGTACACGAGTGTAGAAAGAAAAGTAGCATGAGCCTAAGCGACCACATCAGCGTCAATACGCGATATACTCGTTCGATCAATATCGAGAGGGACCGAGGTTCCTCGAGTCTTGTGGATACATATCTTCCTACTGCACAAGGAATTCGACTTCTAGAAGAAACTGCGGGATCACTTTCTAAGGAAGATCAGCCTCGTGCTTGGACGCTTGTTGGACCATACGGATCTGGAAAGTCATCCTTCGCATTGTTCCTTCATGAGTTATTAGGTCCCACAGGAGCTGCGAAGAACGCCGCCAAAACGGTGCTGGCAGCTTCAAGACCCGACCTTGCCAGACGATTCTCTAGAAAAGGTGAATGCTTCAGAGTTGCTTTGACGGGCAGTAACGACTCATTGGCAATTCGGCTCCTAGAAGCGATGGACGACGCTGCTACGGAGTTTTGGTCAGGTGCGAGAGGACGCAAGCCATTAGTATTAGAGGAAATCCGGCGTATGCTCAAGCGCAGGACGTTCACGGATAACGAGCTACTTGGCGCATTGCGCGAACTACAAACCGCTGTTGAGAGAAAAGGCGCAAACGGTTTTCTAATCGTCATTGATGAATTGGGTAAGTTTCTCGAATACGAAACTCGTAACTCAGAGAGCGGCGTTTTTCTCCTTCAGCAACTCGCTGAAATGGCATACGCTGGTCGACGCACGAACTTCCTTTTGTTCGTACTCCTTCATCAAGGCTTTGACCTATACGCTAAAGGTATGGGTGAGAAGGTTAAGAACGATTGGGCAAAGGTTCAAGGTCGTTTCCAAAACGTTTCGTTTGTTGAAACGACGGATCAGATCCTACGAGTTGTTGCTTCAGCGTTTTCGAATTCGCTGACATCATCACAACGTGAAGTGATCGATAGTCAAGTAGAGCCGATCGCGTCGGACCTTGCTGAGGCAGGCGCGTTGCCGCCTAGTCTTACTATCAATGACGCTACACGAATATTCGCGTCGTGCTATCCGCTCCACCCAATCTCACTTTTAGTGCTCCCACAACTCTGTCAAAGATTCGCACAGAACGAACGAACACTGTTTAGTTATCTTGCGAGTCGAGAACCGCATGGTTTTCAGGCATCACTAGATTCCTTCAAACGAATAGGCGATTGGATTCTGCCGAGTGAAATCCACGACTACTTCGTTCACAATCAACACACCGTTCTGGCTGATCCGCTTGTCCATCGTCGGTGGGCAGAGGTTTCTTCTGCGATCGAGCGTGCGGAAGGCAAACAGGATCGTATCGAGACTAGCAACCCAGTCGATTCGGTGTCATTAATACTTGCTAAGACGATAGGGGTACTCAATCTAGTTTCCCGTAGCGGAGGACTTCGAGCGACTGAGTCCGTACTCAAGTCACTCTTTAGTGACGAGGCAGAATACCGGCACGCGATGCAATCTTTGTTGGACTTATCCATCGTGCAGTATCGTCGGTTCAGCGATGAGTTTCGTGTGTGGCAGGGAACTGACTTCGATATTGACGAAAGAACTCAAGACGAAAAAGAACGAGTTGGCACGTTTGACTTAGCTGAGTTACTATCCGAACGTAGTGTTACCGCTCCCGTACTAGCTCGGCGTCACTCGATTCGTACTGGCGCGCTTCGCTACTTCAAGGTTTCCTTCGTGCGCGGAAGCGAAGTGCTTCCGTCTGCATCCACTGTTACGGACGAGCCACGGATCATCTTCTACCTTTGCGAAACACACGAAGATATCCAAGAATTTGAGAAAGCGAAATCTCACGCGGGACCAAACGAGATTTGGGCTCGATACACGGAAACGACTGCGATTAGAGCAGCGATCGCAGAAGTTCTCGCGTTAGAAGGTGTATCTCGTAGTAGCCAGGAATTGTCTAACGATCCAGTCGCGAGCAGGGAGGTCCGGGAACGTCTCCTTGTAGCGCAGGCTACAGAACGTGATGTGTTAAAGAAATTGCTTGGAGAACCTATTCAATCTGATTGGTTTTGGCGAAATAAGTCATTGGAAATCACGGATACACAGACGCTACAACGGACTCTTTCGGAGGTCATGGACAGTATTTATGACCAAACGCCAATCATGCGAAATGAGTTGATTTGTAGAGACCAGATTTCTGCTCAAGCTGCTGCGGCTAGAAACAAACTGTTTTACCATCTGTTGAACGATGCGGATCAACCCCAGCTTGGAATCGCGAAGTATCCAGCTGAACGCGCGATATATCGATCACTCTTAGAAAAGGGGCTTCTACATGTCGAGGGTAGCACGCGCTGGGAATTGCAGGCTCCTGATGGTTCGGATCCTTTAAATCTGAGCCCAATGTGGGAGCGCATGGCGCAGCTCTTCGCAGAGTCAGAATCGACCCCGATCTCGCTGCAATCACTTATGACAGAACTCGCGAAACCACCGTATGGCGTAAAGGCCGGTGTGTTTCCGGTTCTGTTTCTACACTACTACTTAATGCATCGCCATGAGATTGCGGTCTACGACGAATCGGCCTATGCTCCGTCTTTGACGTACGAACACCTTGAACGCATGGTGCGCCGACCAGATCAATATACATTTCAACGATTTCGAATTGAAGGAATTCGCGAATCGCTCTTTGACGCTTATTCCAAAGCTCTTTTCGGTGAGGTACGGAATTCCATCAACCTTTTGGATCTTGCAAAGCCTCTGACACAGTTTTTCATCGGCTTGGATGAATATGCCAAGTCGACAAAACGTCTAAGCGAAACCGCGATACGGGTTCGTCAAGCGTTTTTGTTATCGAAATCGCCAGAAAAGTTCATACTTGACGATTTACCCGCTGCTTGCGGAATGGATAAATCAACGAACTTTTCTGGATTCGCCAATACACTCATTAGCGCTCTCCGTGAATTGAAAAATGCACAGAGTCAGCTCTACCTATCGATGCGCAGCGCCTTTAGTGAGTGCTTCGGATTGAGTGATTCCATGACTTTGAGTGATCTCAGAACCGCACTCAGAAAGCGATGTATAGGACTTGAGCAATTTACTCTAGACGTAGATGGGTTGAAAAGTCTGATTCGTCGAGTATGTGATTCGTCCGTGAGTGACGAAGTCTGGTTCGATCGAATTCTTCTCTTTTTAGCTCGAAAGCCGGTTTCGTCATGGACGGACCAAGATCGGGACTTCACTGACTATCGCCTCATTGAATTTGCGAAACGGTTGGTTGAAATCGAGAGGATCCGTCTCCATTGCGATTCGACGTTGAACGAAAATCGTGATCACGAAGTAATCCTAGTTAAGACTATCAGTAACTTGGAAGGTGAGTTAGACGAAGTCGTATCTCTCTATCCACATGATAAGGAAGCTGTCGCTGAGGCAAAACGGAGAATTGAAAACGCACTGTCAAGTGTCGAGGATCCTGAGCTTGGACTCGCTATCGTTGCTCAAGTAACCAAAGACTTTCTGACGGCCTATCGTCGAGGTAATTTACAGGAATCAGGAGTTAAGGATGTCGCAGAATAACTCTAACGTTGATATCCAGGCGATCGAGATCAAATCTACGAGGCATATTCTCGGCTTGTCTGGGGGGAAAGACAGCGCGGCGCTGGCGATCTACCTTAAAGACCAAGGGCGTGACGAAGGGATGGAGTATTTCTTCTGTGATACCGGTGCTGAATTGCGCGAGGTATACGAATACCTGGATCGGTTAGAAGACTACCTAGATCGCCCGATTGAGCGTCTAAGTAGCGGTAGAGACTTCGACCACCATCTCAGGAGATTCAATGGATTTCTTCCGGCGCCGCACGCGAGATGGTGTACCCGGGTAATGAAGCTTGAACCGCTCGAAGCGTTTGTTGGTAGCGATCCTTGTGTAAGTTACATCGGTATTCGGGCCGACGAAAATCGAAACGGCTACATTAGTCATAAACCTAACATACAAGCAGCGTACCCTTTCATTGATGATGGCATAGTCCTTTCGGACGTTTTTCGCATCCTTAAAGAGAGCGTAGGGGTTCCCGAGTACTACAAGTGGCGTAGTCGTTCGGGTTGTTACTTCTGTTTTTTCCAACGAAAAGACGAGTGGCTCGGACTAGCGGACAGTCATCCAGATCTGTTTGAGCAAGCAAAAAGGTACGAAAAAGTTGACCCTGAAACCGGTAAGCGGTTCACTTGGATTCAAGGGATGTCGTTGGACGAGTTAGAGAGCCACCGAAATGAGATTGAGGCAAAATCTCTCAAAAGAGAGAAGAGGGAAGAAAAGAGCTGGCAAGAGGGTATACTCGACGACGATTCGGACGATCAAGCATGCCTGATTTGTACTCTGTAGTCCGTAGATGCTTAGTTACGGATGGCAGTCAGACGGAGAATTGTGGAAACTCATCTCTGGGGATGTGCTGTTAGGAAAGTCTTGGCGGTATGTCGGCTTTACTGAACTAGATGCGGTAGCGGTTCCGATTGGTGAGGCTGGCGTATACATGATTTGTGCGAGTCCAGTTAAACATCGATTTTCTCTACGAAGCCATTCCGATAATGTATTTGCTAATCTGCTGACGCCTATTTACATCGGTAAGACCACAAATCTACGCGACCGTTTTTTAAATCATTGCCGAAATCCTTCGACAAGAGTGAGAGACGCTGGAGTGTGCTATGGAGAGTCGCTAGTGTTTTGGTTTCATGCGTTGCCTTTAGAACGAATTTCCCAAGAGGAGGCGGTACTAATTCAGTGTTTCGGTCCTCCTGCGAACGGTCGTGAAGAGGTAATTGATGCGTCGATGGGAGAGCCGATCCCGATTGGTATGAGCTCTGATTAAACTAAAAACTCAGTACGAGGAAACTAAAAATGAACGTATATCCTGCTCTGAAAGCCCGAATGGGAACATGGGATTACTACATAATCAAAATGAAAATGAAGGATATCGTGAAGGAGGTTGATTTTGCGTCTCAAATCTACGATAGCAAGACACTCGATGAAGCAATACAACGTACGCTAAATGAAGGGAGAGTGAAGAGCGAAATCGTCAACTATCTTGCGAAAAGAGAAGATCGCTTCTTCTCATCCCTAGTTGTCGCGGCTTTAGGGGGCAATCCGACTTTTACACCCGTTCGCATTACTGATGACGAGCGATTTGCTGTTCTGAAAGCTGGGTCCGTTGATGAGGCATTTGGCGTACTTACGTTCGATGGAGGTCAGAGCTATTACGCACTAGATGGCCAACACAGACTGAAATCGATTAAGACGCTGATTGAGCGAGATTCTGGTGACGACGTTCCAGCGATGCCACCGAATTTCCTAGAAGAGGAAGTGTCAGTGATTCTCCTGGTTCGTAAAGAGGCAGACGATGCGGAGTTTCTGAAGAGCTATAGGCGATTGTTCTCAAGCTTGAATCGTTACGCGAAGCCGACTGATCAGGACACCAACATCATCATGGATGAAGACGATTGGGTGGCAATACTGACGCGTCGTCTTCTTACCGAACACGAGTTTTTCTCATGGAAAGGTAGTGCTATCGAATCACGTAAATTGAAGACAAAAGGGAAAAACTTGCGAACTGGTGATACTTTTTTCACTACCCTCCAAACTCTTTATTCGATGAATCAGACCTTGCTCTTGACGCCCGTTCGAGATCAACAGAACTATACATCAAACAGGTTTAAGTTTTTTAACCCTGGTGAGGCAGTTCTAGATGCAATGTTCGATGAATTGGTTGTCTATTGGGATGCGCTGCTAGAGGAATTACCAGTATTACACGAGCCCCCTGAGTTAATGCGCTCTCATGACATTGATGATGACGAAACCGAGGAGCTTTCAGATTCCGTGCTATTCTGGCCGATCGGACAAGAGCTATTTACCAAAGTCGTCCGAAGTCGATTAAATCGCTTCTTACCGGATCTTGAGAACCCTACAGTCGAGCAGGTTCAGGAGTGCGTTAGTGTCTTCTCGCTCGTAAATTGGGATTTACACGCACCACCATGGAGTGGCTTATTACTAACGCAAGATCCTGTGAGTCATAGATGGACAATGCGAAATGAAGACCGGAAACAGGCCGTAGAGACAGGAGAGAGGATCCTGCGGTTTCAAGTTGGAATCGACGATTTGTCCGCTGACGCACTAGAAGAATTAAGAATCCATTGGTTTTCTATGCTGCTACCTCGACCTTCGAAATCCGAGGTGACTGAAGCTTGGAAGATCGTTTCGCAGCGATTAAGTTAGGTCTCCTCGGCTTCCAAAACGCGATAGAGTCGAACGATCGGTTGACTATTTGCTTTGGATGCTGAAATTGCGTCTGGATGGAGGCATCTCAACTCGTTGATAGACTTTAATCCCCAATTCGAGAGGATTGTTAAGACTTCATAGACTTTCTTCGATGGTTCGTATCGATAGAGTACTTGAAGTGGAAGCTGATGTTTTAGTGAAAGGTGCGTCGTTTCCCAAGGATAGTCGAAGTCCACACTATTTTCGAAGAGCTTGAATAACGCACGATGAAGCGCTGAAATACGAGGTCGGCGCCACCTGCGAAATAGATTGACCATCCCTAGCGACAGCCAAGGTAACCATTTTTGGTACTCATAGCCGAGGTCTGCGGTTAGTTCGTGTTCTTCAATCGATTGTATTGTGCGAGAATCGAGTCCCATATGTTTCGTCAATCGATCCGCGGAAACAACCCATGCAAGTTTCTCCGAACTGGAACGTCCAAATTGTTGACTATCGATAGCAGCTAGTATGAAAGCTCCCAAACCCGCTTGTAAGGATTCTTTTTCATATTTTGATTTTGCAAGCGAGAGGAGTTTGATTGCACGGTCATCAGTATCCTTCGAATCGACTGCGTCCAGTATCGAAAAATGATCGCCCTCTTTGAGTAGCGCTTCTCGCACTCGAGGGACACGTACGAATCCGCATAGCGACGATGCGGGAAGTGCTCCGAACCGAGCCCAAAAGTCTTGGTTAATTTCGTGATTTGACATGTTTATTCGTCAATAGTGCCTTTAAGGAAGAGGTTAAGTTGCTTCGAAGTAGGATCTTTCGATTGCTTAGCCGTCGTAAGTCTGTTCACGATCTCATCAAATATCGCGGATTTCTTACTCAGTATGTCATTCAGTTGAGATTCGACAGTTCCAGATGTCCTGAGTTTGTGGACAAAAACATCCTTTGCCTGTCCTATACGGTTCACTCGATCACGAGCTTGTGAGTTTACTGCGGGATTCCACCATTCATTTAAGAATATCACATGATTTGCCGCAGTTAAAGTCAATCCTTCTGCGGTCGCACGCATTGAGCAGAGTAGGACTTTAGGTTGGTCGCTAGATTGGAATGACGATACGATACGAGATCGCGAAATCGACGACGTTTGCCCGGTAATGGTTATCGCTGTAGGTTGCCCTAAATCTGTCTCAATCTTTTTCGCCAATAAGTCTAGGGGAACTATCCGCCACGAAAACACGACGGCTTTTTCGCCTCGCCGGAGTATCGAGTCGAGAATCACGATTGTTCTATCAATTTTCGAGCTCTTTCCCGTATGCGGCTCATAGTCACACACGTCTCGGAGTTTATTAAATGTAGCAATCCATCCGCCAACAGTAGAATAAGCTCTATCGTTCTTTATGATCTCCTGGTATAGGTTCCTTTGTTCTGAAGTCAGAGGAACTATCTCTAGTTTTTCACGAACTTGAGGTAGTTCTGATTTTATGGCTTGTTTGTCCCGGCGCAAGATGTAGTTTGATGCTACGGAACGTATGGAAGGTAAAGGTAATCGATCGTCAGACGGAGAAATTCTCTTGCGGTCCAACAAGTGCAGTATCGCAGTCAAATCGGCCGGTTTATTCTCCAAAGGTGTTCCCGAGAGCCCCCAAGTGATTTTTGGAGAAATTTTGTAGCAGGATGCGTAATTCAGAGAACTAGGGTTCTTTAATCGATGAACTTCATCAAATATCAGTACGTCAAACGAACCAGGATTAGGAGGATTCGATCGTAATGCTTCGTAGTTCGTTATCGCGACGTGGCATTGATTTGATAAAGTTCTCCAATCCTCTCTTGAAATACTTGTATGCAACGAGATAGTACATAGTCTTGGTGCCCAAAGGCGTATTTCCGCTTCCCACACTCCTATGAGCGATTTAGGACAAACAACAAGCAGATTTTCTACTTTTTGAGTACGTTGCATTTTTTCAAAGGCAGCTATCGCTTGAATTGTTTTACCTAGCCCCATATCGTCAGCAAGTATGCCGCTCTCTTTGTTAAGTAGCCATTCAATCCCGTCTTTTTGATGGTCTTTCAGTGGGTAATGTGGGAAATGTCGAAGGAATCGCCACCTTTCAAGCTCGCCTATCGTGAAGTAGGCTCTTCTAGAGCTCGTTCGATTCAATCGTATGGGAGGAGGGTCTCCTCTTGGTATGAATATCGTGACTGTTTGCGAGCCATGGTGCCGAAAAAGAACGTCGGCACGTACGGTCTTGATATGAGTTACAAGCTCCTCTATATCACTGCTTGTACACAGAAATGTCTCGTCGGAGTACTCACTTCGCTCACGACGGTTTGACTTACCACGCTCAATTGGGATAAGCTCGATTGTCATCCCGATAGGTGACCCTTTAACAACGTGGTGCATAGAGTTCAGGGAATGGAAGATTTAGCTTTGGTACGCCGTAACATGAATGCAATATCCTTGTTATGCGATGGTGAGGGTAGCTATAGTTGAAAGTAGACTAAGCGAATCAGATCGACTCCTGAGTAGCACTTCGCGTTCATCAGATTGCGGCATTGAGAATTAGACCGGCACTAACTTGCAAAGATTATCCCATGAATACGTGCGCCAGATCTACATGCGACCGTAGTTGGAGGAGGAGATTGCTATTATGTTCTAACCTGATCTGCCGAACGTACGAAAACGAAGAATCTTCGACATTCAGATCGGAGATCACGTCATGATGAATCTTGCTTCGACCGAGTTGAACGGATTACCTCGATATGAGAATATGGTCGTGGAAGTCCACAAAGAGACCTTCGCAGCTCTGGTTGCGCAGGTTCAGCAACGACATACTTGCACGAGATGAACTTAGGCGTCATCGCGCAAAACGCCAAGTCAATCCGAAGCCGAGTCCAATCACTACGTTCCTACCAAGATTGCTCAATTCGTTTTTCTATCCGAAGCCGGTGCTCGTGGCTATACGATTTATCGACAATTGCAAGGGCTCGACGTACACTATTCGATTATTACACCGTCGATGTCCCACAGCAAAACGGTGACCGGGCAAAAACTAATCGACGCGATGCAAAGCAACTCGTGCCCGCGGTCACCCACAGTACGCTTCATACTGAATTTGAGATGCTTGAAGCATTGGCACAACGACTAAAAGCATGTGAACGTGACATCCAGCAGCAAATCACTGAATATCGACTCCGACCTATGGTGGATCACTTTCGTAGCGTGCGTGTCGTCGAATAGATTTCGTAGGTCTCCCTGCTCATTGAGATTGGTGATATAGGACGTTTTTCAAGCGTCGCCGACTTCATGTCGTTTTGAGGGCTAACGCCCAATGAGCACAGCGGTGATGCTTGACGACATCAACCGAAAGGGTCCACCCTTGTTCTGTCGATCGTTGATCTGATGGATGCGGTGTAGACCTATCGCTTGTCACCAAGAGAGACCCACCACACGCAACGCAAAGCAGTCGATGTGTCTGCGTACGCCCGCGAGCGTGCCTCGGTGGCAAAAGAAGCGCGGAAGGTGAATTATCGAACACTCGACGATAGCGACGCACCGAGATGTTGTTGTCGCTGCCATTGCACGTGGCTTGGCTAGACTGACCATACGGATATTGGTTGTCGCTTCATGCATGGGATCGAAGCTGACAGGACCCCAACGACACTGTTGTGGCAACTTCAAGTGCCTTGTGTCCGGCGGTTGACTGACATTGGGATCGTTCGAGGTTTACGTGTGTTCTCCTTTCACCGAGATCAGGATGCACGACGGTTAGACCGCTGTAAACCCTTTGATATGGGATCAAAATATGCTAAGGAACTCACAAACACAGAAACGCTATGGATCAACAGAAACCGACTAGCTCAAAATATACAGTAAACACTAACCTGATTGCAGAGTAAAACTGCCAAGCACGGGAGAAATTAAAATCTCCAGGTTCTCAAATTTGGATATCAAGGGAGATGGTGGAATGGATGAAGGCCGAGCAAGTCAAGGGTTTGGTCTTAAAGATCAACCAATCGAGAAATTTGAACAGGAATCGCTTGGGCTCGGGGAATACGCTGAGGTGTTAACCGAATTTATTCAAGGTTGCGATACTCCGCTAACAATCGCGCTACAAGGTGATTGGGGTTCAGGTAAAACTAGCCTGATGCGATTAATTCGGGACGCACTTATTAATCGATCAGAAAAGCAAAGGTACTTTACAGTTTGGTTTAACACATGGCAATATTCACAGTTTAATATGTCAGAAACGCTCGCTCTTTCCATGATCTCAAAGATCACAGATGAACTAGTAGACAATCAAAATGCCGTTAGAGCACACAAGGTAAAGCAGGCTATTAAGACTACAGCACGAATGGCTGTGATAGGCGGAGCTAGTTTCGTAGGTCAAGCTGATTTAGTAAAGGAAGTGTGGGGCATAGGTGAACAAGGAGCTAGTAAATCGAGTTCAAATGATGCCGCGAGAGCTTTAGAAGCAATAAAAAGTGAGCTGGCGAAAATCGTAGGCGAACGTACAACGGGACCCGTTGAAAAGATAGTTGTGTTCATAGACGATTTAGATAGGTTAATACCCGAAAAAGCGGTCGAGCTGTTAGAGGCAATGAAAGTCTTCCTCGATATCGACAAATGCGTTTTTATTATTGCTTGTGATTACAGTGTTGTAACGGCTGGTCTTAAAGCTAAATTTGGGATCGCGGAGGGGGAACTAAAGGGAAAGAGTTTCTTCGACAAGATAATCCAGGTTCCTTTCAAGATGCCAACAAGAAGGTATCAGGTAGACCAATACATCCATCGATTGCTGGATCAAATTGGGATGGACTTTGACAAAACAAAAGACATCGATACGTACCGGGACCTCGTAGAACAATCTGTGGGATTTAACCCTCGAACGATGAAAAGGCTTCTCAATACTTTACAGCTTCTAATGATTCTTGAAGACAAAAGAAGAGTGCGCCGAGAAGAAGATAGCTTGTCTAACGACTTAGACGACAATCGTCGTAGGCACGCCTGCCGGGTAACGTTCGGGATTCTTTGTATGTTAGAAAGCTACGAGGCAATTTATGATTTCATAACGCGCAACTTGGAGCCCAGCCAGATTACCTCACTACGTGACGGACTAGCTACGAATGAACAATACGACGATTTACGTCATCGGATTCAAGAACAAGCAGGCGAGGAAGGCCTAGAGAATGCTATCGAATTTATAAGAACTTTCGTTGATTGTCTCCAATTAGACGATGAAGAAGAGCTTTCAACTGACGAAGTGAACCACTTTTAAGAAATGCTCTCGCAGTCTGCTTTAGTTAGCTCGGGGCACAGTTCACGTGAGTTCGTAGCAAAGGATTTTGCAACTAAACTAAGAAAGGAACTAAACGATAAGTACGCCGGTATACTGAATAGCTCGTGGCCATTCTACGGGAGATTCAGAATGTCTGCGGGTGAAGTGTACCTTTATACACCGAACATTGATTGTTGGTTTAGCATAAATAGAAATCAGGATTCATTCTGTTTTTCGCTTGATGCTGAAGATAAAGTTTCAAGTCAAATTGGTAAAGCGATTTGCGACGATTTAGGATGGTCAAGAGAAGTTGAAGAAGTTTACGAAAATAATTTTTATAAATTTATCTTTTATAGACAGTCAGCAGGTGACGATAATGCAATTGAAAAGTTCCAGTCGCAGTTGTTTCGTTTGTTTGATCAAATTGTAAAACCACGAAAACGTTTGTACGATTTGTGTCAGCAAGTTTCAATTGAATTAGAAGGACTAGAAAATAATAGGGACTATTAACTTAACTACAGAATGCAAATTTGCGATACAAATTGTTGTATGAATTAGGAGAGTTTTGTCCTCACGCCGACCTTAGATAGGAACCAGTATGGTTCGTTTTGCCGATGCGCGACGCCTACGCGAAAGCATGACGCTCACGGCGATTCGTGACGAATTCACGCTCGATGAATTGGCGGCAGAAGCCTAGCTCGTCGTGCGTCGTTGGTCGGTCGGTGTGCGCACTGCGATTCAGTCTGGATCGCTGAACGTAATAATCGACGTACCCAGCCATATTAGTGCCATGACTGCGGACATTACTTCTCAGTGAAAACGCACTCCGACATGCATGCCTTCTCGCTGAGTTGTCGGATCTGGGTCGCCGCCGTGTACTTAATGCTGACAAGCTTGAAAGGAGTGGCCAGCACCAAGCTGGCGCGTGATCTCGGCATCAGGCAGAAGTCCGCCTGGCACCTGGGTCATCGCATCCGCGCGGCCTTCGCCCATGGCCAAGACCGTCTCATGCTAGGACCCATCGAGGTCGATGAGACCTACATCGGTGGTAAAGCGAAGAATCAACATGCCTCCCGGCGAGACGGGAAGCGGGGTGTAGGTGGTAAATACCCCGTCGTTGGCATCCTGGATCGGGCGACCGGTGAAGTCCGTGCCGAAGCCGTCAACGACACGAAAAAGGACGAGTTACAGGGTTATCTGGAAGAGAATATTCGGTCCGATGCGACGGTGTATTCGGATGAGATGCGCAGCTACGAAGACCTGCCGCAACCACACGAAGCCGTACAGCACAGTACCGGCGAATATGTCCGCGGCGAGGTCCATACCAATCGCATTGAGTCATTTTGGTCGATGTTGAAGCGTGGCTACGTTGGGGTTTACCACCGGTTTTCGCAACAGCATCTGGACCGGTACGTCAAGGAGTATGCCAAGCGTCGTAGCCTGCGTGAACTCGACACCATCGATCAGATGACGGAACTGATCACCCAATTTTGGGGCGTAAGTCTGTCCTGGGCGGACCTCGTCGCGGACGGCGCTACGACTTGGTAGCCGTCGTGTCTCCTTCGAGACGCGACGTCACAACAGAAAAAAACGACGGTTCGAGGTCTCTCGCGCGACTTCGTAGATCACGTGCGCAGTAATAGATCTCATGTACACGCCTATCGGCGAAACGAAGTTAGTTCGTCGTAACTAGCCATTGCCTTAGAAATGAACTTTCTCTAACAAAAACTGATATATTGCGATTCTACCCCTATGTGTAGCTAAGCCAATAATCCACTTTGTATAGGTTGTGAAAATAATCTTCTGCATTTTCAAGATATAAAAAAGCGCCCGGACGGGGACAACCGTTCGGACGCCGTTCATTTCTACCTGAGGAGGTAACGTCTAATGAACAACGAAGATTGTAATGACCGCGACGCACTGATTGCAAGTTATTTGGCCGACGATCCTGACTTTGCGAGGGATCTCGTAGAGAAAGCTCTCAACACGGTGCTCGAAGGCGAAATGACGGACCTCCTGGGCTGTGAGAAAGGCGAACGCTCGGCGTCCCGACGCGGGTATCGATCCGGTTACTACACCCGGCAGCTGACCATGAAGGTGGGCACCATTGAGTTGCGGGTGCCACAGGATCGCGACGGGCGCTTCAGCACACGCGTGTTCGAGCGTTATCGCCGCTCCGAGAAGGCATTGATGTCGACCCTCGCCCGAGATGTATGTACAAGGCGACTCCGCCGACATACTGTCTGTCGCAAGGTGTCGAAGTTGGCGGAAGGGCTTTGTGGGCACGACTTTTCCCATACCACCATTTCGAACAAGGTGGCGGAACTGGATGAGGCGATACAGGCGTCCGCGTCCGGGCGATTGGACGACACCGCGTTGCCCTATGTGATGCTGGACGCCCGTTACGAGAAGGTGTTAGGCGACATCGAAACTGGCGGAAAAACGACATCGAAACTGGCGGTGATTTAAGCGCGATCGCATGCGGTCGCGCGGACGTTTGTCACGATCACGGAGTTTCGATATGACGACAATGAAACCATCCGATACCATCGATGCCATCCTGCCGACGGCGTTGTGGCAATATTGTGCGGTGCACTTTATGCGGAACGCCCACGATCACGTCAGCCGTCAGACCGACCCGGCATGTCTCGCTGAGCTGAAGCGCATGTGGAGTTTCACGGACATGGCGCATACGCGACATGAGCTGCGGTTATGGGTCCAGCGCTGGGGCGATGAACCGGCCCGATCGGATTACAAAAAGAGACGACGAAACAGACGATGAAACTGAAGAAGGCGGCATGAAAAACATACAAAAGTCAACCACGACGACCTACCCTCGGGTCGGTTGCCAAATTCCCATTAATTTGAATTTGCAGAAAATCGTTGACACAACTCGAAAAATGAGTGACATTATTTATTTAGAAACTTAATCGCTTTCCTATAGTACAACGATATTATCGATTTAAGGACATACCTAGAGCTAAAACATCAGAGTTTAATGCTCCCCCGAACGCAGTCAATACTAGTCATCGGAACGGTCAACTTATAAAAAAACTGTAAACAGGAATCTTACGATGTTAAAATTTGCTCAACGAATTCGTAAGATGGTTTTAACGCATCGACCTTGTCATTTCCGACGAGATCAAGAGTGTGGTGTTCAGTCGCAATGAGTTACTCTACCCACAAGTATCTAAATTGGCACACGAATCACAGAATTAGCCTCCACGATATAGCGACCAAAATATGAGATTCTTCCAGCACAGAAATGATGAAATTCACGGTGAACTTATAATCGAATCGTCTTCTGACGGTATTTTCGAAGTTTACTATTTTCCACCACCTAGCAGAATTCCAGAACGTAAAATCGGTACTAGTGTAAAAAAGGATCTAAAGACTAAGATCTTAGAGATTAACCATCATGCTCAAGAACTCACTATATTTCCAATTAACATTACAGATTCTCGACGAGGATTTTTAGAACCGAAGTACAATAGGGTAATAAAGCTAGTTCTTTCAGGGGCAAGCATAGTAGTAGAGCCATCATCTCTAAATTCAAACTCGTCGAATCGTTACATTCGAAGCATAACATTCCAAGAGGATCTAGACCCGCTAGATCCTAGTATAACGGATTCCGACATTGACCCACCAAATACTACTATGGTCGACGTACTTGATATTCTTGAGAATTTACCGTCGGGATTTACGAAAGATTACGACTACGGACTAGGTTTAGCTAGTCGATATCGAGTAATAATCGAAAAATTGGAGGAACTTACGAACTGCACGACGATTGTTTTTACTCATAATGAACCTTCGAGAGCCGATGAGTCAATACGTACTTTTTATTTAAATTTTGAGGAGTTTCATACTATACGTAGATGGATAAACTCTACCGAAAACCTAAAACAAGCTGCGGAGCATGAGGTACAAATGTGTCAGTTGCACAATTTCTACGCTGAGATTCTTGATATTCCGAGATTGGAATTAAAGTTTGGACGGGATAGACGACGCAAGTTTTTTACAAAGATTCTTTCGGATCGTGACGAAAGTTTGTCGATTGAAGGGCAACTTCGATTGGTTGATTTGATGACCAAAAACCTAGATACGCTTACGAATCGAAGACCTGAGAGGATACTTCGACTTCAAAATGATATTGAGATTGCGAATCTTGAGCGGTTTACAGATGAGTTTCGCACGATGCTGACCAAGGAACTAAACGAAGGTTTGTGGCAGTCATTCTTTAAGAATAACCCAGCGATTTTGAGCTTCGCATTCGGGCAACCGTATTTAATGATCGGAGAGCAAGCATCTGTAGGCGGTCAAAAGATTGATGGAAGCGGCACATCTATTACGGATTTTCTCTATACGCACGCAATCACTCGCAACGTCGCGGTATTGGAGATAAAGAAACCCAGTTCACCACTGCTTTTAGCGAGCCCGTATCGGAACGAGGTATATGGTCCGTCTCGGGAACTATCAGGTTCGGTTATTCAAGTGCTCGATCAAAAATACAACATTGAGCGAGACATTTATAGAATTAAAGACCTAAATAAATTGACAGATATACAAAGTTACGCAGTTCAGTGCTTGTTACTCATTGGTATGATGCCCGGGGAAGATGAAAAGCAAAAGTCATTTGAGTTATATCGAAACAACCTTAATGCGGTATTAGTCGTCACGTTTGACGAGCTACTATCCAAGATCGAACAGTTACTGAAAATGCTCAATGACTCGACAGAAGTTTCGGTTTCATCTAGTGTGGAAGATCTGCCCTTCTAATACTCTCTTGAATCAAGTGATAGTTAATAATTCCAAGTTATGATGAGCTGTAATCAGTGTTAGGAGCGTTTCGAATCGATAGTGATTTAAAGGCGATTACTGACTTAACTACACAAGAGGATGAAAATTCAATATAGTAATGTTTGATAGGAACAATACATTGATGAGGGAACGACTGGATACAACGAGCTGACCTCTTTTCGCTGTTAAGCGTGAACACGAGATAATTCAGTGCGCACGTGATCTACGAAGCCTTGCGAGAGACCTCAAACTGTCGTTTTTTTGTGATGTCGCGTCTCGAAAGAGACATGACCTCGACCAGGTCGTGTCGCTGTACGCGATGAGGTCCCCTAGGGCAGACGTACGCCCGAAAAATGAGTGATTACTTCCATCAATTGGTCGATGGTATCTAGGTCGCGCATACTACGACGCTTGGCATACGCCTTGACGTACCGATCCATATGTTGCTACGAAACCGATGGTAGATGCGTACGTAACCGCGTTTCAGCATCGAACAGAATGACTTAATGCGATTGGAATGCGCCAATATTGTTGGACCTTGCCACGGACATATTCGCTGGTGCTGTATGGCTTTGTATGGTTGCGTCAGGTCATCTTAGCGTCGCATCTATAACCGAATACACGGTCGCGTCGGAGCGGACATTCGCTTCGAGATAGCCCTGTACTCGTCCTTTTTCGCGTCGTTAACGGCTTCGGCGCGTACTTCGCCGGTTGCTCGATCGAGGATACCGGCGACGAGGTACTTACCACCTACTTCCCGCTTCCCGTCTCGCTGGGAGATGTGTTGGTTCTTCACCTTACCACCAATTTCGGTCTCGTCGACCTCGATGGGTCCGAGCGTGAGACGGTCTTGACCATGGGCGAAGTCGGCGCGGATAAGATGACCCAGGTGCCAGGCGCACTACTGACTGATGCCGAGATCATCTGCCAGCTCGGTGCTGGTCACCCCTTTCAGGCTCATGTGCATTTGCTAGACGGCCGCGACCCAGATGTCAAACGACAAGAGCATCCTTCCGGTGCAGACATCTCGTTCGACGACGGGCGCGAATTTGCGGCGTCATAACGATCCGCAATAGGGAACCTCGGTGTTTGTACCCGATGTGTCGAACGACTGGAGGACGTTAGTCGTGTGGGTCCGGATATGCGGACCAACTTGGTCATTCTCCGGCAATTCGAGATTCCTAACTACACTGATGTAGAACCTTCTCTTACAAACTCTTAATTCGATTCGAAAATACACTACCTGCGGTCCCATTCATAGGTATCATCTCATTCGCCATGAGCTTCGTGAACGAAAAATTCTCATTCACTGTAACAATGACGCTCAAAAACATATCAATAGATCGCGAAAAAGAAGCGAGTATTGCAACGAGGACATAATTTCAGTCTTTGTGTAATATCCTTTGGTCTTCACGCCTCAAAATACACCTAATAAAGAAATTCAGCGACGGAATCTATCGCCATTTTCTCCAGAGCTCGTTCGGAAGAAACTCCACGTTGGGTATAGTCTCTTTTAATAGGGTGATGTTCGCTGACGCTTTTTCTAAATCGAACTCATTTGAGTCTAATTTGAGTAGTATATGGGGTCTAGGAGTACGTTTAGTCACCGTGAATCCCATATTCTCCAATTCGAGTCTTCTTTGTTCCAACATGGGACCGCCAAGATACAAGACTAGTCGAGATCCTCTCAAGTATTTACCTTTACTGTGTATTTCACCCTCAAGTAAACCAGCTTCGACAATGGCACATACTATTGGGCGCGTAGGTAACTCCTTCGGCTTCCTTCCGTTGTTAAAACGATCAACAAGCATGTGGCACCAGATAAAGTTCGGTCGCAGGCTAGATTCTATGTTTATCGCTTTTGCCCACTTCCATAAAGTTTTTGAGGCGGGCGCCTTTAGATTGTATATAATTAATCCATATTTTGGTTTATATGGCGGTTGATAGCCCTTCTTTTTGAGTTCATGGAGTTTGTCATCTAAAAAACTCATAAGTGATTTGTCATCAAAATAGTCTTAGTAATGCAGAATTTTACGCGATATCATACGGTTTTCCATTGCGAAGCTAGGTCTAAAATAGGAACATATATTTGATTGTGTTTTGGTTCTTAATCCTATTCATTTAAGAAAACCTGAAATCGATAGGCGCAACTTGAGCTGACCGATTAGACATATATAGAAGCAAGATTGTTTGCCGTAGAGAGATTAATCTTAACTTAAGCGACTCACTGTGAACACCTCGCGCATAATTTGTAATCTGTTTATTGACATTATCTAAATTGGTCAAGCTAAAGTACGTAAATTTGATAGTAAGTCAAAGGCATGTTCTGAATTGAATTGGTCCCTCGCGACCATATAAAATCGTTTTCATTTATAAAACTAGTGACTATTTCGCCTAACTAAACAAATGGCAGGCGACGTGATGGCGCTCGCCAATATTCTCCAATGGAATTAGCGCCGGCGTTTGCTCACGACAGACATCCATTACTTTTGGACAGCGAGACGCGAAGCGGCATCCAGGTGGAATATTCACCGGCGACGGAATTTCGCCAGGGATCGATACCGATGTACGCGTTCGCTCGTGATTGGGGTCAGGTTCGGGGTTTGAACCTATGAGTAACTGGGTGTAAGGATGTTGCGGATCGAAGAAGACATCGTCTGATCGTCCGATCTCAATCATGCTCCCCAAGTACATAACCGCGATCCGATCCGACACATAGCGAACCATTGACAGATCATGGGCGATGAACAACAATGTCAAACCCATCGAGTCTTTCAACTCGCCGAGCAGATTGACAACCTGTGCTTGGACAGATACGTCTAGCGCGGAGATAGGTTCGTCACATACCACAAACTCAGGATTGAGAATCAAAGCACGCGCAATACCAATGCGCTGTCGCTGTCCACCTGAGAACTCGTGTGGATAGCGTGACATATGGTCTGCATTTAGGCCGACCTTTCGCAACCAATCTGCGACTTGCTCATTGACTTCGGATCGTTTGAGGTCCGAATGCAGCATAAGACCTTCACCGATGATTTCGCCCACGGTCATCCGTGGGTTCAGTGACGAATAGGGATCCTGAAAGATCATCTGCATCCTGTTGGCGAAACGCTGGAAGTCGCCCGCCTGATAACGATCCGGCATCTCCTCACCGTTAAACGTCACGGTCCCGCTCGTTTTGTCGTGTAAACCGATGACGGTTTTGCCGAACGTTGACTTGCCGCTGCCACTTTCGCCCACCAGACCGAGGATTTCTCGAGGTGCAATCTCTAAGGAGATATCGTCTACGGCTTGAACGAGGGCATTCGAGCTCAGCTGAAAATGCTTCGTGAGGTTTTGCGTCGTTAGCAGTGGTTCACTCATGCCTGATATAGATCCTCTGCAGCAACCTCACACTCTTCATGGTGCAGCCAGCATTTAGCTTGATGCCCTTCCTGCATCGCGAATGCGTTCGGATTGTTCTCTAAACAGACTTCCATCGTGTGGGGGCAACGTGCCGCGTACGAGCACCCCTTCGGCGGCGAGAACAGATCAGGCGGAGAACCATCGATCGGCTTGAGCTGTCGAGACCGACCCGTCTGGTTCGTAGGCATCGCTTCTTTCAGACCTAGCGTATACGGATGAGCCGATCGATAGAAGACATCGTCCACACTACCGGCTTCCATTACCTCACCTGCGTACATCACGCTGACGGTATCGGCAAGTCGCGCGACCACGCCTAGATCGTGCGTGATCAGGATGATCGCCATGCCGGTTTCTTTCTGAATCGATTTCACAAGATCCAGAATCTGAGCCTGTATTGTGACGTCGAGTGCTGTGGACGGCTCATCGGCCATCAACACCAGAGGCTCACAAGCGATGGCCATTGCGATCATCGCCCTCTGCAGCATGCCGCCTGAGAACTCGAACGGGTATTGTCGAGCACGTTTGGCCGCTTCTGGGATCTGCACCATATCGAGCAACTCGGTTGCGCGTTTCATCGCGTCTCTATGCGAGTGACCTCGGTGCACTTCTAGCGGTTCTGCGATCTGCGCGCCGATCGTCATGGTGGGATTCAGCGATGTCATCGGGTCCTGAAAGATCATCCCGACAAAGTTGCCTCGGATGTCCTTGCCGTCGATGATCTTGCTCTGAATGATGTCGTGACCTCTCAGGTGTGCGGTTCCCTGCGTGATACGACCCGGCGGCATGGGAATCAATCCCATGATGCTTTGCACGGTGACGGATTTGCCGCAGCCGGATTCACCAACAATCGCGAGCGTCTCACCTTCATCAACACTGAAGTCGACTCCTCGCACGGCATGAACGATGCCGCCATACGTCGTGAATTCCACGTGCAGGTTCTTGACGTCGAGTAGAGCCAATTTGATTACTCCGTAGAACGCATGCGCGCGTCGAGCGCGTCACGCAATCCGTCGCCGAGAATGTTGAACGCGAGCACGGTGATACTGATGAAGATCGCTGGGAATATCAGTTCGTGTGGCGTTGTTTCCATCGTCTTGCGCCCGTCGTTGCACATGCTTCCCCACGAAGGAATCGGTGGCTCAACACCCATACCTATAAACGACAGAAATGCCTCTGTGAAGATAGTGGATGGGACAGCAAACGTAAACGTGACCAGGATCACGCCCATGGTATTAGGAATCATGTGTCGCAGAATCAAACGGGTTGTCTTAGTTCCCAGCAACCTGGAGGCGTCGATGTAACCCTCTTCGCGAATCTGCAGGATCTGGCCTCGCACCAACCGAGCCGCGGCAGGCCAACTTAACAGCACAAGTGCGACCAGCATCGGCAGGATGCCGCTCTCCCCAGCGCCTATGCCAAACACGAGCTTGAACAAGATCATGAAGAGCAGGAAGGGTAGGGCGACCACGAAATCCGCGAATCGCATGAGAAGTGAGTCTACCTTCCCTCCAAGGAATCCCGCGAAACTGCCGTACACGACCCCGAGCAGAATGAACAGCAACGGCGCGACAATGCCGATGAATAGAGAAATCTGCGCGCCTTTCATCAGCCGTGCAAGCATGTCGCGCCCGAGGTAGTCCGTTCCCAAAGGATGCCATGGCGTTTTTAGCGTGTCACCTGGCTGAAGGTCTGAATCCGCTTCGATCCATCCGCTCTCAATCGCACCGTCGAGCGTGGCTGCTGCCGCAACGTCCAATGATTGCGTCGTAGATGTAGTCGAGCCATCGGCGAACGTTGCTTCGACGGAATACCAGTACGTTCGTTGCTCTAAATCAATTCGATCCTCGTAGGTGTTCTCGCTCTCGCCAATGACGTTTCCAAGCGGAAGTCCGAGCGGTCCATCTTCTGGATCAACGATGGTTCGATAGATCGTGTAACGTGTCGCGCCTTGAACCGGAGCCCAGGTAAGGCGTACGAATTCAATCGACGGAAACCCGATGGCTTGTATGTCAGCCGGAGCGCCCGTATCGCTCCATCGTTCAACGACTGGTCGATCAACCCAAGGTGTATACGGCTCGATGACGGTCATCGCGCGACTTGCCCATGGTGGTTTCGACGTTTGGTTCAGATCTTGGGTGTCGTACTCAAAATGCCATAGCATCGGCCCGAATGCTGCGACCACCACCATGAAGACGACGATGAAAAGACTGGCGAGCGTTCGTCGATTGGTGCGGATTCGATACCAAGCGTCCTGCCAATACGATAACGACGGTCGACTGATCTCTTCCCGATCAAGATCAACCTGAGCGCGTTTAAACGAGTACGTGCCGATATCACTCATTCCAGACGTACCCTTGGGTCGATCCAGGCATAGAGCAGGTCGACGATGATCACCATCAGAACAAGGAATGCACCGTAGAACACCGTCGTTCCCATGATGACCCCGTAATCGCTTTGTTGGACGGCCAGCACGAATGACTGCCCAAGTCCGGGAATGCCGAAGATGTTCTCAACGACGAATCCACCCGTCGTGATCGAAGCAACGGACGGACCTAGGACCGTGATGACCGGTAATACCGCGTTTCGCAACTGATGTCTAGAGAAGACCTGTGCTGAGGGAACACCTTTTGATCGTGCGGTTCGAATGAAATCCGCGCTCACGATCTCTAGCATCGATGAACGCATCAGTCGCGTGAGGAACGCCATCGTGCCTAACCCGAGTACAAGTGCTGGTATGAGCATGTGCGAGATGTCGCCCCAACCCGCGACGGGCAATACGTTGAAGCCGAGGATTTGATTGATGATGACTAGAACCAGTTGCCCGACCGACGCGAACACGAAGCTAGGCACAGAAATCCCGATGATCACCAGCAGAATGATGAGCACATCGGGCCATTGGTTCCGATACAGCGCCGTTAAAGCACCGTAAAGCACACCCCCAAGTCCTGCGAACACGATCGCGAGGATGCCCAATATGGCAGATACTGGAAAGCGTTCGAGGATGATGTCGTTGACGCTTCGACTTTCTTGAGCGAACGAGATACCGAAGTCTCCTTGCCCCATGTTCCGCATAAAGATCCAGTACTGTTCAAGCGGAGGCTTATCGAGCCCCCAGCGCGCCTTGAGATTCGCTTCGACTTCGGGTGAGACGGCTTTCTCACCGATAAACGGATCCCCCGGTACTTGGTGCATTGCCCAGAAGGTGGCGGTTGCGATGAACCAAACGGTGATGATCCCCTGGATAAGGCGTTTTACCGTGTACCAAGCCACTAGCTACGACTCCTTGTCGACGATACGTGCAAATGCATAGTCGGGGTCGGGACCTACGCTACGTCGCGCAACGTTCTCGAGCCGATCGTGGACGACATACAAACTGCCGCGTTCGTAATTCATCAGAATCGCAACGTCTTCGTTCAGAATGTCCTGGACGCGAGCAAACGCTTCCATTCGAACTTTGGCGTCGCTCGAGTTCTTCGCGATGTCCACTTGCCGATCGACCTCTGGACTAGCGTATCGTCCGCGGTTGTTTTCGTTCCAGGACGTGAACAAGTCCCCGAACGTCAGCGCATCTGCGTAATCCGGTCCCCATCCCGCCAGGACCAGATCGAAATCACCGTCGGTCATTTTTTGGAGACGCTGCTTGAAGATCTGGCGGTCCAGTTTCAGTTCAAGCCCGAGCTCTTTAGCGTATTTACTCTGGTAGTACTCGCTCTGTTTGTTGGCCGATGGGTTGTCGCCACTGAGCATCACCAACGTGATCTTGTCGAGTCCAAGTTCTTCTAACGCCAATGCGTAGTGCTCTCTCGCCTTGTCATTGTTGGTCATCAGCGGTTTCGCAGGAAACTCCTCGCGGAACTTGCCGTTGACCCCTTTTAGCCATACCGGGAAGATCGATTCACCGGGCAGGTTCCCAGGTAGTTTGATGACCTTGTTAACCAGTTCTGAAGGGTCGTTCACGTACTGCAACGCTTTGCGCAGGTTGTAGTTGCGCGTTAACCGTTCTTCTCGGTGGTTGATTTCAATGAAGAACACGGAACCATCGACGTGCTGACGAATATCCCATCGATTGCGCAATGCACGATCGACCAGTTCGACGTTCAATCCCGCTTGCGCGATGTCACCGCTTTCGAACAGGTTGATGATCGCGTTCGCATCGCTCAGGATGTAAGCGAAGTCAATGACGTTCAGGTGAACCGCTTCTTTGTTCCAGTAGTTCTCGTTCTTTTCTAAACGAACATTGGCGTTGTGGACCCACTGTGAGATGGTGAACGGTCCGTTGTAGATCAGATCTTCTGCGTTCGCACCGTAACGACCGTCTCTCGACTCGTAGAACGCTTGGTTGATCGGGAAGTAGGTTGGAAACGCTGTCAGCGACAAGAAGAATGGCGTAGGCTCTCTTAGTCGCACATTCAATGTGTAGTCGTCGACGGCGGTGACACCGAGCGATTCGACTGGCATGTCGCCGCTGGTGATCTCGCGCGCGTTTTCGATAAAGAAAAGAATGAACGCGTACTGCGATGCCGTCATCGGATCAACCGCCTTGCGCCACGCGAACACGAAGTCGTGTGCCGTAATCGGTGTCCCGTTACTCCAGAGCAGGTTCTGCTTCAGCTTGAAATTGGCTTCAGTGTCCGTAACGGACCAGGATTCAGCAACACCTTCAACGAGATCGTCGTTGGCGTCATACCGCAATAGCCCTTCCATGACATGGCCAAGCACCATGCCGGAAACTTGGTCGGTGGCCTTGGTGGAATCGAGTTGTGGTGGTTCTTGTGCGAGGTTTAGCGTGATCGTCCCGCTAGCGGCGTCGACCGCGCCGATCGACGAGCTTCGCATTCCCGTGCATTGGTTGACTTGCCCCAAGAGGAACAGCAGTACGACAAAGCCCACGACAGCATAGATGCCGTAGCGGAAAAGTTGTCGCCCGGAACCAGGAATGACATTAGCGACGGTTTCGTTACTTGATTCAGCCAGGATAAACGCTCACTGTACAGTCTTCAGTAAATTGCCGACGGTGCGCTCTAGATGTATGAGTGAATTGCACTCTTCCGCTTGATGCACGTACGGCGTGTACTTTCGCATTTCAGCGTCGCCAGTATTCCACGTATTGCGCGGTTCCGGATTCAACCATATTACACGTTTGCTTCTTTGGTAAATCTCTTGAAGGATGTCTTGCTTGCAGTCACCGTAGTTATTCCGCGCATCACCAAGGATGATTATGGTCGTTCGGTTGTCGACGTCATCCAAACATTTCTTTTTGAAGTCGACGAGCGCCTGTCCATAGTCGGTCGATCCGCCCCCGAAATCCCGCAGTGTCTTCGATATGGCGTCTTCAATTTTGTTCCGTTCGAAGAGTTCGGTCACCTCTGCGAGATCTGATGAGAACGCGAAGGAACGTACCTTCGGCATGACCTCTTCAAGCGCATACAGGAACATGAGCATGAATCGTGCGTAGTTGGCGACGGACCCGCTGACATCGCAAATGGCGAAAACCTTTGGCCGATCCACCTTCACCGATTTCCACTGCAGGTCGAAGATGTGACCGTCGTAGCTCATATTGCGTCGTAACGTCCGAGGCACGTTCAGTGTTCCACGTTTAAAAACTTTCTTTCGTTGGGAGTGCATCGTCACGAGCCTCTTAGCCATGCGATACACGATTTCCTGGATCAGCCGGAAATTACGGTGCTCCACGTTCGAGAGTTTGATCTTGCGGAGCAGTTCTTCTCGGAGACGCATGCCCGTTGCGTCGGCATGTAGCAGAAACTGCCGTTCGACGTAATCACGAACCTGTTCGCGCAGCCACTCCTGACGTTTCTTGAGTTCCTGCGCAAGTCGCCGATCAGGTAGATTGAAACTCTGTTTGAGAGCAGAGACTTCCTTGAGTAGATCGGGAAGACCCATCTGATCCATGATGCGCCGCGTGTAGAGACCTTTTTGCGTGAAAACCTGGATCTCGTCGAGATTGACTTCTTTCGCAGCATCGGCCATCTGGACGCTCAACTCGACCCGACTGTCCTGCATGAGCAATTTGCCAAGCGCGGAGACAGGATTGGATATCTCGCCGGAGCCGAGGTCCTCTTCTTCCTCCTTGTCTTCTTCGCCAACCGCGCTGAAGCGGGGACGAGCCTTGCGCTTGGAGTTGGTTGGTTTGGTTTGACCGGCACTGCCACCTTGGCCATCACCTTGACCTTGTCGTTCGCCGTCTCCCTCACCTTCTCCTTCTTCACCGTCGGCGGCTAAGGTTGTTGAGCTTTCGCCAGATACCTCAGCGAACCGGAAAAACTGCTCGAACGTGGTGTCGTACGTGTCCTTCTCGTCTGCCGTTTTCGGTAGGACGAGTGCGAGGGTATTCTTGAGGAATTCGCGGTCGCGATAACCGGTTAGTTCGACCGCGTTGAGTGCGTCAAGTGTTTCCGCCGGCGAAATACGAACATCCGCATTTCGTAGCGTGGCGATGAAACTCGTAAGGGTTTTGTCCATCGCCTTCTCGATCAGTTCGCCGAGACTGCCTTCTGCGTAAGCGTTGAAATTTCGTGATCGATGTTATCGATATCTTCCTGGAACTTAAGGATCACGTTCAACGTCTCGCGCACCAGCTCGGGATCAAGCGATTCAGTGTGTAAGAGTAGCAGAGTTCGTGCCCAATCGATAGTCTCACTAATGGCAGGAACTTTTTTGAGATCCATGTCGCGAAGTTCTTGAATGAACGTGACTAGCTGCGTCCGTAGTTGTGGCGGGATTTCGGGTACACGTGCATGGATGATTTTCTGCTCAAGATCGACGTCAGGAAACGGAATGTAGAGGTGAAGGCAACGACGTTTCAGTGCGTCTGAAATCTCGCGGGTGTTGTTACTCGTCAGAAACACCATCGGCGGTTCAGCGCGAGCCTTGACCGTGCCGATCTCTGGAATGGATACTTGGAAGTCGGACAAAATCTCAAGCAACAGCGATTCAAACTCATGGTCTGACTTATCGACTTCGTCAATCAACAGAACGCAACCGTCTTCTTCCTGTAGCGCTTTAAGGAGCGGCCGTGGTTCCATGAACTCTTCAGAGAAGAAGATATCGCCAAATTCATGCAATCGGTTGACCGACTCGCGGAAACCCGTCGCACCTTGCAGGACCTCGTCCAAGGTCTCTTTCAGGACTTGGGTATAGAGCAGCTGCTTGCCGTATTTCCACTCGTAGATGGCTTTGGCTTCGTCCAGTCCTTCGTAGCACTGTAGTCGAATGAGAGGCAGAGCGAACATCGTAGCCGTTGTCTTCGCGAGCTCTGTTTTGCCAACTCCAGGCGGTCCCTCGATCAGAACCGGTTTACGTAGGTGGTAGGCGAGATAGACGGCAGTCGCGATCTGATTACTACAGATATAGCGATGATCTTCGAAGCTATCTTTAAGTGAATCGACCGATTCGGCCAATTTCTGAATGTCGGTCACGGACCCCTCGGAGATGCGGACGATATAGCGTCCGTTTCCGGACTTGACAGGTCGTGAATTATGCAGTGACCTCGACGAGCCGATGTACCGTGCGCTATGCGGGATACATCGGCTGTAGATGAAGAGGTTAGGGTGGTCTAGACGCTACTCACTTGCGGTGAGACGCCCTCCTTCACGCAAAAGCGCAATGACTGCGATCGCGTCGGCCCACATCCATTGCATTGTTGCCATTTCGGACCCACTCATATACGCAATAAACGTTTCAGTAAAGACTAGAAACGCGAATATACTGAGTAAGACGCCGGTACCAATCGCACGTCCTCCTTCCGTCATGTAGTCCCTAACACCGACTATGACGCAGACGGCAAGGGCTACAGAGATCACGTAGTCGAGGGGATCCCAGATCTGACCTGCGGATTCCAAGAAAAGTGCGTCAACAAGCATTAAAACGCCGATGACGACGGCTAATGCACAGAAAATGTAACCAAGAATCTTCATTTCGAGTTCCAGCGTAACTGCTTAGCTTGATTGTAGGCGCGTTTTGAAGGAAGTAAAGCGCCTTGTTAGAAGGTTACTTTACTGTGGTTGCAGTTGCTTGGCGGTACGTGAACGCAACCACTCTACCGTAAATAGCACCAGTACCGCAAAAATGATCAAAAGGGTTGCGACGGCGAGGATCGTAGGATTGATTTCCTCGCGGATGCCGCTCCACATCTGGCGGGGTAGGGTGCGTTGTTCCAAGCCGCCCATGAACAGTACGACGACGACTTCATCGAAGGAGGTTGCGAACGCAAAAAGCCCGCCCGTGATCACGCCAGGCGAGATCAGCGGTAGCTGTATTCGGCGAAATCTTGTCCATGCGTTCGCACCAAGACTTGAAGCCGCGTGCATGAGAGTCTGGTTGAAACCAGCCAGTGTCGCAGTCACGGTAATAACAACGAACGGCGCACCGAGCATCGCATGTGAGAGGATGATCCCGAGATAGGTTTGAGCCAGACCGATAAAAGGTTGCGAATAGAAGAAAAAGACGCTAACCCCGACAATCACGATTGGTGTCACCATCGGTGAGATCAACAACGCCATCACCGTGCGACGGGCCGGGAAGTTCGACTGATTTAGAGAGATGGCGGCGAGCGTACCGAGAGTCGTCGCAAGGATCGTCGCACAAATACCGATAAAGAAACTGTTGAATAACGCGCGGTGCCATTCCTCGTCATTGAAGAGGTTCTCATACCACCGAAGCGAAAACGCTTCCGGGTCGAGCATGAGCATCTCGGGACGGAACGTGAAATAGGGTTCTGCGTTGAAGCTCAGCGGTACGATCACGAAGAGCGGACCGATAAGGAATAGGAAGCCGAAGGCAGTGAAGACCCCAATGGCACCCTTAACGCTACGCCAAAACACGGTGTTCATCCGAGTTTCATCCGGTCAATCCCGATGAAGCGGTCGTACACGACGTAGAGCACCATCACGCCTACTAGCAGGATCACCGAGAGCGCGGCAGCAAGCCCCCAGTTCAGTGACGTTTGTAGGTGATAGGCGATCAGATTTGAAATGAGCTGACCTTTTGAGCCACCGACTAACGCCGGCGTGATGTAGTAGCCGATCGAAAGAATGAACACGAGTAAACCACCCGCCGCTACGCCTGGTAGGGAATTAGGGAAGTACACGCGCGTGAAGGATTGGAACGGATTTGCGCCAAGCGAACTCGCCGCTTTCGTCAAATCACGTGGGATATTGGTCATGACCGAGTAGAGCGGCAGGATCATGAACGGCAGCAGGACCTGTGTCATAGCAACCAGCGTGCCCGTCATGTTGTGAACCATCGTTAAGCGGTTGTCGTCGGCCACCAGGCCGATAAAGACCAAGATGTCGTTGAGCACCCCTTGTTGCTGCAATATCACGATCCATGAGGTGGTCCTGACCAGCAGCGATGTCCAGAACGGAATGAGCACGAGGACGAGTAGCAGACGCGCCCAACCAGGAGATGCGTGTGCCATCGCATAAGCCATCGGATAGCCGATGAAAAAACACAATGCGGTCACTGCGATGCTTACCCCAAGCGTACGTATGAACAACGTGACGTAAACCTGCTGGGTCTCTGGCATCCGCGCGATCGAGCCGTCAGGCATGAGTCGAAAGTCGACGGCTTGCAGGAAATTTCGACTGGTGAAGGTGTCCGTGGCTTGCTTCAGCGCATGCCAAATATCCAGCTCACCCCAATCCTCGTCGATCGCGATAAATGCTGCCCGTGCGTCTGGTTCATCGGAACGGGCGAAACGCCGCGGCGTTTTTGAGATGGTGGATCTGGACCCGCTCAGGATGCGATTGACGCGGGATGCGATCCGTCCGAGTTCGCGCGTCTGCTGGGCTGTCGTTAATTCTTCCGCGAGCGTCTCAAAAACCGCAATCGAAGGTAGGTCGGTACCCGACCACTGCTGCAGTGCTTCCGCTGTTTTCGGAAGTGCGTCCGCAACGGTGCTGTCGTATACGCTCAACCGTACTAGAGAGAAGATCGGCACGAGTAACGTGACGATCACGAAGGCGATAAGGGGTAGGGCGAGGGAACTCGCCTTAAGTCGCTCCATTCAAATGTTGCGCATTTGGACTTGAACTAGCGGTTCAACCATGCGGCAAAACGTTCAACCAGCTCGTCTCTGCGGTCAATCCAGAAATCAGTGCTAAGGGTTAGTTGACGTCCGCCATGCTCCGGGTTTGTAGGTAGATGCGGCTTCATTGGTTTGCCTGTAATTGCATGGTTACCGACCAAGTCATACCCTGACTTGCGAACTGGCGAGTACGCGATATACGATGCAACGCCTGCTTCGGACTCTGCGCGCGCGCTGAATTCGACAAATTTACGTGCGTTTTCCAGATTCGGTGCGTCAGCTGCGATGACCATACCACCGGAGTCTATGGTGCGGCCGTCCCACAAAATCTTGAACGGTTGATTTTCAAGCATCTGTGCATTGAAGATTCGCCCATTCCATGCAATGGTCATGCTCACTTCGCGGTCAGCTAGCATCTGGGGCGGCTGGGCACCTGCTTCCCACCACACGATATCGTCCTTGATGCTGTCGAGCATCCCGAATGCACGCTCAATGCCTTCTTCTGTCTCTAAGGTGTCGTACACGTCTTCAGGCGCAACGCCACTTGCCATCAGCGAGATTTCTAATACTGCTTGAGGACTGCGATGAACGCCTCGTCGCCCGGGGAAGTTCTCAAGATCGAAGAAATCCTCGACCTTAGTAGGTTCGTTGTCCGGAAATGCGTCAGGATGGTAAGCGACCATCGTGGCGTAATACACCTTGCCTACACCGCATTCGGTTAAGGTACCGGGTGCGAAATCTTCTTCCGCAGGAACGCCGTCTGGGCTCGGTGGCAGGTTTAGCGCATCGATCGTTTCGATTAATCCTTCATCGCACGCAATGGCGACTTGAGGTCCTTCGGCATCAATGACGTCCCAGGTCACCGAGCCGGCTTCGACTTGCGCACGCAGTTGTGACAGCTCACCGTTGTAGTCCTCCAGATTCACCTTGATGCCGGTTTCTGCTTCAAACGCCTTGTGGTAACCCTCAACGCAAGCCTTGGCGTACGAGCCGCCGAAACTCACAACGGTGACTGACTCCTCAGCGACGATTGCGCTGCCAAGCACCATCACGATTGTGCAAAGTACAGTAGTTAAGTAGTTTTTCACGATGCTGATACTCCTTGTTTAGCGTAAGGGCAGTGCGCGGCAGTCGAGTGTTGCCCAGCCGACATTCACGTTATCCCCTTTCAAGACACTACCGTGACCGGCGATATTTGGGATTTTTGCGATGAAGTCGGGATTGCCGCAGGTGTCTAACTGAACCCTTAGGTGGTCGCCGACGAACGTGATATTGCGAACGGTCGCTTGCTGTGAATTACTGAGGCTGTCGTCCGATTGCAATATGGAGACGCGCTCTGGTCTTATGACCACGACGACTTTGTCGCCAGGCGCAGTACTTTCGGTTACTTGAGCGGCTTGGATTGAATGTCCGTCAACATCAACAGTACAAAGCGCTTCACCGACGTGCGTCACCGTGCCATGCAATCGGTTGTTCTCGCCGATAAAGCTTGCGACAAACGGGTCGTCCGGTTCTTCGTAGAGCGTAATCGGAGCTGCTAGTTGCTTGATTTGGCCAGCTTCGAATACAGCAATCCGATCAGAAAGGACCATCGCTTCGCCTTGATCGTGTGTCACGTAGATCATCGTGACGCCGACTTCCTCTTGAATACGACGAATCTCGTATTGCATTTCTTCACGCAATTGACGGTCAAGCGCACCAAGCGGCTCATCCATCAGCACCAGTTCAGGTTCGTAAACCAAAGCTCTCGCAATTGCGACCCGTTGCTGCTGACCGCCTGAAAGCTGGTTCGGCTTTCGCGAACCAAAACCTTCAAGTTGAACTAACTTCAGCGCTCGCTCGACGAGTTCGTCACGTCTGGACGTTTCTATACCGCGTACTTCAAGTGGAAACGCAAGGTTTTTTGCGACGCTCATGTGCGGGAAAAGCGCGTAGCTTTGGAACACGATGCCAAATGCTCGCTGATGCGCAGGAACGTCCTGGACAGATTTGCCGTCAACGAGGATTTCGCCTTCGGTCGGGGATTCGAATCCTGCGAGCATCATCAGACACGTCGTCTTACCAGACCCGGAAGGTCCGAGTAAGGTCAGAAATTCGCCACGAGGGATCTGAAGATTAATGTCTTCGACAACATTTGTGTGGCCGTCAAACGACTTCGCGACGTTCTTGAATTCGACGTGAGTGGTCAAGTGGTCTCTAAATCCAACTTAGCTCTGCAAATTAACGGTCATGGTGCAACTCGCCTCGATCAACTTCGACTTCAGGATGAATGCTCATTCGAACACATTCCTTATGCCTCGAGACGCGATTATCGAATAGCGCTATTCGTTTGGATCCTTGGTAGCTTCCCAAGTTATGCCAGTAGAGTAAATGTCGCCATGAATCTCAAACTCGCCCTTCAGCCTTCCGATCATGTCTTCAGGCTTCATGTGACATGGAAGGATTTGCGCCACTGGTCGACCGCGGTTTGTAATTATTAGTCCCTCAGGGGGGAGATTGTCGAGAAGGGAGTGAATCTCTCGCCGAAGTCTCGTTACGCTGATCGTGGTTTCTGGATTCAAAGTGAGTCCAAACTATGGGTAATAAGGACTCAATTGTGAAAACATTTCGTTTCAACGCAGAATGAATTTTGAGTACCGATGGGCATCGCGAGGTTCCAGAAGCTTGCTGACCGATCGCATCTAATCGATGAATTGAAGCGTTAAGTCGCAGTATCCGCTCAGTTCACTGTAGCGACGTGACTATAGCTTTTAGCTGTTCTGACTTACAACATAATAATTGTAATATTAACACTCCGATGTTTTTAGTACGCGACTTGGAAGTTCGACATGCTTTTGAGCGATAAGCAACGACATAGTTCGATTCGTGAGATCGGGAACTTCAAAAGAGACCTTACAGAAATCGAAAGTGCTGAATTAGAAGAAGAGTGGCACCGGGAAGTACAGATTGCCGCGATTCAGAGTGAAATCGAGAATCTGCAGCAAGAGATTGCTGAGTACGACTTGTTGAAGTCGGGTGGGATCACGTTCGCTAAATCGTTCGCCATGGAGCGTCTACCGGATGTTTTGGTGCGAGCCCGTATCGCATCGGGCATGACACAGACAGACTTGGCAACTCGCCTTGATTTGAAACCTCAGCAAATTCAACGTTATGAAGCTTCGAACTACCAAGGAGCAAGCCTTTCGCGATTGATAGAGATATCTAACGTGCTAGGTGTTTGTGTTGAGGGTTTCTTTCGCAACCAACGCCATGAAGGAGGAGGGTTGCTGGTGTGGTCGAGGGAGACTGAAATAGACTGGCAACGGTTACCGATCAAGGAAATGGTCGAAGGAGAATGGTTCAGTGTCCCGAACGAAGAACGTCGACTCGATGCAACAAGACGATTCTTCGAGAACGCGTGTGATGATCCTACGTTATCGGCAGCGCTCCATCGTAAAAAAGTACGTGGCGCTGCGACGATTGACGAGTATTCGCTCCTAGCTTGGCAAGCGCGGGTGATTCAACAGGCTAATTTACTCTTCCAGCAACACGGAACTCCGCCGTTTGAGGGTGACGATAAATGGCTTTTGGACTTGAAAGCGCTTACGCAAGCGTCGGATGGTCCTACGAGAGCTGTGAACCTATTGGGAGAAAACGGCATCGCACTTGTTGTCGAGAAGTGTCTTGATAGGTCCATTCTCGATGGCGCTGCGATGTTGAATTCCGAAGGCAATCCGGTCATTGGACTCACTCTGAGATACGACCAATTGGATAGATTCTGGTATGTGCTATTTCACGAGCTAGGGCACGTGTTTTTACATCTCTCTTCAAATCGAGGGTTCGATTTCTTCGACGACGATGACGCTTCAATCGATGACATGCTCGAACGCGAAGCCGACGAATTTGCGCTCGACACATTGATTGCGCCACATGAATGGGACGCATGCGTGTCGCGGGTAACGCGAACTGAACAAGCGGTACAAATGGACGCGGCGCGGCTTTCGGTCGGGGCGAGTATCGTAGCAGGCCGAATTCGAAGGGAATCGAGAGATTACTCGATCTTGAGCCAATTTGTCGGGGACAGCGGGCTGCGAAGTCAACTCAACGCCTAACGCGCAACCGACGAGAGGCGTTGCGGCTTCAAGAACGTGCTTTCAACCGACCTTAATGGTTAGGAACCATTTAGACGTAACGCACCACGATGTTATATGCGTCGGGGTTCGGGTCGCTTTCGAGTGCGCGACCAACCTTAACCACGTTTCAAAGACGCTTTCGGCCTAGGTCGGAACGTCCATTGTCTGACGGTTAGACGAGATGTCTGTAGTGCTCAGGTGGTGTGGTCAGAGACTGTTTGGCTTCCTTTCGTACATGTCCAAGGCTATGGTTTAGACCAGCACCAGCAGGCCAAACGCCTGGTTTTTCGTGTACGAAACGACAAATGTGCTTTCCGTGGTCACTCAGCGTTTCCCATACCTTGTACGGCATGGTCTTTCCGTGATGTGGACCGGCGATCCACGGTGCGCCGTATTCAACGTTAGGTAGCGAACGAATTTCGCGACTTAGATTCGGGGTAGCCCCATGCCAAGCACGATTGTCTCGGAATACACCTGCGCCAGCCTTCGCGCCAACCAGCGTGCACATACGCATCCATTCTGGTTCTTCGGTCGGCGGCGGCGGATGGCGAGCCGCCATGTGAGTACCCGGTATTTGACGGATTGGACCGTTTTCCCAAGTTAGGTCGCTCATAACGAAGTTGATCGTGATGATTGCTGGCGTTCGGTCACATATGAGACGCTTTGTACGGTCTTCTATTTCGCCAGTTTCGTCATCTCGACGGATTTTGATACCTAGCGCTTCAGCTTGGGTAATACGGCTTTCGGGCAGATTGAAACGCTCATAAACGTCAGAGTGCAAATGTTGATATTCGACAGCGCCAGGTAGACACAAATCACCACCAGCGCCCACTACGACGTAATCAGGACCGCCAAAGAGCTTCGTAAGTAACGGTGTGGTCGTATCGAGATCGACCATCGAAGCCCAAGCGTCATCATGAAGCAGCTGCCGAGACGACGAGGTCGTTCCGTAGCTGTATCGATGTGGTAGCCGATTCGATTCTGTGATGTATTTACGACCGTCGTCGCCGTCAGGTCGCAGTATTTCTCGTAGAACGCGACTGCTGCCTTCGCGGAATTTTGCGAGGTTTTCCTCGTCTAAGAGATCTCGGACAACGACGAATCCGTCCCGCCAGAAAATCGTTGCTGCACGCTCAAGTTCATCGGGATCACAGATATCCAATTCGTGATAGCCATTGTGGTCGCGGAGCTTCTCTCGCAATTCTTCGACGGATGGATCGTCGTAGACGCGTGCTTTAGGTGCGCGTGGGTCGGCGATGCCAAATCCTCTTTTGGCGTCAGGAACGTTACCGTTTTCGTCGAGAGTCTCGTTGATCGGTGTGTTCGCGTCCCAGCCAACGTCCGTTTCTCCCCACACCAATAGGGTTTCGCTGTCTTTCACGTCAGTCGCTAACCTCTGATTCCAGCAAGCCGGATAAATATTGACACGTTTTACGCACGCGTGATTTTAAGAATGTCGGTCCAATTAGCTACGTTGGATCAGCTAAACCCATTCAGTCGAGTGTCGGGATCGCAACTAGGCAGTACCTTCGCGATCAATCAGTTCAAAAAATGTCATATAAGAAATAGCGGTCCGCGAACTCGCATGAAAGGCATCAGAACCCACGCCGTCGTCCTTGTAATTCTGGTGTCGGTGACCATACCACACGCATTCCAAAACAAACGCGTACTTGAATGCGGGTCCGTATTCAATTCCGAAACGAATTTCGATTCTCTAATCCGGACGTTTGGTGTAAGCAACGTAATAGAAGCGGAGATTCACGGGTCTGAAGGCTTTTACCATCACGGGGCTCTCATCTTTCCGGGATCCGAAGACGAAGTCGAGATTTTCTGGGGTGATCCTCATACCCAGCAGTCACTGCGAAGGGTGCGTATTAGTGGTCGGCAAAGTTCGTGGAAGTTACCAAGTGGACTTGAGCTAGGCATGGATTTGCAATCAATTGAAGCGCACAACCGAAAACCGTTCAGATTGACTGGATTTGGGTGGGACTACGGCGGAACGATCGTGTCGTGGGAGAATGGTTACCTTGCGCCGTCGTCGAGCGAGTCCTGTCGAGTGATCATTCGACTTGGCTACGACACTTCCGAATATACCAAGGAACTTATTCTCAAGCATGGGAGCGTGATGGGATCGTCCAGCTTCTCATCGGGACACCCGACTATGCAAGAGTTGAAACCGTTCATTCGCGAGATATCTCTCTTTCTTGATTAGGATCGTGAGATCGGCAAGAGCTGCAATTGAATCTGCGCGCGTAAGAATTTCTGTGTATGGTTTTCGCGGAGGATCTTGACCACTTGGCGTCGAGCTTAGTGTCGACACCACCTGTTCAAATTCGCTAACAACTCAATCCGCATGAAGATACAGATCGCCTCCGATTTACATTTGGAATTCGATGGTGGATCGAACGCTCGACGATTGAGTCCAGTAGATCGGGATTTACTCGTACTGGCTGGAGATATCTCCGTCGGGCGTGGCGCGCTTTCATTTATTTCGGAACAATTGCAGATTTCCGAGGTCGTGTATGTTCCAGGTAACCACGAGTATTACGGTGGACATCGTCGTAAGCAGTTGGATGCATGGTGGAGAGAAGTCGCCACCCGTGAACTTCATGGTCTGCATTACCTGCCATTGGATGAAACTGAAATCAATGGCGTTCGGATTAAGGGTGCGACGTGGTATTCCGATTTTTGGGGTGGGGACGGACGGTTCGCTGAACTAGGCGTTTCAGACTTTCGACCGCCATTCAATCAACCGGACGATTGGGGTGTACTAGACCATAAATCCGCGCACGAGGTCGCGACATCATGGTTACAGATTGGCGAGAGAGCCAACGTCGTCGTGACCCATTTCCCGCCGTCGTTGCACGCGATCTCGAAACATTTCAGGGATCCTACGAACCCTGCGAGCCTATTGAATTCTTACTTCATCAACGATAAAGAAGACTTGGTGCGAGAGTTGAGTCCAGAGGTGTGGATATCCGGACACACACATGTCCCGTACGATTACATGATCGGCGATTGCCGGTGCGTCGCAAATCCTTGCGGTTATCCGGGTGAAAGTGATCGTTTCGAGTCTGCGAAAATTGTTGAGGTGTAAGTATCGTCTTGTATATGGACGGTAGTCCAAACGCATTTCCGACGGGGGAATAGCGACTGGATCGTGCGCTAACACCCTCCACTCGTAACGATTAACTCCTCCTCGTCGCTAGGTGCCATGGCCTCAAGTCTTGTAATCTGGTGATCGCTAAGGTATCCCCTCTCTTCGTTCCAACCAAGAATTTCCTTCGCCGCGATAGATCGAAATTCCGACGGAACGAGCTGAATGTTCTCGGTCAAATTGACGAGGTCTCGATATGCCCACTCATTTATCACGTCCGTGAAGTATCTTCGTTGAAACTCCTTCGGTAGGGATACACCATAACTTATAGCTCTGTTTGCGTTTACCGTGACGAGTTTTCTACCAACGTGTTCCCGTAACCAACTCTGGCGCCAGTCTTCTAGGTTAGGTAGATACTTGATTGCTCGTTCCACATCCGAATGGATCAAATATCGAGCAACGCTTTCAGTTAGACTATTTCGTAGGCTGCCGTCGTAGTTTTCAGCGTATGTTCTAGCGGCTTCAACGTCTTGTTCGAGAAATTTAGCAAAAATGTCGCTCCAAATCGAAGGATTGCTCCTATGGCTGCCGTCGAAACCGTCATCCATTAGCCACTCAAAGGCAGATTTCGCGTCGACGGATGACCATTGAGTCAAGATCTCATCTCTTGCCAGGATTCGAAGCGGGCGTGTATCTAAGCTTCGTGCGTATCGAATGGCTACGTCTGGTGTATCAATAGACAACTGTCCAAGTCCCTTAACGACAGCAGCATCTTGATATTTCCGAGGTAGTGCAGACGCGTTTCGAAGTAAAGCCTCAGGATCCTTAGCCGCCCAAATCTGAAGTAATGTCGCCCGAAACCTAGGTGTGACTAAGTGATCGCCGAACTCTATGGAAGCTTCGAACGACTGCTTCGGATCGTATTCGCTCCACGATCGGAATGCATGTTCTGCTGCCCGTCTTGCATCTTGTGTGTTGGGGATTTCTGCCACTACGCCGAGAACTGTTGCTGGTTGAGCCAGTCTAGTTCCAATCGCATGTCGAACCAGACCCTGTAACACATACTTTCTAGCGTCTATGCTCGGGAGCGACTTATAAATTTCGGGCAAAACCGCGATGCCGTCGAGCTCAAACCAATTTCTAGCGATGCCAAACAACTCCAAATGGGTGTCTTGAGAAGGGCTTGTTTTACGAATATAGTCGTAGAAAGCGGTTCGTGGATCGCCTCTGGCCGCATCACTGCGAATCGAGGCGATAGCGTTCGCAACCCAAGTTTCATTCAGGTCGATCTGTTGAGCAAGTTGAATACGCTGGTCGACGGAGAGGAAATCGCTACGCCAATGAACGGCTACTGCGGCAGGGAATCGAAACTGATGAGGGAGGCTCTTCATCGCTGCGACGGCACGATCTGAGTCTTGCACCGTCCACTCATTGAAGATTGCTCGTATAACGTTTGATTTCTCCCGCAACGTTAACTGCTTAAGTGCTAATGCCCGCTTTAGTGCCTCGTGCGGATTGATCGCAGTGTAGCGACCAAAGATGATAGAGAGAGCGTCAACACGTTGGTTAATCGACGAGATGGCAGAACTGTCGCTGATGTATCTAATAAGGTCTTCTTCTTCGGCATTGGCGAGAAAGGCGTAAAGCGACGCGCTCTGGTCAAAGTCGCTAGCGAATCTCGATAAATCGAGGATCGATTGGATATCGGCGACGGGGTCTTCTAGTGCGGCAGCGTGTGACCTCGTAGCAGTGTGTCGTGGAATCGGACCGGATTCACTTGTGGATTCAGAGTGTGGCTCGTGGTGACGAGAAACTGAGTCAGATTGCTTTTTTGGTAGCAGTGAATTAGTAGATATTCCCGCAACGAAGCCCCCGATCAATGCCAGAACTACGACCGCGATTAGAACTGAGCCACCGATACGCATGACTGAGCTCCCAGTGACTAGAAGTAATTCCTAAATCCTACTTAAGTGAGCGCTCTTACTGTTGCATGATCGGCGATCACCTGTCCGCGGCAAACTCTCTCCATTACAAGGGTGAAAACGATAGATTCGACGTTGCGACCTCATCGTAAAGCTCCGAAGGGTTTCGGAACAATCGGCTAAAGGTCGCATAGTCGAGTAAGTCAAATGCAAGTGCGTCGTTGAACCGGTCTTTAATCTAAATCGTTTTACCGGTGCCGCGAGGTACAAATAGAAAGAACGATCGCTCAAGGCTGGTGGGACTTCTGCTATACGTATTGGCAAATTTACCGGAAATATGACAATTAACTTAGCATTTTTACTACTTTCAGTCATATGCGATCTTACGGAAAACGATCCTCCATCTCGGTACGTCGAAATGTACACGTTAGCAGTCAGATCGATACGTCGGTGGCAATCTGTAATTTGCAGATAAATTGATCAAGGAATCCAACGCACCAGCTTTCTTACGTGGATACCAGAAGACTGGTGATTCCATCGACGTCAAATTATTTTCCGTTTAAACCATGGAAACCGCAAGTGTTCGCGGCGCTAATGTGTCAAAAAAGGACTTTCACTCCCCCTGAGGAACAATTGGCGGCGCTGACGCCACGATATCCTCAAGTGTCCGGACGTCACGAGTGCTCAAGTAGCTTTTGTGTTTATTAATGCGGAGTAAGTCCCGCGCCGCATGACCTCGATATGCGTGTGGAACCTTTTGAATATTTTGATGGAGCGAGAAGAAGTCTCTGTTAGCCCACCTACCTAGTAGTTGGCCGTAGTATTGGTCATGGCGCTCTTTATGGATCGTCGCGCCATAATCGAGAGCTTCAAGAGGTCTTGATTCTGCCATCTCCTGACCGATTGCATATTGAAGCGACCCACGAGCGCTTACTCGCACCTTCGGTAAATATTCCATGGCGCGTTCCAAGTCCGTATCGATCAAATATCTTGCAACAGCTTCGGTTACTCGATGTTTTAACTCGCCATCGTACGCTTCAGCGTATCTCTGCGCCGACTCAAAATCTTGACCTAAATAGGAAGTAAATACACGCCAAAAAATTGAATAGTCGTCTCTTGCATCGTCGTTAAAGCTGTCATTCATGAACCACTCAAATGCCGATTTCGCATCGACCTCTGACCATTCGCGTATGATCGCTTCTCGTGCCTGGCTTCGTAATCCGTGCGTGTCCAGATTGCGTGCGTGTCGTATCGCTGCTTCTGGTGCGTCGCGCGACATTCGTCCAAGCGCGATGATGACCGCGGTATTTCGATATTCAAAGGGGAATGACGACGCTTCCGTAAGTAACCCGTCTGCGTCTTTAGAGGCCCACGCTCGTAGTATCGAAGATCGGCAAGCACGTGTTACCAATGGATCGGTGAACTCAAACGACGCTTCGAAGGATTTTTTGGGATCAAAGGTTGCCCAAGAACGAAATACGTACTCCGTTGTCTGCCACGCGTCTTGTTTGTTTGGAAGATCAGATACGACATTGAGAATCTCGGTTGGTGTTGCCGTATTAGTTGAGATTGCGTTCCATATCAAGCCTTGTAGTACAGACACCCTTGCTCTCGAGTTATCGAGTGCTTCGTGGATTTCTAGGAGAATCGCAACGCCGTCGCGTTCGAGCCAATGCAAAACAATGCCAGACAGTTCAGCGTAGTTTTCTTGTGTATGAGGCACGTCTCTAATTTGGTCGTAAAACGCACTTCGGGGATCAGCCTTTGCGGATTCGTGTCGGATGGAAGCGACAGTTCTATTAGTCCACGCTTCATCTAATCCGATTTGCTCTGCAAGTTGCACACGTTGATCTCGAGAAAGGAAATCGCTTCGCCACATGATCGCTGAAGCGGCCGATGGTTTGTAATGTTGAGGTAAGTCGTCCAGTGCCACCACCGCAGCTTCTAGATCGCCGAAGGTCCACTCGTTAAAAATGGACCGTATGAGGGTCGATCTCTCCTGTACCGTCAACTGAGTGAGCGTAAGTGCCTGTTCGAGCGCCTCGTTTGGATCGATTGCTGCGTAACGACCAAAAATGATGGCGAGAGCCGCAACACGTTGATTTTGAGACGAGATCGAGAAACTTTCACTGATGTATCTCTTCAGCTCATTTTCGTCTGCCCGAGCCAGGAGCAGGTGCAGCGATACACTTTGATCGAAATCGCTTGCGAATTCCGTTGAGGCTTTAACAGACCGGACTCGAAAGAGGGCGTCTAGTGCACTATTCGAACGCTCCTGGGCACGTGCTGTAATCGCAGGTGCAGATTCAACCGTCGGTTCAGCGATGGGTGAACGTTGATGGGGTAATTGGACCGGCTGCTCTTTGGCGAGCCACGCGTGGACGGCTAGTCCGGCGGTAAAACAAGCGAGCGACGCGAGAGCTACGCTAGTAATCAGAACGGAGCTACTGATGCGCACGATGGCGTTCCCAGTTCTTTCTGTTAGATATTCCTAAATCCTACGTTAGTGCTCAAACACTTGAGATCATTGTGTAGGGAGCTGACCATTTTGGAGAAACCGCGTTCTACGAGAGTGAATTGACGCGAATCATGACACTCCGAAATTCAAGTAATACGCATCGGCATGCGTGCGAGATTTCCGATCTGTTGATCAGTTGTAGAGTTGGACACTTGCAGGACCGAAAGCTCACAATGACCATTAGACAGTAGTTCTGAGTCTCGTTTTTCTCTATGTGCAATGACCATCTCCGAGACAGACTGTCAATCAAATTCGTATGGATGTCGCGTAGCCGCTTCAGTCAGCCAGCTGCCATTCAGATTGGCTCTCGACCGCCACACAGCGACAATGATCAAGCTGTCGCCGAAGGGGACTCACGATCATGGTAAATCGAAAAAAGTATGGAAATAACTCGGCTTCGATCGTGCTCACTACGCGTTTTACTGCGTCCTAGTAAGGGAGAGCCCTTTCGGTCGCTAGGATACGCGGGATAGAGTTAGAACTGGCATCAAGGCGTGTCCAAATTTCGAAACACGAGCCAGGTACGAGTAACGTCATCGCCCGTCTAGTATGCGGCGACTCACGGAGAAATCAAATGAGCAGAAATGCACTCACGGTAGCTAGATCAGTTCTGGTTGTGACTGTGATATCTCTTGTCACTTTAAATACAGCACATGCGCAAGGCTTCGATGGTCTCAAGGTTTATTTCTGTGGGACCGGAGGGCCTCTTCCAGGCTCTGGCCGTGCCGAGCCTTGCACGGCCGTTCAGGCAGGTGACGCGCTTTATCTGGTCGATAACGGAGTAGGCGGTTGGAATACGTTGCGGCGGATGCGGGCGCCGGTAACTAGATTGAAGGCAATCCTTGTTACCCATCTGCACAGTGACCATATAGCTGGTATCGGTGAGGCAGCCCAACAGAGCTGGATCGGAGGTCGAGACGTGCCGTTGACAGTAATCGGACCTGACGGTGTGGACAAATTAGCCAACGGATTCAACCTCGTCTACGAACGAGACCGGGTATTCCGTAAAGCACATCACGAACATGGGGTCGTCAAGTTCCCACTGGATGCTGCTGAGCTGCGTTCGAAAATCGTCGAAATTCCGGAGCCAGGGGGCACGGCGATTGCCTTGAACGATGGAGAACTAACCATTACGGCAATTCGTGTCGTTCATGATCCCGTCAGTCCTGCTTTCGGTTACCGATTTGATTACAAAGGACGCTCCGTGGTAATTAGTGGTGATACCGTGAACTGGCCGCCGCTCGGTATCGTTGCTAAAGGTGCGGATGTGCTCATCCATGAGGCGCAGAGTAACGACATGATGGTGGCAGTTTCGCGTAGCGTGAGCCAAGTAAATCCACGGGGTGCTGCGCTTCTCGCTGACACGGTGACCTACCATACCGAACCGCGGGAAGCCGCGAAACTAGCCCAGTCGGCGGGCGTGAAGATGCTGGTGCTGAATCACCTTACGCAAGCGGGTATGCCCGGGTTCGAGGAAACCTTTACCAAAGGTGTTGAGGAGGGCATTGAGGAGGGCCATTCGCTCGATTGGCGTCTGGCTCAGGATGGGATGACATTGCAGCTACCAGCCGGCGGAACAGAGATCAACGTAACGGAGTAATAAACCTCGCTGCCTTCAATTAATCATGTTACTGGCGTGCCAGCTCAGCCCGGGCATGTGCAGCGACTTGCGCGTCGCTCGTGCTGCCCAATTCGATGTCAATTTCATGCAGGGTGCCGGTGAACGCGAATGGCGCTTCGTAACGGTCTGAAACGGCTAGTCCGTAGTCTTCTCCAACGCTAGAACCTACCGAGCTGATCGCGAACATCATGTAGGGAATCTCAGCATCGCCACAGACATTACCGTTTATGGCAACCGTCGCGTTACCACCCGGCGTTCCCGCCGTGCGGCGAAGGTGGACCGAGACCGAAGATTCATCGACCGGTACGTCCGTTGCGGACTCGACGATCGTATGAGCTCCAAAGGCGTTGTAATCGAAGATGAGGCGTTCATTCTGGATAAATACCGATAAACCAGCGTTCGCGTTACCAATTGCGAAGATAGCACCTTCTTCACCTTCACGTCGGGTTATGCGCGCTTGCATGTCCCAAGCTGAACCGCCTGGCAACGGTGACGCCGCGGTGGGAATCGGCGACATTGGTGGACGGTAGCGATAACGTCTATTGGTCGGATGAGGTGAATGGTCATCGGGTTTGCGCCGGAACAACTGCCTCATGCGATCGTCAAGCGGCAATACGCCATGTCGCTCCGCTTCACTCCACCACAGATCAATCAATGACTTGAGTCGCTCAGGCTCAGTCTCTGCGAGATCGTTGCACTCGGACGGGTCAGAATCTAGATCGTAGAGCTCCCACCGATCTTCATCAAATGGGACGCCCTGAATATGACGAGTTACCGCTTTCCACCAACAACCGTCGTGCTCCACTACCAGCCCGCGTGAACCGCCGTTTTCGAAGTACTGCAGTTGGTTGGTTGCGGGGGCGTCGGGACTTTCAATCGCTGTCACAAACGATCGCCCCGTGATTGGTAGCTGCTTATGCCCCTTAAGTTCATCGGGTGCAGTGACGTTGAGCAGATCGTAGATCGTCGGTGCAATATCGGAGACGTTAATGAATTGGTGTCTAAGGGTGCCGCGATCGGACTGGCTGACTTGTCGCGGCCAGTGCAGAATCATTGGGACATGAACGCCCCCTTCGTGAGTGTTCTGCTTATACCACCGGAACGGTGTATTGCCACACTGAGCCCATCCCCAAGGGTAGTTGGTGTGACTTCTGGGTCCACCGATCTCGTCGACGCTTTGAACGGCTTCGTCCGGGGACTCGACAATGCCGTTGAAGTACTTCATTTCGTGCAGTACGCCGTGCGGACCGCCTTCCTGAGACGCGCCGTTGTCCGCCATGACGATCAATATGGTGTTGTCCAACTCACCCATCGCTTCAAGCCCGTTGACGAACCGCCCAATTTGGTCATCGGTGTGGTCTAAGAACGCGGCAAATGCTTCTTGAAGACGACAGGCAAGCAGTTTCTCGTTGTCGGTGAGTTCCTCCCAAGGCTTTACGCCCGGATTGTGTGGCGCAAGCGTGGTGTGCTTAGGAATAACGCCAAAGTCGATCTGGCGTTCGTACCACTGTTGGCGCACGACGTCCCAGCCGTCGTCGTAGCCGCCGCGGTATTTATCTAAATAGGCTTGCGGCGCTTGATGAGGTGCGTGTGTCGCACCGAATGGAAGGTACGCGAAGAATGGTCGATCCGGGCGTATGGATCGGTTGTCGTTGATCATTCTAAGAAGCTGATCAACGAGGTCTTCGCTCAGGTGGTAGCCTTGTTGGGCGGTTTTGGGAGCGTCGATGTGGTGATTGTCGACTACGAGTTCCGGGTGGAACTGATCAGTCTCACCCTCAAGGAAACCGTAGAAGCGATCGAAGCCACGGGCAAGTGGCCATTGGTCAAACGGGCCAGCGGCTGACGTCTCACTTGTCGGTGCCAAGTGCCACTTACCTGTGCACAGAGTGACATAACCTTCAGCGCGAAGCACCTCGGCGATGGTTCCTGCGTTATTCGCAATATGCCCGAGTTGGTTAGGAAAACCGGTGGTGAAGTTTGAGATGGTGCGCATGCCGACGGCGTGCTGGGATCGGCCGGTCAGCAACGACGCACGAGTTGGCGAGCACAAAGGCGTGACGTGGAAATTCGTGAATTTCAATCCGTTCGCAGCGAGCCGGTCAATGTGTCGAGTATCGATATCCGAGCCGTAACAACCAAACTGTGAGAATCCGACATCGTCCAACAGCACGATCGCGACGTTCGGCGAATCAGAACCTGGGTGGCGTCGCTGCTCGAAGTAGGGTTCGGATTCAGCTACTGTGGGACCTATTTTCCCTTTGAAGTCTGAAGAAGCTTGTGGAAGTGGCATATCGATCTCTCCAATTCGCGGTTGTCATTATTTCTCGCCGAGTTAATACAACTGTTGGCGGTTGATGGCGATATTTACAAGGAATCAAATATTCTCAAAACTGTGACGCTAAGTCTTTCTTAATACGTACGAAGTCGTCTCAATCCCAACTGTTGACAATCACCTCTTCAGTCGTCACCATCGACTCAAGTCTCTTTATCTGGCGTTCGCTTAGGTATTGTCTGTTTTCATCGCGGTAGAGCGCTTGCTCAGCTGCAAATGACTGATGCGTTTCAGGTACGCGCTGTATGTTGTCATACAAGGCAGCGACGTCTTCGTCAACCCATGCATTGATCATGGCTACGTAATACTCGTCGCGTTGACTCGCCGGTACGGTCTCGCCAAATTTCAAAGCTCTGATTGGGTTCTGACGGGCAAGTTCTCGTCCTATATCGTTTTGTAGGAAAGTGTGCCATTTGCCTTTAACGTTCGGCAAGAAATCGATTGCTTTATCGATGTCCGAGCGGATCAGATGACTTCCTACTTTCTCCATGAGCTGATTTTTCAACGCACCTTCGTAGGTACTGGCGTAAGCCTGCGCAGCATCAAAGTTCTGTTCTATGTACTTCGAAAACGTCTGGCGCCAAATCGAAGGCACGCTTTCGTCGTTTTCGCTAAAACCGTCGTTCATCAGCCACTCAAAAGCGGTTTTTGCATCGGCATTCGACCACTGCGCAACGATTTCATCTCGTGCAGCGATGCGCCGTGCATGCGTGTCTAGATTTCGTGCGTGGTGAATTGCTTCTTGAGGTGCATTGATGGACATGCGTCCGAGTGCTTGTACAACCGCGGCGTCTCGGTACTCTGGCGGCAAACTCGACGCTTCGCTGAGTAATCCCTCGAAGTCCTTAGCTGCCCAAATTCGCAGCATTGACGTTCGAAGGTCATGCGTGACGAGAGGACCAGAAAACTCAAGCGATGCTTCGAAAGATTGCTTCGGATCTAGGTTCGCCCACGACCGAAAGACATGCTCCATTGCCTGTCTGGCATCTTGTTGTTTGGGAAGTTCAGCAACCACATTGAGAATTTCGACAGGTGTCGCCGTTTTAGTTGCAATCGCATTCCAGATCAAGTTTTGTAGGACGAACCTTCGTGCATTAGGGTTTTCGAGCGACTCATGAAGTTCCGGGAGTATCGTTGCGCCATCGCGTTCAAACCAATGCCGAACAATGCCAAAGAGTTCCGTGTAGTGCTTCTGCGTATGCGCTGCGACGCGAATGTGATCGTAAAACGCTGCGCGCGGATCAACCTTAGCTTCATCACTTCGTATCGAAGCGATCGCGTTGTCAATCCATGCATCATTGGGACCGATTAGACGAGCAAGTTCGGCTCGTTCGTCTGAAGAAAGGAAATCGCTTCGCCACATGATGGCGGAAGCAGCCGAGAATTTGTACTGCTGAGATAAGTTCGCCGCGGCTACTGCTGCAGCGTCTAGATCGCCGACCGTCCATTCATTGAAAATTGAGCGTATGACGTTTGACTTCTCCTGCATTGTCAACTGATCAATCGCTAGTGCTCGTTCAAGCGCGCGATTGGGATTGATTGCGGCATATCGACCAAAGATGATGGAAAAAGCTGCAACGCGTTGATTTCTCGACGAAATTGAGAAACTCTCACTAATGTATCTGTTAAGGTCTTCCTCTTTGGCTCGAGCAAGAAGCAGGTACATGGATACGCTTTGATCGAAATCGCTCTTCAATTTCGTGGATTCCAGTACAGACTGGACGCGGAGGGCTTGGTTTAGTGTGCTGGTGGGTTCCGCATGCGTAGAGTCGGGTGAAATTGGATCAAATACCTGCATCCGTTCCGAGTTCACCGACCCTGCGATCGGCAATTGGACAGTACGCTCTTTACCTAGCCAAGAGTAAACCGATACTCCGACCGAGAAGCCACCGATCAAAGCTACAGCTACACTCACAGTTAACGTTAAGCGACTGACGCGCACGATGGGTCTGCTCGTTCACGAACTTAAATTCCAAATCCTACTCAAGTGCTCACCAAGTCGAAATGAGCACTGAAATCAAAAAGAAAGCAATGTGCTTATTCCGACGTTGCGATGAAATCATCGTCATTAGCAACCATTTCCTCTAGACTCTTTATCTCGCGATCGCTAAGTAGGTTCTTTCGTCCGTCAACACGGAGCAGCACTCTAGCCGCCTCTGATCGGTATTTGCTTGGTACTTGTGAAATGTTGTCGTGAAGTGAGACCATATCCATTTGTGCCCATGCGTTGAGCACGGTGTTGAAGTAGCTGAATCGGTGAGCTGGCGCGACCTGTGACGCATATTTGAGCGCTTCAAAAGGATCCATACGTGCTAACTCGCTACCGATCTGATTTTGTAAATTGGGTCTATAGGTTTTCTCTACATTTGGTAAGTATTCGATCGCACGTTTTACATCCGATCTAACCAAGTGTCCCGCTACGGATTCGATGAGATGCTCTCGAAGTTCACCTTGATGATTCGTTGCGAAAGTCTTTGCTGATTCGAAGTCTTGCGTCAGGTACGCCCAAAATGTACGGTGCCAGCGGGAAAGGTCCGGTGGACTGTTTCCACTCAGGTCATCCGTCAATAACCATTCGAACGCTGATTTCGCATCAACCGTTGACCATTGCTTGAGAATCTCATCTCGAGCGCTCATACGTAGCTTGTGGGAGTCTAAGGTGCGTGCGTAACGGATTGCTTCGTCAGGAGATTTGAGTGACATACCCCCGAGCGCTTTCGCTATTGCAGTGTCACGATAGCGAGTCGGCAAGGAGGTTGCTTCCACGAGTAAATCCTCTGCATCCCGAACTGCCCATCGTTGCAAAAGCGACGATCGAAATTCGTGTGTAACTAGCTGATCGTCGTACTCAAGCGACGCCTCAAAAGAGTCTCTCGGATTTGTGTTCGACCATGATTGAAATACGTACTCCATTGCCTGCTTCGCGGTTTGTTTGTTGTCAAAACCAGAAGCGACCTCGAGTATCTCACTAGGTTCAGCCGTACCACTTCCCACCGCGTTCCAAATCAAATTAGTCAAGACGAAATTCCGCGCTTGCGAGTTATCGAGCGAATCATGGATTTCTTCAAGAACGGAAACACCTTCTAATTCAAACCAATGTCTTGCTATACCTAATAAGGCGGAGTTGGATTCACGCGTGTGGGTTGAATCGCGAATACGATCGTAATAGGCTTGTCGTGGATTGTGTTTTAGTTCGTCCATCTCGATGTTGTTAAGCGTGTGCGAGATCCACGCATCAGTCGGTCCAACGCGTTGCGTGAGCTGTCGACGTTGTTCCAGGGTAAGGTCGTCGCTTCGCCACACAACTGCTGACGCGGCTGTGAATTTGAATGGCTGTGGCAATTCTTCAATGGCGGCTACCGCGGCATCTAGATCGGCCACTGTCCACTCGTTGAAGATGGACCGTACTAGATTGGATCGCTCTTGCGCTGTCAACGGACTGAGTGCAAGTGCCCGGGTGAGCGCTTCGGATGGATCTAGTGCTGCGTAACGACCAAAGATGATGGAGAGTGCTGCAACACGTTGATTTCTAGAGGATATTGAGAAACTCTCGCTGATGTATTTTTCAAGGTCACGTTTGTTGGCTCCTGAGAGAAGCAGATAGAGCGACACGCTCTGATCGAAGTCGCTCGCAAATTGAGTTGAACCGTGCACCGTTCGGACGCGAAGGCTGGAATTCAGATCGCCAGTAAATCGTTCCCGAGCAATTGCTGGCGAAATAGAAGTGGAATCCCGCATCGCATCAGGTATCCGTACGTTCAGGTCTGATATCTGGGCTGGATGATCTTGATCTGACCACACGTAAACGGATACACCGGCGATAAGGCCGCCGAACAGAGTGCCCACTACCATGGAGATGATGATGGCCACACTGGTCCGCATATTGAGTCTCTTGGGGTAGGTGGCTTCGATGAAATCCTACTCAAGTCTTCAAGCTAGTGACCTAGAAAGCCGTCGGTCTATCCGTTGGGAAGAACCCAATCGGATTAGTCCGTTCTGAACAACTCAATACAGGTATACGCCACTATCTACCGATACGCGTAATTGCTCAGAATTTCCCCGTTCTTCAACTACGCTGTTGGAAAACTCTGCGAACGTATTGCTAAGGTTGAGTCCACTACCGCGTGTCAATCAATTCCAAATCCGTTTCTTTTGGATCGATCATCGATTCGAGATTCTTCACGTTTTCGTCACTGAGATAGTACTTCCGCCCATCAATTTCGAGTAATCGCATTGCAGCTAGCGATCGATACTCGTTAGGAACCAAGTCTATGTTGTCGAATAACCCGACGAAGTCGCTGCTTGCCCATTCCCAGATCACGCTTTCGTAGTACTCGTTCTGTTGGTCGCTCGTTAACGTCTCACCGTAGCTAAGCGCTTCCATCGGATCGAATTTAGCGAAAGAAAACGCAATCTGATGAAGTAACGGTTCAGTCATTTCTAAATCTAAGTTTCGAATGTAATCGATAGCCAGCTGCACATCAGAATCGATAAGGTGTTGTGCCGTAGCCTCGGTGAGTAGGTCTTTAAACTCACCCTCGTACTTATCAACGTACGTTCGAGCGCTTCCGTAATCTTCATCTAAATACACAGAGAAAGTGTGGTGCCAAAGTGAGGTATCACGGGGAGCTTTTACGTCTAGTCTGTTGTTCATGAGCCACTCGAACGCGGCTTTTGCATCGGACGAACGCCAGCCTCGAACGATTGCGTCCCGCGCTGATGTGCGGAGAGTGCGAGTATCCAGGTTTCGTGCAAGTCGTATTGCCTCTTGTGGGGAATTGCGTGAAATTTGAACTAAGGCTTCAGTTATCGCCGAGCCTTGAAATTGGGCTGGAAAGGTCATTGCCGCTTCAAATAGCCCTTCTGGATTGTCGTATGACCAGATACCCAATATGCTCTGTTTGGTATGGTCGGTTACCAACTGCGGGTCGGATTCGAGTGATGCTTCGAATGCTGCTTCAGGGTATGAATTTGCCCAATGCTGAAGTACGTAGTGTGTTAACTGCTTAGCTTCGCGTGTCCTAGGGAATTTCGAAACTTCGTGCAGCAAAGAAGTGGGCGACGCCTTCTTGTTTTCAATCGCATCCCAAAGCACGTTATTTAGCACAGAGAATCTAGCATCAGCGCTCTCAATTGAGTCGTAAATCTCTCTTAGAACCGCAACCCCTTCTGATTCAATCCAGTACTTGGCTACTTCAGATAAATCAGTGTTGTCTTCACTATCACGTGAGGTGTCGCGAAGAAGCTCGTAGTATGTCGTTCTTGGATCATCTCTGTATGACTCACGCCGAATCGAGTCGACTGTGCGGTCAACCCAGGAATCCGTCGATCCAACCCGTCGAGCAAGTTCTTCGCGTTCTTCCGCTGACAAGCCATCGTGACGCCACATCGCGGCCATCGCTGCACTCCGCTTATATTCTTGAGGTAGCTCTTGCATCGCGGTGACGGCGGCATCGAGATCGCTTTCCATCCATTCATTGAAAATCCACCACACTAGATTACCCCTCTCCTGTTCCGTTAAAACATCAAGCCTTAACGCATCATCAAGGGCGCGCTGTGGATTTATCGTTGCATATCTACTAAGAACGATTGAGAGTGCAACCATGCGTTGATTTTTGGAGGATATCTCGAGACCCTCTACGATGTATCTTTCAAAGTCAGCTTCATCAGCATTTGCAAGCAGGAGATAGAGTGAAGCTCTCTGCGCAAAATCACTTGCTAAAGCCAATGATTCGTGGACCGATTGGACTCGCAGATGTGAATCCAATTCGTCTGTGCGAACTTCCCCCACATTAGCCGGTGAGCTCGAAGTCGTATCGAATATCGCGACCGAGCTAGGTGTGCTCAAATCTGTTACTTGGCGGGGGCTTCCTTTCTTTACCCATGTGTACATCGAGATACCGGCTGCAGCTCCGATCAAGATGCCGGTTCCTATAGCGATGAGGATTGAACCGCTGATGCGCATGTTGAGGCTTGAGGCTAGTTTGGTACGCTCTCAAATCCTACTCGGAGTTCGACGATCTGGATGGACCAATCCGCTCGCACCCGGCGGTTATGCAAGTTAACGAACAGATGCTCGCCCTTCGCGCAAATCAAATGGAAATCGGTTCATACTCGTAGCGACTATGGTGGACCTGCGCCGTGTTCCGCTACTATAGCGTTAAGTACCCGAATGTCGCGATTACTCAAGTTTTGCTCGCGTTCGTGTACGCGGATTAATGCCTCTGCCGCTTTTGACCGATATACTCGTGGCACTCGCTTGATACTGTCAAGTAATGTGTCGGCATCGTCGCTCGCCCATGCGGTTAATAGGGAATCGTAAAAACTCTCGCGGTGCCGATGGTCGATTGTCTTACCAAGATCGAGTGCTTTGATGGGATCTTGAGTGGCGAGTTGCCAACCTATTTCGTCCAATAGCCATGTTCTTGACTCTGTATCAACATTAGGTAAGTAGTCGATCGCTAGATTCAAATCCGAATAGACGAGGTGTCTTGCGACTTGGTTGACGAGCCTTCGTTTTAGCCTTCCCTCGTGTTGATTCGCATAGTCTCTAGCCGATTCGAAATTCTGGCGTAAATATGAGGTGAAAGCGTATAGCAATGACGAATCGGAATAACTTACATTTTTTTCGTCGCTGTGTTCTATGAACCATTCAAATGCTGATTCTGCATCGTATTCTGCCCATTGTTGGATTATTTGATCGCCTGCCTTCACCCTCATTGCCGGCGTATCTAGTTTACCTGCGAGACGTATAGCCGCCTCCGGGGAGTCACGAGTGATCTGCGCGAGCGCCCAGCCAATGGCGATGTCTCGATCACGGAAATCGGCTAGCGATCCATCGACTTCCGTAAGTACGTCTTCTGGGTACTCGGATGCCCATTTCCACAAAAGTGTAGATCGAAATTCTCGGGTAACTACATGATCGTACTGTAGCGACATTTCGAATGCTCGTCGAGGTTCCGACCTTGACCAGTTGGAAAAAACAGATTCTGCTGCTGCTTCAACATCTTTTTTGTTAGGAAACGCTAATACGGCATCGAGTACCAACAATGGATCTGCCTTTTGGGTATAGATGGCTTCCCGAATCACACCTTGTAACACCAGTTTCCGCGTTACTGCGTTACTTATTGATTCATTGATTTCTGCAAGAATTCCTACTCCGTCGCGTTCATACCAATACTCGGCGATTGAAGTTAGGTCCCCTAGCATCTCACTAGGCAAAGATGTTTCACTGATGCGGGTGTAGAACGCACGTCTCGGATCTTCTCTATATACGCTGCGACGTATGGCATTTACTGTGCGATAGATCCAATCATTGTTTGGACCGATCCGTCTAGCGAGTTCTACTCTTTGTTGTAAAGCGAGCCCCTCACTTCGCACCATAATCGTCTCTGCAGCTACTTCCTGAAATCGCAAAGGCAGAGCATCAATAGCCGCAACGGCTTCACTGAAGTTGAGTAGCGACCATTCGTGGAAAGAGGACCGTATAAGGTTGGATTTTTCGCTCATGTCTAATTGACTGAGCGCTAGAACACGTTCCAATGCTCTATTGGGGTCTACCGACGCGTACCTACCAAAGATGGTCGATAAAACGGAATCCCTCTGATTCTTTGAGGGAATGGACATACTCTGGTGGATATACCTTTCAATTTCATCGACATCGGCACGGGAGAGTAGTAGATGTAGTGATGTGTTACGATCGAAATCACTATCGAGTTGCGCGATGTCTTGGATCGATTGAACACGAACGTAACTTGCTAGATCGAGTTTGGTATCTTCTGGAAAGCGAGGCGTAATTGCAGTAGTATCACGTTTCCTTTCTTCGTTTGAAAATCGCTGGTCTTGTGATTCACTGACGTATTCAAAGCGACCTACGAAGACAAAAACAGACATACCTATCACGAATCCCCCAATCACTGAGCCAATCAGCCCCGAGATGAGATTAGAGCGTTCGATTCGCATGGCTAGGGTTCTAGTACGCTTCGGTTGTGCTTAAATCCTAACGAAGCATGAACGGTTTGGACACGATGGATCAGAACGAGACTGATGAGATTTAGCGCCGTACTCTCACGTTTTCGGACGAATCTATACTCCTATTGGCTTAACCTTTCCATCGCTATGTATATCTGAGGTTCATCTAGAAATGCCATCGCTGAAGCGTCTCAACTATGCTGATGCTGTCGCCTCAGATTCGCTCGACCACTTTTATGAACGATTGGTCGACACAGTTTGTGAGGACGGTGCAGTAGTAGTCGAAGACGCATTGTCGGTAGATCACGTAACCGAGATCGTCAATGAAATGCGGCCGTACATTGACACCACACCGCACGGTCTTCATGGTTTAGACCGTTCCCGTCGTGTGGGAGCACTTGTTGCACGCTCACAAGCTTCCCATAGAGCGATCGCGCACCCGGCGGTGCTCCACGTTTGCGAACAGATACTTGGCTATCAGGTACGAGAAGGGAAGGAAGTCAGAATAACGCAGACGCCGCGTGGGGAAGGTCGATATCCGTGGCGGGTTGGTTTAACGCAGATCATTGATGTCGGACCCGGACAGCAAAAACAAGGTGTGCATCGTGGCAACGGGTTGTGGGTGCACGACTTGGCGCCTGATCGATTGGATCCCCAGATTGAGACGATGTGGGCTCTAACGGACTTCACGTCTGAAAATGGTGCCACTCACGTGATCCCAGGTAGTCACCGCTGGCCAGACGTTATGCAAGGTCAAGAACAGAAAGGAACGCGAACTTGGTTAGGCAAAGTCGACGACGAATCAGTACAAGCGACGATGCAAGCTGGGAGTGTGCTAATTTGGACCGGCTGGACCGTCCACGGTGCAGGTGCGAACACCAGCGATGAGCGTCGTATCGGCATGAATATCGACTACAGCTTGTCGTTCTTGTCGCAAGAGGAAAACCAGTTCCTCTCATGCCCGCCGAGCGTAGCGCGAACGCTATCTGAGGAGATGCGCCGTCTGATCGGCTACACGCAGGGTGGTGGCGCACTCAACTACTTTGCGGACTGTTTACGCCCTAAGGTGGCACTTGAGGAAGGCTACGATGTTATGGTGCCGGGCGCACATGGGATGGAGTATGACGATCACTAACCTTCGACTTTAATTGTGAACGACGCCACGTGATTCAGCTGAGAGAAATTTAGCGACTACCAATAAACGTAGCTCTTCTGTTAAGTATGCGATTGTGCGTTGAGACGTGATCTGGTATAGATTTTGATGAAAAGTTTCGTGTTGTGTTAACCACGTTTGGGAAATTTGACTGGAACGGCCACGTCCACCAACGTGTCGACACCTCTAGAATCTTCGACACGAGCCTCACTATCGTGTTCGATCCGTGTTGATTGCGTAGAGTTTGAGTCGTTCAAGACGTATGAGTATAGTTTTCTATGCACATTCGTCGTCGAATCGTTGTTGCAAGGGGTTTTGCCCTCTACCTTTAACCCGCTCCGCTTTTTTTATTAGTAAATCCCCGCTCGATTCGCGGTAACGTGGAATCAGGGGTTCACCAAGAAGGATCCCGTCCGCCCGTGCTGTCGCGAATTCGTTTGAATTTCCCTTGTTGCATATGTGCACACGCTGCCTCCGGCATCATCCGCGCAAAGTTTTCGGATACGGAAAAGCACAGACAGATAAAACCTGTCAAGTCTGTCGCGCCCCTCAGGGCAATAGGCGCGCCAATTCGTCTTACCACCAGAGTCGCGATGTTTGTGCTAGCCCTCTCGTTGCATCCCCTCGGTGCCCAACAATCTACCAGCGATGAATCCTCCGGCACTCCCTGCGAAGGTGACACTGTCCCCAGCGGCGCCCTCTGGACGGCCTGTTTGACAGCAGGAACCGACGAAGCAAAGCAATGGGACGGATACGTCGCGTCTTCCATTGGGAATCTATCCCCTGATACGTTCACTCTAGATGGCATCACTTACACGATTGACCAGATTTTGGATACTGCCGACAACCACACCATTTCGTTCACTAGCGACCCCAGTCCTGCGTCGAATGGGTGGTATTTCAAATTCGTTAACCTCGCTTTCGCTTTCAGTCGAGCGACGGGACCTGATGCGTCTTACACGTTTTCATGGAGCCATACTGGCGTGGACTGGCATGCGGGCGACAAGGTAACGGTCAGCCTTTGGCCGTCGCAGCCGCCCCGAGCACCTGGTCCACCAACGAACCTGACGGCGAATGCCGCCAGTACGAGCAGGATCGACTTGTCCTGGAGTGAGCCCCTGAGTGATGGCCGTTCGCCCATCTCCCACTACTGGATCGAGTACGCCAGCGACGGAACGAACTTCTCAGACTTGATCTCGAACACGGGGAGCGTCGCAACCGCGTACGCCGACATCGGGCTCACGGCTAACACCACGCGTCACTACCAGGTTTCGGCCGTCAACTCAGTCGGCAGAGGATTACCGTCGAACGTCGCCAGCGCGACGACGACAAACAATCCGCAGCAACCTCCGCCACAGCAGCCGCCGCAGCAACCGACAACGACCAACCATACACCGGAGGCGGCTGAGCCGATCGGCGAACAGGCGGTCGAGCCACGTGCAGCGGTCGAGATAGCTCTCCCAGAGGCGTTTTATGACGCAGACGGAGATACGCTTGAGTACATGGTTGAGTCCTCCGACTCAACGGTCGCCATAGCAGGGATCGACGGCGCTGCGCTCGTCTTGCGGGGCGTGCACCGTGGTATTGCTGAGATCATCTTGACGGCCACGGATCCCCACGGCGGCTTCGCTCGGCAGACCTTCTCGGTCGTCGTTGACGGACCGGAGAGGATCTGGTACTTACCGTCCGCCTCGGACCCACTCCGGGACGGGTATGTACGGGTGGAAAACCATTCGAAGATAGAGATCGAGGCGACGGTGGCGGCGACCGACGACGCGGGTTCCGAGTATGGTCCACTGACGCTAGCCCTCGGGCCGAGGCAGGTCAGGCATTTCAACTCTGACGATCTGGAACGCGGCAACGCGGCGAAAGGCTTGATCGGGGCCACTGGATCTGGTACTGGCGCTTGGCGGCTCACGATCGACAGTGCGGAACGGAACCTCGAGGCACTGTCGTACGTGGGCGCTGCGAACGGGCACTTGGCGGCGCTGGGAATGACGGTTCCGATGCGCCCCGATGGCTCGCTCGCGGTAGCGATATTCAACCCGGCAAGTGAGCTCGACCAGACGAGTCTGCTGCGCCTCGTAAACCCGGGTGGTGAGGACGCGGAGGTGACCGTGGTAGGCGTGGACGACGCTGGTCGCTCACCGGGCGAACCGGTGCGGCTGACCGTACCGGCGGCGACGTCGTGCACGGTAAATGCGACACAGCTGGAGTCTGGCAGTGGTCTGCCTTGTGGCGTCGCGCAAGAGGGTCTCGGTAACGGTTCTGGCAGGTGGCGCTTGCGTATCGAGTCCACACCGCCTCTGGTGGCAATGAGCCTGCTGACGAGTCCGGAGGGTCACTTGGCAAACCTGTCAGGGGTCGCGGCTGAGGACCCTGATGGGACGTGGCGCGTGCCCCTATTCCCTGCGATGGCCGACGAGTACGGGCGGCAGGGCTTTGTCCGGATTGCGAACCGATCGCCGAACGCCGGAGATGTGCTAATTAGTGCGTTCGACGATGGCGACACCGAATACGAGCCATTAACGCTCGAAATGGGCAGCACGGACATGGCGCATCTTGACGCGAACGCTCTCGAGCTCGGAAGCTCGAACCAGAATATGACAGGAAGCACGGGGGCAGGCACGGGAATATGGCGGCTGGCGATGTCCAGCCAGAGAATCAAGTTCGAAGCCAACGACTACGTCCGCCATGCGGACGGGTTCTTGACGTCAATGCAAGCGCGGGCTCCCGAGAGTAACGGAGTACATCGGGTACCGTTCTTCAACTCGGCTAACGACGCTGACAGCACGAGTGTGCTGCGTCTCGTCAACCCTACGGAGAACCGACGCCTGGTGCGGATCACCGGAACGGACGACACCGGTGTGCGCCCGGGGACGACGGTGCGGTTGTGGATGGAAGGCGGCGATGCGATGGAACTGACGGCGGCGGAGTTGGAGTCGGGTGAGTCGACCGCGCCAGGGTTAATCGACGAGGGAGCGCTGGGCGACGGGTCGGGCAAGTGGCGACTGCGTGTCGACGCGGACGATATTGTTGTACTAAACCTGGTCGTGAGTGCCACCGGGCGCCTTACAAATCTGTCGTACGCGGACCGGTGGCGTGGGTTCAAACGCACTCGCGCCGCGCCACTGCCGCCGCCAGCGACGGTGACGCTGGATAGTCCGAGGAGGCGAGAATTGCGCGGCAGCTGGAGCGAGGTGCCAAACGCGCGTTACCGCGTACACGTGATGAAAACTGCGGAACCCAACTACTTGCGATCGCTGGGACCATACGACCGCACGATGTTTCGATGGTCGGGAGTGTCCCCCGCGACCTACACGATCCGCGTCTGCTCGTTGAACGAGGACGGAGCTTGCGGTGCGTGGAGCGAGGAATCGGACCCGCTGGCAATCGACTGATGGGATCGACGGGTTGACGTAGCCCGAGTTCCGCACGGTTCGACTACCGGTTCGGCATCGTGAGGGTCGTACGCTTTGGCGTATGGATACGGAGACTGAGTGGTAGCTGCCACCGTATATAAATCGTACTTCGTCGTCTCTAGCGCAGATCGGCGACCAATTGCGACTCATACTTTCGTAAAACACAGAAGGACCTTTCGTGCCAGAGCCTAGTACTGACGAGTGGCGTGCACTCGTCCAAGAAGAGATTGTTGAACCCGAGCGTCGCATCATTGATCCCCATCACCATTTATGGTCGACAGCTTCGTTTTGGGGAAAGTATGAACTAGAGGATTTGTGGCGTGATACTGGTTCCGGTCACAACGTCGAAAAAACGGTCTTTATCGACTGCCATTCCAATTACCGGGAAGATGGTCCGGCTCATATGCGGCCGATTGGCGAGACGGAATACGTCGCGGGCGTCGCGAAGGAGAGTGAAAAGGACTCGTCGCAAGCAACGATTGCTGGCATCGTTAGCCACGCAGATATGACGCTAGGCAAAGGTGTCGTCGAAGTTCTCGAGGCACACGAAGCGGCCGGCGACGGACGATTTCGTGGTATCCGGCATGCAGGACCTTATGACACGACTGGGACTCTAACAAACGCGGGTCGAGGCAGACCGTGTCCGTACTCCCAAACAGACTTCCGCGAAGGTGTAACGACGCTAGGCGAGATAGGTTTCACCTACGATACGTGGCATTTCTTTCATCAGAACCGAGAGTACTTGGAGCTGGCTCGCGCCTGTCCTGGCACAACGATGATCCTTGATCATTTTGGAACGCCGTTAGGTGTAGGCGCATACGCTGGCAAGCAGGAAGAGATATTCGAGCAGTGGAAAGGGGACATGGCCGAAATCGGCAAGTGCCCAAATGTCGTCGCGAAGTTAGGTGGACTCGCTATGCCGGACAATGGGTTCGGCTGGGACAAGAATGAGCGGCCGCCGACGTCAGACGAATTCGCCGAAGCTCAAAGACGCTACTACCTACATACGATCGAGTCTTTTGGTCCTGACCGTTGCATGTTCGAAAGCAATTTTCCCGTGGACAAACTCTCGATTTCTTATCAGGTTCTGTGGAACGGATTGAAGAAGATCGTCGCCGACTTCTCAGAGGGAGAGAAAGATGCGATGTTCTACGGAACCGCTGCTCGGATTTATCGAGTTTGAACTTGCGACGATGAAAGTTCCAATCGATTGAGTAGATGGTTTTGAAGTTAGTCAGGCAACTTTCATTGGTAGTGGTACTGATAAGTACCACATTTGCCATACCATCGGAACCAATCGTTTACGAACACGGTTATGCGTTCCTCAGTCAACCGAACTTACCACCTGACTTCCGAAACTTCAAGTACATCAATCCAAACGCTCCTAAGGGCGGTCAGATTCGGATACCGCAGATGGGGAATTGGGATAGCTTCAATCCAGTCCCCCCGCGTGGTCGTGTTGCCGCGGCACTTTCCGTGGGTTCGCCGTCAGACAACCTGCTCCTGGACGCGCTCATGGAGACGGCTTCAGACGAGGTCGCATCAATCTACGGCTTAATCGCAGAAGGGATCGCTGTCGCGCCCGATCGTTCGTGGGTGGCATTTCGACTACGAGACTTCGCAAAGTGGCACGATGGTGAACCGATCACGATTGACGACGTGGTCTTCACCTTTAACACCTATCGCTTTGAGGCAAACCCCAGCATTCAAAATCCAATCGCTGGATTCTCGAGTGTCGAAGTGATCAACGATCGCGAGGTTCGGTTTCACATTGATGAGGCATATCGCACAGATCCTTTGCTCCCGATACGAATCGGCACGATGGCGATCTTGCCGAAGCACTACTGGACGGGCGAAGAACGAGACATACTGGAAACGACGGTGAAACCGCCGCTTGGTTCTGGACCTTACGAGATTGATGACTTCTATGTCGGGCAATGGGTTCGTTACAAGCGTGTTGAAGACTACTGGGCTCGTGACTTGCCCGTCAATCGCGGACGCTTCAACTTCGACTTTGTGAAGTTTGATTACTTTCGTGACGATCAGGTGCAAACCGAGAGTTTGAAAGGCGACGTCATTGACGTGCACGTGGAGAACATCCCGCGACTGTGGGAGCAGGCATACGAATTTCGCCCCCGGGAGCTCGGGTTGTTTCAGAAGTCGTACGTTCCGCAAATGCGACCAGCGGGTCTATGGTGGCCCGTGTTCTGGAACCTAGAGCAAAAGCGGTTCCAAGATGTTCGTGTTCGCGAAGCTCTCTGGTTGGTCCATGATCTCGTATTTCTGAACAAGCGTAACTACGACTTCTACGATCTAGCGACGAGCTACTTCCATGGATCCGATGTCTATGCGGCGACAGGTCTCCCAGATGAGAGGGAACTTCGGCACTTAGAGCCTATCCGTGGTCTCGTTCCACCGAGGGTGTTCACGGACCCCTATCGTCCGCCGCCAAATCAGGGGGGCGGATACGACCGTGAGACATTGCTGCGTGCACAGGAGTTGTTACGTCAAGCGGGTTGGGTACTAAAAAATCAGAAACTCGTTCACGAAACGACCGGTGAAGCGTTCCATATTCGGATGGTTGCTGTATCACCAGCGCTCGCGTCGTCTTTTATTCACTACATGCAGGTACTTAGACGATTAGGTATCACCGCGACGGCGAAATCTCCTGAGATTTCGAATTGGTTGTCGCGTATGCGCACGGGTGATTTTGACGCAGGGGCGATCTGGTTCCTGCCTGATAACACCCCAACATCTCACATCGACAACTTCTTTCACAGTGCACAGGCAGACTTGGCTTACAGTTCGAACTGGGCGAACATCAAAGACCCGGCGATTGATTTCTTGATCGAGCGCATCAAGACTGCCGATGAGTTTGAGGACTACGCCGCCGCGATTCGTGCGTTGGATCGGGTATTGCTCTGGAATTTCTACTTTATTCCGGGGATGGCAAAAACGAAAGTTGGCTTGGCTTATTGGGATCGATTCGGCCAGCCCGAACCGGTGCCTTTAACTCGCATAACGTCACACATTCAGCATTGGTGGTGGGATGAAGAGAAGGCAGCGAAAGTAGCGGAATACTCGGATCGTTACTAGTGTTTCATTACGTACTTCGACGCTTAATCCTGATCCCGATCACGCTATTCGGGATTCTTCTTCTTAACTTCACCATCATCCAATTTGCGCCTGGCGGTCCCGTGGAGCAGGCGATCGCTCAGTTCTCAGGTCTCACCATGTCGACCACTGCGAATATCTCGACCGCGGAGTCAATGGGACCCTCGTCAGAGTCCGGTTATCAAGGCGCCAGCGGACTAGATCCAGCGTTTATCGCTGAAATCGAGGAACGATTTGGGTTCGACAAACCCGCGCATGTGCGATTTGGCTTAATGTTGTGGAACTATCTACGGTTCGACTTCGGCAAGTCGTACTACCAGGATCGTAACGTCCTTGACATCATCATTGAAAGACTCCCGGTATCGATTTCACTGGGATTGAGTTCGATGTTTCTCATCTACACGATCTCGATCCCACTTGGCGTAGTCAAAGCGATCCGCGATGGCGGACCGCTTGATATCTTCTCGAGTACCGTGATCTTCACGGCTTACGCGATTCCTCAATTTCTATTCGCGATCATCTTTTTGGTGACATTAGCAGGAGGTGAATGGCTTAACGCCTTTCCTATGCGGGGGCTTGTCTCGGAGTCCTTTGCAGATCTCAGTTTCTTCGACAAACTGACGGACGTTCTTTGGCATTTGGCACTACCGGTAATCGCTTTGACGCTGGGCGGATTTGCCACATTAACGATGTTGACAAAAAACTGTTTCCTTGAAGAAATCGGAAAACAGTACGTGCTAACCGCGCGAGCAAAAGGACTAACCGAAAAGCGCACGTTATTCCTACACGTCTTCCGCAACGCGATGCTGATCATCATCGCGGGATTCCCGGCGGCTTTCGTCGGCATTTTGTTTACCGGGGCATTGCTGATCGAGGTTATCTTCTCGCTTGAAGGGATCGGACTGCTTGGGTATGAAGCAGTTATTGTCCGCGACTATCCCGTCTTATTTGCCACGTTGTATATGTTCAGTCTGCTCGGCTTAACCATGCAACTTGTAGGCGATCTGATGTACGTTGTGGTCGACCCACGAATTGATTTTGAGACGCGCGAAACATGAGTCCACTGAACCAGCGTCGGCTTGAGAATTTCCGTAAGAACAAACGCGCTTATTACTCCCTATGGATATTCGGTTTGTTGTTTGCGGTCAGCATGGTCACGGAACTTATCGCGAACGACAAACCGATCATTTTCAGCTACAAAGGCGAGATTTACCTGCCGCTGATCTTTACGTATTCTGACAAGCAGCTCGGAGGGGTACTCGAGACCGAAGCCTGGTATATCGATCCGTTTACAGAACGTGAAATCGAAGAGCATGGTTGGGCGCTATGGCCTGCCATCCGTTATTCATTCGATACGCTAGATTGGGATCGTACGATCGTACCGGCGGCGCCTGACTCTGAACATTGGCTTGGTACTGATGGCTTCGGCACGGACATCGTCGCGAAGCTGCTCTATGGGTTTCGATTGTCGGTCTTGTTCGGCATCATCCTCACGATTTTTAGTTCAACCATCGGAATCTGCGTTGGTGCTGTCCAAGGCTATTTCGGTGGCCTGGTTGATCTGATCGGACAACGAATCGTCGAGGTCTGGATCGGACTACCTGTGTTGTTCGTTCTGATCATTCTTGCCAGTATGGTCGAGCCAAACGTCTATTGGTTGCTCGGCATTTTGGTCATGTTTAGTTGGATGACACTAGTCGGCGTCGTACGAGCCGAATTCTTGCGTGCGAGAAATTTCGAATTTGTACGTGCCGCTTGGGGATTAGGCGTTCGCGACTTTATTGTGATATTCCGTCACGTATTACCCAATGCAGCAGTTTCTGCACTGACTTATCTACCGTTCATTCTGACCAGTTCGATCGTCTCTTTGACGGCGCTCGACTTTCTCGGATTTGGCTTACCGATTGAGTCACCGTCTTTAGGCAGGTTACTCTCGGCCGCGAAGAGCAACCTTCAAGCATGGTGGATCGGCGCAGGCGTGTTTACGACTTTGGTCGTGATGTTGACCCTGTTGATCTTCATCGGCGAGGGTGTACGTGACGCCTTAGATCCGCGGCGATCGATAGGTACCACCAGAGGCGAAGGTCCGGCTCTACAGACTCCTATCGAAGCCCGAAGTCAATGAGCGATTTACCGCTTCAGGGCATCACCGTAGTAGCGCTCGAGCAAGCGGTCGCGGCGCCAGTGGCGACGTGTCGCCTTGCTGATGCGGGGGCGCGCATCATCAAACTTGAGCGAGAGACTGGTGATTTCGCACGGACCTATGACACGGCCGCGAACGGCCAAAGCGCGTATTTCGCGTGGGCGAATCGTGGCAAGGAGTCCCTTACGGTTGATATCAAGGACCCGGACGATGTTGAGCTTATCAAACGTATTCTCAGTAGGTCCGATGCGTTCATTCAGAATCTCAGTGTAGGCGCTGCGGCTCGCGTTGGCTTGGGCTCCGACGTCTTGCGCGATGAGTTTCCGCACCTAATTACGTGTGACATTTCAGGATACAGTGAGACAGGCGCGTATCGTGATATGAAGGCTTACGATCTGCTCATTCAGGCAGAATCGGGGCTTGTTTCGATCTCTGGCGCGCCGGGCGAGTACGGTCGGATTGGCGTTTCGCTTGTCGACATTTCTACGGGTCTGACTGCCGCACTCGCCATTAATGAGGCGATTGTTGCACGCGCGAGGACAGGAGAAGGGCGAGCCATCAAACTCTCGCTCTTTGACGTGATCGCGGATTGGATGTCTGTGCCACTCTTGCAGCATGAGGAGAAAGGTGTTGGTCCCGACAGGGTTGGTCTAGCTCATCCTTCGATCACACCCTATGGTGGATTTGTATCGAGGGATGGTGTCACGATTGTGATTTCCGTTCAGAACGATCGCGAGTGGAAAGCGTTTACCGAACAGGTCCTAGAGCGACCGGAATTGACTGCAGATCCACTCTACGCGACAAATCCTGTACGTATGGAGCGACGACCGAAAGTGGATGGTATGGTGCAGGAGTTCTTTGGAAAGCGCTCGAAGGAAGAACTCGTTGAACTATTGAAAAACGCCCGCATCGCGTTTGGCGTCGTAAACGAGATGCCTGCCTTCGCTATGCATCCGGAATTGCGTCGAACACGATATGAGAGCGCGACCGGACCGATCGAAATGCCTGCCTATCCGGACTCGGAGCGTAAAGTCGAAGACGGAACGGTACGCATACCGCGCCTTGGTGAACATTCGGCTGCAATCCGGAAGGAATTTGAAGCAGTAGATGAAGCATCCACATTGTCACCGATCGACACGTCAACTGTCGACACGTAGACCACGTGGGGTTCAGTTTGCTTGCGAGACGCTAGACCTAGAACCCATTGCGACAAAACGGTCGATACTTCGTTGAGAACATAAAGTCGAAGTAACGCATCTTTTTCGTATCCGAGACATCTGCGCGTCCGACTCGATTTAGCTCTGAAAGGCTCGCGTTCCCTGTCATTAGACTCGCTAATCCATTCGGAGAAATAGTTAGTTGCGGACTCTTGTTCGTTTCAGCCACTTCGGTAGTCTCACCGTCCGTCTCTAACTCGAACCGGCGCTCATTCCATGGACACTCTGAGTCATTCTGAATCTCGAGCACGACATTGCCGGGTCCACTATATTCTCGTTGTGTGAGTGCTTTCTCAGCATCGACGATCCGCATCCAAATTCCATCCAATACATTGAGACGCATGGCTCGCGGTTCCAGCAGCATGTTGATCGCAGGTTCATCGAGCGCCATCTGCATCTCTACTTTAGCGACCAAGTCATGTTCGCGTATGAATTCCCAAAGTGCGCGATAGGCTTGAATGTTTAGATAAATCAGCTCGCGAACCCAGAGTTTCTGATCAGGTCCTTCATCGGGTGATTGACTGAAGGTTGAAGTTTTGTAAGCAACATAGCCTTCGGGTTCGTCGTTCGCATTGAAATAAATGGCGATATATGAAAGACGCTTCTTAGTGCCAAAGTAGCCCTTCCACCACACATCGTCGTCACGATGTAAATCAAGCGTTCGGTCTTCAACAAAACGACTATATAGGTCTCTGATCACTTGTCCGCCTTCTTCTTCACTGACGATGCGGACATAACCGTTAACATCGCCTGGGAATTGGAATTGCGTGAAACGTGGATCGAATTTACATTGGATTTGACTGCTACCGAGCCCGTAGCCAAAACGTTGGTAGATTGCTCCCATCGACGCCCACAGAATCGATGCGGACTGTTCCTCGTGTTCATGGACCGCGTGTAAACGGCGCGTTACCATTTCGCGAACTAAGCCGCGTCGCCTAAATCCGGGTTCGGTGCCTACTGCTGTTAGACCATCGACAGCGATCGGTTTCCCGTTGAATCGCATCTCGAATGGAAAGCCTCCGGAGGTCGCGACGATTTTTCCTTTATGGAATGCTGCTGTTGTCCACTCGGGTTTCAGCTCGTCTTCTTCAGGAACCGGATCGGTAGAACTTTCGGCGAACACATACTTGACAACCTTGTTGAAGGAATCGAGTTCATCTTTCTCGATTGATCGAAACTCGATGTTGTCCATTGAAGTCACCCGGAATCTCCTTGCGGGGTTGCGAATCGGAGTTAGACGCCTAAATAGAACGAAAGTTGGCGTTCAACATCACTTAAGGATCCTTGCGGCATAGGAATGAGCTGAATGTCAGCGCCGTCTGAAGCGCGTTGCTGAAGCTGACCCGCGATGGCGTCCGGTGGACCAATCACCTGAATTGCTTGAACCATGTCTTTCGAAATCGCACTGAAGGCACCATCTCGATCTCGTTCTTGCCATGCGGCACGTGACGCGAGCACGTCGTCCTCAAATCCATTGCTCACCAACATGTTCCAATAGAAATCGCCCATTCGATTTATGTAGTGGAATAACGGTTGACGCGCCGCTTGCCACAGCGATTCGTCATCGCTGTCGCCCACATATACGTTCGTAAAAGGCGCGACGGTGAGGTTTATGTTCTCTCGATTTGCCGCGGCAGCGCCAGCACGCAAGTCTTCTTTCAGTGACGCAAAGCGTTCGCTTGGCCAGTGAATAGGGAAGATTCCGTCGGCGATTTCGCCCGTTTGTTTGATCGACTTTGGTGTGATCGCGGCGATATAGACCGGTACTGATTCGCGTTGGCGTTCGTAGTCAAGTCTGAAACCGCGGCTCATCTGCATGAGCTTGCCGTCGTGATTGAGTTCTTGCCCTTCGAGTAGTAGCTTGATGATTTCCACGTATTCGCGAATACGGCGTAGAGGGCGATCAAATGCAACACCATGAAAATGCTCAATCACTCGATGCCCGGACGAACCTAAGCCACATACCATCCGACCTTTTGACAACATTTCAAGCGATGCGAACTCTTGAGCGATTGCACCTGGCGACCTGGAAAAGACATTCAGAATCGACGTTGCAATCTGTATCTTCTCGGTATGAGTAGCGAGCAGGGTCATCCACGGAATACTGGAAGGTCCCCAAGCTTCACCCGTTGCGACCATCGTATAGCCAAGCGACTCGGCAACTCGAACTTTTTCGATCGAATCCTGCCAGTCGCGACCCATGCCGGCTAAAACACCTAACTGCATGAAACTACCTTAAATTGGTTAAACATCGGAAGTATCGCATTGATCGTTCGCTCAAAGTTCGTCATTCAAAAGACATAGAAGTCAATCTGACGACATTAAATGCCGGTTTGAAGTTCTACGGTCTAACTATGCTGGTATGAAGTGAGATTTCTAGTGAGGCGTATCTGTCGATAGTTTTGGCGGTTCGCTGCGAGCCGGACTAGTCGCTAATCTTGTGATGACAGGAGTTAGTACTCGGTTGATGCTGATTCGAGCGCTCGGATTCGGCGTTCTGTTAGGTAGAACTGAATTCGTGACAACTAGATACGCTCGACTGATATCGCGCATGACCCAGACGAGCGAGTACCAATTACCGTTTGAACCCGGCGTGTTCAGAGCTTCGCCATACCCGAACACATCTCGATAAAGCCACCAGCCCGCACTAGGCGATCCACCACTAAAAATGAACCGCACGAGCGTACCGTCCTCTTGAACCGCTAGCCTAGTTAGGGCTTGTATCTGATCACGGGTCAACAGCATAGGTTCCTTATCGTCCATCCACAGTTGTAGGAATTTGCCTAAATCCTCCATGGACGCGTGCACGCCCGCGGAAGGTTGTAGAACTACGTGCCAATCGTCTTGCGTGGGTATCCATTCATTGTCATCCGATAGCGTGTGTCCCCAGGGTTCGTTTTCGCTATCGAACGTTGCGGGCGGACCGAACCCGGCACTCGACATGCCAAGTGGGTCGAAGAGTTGCTCTTGCATCAAGGTCTCATACGTTCTTCCCGTGAGTTTCTCTACCATCGACGCAGCAACAAGGTAACCAGCATGGGAGTATGAGACCGTACCAGGTTCGCTTTCTGGTTCTAACGCGAGCGTCTCGAGCGTCGCTGCAAGACGTCGCTCAGTCAGAGATTGTTCTTCGTCGTCTTGCAACAACAACGGTGGATTTTCGTGAATGCCACCATGGTGCGTCAAGATATCTTTTATGGTGACTTCGTGGTAGTCTTCATGAATGTCATCAATTGAATCACTGAAGACATCTTGTATCGAAGTTGACCAGCCATTCGCGAACGTACTCTGATCTTCATATACAAGAGTGGCAATCATGGTTGCCGTCATGGGTTTAGTTATTGACCCAAGAAACAAGCGATCATGAATCGAAGCTTCCGCTTCTCTTTCGATGTGCTTTACACCCTCTGCAGCTATGGCTCGAACGCCAGTTTCGTCATAAATCGCAGCGTAAATCGCAGGTGTAATGGGCGCAGATTCTTCTAGCCTATCAGGTAGAACGTAAGGCTCTACTTGATTGCCGATTGATCGGTCTGCATTCGCGAGTGTTTTGCCAAGCCAGCAATGACCGGCGGCATAGGAAGGTCGACTTGACACGTTAGATATCGAGCGATCGCCTTCAATCAAGTTCATGACCGTTATGAGACGGTCAGATTCAACTGCTAGTTGCCAATTCCCGCGACCGTTTCCTAATGACCCTTCGAAGTCATCGGTACCGTCTTCTAAGTCTGATGCGGTAAGCGAAGTGGTAACCAACGGAGCGAGTGTGAGTTCTATTGGCGACGCGCTTACGGAACCTCGGTCGTCTCGGCCACTTATCTTGATGTTAGCAGTGTCAGAACTAGTGTTCGTCAGGCGTAGTTTTGAGACTGTTAAGTTATCCGCAGAATAAAAAGTGGGTACTCGCCAGCACCCGTTTTCTCCTTGTATAGTCTGATGGAGACTCTCCAACAGACCATCCTGTGCTTCAACGAATGCGGTCGTCTCAACGTCCCGTGACATCGTTATTTGTAGTCGCCAACTTCCGACGCCACGGCCTAAACCTTCGTCTATATCGTCGGACCCATTCTCCAAGTCATCCGCATAGATCAGCTTGTTTTCTTGACTACCTATGGTGAAAGATGCAGGGCCGTACTGGGTTCCTTCATCGTCAAACCCAACAATCGAAACAGACTGAACGTCTTTAGAGTGGTTGATAAAGCGCAATACACCTGTAAACGAGTCATTGGAAGAATGTAACAAGGGAACAGATCTCGTTACTTCGTTTGCGCTACTACTCACGTAGCTAACGCCCAAAGACAAAAGCAGCAGAACTAATCGAATTGCCGTAGTGCCAAAATGTCGGAATCTACGTGACATAGGCATGGATTACAGGTACATCATGGTTTATTTAGGTTGGGATCGCACAGATGGGTCTGTGGCAGCATCCAATTTTAGTAAGTACCTCCATTTTTGAGCGCTTGACCGAATACCGTCAACCGTTTTCGTAACGGCATACCGTAACGCTTCAAAGCCGTCGTGTTTGGTTTTCCGAAACAGGGCGAATCTTGTGGGACATTGCTACTATTGCGCCAACGATACCCCTGCTTGGGCTCCGCATTTGTTGAATTTGAGAGCCCGGAGGCAGCCATAGAGTGGGTTGTGCGCCGCTATCGACTTGGAACTAACGTTTCTTCGATCTAGCTAAGACATTCAGAACGCTTTTTCACCTATGTAAGTTCAGTCACGATGAGTGATCCGTTTCGACCACCAGAGCAGTCCATTCTTCGCTCCATAGGGAGCGGTCTTGCCATGCTCCCGATGGCGTTTCGCATTCTGTGGGAAGCCTCGCGTGTTTATGCCGTGTTAACGCTAACGGTGCATGTCGTGCTGGCGACGATTCCGGCAGGGGTCATCTGGCTGACGAAGGACATCATCGATGGCGTCGTCAGTCTGATTGGGGTAGAACCTCAATGGAGTGTCGTGTTCACGCCTCTTGCCATGTTGTTCGGATTGTGGATGCTTCAAGCCGTGATTGGAGGTATCGACAGCATCGTAACTGAGGTGCTCTCCGAGCGTACGTATAGCGTTGCCGCTCAAAGACTGATGGCAAAGGCTACAGACCTGGACCTTGCCTTTTTTGAGATCCCTCAGCAACACGATCAGCTGCACCATGCTTCAAATCAGCTTTGGCAGATTCAAAATCTCGGGTACTCCACACTGTCACTCGTTCAATCGATGGTTAGCCTATGTCTGATGTTTGGCTTGCTCTCGATCCTCCATCCACTAGCGATCGTTGTGCTCATCGGCACCGTCGTACCTCGCATACTCGTAGAGGGGTGGCACGCACGAAGACGATTCGATCTAAATATGGAGTTCGTTCGCTACTACCGAATGTCGGACTACATCATTCGGCTACTGACTAGCAAGGAGACAGCCCGTGAGGTCCGCACATTCGGATTGCGCAACTACTTTCTCAACAGATTCTCCAAAACTCGAAACGAATTAATCCAAGCCCTTCAACGACTCTTGGTACGTTTGTTTGGCGCCAATGTCGGTATGTCGCTCGTGTCATATCTGGGTATCGTGTCCATCTACTGCTATGCAGTGTTTAGCGCGGTTCTTGGTCGCATAACGATCGGCGAATTGACGATGGTCGCACAGGCGGCGCAGCAATGCAGTTCGGGTTTGATCGGCGTGATAAGGCAACTTGGGAGTCTGTATCAGCAATCGTTATTCATGCGTCGCTACTTCGAATTGGTGGATATGGATCCGCTGTCCGTCGATGGCGCTCTGGGAGCGTTGGCGGATGGCAATAAGGGAATCTCGGTCCCGAGTTCATTGACAAACGGCATCTCGCTGACAAATGTGTCGTTCACTTACCCGATCAACTCAGAACCGGTTCTAAGGAACCTCACATTGACCATCCCAGCGGGGAAGAAAGTTGCGATCGTCGGTGTAAATGGTGCGGGTAAGACAACGCTTATCAAGTTGCTCGCTCGTTTCTATGACCCTACGGAAGGCCGCATAGAGTTGGATGGCATCTCTCTTACAGAATACGACCTAAAACAGCTGCGCAACTCGGTGTCAATCGTCTTTCAGGATTACGCACGATACGACTTGACCGTGCAGGAGAACATCGGGATTGGACGAATTGAGGAGATTGAGAACCGCGATTTAGTGCAACAAAGCGCTCAAGCGGCGGGTGCCGCAACGTTTATCACTCGTCTGAAGAAGGGTTACGACACAGTACTCGGCAAGACCTTCGACGAAGGGGTTGACTTATCGGGTGGCGAGTGGCAGCAAATGGCCATTTCACGGGCATTCATGAGCGATGCCCCGATTCTCATTCTTGACGAACCTACCGCAGCGCTCGACGCATTGAAAGAACACGATCTATACGACGAGATTGCTCGACATGCTGCTGACAAAACGGTGATTTTCATCTCTCATCGCTTTAGTACCGTTCGAATGGCAGACTACATTGCCGTTGTCGACGAAGGTCAGATCATCGAGCAAGGTACTCATGAAGACCTCTTGGCACACGGTGGTATGTACGCGAAGATGTTCAACGCTCAGGCGTCGCGATACGTATAAGGTGCATTGCGATTTATCGAGGTGGAGGGTGATTTGACGCATCGTTTTTACTTCGAATATCTGAACCGCTAGAAGACTGGTTGCGCGAAACGAGCTAGTTTCTGGTAAAAAACGCGCTCCAACACGTTTCAGCCGAAAGATGCGGCCTTTCTACTGTTGAACGACCAAGAAATCGCTCGGGAAATCGAGCTTCGCCCTATTGTTGATATAGCAACCGAAAAACTTGCTATTCCTTCAGACGTAATTCATTCGTACGGGAGGACGAAGGCAAAAATCTCGTTCGACTACGTCATGTCGAACCGAACGCCTAGCCGCGGAAAGTTGGTGCTGGTTACGGCGATGTCACCTACACCAGCGGGCGAAGGGAAAACCACCACGACCATCGGTTTAACGGATGCTCTGAATCTCATTGGTGTGAATTCGAGCGCTTGTCTACGCGAACCTTCTTTGGGTCCTAGTTTCGGCATGAAAGGTGGTGCTCATGGCGGTGGGCGTGCTCAAGTTGCCCCGATGGAGGACATAAATCTCCACTTTACGGGTGATCTCCACGCAGTGACATCCGCGCACAACCTTCTTGCGTCCTTGGTCGACAACCATCTTTATTGGGGTAATCAGCTCGAACTAGAACCAGACAAAGTTAGTTGGCGGCGGGTGGTTGATCTAAATGATCGCGCGTTGCGCGAAATCAATCTACGAGTGCGTCGGCGATTGAGGAGGGATGCTGGTTTTGATATCACCGCGGCATCAGAAATCATGGCAGTGCTCTGTCTTGCTGAAGATCTATCCGACTTAAAACGTCGGCTTGGCAACATCGTTGTCGGTCCATCTGCTAAAGGCGAATTGATCAAGGCTGATGATCTTGAAGCCACAAGCGCACTTGGTGCGCTTCTGAGAGATGCGATGGCTCCCAATCTCGTCCAGACCCTCGAACACAATCCGGTGTTCGTCCACGGTGGTCCCTTTGCAAACATCGCGCATGGTTGCAATTCAGTGCTTGCCACGCGTTTAGCGCTCGCGCACAGTGACTTTGTCGTGACCGAAGCAGGCTTCGGCGCTGACTTAGGCGCAGAGAAATTCCTGAATATCAAGTGCCGTCAGTCTGGTCTCAAGCCAGATGCGATCGTGCTCGTCTCCACCGTGCGCTCTCTGAAGATGCATGGAGGCGTTGAAGTCGACGATTTAGAAGAGGACGACGTAGAAGCGGTGCGGCGAGGAGCGCCAAACCTCATCCGTCACATTGAGAATATCCGCAAGGTTGGCTATGAGCCGGTGGTTGTAGTTAACCGATTCGAAGCTGACAGTGAAGCCGAAATCGAAGCCGCACTCGGAGTGATCACCGGATTAGGGTGCGTAGGTGTCGTCGGATCGCAATGGCGCGATGGTGGCAGCGGCGGTGTAGACGTAGCGAAGGCGGTGGTTGAGAGCGTCGAGTCCGCACCTTCAGCGCCGCATTGGCTATACCAAAATGAAGATTCGTTGTCTGCGAAAATCGAGTCTGTAGCGCGTGAGGTTTATCGTGCTGACGGCGTTGAATACCTCAACAATACGGCAACCGAACTTCAACGCTTCGAGTCGCTTGGATTCGGATCTTTGCCCGTTTGTATTGCAAAAACGCAATATAGCTTCTCTGGCGATCCCAAACTGCTTGGTGCGCCCACGGGGCACCAACTGACGGTGCGTGAAGTTCAATTGAAAGCGGGCGCGGAATTTGTCGTCGCCATTTGCGGCAACATCATGACGATGCCAGGCTTACCGCGACGACCTGCCGCATCAGACTTCACGCTTGATGACAACGGGCAGATAGGCGGGCTGTTTTAGCTGCATCGTCGCGAAGCGACGTCGTCGCCGTGTCTCGCTCTTTGTTTTAAACGTCGCTTGATTTCGCTCGTTTCGTCAAGTCACAGTAAATGCGACTCAAGTCGCGCTAGTTCTTCCTGTAGCATGCCTACCAATTGATAGACGTGCGACGGAAAGATGTGCTTAGGACGTTCAATCGGCGGAACGTCGACATCGACCGCATCGAGTGTCAAGGTTAGATACGCCACCTCGGCGAGGACGGTCGTAGCCAAGTCGTATACATCTGATGGCATGATGTCGCGACGCCGCAATTCTCGTCTCAGGTTTAACTGCAAAACACTGATTCCATTTTGCTCGCCGATATCTTGCGCGATGCCTAAACACTCAAGGACTCGACGATAGACATCCGCAGGGACTTTGTGCGGCTCGAAGGGCGGTAGTGTTCCGTACACAGGTGCGCTCTCGTCCGTTGTCAACGCGCCTGCGACGTAGGTCGCGGCCAACTCTAGTTGTGCGTACACATCTTGCGGTTGAATCGGTCGATCGAGCATGAGGTTCAGTTGACGGCCGAGTTGGACAGTTTCTCGGAACACGTCCTTAGGTTCGCGATCCGCCTCTCGGGCCGGTAATTCGCTCCGATAGTTGATGCCTAGTTCCCCGCGTATAGCTTCGACGCGTTCTTGAGCGGCATGAATGACCTGCAATACATGCTGGGGTTCGATTTCACCAGTAGGAACCGGCGGCATTGTGCTAGCTTCGCCCGTGAGCTGTCGATTCAGACGGGCAACTTTGCGAAAGAGTGTTTGCGCTTGATAGTAGACATGTCGCGGTTCAGCGTGCTCGACGACCCACGCATCCGCTTCAAGTTTCGGGCGTCCCATCACTTCGCGAACTAGCTCAATATCTTGTGAAGCCTGACGAACCGCCTGATAGACATCCGGAGGCGCGATCTCTTGTGCATTGATTGCACCGATGGTGCACATGCAAGCCAATAGGCACATTAGTTTTTTCACGACCGGTCGCTCCACTGTAAACCCGCGTAGCTTCATCATAAACTGTATCTAAAAAGTACCGTAAAAACCAGAGATTGAGTTACTCACTCGTCTGAAGACAGACCGTCTTCAAGCGATAGGAGCATCGGTATGAAGATAAGCGACAGATACCAGCCTTCTAAAATTCTGCCGCCTCAATGCCGGCCGCCGTGGCAAACTGATGGTAGCGGCATGCTTGTTCATAAAGGTACGTGAGTCAGCGCCACAAGACTCTCGGCTCAGATCGCAATCGGTTCCCAGATTTTGAGATTTAAAAAACGCATAGCAGTGACGCTTCCGATCAATCAGTCGCTACAGGACACCATCAAGGTTGTTCAATGGGCTGAGGAGAACGGTTTCGATGACGGATGGTTTGCAGATCCGGGGGCGCCTGATGGTTTAACCACCGCCGCGGCCATTGCACCGTACACGAAAACACTTCGAATTGGAATGGCGATTGTGCCTGTATACACACGGTCGCCGACGGTATTGGCGGCTTCTGCAGACATTCTCGGGCAAGCGTTACCAGGTCGGTTTGTCTTGGGTTTGGGTTCCTCTAGTGAGGCAATATTGCAAGCCTTCAATGGCATTAAACTCGAAAAACCGCTAACCCGGGTAAAAGAAACCGCCATACTCGTCCGCAGCATGATGCGAGGCGTGAAGTCGGACTTTACAGAAATGGATACGGTGTACAGCAGAGGCTACTCGCAAGATCCTTCGGAGCCGGTAGTCCCTATTTACCTCGCTGCATTGCGTCCGAAGATGATCGAGATGGCAGCGGAGTTCGGCGACGGGGTGATTTTTAATCTATGGCCACGTACCGCACTGCCAAAGATGCTCGAACACGTTGAGATTGGTGCAAAACGTGCTGGTAAGCGACTTGAGGATGTGGAAATCGTCAATCGGTTTGCGACGATCGTATCGGACGATAAGGAAGCAGCGCTTGAGTATTTCCGTCGCTGGTTTGTACCATATTTTGGAAATCCGGTGTACAACAATTTCCTTGCTTGGTGCGGATATCCAGACGAGGCGAAGGAGTTGCTTGAGGGTTGGCTTACGCGTGACCGGGCTCGAACAGCAGCCGCTTTCCACGACGACCTTGTTGACTCAATCGGCGTGATCGGCACACCTGAGGAAGTCCGTACGCGAATAAAGCAGCATGCGGACGAAGGTATTACTACGAGCATCATCGCACCTGTCGGAAAATTGAGTCTCGACGAAGCATTCGTGACCTTTGATGCATTCACACAAGATTGCTTCCGATTCGACTAACGTACGTGCGGATATACCTAGCGCGTCACGGCGAAACCCAGTGGAATGTTGAACGACGGATGCAAGGCTGGGGAGATTCCGCGCTGACGACCTTAGGAGAGCAGCAAGCCCGTCAACACGGTCAGCTGCTGAACCGTGAAAACGTGTCTCGAATATACGCGTCGGATCTTGGCCGCGTACGCCAGACGTTAGCGCTCATTCGAGAACAATGCGATGTGGATATGCGATTCGACGCAGACCTTCGCGAATGCAACATGGGGCAATGGGAAGGTCAACGTGTTGAAGATATTCAGCAGGAATGGCAAGTGGAATACCGTCAGTGGCGTCAAGACAATGAAAGGTTTTCACCACCGGCTGGTGAGTCGATCAGCGATATGAAACCGCGCATCTCGAAGGTGCTCAATGCGGTTACTGACAATAGTGATTCTCGGGTTGCGTTTGTGACGCATGGGATCACGACGAGAGTACTCTTGGATCTTCTGATTGGACTAACCGATCAACAAAAATTACAGTTGCGAATCCCAAATGGCGTGGTCCACATGGTGGAATCGTGCGGAAACGCGACACATGTATATCACTTTCGCGATGGCAGTGACAGTATCGAAGGGATCTGCACCTCTCGCGACTAAATTTGGCAATCATCATCAAGGAATATCACTATGAAAGTTGACACCAGCATTGGTTTTGATCTCAGCGGTGTAGGAGAACATGCGGCGCGCATGGAAGCGGTCGGTTACACGGGTCTTCAGACGGCCGAAACCGGACACGACCCGTTCTTACCGCTTGCTCAGGCGGCATTGCACACATCGAACGTTGACTTGATCACGAGTATCGTCGTGGCGTTTGCTCGCACACCCATGGTGCTTGCGCCGATTGCGCATGATCTAAACGCCGTATCGAAAGGGCGGTTTGTGCTTGGGTTAGGATCCCAAATTCGAGCTCACATCACGAAGCGCTTTAGTATGCCTTGGTCGCATCCGGCGCCTCGCATGAGAGAGTTCATTCTCGCATTGCGTGCTATTTGGGCGAATTGGTACGACAACGAGCCGTTGAGTTTTGTCGGCAAGTTCTACACGCATACTCTGATGACACCGTTCTTCACGCCTTCCAATACCGAATTCGGCGCACCAAGAGTTTTCTTAGCTGCAGTTGGACCATTAATGACTGAAGTCGCTGCGGAAGTAGCCGATGGCATGATCGTTCACCCATTTACGACCCAGAAGTATCTGCGTGAAACGACCATTCCAGCGCTTGAGAAAGGCTGGGCGAAGGCAGGGAAGAATCGAGAGGATTTCGAAATCAGCTATCCCTGTTTTGTTGTCACAGCAGACGATGAGAAGGGTTTGGAACGTGCGAAGGGTGCAACGCGTCAGCAAGTCGCGTTTTACGGCTCTACACCGGCCTATAAAGGGGTATTGGATAGCATCGGTGCAGGCGAGCTACAAGGTGAGCTAAATTCGATGTCGAAGCAAGGAAGATGGCAAGAGATGGGGAACCTCATTACGGATGACATCTTGAGCGAGTTTGCTGTCATCGATGAACCTCAAAACCTTGCAGGTGAGTTGAAGCGTCGTTACGGCGACCTGATTGATCGAACATCGGTCGCATACGATACGATACCTCAAGCGCATCGCGAAGAGTTCTTCAATGCGCTTACAAGCTGAGTATTTGCATCGAATTTGCATTGAATGATGGTATGAAGGTCAAGTCGCTTCATCAAGTTAGTTTGACGGTTCGTGACCTTGATGCGGCAGTTAGTTTCTATCATGAAATTCTGGGACTACCATTAACGGCACGTTTTGATCAAGGTGTAAAGCTCGCTTTCCTCGATCTTACTGGAACTCGCCTTATGCTTGAACAAGGAGAAGGCAGCGTAAGTGGTAGCGTTATCTATCTATACGTCGAAGACATCGATGATGCGGTGGCCGAAGCTAAGACTAAGGGCATAGAAGTCGTTGGTGAACCGCACGCGATCCATCACGACGCAGACGGAACATTTGGAACAGCGGGAGAGTCGGAGTACATGGCTTTCCTGAAAGACCCAAGTGACAACTTAATCGCGCTTGCGCAGCGCAAAGCGCCAGCGAGCTAGGACGACCGATACATGCACGAAGAAGCGATCGAGCTCGCAAAGTCGCTTCCTAAAGCGGAGCTCCACATGCACCTAGAGGGTGCACTTCAACCAGAGCTCATCTTCAAGTTCATAGCTAGAAACGGTCGAGACCTGCCATATGACACGATCGAAGAACTTCGTGCGAAGTACGAATTTACCGATCTACTGGATTTCATCAAAATTTACCTGGTTGGGTTCAATAGTCTAGCTACCGTAGAGGATTACGAAGATCTAGCGAACGACTACTGCCAACATGCAAAGGCAGAGAACATCATTCATGCCGAGGTGTTTATCGAAGCGCAGGCAGGAACTTCGATGACTGGAACGCCACTTGAAGCGATCGTAGGTGGTTGCATTCGCGCCGCAGAAGTCTGGAAAGAACGTGGTGTTGAGCTGTTACTGATTCCAACGTTCTTGCGGCACTTATCGGAAAGTGAAGCGCTTAAGAGTCTCGATGATCTAGAACCGTATTACGACAACATTGTCGGTATCGGGTTAGCGTCTGCAGAGGTCGGTTATCCTCCGGAGAACTTTAGAAAGTTGTTCGATCGAGCACGCGAATTGGGGCTACACACAGTCGCGCATGCGGGTGAGGAAGGACCGCCGGAATACGTTTGGGGTGCGCTAGATGACTTAGGTGCTGAACGTATTGATCACGGCAATCGGGCCATTGAGGATCCCGTGCTCGTGCAACGACTTGCGCGTGATCAGATCCCTCTAACGATGTGTCCGTTGTCGAATCTGCGGTTATGCGTCGTAGATGACCTTCGCAATCACCAGTTGAAACGATTCCTCGATGCAGGGATCAAGGCGACCGTTAATTCCGACGATCCCGCTTACTTTGGCGGGTACCTCAATGAGAATTTTGAAGAGATAATTAAGGCATTGAATCTGTCAACTGCCGACGTACGCGAACTGGTTCAGAACGCGCACGACGCGTCGTTCTAATTCGGCGCGTTATTCGGCAGGTTACTAAATCCCATTGTTCGAATGACTCGGTCTTTTGCTCAGAATCCGAATCCGATAGAGCTTCAAGTTCCAAGTTAAGTTTCTGCAATCAGAATAGGTGACGAAGTATCTCGTTTCTTCGACTTAGATATATGACATAGAGATTAGTCCTTCGCTGGGTGCATTGATACGACACATCTCGCTATCAGATCGCCGACAAGCAACGCATGATCAGATTCTCCAGGCGGCAAACCGGATATCAACGCGTGCGATGAATCCGCAGGAAAGCCCTCTGACTCGGTAAGTGGAACGTGCATGATCCGCAGTGTGTCTAGCTCGTGGGCAACTCGACGGATAACTTCACCAACGTTCAGTTCAGCAAATCGTCCATTTCTTCTAAGTTCAAGGCGCGATAGTCGTCGAACTTCGGATAGCTGGTTACTTCGATCAGACCCCAACACTTCTAACCAATTGACCGGGAGACCAGTTTCATTCTGCATATCGGTGCGTAGCGTGAAACTTGAACCGTCAGCATTCCCGTTCTGCTTGATCATTCTTGGTTTGATGTATCGAACGATTTGGTCGCGTTCGGGTAGATCGTAACCCGTCATTCGAAAAGTAGTGACTGTACATCAAGCGCACGAATGAGCTGCTCTAGACCCGTCATCGAATCACGACCGGTAACACGAGAAATTTGATTTCCACTCGGTCGTTGTGTAAAAACTACAAACTGGACAGAGCCGCCGCCTAGGAACTGAAGACCCAATTGAGCCCCGTCATAACTCTCCCATATGGCTCGTAAGTTCCCGTTGTCCATGAGCACTAGGTCACCTTTTCGCAGTCGAGGTCGCGACTCGATGAAATGTCTGAAGTCAGTCTCAGAATGGGGATTAATCACACAATCGTCGTCTTCGGCCTCATCACGCAGGTATGCCAATCGTGATTCATACTCCTGTATCCCCCTTCGCTTTGTCTTTGTAGTAGCGGGGAATGGCATAGGCTGAAGTGTCTGCGCACTAGCCGATGGGTCCGTTGTAGTGTCGACATCATTCAAATCGGTGTCGGATTCATGCCAGACCATGCAAGCTGGGCGTGATCCTGTTTCAATCGCCAAGTAACCATCGCCCCGCACATTAGTCAGTTTTTTCTGAAATGCGAGTTGAAAGTTATCCAACTTGCTAGCTAGTCCCGATTCCGCACGACGCAAATTCATTGCTCTTCACCATCGCTATCTAGACCCAACGGTACGAATATAACGAAGCCATTTGGTCCGTCACCACCTTCTTGACCTTCCTCATAACCCTGACCTCCGATTCCGCCACCGCCACCACCAGAGGCGCCAGTAACAACCAGTAAGCCTTTGGTAGCCGACCAAGGCCATGTAAATTCAATGGATTCGTCAATTCGGATGAACGCAGGAGTTGGCAATCGGAACTCCTTCGGTATACGTAAGAACACGACTCTAATTGATTACAGTAAGGTTAGGTGCACTAACTATTGGCGACATGATCATTTTTCAGGTTCTGCTTGCGCTTGCAAAGAATACCGTCAAGAAGTGATTTCTGTTGAATCGTACCAGTCAATTTGTGGGCGCGATTTAGCCTAAAGTGTCGATCAGTTGCCACAGCAAGGCGATGAAAGTTTAGACATGTTCCGCTTTGATGAATCCTACGACATTGGTGGGGAAATATTTCAACTGATGTCTACGAACGATAGGTTGCCACTCATCAATTTAGGAACCGTTAGAGCCGATACGCAAACGACGGTGTTCGATACAAACTCGAGTAAGTGTTACACAAAGTTGATGTTTAAATAGAGACTTCGGAAGAGTCTCGGCTAGGCGAACCCAAACTCGTACTCCGTTACACCTGTCCAGATCTCGCCAGGACGCAATATAGCATCCGGATAGTTAGGGTGATTGGGAGCGTCTGGAAACTGCTGTGTTTCTAGGCACAGCGCTCGGTGCGTGCGATAGTGTACGCCATTTTTTCCAGGTGCATCAAGCGTATTTGCGGTGTAGAACTGTATGCCGGGTTGGTCGGTTCGAACTTTGCAATATCGGCCAGAGTCGGGATCGTAGATGTGTGCTGCGTCGCGAAACCCCGAATCGTTAAGTACGAATGTGTGGTCGAACCCATCCGCTAGTTCGAGCTGCGGATGTTCTTTGTGCAATTGTTTTCCCAGCCGATTTCTGCTCCTCAAGTCAAATGGCGTGTTGGTTACGTCCGCGATTAGGCCGAGTTGTGTCAATTCATCGGACACAGGAAGGTAGTGATCAGCGTTGATCGAAATTTCATGGTCACTTACGTAGGTACCGTGAACGTTACTTAGATTGAAATAGTGGTGTGCCGTCAAGCTGATCGGTGTAGCCTTCGATGTTGTGGCAGTCAAGTCCAGCCGTAGTACGCGATCATTTAGGGTGTACTTCGCAAGAACAGCTACTTCACCGGGGAAACCCGAATCTCCGTCAGCGCTCGTTAACTCAAACTGCACGGAATTTCCGTTCTGAGTACCTGACCATAGACGGTTAGCAAATCCTCGACGTCCGCCGTGTAATTGATGCGGGGGAATGTTGGCGTCGAGCCGATAGAGGACGTCGTCTAGCTCAAATTGTGCGTTAGTGATGCGATTCGCATAACGGCCAACGATGCAGTTGAAATGGGGGTGAGGCTTGGCGTGATCCTCTGGTGTTGGGCATCCTAGCAACACGTCACCGAAGTTGCCCGTGCGATCAGCGCACCAAATATTTGTGACCGTAGCTCCATACTCAATCAGATGTACTCGAATACCTGATTTGGTATCAAGCAATTCGAAGCGATTGCCGATCATGTCAATTCCGATAGCTCTGTCTGGCGATGCACTGTTCCGGGAGAGCTGTTGTGCGCATACTATTAAATCTACAGAAATAGCAACCCGTCGTTGCGGCGTTAGGCCGCGCAATTTTCTACTGAGGACCGATGGCGTCGACCGAGCATAAACGATATCCGGTACGCGCGATACGCTTTCTGCTTAAAGTCTTTTCGTGGCTGCCTTTACGTGCGTCTCGAGCGTTTGCCGCACTCGCGGGCTTCCTCGCTTGGCGTCTTAAAACGCGAGCTGCTAGAACCACGATCCAAAATATCGAACACTGCTACGGAGACCTTTCGGCCGCCGAACAACAGAAACTTGCACGACGTAGCTTACGGCATACCGCAAGTACAGTTTTTGAGTTACCTGCGGTGTGGACTAGCTCCTACACGCGTTTGAACCGCTGGATTAAGGATGTTCATGGTGAATCCATTCTCACCGATGGTATCGAAAAAGGGTCGGTTCTTATGCTCCTTCCGCATTTTGGTAACTGGGAAGTACTCGCAACGTATATGAAGCGGATCGCCAAATATTCGTGTATGTACAGTCCACGACGCTTGTACGAATTGGACGAGCTGATCAATCAATGTAGAGGTCGGTTTGGGAGCGAATTTTTGCCGTTGACAAGAGCTGGTTTTCGAGCGCTGTTGACGCGTATCAGGAACGGCGGTGTCATCGTACTGCTACCAGATCAGGTACCAGTAGACGGACAATCAGTTATTTCTGCGTTCTTAGGTCGACCGCTTAAAACAGGGACGCTTCCTCATGCATTACTAAAGCGCGGCGATCTGAAAGCGGTGACCATGGTTGCCGTACGCTGCGAAGGCGGATTCGAGGTTCATATTCATGACGTCGAAGACGATCTCTACTCACAGGATGCGGAGGTGTCAATTCGAGCACTCGACCGCGCGATCGAGCGCATAGTTGAGCTAGATCCGGCTCAATATCAGTGGGAGTACAAGCGATTTCGAGGTAGCGCCGAGATTTACAGTTAGTAGCCTGCGGTACCTTGTTGAATCGTGCCTAGAAACGCTTCGTCGAGGGGAACGTAATGTTCAGTTCTCGGTTTCATGACGTAGACTGGATCGGTGATTTGCGTTAGGTCGTAACCCTCTTCCCGCAACCCTGTCTTAACGAGTTTCATCGTACCTGTCACAGCTGCCTCGTTCTGGACACGCACGAAAACAGGGCGACCATAGTGCGGCAAATTCGCAACAACGTATTCGCTCAATTGTTCTAAATCAAGTGCGTCGTTGGGATTAGTGAGCACGACGGTAGCCATCCCAGCGCGACCTTCGGTTCCCGGAACCGATACACCGTAGACATTACTGATGTCAATCTGCTCGAATCCATTGAGAATCTCTGCGACTTCATTCGTAGAGACGTTCTCAGACCGCCAACGAAATGTGTCGCCTACACGATCGACGAATTGATAGTGTGCATAACCAAGTGAAAAGCCAACAGGTACGGTACGAAGTAAGTCACCCGTATTGAACCAAGCGTCGCCGTCCTCAAATACGTTGCGAAGGATTTTCTTTTCGGTCGCTTCTTTGTTCGTGTAGCCCTCAAACTGTGCGTTGGGATTGATATGACCGATACACAGTCCTGCTTCTCCGTCTGGAACTTCAATGTAAAAACCGTCGTCGTTTTTAACGATCTCGTCGTTCAGGACGTCGTACTTAATCAGGGCAATCTTTGCCGTCGTCATACCGATCGTGTGATCTTTGTTGAAGATATTCGCAAACGAAACGTTACCTTCACTCGCAGCGTAAAGTTCAGTGATGCGTTTCAGCCCATATCGATCCCTGAATTCATCCCAAATATCGGGACGCAATCCGTTGCCGATGGCGGTATGCAAGGGCGTATTAGCTTCGTCCCCAGTTGGTTCCAGGTTTATCAGATATCGACAGAGCTCGCCGACGTACACCATGCATGTGACATCGTTTTCTCTTAAGTCTGAGACGAGATTGGATGCTGAAAAACGGCGACGAAGAAGAACGCTCGCTCCAGACGAGAGAGCCGACCCAAGCCCGATGATTAATCCAGTGCCGTGGTAGAGCGGGAGCGATAAGTAGATGCGATCCTTTTCGGTACAACGCAAACCCGCCGTATGGCATAGGGTTGCTGCCTGTTGAAGGCGTTTGTGCGACTGGACTGCTGCTTTAGGTAATCCAGTCGTACCCGAGGTAAAGATGTACATGGCCGTTGAGCCGATCGAAATATCCTTCGTTTCGGGCGGATTTGAATCATCTTGATTGTGACTTAGGACACCTAAATCACGAGCCCACTCCGGAATAGGATCTTCGCCGTCTTGGATTGCGAGAAATCCCGAACCAGCCTCAAGGTCCAGTTGGTTTCTAACCCCGTCAATCGCGTCCGCGACTTCCGTTCCGAAAATGCAGATTTTGGAATTGATCAAGGTGATACAGTGTCGAAGTGGTTCTTCGCGTAGATTTGTGTTGATCAGCGCTACGGTTGCTCCGATCTTCATGATGCCGAGTACAGCGGACACAAATTCGGGACGATTTTCAACTATTAGACTGACCACATCGCCCGGCTGGATGCCTTCTGCTTTGAGCGTGTTACCGATGCGGTTCGCACTTTTGCCCACCTCCTCCCAGGTGATGTGCTGACCTTCAAAGACAACGGCGGTACGATCGGCAAATTGCTCGCAGTTTTCCTCTACCTTTAAAAGCAGGCTGTCTTTTGCTTCCGGGGGCCGGTAAGCGAATCCCTTCTTTAGTTTCAGCAGCATCGGGACGCTGGCAATGATCTCAAGCGTATTTGCGATTCCCACAACCTATCTCCTAAGTAAGTTTGAAGAGAGCAGACATTTGTGACAGCGAAAAATCATAGTGACGGAGCACGATCGACTGAAACTGTCATAGCGCTACGCGGGACGGTACCGACGTAGCGCTACGAAACTATTTGATCGTGAATTCGATGGTTCCAAGCGGACCGTAGTCAGCGACATAACTGCCGGGCTCGCCATCATGGATTCCACCGCACGCACCCGTGATGAGCAACATACCGTCTGTGGGTGTCATGCCTCGAACACTTGCTTCGCTGAGCATCCATTGCAGAGCTTGTTTCGGACCTCCGAGAGCGTCCGAAAGTGAGGCTTCGCAAACGGTTTCACCATCTCGGGTCAGACTGACAGATAGCTGTTCGTAGTCGTCGCGTATGGGTTGCTGCTCACCAACAATATAGTGATACGCAGCAATATTCGTGGCGGTTAAGTTAGATCCTTTGGCGTCATCTGGTGAGTTCCACATCATGCGTGGTACTTCGATAACGGGACCAGCACTCTTGGCATTGCCGTTCGCGTCGATCGTGATGCCGATTTCGCACTCGAGTTTGATGCCGGGAACCATCTCGATGCTTGCACCATTTTCAAGACGTCCCCATCCATACAGCGAGCCGATCAATGGATGTTTCAGACCGAACGCGGCTTGTCCTGCGGGCGCAGTCATTCCAGCTTTCCAGCCGGCGATAGCACCGTCAGCTACCGCTTCGACGACCTGCTTTTGAATCTCGTAACCATCATCTAGGCTTAGATCCGACGGCATGGCTGGGAAAGAATCCCGGTTACGAATAGCGCCCGCCAATGCGCTTGCAAATTCTTCTTCTGCCATGTTTAGTTACCGAAGTCCCACGATTCGCCAGCACGATATCGACGCAACACGTTCTTAGCGATCAAAATCTTGTGAACCTCGTCCGGACCATCGGCGATTCTTAATGTACGCGCGCCGGTATACATACCAGCGAAGGGGAAGTCGCCTGATACACCTGCCGCGCCATACACCTGGATTGCACGGTCTACAACGCGATGGTATGCGGCGGGTACGTATACCTTTATTGACGAAATATCGGTGCGCGAATCGGCGCCTGCTTCCATCTTTTGCGCACAGTCGACGACCATGAGGCGAGACGACTGGATATCCATGTACGAATCTGCAATGAATCCTTGCATGAACTGCTTGTGTTCAAGCGTTTCGCCACCGTGCACCTTTCGAGTCATGATGCGATCGACCATCAGATCGAAACATCGCCACATGGAGCCGACGGAATTCATGCAGTGGTAGATTCTTCCCGCACCCAAACGGTCTTGCGCGGCCGCATGACCAGTACCGGTTCGCCCAAGCTGGTTTTCTTTTGGCACGCGAACATTCTCATACTTGATTTCACAATGACTTGATGCCTTACCCCATACGGGCACGCCGCGGATGATGTTTACGCCAGGGGTGTTCTTCGGAACAATGATCTGCGTCATCTTTTCGTTAGCGCCACCTGGGTCATCGGGATCTGACGTTCGGCACATGACAATGTAAAAATCGGCGGCGTGTCCGTTGGACGTGAACCATTTATGACCATTGATTACCCATTCGTCGCCGTCGAGCTCGGCACGGGTCGTCAATGAACGTGGGTCGGAACCAGGATTCATCGGTTCAGTCATCGAGAAACCCGATTGCATGCGACCTTCGGTCAAGGGGATCAGCCACTTCTTGTGTTGTTCGGGCGTACCGTACTTGACGAGGATTTTTTGATTTCCTGAGTTCGGTGCTACGACGCCGAATAACGATGCCGCTCCTGGGCTGTAAGCGAGTACTTCATTCATGTAGGCGTGTTGCATGAAGCTCAGACCCATACCACCAAATTCGGGCGGAAGATGTGGTGCCCACAACTTTGCTTTCTTTACGCGTTCCTGTACGCCGTGACGTAGTTCGGATGCTTCCTCTTGCGCTTCGCGAGACGGACCGCGTCCGTCTGACGTGGATGCCCAGAGCTTGCCTTCTACTGGCAGAATGGATTCATTGATGATTTCCGCCGTAGCGAGGCGTACTTCATTGACTTCATCATCAAGGGTCGGAATTGGCTTGACGTTCATTTGCATGGCGCGTACCGTGATATCAGAATCTGAAGGTTGCATGATACTAGCGGATCGAATCGAGTTCGGCTAGTGTGAGACATCGGTCCCAAGATATCGCCCCCTTTTTACCGGTTCTTGAGACGCAACGAACGAACTGATTTGACTCGTTCGAAATCCTTGGTTTCTAGGATGCGTTCCTATAATCAATTTCGCGATTTTTGGCAGCGTGCATATCCGTTGCCCGCACTCTATCTAACTTTTTTGTACGTAACAACATGCCAACGAACGGCTTGACTTACCCCCATGACCAGCACCCGAACCACGGTACGACTGTGGAGGTCGCGGAGGGCGTTCTTTGGCTGACAATGCCGATGGGTGGCTCTCTAACGCATATCAATCTGTATTTGCTCGAAGACGATGACGGATGGTTTGTAGTTGATACGGGTTTGGGAACAAACGAAACGAGAGATTTATGGCTCGATATTTTCGAGACATCGTTGCGTGGGAAACCTGTGAAAGGAGTGATATGCACTCATATGCATCCTGATCATATCGGGCAAGCCGGAATGATCACGGATCGATTTCGTGTCCCACTTTATATGACGCGATCCGAGTATTACCAGGCTCGTTCGATGTTCGCGGGCTTTTCCTCTTACGGTGCCAACTGGTTGAGCCAAGAGTTTTACCAGCGCTCTGGTATGGATACGTCCCATCTGGAGAAAGCGGGGCGAGAGTGGCGTCGTCGTGCACCAGAAATGCAAGCGCGGTTTCGTGCGAGGGCGGAAGAACGGGAAGGCGAGCATGCGGCATTTCCCGTAGGTTTTCGGCGTTTGCAGGAAGGAGATGTACTCACGATTGGTGGTCATGACTGGCTAGTCATGGTGGGTTCGGGACATTCTCCTGAACATGCGTGTCTATTTTGTAAGAGCCTTCGCGTACTCATTTCCGGCGATCAGATACTGCCAGTGATCACAAGTAACGTAAGCGTCCATCCGTCGGAACCGGAAGCGAATCCTCTGAAAGTTTGGATGGAATCTCATGATCGCTTCCTTGACTTGCCTGAGAACACGTTCGTGCTACCCGCACACAATTTGCCGTTCTATGGCGTTCGACCGCGCTTACGTGCTTTGATCAATCACCATGAAGATCGGATGCTCGCGATTGAGGAGCACTGTACGACACCTCAGACTGCTAAAGCGTTGCTGCCTGTGTTATTCAAGCGAGAACTGGATGCACGTCAGATGATGATGGCTTTAGGTGAAGCTATCGCGCACTGTCATTTACTGTTACATCGGAACAAGATTGAGAGAATTCTTGACGACGATGGGATCTACAGATACCTTTCTATCGACCCTGATCTTGAACGGCGCAAGCACCCGGGTCACCACGATGCACCTGATGACTCGCCAATGTTGGTCTAATCGATGACGTCGCGTCTGACAAGGTTTTGGCGCTTTTGTCGTCATCTGGTCTGGCGAGGCTTGAAATGGGGATTCAAGTTCCCTTTTTACATCCGCATACTCATAGGCGTTTTCTTCATTGTGTTAGGTTTCTTCGGAATCCTGCCAGTCCTAGGCTTTTGGATGATTCCGTTAGGTATCTTGCTGATTGGTACGGCATTGCCCTGGACGAGCAACCGAATTCGCGCGTGGATGGCGAGGGTGGAACCTGAGATTCCTGCCCGCGAGCGCTAGTTAGGTTTGGCGGTCGTTTCTAGCCAGTAATTACCGTCGATATGCGGGCGAATATACCCGGCCGTCGGCGTTGCAAAATGCGTTCCGATAACCAATGTGTTTGAGTCACACAGGTCCGCCAACAAGCGCTCTCGGGTGGCCAGTCCTTGTTCTGCATCGGTGTCTGCCGAACTGCACCAATCGACACGGGTCATTTGACATGGATGGTGAATGCAATCGCCCGTGATGATCGCACGTTGGCCATTTGATTGGATTTCAACGCTCACGTGACCGGGCGTGTGGCCTGGCGTCGGCTTGAGTGAGATTCCGGGCACAACCTCTGATTCCGTCGAGACATCCACGAGACGCATGAGTGGCTCAATAGGTTTAACACTGTCCGCGTAGACCTCGTCAAAGCGACCGCTCTCAGGTTCGCTCGTCCAATAACCCCATTCGTCTGCAGCAACTAGGTATTCAGCGTTCGGGAACGTAGGTATCCATTCCCCGTCGACGTATCGCGTGTTCCATCCGACGTGATCAACGTGAAGGTGGGTACAGAGCACCATATCGATCGTATCAGGCTCATAGCCAGCCGTCGATAAATCCTCAAGGAAGTTTGTCTGGAGGTTCGACCAGGCGGGGATACTGCGCTTCTTATCGTTACCGATGCAAGTATCGACTACGATGCGAGTTTCACCTGTGTCCACGATCAGCGCGTGAACGCTCATGATCAGATTCCCAGCCTCGTCCATGAAATTGGGTCGCATCCACGTCAAAGGTAAGCACTCATCCCGCGTCGCATCGGGCAAAATAAAGCGCGACCCACCTGTAACTTCTAACTCGACGACACGCGAAATTTTGACGTCGCCGACGCGCCAGACTTCATTCATGTCTTAAAGAACGAACGAATGGTCAGACTAGTGGAATTGGGGTTGAGATGAAACTGCGATGGATGCTTCGATGTCCCAAATCGCCTTCGCGATGGCTTGGCCGATCAAGTCAAGACGTCGAACCTGGTCGATACGGTCCTCAACTTGCCGTAATTGTGCTCGCGAAAAAATGGAATCCAATATACCGGTAGCGTGCGCAAGGCATATCAATACGATGTCACGGGGGTCTGGAATCGTGTCAGTAAACAGCACTTCGGCGATTCGCAACTTCACTTCCTTATCCACGGTACCGTCCGTGATTGGATAACGACGGGACTTGAAAACCCAGAGAAATCTGTGTTCCTCGCGATGCAGAATCCCACGTTCGACCAGTCGATCGAGTGCTACATCCCGAATCGATTCCGCGTGAACCGCCGTACGCTCGATCCAAAATCGAGTTGATTGCGGCTCGGACTCGCGGGTGATGAAATTTAGGAGGCCGTCGAGTAGGTCGTCACCGGTAGGCTCAGTATTGACTACGGTTAAAGACTCTAAGTCAGTATCGATGCGATCGCGCAAGGCGAGATCCATTAGGACGGCGCCGCTCAACGCATAGCGAATCGTCCAATCCGGAACTTTGATGAAGGAGCCGTCGCTATCGTGCAGCGTGAGTAGCAACACTTCCTCGGCAATGCTAAGCGTGTTTTCCATGGTAAGACCAGCCAGTATCAGATGATTTTAAACTGCCCGTCCGTTACGCGACGTACCCTGGCGACTCACTAGCGATCTGAACTGTAGTCCTGCTTTGTTCTCCAACTGTTGGCGTAGTCGGTTAGTTCCAGTCCGTCAGTTGATGAATGGTTATTCGGCTCAAGCTGCTCTCGTGAGTCGATCATGACGGCGTATTCGTTTGTGTGCGTTGCTTGTTGCTCAAACATACGAGACAAGGCTTTCGGGTGGGGTCCGTGGGTCAACCCACTAGGATGGTACGTTAGGAATCCTTCCGCGATCGAATCCCTACTGAAGAAGTCTCCCGCGTGATAGAAAATGACTTCGTCGATGTCGTCGTTATTGTGAAAGAAAGGTACCTTTAACGCTGTCGCGTCTGTTTCAAACGGACGAGGTACAAAAGTGCTGACGATTGCGGCGTCGCACTCAAACGTTGCGTGCGCACTTGGCGGCAGGTGATAGCGATGGCTATTTACGGGAAGGATGTCCTTAATGTCGAGCAGAATCGGCACCGCATCGCCTTTCCAGCCTACCGCGTCGAGAGGATTGTGAGGGTAGTGCACGGTCGAGATTTGACAGCGACGATTCACTTTGACGGACCAACGTCTCTCCTCTTGTTGTTTGAATTGTTCGTCGAGTTTTGGATAAGCTAAAACAGCCGGGTCCCAAAGCGCATGACGCCCCAATAGACCGCGCTCTGGAACTCTAAATCGCATTGCGCGCGTCTGAAGCATGAGAACGGTCGACTCTACGGACGTCTCAATGCGCCACATCGTTCCTCGAGGGATGACCAGGTATTTGCCTGCCGTTACTTCAAGATGACCGAAGTCACAGAAGAATTGCAGTTCACCTGAGTGAACGAACAGCAATACGTCTCCATCCGCATCGCGAGCGAGTTCTGCCATCGGCTCGCTCATCCGCCAAAACGCTAACGTAATCGACTTACTCTGTAGTAGAGACGGCGCTGTGAACGGATGAGAGACCTCCTCTATACGATTTAAGTCATAAGCCCGCGGCCGCAAAGGTCCTTCTATGGAATCCCACGCGGTGGGTGGTCGTGGGTGATAGATGTGCGACGCGGGTCCATCAAATCCGTCTCGACCTATCTCTCGTTCGAAGGTACCTTCAGGTAAGTCTCGATGCGCTTGTCGCGAGTAGCGTCCCTGTGTCCAGTAGCGTTCAAACGTGCTCACTGAAGTGCCCTCGTTCTTCTTGCTCACGTTCGATTGATTCGAACAATGCTTGGAAATTCCCTTCACCGAATCCGGTATTGCCCTTCCGTTGGATCAATTCAAAGAACACGGGTCCAATCATGTCTTGAGTGAAGATCTGAAGTAGCACGCCGTCGTTGGGACTGCCGTCAATCAGAATGTTGAGCCGTTCTAGGTTTTCGACCAATTCCTGATGCCCAATGTTGCGCCGCTCGAGGTTTTTATAGTAGGTCGAGGGCGTAGGTTGAAAAACGGTACCTCGTTTCGTACATGTTTCCACGGCTCGAAATATGTCGTTCGTATGCAACGCGATGTGTTGCACACCGCCACCGTGATGAATCTCGATGAACTCTGCAATTTGTGATTTCGGATCTGTCGGCTCGTTAACGGGAATCTTGATCTTGCCGCACGCACTGATTAGTGCGACGCTAGACAACCCTGAGTGTTTACCGTGAATGTCAAAGGTCTGCAGCTCACGAAACCCGAACACACGTTTGTAGAAATCGACAGCCGGGTTTAGTTCACCTTCACTGACGTTCTGTGTTACGTGATCGACATGCGTTAACGATCCGCCCGGCTTACTAGCGACCTGGTATCGATAGGAGAAGTCCACGTCATAAATCGAATCGGAACCGTAACGATCGACGAGGTATATCAGTGAATCACCGACTCCTTTTATAGCCGGAATATTCAATTCCATAGGACCCGCGGTGCTTTCTACGATCTCGAGGTCTAGTCGATGAGCGCACTCCAGGGCTTTTCCTATATCGGGAACACGAAATGCCATCGCGTTTGAAGAGGGGCCGTGTTTGCTTGCATATGCGCTCGCGAAACTCTGTGATTCCGCGTTGACGATGAAATTGATGTCGTTCTGACGATAGAGACGCACGTCTTTGTGGCGATGGTCTGCGACGCAAACGAAACCCAAGCAAGTCAATGCGTCTTCGAGATCACGCGATTTCGTCGCCGTAAATTCGATGAACTCTAAGCCTTCAGTTTGGATCGTGTCAGTTTGCATCGGTGTCATTTCCATGTCGAGGTAGGCTTGCGCAACGCCACTCATTTGCACCACTCCTTGCAATGGATTTACTTCTAACACTATTTTAATAGATGAAATATCGAAATCAACCTTATAGATTGATAATATCTATCACTAATTCTTGAAATTATGAATATTTGTTTCGTATTTTGTAAATAGTAGGATGTGCGTTTCGAATGTCGAACTCAAACGTTGGAGTAACCAGAGACTCTCGAGCTTTAGAGCCATCGATCGTATATACCAGCGAGTAAGCTAGCGCCACTTTCCTATGACTCACACCGATGTCAAGCGTCAAGGATCTCGACCAACTACGCAGCACATTTCCCGGATTGAAACACTTCTTTGATGCGGTTGCGGACACAACGTACCCGAATATGGAGCGTATGCCGTTGCTAAACGCGATGGTCCGTGTCGTCAACTCGCAAATGTTGTCTACTGCGTCCGCTTCAGCCATTTTCAAGCGAATTGAGACACTGGCGAGACAGAGACGATTGAAATATCTATCGAACTTATCGGCGGAGGAATTCCGTGCGTGCGGTATGAGCAAGGGCAAGATCCGATCGATCCATGAGTTTCGACAGCGCTATCAGAAAGACCGGAATCGCTACGAACGTTGGCGTGAATTACCGTTTGATGAGCTTCAGGCGGAGGTCGATTCAATCTGGGGTATATCGACTTGGACGGCCGAGATGCTAGCGATGTTCTATTTCGGTCATAAAGATGTTTTTCCTAGTAAGGACCTTGCCATTAATCGTGGCGTCGAGCTGATTCGACGGCATATTGATGACGGATTTGAACCGAACGAGGGATCCCCGTATCGGACGTTGCTGGCACGCTGCATCTGGCGATCGATAGAAATCGGCTATTGGCGTGAATTCGAATGAAGTACGGTACGGTCGTCATCAATAGGGTAAGAGACTATTGAATTTACTTGCTTGTTAGCGTTAGAAATCCACAAAACGTAAAATTGCCGACTTCTCCTAGGCTTCCCGTGCTACGTGATACGCCAATCGGCGCGTTCATCTGTTCTACTCGCAGCTTTTCTGCTCCTCTATAACCCAGCATCCTTCGGAAATAGCCCAACCTCTGAAGTCCAAAGCGAATCTGACCTTGGACTCGAGACGGTTCTTATTCAAAGCCATGATGGTGCTACTCAACGCGCAATCGTTGTGCCGCGCCATGCGAGCGATATTGAAGTCGTCGTAGACGGCGTCATCGAAGAAGACGTATGGCGAGAACTACCAGCGCATGAGGAGTTCTATGTCACTGATCCGGACACGCTTGAACGAGCGTCATTAGGGAGTCATTGGCGCTTTTTCTATACAGATCGCGGTTTCTATGTAGCAGCTGAATGTGATCAAGATTCGGATTCTCTGGTGGAGCGCTTATCAGCGAGAGATCTTGGTTTCTTAAATCGTGACTACGTTAGTTTTACCTTGGACACATCTGGTGAAGCACGTTACGGGTACTGGTTCCAGCTAAATCTAGGCGGTAGCCGTTCTGATGGAACAATTCAACCTGAACGCCAGTTCAGCGATAGTTGGGATGGCGCATGGTACGGCGAAACAGCCAGAACCCAAACTGGTTGGTCGGCGGAATTCTTCATTCCGTGGTCCATCGTGAGTATGCCACAAGTTGAAGGCGAACGGCAAATGGGCATCGTCATGCAACGAAGGATCGCCTATCGTGACGAACGGTACGGCTATCCGCCGTTACCGTTTACGAAACCGAAATTCCTATCCGGATTTCAAAAGTTGGTACTAGGCGACGTCAATCCGAGTCAGCAGCTGAGTTTCTTTCCTCAGGTTTCGTCGACGTACAACGCGATGGCAGATTCCGCGACGGGGCAGGCTGGACTTGACGTATTTTGGCGACCTTCAACCAACCTGCAGGTAACCGCAACCGCAAACCCGGACTTCGGCACCGTCGAAGCGGATTCGGTGATCATCAACTTAACCGCAATTGAGACTTTCTTTCCTGAAAAAAGGTTGTTTTTTCTAGAAGGACAAGAGATCTTTAACCCATCGGGTGGTGGGGGCAGTTGGAACGGCGGAACTTCTGCAAGACTGCTGCACACACGCCGAATAGGGCAACGTCCGATTCGGCCAGATTTACCCGACGACACGCACTTCGACTATGAGCAATTTAGGCAACCATCGGATTTGCTCGGCGCAGCGAAAGCGACAGGTCAGGTTGGCAACCTCCGGTACGGGGTGCTGGCGGCCATAGAAGACGATACCGCTTTCTACGGGATGCACGACGGGGAACGCGTCTCGGTAAATCAAGTCGGTCGTGACTTTGGTGTCGTTCGCGCATTGTGGGAAAAAAGCAACGGCGACTATAAGGGTCTCGGGTTCATGTCGACTCGGTTGGAGCATCCTGCGATTCAGGCTAGTACGCATTTGTTTGACGGATCTTATTTCAGTGATACTGGCAAACTCAGGTTGCAGTCCTTGCTCTTCATTTCGGATATCGAAGGAACCGAAAATGGGTACGGTGGATCGCTAGAGCTCGACTATGCGCCTCGACAAGGCGTTACGCATCAACTTCAGTTCGAATCGTTTGACGACGAGCTCAATTTGAACTACATGGGATATCTTCCCCGAAACGACATTGACAAGATTGAGTACGAATATCAAGTAAGAAAGACTTACGATCGGATCAAAGAAAGCGACACTGAATTCAAAATTGAACGCGCGTTCAATGGCGCAGGGCAAGTAATAGACGCTTTATTACGACTTGAGCAAGATTTCACGTTCAATAACAACACAAGATTTCGCGTCCGCGCACAGCACGACCCTGGTGTTTACGATGATCGCAATAGTTTTGGTAATGGCACGTTCTATGAAGATGCTCGGTCCAGGCTTGAGCTGCGCTATTCGTCGGATTCAGCGCGACGTTTCTATTACAGCGTTTCATCGGAATATCGCACGGAACCTTTTGGTGGTGCTAATACTCAAGGTGGTACGTTCCTTATTTGGCGTGCGTCTGACAGGATGACGATGTTCGCGAGTGTCTTTTATTCCAATCGTGATAGCTGGTTACTCTTCCAGGGCGATCGACGGTTTACGGCATTCACAAGTGAAAGCTGGGCGCCGCGTTTCGGAACTGATCTGTTCATTACCGCTAAACAGCACCTTAGAGTGGATCTCGAATGGCGCGCAATCAAAGCGCACGAAAACGCGTTCTATCGATTACCAATTGATGATACGAGACTGACGCAGGTCGATGATCCTGCCCCCGATAGTGTCGACGACTTTGCGATTTCGCGTCTGAATATGCAGATACGCTATCGATGGGAGTTGGCTCCGATGTCTGATCTCTTCGTGGTCTATTCGAAGAATTCGGAATTACCCGGAGCGATCGGGTATGGGTTCGCCGAGCAGTTTTCACGCACGTTCGACCACCCGTTTTCGGAAGGCTTGGTTGTCAAGTTGCGTCACCATTTAGGCAGTTAAGAACTCGATACAATCCTTCACATAGCAACGCCTTGCTGCGCTGCTTTAAATTGCAAGTCTTATTCGTGAAGGTCTTTAATCACTTTGATACTGTCTCCTGATACTTGGCTTGGTCGCGGTTCGTGGCGCGTCACGACCGATTCAACCGGCGTCAAGTTTGAGTGTGTTGTCCAGATTGAGGACGAAGGGAACGGTACATCCATCCATGTGAACGTAATCACGGAAACCGATACGCGTATCAAGTATGACGTCTGGATCGTTCCCGATGAAACCGGGCTCTACACGATTACGGTAAATAACTCAGGTCTCTCCCTTGAAGGTATTGGCAAACTAGAGTCGTTACCTCACCTCGCTACACTAAGGTCAGAGGACGGCGAAACGAATCTCGTACTAACGGTGTTCGAGATGCCCGAGGTATTTGGAACTCGAGGGTTCTACACTCACGGTAAACACACCTACACGTTTGAACTTGCGCTTCGCCTGAGAGTAAAGGTCGTTCAGGAGAATAACGAAAACGTGACGATCATTCCATTCAACCCGCGTGGTGGCGCGAGTTAGAAGTTAGTTCTCGATTAGCACTTTTCCGATCACTTTACGCTCGGTGATCATGCGAAGGCCTTCAGCGATTTGCGCCATCGGGAAGCGATGCGAAACGTACGGTCGGATGCGACCGGATCCGAGCCACTCCAGCAGTTGCCGTTGATTTCGCTCTGACCAATCCGGGGCGTGGCGCATAAGACCACCGATCGTAAAGCCGATGAGCTCAGCGTCTTTTATGAGTAGGTGGTTTGTTTTCGCAAGTGCCGCACGACCGCCCGTGAATCCAACGATCAGGATGCGTCCGAAAGGCGCGATGCATCGCATCGACTCGTCAAAAACATCGCCGCCGACGGGATCGTAAATCACATCCGCACCTTTGCCTTCCGTAAGGTCCTTGACCTGTTCTCGAAAACCATCGGTGTAGTTAATGACTTCGTCCGCGCCCATGTCACTTACGACCTTGAGTTTTTCGTCGGTGCTCGCGGTCGCTATTACCGTTGCTCCCATTAATTTTCCAACGTCAACGGCCGCTAAGCCGACGCCGCCTGCCGCTCCGTGGATCAATAGGTTCTCTCCAGGTTGTAGGCGACCGCGCTGGAGCGCATAGAGGGCAGTGGAATAGTTACTTCGATACGACGCTGCTGCTGCAAGGTCTGCTTGACCAGGAATGCGCGTAGCACGATCAGCGTCAACTACTACCTGCTCTATACAACCCGATCCAACCATCACTTTATCACCAACGCTAAGCCCATTTACATTGGTTCCGATTTCAATCACTTCGCCCGCGCCTTCGCCGCCTACGATGAAAGGGAGGGGAGGTTTGACTTGGTACTCTCCTTTTGACATTAAAACGTCGGTAAAGGAAATACTGCGCGCTTGAACATGCACACGTATCTGATTCGCGTTGGGACCGTCGGGTTCTGGTATCTCTCGAAGAACCAGCGCTTCGGGTCCGTCCAGTTGCTCGCAAAATACGGCTTTCATCTAGAATTCCATCGGTGTGAGGTATCGAGTATTCGCGCTGTTCGATTTGAGCGCGATACTTAGTTCGTACTGATTTTATCAGCGCCCCGATGGCACAGTTGGATAGCGCGGCTCCCTCCTAAGGAGCAGGTCGAGGGTTCGAATCCTTCTCGGGGCGCCATTTCGAGTAGGGTCCATACCGGTTACTTGGTTTACAGTTAATACTGGAGACATCCTTTACACTTGATTCCGATGACATGGATTACGCAATACCTGCTGTATCGATCCGCCCTGGCATTGAGGGCAAAATCTACATCCTGACGATTTCCCAAAGCATTCGCTCATGGCGCTCTACCTCACGCACTCCGACTGTGAAGAACACGCCACACCTGCAGGACATCCCGAGTCACCGGCGAGGCTCGCAGTTCTAAACGAGCATCTAAACCAATGTGGTTTGCTCGACGATGTGGTCTGTCGTTCGCCAAGTTTGGCGCCATTTGACGCGATCGCGAAGGTACACAATCAAGCGTTAATCGATTTGCTAATTTCGGCGGTACCGGTAACTGGAATGGTGCGCATCGATGCTGATACGTCGTTTAGTCCCGGGTCACTTGACGCCGTGCGTCGCTGTGCGGGCGCGGTCTGTGATGGTGTGGCGGCGTCGCTATCTGGGGAAGCAACAAGGGCGTTCTGCGGAGTAAGACCTCCTGGTCATCATGCCGAGAGCAGCGGCTCGATGGGTTTTTGCATATTCAATAGCATCGCAGTAGGAGCCGCGTTAGCTCTTGAGACGGTCGAACGCATTGCCATTCTTGATTTCGATGCACACCACGGCAATGGAACGGTGGAGATATTTCAAGACGATCCTCGGGTACTGGTCTGTTCCACCTTTCAATATCCGTTTTACCCATATCGATATCAAGATGTCGAACGACCGAACATCGTCAATGTGCCGATGAGTGCTGGTAGTGGGAGTGAAGTATTTCGAAAAGCCGTAGTTGAGTCCTGGCAACCTGCCATCGAAGCGCATCGACCGGAGCTCTTTTTGATTTCGGCGGGTTTCGACGCTCACGAAGCTGACCCGTTGACACAATTGGCATTCGACGACGATGACTTTCGATGGGTCACTCAAACTATTGTCGATTGGGCGGATCATTACGCAGAAGGGAGACTCGTATCCGTACTGGAAGGCGGATACGATCTTGATGCTCTATGCAGGTGTAGCGAAATCCATCTTGGTACCTTAATTTAGGACTTCGAACATAATCTCAATCGGCACTCGAACAAAATTTAGCTTGATAGATTCAACGTTATGAACTTGATAGTAGTGCGACTAGCGTACTGTAGCTATTTCGATCGATTTTCTCACGGTATTTAAATGACGGAATTGGTTGATCATGAAACCGTACTTTGGCCAAAGTGCCGGAGTGCGTTGGACCGCGACAAAAGTAGGATGTCGGCGATAACGGAGTTAGCCGAATCTCGTCTAAGTGGTTTGTCTACTGAGCAGAAAGTTGCCCAACTCATACAAGCTGAATTGGCTTCCGTGGAACCTGGGGACGTTCGTGAATTCGGTCTGGGTTCGATCCTCAACGGTGGCGGGGTATTCCCCGACGCCAACAAGTACGCGTCGACCGAAGATTGGCGGAAATTAGCGAGTGCGTTTCAGAGTGCAGCAAGGGAAAGCGCTTCTGGTATTCCGATTTTGTGGGGCACCGATGCAGTTCATGGGCACAACAACGTCTATGGCGCGACGATCTATCCGCATAACATCGCACTTGGAGCAGCGAATGACACTGACCTCGTGGAGAGGCTCGGCGCCGCGACAGCTCAAGACGTGCTCGATTCGGGCATTGATTGGGTGTTTGCACCTACGCTTGCAGTGCCTTGTGACTATCGTTGGGGTCGCACTCTCGAAGGATTCTCCCAGGATCCTGAAATCGTTGGGCGTCTAGGAGGCGCAATGACGCGCGGTCTCCAAGGCGATCCTACTTCCGCTGGATTTCTCGATGAGACGCACGTACTAGCAACTTCTAAACACTTCGTTGGTGAAGGTTCGACGGCTGACGGGATCGATCAAGGCAACGCGTGTTGCAGTGAACAGGTCTTACTCGACGTCCATGCGGTTGGACATATCTCCGCCCTAAAAGCCGGCGCACAAGTCGTCATGGCAGCCTTCAATAGTTGGAATGACGAAAAAGTTCACGGTTCGTCGTATCTCCTTCAAGATGTCCTGAAACGGCAGATGGGATTCGACGGTTTTGTCGTCTCGGATTGGGATGGATTTGCCCAGCTTGAGAGCGATATCGAGCGAGCTTGTATTCGATGCATCAACGCTGGTGTGGACATGCTGATGGTGAGCTCAGATTGGCGCGGTGTGTACGAACATGTACTAAACTCGGTTGAGTCGGGACAGATTAGTACATCTAGACTCGACGATGCGGCCAGGCGTATATTGCGTGTAAAAGCGCTCAACGGCATGCTATCACCGACTTGGAATGGACCTTCTATGCGTCAGACTCGGTCGCTCGGTTCGAAAGCAACCCGGAAGCTTGCGCGAGAAGCGGTTCGAAAATCACTCGTGCTTCTTAAAAACAGCAATGCGCTACTGCCGTTATCGCCCGGGCAAAACGTTGTCGTTGTTGGTACGTCAGCGCACGACATCGGCAAGCAATGTGGCGGATGGACGCTTACGTGGCAGGGCACCGACAACACAGCAGACGATTTCCCTCATGCGGATTCGATTGCAAGCGGGATTCAAACTGCCGTAGCTGGTGGCGGTGGGGTGGTGACTTTTGTCGATGACGTGGATGACGAAACAGAGGCCGACGTTGCGATTGTCGTGTTTGGTGAAGAGCCCTACGCCGAGGGCGAAGGCGACCTGAACCATTTGAGCTTTTCTCGAGACGAATCCGAGCCATTGGCACAGATGAGAGCATTACAAGCACGCGGCATACCTGTGGTAGCGTTGTTTTTGACCGGGCGTCCTAGGTGGATAAATCCTGAACTGAACGCATCGGTCGCGTTTGTTGTCTGCTGGTTACCTGGTACTCAGGGTGGCGCGGTTGCCGACATACTTTTTAGAAATGCTGCCAATGAGATTCGCCATGACTTTGTGGGGCGATTGTCATACTCATGGCCGCTGGATGCTTCGATGACGTGTATTGATCGAGACTCCGACCGACCAGATTCGTACTTACCAGTTGGATATGGACTTAATTACGAAGACGAGGTGTCGTTCGATACGCTAAGTGAGCTAGACGAAACGACTGGGACGTCTCATCGAGGACCTAGTTATCAAGGCAGCTATAACTACCCGAATCCATGAGTACTGCCAATTTGTTTCGACTTGCGACTCAATCGGAAATGTCGATTCAATTAATAGGGATTGTGCGTCGCAGATTTGGACTGAATACATGTCAGAGAACCGTGATGTACGGTTCCGCTACACGAATTAAGTTGGATCGATTCTCGTGAGCGATTCCCATCACGAAACCGCGCCGGCAGACCGGATTCGACTTGACCATAAACTCGCGTACGGGTTAGGCTCCTTAACGAACAACATCCTTGCAGCTGCCAGCGGCAACATGATGATCGTTCTAAATCTTGCCTATGGGATGAACCCCGCTCTGGTGAGTTTGCTTGGAAGTATCCCAAGACTTACAGACGCATTGACTGACCCGTTAATGGGCTACATATCGGATAACACCCGTACGAGGTGGGGAAGGCGTCGTCCCTATTTATTCGTTGGTTCTATAGTAGCAAGCTTGATATTCATCGTTTTATGGCATTTACCGAGTGGGATGAGCCACGGCGCACTCTTTGTGTACTTCTTGGCGATTTCACTGTTCTTTTTTCTCGCTTACACGGTGTTTGCGACACCTTGGGTTGCGCTCGGCTACGAACTGACGGCTGACTATCACGAGCGAGTGCGCCTTATGGGTGTCCAGAACTTCATCGGTCAGCTTGCGTTCCTAATCGCACCGTGGTTTTTGGCGTTTATGACGCTACCTGTGTTCGATGACATGGCAGACGGTGCGTCTTGGCTTTCCATAGTGGTTGCGGCCGCTTGTATTCTCACTGGCGTTGTACCAGCTCTTGTGTTGCGAGAAAGATTTGCAGATTTCACATCGGCGTCTAGTGACCGCATGTCTCTACTAAATCGTGCTTGGTATGAGATTTGGCATTTCGCGCAAGGATTTAAAACAACGGTCGTTAACAAGGACTTCCTACTTCTAGCAGGCGCGACATTTCTGGTCTTCAACGGATTCCAAATGATCGCTTCGTTTCAGACCTATGTGATGATCTTTTATTTGTACGGTGGCGATAGCGAAGCTGCTGGACCATTGATCGGTTGGTTTGGTTCGTTGTCTTCAATCGCGACTTTTGCTGTGATCATATTGGTCACACTGCTCACGCCGAAAATCGGCAAACGATCTACATTCTTCGTTTGCATAGCCATTTCCACGGTTGGCTACGCTTCGAAGTGGTTCTTGTATTCCGTCGAGTATCCGTATCTCATACTGGTCGCGGCGCCGCTGATCGCATTCGGTTTAGGTTCGTTGTTCACATTGATGGGATCGATGATTGCGGATGTATGTGACGTCGATGAACTCAATACGGGTGAACGTCGCGAGGGAATGTACGGTTCGGTGTTCTGGTGGGTCGTGAAACTTGGGATGGCACTGGCTATCGCGTTAGGTGGATTCCTACTCAATGCAACAGGTTTTGATGTGGAGCTCGGCGGAGCTCAATCCGAACACGCGGTGTACTTGATGCGTGTCTTCGATGTTCTCGTACCTACGGTGTCTTCGATTTGCGCGATCGGTTTGATTTACGCCTATGGCATCACTGAAAGCAAGGCGTACGAGGTACGGGCTCAACTTGAGAGTCGTCGAGGAAAGCTCTAGTACGTCGATTTGGTTTCCCAACGAGGTTTCAAGGTTGCGTGCAATTTGGCTCGTGCCCTTGTTCAGACGCAATCGCTTCATTAGCCGCCCAAACACGCATCAAGTTCTCGCCGAGAATCTTGCGCAGCGCATCGTCGTCGTAGTTGCGCTCTCGTAATTCATCGATTAGATTAGGGAACATCGACGCATCCTTGAGGCCGATGGGTAGCGTGTCACCGACGCCGTCGAAGTCGGATCCCAAACCAATTGACTCAACTCCAGCCAGCTCGACGACTCGATCGATGTGATCGGCGACTGTGGCGACCGTCGCGAACGGATACGGATTTGCTTCAAGGTAGTCCGCGTAAAACGCCTGTCGTTGTTCAGGTGTCAGTTCCGATGCTGCGTTAGCTTCTTCGAGAGCATCGTCGAACGTATTTCGCCATGCACGAGACTCATCCGATACGAAACTACTGCCGAAATTGATGTGCACCACACCGCCGTTTTCCTTCATTGCGACAACCAAGTCATCCGGTATGTTGCGATGAAAACCTGGAATGAAATGACGAAGGGAGGAGTGTGTAGCGAGGACTGGATTCTTGCTAAGCTCAAGCACTTGCCACGACGCTTTGTCCGTGAGGTGAGAAATGTCAATCATGATGCCTTGACGATTCATCTCATGAACAAGCTCACGACCTGCGTCCGACAGACCTTGTAAAGGCTCATTCTCGTCGTAACTTGAGTCCGAAAATTCGTTTGAGCGGGAATGGGCAAGTGTGACGTAACGAATGCCCAGATCAGCAAATGCCTTCATGTTTGCCGGATCTCCTTCGAGTGGACTGCCGTTCTCCAAGCCCAACGCGAATGCAAGAGTCCCCTCTTCGTGGAGTTTGCGAACGTCAGCGACACACGTTGCGATATCGATTGCGTCGGTAGAGTCGGCGGTTTCTACGACCCAGTCGATTTGTTCGAGTGCAATCGACTTGCTGGTACCTTCCTCCGCGGCAGACGCGGGGGTATAGATCGACATGAACGCGACGGATAAGCCACCTTGTTGCGCACGTGGTAAGTCGAATTGACCAGTATTCGTGCCATCGAAAATGTTCAACTCGTTTCTGAAATTGCGATAGGGCGTATCAATGTGCGTATCGACGATTAGAAACTCGTCGTTTGACGCATGTGATTCATCTGCGTGTGCACTGCACAGTAACACCGCGCCCAAACAGGCGAGTAAAAACTGATGTATTTTTGATTTAGCCAATCTATTTCCTTCTTAGATCTAGCCACCGAATATAGTCCGCTTCCGTATCAACGTCCCAGACTTGATCGAGGCATTTAACGCTAAGGTCTAACGCATTTGCGACTTCCGTGGTTGCGCTTAGGACTTTTTCCGTACTCCATGGAATGTTCTCGAACAACTCGGGTATTGGTTCGTTCATGCCTATGAGTACATAGCCACCATCGTCGGTTGGCCCAAGCACGAGATCATGTGACAGAAGAGAATCAAGAGCATTCTCAAGGTACGCGATCGACATGAGTGGGGAGTCGCCACCGACGAGCACGTTTGTACCGTCCTCGAAACACGCGAGCATTCTTTGTCCTAAATCGGCAACACGTTGAGGTTTGTGAGGGAGACCAAGTAACCAGTTTCGGTCCTCGATTGGTCCGTCCACGTACACAGTACTGTCGAAATTCGACGCACACTGAAGCGTGTTGCTCAAAAGTTCGTTATAGCAGCACCTTGCTTTTTCCTGCCCAATCTCTGCGCTAAGACGACTCTTTATTCGAGGCGAATAGGGGCTTCTAGTGATAACACCGATTCGTCGTCGCGACGCTTTTGTTTTGGTGTTCATGATCTTCAAGGCAGTAAGTTTGTCTTTTAAAGCGGGCGCGGCTTTAACGGTAGTAGCGATCGGCTAAGGTTTCGGGCGACGTGCCAAAGAAAAACAGGATGCGACATAACCACATATTCAGGATGGTTCGAATTGCGCCTTCGCTGTCCCACTTTCTTGCAGAAACACTGAGCGGAACAGACAGCTGGGAGCCGCGGTAGTGCTGGCGTAACAGTCGGCTACATTCAACATCTTCCATGAGAGGTATCGTAGGGTAACCGCCGATCCGATCGAGTAGTGTAGAGCGTACGTACATGCCCTGATCTCCGGTATAGATCGAGGTCCATCGCGAGCGCAAATTCATCATGAAACCAATGATGCTTAGGAGTTTTGATCGTCCCACGAGCGAAACCTTGAAAGCTCCCCAATTGGTCTGGTTAAGTGCGTCGTGGAGCGCCAGCATCGCAACACGTGATACGCGAACATCGGCGTGTAAAACCCAAATCCATTCAGCATCTGTGCATGAGATACCTTCGGCGATCTGGCGCCCACGACTTCGTGGTGAGTTTATGTGCTTGACGTTCTCACGATTCGCTAATTCGCACTCAGAATCGTCTGCATAGCTAACGATGATCTCTTGAAATGCGCCGCACTTCAGATCGTTGAGCAGATGATGAAGTGGTTCAGCGTCGCGAAATACGGGTATTACGACGCAGACGTTATTAAGTTTGACGGGTGAGAGCTTCGCGGCAGTGGTCAATCAGCTGCGCGCTCGAAATATCGATTCTCAAGTGTTCGTTGATTTTCGTAGATCGAGCCTTGATAAGGCGCACGAGGCAAAGGAACTTTGACTGGCACGTCCGCCATACGGGGTCGAAGCGTTGGTTCGCCACTCACGATCCTTGAATTGAAGCCTTCAACGTCGTCCAGGTGCTCGACCCCTGCGAGTGGCCACGCATCGGCGGCGGTGTATTCGTAAAAAAGTACCCGACGTGACTTCGAAGATCGGTTGATCTTCGAACCGTGGACCAAACGAGCATGATGAATCGTCATGTCCCCTGCCTTACCATAGATGGGTATAGCGTCGGTGGTGTCCAAGTCCTGGGTTGTTGTGTCGATAGCGCCGCAGAATGCACCATCTGAATGGTGATCGTAAACTGGACCTCGATGTGTCCCAGGTAAAAACATGACGGGACCGTTCGACTCATCCATATCGTCAAGCAGTATTCCTGCGGCGAGAACGTCGTCGTTCGTGTGGGGATAGAACGCCCAATCTTGATGCCACTCAACAGGGGATCCGATTCCTGCGGATTTCATATTGATTTTGCAGCCAGCACGTAACCTAATATCGTTCCCTAAGATTGGTCTCAATGCCGACATCACACATTCGTGGCCCGCAAGTTCTCGAAAGAAAGGATGTGCTAGTTGTGGCGTTTTGATCCGACGAACGCGCGGATTTTCCGGTGTGTGCGAGGGTTCGAGGTCGAGTACGGGGGTGTGATCCGTAAGACCCTTGGCAGATGCAACGATCTCATCAGTGATTCTGCGCAAATCTTCGAGCACCTCTGTTGGTAGCGCCTGCCGGACGACGGTGTATCCGTCAGTTTGATATTGCGCGATTTGTTGATCTGTCAACATAACGTGTTGATTTTGCCCAATAGATTTGGTGAGCTGTCAAATTCACCGATTTCGCCGGTGATAGTTTAACCGCCGCGACAATTTCTCGAATATACTCACGTGCACTAAAGCGCTGGCCTTTAGTAGTTATTTGAGGAGTACAAAGTGGAGCTTTTACTAGATCTGAACTGGTGGGCAATCATCGTCGCATCGTTGGTCTCCTTTGCGATCGGTTGGCCCTGGTATGGTCCAATATTCGGTACCGCGTGGGTTGAAGCACTTGGGAAGTCTCCTGAAGATATTGAGCCAAGCCCAAAACCCTTCATCATCAGCTTGGTTACGACTCTGATCACGGCATTCGTCATGGCGGTAATCATTGCGTGCCTTGGCATTAGTACCTGGTTCGATGGGGCTGTGCTAGGCCTAGCTGTGGGTATTGGTTTCATTGCAGCTTCAAATATCTCGGACGCCGCATTCTGTGGTTGGAGTTGGAAGCTCGTAGCGATTCAGAGTGGTTATCGAATCGTCTACTCCGTCATCATGGGGATCATTCTTGGTGTGTGGCAGTGAGCGTCGATTGTGCCGCGTCGTAACGCTTCATTGCGTTATCGATAACGAGTTCGCGATCCTCCGCTAGGACGTAGCGCAAATCGACAAGTTCGTCGGTTAATCGGACTACGTGGTCGTAACAACTGTCACGCGATTCGGGTATGCAAGCTACGCCGTCGAACACCGAAAAGCCCGCAAATGCTGCCGTTTGATCGGACGCACCATGAGTCGGATGTCGCGGATTCCATCCAGAGTGGACTCCTATCGGGACGGCGATTTCGGGGAGCCGAATACCCGCAACTTCATTTAGCGACTCATCTACGTTCGACACGAGTCGCGGGTATCTCGACAGCAATCTCGCAGGGTGACGGCATACGCCGTTTTCAATTTCGTCGCCGAGATCCGTATGCCACAAACCGGGAAGGTTGTCTGCATTAGGTAAGCATTGAAATCGTGGCGATTGCGAGAATTGATCTACCACTTCGTCTCTGCCGACGAGCGAGTGATCACTAAGTTGAGGATAGCGAGAATCAGGTGGTTCGATTCCATCCTGTAGCCAAGCGAGGGCGTTGATCAACACCGCGCGCAGGAGCGGCGTGTAAGAGATCGTGTTGAGGGGATAGGGTAGCTGTTCTCCCGTCAAGGCAAAGCGATCTGTCAGCGGCAGTATGCCGTTGATATGGTGCGTACCGGCGAACATGTAGATGCGTTCGCTTTCAGTAGGCGGTACATCGCGTTCGCCGTCCGTTGATACGTGGATCAGCGCGGCGTCGCCCCGCCAGTACTCCCATGAAGTATTGGTGCTTAGAACTTTTGGAGGGTTGGCACATCGGTCGAGTAGCCCTTCGCGCCGACCCGAAAGGTGATCCGTTGTGGATGTCGCGGCAAATGGAAACTGTTGACCCGTCGCGGGTATTCCCATGCTGCCAGGTTGGGCGAAGCGGTGATTGAAATCGCCACGCTGACCACCGGCGATGTGAGGAATAACGGCATCGAATACTTGGCGCTGCGCCTCGTCGTCGTTCAAGCCTTCATATAGAAAGTGCCGAAGCACTCGGCCCGTCTGCGAAGCACCATATCCGATGGTGAACGGCGGTCTGTCTTCTGGCCAATCAAAATCGTACTTGAAAAAGGCTGCTGCGTCGCGAAGGGCGAGCAGACCGAGTCCAACGATTGGTGCACCGAGCGTTTCGTATACGAGCGTGTATACGACGCCCTTCGAAAAGCCACCGTCTTTCGAGATGTACTTGGTGGTAGGGTCAAATCTACCGTCGTGGGCTCTGCCGAATCGCCAGCTATCGTCATCTACCTCCACGTACGGTGCTTGTGTATTTGCGCGTTGAAACAATCGACCTTTACCGGAAGGTTGATACGTGAATACGCCGCCTTGACCGACAAGGAGCGATGTCGTGTCACGGTTCGGTTGCATTTGGCAGATTGCTTCGCCCGCAATTGGTTCGTTGCTCTCGAGCGCTTCGGGAACCTCTAGACTCATCCCTTCCGCATCGAATTGCCAGCCGACGGTAAGGACCGCGAATCCGTGTCGGAAGAGAAAGCCATCGCCGGCGGGACTAGAGGTCGTTTGTAACTCGGTTGGTGCCGGTCGATTGAAGCTGAACGCAGTGGGTCGTCCCCGATTAGGCACGTCAACTAATAGGCAGGAGGGCGTTGAGTTTTTCGGAAATACCAACCGTGCATTCCCCTTGAAATGAACGCTCTCGTCACTCATCAGCGGGGCTTTGTCCAAGTCTGTAATTCGTGAGTTAGCAACGTGTTGGGGATCTACTGCATATCGGATCTCGAATTCGGCGATCGCGTATTCACCGAATTCACCGAACGATCTACGGTCGGCGTACGGTTTGCTTGACTGAAGAAGCTCTAATTGGACGGCCAAAGTGGAATCCTTATCGCTGACTGATCAATTGAAACGGCTGATCACCGCGCTCGCTCTGGTGAGCGAGCACAGCAATCATGCCATATAGTATGGGCGCAAGGAGGTGGCTCGTTCACTAAAATTTCGTTCCCCCCGAGACAGTGCTTTATGTCGGAACAATCACCCTCAGCCGCTCACGATTTCATCGGTAAGGAGTACGCAGCGGGATTCGTCACCGACGTCGAACAGGAGACCATCCCGCCGGGTCTCGATGAAGCGGTGATCACGGAAATCTCAAGACGCAAGAACGAGCCGGATTGGTTGCTCGAATGGCGTTTGCAAGCCTATCAGCGATGGCTCGACATGCCTGAACCAACGTGGGCAAAAGTCGACTACGAACCTATAGATTACCAGGCGATTTCTTATTTCGCTGCGCCTACGGGGGACAAACCGAAGAGTCTTGATGAAGTCGATCCCGAGCTACTTCGCACCTACGAGAAGCTCGGAATCCCGCTGCACGAACAAGAAGTGCTCGCAGGAGTCGAGCGAGATCCGAATACCCCCCGCGTTGCCGTCGACGCAATATTCGACAGTGTATCCCTGACGACAACGTTCAAAGAAGAGCTTCAAGAACATGGCGTAATCTATTGTTCCTTTGGCGAAGCGGTTGAGAATCACCCGGAACTCGTTCAAAAATATCTGGGTACTGTGGTTCCGCCATCCGACAACTTCTATGCGGCGTTGAATTCGGCGGTATTTAGCGACGGTTCGTTTGTTTACGTTCCAAAGGGCGTCCGGTGTCCGATGGAACTCCTTTCGTACTTCCGTATTAATGCTCAGAATACCGGACAATTCGAACGTACGCTGATCATTGCCGACGAAGGTTCGTACGCTAGTTATCTTGAAGGCTGTACGGCACCGATGCGGGATGAGAATCAGCTGCACGCCGCAGTTGTGGAATTGGTGGCATTGGAAGACGCGTCCATCAAGTATTCAACGGTTCAGAACTGGTATCCTGGCGACGAAGAAGGGAAGGGCGGCATATACAACTTTGTCACGAAACGTGGTCTTTGTCGCGGTGCGCGGTCCCACATTAGCTGGACGCAGGTAGAGACCGGTTCGGCGATCACATGGAAGTATCCAAGCGTCATTTTGCGCGGGGATAACTCGGTAGGCGAGTTCTACTCCGTAGCGATCACCAACAATCATCAACAAGCTGATACTGGATCAAAAATGACGCATATCGGCCGGAATACGTCCAGTACCATCATTTCGAAAGGCATAAGCGCGGGCAACAGCTCGAACGCTTATCGCGGCCGAGTTCGAATGAATCCTGGTGCGAAACAGGCGCGGAACTTCACCCAGTGTGACTCGCTTCTTATTGGCAGTAAATGCGCCGCCCATACCTTTCCGACCATAGAGTCGCAACGAAGCGATGCCATCGTTGAACACGAAGCTACGACATCAAAAGTCAGCGAGGATCAACTGTTTCTGTGCCGTCAACGAGGAATTGACGCAGAGAAGGCAGTGGCGATGATCGTCAATGGTTTCTGTAAAGAAGTGCTGCGGGAATTGCCGATGGAGTTCGCAGTGGAAGCGTCCAAGCTCCTCGAAGTTAGCCTAGAAGGTGCGGTTGGTTGAAACTGCTCGAACTGCGGGGGCTGGCTGCGAGTGTCGACGAAAAACAGATTCTGAATGGAATCGATCTGACCGTTAACGCAGGCGAAGTTCACGCCATCATGGGACCGAACGGCTCAGGAAAGAGCACCTTGTCGAATATTCTGGGTGGCCGAGACGGGTATACAGTAACCGAAGGTGAGATCGAATTGATGGGCGCGCCAGTGAACGGCATGTCCGTTGAGGAGAGGGCACTCACTGGATTGTTTCTCGGATTTCAACACCCCATAGAAATTCCAGGCGTTACAAACATGGAGTTTTTGAAGGTCGCGATTGACAGCCACCGCATCTCCTTGGGCGAGGAGGAGATGAACACGCGTGACTTCATGGTGCAAGTTCGTGACATCTCGAAGCGCTTAGAGCTCAGTACAGAGTTCCTCAAACGGTTCGTTAATGTTGGTTTCTCTGGTGGCGAAAAGAAGCGCAATGAGATATTGCAACTAATGCTCTTGCAGCCAAGACTTGCTTTCCTCGATGAGACAGATTCCGGTTTGGACGTCGACGCATTGCAGGTTGTTGCGCGAGGCATCAATGAGTTTCGGTCGGACGAAAACGGTGTCGTACTCGTCACTCACTATCAAAGGTTGCTTAATTACGTGAATGTGGACTTCGTGCACATCATGATTAATGGCACCATCGTGAAATCCGGTGACGCGCAGTTGGCGCACGAAGTTGAAACTCACGGCTACACCGGTTTAGGCGAAGCGTAATGGCGGTGCCACAACCCGCCAATACGCTACAGGGGGATCTACTAAAACGTGTACTTGCACATGAGGTGCAAGAAACGCCTTGGCTGGATCGCAGCGCTTCGAAATCCTTGCTAAATTGCAATGGATTTCCGTTTCCATGGAAAGGTCGATGGCAATACTCTGACTTTCGAGCGCTCGTCGAAGATGCGTTGTCGTTAGAAGGGGCGCACAACGCCCTTCAGTCGAGTCATGATGTCGACGTTCGACGATTTGACCAACCAGAAACCGAAGCACAAACGATGGAGTTCGGTTCTAGCGATGGTGTAGGTGATTTCCCACTCATCGACATAAATGGAGTGCTCTTTCGTTCAGGGACGAAACTAAGTTCGATTGCGAAGACTGGGAGCGTGAAGGTTAACGACGCTAACGGCTCGGTAGATCGCCATCTAATGTCGATCGAGCAAGACGCCGGTATGACGGTCGAAGAAACCTTTAAGACCGGAAATCGTGTCGTGCTTTGTCACGTTCGAGACAACGCGAAGTTGGAGTACGAATTGACGATGCCGCATGGTGAAGGTATTGGTTACCACTGCCTCGTTGTATGGCTTGCTAAGGGATCGACGTTCGAGTTACATCTTGCATCGAAAGGTGCTCAGGTTCGTCGAAACGATGTGATAGTGAACGTGCTGGGGGAAAATGCGACCGCTACATTGAGCGGCGGTTGGTTCGTAGACGGTAGCGACCATTTGGATTCACAGGTTTACATGAACCACCGAGTAGGGGGCAGTCATAGCGAACAATCGTTTCACGGTGTCGTCGATGATCGTGCTCGCAGTGTGTTTAGCGGGTTTATTCACATCGACCGAAACGCGAGTGCGACAGAGGCACACCTAACTAACCGCAATATCGCATTGAGTACGCAGGCGCGCGCACATGCGCAACCTGAACTCGAAATCTACACAGATGATGTCATCTGCTCGCACGGCGCAACGACGGGGCATCTAGACGATGACTCGTTGTTTTTACTGCGATCTAGAGGCATCGGTGAGGAGTCCGCTCGAGCGATGCTGACCAAGGGTTTTTTACGCCAAGTGGTTCATTCAGAAGGCGGGACGTCGCTCCTAAATCTATGAATCCATTTCGCGACGCGTTCCCATTGTTCGCCAAACGACCGGACGACGTCTACCTTGACAATGCAGCGACAACACAGAAGCCGCAATCAGTGCTAGACGCGCTGCGGACTTACTACACCGAACATAACGCGAACGTGCATCGTGGCGTCCATGCGCTTAGCACGCTCGCGACAGAAGAGTTTGAACGAAGTCGTCAAGCAGTAGCCGAGTTTATTAATGCGCCCAAATCTGAAGAAGTGATATGGACTCGGGGTACGACGGAGGGCATCAATCTCGTCGCATGGACGTATGGTGCGGATGTACTGGGACGCGACGATGAGGTCGTTATTTCAGAGATGGAGCACCACTCGAACATCGTTCCTTGGCAGATGGTCTGCGAAAGATCGGGAGCGAGGTTGAAAGCGATCAAGGTACAGCCAAACGGCGAACTGGATCAGGATCACTACGAGTCGCTTCTTTCACCGCGTACCAAAATCGTTTCGATCGCGCATGTATCGAACGCACTAGGGACCGTAAACCCGATTAAGGAAATGATTGCAAAAGCGAGGCACGTTGGTGCGGCAACCGTCATCGACGGTGCGCAAGCGGCGCCTCATATGTCAATCGATGTTCGTGATCTCGATTGTGACTTTTACGCTTTTTCTGCGCACAAGATGTATGGGCCGACAGGTATTGGCGCGCTCTATGCACGAGAACGACTTATGGCCGATGCTTCGCCTTGGCAAGGCGGAGGCGAAATGATCGAAGAGGTTCGGCTTGAGCGTACGACGTACCAGAAAATGCCATATCGTTTTGAAGCGGGAACACCCAATATCGGAGGTGCGATCGGTATGCGAGCTGCGGTCGAGTATCTACGATCGTTGGATGCGTCTCAGGTTGAAGCGCACGAGATGGGACTGTTGCGCGATACGTCATCCGGATTACTTCAGGTCGAAGGTGTCAGGATCGTGGGAGAAGCCGCTCAGAAAGCGCCTGTTGTGTCATTCAACATTGACGGAGCGCACCATAGTGACGTCGGAGTACTGCTCGACAACCAGGGTGTTGCAGTCCGAACCGGGCACCATTGTGCGATGCCGTTGATGGCTAAATTCGGGGTTCCGGGAACCGTACGGGCGTCTTTCGCAATCTATAATTCAAGCGAAGACATTGAAAAACTCATAGCTTCGGTCGAAAAAGCCCGCGAAATCCTTACTTCATAACGTTCTATCCGTGCAAACCGCATCGTTTGATCCGTCCTCCATCTCGTTGAGTGATTCGGCGCAACAACACGTTCGAAAACAGCTCAATCAAGAGAAAGCCACGGGTCTACAGTTACATGTGACCGAAAATGGTTGTAACGGCTATATGTACGCACTTAAGTTCCTAGACACGATTCCTGACGATTCCCGCGTGTTTGAATTTGACGACAACGTAAGGGTCGTTGTCGACAACCAGCATTGGGATTTGCTCCGCGGAACCCACATCGACCTTGTAACTGAAGGATTAAACTCTTCTCTTAAGTTCGAGAACCCGAACGCTGACACTCATTGCGGGTGCGGCGAGAGTTTTTCACTCCGTGGAACGTAGGGTCATACCAGTCCAGCGTAACGTTACGGCTCGACTCGTCCCCACCGGTACCGAACTCACTATCCCGCAAGGCGTATTCGTTACGCTGACGCAGGCTCTAGGTGGAACTTACACCGTCGTTCACAACGGCAACATGGCACGTATCGAAAGCGAAGACGCAGATGCGTTGGGTTTCGAACCAGAAGTCTTGACCTTTGAAACCCCTACAGACGGAAAGATTTCTGAGGAACAGGTGTGGCAAGCACTTCGGACCGTACATGATCCAGAGATTCCGGTGAATATTGTGGATCTAGGTTTGGTTTACGACGTGGCTGTTAATGACAAAAACGTCGATATTGAAATGACGTTGACAGCACCGGGTTGCGGCATGGGTCCGGTTTTGATCGAAGACGTAAAACGCCGTCTTCAACGCGTACCGTTGGTTGCTGATACGAACGTCACGCTTGTGTTTGATCCGCCATGGTCGCGTGACATGATGTCCGAAGAAGCACAACTTGATCTGGGCTTGTTCTAGAAACATGCCTACGCTGGAAGAAATAAAGGAGACGTTCGAGTTTCTCGATGATTGGGAAGATCGTTACCGCTACATCATTGATCTCGGTAAGGGTCTACCTGAGATGCCTGCCGAACTACGCATAGAAGAAAATCTTGTCAAAGGCTGTCAGAGCCTAGTTTGGATCGTCTTACGTTACGAAGAAAACGACGATCGGGTCGTTATTCAGTTGGATAGTGACGCTTTCATTGTCCGGGGTCTTATCGCCATCCTCATGACCGTGTTTCAGCATCAGTCCCCCGATCGTATCGTTGCTGAAGATGTGGATAAATTGTTTTCGGATTTAGACCTTATGTCACATTTGAGTGTGAACCGGGGAAATGGACTGCGCTCAATGGTTTTTCGGATTAAGCAAGAGGCGCAGGGCTTGCGCGACCAACGCGCAATCGCATAGGTCACCCGGGCAAAATCTATTCATCGATCGATAACCGATAACTACGAAACTTAGTTCATCCGCGTTTTTAAACGGTTAGTCGTAACCATCGACGTTTGATTGTGGGAGATGGACTGAATCGTTGCTATCAATCTCCTGACTCGGGTATTCCCCTCATCGTTCGCTATTCTTTGTCGCCATCTCAGCGTCACGTTTGGTAAGAGTCTTGTTCAAAGAAATCGCGCGTACCGCACCTTCAGGCTTGTTGGTGTTTTTTGGATTGTTGGTCCTCGTACTTGGTGACATCGCGTTATTTGTAATCAGCGTGATTTTTGGTTTAGTAGCGACCATCATCGTTTCGGCGATTCTTTTCCCAGTATTACTGTTTTTGATGTTCGGATTGTTCGTGGTAAATCCAAATGAAGCGCGAGTGCTCCAGTTTTTCGGTCGATACGTCGGGACAGCGCGAGATCCGGGGCTGCGGTGGCTAAACCCTTTCTATACCAAGCGTCGAATCTCGGTAAGGGTGCGCAATTTCGAGACGGAGCGCTCTAAAGTAAACGATGCGAACGGAAATCCTGTGGAAATTGCAGCAGTGGTTGTTTGGCGAGTCGTTGATACAGCGGAAGCATGTTTTCAGGTCGATGATTTCGTGAACTTCATGCGCGTACAAAGTGAGGCGGCCGTTCGCAGCATGGCAACGCAATACCCTTATGACTCTACCGATGACGACGTAGTCTCACTGCGAGGTGACACCAAAGTCGTAACCGATCAACTTGAAAGTGAGATTCAGGGACGCTTGAGCCAAGCTGGACTTGAAGTTCTGGAAGCTCGCATTACTCACCTTGCGTACGCACCGGAGATTGCCTCAGCTATGTTGCAACGTCAACAGGCGGGAGCGATCGTCGAGGCTAGGGAGAAAATCGTTGAGGGTGCGGTGAGCATGGTTCAGATGGCCCTCAACGACCTATCTGAACGAGGCGTTGTTGAACTGGATGAAGAGCGTAAGGCGTCGATGGTTAGTAATCTGCTCGTGGTACTCTGCGCCGATAAGAGTACACAGCCAATCGTCAACACGAGCTCTCAGAGTTAATCAGTTGAGTGCTTCGAACGTCGCGTTATTCATCGCACGAGACGATGATTTGACCTAGTTTGCGATCGAGTGTAGAAACTCAGACGGTTCAATCAGATGGAAATCGGGTGAACTGTTAACGAGTTCTCGTAATCGGTAGACGTGATCTGCCCCGTAAATGACGAGAATGCGTTCTCCGACTTTACCTTTAGTGATGTTGTATAGGTTCTGAAAAATCAACACATCCCTTCGAATCCACTCAACGAGGACATCGACGCCAGGCTGTTCGGTTCGATTACCGAAACGAACATCTTCCACGTAACCACTATTGCTCTCGGCGGCATGTTCCTCCGAGCTCTTTTCTAGGATCAACTGACCCACAGTTTTCGTGCGGAAGTTCTCTTTCTCTTCAATTTCCATGTCTCGAAACATGCGTTGTTGATATGCTAGGAAATCTTCGTAACCATTTGATTTAGCGAAATTCTCCATCTGTTCTAGAGGGCGGTTTGTCATTTCGTCTATAGCGTAAACGCGTTCGTGGGAAAGCGCTTTTGCCAGTCGAAATCCGATCTGGAAAAGCTCGGAACGCTCAAGTCGTTGCAATCCGGGTGATAGCGATGAATCCCAACTACCGTCAAGGTACTGTGTATAGAACGCATTGAAGTTCTCATCAAATTCCGCAGGTGCTTCTAAAGCGATCATCGTGGGCGCATAGGCTTTTAACGCTTCGACTAACGCCCTAATTTCCTGTTGTCGCTTAGGACTCATCACGTCGTCCGGTTCGACCTTAACCTCGTGTTGCGCCAACGAGGCGAAGTGAAACGTACCGAGAACCATGACGGAGGAATTGCGATCATCTGGAAAGCGCGGAGTTACCTTCGATTCACTCGATGCCTGAATCGATTGAGTCGTAAGGACTGGATATGTGAGCAGTAAGAGTGCGAGAAAAAAGTACCGGTGTCTCGCCGTTATTGGGTTTAACAGTTGAGTGTCGCGCACGTTTTTTCCTTTCTTAGTCTCGCCTAATACGAAAACATGCCAGAGTAGCAATTACGAACTTAGTCTTCGATAAAATCGAACAGGTTCGCGGGGACAGTTGCTCAGACTGCTCGATTCGTAATTCATCTACGCAAGGCGAGAACATCAGAACATTCTCACGATCTGGATTGCAAGAATTCTCTTGCGGATATTTCGCTCTCGAATGCTAGTTCGCTCTCTCGTTCATCGCTCAAACCAGAAAACCTGCCTAATTCGTCAGTCCAGACAGAAACAACCCTGTTTGGATAGCGGTATTCGAACGTTGGGTGGAGACCTGTCGGCGATCCTTTTTCTCCAACATAGCTCCCTGTAAATGTTGAGGTACTCCACACTCGTATTGAGTCGATTAGGTCAAATCCAAAGAGATCGAATGTAAATTCTTTCTCTTTACTGTGATCTTGAGTACAGATAAATAGAGGCGAAAGTGCTTGGGGAAGAACGAGAGTGTTCTCCTTCACACTTAGGACGTGGGTATCGCGCCCATCCTGCACAGAAATTGCATCTTTCTGTTTTTGAGCTGAGATGGATAGAGCTTCTACGCCTCTCTTTCGAAACTTAGTGTTTGGATTTAAGTTGAACTGATAGTCACTCCAGTCAAGTGTCTTCACGTTTACAAAGTCGATCGAGGTCTGAAATGAAATCGCGAATTCCTCGTTCTCAGGATATCCACTCCTACACGGGTCTCCGGTGACCCAGGCGTTCTCCTCGAAGCGCGTGACACCTCGTTTCGTGTCATTAATAGCGGACCAGTTGCCAATTCCGCAAAGGTTTTCGTCTTTGTACAGGTATACAAACCATTGGTCACCCCAATTACTCAGGAAATCGAGATTCGATTGTTCCCGTTTGGTGGACGATTCGCTCATTTCGTCGATTCCTAATGTGAGATTCGTTGCAGCTGCGACTTTGGCATCACCAATGAAAGTTCTGCGCAGTGCGTGTAAGCCTCGAGCTATTCGTGTAGACACCGTACTTACGTTTAGTCCCATCGTAGCGGCGATTTCCTGGTAGCTCATTCCCAAGAAATATCGCATAACGAGCGGATCACTCAATTTGGAATCCAGTTGGTTAGTCTGACTACGGATTTGCCTGAGTAGCTGAGTTTGTATTGCTTCGGCCTCTACATCGTTCGTTCTGTGGTCCAAGCTATCGAAGAACAGAAGCTCTCTTTTTTGCCGTCGTTCGATTGAACGTAGATGATCGATCGCGGAAGATGCAAGCATGCTATTCCACCAACCGATAGCGTTCTTGACGACGCCGTTATTCGGTTTCGCGTCCATCAATCGAATTACGGAGGATTGAACGATGTCCTCGGTATCTTCCTGCCTAACGAAATACCGCGCCTGTTTCGTCATGTAGCTCATGTGCCGATTTATGAACGTCTCGAGAGCCGGTACTTCGTTGTTCCGATAGTAACGTGCAAGCAGTTCCTCGTCCGTATCTTGAGCCATGTCGAAATTCGATGGGCAGTTTCTAGTTAGTGTCTATTGTTTATGTCGTCAACGAGAGTAGTTTTGTCTCAGGTCCTCAACGTTATTTATGTATGGTGAACAAAAGCGGTCGTACTGATTCTTCGCCGGCGCAGACGATTCCCGCATATGCGATGGTGGTAGATGGGGAAAGGATGCGGGTGAGCTTACGTAGGAGAAAAGCTTTTCGTACCGTACCGGAGACATGCGAAAGCGTTATTCGCACGTCGCTGAAGACCTTGTGTCGATTGACACGGGATGCGTGGCTTCGATCAGTTTTTCTACGAACTAGATCTCTTCGTTGGAATGGCTGAGTATGAACATCTGATTGGAACGAGGGTCAATGTTCATTTGCTGAGTCTGAGCCGTACGCACGCATGTAGAGTCGAGTACGTTCATTTATGTTTCCATAAAACGATCTCGTAGCCTCATCGTGGGGATGCTCGCTCAATCGAGTCGGTATACCCGAATCATTGGCTAATGGTGCGCGGTCACGATGCCCGTAGTAGATTTGAACCGTCTTTCGATCTGCCTCGGTAGGTCTCGTGGTAGCGGTATGAAACAAGGCGACATTGAACAATGCGCACGTACCTGCAGGTCCGTGAAGATGAGTAGCTGCACTTCGACGAAGCTGGTCATTCGCCGATTTAAACGGCTTATCTGACACAGTCTCTGTCGAAATGCTGAAACAGTGAGTTGTTTCGTCGACGTCGGTTAGGTATACGATCAGCTGTAAATAGTCGAGACGGAGAGGATGTTCTTCCCAGTAGCCCCTGTCTCGATGCCACGCCTGATGTACTTCGCCTTCGTATGCACCCATGCGTCGAAGGCCGATCTCACCGAAGCAGACAGGTCCGCCCATAAGTGCTTCGATCTTAGGCAGGATGGCAGGATGACGAATGAGGTCGTCGAAGCGAGGACTGCTGATTAAGGCTTCGTAGTTTGCCTCCTGACGATAGCCATATGGATGCCACATATACGGGTAGTTCCTGCGATCTTCGTCGAACATCGATAGGAATTTGGCGACCTCTTTCGTTGAAAGGACTTGCCCTAGATTAAGAAACCCGTTTTCTTTAAATCCCTCTAGCTCCGACTGAGCTAAGTGGATATTGCGCTCGACGACCTTAGACATATTGAATGGAGTTTCGCTAAAGCGAATCTGATATCAGCATTATGAAATTCCGCGCTTGATTGATGCTTGACGCAGAGTATTCCTGAGCAAGTAATTCTCGTTTACGCGCATCGGGATCATCGATTTGAGGACGATTGATAAATATCACGAGATCAGCACGCTCAACTGCTCCCGACCACGCCGTCATTCAAAAGTGCTTGCACGTCTTCGTCAGCGTAACCAAGCTGTGCCAACAATGCAAGCGAGTGTTCGCCAAGTTTCGGGGAAGGTCCGTTAATCTCGCTAGGTGTTTCACTGAATCGAGCTGCCGGACGTGCTTGGCGAACGACTCCGAAACCTTCAAAATCAATACTCTCGATCGACTCGCTCGCAACGATCTGCTCGTTCTCCAGGAGTTCCTTGCGTCTGAGTAGTGGAGCATTCGGCACATCGTTGTCGTTGAGTCTCGCCAATATCTCAGCGGTATTCCACGTGCCAATCTCCTGAGCGGTGATTCTCTTGCGTTCTTCGGTATGGCGAAGACGTGCCCGTGTTGTGGCGAAGCGTTCATCGTTGATTAGATCTTCACGGTCTAGCGAACGACACATGCCAACCCATTCCCGATCAGAAACCACTCCGGCCGTTATGAATCCATCCTTCGTTCGATAAATCAAGTCCATGGATCCTGAACCAATTGAAGTGTCAAACTCCGCGTCTTCGTACGTAATGCCTCCCATTCCTTCCGGCCAAAAAAACGCGAGCAAAGAGTCCAGCATTGAGAGTTTGATATGCTGACCTTCCCCGGTGCGCTCGCGGTGGTAAAGCGCGCTCACAATCGCTTGAGCAGCGGTCAAGGACGTGACTTTGTCAGCAATAACAACGCGAAACATTTCCGGTTCTCGAGTTTCGCGATGTGCTTGAATGTCGGTCGCGCCGGACAATGCTTGAATCACCGGATCGTAGACTCGCTGATTCGCGTATGGACCCGTTTCGCCGAAACCGCTAATGGAGACATAGATGATGCGCGGGTTTTTCTCACGTACCGCTTGATCTGAAAAACCCAACCGATCCATCGCACCTGGTCGAAAATTCTGAACCAGAACGTCCGCGCTTTCGACCAACCGCCATAGCAACTCCTTCCCTGCATCGCTTTTTAAGTCGAGCGCAATGGATCGCTTTCCGCGATTGCACGAAAAGAACGTCGGAGGCGAGCCATTGCGCGGCCGTCCCATCAACCGCATTTGCTCGCCTTGAATTGGCTCAACTTTAATGACTTCAGCGCCTTGATCGCATAGCATCGCTGCAGCTGCAGGACCTGAAATCATGCTTGTCAAATCGATTACTCTAAGTCCTTGAAGCGGTCCCATGTTCGTTCCTTTTATGGTTGTTGCGAATAGTTGGCGCCATACGCCGCCTTGTAGGCATCGCGTTGGATGATTCGCTCTCGATAACGCATTAACGGCGCAGAAAGTTCAAACCCGTAATTGATTGCCCAGTCCAGGCACGAGATCAGGATGATGTCCGCCAATCCGAAGCGATTGCCGACCAAATGTTTTTTGTCTTCTAAGTGATCGGAAACCACTTTGAGGTGCTTGTTAGCGTAGTCTCTTGCAGCTAAAAGAGAGTTCGGCGCTTCACCGTAGATTCCCTTGAGGTCACCGTGCCGCCGCATTACGTAGAGGCTCGTTTCATCGAGCTCGCCATAGCAATAACAAACCCACTCATCCTCGCGTGCGCGCGTCTCAATATCGGCTGGGATTAAGAGCGTTGAAGCATCCCCGTAGCGTCCGATGAGATAGCGACACATGGCTACGCTCTCCGAGAGTGTCAAGTCGCCATCGACTAAAGCTGGGATTTTTTGTTTGGGATTGAGTCGTGTGAATTCTGGTGTCTGGGTTTCACCGGTTCGAGGCCCGATTGGCACTAGGTCGTAGTCGAGATTGAGCTCTTCGGCAGTCCACACCGGACGGAATGTACGCGTGGTACCTGCCCCCCAGATTTGAATGGCTTGTTGGTTTGGCATTTGAATGGTTCTACAGCCGGATAGTGAGTGAAGCTCAGTGTGAGATTTTCAGCTTTGGGGTCTCGTTCGGAAATTCTCCTTTACGAGAGGCTCACAAAAGTGCGCGAATCCATGTTTGTCGAATTGGGCATTGAGGATGTTAGTATGCTAGCGATAAAAGCACATGGAGATTTTGATGTACCGTGTTAATAGAGACTGTCTTGTACGGGTGAAGGTAGATAGATGAGCCGATACTGCCCAGGCTCTCATTCGGAGCCGATATTACGTGCTGCGGAGCACTGGAAAGGCACGGGATTGTTTTCTGATGGTTCAGTGTTTGACAATGGATCGTTATGGACGCTAGCAAATCTTAAAGAGCTGGAGGAACGATACGTAAATCAGCTCGATCCAAGGGAGGGGAATTTCCTAGCAAAGCTTGAAAGTCAACTTGAATCAAGTAACCCGCCTGTGAAGCTGCTAGCTGCTGAGATGATATGGGTTATGTATCTGTGTCCAAGCAACATTACCGTCGAAACCAAGAAAAAGAACATTCAAGTAATCTGGGAGTGGTCGGGTGAGTTGTTTCCCGAAAACTCCGAATGGATTTCCAATGAAATACTCAGCGGAATCGGCAGTGGTGGTCCAGGATTCTTAGCGCTTTATTGGAAGGAGTTCTCGTACTTCGTTCGAGTGATGCTTGCGATCAAGGGTCAAGCAGAACGCGAGCGGGAGTCAGTGTTAGTAGATCCTTGGGTATTCGCTGAGTGGCTTCAGCAATTCGAGGTCAACGAATACCGGCAACTAAGGCATATGCTCTTGTTCCTACTGTTCCCGGATGTCTTTGAGCGAATCTTCGGGGGGAATCACCGAAAGGACATTGTTCAGAGTTTCAGAGGGATGACATCAGCGGAATTTAATGGTCTTTCGAGATTAGAGACTGACCACATTCTCTTTGAAATACGCCAAGAGAGTGAAACGATGTATGAAACGAAGGTACTCGATTTCTATGTTCCGCCCCTCAGCAGTGTTTGGCGTGAAGATAAGAGACAGGCTTTTCTATTTAGTTGGAATCCAAACCGATGGGATTGGCCAAGCTTTGCTGAAGATCGGCTAGCAACCCGTGACGGTCAGTTCGTGGTCCATGACTGGAGTTGCAACAATCGCGATGCTCGAAGAGGTGATAGAGCCTTTTTGGTTAGATCAGGTTCAGACCCACGAGGAATTATTGCGATTGGGGATATCGCAACCGATCCCCAAAGGGCATCCCATTGGGAGGAAGAAAAGCGAGGAGAAGGAGTTGAATATCAATTCGTGAAGGTGTTATTCACGCGTATACAAGACCCAACATACGGCGACCCTTACTTAGCCAAATCAAACCTCGACGGGATAAATGTCGATCAACAGGTTTGGTTTCCTCAATCGTCAGGAATAGCCATCAAACCACGAACGGCAAAGCTACTAGAGCAGGTATGGGGAGAAATCGTCGAGAATCGCAAAGTTCAACCCAAAGCTCAAAATGACAAGCAATTCACCTTAAACACAATTCTCTACGGTCCGCCTGGAACAGGCAAAACCTACCACACAATGTCACGAAGCGTTGAGATCTGTGACGGAGAACTAACAGAAGCTCGTAGACTGAAAGAACGGTACGAAGAGTTGGTTAGGCAAGGTCGGATCGTCTTGATAACCTTTCACCAGTCGTATGGGTATGAGGAATTCGTCGAAGGTATTCGGCCAATTGAGAAAGATGAAGGCGTCGTTTATCGGGTTCAGGATGGTGTTCTTAAACGTCTAGTCGGGGATATTCAAGATGATTCGAACTATGTTCTCATCATCGACGAGATAAATCGGGCGAATATCTCTAAGGTGCTGGGTGAGCTGATCACACTATTAGAAGAGGACAAACGAGAGAGCGCTCAAAATGAGCTAAGGATTAGACTGCCTTATTCCGGTAAGGAGTTCGTGCTGCCTTCGAATCTCTACATAGTAGGAACCATGAATACGGCCGATCGTTCGATCGCTCTGCTCGATACTGCTTTACGTCGCCGTTTTCACTTTGAAGAAATGCCGCCAAATGCGGAGCTCCTGAAGGAGGCTGGTCAGAGATGTGAAGTGGACTTGCCCAATGTCCTCCAGACGATCAACGAAAGGTTGGAATATCTAGTTGATCGTGACCACCTGATTGGGCATGCATGGTTAATGAAAGCAACTGATCGCGACCAACTAGACGAAATCATGAGACGGAAAGTCATTCCTCTAATCGCCGAGTATTTCTACGATGACTGGAGCAAGGTCCGCAGCGTCTTGGGTAACAACAGTGCATTCATCGCAAGGAGTACTTTGAGCTTGCCGCCAGGACTAGATTCCGAATTTGAAGAAGATCGGTATCAATGGTCAGTTCAGGACACCTTCCCGCCAAACGCGTACGAGCAACTTCTAAGTGATTCGTCGGATTGATTTGAATGGCGCATCCGCCGATGCAACCCCTTGAGCTTTTGGAGTGGGAGGAACTCAGTCTAAAAGAGAATCCCATTGACGAGAGTAGCGTCAAGAAACTACTCTCTTTAGCTGATCGTCATAAACAAAGGCTTAAGAGTGCTGAGCAGGTACTCACGAAGACCACTACGCCCGGATTGAAGGCAGGACCAGTGGTTGGATTTTTATCAGTGCCCGGTGTTTCTATTGAAATACTTCCCAAGATTAGTGGCGAAACGTACGACGTTCGGCAAGCTCTTGTGCACATGATCGCAACAGCATTTCAGTTACCTATTAGTACCAGCGACCTGGCAGCTATGAGCGCTCAACATCGCGACCTACTAGAGATACTGATCGGCGTGTTCGCAAACCGATTGCGCGAAGCGAGTCGCAGAGGATTGCCACACCGCTATCGGCAAAGAGAGGAGGATCTCCCACTCTTACGAGGTAAATTGAATAGCAGCCGACAAATGTTGTTGCATGTCACACGTGCAGACCGATTGGCGTGTCAGTTCGATGAACTCTCCGTGGATACACCATTGAATCGAGTTTTGAAAGCGACTGTCAAATTGCTTCAAAACCTAGTTCGTCGTAGTTCCAATGAACGTCTCCTAAACGAACTGTCCGCGAGGTTTGACTTGGTAAGCGATAGTTTCCGACCTTTGCAGGAGCCTGTGCGTCTAGACCGGACAAACACGCTATTTCACCATATTTACCAGTTTGCTCGACTTTTCCTGACTGGAAACTGGCAAAACACTACAGCAGGTTCAATGCCGGGTATTGCCCTCCTGTTCAAGATGAATGATCTATTCGAATTGTTCGTTGGGCAGAGTATCAAGAGAGCGATCGGCGCGAATTTCGTGACTCTCCAATGCAGAAGCGAATTCGCACTTCAAGATAGACGTGAAGGAATATTCAATCTGAGACCAGACATCATCGTGAATGGTCATATCGTAGTGGATACCAAGTGGAAGGTATTGAGTAAGGAAGACGATCGTCTACTAGGTGTTTCTCAGTCAGATGTCTACCAAATGCTCGCCTATTCACAGGCGTACGACGCGACCAGATTAGTGTTACTTTATCCTTGGCACGAGAAACTTGGTGAGCCTGGTATTCACCGTCGATGGACGGTCTCCGGAACTGATGTACCGTTCGAAATAGCGTCTGTGGATGTCAGTAAGTATGCTGACGTACCGCATGCATTGGGCGAACTGCTCGGCTAACCACAGTACCGGACACAGACGTCTGCCAACAGGATAGGTAGTAACCTGGCGCAGATTGCGAATTTCCTATATACAGATCTACGGTCCAAGCGAAGTGATCGGTACAACAGTAACTCCATCGTGACGTTGATACGCATAGCCAGTGCTCGTCACAATGAGTAGGTTGGCGGGTTGTCCCATTCGGTCAAGGTCGACTTTGTCGACGAACTTGAGTAGATTAGCCGCAGCCGCGTCAATTGTCGATTCTCCACCCCCAAGCTTCACTTCAACTGGAATCCAGCTACCTGGAACTGTCTGTATCACCATATCAATCTCTAAGCCGGTGTTATCTCGATAGTGGCTTAGTTGCGCATCATGCAATGAGGCATACACACGAAATTCATGAACTATCAAGGATTCGAAGAGCAGACGGAGATGGTTGAGGTCCTTAAGTAGCTGGTCCGGATTCGTTCGTAGCGCAGCAACCGCGATTGAGGGATCGGTGAAATGTCGTTTCGGCGTTTTGCGGAGTCGAGCGCGGGAGCGCAAGTGGGGTGAAAATGGGCGCAATTCCTCCATTACGAAGAGTCTTTCCAAAGAAGATAGATAGTTGGCTACCGTCTTGTTCTGCACGTCGTAGTTCGTCTCGTCCGTATCCCGTGCGAGACTAGCTAGAGTAACTTCTGTCGAGATGTTTCGTGCAACGGATTGCATGACGCGCATTAACCGAATAGGGTCGTGTCGCACCCCGATCATGTTCTCAACATCAGTTCGAACTATTTCCGCAACGTAATCTCGCACATAGCTCATCGCCGTACTGAGGTTTTCACTTTGCATCGCGGGCCAGCCGCCTCGACATATGTATTCGACAAGGTCAGCAATCGATGCAACCGGTCTAGCTGCGCTGACCTTTTCTCTTGCAAGCAGGTCTTCCAAGGAAACGTTCCCTGATGAGAGTCCGAGTTCAAATAAGGACATAGTGCGCATTTGCAATCTAGATATTCGACCAGCTCCGGAGTGACGAGTTATGTCATCAGCTGGCGTAGCGGAGCCCGTTAGTATGAAGTTCCCCGTACGTTGTCGAGCATCTGATGCACGTCGGACGTGATTCCAAAGATTTGGCACAAGTTGCCACTCATCGAAGAGTCTAGGCGTTTCACCCTCAAGCACTAAGTTTGGGTCAAGGTCACAAGCCTCTCTAGCATCGATATCAGTGTCAAAGAACACCGCGCTTTTCGCAACTTGACTTGCCGTTGCAGTTTTCCCACAGCCTTTTGGTCCTTCGATCACTACGGTTGACGCAGATGCTAGTTTGCTTCTTAGCTGCTGGTCAGCGATTCTAGGTGTGTAGGACATTACTTGCTGGCTAGGCACGTGAACAGGTCGTTACTTGGTTTGCAATAATTCTAACACCCTATTCGCAATGATCTTATGACCTATTTTGCAACATTTTCATTACCTAATTTGCAATTCATCAGTGAGAGGCCATACGTATCCTTGGTCGTTGTAGTCATTGGCGACTGTCCAGGTCGATTTGAATCCGTGCACCTCAGTTGGAGCAGACGCACGGCGATATCCTGATTCCGCGGGAATGAGCGAGGGTATTCGACCAGTCCCGGTGGTTCGGTCACTAAGAATCGGGACTTCATCAAAGATCAAGTGTGGCTGGTCTTCGTTCGACCCAAGCTAGACGCGAATCAATCGTATGTGTCTCTTAAACACTACTTTCATATTAAATATATCGATAAGTATATCCAATAATGTCAATAAAATTAATATTACCATTGATATTACGAAATAAATTGGTTAAATACGTCTATGGATGTGTCAAAAGCAAAGTGCCCGAATTGCGATCGTGGCATGTCGGTTGCGCGCGTCGAGTGTGCTGATTGCGATGTCGCGATGGAAGGGAGTTTCGACATTTCGCCGCTCGCTCGTTTGTCAGCGGCAGACCAGTTGTTCGTAACGGTTTTCTTGCGGGTCCATGGCTCGTTGAAAGCGATGGAGAAGGTTTTCGGTATCAGTTACCCAACTGTGAAGAATCGACTAGCATCGATCTCCTCTCAACTTCCCCGAGTGCAGGGATTAGACGCTGAATCCTCATCGAAGTCGGATCCCGAATTGCTCGACAAACTCGAGTCAGGCGATTTGAGTGTATCTGAAGTTCTCGATCGACTGAGAAACCGATGACGTCGATCGCGGTATTACGTTGGCGACGCGATCAGAAAGTGCCTCTTGTTTTGCCCGTTTTTGTGTTCTGGCCGATCATGATCGTGCTCTTGATTGTTGGTCTGTCAATGCAACTGGGTTCGACACGCTGGGTACGAAGAGGTAAGCAGATCGTTTTATTGACGCGTATCGTCGGTGCGTTGCGCGGCGTACGAATCTCGCTTCGAGATGACGAGACGCTGCTGGATATTTCAGTGTTATGAATTCCGTGAACGCACGAATTTCTCGAACGGAGTTTTTTCGATATGGATGTTCTAGGAGGTAGGACTAAAAATGAATGAGCGATCTGACATGAATGAGAACAGTTCGACGTTAAGCGACCAAAGTGACGTTAGAAAGGTCCTCGATATGCTGCACGACGGCAAAGTGACCGTCGATGAGGCTGAGCAACTGCTAGATGCATTGTCCTCTGAAGAATCGCCGGCGTACCAACTTGATGTTGCCGACCGAGAATTACCTAAGTTCTTGGTCGTACAGATTAGTTCTGGGACAGATGAAGTCAACGTTCGAGTACCCGTGAAGCTGATTTCTCTTGGGGTGGATTTGTCGAAACTCAACCCACAGGTAGCCGAAGCATTGGACGAAGCGGTCCCGGGTACTTTGCATGGACTCGCAGGTTTGAAGGACAACGAACTTCGCCAAGCACTTCAGGGACTCACGATCAATATTCACGACGATGAGGATTCAGTCCGTGTCTACTGTGAGTAATCGTGAAGTTCCGCCTGATGAAGGCTCCGTTTCAACGCAATCCAAAGAGTTCCAAGTTTCTGAATTCGAAAAAGTCTCGACATCCTTGAACGGCGTGATCCGTGTGTCGGCCGGTGACGGACCTTCTTTGACGATAAGTGCGAGTGAGAGAGCGCTCGCTGCCTTGGATGTGAAAGTACGCGATGGCACGCTGGAGTTAGGTCCGAATAAAGACGGTTCAGGATATTCCGAGAGCGCTAGGTCCCTTGCGTCTCACTTATTGGACCTAATTCTGAAACGTCGCACGAGTGAAAACCGATCGATTGCATATACATCTCACTACTTGATTGAGATCTCATCACCTCGCCTTCGAGAACTAATGTTCGGCGGAAAGGCGCGCCTTGATATTGAGTCACAACTGCTCGATACGGAAGGCGTGAAGCTCGTTTGTGGTGGTGTGAGTGCCGTGTCAAGCAAATCGATTTCAGCACCGAATGTAGAGTTGGTGTCCTCAGGTACTGCCTCGCTCAAAGTGAAAGATATCAAAAGTGATTCCGTAGATTGCCGAATATCGGGCACGGCAACGATTCGCGTAAACGGGGAGACTGAGGCGGTTTCCGCACGGATATCCGGAACAGGTTCACTCGACGCAACTAAGTTACTTGCGAGCCGGGCATCGATCGTGACGAGTGGCGCTTCGAACGCATCGGTCCATGCTCAAAAAGAACTTGAAGTTACGTCCTCAGGTGCATGCGCAGTGCGCTATTTAGGGAATCCTCAAAAGAACACGACATTCAGTGGTGTACTAGATTGCTCTCCACTAAATTCGGAAGGGTAGCTCGCTTCGAACGCCAATCCGCGTGGATGTTTCGAGAACGACCTAGCGGAAATCTACGCGTTAAAGATGTGCCCTTAGGTATTGCCCCGTAAATGACGATTTCGTGCGGACGATATCTTCAGGGGTACCTTCCGCGATAACTTCGCCACCGCCGCGACCACCTTCCGGTCCTAAGTCGATCACATGGTCGGCCGTCTTGATCACGTCAAGGTGGTGTTCGATACAGAGAACCGTATGTCCTGCATCGACCAAACGGTGGAGGCAATTGAGTAGATTCTGAATATCCGCTAGATGAAGTCCCGTTGTTGGTTCGTCCAAAATGTAAAGGATGTGTCCGCGATTCTGTAGTTTTGCTAACTCAGTGGCGAGTTTGACCCGTTGCGCCTCACCACCTGAGAGCGTCGTCGCAGACTGACCAAGGGTCAGGTAGCCTAACCCTAGATCGTCAAGGACTTTGATCTTTCTCGCGATTTTCGGTTCATTTTCGAAGAACTTCACACCGTCTTCAATAGACATATCCAACACGTCGGCGATGTTCTTATCGAGGTAGGTAACTTCCAGCGTTTCAGAATTGAAACGTTGCCCCTTACACGCAGCACAAGTGACTTCAACGTCAGGCATGAAATACAACTTCGTTCTGATCGTACCTTCGCCTTGACACTCTTCGCAACGCCCGCCTTTGACGTTGAAACTAAACCTGCCAGGTTTATAGCCTCGATCTTTCGATAGCTGCGCACTGGCGAACAGTTTTCGAATCTCGTCGTAGATGCCGACATACGTGGAAGGATTCGAGCGGCTATTCCGGCCGATAGGCGACTGATCGATATTGATCACGCGAGTAAGGTGTTCAACACCATCAATCGAATCGTGGTCACCAGAAAGTGAGCGCGTATCAACGAGTTGCTTCCACAATTCCTTGTACAGAATCTCGTTGATTAGGGTCGATTTGCCGGATCCCGATGCGCCACTCACACAGACAAATAAACCAAGCGGGATGGTGACGTCGATGTCCTTGAGATTGTTTTCTTTCGCACCGCGAATCACGAGCTCTTTGCCATTCAGCTCGCGTCGATCCTGTGGCGTCTCAATCTTCTTCTTACCGCTTAGATACTGACCCGTTGGTGATTCATCGTTTTCGAGAATGTCGTGTAGTGGACCTTGGACGACGATCGAACCCCCGTGTATGCCTGGTCCAGGCCCTACTTCCACAACGTGATCTGCTGCTCGGATCGTGTCTTCGTCATGTTCAACTACGATCACGGTATTGCCTAGATCGCGGAGTGATTTCAATGTCGCGATCATTTTTGTGTTGTCCTTCGGATGTAATCCGATCGAAGGTTCATCGAGGACATACAACATTCCCATCAAGCCGGATCCGATTTGAGTCGAGAGTCTGATGCGTTGGGCTTCGCCGCCCGATAGTGTGCCTGAGGCACGATTCAGATTCAGGTAATCGAGTCCGATACCGAGCAAGAGATCAATACGTTTCATGATCTCGGTTTTGATCTGTCTACCGGCTTCGGCTTGCGGACCGCTGAACTTAAGTGAGTCAAGGAACACTTGCAACTCATCGAAGTTCATCTGACCAAGCTCGTAGATGTTCTTGCCTTCAATGTGAAACAGCATGCGTGTCGACTTTAAGCGTGAGCCTTGGCAGTCAGCGCAGACGTGCTCAACCATGACGCGGTCAAGCCATCGTTCCATATTCGAATTTGGCACATCCTGTTGTCGATACCAACGGTAAGACCGTTCAATGTTTCCTGCCACGCCATTGAAGTTGATCGGCCAACGTAGCCAGCGTTCCTTGCGATCTTTACTTTCAGGGGGTATTTGCAGCTGCAGGAGTTTCCCTTTGGTACCGTGCAGCACGATTTCTTGTGCTTCGGGTGAAAGCTCTTGCCATGGGGCATCCATGTCGATGTCGTATTCCTGAGCCACGGTGTAGAGCGAATAACCAGCATGTGATTCTGGTCGATAGGTGAACGCTTCACGTAGGAAGCATCCTTGGCGCAAACTTCGTTCAGGATTCGTGACCAGCAGGTCCCGATGCGTCATCTTCGTTGTGCCAATACCGCCGCATGTTCGGCACGCAGCTTCAGGCTTGTTGAAAACGAAATAATCGGGCACGATATCGCCGAAGACCAGATTCTTGGTCTTGCTCCCGAAGTCTTTATAGAACTTGGAACGTGCGGCTTTGCTTAATCCGCCGGTGATCTCGATGGTCATCAGCGAGTCACCGACCCGAAGGGCGTGCTCAATAGCCGCATTGAGTTGCTTTTCGATTCCATCGACGCGTGTGAATTTGTCGACAACCGCGTACATCTGTGGGTCACCCTCGACGCCTCCAGGGACTTCGTCGCTCAGGTCGACACGTTCGCCATCAATGATGACGGTTCGACATCCCTGTTTGCGGACTTCAGTGAAGAGAAGGGAAGCGTCTTCGCCGTAGATCAAGAAGATCGGAACTTGAAGTTCGAACTCGGCACCCTCGGGCAAACTAAGAATGGACTCAAGAATATTGCCGCTTGTTTTTATTGGTACGTCTTCGTTGGTGTAAGGACATGTCGCCTCGGCAATCGTTGCGTACAGCAGATTGAGGTAGGTGGAGACATCGGTAAGGGTTCCAACGGTCGAACGCGGATTCCGGGCGATCGTTTTCTGCTCAATGGAAACAACAGGCGAAAGTCCAAATACGAAATCGACATCGGGTTTTTCCACTTGCGCGATAAACCGTCTTGCGAAACTCGATAACGACTCCATGTAACGGCGCTGGCCTTCGGCATAGATCGTGTCAAACGCGAGAGATGATTTGCCAGACCCGGATAGCCCCGTAACGACGATAAGCGCATCGCGAGGTATTTCGACCGATACGTTCTTTAGATTGTGAACGCGAGAACCTTGAACCTCGATCGTCGTGCGATGACCATTTGGACGGCTTCGTGATTCTGATCGGCCGTTGGTCCTTCGCTTGCTGCCAGTTTGTTTTGCCACGCGAATAGAAGTCTTTGACACGCGTCGATGGGCGCTACATTATGGTGTTTCGGATTTTTAGACCACGAAAAACGCCAATTCCTCGACTTCGTTCTGACTGAATAACGTTAATTTGGTGTGAATCGATGCTTTCTCGATGATGCCGAGATCTGATAACCACTCGCATGCCGTCACGACATGGTGCAGGTCGTAGTTTCTTTCGAAATGAGTTTCGAGTTCCGTGCTGGAGCGCGGTTCACCACCTGCGCCGCGAAGATAGTCGATCACTGGTTCGAAGAGTTCCTCTGCGAGCGGTTCGAGATAGTTGTCGATTGCTTCGATTGCGCGACTGAGTGCTGCGTGACTTACTTTCTTATCGAAAAGGTCGGTATAGACTAGTTTGAATAAATCTGGCTTGATTTTCGTGGCTTCGACGAGCGCTTCACGATCGACAAGTCGACCGGCTTGACTGACAACGACGTTGGCGAGCGCCCCCGCGGTATTCAGGATCCAATTGGCGGTGTAGTGGGGATCGTCCTTGATCAAGTGCCATTTTTTCGCTTTGTAGAGTTGCATGATCGTGAACTGCGCATCGTTCATCATCCTAATCTGAAGGTCATGCTTGCCAAGCTGATCAATATCGTCGTACATTCGGTCGATCGAAGGGTCTTTGCTGAACAGCAATTTGGATCGCGCATAGACCGAATGCTGAAATGAATTGCGATGGGCGGCGTCAAGCGTTCGCTTGAATTGGTTTCGTGGAATGAGAGATGTGTGAATATTGACATCTTCCGCGGTGAGGCATATCGCTTCGTGAAGCTGCTTCTTCTCATCCGTGGTGATCACAACCAAATCGATATCAGATTTATCCCAGACTTCGTCGTAGGAAAGGCTGCCGCACAAAATGGCGGCAAGTACGTGACTGTCCGCCTCAAGGTCTTCCTGGACGACCTCGACTGCGTGTTCAAATCGTTCTCTAGCTGTAATAGGCATGTCGAATCGTTAAGTCTTCAGAAACTCTAATACTCGCACCAATCGAGCGTCTCGAATCAATAGTTACTTATTGAGAGATGACTGTGATTGACTGATTCTCGGCGTAGCGCGACCGATGTTATCCGGTTATGAACGACTTTATTTGATCCGCTAACGTATTGCACGCTGAAGCCTGAACGCGTGCGATAAACGGCAATGGAACGATCACAGCAGGAACGAACGAAACGCCTCGCGCTTCTGAGCTGAGTTTTCCGACGTTAATCTGATTCGAGATATCCCAGATCGTCGCTTCATAGTCCGAAGCACCTTCCCAACTTAGGAATCCAAAACACGCGGGCAAGCCACCACTCGCTACAGCACATTGAAGCGTTCCAGCTTGGTCGCGTCTTTCTGTTGTGCCTTCAATCCAAACGATGTAACGAACACCTATCTCTTTGATTCTTTGTGCGATCTCTGGACGGGCTACCAGTCTGCCAAGCTCGGTGAGCTCAAGAGGCGCAGTGCGAGGTTCGAACCAGGGGAACAATGAGTCTAAAAAGGCCTTGTCACCGATCACCGAGATTGGATTAGAGCCCGATGACGTACGATTCGAAACGCATTCAACGAAACTATGGCGCGTTTCATCTCGATTCTTGTGACGGCGCCCCAGAATTGCGATCGCTTCATGACCGGCAATCCCCGTTTCACCTTGCCGCACTTGTTGGATCGTTGACGACACGCACCCCGTCGACGCGAATACGGCTAAGATCACTATGGCGGTGAGCGCTTTACCCATCATGACGTTGTTCCCGCTAGCGAGTCGATCCACAACTGAACTTGTGGCTCTTTAGCAAAGTAAAAAGACATACTAGCCGCGGCGTCACGTAGAGCAAACTCCGCAGCGTCGTGTAGAGCAGCCGAGGATGTTCGGCTAAGCGTCGGGTAATTGTTTTTATTCGCTTTGCCATACGCCGCTAAAGGCCAAGAATGAATCAATTGTCCTGACTTGTCCCACAATTGCAACTGATAACGAATCCACACTTCGTAGTAGTCGCTACGGGTCTGTTGTGGAAGCGTGATCTGCACCTCTTGAATTGAAGGAGAGATGATCCCGTGAATGTCACCGGGTACTTCCTCGAAATTCTCTACTTCAATGTACTGTTCGAAGAGGGAGTCGAATACGGTGGAAAACAGAACTTCGTGCGCACCTGTCATATCGATGCGAAAGTCGCCATGGTTCTCGATTTTCTCTTCGTAGATATGAGTACGAATCTGTGGTGGGTAGTACGTGGCTATACGAATCGGCAGCGGAGCGATAACCGGTTTAGGCACACTGAAATCTAGCCGAAACTTCGCGGACGATCCACAACCGGCTAGGAGTACGATCGCGACTGACGCTAGCGCACTCATTGTGATCACTCTAGTCCGATACATCACAGATTTCTTGAATAGTCCATGTGGCTAGTTTAACGAAGGAAGTGCGACAAAAAGCTCCAATTCGTGGCGTCAATTTTCGCGTCAAGAATAGATCGTGAATATCCCCGTTGGATTTTTGTCTACATCGAAGTAGACAGGTAGTTCTACGACGTAGTTTAGAACCTAATTTCGATTTTCTGTCGCAGGAAGGAAGACTAGCGCCCTGCATTGAACGTGCGATATTGGACACGCCGATCTCGACTACGCGTGTGGTGCTGATGAGAGAAACGCTACTCAAGAGGCCATGAACCGGGCTTGGGACCATCAGAGGTATCGGGAACGCCTTTCGTCTTTGGCGACGATCTGTCTCGCGGCTCGAATGCCAGAGAGAAATGCGCCGTGCACAGTGGCGGGAAAATCTTCGTGCGTCGCCTCCCCGGCGAAAAAAACCCGATCCTCAATAGGTCTCGCAAGCTCGGCATGATATGCCCATGACGAATCCGCTGGGACGTACGAGTAGGAACCACGAGACCATGGATCCGATTGCCATCGTGTGATCAGAGCACCTTTTAAAGGTAGTACGGTCCCGAATATCTCTGCGAGCGCAGAAAGCGCCCCGTTCAAGATTTCCATGTCAGACATGGTCTCGATCTGTAAGCCGTACGCGCCCGCATTGAACATCATCAGGATTGGTTGCTGCGTATAGGCGTATAGGTTGACCGTCTCAGCCCATTGCCCAGGGTGAGCGCCCACGTAGCCGATCAGCTCGACCTCCGGAGGCCAGAAGACCTCATCAAACAACAAGCAGGTCTTGTTGAGCACGCCCATGCCAAGACCGTCTATCGCACGCTGCTTGGCTGGCGATAGTTCTGGTACGAATTCCACACCGCCGTTCTTGAGGGCACCTAGGGGAACCGTCACGACTACTGAAGCGGCTTCAAGGCTGGCACCAGCCGCTGTGGTGAGGGTAACGCCCGTCTCCCGATAGTCAATGCGTGTGACTGCGTGCTCGGTCCGGATGTCTAGCCCGGCAGCAAGTACAGCGGTGATTTGCCCGTATCCGCCCGGAAAGAGCGCATCTCGCCCGGGCCAAGCCTTGCCGCCAGTGATGCTCGAAAGTGAGAGATCGCCGATGTCGGCACCGAACTCGTGCTCGATCGCTGTATTCAGCACATAGGCTAGGTATCGTTGATCCTCGTCAACCAGCTTTGATTCGCTTACGTAACGTTTGTATAGTGTGCGTAGCGACTCCTGCGTGTGTCGTCGCGCGAATTTCCAGAAGTCCTCCACAACGTGTTCCCTGGAAGGCTGGCGCGCTTCGTCGTCGCAAATGTGAATCAATTCGTTGTTGTAGTCAGTCGATGCGATTCGAATATCGTTATCGGCAGCGATCCTAGCGATCGGATTGCCGTCAATGCCGTGGATCCAGGAAGCGCCAAGGTCGACGGGTAGACCGCCAACACTCGAAGTCCAAATACGCCCTCCTATCCGGTCGCGCGCTTCAAGCACGACCACGTCATCGAAACCTGCGGTGCGAAGCTCCGACGCAGCTGCGAGACCCGCGATTCCTGCTCCGACGATCACTACGCGTCCACCCCGCGCATTGCCCACAGACTGGCGATTGGGCAGAAAGGCTTCGCAGCCCGTCAAGGCCGCATTGGCAATGCTGATACCCGCAACGCTGAGGCTGTTCGCGATGACCGTACGGCGATTCAAGTCACGTACGCCGCAACCGATTCACGCCTTGCCACGCGTCGGGATTGCGCAGCATTCTGAGAACTCGTGATCGGCGCTTACACCCTAAGAAATAGGAGGCGATGAATCCAGTGCCGTGCGTCAAGCGGCTCCAAATTGAAGCACGTAGCTAGTGCAGAGAAGGAAGCGCGACAAATGTCCCACCATTCCGCGTCGTTAGTTCGCGCATTAATAACGCAAACTGCAAAACGCTTCCGGAGGTGCGTCCTGCATCGAAATAAACTGGAAATCCAACGGCGTGAATTCGAACACGACGGTTACCTTCTTCGTCTACCGCATTAACGAGATCAATGCGATCCACGACGTGTTCGACTGATCGTCCTTGAAAATCGTCGCCAAACACATATAGGCTGATTTTCTTGTCTGGATCGTAAAACGCACTGATCGCTTCTTCGATCCCTTCAACGGGACTTGAATTCGAATAGATGTCCCACGTACGCAGACGATTAAGGATCGCCGTTCGACGCGCCGGCGAATCTTGAATCCATTGCCTTTGATAACGAGGGAACATGTAGTCCCCCATGTCATTCATGACCTGAATGCCTTTCACGTTGGGGTAGATATTGAGTACTTCAGTGACTTTACGTACAACGGCACCCCATGCTCCTTGCTGCATACTGCCTGAGGTGTCGATGATGAAGATGATGTACTCACTGTCGACGGTCATGCCCCCGATAGCGGCAGTCTGCCGTCGATAGTCTTTGCCAAGCAAACGTTCCATCTCATCGGTGAGCGATTGTTTTGCGCGAAATAAGTCCGTGAGATGAGATTCTTTGTCTTGTGTGTTAAGGCGTAACGCCTCAAAACGACTCGTGAGCTCTTCCAATTCTTCCTGAATTCGGGTTAGGCGCTGCAACGCTTCGTCTAGACTGAGTTCAGACTCCTCCTTTGCACGCTCCAACACTTCGATTTCGCCAAAAATCTCTTTAATCGCTTGTTGCTTCAATGCGACCTGCGCCGCGAAATCGTCGATGGACTCTTCAAGAACCAATGGAAGACTGATCTTAGTGATCATCAACAGCAGAATAATGGCGCCAAACCCGCAACAGATGACGTCCAGAAACGCCAAGTTCATTTCGGATACGCCGCGACGAATCTTCATGGCCAATCAGCCGACGGTGAGAGCAAAGTTCCACCCGTAATGTGGGCAAGATTCCAATAAGAAAGTGGCGCGAACGGATCGCCTTCGAGCGGAAACATAAGGACATTAACGGGAAAACCCCCAGGTAGTACCCGTACGGCTTGATAGAAAAGATTGAGTCGCTCGCGACCGGTGATGGTGGTTCGATTTGTTGTCGGGGAATCCATCGTCGGCAGGCTATCGGCAATCAAGAATAGATTGTCCGGCAATGGGTGAAGCGACGCCGCCAACTCGAACAGCCCTTTTAAGTTCGTGCCCTCGTGAGGGACTACTCGCTCCAATTCAACGAATATTGATCGGACAGTTTCTCCATCTGATGCGTCGATCCACTCACCTTCATTGATAACGAATGACGATTCGTTGTTGTATAGCGCTACTTGAAACCGGCTCTGTAAGGGTATGTTGGCCGTGAGCCATTCAACGGTTCGAATAGCACGCTGCCATTTTGGCGCACGGAGCTGACGCTCGACATCCATGTTCCGACGTCGAATGACATTGACGATCGTGTCGTCCAGCATGCTTGAGGAAATGTCCAATGCGATCAGGATGTGTCCGCCACCCATGTAGAGCCCAGTTAGGTATTGCCGATCACCTTCTCCTCTGATTTCTATGGTCGTTTGACCTTCCTCGGCGCGCTCGGCTCGAGCAAGTGATTCGACCTCTTGTTCGATCTCCTCGAGCTCTTTGATAAGTTCTTCGAGGGTATCTGATTGATCAAGGGACTTTTGTTCGATCTCCTCGATTTCTTCCTCTTTTACTTCTATTTCTTCGACTCTTTCGTCAATCGTTCGGTTGACGTCCGCAATTCGGATGCTCAAGTTGCCAACAAGATCTCTTAAGTAAGAGAGACTCTCACTATTGGTGTCGAGCTGGTAGTCAAGTAGACGGGATTCGGCGCGTAAGTTTCGGTTATCGACTTCCTCTGCGGTCTCAGTCGCGTGGTTGATGATCAGATACATGATCACGACCGCGCCAAAGCCGCCGGCCATCACGTCGATAAATGACAGCGTAAATACGCTGTTTTCCCTTCGTCGCCTAGCCATAGTCGACGACGCGGATTAGAACGATCTCCTTTGCATGTCGCGACTCTGGACCGATTCGTATATGGTCGCCGCTTGAGACGATCGTACTGCCGTTAATTGATCTATTGTTGACGTAAGTTTCAAGCCCATCACGCGGACGGAGCATCACTGCATCATCGGCGCGGTACAACGAACAGATCTCACTATCGTCGATTGAGATAGTTCGTTGCGCGCCGATTGGATAAGCGGCGTCCCCTAAAAGTGCATGTGTCGGTACCTGAGATCGCTGAACACTATCAGGCTGCTCAACTTCCTGGCGCGAGCGAAATGAAGATGCCGTTGAAGTTGTATCTCGGAAAATCGATTTGTGAAGTTCAATGTCTGCGTTTTTTGGTAATTCGTCATTGATTCGGAGGACCGCCTCAACGACGCCTTCCGAGGGGCAAACTTCCGCGGTCCTACCGGAGCCAGCTACATACTCGATGAAACCGGGCATCCGAATCGCATGTTCCCCAAGAAGCAAATGAGTTCCAGGATTGCACTCAGACAGAATGCGATCGTAAATGTCGATGCCACTGGTCGCTAACTCATCCTGCAACAAGCTTGTAGTTCGCGTTTCGCCGTTGTGTTCGACACTTATGACCAACTCGCTTCCGCCAGAGATGCGTTCGACCAAGCGATCGAACACTTGCTGCTCCGTCGTTCCGGCCACTCGTGGATCAAATCGGGTTTCATCCAACGAGCGTTGAGCAACTGTATCGATCCAACGCTGGACCAGTTGGAGATATCCGGCTGACGGAAGAGATTTGACCGTGACGACTTCGATTTGACCGTCGTGTTGGAAAAGCTGCGTAACGACTGTACGCTGCAGTTGTAGGTCAATGTAGAACGCGGTGTCTGAAACGGTGGCTTTTGACCCCGCTACCAATGCCGCATCGACAAATCCTCGGGGCTGGAGCTGTTTGTACTCCAGAATGCCGAACAGCAGCCCCACTTGATCGCTATCGAAATCGCTCGGTACCACGACCCAACCGGGATCCTGTGCGCTGACACCACTACTTGCAAAAGCGTCGACAATCTGGTTGTATACCAAGTCTGAGTTCTTACCGATGGTGCGCGTGCGAGGCTCAATTGCATCCTCATTCATGCGCTGCCAATACGTCGTCTGGCATTGAACCGGGTGAATGAACAGCTGAGCTAGGGCCTCTTCACCTAACGAGGTCGTCTCCTCCGTTAGATAGGCTACGCCGGCTTGCTCGTAGCATGTCTCGCCGTCATTGCGAAGGCGAAGCAGAACATCGTTGATTTCAAGCGACCACATTTCAACGAACCTGCATGTGCCGAATTAGGTGCTCATCACACCACGTTTGTGAATCGATCACGAGTTGCTCTTGGACGCGTTGCAATTGGTGGACGCACAACATCACGATGATGCTAATCACCAATGCGACAAAGGTTGAGTTAAAAGCTATACCCAGACTCTCGGTGACCCCTGCAATATCACCCTGTACGGCGAGGTATGCCTGGCTGAGCGCTTCACCGATGCCTCTTACTGTTCCGATGAAGCCGATTGAGGGGATCGCCCAAGCGATATAACGAATCACGGATAGCTCACTATCTAATCGATCGTTTTCGCTATCGCATGCTGCTTTTACGGATTCAGCGACGTTTTGCACGTCTTTTGTCGACTCGAATCGTCGCAATGCCATGAGCAAAGTGCGCGGAAGGAGTCGCTCGCGATCTTCGTCAGTTAAAGCCTGAAGCGGGCGCATGTAGGTGCGCGAATCCTCTGGAAAAACACTCGTACCCTCACCGATAGACAACACGTCTCGATTGAGCATCCGCCGTTCTTGTGTGTTGTTCCATACCTTGAATCCCATGATCGAGAACGCCCATAACATCAAGATCAGACACGTCTCTTGCTCGTAGTCTCGAAGCGTTACAAAGATGGATCGCTCGGCGACGAAGGCCTCGTCGCGTGCTAGACGCTCCTTCCGTTCCTCTAGGATTGCCGTCGCGTTAGGACGTACGAAACTAACGTAAACCGTATGTACTAGAGCCCATGCGATCGCAAGCGCTAGTAAGTGCGCGACAAATGACTCAGTAAATCGTTTTTTCATATATCAGTCGGGTAGGGTACTGCGTAGTCTTCGGAAATATCTTCCGACGGATCGAATACGTCGTCAGAAGTTTCATCCTGCTTTTCAGGCGGGTCTTTTTTCTCAGTATCTTGATTCTGTGCTGCGCTTTCCGATTGGGTATCCGACGCTTCTTCTCCAGATGAATCGGACTCTTGTGCGCCGATCGAAAAGACAGCGCATACAAGCAGGATACTAATAAGACCTTTGATTTGATTATTCATTGCTACTCAGCGAACCTGGCGATTCTGAAACCAACGTCTCGACGACCATCCGCGCCATAGTCTCGGAACGACAAACGCAGATCAGTGATTGTGCCATGCATCCAACTAGCCCCGCGAATCACATGGTATTCACCGGTCTCAGGTCCAAGATTTTCGATCGTCTCATTGACGGATGGCACGACGTAAAAATTATGGACCCATTCCGCGACATTACCACCGATGTCATTCAAGCCATGGTAATTTGGGTCGAACGTACCAACTGGTGCGGCGACTGTGTGGTTATCGTTGTAATTGAAAATGGTGCGACCAATGATGTGCTGAGCAGCTTGATCAGCATAGTTGCCGTGGTAGTTTGGCGGCGGCAAGCTATCGCCCCACGGGAAAAGCAGCAATTCATCGGTCGTTGAGGTCGTTCGCGCAACCCAAGCCCATTCCGCTTCTGATGGCAAGCGATATCCTAACGAATTAGGGTTGTATTTCGGGGGATCTCCCGGACGCAACACATAGAACGGCTCAAAACCTTCCTTGGTGGATAGCCAGTTGCAATACTGTGCCGCTTCATGCCAACTGACGTTCACGACGGGCTGCTCATCTTTATTGAGCGTCGTGCTTTCGAACTCACCCGAATCGTGTCCGGAGGCAAATCGACGGAACTGAGCGTTTGTGATCTCATCTTTGCTGACATAAAACATCCGTTCAAGCTCAACGCTTCGGAATACCTCATTGGCGCGTCTACCGGGTTGGCGGCGTGACGCTCCCATTCGAATCTGCTTTGGCTTGAGTAATACCATGGCTTGCCCTTCGCTCGTCTCGCGAGCTTGCTCTAGTGCCGCGAGGCGCGCTTCTTCATTCGTCAGTAGTCTGACTTTTATCTCCTGTTGGAACTCTGTTTGTACCGTGATTTGAGTCGAATATCCCGCATACCCGTCTTTCCGCAGTTCAATATCGTGGTCTTTGGCGTGTAGCGTAAGCGTCGTATTACTGATTCCGGCAAGTTCTCCATCCACCCAGATTTCCGCGTCTTCCGGCTGGGTCGTGACGGCAAGTTTTCCGGTCACTTCTTTGAGCTGAAGATCTAATCGACGCGACTCGCCGGTTGATAGGTTTACGTTTCGAATTGATGTGTGGTAGCCGAATAGCGATGTTTCAACACGGTGGTTGCGATTGGGTCGTAGGTCAATGTCAAGCGGAGTTGTTCCAACAAACTCGCCATTGATATTTACGCTGGCCGACGTCGGTGTACTTTTAAGATAGAGCGTCCCACCGATTAGCGTCAGTAAGACGTCCGGCAATACGATTTCTTGCTCTGGTTCGACGTAGAGGATATCTGTCCACCGCTCGTATCCAGGTGACTTTATCGAGATCTTTCGTTCGCCTGCCATAACCGGGAATGGACCGGGCGTCACGAACTCGGTCTCTACGTCGTCAATCGAAACGTTCGCCCCCGGAGGCGTCGTAGGAATCGTTACGTCAGCCCAATTAGGTCTCAGCTGGTAGGAAAGCGTTTGTTCTACTTCACGCCCGATGATCTCCGCGGTTATTTCACCAGGTTGATGTCGGTCTGCTTGAACTGCTAACCGAATCTCTCCCGCTGGAACATCAATCGTCATCGGCGCATTTCCTAGATTCTCGTCGCTACGATTGATCTGCGCGCCAGCTGGGCTACCCGTGATTGTTACCTTTCCGGGTAACGGCGTGAGTTCGATTTCGATAGTTTGATCAGATTGTGACTCTACCAGAACCGATGTGCGTAGTGGTTCGTAGCCCTTCGCACTTGCGCGTACCTGGATGTCTCCGGGTCGAATCAGATAGCGCGGTCCTGATGGAATCACTAGACCGCCACTGATCTCGATGGTCGAATCTTCGGCGTTGGTTGTGAAGCTCACAGCATTTGCAGTGAGCAAGAACCAAGCAATAACGACAACGACGATGCCGATAACGATGAGGACCCACTGCCACCACGTGGGCAACCTGAAGCGTAATCGTGATGTTTGCTCGGTTGGTTTAAACCGGGTAGGTTGGATGCCTTCCGTGGCGCTATCGGTCGGCACTTAGATAGGCTCGTTACACACTATAGCGATTGGGTCCATACCTTCGGCCACAACGATCGTCTTACGCACGTCTCGGCAACCATTGCCACTCCCGGTCAGCAGATAACGACCAGGTCGTAGCTTCAATTCCTTGCGATCAAATGGACCTAGGTCTCCTACGGTAGCTAGGCGCACTTCCATTTCATTGTCGGAAACGAGCACAATCGGTAGAGGCTTACTTGCTACTCTTATTAAATCTTCGAGCCTGTTGACTTTCGCAAGGTACGACAAATCGGCGGTCTCGTGTTCCCGAGCGTCCTTCAGTGTGAGCTGCGCCGCTTCGAACTCCTCGTTTGACGACAGCATATCTGGGTCGGCAAGGATGCGATCCATCGAGGAGAAAATCCTGATCGTGGTCTGAGTTCGTTCGTACCCTTCAAGGGCGAACTGTAGATTGCCGTCGATCTTAAGGACCTCTGCATAGGCTTGCATCGCAGACCTAAGATCACCATCGCGCTCGAAGCGCTCTGCGTCTTCCTTCCACTGACCAATCGTGGTATTGCCGAGACGGTTAACGACCTCATTGAGTCCTGTTGTCGCAGCTGGTTCCCCGGGGCGCATCCGCAAAGCACTTTCAAACTGGCTCTTCGCTAGCTCAAGATCGTTATCCGCGAGCGCAGCATGTGCTTTAGTGAGAACGAGCATGTAGTCCGCGTCCCGTTGAATTTGCTGGAGTTCACGTATACGTTCGTCGATTTCCTGAGTCTCGGGATCGACCTCTCGAGCTTGCGATAGAAGAAGCTCAGCCTGTTCAAACTCCTCGCGAATCTTCGCTCGTTCTGCTTCTCGGATAAGCGAATTCACTTTCGGGAGTTTTTCTAGTCGAACCATCACATGCGACATCGATTGATCGTTTGGTTTGATCTCTTGCGCACGGTTTAACGATTCGCGTGCCAAATTGAGATCTCTATTTACCAACGCGTTGTAACCAGTTTCAAATGCATCCTCGAATGCTGATTCCTGCGCGTACACATACTCACGAAGTCGCGTCGTTGCGTCACGATATTGATTGATTGCGAGTTCATACTCACGTCGGGCGAATGACGCATCGGCTTGGTTTGCCGCATTAATGATCTCGTCGTACGTGATGCGGTTTTGCTTCAGCCCGAGTTGTTCTGCTTCGACTTGGTCTTGTAGCTCGGCGAATTCTGCGAGAACAGATTTCGCGCTTTCTTGCGCCCGCTGCAACTCGATGTCACGGTACGGCAAAACCTCATCTACGTTTGACTCATTGGTGGCATTCGATCGATTCGACGTATTCGATGCTGTATTGGTTTCACCTCCCTCGTACGTAATTTGAGTGGGGACGTATTTGAAAGCTACAAAAGCACCTACAACGATCAGCACCACAAGCACGATTGGCCACGGAAAAGAACGTTTCTTTTGCGGCGGTGCTTCGGTTTCAGTTTGCGCAAACGATGGCGCAATCGATTTGATCTTGATTCGATCAGTCACGCGGGTCCGGAATCTTCAGAATTTCTGCCGATAAACCTTCGTCAATCGGTGCGTCTGCCACGTCTTCGGGTACAGGTAGCTGATAGTCTTCGAAGAATAGACGTCGCAGAATGCGCTTAAGTTCCGTGTACTGTTCATCAACGCTACCCATCAAGGAAATAGTGGCGTTCTCCAATTCGAGTGTATGGGGTGAAATATCGGCAGCGGCGGAAACGCCAAGCTCGCGTAAGGCTGCACCGTGTAAAGTGAGGTTGGCCCGGGCTTGAATAGCGCCAAGGACCTCCCCCGCACCTCCAATTACCCCCGCGTAGCCAGCATATTCCGTAGCTCGAGCAGAACTACGTTGCATCGCTGCGCCACTAGCGATCATCAATCCGCCCGCAATCATCTTGGTACGCGCTTTGTTACGTTCTTCACGAAACGCAATGGCATCTTCGTAGGAACCTTCTCGCCACTTCTGATACGACGGGTACATGCGGGATGCAAAGTCACCGTAATACTCGTCCAACGTGTCAATGAATAGGTATTCGCGCTCTCTAATCTGCCGAACGCGCCTAAGCATCGGGTCTTCCTCAGATGGCATGCGAGATATTCGCACGACATCACCTTTCTCGACCATCAAATGGTTCTCGAAGGCATCCGGTGAAAACTCTTGGGCGAACAACAACTCCGCAGTTGTTCGAATCTCTTGGATGTCTTCTACTGAAAGCTGTGCATGGAAGTGGTACATCTGATCCGCGACAGACTTATACATCGACTGAAACGGATCGACATTAGCTGGAATCTGTGGTTCATATGCGAATTTACTAGCAAGCGTCTCGTATTCATCTTCAAGCCAAACGACGCCTCGAGCATCGCGAACTTCTATATGCACGATTAGACGTTCACCATCAGAATGCATGATCGTGCCGGAAATGGTCACGTCAACTGCATAGGAGTCGCGTGGCAGGACGCGGACGGCCCCCCAATTACCAGTCGACTGCAGAAGTTCCTTCGCGAAGTGTGCGATGTAGTTCGATTCCGCGCGTCTGATTTCTTCCGTGATGTTTAACGCAGTGCGCTCGTCATATGACTTCGGTACGTTCGCATCAAGTACTTTAACGCCTACGTTTAGCAACAAGTGTTCAGGAATTGATGTCGTTGCTGTAACTGGCGGCGCTAGATCAACGTAGCGCAGGGTCGGTTTAAAGGCGCACCCACAAAGTAGGACGCCGACAGAAATTGCAACGAGAGTACGTGCTACGCTCACTTACGCTTTTCCAGATAGCGTCGCAGTTCTTCCCACAGCGCTTCGCGCAACTCGGGATCCTTTTCGGCTAGCGCCGCTTCTCTAAGCTGGCGCGCGACAACATCGTCGTCCTTCGCATCCGGGATATCTGCTTGCCCGATAGTTATGCTAGGTCGATTTGGATCAGGCGGTTGGCTGCGACGATCGGGATGGTTGACGTTAGGAATGTGCTGTTTCGATGTGCCTCCTACGGCGCTCGGTGGGCGACCTCCTCCAGATCCGCTTTGATCTTCGTCGGCCAATACCGCATCGCCTGGTAAGACGTCACCGCCAGCGCGTTCATTGATCTTCTCGGCGTGTTCTTCGCGGTCGGACATGATGCTGCCATCGATACCGGCAAGCGTCTCGTCGAGTTCCTTGTCGGACTCGGACTTCACGCTACCTTCTTCGTCTTCTTCGATAGCTGGATCTGGGATTCCTTGTCTAACTTTTTCGTTTTCCGGTAATTCGTTGCTGACGACCCAGCCACCATCTTCGTTCCCATCTGGTGTTCCGAGCACGCCTGCGCCAGGATCGCCGTCGATTTCTATCTCTTGACCGCCTTCTGGTTGCTCGCCAGCGCCGCTACTGGGTAGACCGTTGACGTCTACGCCGGTCTCGGAACCTGCGGATGATGCAGTGTGACGCTCATCGCCGCTACGTTGGTCGGCCATACCGCCATCCGCATTTCCTTCTTGATCACTATTCTGTTCGTCGTTACCGTCGGTTTGAAGCGGTCCGCCGGAAGGTAGTTGACCAAGTTCACCTTGCTCTGAACCTTCGCTATGCTCTCCGTCGCCGGACTCCGCTTGAGAACCGCTTCGCCGATCGCCCGTCTGCAGGTCTGGAAGTCCCGGAACGCTCGGGAAACTGGTTCCGCTACCTTGCTGGCCTTGTGAACTACTAGATGAAGAAGATGAAGGCGATGGCAACGACGGCCGCTGGGGCATGCCACTCGTTGATGGCGATGGCATAGCGCCTGGATTGGGCAAACCAGAATTTGGAATCGACGGTAATCCAGGCGTTCCACTCCCAGTTGGCGAAGGTAAAGCGCTTGGCGAGGGCGAAGAAGGACCGCCTTGTCCCGGCATATTGCGATTTGACGGTGTAGGCATGCCTGATGAGGGGGCGCCGCTGGGCATTGGAAGGCTTGTCGGAGGCTGCGGAAATACGTCAGGGGTTGGCGTCGGAGGGCGCGGGTGGGAGCTCGGCGCGAACGACATGCAACCTGTCAGTGCGACCACAACGACCGTTGCGCTGAACGAGGACCCCACAATATGGATTAGTTGATGAAGACGTCGATGTACGTACGCTACCAAAAGGTTCATGACGCTAGATTCCTACGCATCGCTACGAAGTTGCATAGTTGGCAATAGTAAATGGTAGACAACTCTCAACGACAGAAAGTTTGCCGGAATTTTGTTACTTGGAGCTGCGGTACGCGGCGTTATTACGTGTCGATGAAGACGCTGAGTTCCTTGCCGACGTGTAATACGGAAAGGTATGTAGAAACTGCACGTTGTCGGTGGTTGTTGCGATGCCGTCGACAAACGCCGGGCGATAGATGGAATTTGACGCGGTTTGTCGTGTCGCTCGCGCCAACATTTGACCAGGATGTGAAGAAATTTGCTTGATCTTCTTGGTTTTTCCGCGCTCAGTGACGGTCAACGCAATCTCAATTCTCCCTTCGAGCTCGACCGTCGGTATCGTGGTTTCGCGTTTTGGTGGCTCTGGGTCATCCGGGAGCGGTTTGTAAAGAATCTTCGGTGAGGTCATGTGCTCCTCAACGAACGCGAACTGCTCTGTTCCTTCCAACGTATCCCAAATGTCCTTGTAAACGACGGCGGCCTTCTCATATTTCTCAAAGAGAAGGTACCAGTCGGCCAATTTCAACTTCGCGTCTGCCAGTGCCGAGCTAGTTTGATCTTCTTTGCTAAGGTTTATTCGTACGAGCTCTAAAAGTGCTTCTTCTCCTTTTGAGAAGTCGTTTAGTTCTGCGTAATAGTGCTCAGGATGATTGATAGATCCATACGGCCTCGGCGTGAATTTTTCGCTCTTTGCAGTGTATTCTGGCGGACGAAACCTCTCCTGTTGGTAGGTTTGGGCTAAACCGCTCAGCGCACGAATGCGGTGTTCGATTTCGGTAGTTTCTTCAAGAGAGAAATCAGTGAGCGCTTTCTCGTAAAGACCTCGCGCCGTAAAGATGTTGTCTGTATGCATATACCAATCAGCGAGCGTGAAAAGTCCCGGTAGGATTTCGGGCGAGTCGGTACCAAATTTCCTTATATAAATGGAAAATGCGTACTCATGGCGATCGTTCGCTGATGTGTATTCTTCCTGCTCATAGTACGTCTCAGCCTCCTTATAGAGGATGTCGACCTGTTCCAAGTCATGAAGTCCAAAATGGCGACGTTGAATGGCACGAGCATCGTCATAGGTTTCAAGTGCTGCGGCGTAGTACCCGAGGACGCGTAGCGCGTCGCCCTTGAGTACTAGCGGTTCGACCAGCCGCACAGTATTGCGACCAGCGACAGCGACCAGTTCGGCGATTTGCTCTTCAATAAGCCCGAGTGCGTTTTCTGCTTCGCCGGTTTCGATCATGGACTCGATCGACTCGAAACTGTCGGACGAAAGAGCGTCTTCCTCTGCGTGCACGGTACCAGTCAAAGCCACTGCTAGGCTCGCACCGATTGCTAAAATCCGATGAAGTGAGCTAGGTGTCATCCTTGTCACTATGGGTCATTTCACTCAGCATTTCAAGACTACAGGTACGTAGTTTGTTCGTTCTTCAGCGTATCCGCAACCTCGTCACGCATTATCTACGAAAGCACCGTACAAACACGATTTTAATTCAGATGAATTGACGTCCCAAGCATGTTACTGATTGAAATAGTTTATTTCGTGTCTAGTGTGTACGCCATGACATGAATCAGGGCAAGTTGTGTGTAGATACGCGCGGGTTGTGGTGTCCCGAACCGTTGATTATCGTACGGAATAGAGTTCGCGAAATGAGTTCCGGCGAGGAACTCTTCATACAGGCCACGGACCCGTCAACGCACCGCGATTTCACGAATTTCTGTCGGTTTATGGGTCATGAGCTCGTCAAGGCAACCGAAAATGACGGTGTACTTGAATTCGTAATCAGAAAGGGATGAGTCAGCGACTCGCCCCGCTGCATTACTTCGCGTATGGCAGCAACATGAATCCTGAACGTGTCACCTATAGAAAACTCTCCACGAAAGGAGTTCCTGAACCTGGTCTACTACACAACTACGAGCTGCGGTTCAACAAGATATCGCGCTATCGTGTTGGTGCCGCGAGTGCAAACATCGCACCAGTGTTCGGTTGTTCGGTCGCGGGCGTCCTGTACCGCTTGACGAGCTCGAGCGTCATCAAGTCCATGGATGTCTTCGAAAACTCTCCGGAGGACTATGCACGCGAGGTGGTCTTCGTCCACACATACCGCGATACTCCTGAGGTTGAAGTAAGGCTGGTACCCGCATGGACGTATGTTGCAAAGCCTCATGCGATCGACGATAGCCTACGACCTACTCGTGAATATGTAGGACATCTGCTCGCATCCCCATTTATGACAGAAAGTGAAAGAACACGCCTTTTAGCGCTTGACTGCCACGATGCCTGAGAAGTCGCTCGGCGAGGAGTGCGATGTCGTCGTCATAGGCGCGGGCGTCATCGGATTAGCGGTAGGACAAGCGCTAGCGCGAGAAGGCCGTGAAGTACTGATCCTTGAAAAACAAGATGCGATCGGCACGGAGACGTCAAGTCGTAATTCTGAAGTGATTCACGCTGGTATTTACTATCCAACCGGCTCGCTAAAGGCGGAGCTATGTGTCCGTGGGAAGCGACTGCTTTACGAGCATTGCAACACGCATCATGTACCACACGAAAACGTCGGCAAAATCATTGTTGCTACGTCTCGCGACCAGTTTCCTGTGCTTCGAGCGTATCAGGAACAAGCACTCGCGAATGGGGTCGGGGAACTGCCGTGGCTCTCACAGAGTGAAGTAAACGCAAAAGAGGCAGCGGTTGCATGCGTTGGTGGTATTTGGTCACCGACAACCGGCATCATCGACAGCCACGCGTTCATGTTGTCTTTAGAAGGCGAACTTGAAACACACGGAGGCATGATCGCTTTCCTTTCGGAGGTCCAGGAATTGAGTGCCGAGGAGGGATTGAGAGTCACTACCGCGGAACTAAGTTTGGCGCCGCGCGTTGTAATAAATTCGGCAGGTCTTGACGCGCCCGAACTTGCCAGACAGGTAGGTCGAGACTTCCATACGTACTACGCAAAGGGACACTACTACACGCTGTCGGGCACCTCACCTTTCAGGCACTTGGTTTATCCGATTGCCGAAGAGGGCGGTCTTGGAGTACACGTGACGCTCGACATGGCGCATCAAGCGCGATTTGGTCCCGACGTGGTTTGGCAGTGCGATCACGACTATGCGTTCGATGAGTCGCGAAGAGAACAGTTTGTCTCCGCGATCAGAAGCTACTACCCGGACTTAGACGAATCGAAACTACAACCGGGCTATACCGGAATACGGCCAAAGCTCGCTCCACAAGGAGAGCCTGGCTCCGATTTTGTTGTCAACGGCCCGCACGAAACGGGGGTCGATGGCTATGTTGAGCTGCTTGGGATCGAGTCGCCCGGTCTTACGGCGTCCCTTGCTATTGCAGAGCGCGTCGTGGAGATGGTTTGCTAGGAGCGTTCTTCTAGTGAGCGGCCACACCTGCTGCAACATCTTCAGCGTCTCCTTTGTCGGGATACGCGGGTGCATATTGCTGATAAAGGTGTTCGCCGATACGCTCAATGCGTGCTCGTTCGTCCTCAACCAATGGTCCCTTTTCCAACGCGGAAATTGCCTCTTCCATTTGAGCCGCGCTGCCTGGTCCGCATATGACCATGTCGACAGCTTCGGGCGAAAGGGAATATCGATAACAATCTCGAGCGCTCACAGGTGATTCGCCGTTGGGCATCTTTGTCGGGTCTAGTAAATGACCCCAACGAGTCGATGTGTAGGTCGCCATGAATGGCTTCGGTCGTCCGTCGACGTGAGGGAATATATCGCGTTCGGCGCCTCGATGGACCGCGTTATATCGGAACATCAGTAACTCGTAGGGGCAGGATCCGTTCGCGTAGTCGTCAAGTAATTCTGGCAGAAACGGTCGATTGTGACTACTGATTGAAAGATGACGTACGATGTCGCGTTCCTTGAGGTTTTCGAATACTTCGATGAATTCGTCACCGGGTTTCTCGTCGCGCGATCCGAGTAGAAGAAAATCGAATCGACCGACACCACAGCTCTTTAACGCTTCTTCGACTTCACCTGCCACAGTCGAGGCATCTTTGGAATAGGATTGGATCGTAAAGATGAGCTCGTCACGATTTTTCTTCTCTAAGTTACGCATCGCTTGAGCAAAATCAGGCTGTCGGACGGTTCCCCAATAAAGGTAGTTCACACCCCATTCCACTGCTGCTTCGATTGCTGAAGCCGGAGCGTTGAACGTAGACCCGATACCCAAGCGGCTTGTCGTGAGTCCTGTATTACCTAGTTCGCGTTTTTCGAGGAATGGGTTCATGACGAGCAACCAGTGTTTATCGAATAGCGTATGGTATTCGGCGTGTAGCGCACTTGAGCTCATACAAGTATGAAAGCGTCTTTGGATTGGATCGAATGCTGTTCGAGTTTACCGCTAGCGTCACGAGCCTTTGTTACAAATACGTTGATTAGCCGTCTAGATCAACAACATCAAATGCCTAAGAGGATTGTTCGATAGAGTGGAGTAGCGAGAATCGAGGACACAAGAGTTTAGTTAGACGAATAAAAATCGATTCACTGGATGATGTTATTCGTGCATAAGCTTCGAATAGCACGACTATGGCACCAACGACAGTCAATCAAGCCCATGGCAGAAAAGCCTAGAGTCCTCATCATCGCGGGTCCTAACGGTGCTGGTAAGACGACGTTTGCGACTGAGTACCTACCTAACGAAGCCGACTGCACCAGGTTCGTTAACGCGGATCTCATCGCAGCAGGCTTGAGTCCATTCGAGCCTGCCGTGGCTCAATTCCGAGCTGGTCGCTTAATGCTTGAGATGATTGACGAATTGACGGAGAAACGAGAGAGTTTTGCAATCGAGACTACGATGAGTGGTCGTCTCTATCGACGTTGGATCTCATTCTGGCAGACCTCCGGTTACCGTGTCGAAATCCACTTTCTTAGCTTGATCTCTTCGTCATTGGCGATACGTCGTGTTGCGGGACGAGTACGAGCGGGTGGTCACGATGTTCCAGACAACGTCATAAGAAGACGGTATGAGAGGGGATGGCGCGAGTTCAACGACAGTCTTCGAGATTTGGTGAATGAGTGGTCTATTTACGACATATCAGGAGTGGACCCGATAGTCTTCGCAATTAAAGAACGGGGTTTAGATTTCGAGAGTAGCAGTCGAAAAAACAAGGCGATTCGCGAGAGGAACATTGAAGGAGCTTGGGCTGCGTTGCAAAGGGCGAAAAAGTCCGCTCATCGGAGAGCGGCTGAACAAGACGACAAAATTGCGATTTGGCAAAATGGGAAGGTAGCTTGGATTGACCCTATCGTCGATCAATAGTGTTCTCCGGTCAATGCAGAGGCGCCGAAATATTGTCGCGGAATCTACGCGTAACTTTGTCGACTGAAGTCGTATCAGAAACTAGTGTTTCGAGGCGCTCAATCTTTATCTAACGAGCTGCATTTCCCAGCTCAAATACTTGGTAGTAAAAGTTCGGCGGTTTTCAATACCACCGCGAGACACAACAAACCGAAACTTACCTTTCCAAGAAGCTTCCTTGAAGTACGCTCATCATTTGATAGCCAAAACCAAGCCGTCCCGCAGGCGATGACTGTAACAATCAATGTAAGGTACGAAAGGAACTCGTTCAACTTTCTGTTACGAAATCACGGTTGTCTAAACTGGTATTCTGCGATGTGATAGTTGTCAACGCGGAACGAATCTCCGAAACCATGGAATTTAGGGGAGGATCGAACAATGCAAATTCACCATTTTCATAGAGCTTCGAATGCTCTTTCCTAGGTCATGTACTCTTTCGCTATAGGTAGGCTCTAATGAACGTTCTTCAACGACCCGAGAAGGGAGGGTGGGTTACAAGTAGCTCTTGATTTATGGTGTCTGGCGCAATTCGAAACCATTTCCTTCACAATCTCGCACCGATGCGACGCGTACGGGAACGAAGTCATCTGGTTCGCGCAGCTCCCAAAGTTCACCGCCGTATGACTCGATTCTCGCTTGCATCTCCTCAATATCGTCAACCATGAAGTTGATTCCCGCGTGGGGGATAGGGTTTTCACCCATCTCGTGGCCAAGAATATGGAGTGCAAGTTTGATATCTCCGAAATCTAGCTCTGTCCACCCAGGAGAGGAAAATAGAACTGGCGCATCAAACACGTTGCTGTAGAAATGCGTAGCACGATCCATATCGTGAACATAGTGGATCACCATCGGTTCGCTTGCTTTCATCGCGGATGCTGTTGATACGTCGTCAGAAATTCGCCAATCTCTGAAATCGCGTAAGCAAGTTCGTCGCGCGGTGGTAGGAATACCACTCTAAAGTGGTCGGGTTCCGGATAGTTAAACGCGGTTCCCTGAACGATCAAAATGTGACGGTCATGGAGCAGGTCGAAGACAAACTGTTCGTCGTCCAAAACTCTAAATTTCGTAACATCGATCTTAGGGAACAGATAAAGCGCGCCTTTCGGCTTTACGCAACTTACACCGTCGATGGCAGTTAGCCCCTCCCAAGCACGATTGCGTTGCTCAAAAAGGTCACCGCCTGGTTGGGTCAATGCTTGTATGGATTGATAGCCACTCAATGCCGATTCAACGCCATGCTGCGAAGGTACATTTGCGCAAAGGCGCATCGCTGCCAGGACATTTAGTCCTTCGATGTAATCGCGCGCTAAGTGTTTTGGACCTGAAATGATCATCCATCCCGTTCGGAAACCTGCCGCGCGATATGTCTTCGAAAGCCCGTCGAACGTGAGTACGAGGACATCCTCGTCGATCGAACCACACGGGATGTACTCGGCGTCTTCATATGTGATCTTTGAGTAAATCTCATCGGCTAGGACAATCAGACCGTGCTGACGAGCCCATCCTAACATACTTTCAAGAAGTGGACGCGTATACACCGCACCAGTCGGATTGTTTGGATTGATCACCACGATGGCGACGCTACGATTGGTTGTCTTGTTGCGGATGTCCGCCATATCAGGTTGCCAATCCGCGTCTTCGTCGCATCTGTAATGAACAGGGACACCGCCAGCTAGTCTGATAGCAGCGGACCAGAGCGGGTAATCCGGCGAAGGCACCAGTACCTCGTCACCGGTGTTGAGCAGACCCTGCATCGACATAACGATGAGTTCGCTGACACCGTTTCCGAGATAAATGTCCTCAATGCCAACATCTGGGATACCGATACGAGCTGCTTCTCGCTCAATGGCCTCGCGTGCGGAAGTGATTCCCTTGGCATCTGCATAACCTTGCGATGCACCTAGATTTTGTGCGACAGCCCGTGCGACACCTTCCGGCGTTAGGAAGCCAAACGGCGCTGGATTGCCGATATTTAGCTTGAGTATGGTCGTGCCAGCGTCTTCGATGCGCTTCGCTTCGTCCATGACTGGACCGCGAATGTCGTAGCAGACGTCGGCTAATTTGGTGGACTTACTGTAATGGCGTACAGGGTCTTTTGATAAGACCAATTCCGGTCTAGGGTTTGGTTTCACCACCTGTCAGCCATTGTGTACCTTCGTAAAATTTGACTACTTTGCGCGCGGAAAATTTTATCAATGCAAGATACCAAGAAGCCGAAAATTAAGAAAACTGAAGAAGAGTGGCGTGAAGAGTTATCAGACTACGAGTATCAAATCACGCGAGAAGCAGCAACAGAGGCGCCTTTTACAGGCGAATACACGAACACGAAGACAAACGGCACCTATGTCTGTCGTTGCTGCGGCGAACCATTGTTTTCGTCAGACACGAAATATGACTCTGGATCTGGCTGGCCTAGTTTTTACGAGCCGGTCGACTACGAGAATGTAGAAACCAAAGTCGACCGCAGTCATTTCATGATTCGGACAGAAGCAATGTGTTCCAACTGTGACGCTCATCTCGGCCATGTGTTCCCCGATGGACCGATGCCAACGGGTCAACGCTGGTGTATCAACTCAGCGTCGCTGAAGCTGCAGGAGAAAGAATAGAAACCATCGTGAGTGATAGCCGACGAACGAGATCGTCGGTTTTGATTAGGTCATACGTTCTATTGCGTTTCTTACGTTGGCCGCCAATCCATATGAATTAGTCGTTTTACGCAAAGTATTTTGAACGATCTGTCCTTCTATCCTGCATTCAAGACGTAGTTACTTGCCGGAGGTATCGGAATGGCGCGCGAGGCCGGGCGTGATTGAGATCATTACGATGAGCAGATTAAGCGGTATACGTAAGAAGCATCAGTGTTATCGAGCGGACTTAGTAAGAACATCACTATTAGGTGAAATGATGCTGAATGTGAAATTCGCTAATTAAGCACGATTAGTTGGTCGCATACGCACTTTCAGAAGCTCAGATCTCATGCTATTAGAGAGGGCTTCGTACATGGATAAGAGACTAGCACACAAATGTTAGTTAGCTCTCATATGAATCGAATTTCTACGCTTTAGTAGAACTTAGCTATAACATAACTGATTCGTGCATCCCTTATTAGTGTAAAAATATCATTAGATTGAGATAAAATGATATTATTAGCTGTAAGCTCTAATATACAGTGTGGGAAATTACTGTATTAGACGCAAGCTCTCATACGTGTATTGCGATCTGGCGATGCCAAAATGATACAGAAGGTTCCTAACTAGACCATGGTCGAAAAATATGCCAATCAGTCTCATAGAGCGGGACGCTACATCGCACAACCCTCGGGATATCGAGCTTTCTTTCCCGCTCCATTACCTCCGACACCACCGCTCGAATTATCCGGTGACATTCCATCTCTATTGTCGAGAGCGGATCGAGCGCTAGGACGCCTTGATGGCTCAGTTCAGACTCTCCCGAGTACGGATTTGTTTGTTGCAATGTATGTGCGGAAGGAAGCAGTATTGTCAAGTCAAATCGAAGGGACTGAAAGTTCTTTGCAAGACCTGCTTGCAGCAGAAGCGAATATTCACGACCGAAATCGCCCTGACGACGTTGCCGAGATCGTGAGTTACGTGGCTGCAATGAACCATGGTTTAAAACGGCTTCTCGAAATCCCAGTGTCAGTTCGATTGATTCGCGAACTGCACGAACAGTTACTTAGAGGAACGCGCGGCTCCTTACTCTCGCCAGGTGAGTTCCGTACGAGTCAGAACTGGATTGGCGCGGCGGGCTGTACACTACAGGACGCACGATTCGTTCCCCCACCGCCGTATCAAGTTGGATTGGAAATGTCTGAATGGGAGAAGTTTGTCCACTCGGAGTCAGATCTTCCGCTTCTCATCAAAATTGCACTCGCGCACTGCCAATTCGAGACGATCCGCCCTTTTCTAGACGGCAACGGGAGACTTGGGCGGCTTCTAATCACGTTTCTTTTTTGCGAGCGAAATGTGTTGCAAGAACCCGTACTGTATCTGTCCCTGTTCTTCAAAAAATACCGTCAACAGTACTACGACGAACTGCAGTCGGTTAGAGATAACGGTACGTGGGAGAGATGGATAAGGTTCTTTCTATCGGGCGTTCTGGATGTAAGTGAGCAGGCGAGTAGGACGGCTGGAAAAATCCTCGATTTGCGCGAAAAACACCAGGACGTGATAAACAGATCATTTGGTCATGCGACGGCAAATGCACATCGGTTACTGCAGAGCCTATTCTCGTTTCCTCTTATTAATGTCTTGCAGGCACAGTCGGTTATTCAAACCACGTACGCACCAGCTAACAAACTGTTGGCGCGGTTGGAACGAGAAGGTGTAGTGCGGGAGATCACGGGGCAAAAACGTAACCGAATCTTTGAATACCGTGACTACGTCAATCTTTTTGCAGAAGACTAAGGGAATTACGGTCACCAAAACGCAGTCTACGTAAGTCTCACATGGCGAGGATGGCTCCCGTTTGATAGTTGAGTCAAGAAGGTGTGGACTCGCTCCCTACAAAGTATCTCAAAACATAGTGGCGTTACTAAAGCAGCAACCGGTGTGCGCGGTGGTGCTGAGATGCTGTTGTGGTTTTCACATTTGTCTACGCGTTAATCACTAGATTGAACACGAGGTGAAAATGCTGCCGACCGCCTTCGAGAAGGTGCTCGCGAAAAGTCATCTGATGGTGCTTTCAATCAAGACACGGTAGCACTAGTCCATGCGTCGCGACGAAATAGGGCGTAGTGATCGGCAACGTCGAGGTCTAACCTATCGTTGGTTTATAGAAGAGCTGCAAGCGGGACCTGATATAGTCTTTTGAGCGTACCTCAAATTCAAGATGACCGAGCTCAGGCGTGGCGCAATGCCACGCCTGAGCTCGGTAGGCATCTCCCTCCCTTAGGGAGGGGACGACATCAACCGATCAATTGGATGCAGGCGCTCCAACGCCACCGAGGAAATCGATAACACCGTTAGCTTCGCCATCCGCATCGTTAGCACCACCGTCCTCGATCATCAATTGGATACAGAAACTACCTTCATTCAATCCGCTTGAATAACTCTCGGCGCCAACCTCGGGACAGCTGGTCGCGGTACCTTGAGAACTAGCTACCGTGTTGTTCTCGTCGGTCGTGAAATCCATCCAAGACTCAGCTTCTGTGTAAATCCGGAGCATTCCGTCGGCCGGAATCTCTGCACCTACTGGGATGACGATTCGAACGGATTGACCAGGTACTGGAATCCGTTGAACTTCCAGATCGTAGAGTCCCGATCCATAGTCAAAGCCGGTGTCTTCAGCGTTTAGCGGAGCATCGCCGCCATCCTCACCACCCTCGACGATCATTGACTCTGTCACTTTCACACCTTGTACGGAATTGGAGGTCGCAGCTCCTCCTGCAGCGAGTTTCGAACCTCGTTCAGCTACAGCTACACGATCGCTTTCAGATGCGTCGAGCGCGATTGCATGTTCCGCCGCGACTTCATCGAACTCGTCGGGGATGCCATCTTCATCGAGATCGGGCGACGCTGCATCGGCTGATACGTGAATGAGCTTACCAACCTTATATGTTTGGTCGGCGATCCCATCGTCACTCACATCAGCGCTAACGAGATAGGGACCAGCAACAAGACCAGTAGGATCAAAGCTAAAGGTCAACGAATCACTTCCGTCTAGTGCCACTAGATTGTTGTCGGATTGGCTCCAGTCGGCAGTATGTGTTCCGTTGGGATCTTGGATCTCTACCGTCGCCACGACATTTCCGCCGTCAGCCGATACAAATTGCCCGGAATTCTCACCCTGAGAAATGGAAATGGACAAGCTGGGTGGCACTGCGTCTTCCACAATGGATACCTCGGTGCTATCCTGTGATCCGACAACGGAGTTTTCGGTCGTTGGTTCTGAGAGCGTCAATCCAATAGTTTCTTCTCCCTCTGCATCACCGTCTGATGCGATGTTGAGGAAGAGCATACCTTCATGAGCTGAAGCAATCGTTACGCTCGTCGGAGTTTCAGCCGCAGCCGGAACTTTCACAAGTTTCAAGTCGAAGCTTAAGTCCGAACTAGTGGCACTCACTTGGTGGACTTGAACCGCTAATACGTTGTTTCCTTCCTCAAGGTGACTTGAAGCGACTGTGAAATCATGAAAATTGTTCCCGTCGTCCGCTGCGCCCGTAGACAAGGTGGTGTATGTAACGTCACCTTCTTCCATGTTGTCACGAGCTACTTCCGTTCCATTGAGATAGACGACGGCTCCATCGTCACGCTTCAGGGATAGCGTGAGGGAGGCAATACTCTCCGGCATGTCCACAGAAAAATGGTACCTGAAGTAATACGTGATATGACCTGAAGCGATTACAGTCGTTTCATCTCCGTCGCCAAAGCCTAGCTCGGCAGCACCAGAAGACCAGCTGGAATCATCGAATGCTGTCTCACGCCACGCCGTACCTTGATCGCTCCCGTCGTCTAGGTAACGCCACGTCGCTCCTGCGGATACTAGATCGTTCGCACCAGGCGCATCCCCTATCTCAAGTCCCAAATTAAAACTGACGTCCGAGCTAGTGGGCGAGTTCTGATGCACTTCGACCGCAAGAACGTTTTGACCACTTTGTAGTTGGTCGGCTGATAGCTCCACCGTCTCGTAGGTGGATTCGGCGGCTCCGCCGATCGCACTTGGTGCAAACGTCGAAGATGTGATCTCACCGTCGGGCATGTTGGTACGGTAGATCTCCGTGCCATTGAGATAGACCACGGCGCCATCGTCACGCACAATACTCAATTTCAGACCTTCCACGGACGTAGCATCCACTACGCTGAAATGATGCCTGAAGTAGTACGTAGTATGGCCTGAAGTCAGTGTGGTTGTTTCACCGCCATCGCCAAATCCCAGTTCTGCAGCGCCGGTCGACCAACCCGAGTCGTCGAAGTTTGTTTCTCGCCAACTCGTACCCTGATCTGACCCATCATCGAGGTAACGCCAGGTTGAATCTCTTGCGATGAGGATATCACTTCCCGCCATTCCTGACACCGAAAAATCACTTTCGTCGCTTGCCGTACCTGATAACGCAAATGGGACTTCCACTGGATAGCTGGGAGCGTCTCCGTTGAGAGACACCGTCCACTGATAGGTCTGACCTTCCCCGACCCGTCCTTGCGAAGATACTTGGACGAGAGGCAGAATCTCGATAGTTTGAGTACCTTGTGCCGAGTTGCCAGCAGCGTCGGACGCTGACCAAGTGATCGTATGCACACCGGGTCTGAACTCGTTGGTCATCGTGTCGCTTGTAGCTGCTACGTCACCATCTAGTGCATCCATAGCCGTCGCCATGCCAACATCGACTGGTGTATACCAACCAGTTGCGGGAACGCGCATGTCACTCGGAACAGTTACGACCGGCGGGTTGTCGTCTATTGCTGGATTCGTCCCTTGCCGATATTCAACAATATTGGCCAATCCGTCACCATCCAAATCCTCGTTTGCATCGTCAAGATTAGGATCAAGTTGGTTTTCCGCCTCATACAGATCAGGCATACCATCGCCGTCTGTATCGGCGAATCTCATAGGTTCAATAATCGTGATAGTGGCGGTATCCGTAGCTGTTCGACCGATACTATCCGTCGCCGAAAACGTTACGACGGTCAAACCGAGGGGGAGTGAATCCCCAGCGTCATGGGTGACTTCAAGTTCGTTGCCATCTTCGTCGGATGCTGTCGCACCTTCAAGAAAGGCTTTGATAACTGAGTAGTCGCTGGGCATACTGCCGCCATCGACTGAAACTACTTCGATGTTGTCTGGCGCGGTGAGATCGGGTGCGATTTTCGCCAACAACGACACCCTCTTTGCAGCCGGATTTCCGGAATCATCTCTGGCTCTGAAAAGGATATCTCTCGGTATACCGAGATTGAAGGTACTGGGCACGTTGGCCGTTACTGGTACATCCGTATCAACAAGATCGACCGCGGTTACGGAGTTGATGAAACTCTGGATTTTGCTGTTACTTGGATCGACCGTGTTGGTCTGTGATACGACGCCTGTCAGCTCCAGGTCAAAGCTGACGTCAGAACTATTGATGTTCGATTGGTGCACCTCCACCGCCATGACGTTGTCGCCCTTCACTAAATGGCTTGGATCGACCGTAAAGTCATAGAACTCATTTTCTTGTCCAGCGTCAAAAGTCAACGTTTCGAACGTGATTTCGCCTTCGGGCATGTTTGCGCGGACTACCTCCGTTCCATTGAGGTAAACGACGGCACCGTCGTCTCGTTTTATGGACAGTTCGAGGGAGCGGAATGACGACGGGTTAGCAACAAGGAAATGTTTGCGGAAGTAGTACGTGATATGACCACTGGCGATGGTCGTGGCTTCGTCGCCATCGCCAAAGCCGAGCTGCGCCAATCCGCTAGACCAACCGGAATCGTCAAAGTCTATTTCGCGCCAGGCCGTTCCCTGATCGCTACCGTCGTCTAAGTAGCGCCAAGCAGTTCCCGCACGAATCACGAAATTTTCAGTTTCGAATGGAGCAGTCGTGAGTTCCAATTTAAAACTGACGTCCGAGCTGGTACTGGAATTCTGGTGAATCTCGACAGCTAGGACGTTTTGCCCATCTTGGAGAGCCTCAGATGAAAACGTCGATACGACATAGGCTGATTCTGCTGCCCCACCGATGGCTGTCGTAGCCCGAGTCTCAGAGTTGATTTCGCCCTCCGGCATATTGGTGCGGTAGATTTCTGTGCCGTTGAGATAAACGACAGCACCATCATCTCGTACGAGCCTCAATCTCAAATCTCGTATTGCGGCGGCGTCCTCAACCGAAAATTCGTTTCGGAAGTAGTAGGTGATATGACCGGAAGTGATCTCTGTTACTTCGTCGCCGTCGCCGAATCCCAGTTCGGCAGCGCCACTCGACCATGCAGAGTCGTCAAAATCAGTCTCGCGCCAGGCGGTGCCCTGATCGGAACCGTCGTCGAGGTAACGCCATGTGGCGTTCTCGCCGATAAACATGGAACCTATCGAGACACCATCATCGGTTGAAAACAGATTGATCGTGACGGAATCCGGAGCCTCGATGCTCGGAGCCGTCGTATCGACGACGGTCACAGTTATTGTTAGCGAGTTTGTGTTACCAGCGGAATCTGTTGCAGTGAATGTAACGGTATGTTCACCTAGCGACAAGAATTCGCCAACATCTGCCGTGATCTCGATTTCTTCCGCCGAATCGGCATCGTCGGAAACGGTAAGGTGTTCACGCAGAAGCGCGGATGTGAGGCTTACGCCCCCGGGTGCGTTGCCTTCTAGTGTAATGTCTTCGCCACTGATTTCAGGTGGCGTAACGTCGACGCTCGCCGATGCATCTAGTGGATAGGCGTCCTGATCATCGGGCACACCGTCATTGTCGTCGTCGTCGTCACAGGCGTCGCCGACGCCATCGGAATCCGTGTCCAGTTGATCCTCATTTGCGACGCTAACACAATTGTCAGTGTCGTCGTCTATTCCATCACCATCAGTATCTGTTTCTGTTGGAACCAGTTCAAACGTCTTAATGATTCGAAACTGATCGTGAACCATTCCGTTTTTATCGACGAAAGTCCCGTCGAGTTGATTGTCATTGATATCGACGATCATCGAACCTTCGATGTTCACCCAGTAAGCCATGATGGCGTGTTGTGAGAGACCGCCCTGATCCTTGGAGGAACTCCCGACGACCGAATATACCAAGCCTTGATTTCTGCCCTCATCCTTTTGATAGTCGTTATCGTCTGTGGGGTTACCGTTATCCGAATCTTTCGCATGGACGTCGGGGTTGTATGTACTCGAGAAGCCGTAGTGTCCATCGATGAGCACTGAACGCTCATATGAATGGCTATGACCCGTGAGATTCAGGTCTGAACCAAAATGCTCAATGACAGGGTTAAAGCGTTGCCTCATCTCTACTAGCTGAGATTCGGCATCCGAATCATGTGAACCTTTCGTGTATGGAGGATGGTGCCAGTAAGTAATAATCCAGTCTTGAGTAGTCGCGGCCAAGTCTTCGCAGAGCCAGCTGTACATTGCGCCGCCTCCACTGGTATCAGGACATATGTTCGTTGTGGGATTGCTCGGCGCACTGCGATCGGTATCGTGTGAGTCCAGGGCAACGAAATGGACATTGCCGTAGTCGAAGGAGTAGTACGCTTCTGTGCCGCTAGCTACACCACCGGCTTCTGCAGACTTAGGAAGCGTAAAAGCTTCGTAATAAGGTCCCGACTGTGTCGGAGAGTCGGAAGCCCCAAATTCGTGATTTCCAGGTGACGGCCACAAGACATGATTTCTAAGTACTTTCGCGAGTGGCTCGAACAAGCCTCGTGTGTGCTCGCTATCCGTGCCATTGTTATATGCATTGTCGCCAAGCATGAGGATGATGTCTGCGTGTGCTTCACCATTGTCTGATGTCCACGCGAGGTATTCTTCCATTACAGCGTCGACATCCATACATCCTTGGTTGTCGACTGCGCACTGTCCAGAATCGCCGATGACCCAAATACGAATGGGATCATCAGATCCTTTGGGAGGCGAGGTCTGGAAATAATGGTCAGCGTCATTTCCCGCAAATGTCATACTCGAATTACCAATTTCGTAAAAGTACTTGGTGTCCGAATCTAGGTTGGAAATGAGCACCTCATGTTCCGACGTCAGCGTTTCGTTCTCGATGGTTTCGGTCAAGTCGTCGACCGCGAGACCATAGGAGAGTTTCGTATCGGTAAAACCGTCCGTACGCCACCGAACGATCATCGATGATGGTGTTCCCATCTGGAGATAGGGTCCGCGTACGACTTCTGGTGCTGTATCTTCGGCGATCCAGGCTAATTCCAGGTCGAAACTAAGGTCTGAGCTTCCAGTTGAAACTTGGTGTACTTCTACAGCTAAGACGTTTTCACCCAGCACGGCTGAGTCTTTCGCTACGTCGAATCGATGGAAATTCGCGCCGTCGTCGGCCGCGTTTGAAGCAAGCGTGGTGTAGGTGACGTCGCCACTGAGATTATCTCTAGCAACTTCAGTCCCGTTCAGGTATACGACCGCGCCATCGTCACGTTTGAGTCGAAGACCGAAAGCCACGATCGAATCCAAGTCGTCGATATTGAATTTGTGTCGAAAGTAGTAGGTGATGTGCCCGGAAGTAAGTACTGTTGCTTCATCATTTTCGCCAAAACCAAGTTCTGCCGGGCCGGACGCCCAAGTCGAATCATCGAAATCCGATTCCCGCCACGCCGTTCCCTGATCGCTCCCGTCGTCGAGATAACTCCACGTTGATCCAGCGTTAACGAGGTTGTTAGCTCCCGGTTCAGTTTCGGTAGATTCAAGGGAAAAATCGAAACTTACATCCGAACTGGTAAGACTAGCCTGGTGAACTGAAACTGCTATGACATTGTTCCCTTGCTGCAAAGCTGAAGCATCAAATTCGTGTATGAAAAACTCGTTTGTCTCGATCGCGCCAGCAGCGAAGGTATTCGCCGTTATTGTTCCGGTTGGCATATTGGTCCGATAAACCTCGGTGCCATTCAAATAGACGACAGCCCCGTCGTCTCTTAGGATCTCTAGTGAAAGACCAGCGATACTCTCGGTGTCTTCAAGCGTAAAGTGTTGACGGAAGTAGTAGGTGATATGTCCACTCGTCAACGTGGTTGTTTCGTCACCGTCGCCGAAACCGAGTTGTGCGGCTCCTGAACTCCAGCTCGAGTCGTCATAGTCCGTCTCCCGCCAGGCGGTACCTAGGTCGCTCCCATCGTCTATGTACAGCCAGGTCGAGCCTTTCTCGATTAGATGTTCCGCGTTAGAGACTGACGCTGTAAAAAGCAGGAAAACGCTCAGTAGAGCGATTGCGAGGGATGATTTATGGTCGAATGTCTGATTCATTTTGAACGTTCTCTTCCTGGGGTTCATGGTTCAAATGCTCTTGAATGGTCTTTCGTAAAGTTTGTATGGCTGGCGAGGTTCTCGTTCGGTGGGGAAGTAACGCAATCGCGCGTTCCGCAAGCAGAAATTGCTGTCGTGCTTCCTCATTCCGACCCATTGACGAAAGGACTTTAGCCTTTTTTACGAGCCACGTTTCCTTTCGGTCTGCTTCGTGGAGAATCATATTTATGCGGTCAATCGCATTCTGAAAGTCCTCTTGAGCTATTTCAATCTCTATCGCAAGCCTGTGGAATGTGAGAAGAGGACCCATCAATGCCATCCCATCCTCAAGTCCTTGCAATGCCCGAGCTAAATAGGGTTTCCCGGCTTCCATATATGCGTGAGCTCTAGCGAGATAGTGATCCGGCGTTGGAATCGATTGGTTTTCTATGGCTAACTCGTACTCTTGCGCGGCATCCAGATGTCGTTTTTGCTGCGTGAGCACTTTCGCAAGCGCTATGTGACCCCGCGGACTACTTGGCGATCGACTGATAAAGGTGCGAAGTGCTGTTTCAGCTTCTTCGAATTCACCTTGTTCGAGAAGTGTCAGCCCGGTCATGTAGTAAACCGTGTTGTTCGTTGGTGCAAGCGAGCGGAGACGGTTCAAGTCCTCTAACGCGTCGTCAAAGTTACGATGCCTACGATGGATATCTGCACGCTCGAGCAGCGAAGCAACATGATCGGGATTTTGTTTGAGCAACGCATCAAGTACCTCGATCTTTTCATGTAGATCACCATGACCAAGCGCTGTTGAACCAACGCTACACCAACAGAGCAACGCGAACTTGGCGATACCCCGTGACGCTGCAGAGCGCATAGCGCTTATTCTGAAATTCCTGACTGAACGTAGATTCGGATGACAGCTGAGGGAATACTTGATCAAGATTTGTCTGTAAACGGTTTGTGGGCGAGAGTCACGCCTGTAGCGTGTGGGGCGCAGGCATGTTTATGCATCAATGGTATTCGCGTCGATTTATTGATCAATTCGATTTAGATCGTAGTTGAGCGAACACTTCGACTTTAAGGAATTGCGGCCAATAACCAGAAACTTGACTCGAAGAAGGTAGATCCACGCTTTCAGTGTTTTCTAGGATGGATCATCGACAGTTTGCTCCTAGTCGTTATTCGGTAGGTGCGGTGTACTAAAAACCCAGCGCACATCCCTCCTTGCGGTGATCTGAAGCGCCACAATAACCATCGTCCATGCGACATATCAACTGTGCGCCGCCAAACCGATGTTCCTCGGATTCAATTGAAACGCTGTGGCCGCGGCTCTGCAGTTCTCTGGCAACGGAAGGATCGATACCGCCTTCTAAGACGACTTCGAATTCTTGCGTGACGTGCCATCGTGGCGCGTCCGAAGCCGCTTGCGGATTTTGTTGGTGATCGAATATGCGACTCACCATCTGGACGTGGCCTTGATGTTGCATATGACCGCCCATAACGCCAAACGCTGCAAGCGGTAAACCATTGAGGTCTGTGACGAATCCGGGAATGATCGTGTGGAATGGTCGTTTACCGCCACCGACTTGATTCGGGTGGTTGTTAGTTAACACGAAACCCGCGCCTCGATTCTGCATCGCGATCCCCGTTCCATCGATGACGATTCCGGATCCAAATCCCATGTAGTTGGATTGAATGTAAGAAACCATCATGCCGGACGCGTCGGCTGCAGCAAGGTACACCGTATCGTGGCTTACAGGTAGTCGCAGCGGGGGAAGGTCTGACGCTGTGTTTTGGATTGTCGTCGATGCTCTACGCAGCGACTCCCCATTAATAAGCTCTTCGATTGATACGAAGTCAGCCATTACTTCTAGATCGGCGATATGGTCAAATGCGGCGCGGATTGCGATTTTCATCGCTTCGACCTGCACATGAATCCAGTCTGCTGAGTCAGGTTGCATGTCGGCAACATTGGTGTGTCGAAGAATTCCGAGGGCAATGAGCGCCGCCAATCCCTGTCCACTTGGCGGCAGTTCGTGCAGCCGTACGTTGTGGTAGTCAACTGAAAGCGGTTCTTGCCAAATGCCTTTATGTCCGGCTAAGTCGTTTACGTCGATGCACCCACCTTCCGCGTCGGACTGCTTAACAATTGCTTGAGCTATAGCGCCACGATAGAACGATTCACCTTTCGTCGCCGCGATATCTCTAAGCGATTCAGCGAGCTCAGGTCGAGCGTACAGTTCGCCAACGCTTGGTGCCCGACCATTGACACAAAAATGCTTTTGAAACGGTGCGAACTCGGAAAAGATCTCCGCACTTCGCTGCCATAGAGGTGCTGTTTTGTGACCAACGTGAAATCCGTGCTCTGCGTACTCGATCGCGCATTCAAAAAGTGCGTCGAAAGGTACAACGCCGAATTTGTCGTGAAGGTCAACCCAAGTCTGGACTGCTCCCGGAACGGTAACCGCGTCCCAACCATGGGTCGGCATTTCATCGTAGTGGTCGAACCTTGCCGGACTCCATGAGGCGGGGGATCGACCCGATCCTGTGTAGCCGTGCAGACGCGTACCATCAAACACCTGCGCGAATGCATCGCTACCGACCCCGTTATTACAAGGTTCGACGACGGTTAACGTAATGGCTGCAGCCAGAATTGCGTCAACGGCGTTGCCGCCGTCCTGCAACATGCGTATCCCTGCTTGAGAAGCAAGTGGCTGCGATGTTGCTACCACGTTGCGTGCGATAACAGGCGCGCGTCTTGAAGCGTATGGGAAATCCCAACCGAAATGTGTCGCCAACGCGTTACGCCCGAATGTCGCTAAACACGCTCTCTAACTCGCGGCAGTTTGTTTGCCTTGTAGAGTGACGCTCTGAAGCAATCTCTATAGCGCTGGAATTGCGCGTGTATTTGGTTCTAGCGTCCTTTCCAATTCGGCGGACGCTTCTCCGAAAACGCGCGGGGACCTTCGACAAAATCCTCACTCCGAGACAGCGCTCGAACACTATCGTAAGGTACCTGCATGGATCCCTCAAGCGAATCCATGGAGAGGCTTTGGTAGACGACATCCTTGCTCGCGCGGATAGACAGAGGCGCACACTCCAGAATCATCTCAACCCAGCGATGGGTTTCCGCCATGAGTTCGTCGTGCGGTACAACTGCGTTGACGAAACCAAGTTGCAATCCTTCCTCTGGTGACACGTGCCTTCCGGTTAGGATCATGCCTAACGCACGTTTGACACCAATTTGTCTTGGTAGACGTTGCAGTCCGCCGGCTAGGGCAGCCAAGCCTACTTTTGGTTCTGGCAAAGCGAATACGGCTCGGTCGGACGCGATGATCAGATCGCATGCAAGCGCGATTTCGAACCCACCACCCATGGACACACCATTGACCGCGGCGATGACAGGTTTAGTCAGGTCGAACCGGGATGTCAAACCCCCAAATCCTCGAGGCGTTGCAACGCGTTCGCCGCCTTCGGCTTGATAGCGAAGGTCGTTACCAGCACTAAATCCTCGTCCCTCTCCCGTGATGATTGCGACCCACATATCGTCATCAGCAGCGAAGGCATCGAATACCTCCCCGAGTTCTGCGTTGGCAGGCGGATGCAGTGCGTTAAGTCGTTCAGGACGATTTATCGTGACGGTGAAGATGTGGTCTTTCTGGTCGACCTTGCAGAATTCAGGCATAGGAATCCTTACTGGGAGTTAGATGACGTAATTCGACGTGATTTTATTGAGTGGGTTTAGGCACTCACCGTTTCTGCCGTCGCTTCGGATACATCAACCGCCGTATCGTCAAGCGCTGCGTGCGAGAATCGATCTATAACCGTGCAACCGGCCAGGTCGCCTTCAACGTTACATGCCGTTCGGATCATGTCCAATGGTCGTTCGACGATCAGCAATATGCCGATTGCCTCCAGAGGTAACCCGACAGCGATGAGGACCATTTGCATGCCGACCATCGATCCGCTGGGAATACCTGGCGCGCCGATTGAGGCCGCCATCGCTGCGAAGAAGATCACGACGATCTCAATCGCCCCTAATTCGATACCAAACAGGTAAGCGACAAATACCGCTGCTATACCTTCAAATAGAGCACTACCGTCCATGTTCGCCGTCGCGCCAAATGGGACAACAAAACTAAACGTCGATTTTCGAATTCCAAGATTCTCCGCTGCCTGTAGAGTCACTGGCACGGTTGCTGCGCTCGATGCAGTGGTAAATGCAACTACCAGCGGACGAGCCGCGTGCTTGAAGAAAGTAGCAGGGTGCATGTTGCCGAGGAAATAGGCAAACGAAGGTAAGACGACGATGGCGTGAATCAGAGTTACAACGACTACCAATAGAGAAAAGCTCAGTAGCTGCACGATCAAGGACATATCGGTCACGACTGAGAGTTGGTAGACGATGCCTAGTACCCCGATCGGGACCGTCCAAATGATCCAACCCGTGATCTTGAACAGTGCATCAGTGATGGTTGCGATACCTCGGCGTACGCTGCTCTCTTTCTCGGTGATGAGTAATAAAGCAAGTCCGATGACGAGTGCATTCACGACTATCGCAAGGATATTGGTCTGTGCAAGTGCGGAAATCGGGTTAATCAGTGTGCTCTTCACAACACCAGCTAATAAACCGGCAACGCCGGCCGACTCGTCACCGAGTAGGCTGAGTTCGGTTCCTGATGTTGGTAGATTGGTAACTGCTTCTGTGTAGGTCCAAGGATGAACAAGAAACACACTAATCAAGCCGAGCGTTATCGCTATGCTGGTCGTGGAGAGGTAGTACAGAAGGGTGGTGCCACCGATACGCCCGAGCTCGGCGGTATCACCTAAGCGTAGGATGCCGGAAACGAGAGAGAAGAAAATTAGCGGTGCGACGATCGCCCGGAGCGCTGACAGAAAGATGGACTTCAGCAGTTCGGCGGTTTCGTTCAGCCACGTAACGTCGCCGAACACCATAGCTACGAGCCATCCGAGGAGTGCCGCAGCGACAACTGCGGGAAACAACAAGCGATTGTCCATAGTCTCTCCTAGGAGTAGCGACGAGCTACTATTAATGGCGGAGGCGCTTAAAGCTGAGGCGCAATCATAAAGTTCGTATTAAGAACACCGATAAAACTGTTTTTGTATCGCTTTTTCAACCGGGTAACGTTTCCAATATGAACGTTCGCCTTATCGCGACGCATCTGCCGCGAAGAGTCCTTGCTTTGACCGTGCTCGCAGCGCTGGTCATGTCGTGCGCACCGCGTGATAACCGGGTTATCACGGGATCAACAATGGGCACTTACTTCCGTGTCGAGACAGTGTGCGATCAATCGTTGGACGAAGCTACGATTACGCAGGAACTCGAACGAATGACGCTGGTATTTTCAACGTATCGCGACGATTCGGAGATTTCGAAAGTTAATCAAGACAGAAGCGCTGAATGGGTTTCCGTCTCAGCAGATTTTGTTACTGTTACGTCGCACGCGAGACGTATTTTCGTAGCGAGCCAAGGGGGTTTCGATCCGTCGGTAGGATCGTTTGTTGAGCGTTGGGGATTTGGAAGTACGACGCCAGAATCCGTTCCGAGTTCAGACGAAATCTACGACATCCGAATGCAGACAGGTTTTAACCACATTGAAGTTCGCGAAATCCCGTCAGCAGTCAAGAAGAACCTTGTCGACATGCGTATCGATTACTCGGGAATCGCGAAGGGGTACGCGGTAGATCAACTGGCAGAACTAACCTCGCGCTTGGAATGCGAGAATTATCTTGTCGATATTGGTGGCGAAGTTCGAGTAAACGGTACAAACGTCTCCGGTAATCCCTGGCGCGTCGGTATAGAGAATCCCCAGGACCCCGAGCAGGTTCTAGGGTATTTGGAACTCAGTTCCGGAGCGGTTGCCACCTCAGGTACGTACCGAAACATGATGTCAATCGATGGCGAACCATTGAGTCATTTGATTGATCCAATTAGTGGTCGACCCGTCGATCACGAGGTCATACTGGCTTCGGTATATACAGAGGAGGCGACGACGGCCGACGCATGGGCGACCGCTTTGGCAGTGAAGGGGATTGAAGCTAGCATGGAGTTGATCGATCGGTGGCGATTGTCTGCATTACTCGTTGAACGCACGTCGACCGGTGAATTCGTGCTGTATCGCTTTGGTGTTTTCGAGACCGCATTTGAAGTGCTGTAACAATCTAATTTCGATAGATTTTGAAGTGAATTTCCTGTATTCCACGAACTGTAAATGAAACGCGCATTGTTTCATCCGCTTTCAGTTTTGCTGAGCTGGCGGTACTTACTGACCAGAGATGTCGCACTAATGTTCGTGACGAAGACATCGATGCTGGGACTCATCGTTTCCATTACGACACTATTGGTTGTACAAGGCATCATCGCAGGTTTTCAGCGTGACCTTAATCGGAACGTCCTCGGTCTCGTACCGCACGTTACGCTATCAAAACCTAACGGCATTGATGCCGATTTGGGTGAACGAGTCGAGCTCGCCGTTTCGGCCGTGACCGCATCGGCAATGGTGGTGCAGTCGAGTGGGCTGGTTAGCACGTCGGAATCAGTGCATCGAGCGCAGTTCATTGGCGTAGACCCTGAGAGCATTAGCGAGTTTGTAGCCAGCGGCAATCTCGACAGCGACACACTTTGGGTAAACCTACAAGTCGGTCAGTTTGCGATCCTCTTAGGAAGTGGGTTGGCGCGCGAGCTTAGTGTGAATGTAGGCGATACGGTGCTGGTAACGCTTGCTGCCGAGGGAATATCGCCATTCGGCTATATGCCGCGGCAAAAGCGCTTCACGGTTGCTGGATTGGCAGAAACCCAAAGCAGTTTAGATTCGCTAGTTGCGTACATCAATCGTGAGGATGCTCGTCGGGTTCTGCAAATGCCGAAGACAGCGAACGCGGCGTTTTTCAGATTGCAGAATCCGCTTGACGTCGGGAATGCGTTTTTCTCGATCTACTTGGCCGCAAACGACCGCGACATGTTCGCCGCAACATGGCAAGACCTCTTCGGTGCGTTGTTCAACTTCCTGCAGAGATTTAAGAATCTGCTCTTCCTGCTTCTTTCGATGCTAGTCGCGGTGGCTACCTTCAATCTTGTTTCAAACATGGTTATGTTGGTCCATAGCCGGCGAGCAGACATCGCGGTATTGAGAACACTCGGTGGCAGTACGACAACCGTGTTGGTCTCGTTCGTTGCGACAGCATGGGTGATTGCACTCGTAAGTCTGGTGGCGTGCATTGCGCTTGCATGGCTGATCGGCTTAATCCTGCCGACGTTACATGAACTGCTCTCACAACTCATCGGCGTCTCATTGCGAGACGGCTTCCCCTTGTACGAGTTGAGTGTCGTGCTGCAGCTACCGGATGTGATGCGCGTCGTGGGTTTGACTGTTCTGATGGTGACCTTGGGTTCGCTTTACCCGGCTTGGCGTGCGACGCGGTTAGCTCCTTCTGAGATCTTGCGCGATGAGTGACGTTCTAGTCGGAAAAGGCATAACCAAAACGTTCGACGATGGTCGCCAGAGCCTTCTAGTCTTACAGGGCATTGATCTAACGATCGCCGCCGGTGAGCGAGTCTGCGTATTCGGTCGTTCAGGCTCTGGCAAAAGTACGTTGTTGCATATCTTGGCCGGATTACTCGATGCCGACGCAGGTGAAGTTTGGGTGGATGGGACGAATCTAACTGAATGTAGCAGTAAAGAGCGTGCGGAACTGCGCAACCGCGCACTTGGTTTTGTCTATCAGTTCCACCATCTATTGCCCGAATTCACGGCGCTAGAAAACGTCGCGATGCCATTGCTAATTCGCGGCGATTCGACGAAGACCGCAACATCTAAAGCCGAGCAAACATTGTGCGAAATCGAGCTCCAGGACCGAATGGAGCACCTGCCGAAGCAGCTATCGGGCGGTGAGCGTCTCCGTGTTGCCGTAGCACGTGCAGTTGTTGGAGATCCACAGGTTGTACTCGCTGATGAGCCGACGGGTAGCTTGGATGCGGATAGCGCACGTCGTGTCATGGAACTCATCGAATCGGTTAGCGAGACGCTTGGTACCGCGTTCGTGATTGTGTCTCATGATGAAGCGAGTGGCGCGTTTGCCCATCGCACGGTGCGCTTAAGCGAAGGACACATCGTTAACGATGCTTGATTCTTTCAGCCGCAAGATCGGAATGCGGTACCTCTTCGTTGGCGCTTCGGGATTCTCTAAGCTCGTCAACGCGATTTCGATCTTGGGACTTGCGCTCGGCATCATGTTGATGATCGTCGTAGCAAGCGTCTTCAACGGTCTTACCGACGAACGGCGTGATCGACTACTGCGCGTCGTGCCTCACTCCTTTCTTGCTGCAGACAAATTCGAAACAGTAGAGATCGAGGCGATCAAATCTCGAAAGGGTGTTACGGATGTCCAGCGTGAGTTTCACGGCATATCGTTCATTCGAGGCGGCGATGGTGTGACGATTACCGTTAAATTGGTCGGCCTCGACTTTGAAGCGACCGCGGAACGAAAGTTTCAGTTCGTTCAAGGAGAGCTAGTGCAGGGCGGCAGCGTAAATCAAGCTGCCCTTTCGTACGATCTTGCATCCCGACTCGGTGTGACCGTCGATGATCGGCTCGATCTTACGTTTGTGGCGCCCACAACTAACGGACTGAAGACCCAGACCGCTACGTACGTAGTCGCAGGGCTGTTTCGTTTCTCGACGGAAGTGGACGGGGGATCAGTTTTCGTGGATATTGACTCGATTGTGGGAACGCCGTTGCAGCGAACCGGAAAACTCGGCTGGAACGTTTCAATTGCGGATCCCTTTAGCGTCCAGGACGTCTTTCAGGACGACCCGAGAGTGGTGACATGGATTGATGAATACGGCGAAGCGTTTCGAGCGTACCAGTTAGAGCGAACCGCAATGTACATCCTCATGACATTAGTTTTGATGCTTGCTTCGTTCAACATCATCGCCGGGCAAGCAATGCTGATCAATGTCAAACGATCGGATATTGCGATTCTCGCCACCATAGGCGCTTCGCGGCGTCAATTGCTCGGCTCGTTTGCCATTCAAGGCGGTCTCATTACACTGACAGGAATAACTCTTGGGTTGGTGTTTGGTTTTCTGATCGCTGAGAACATCAATGTGATTTTCGATACGTTTGACGAACTTCTAGGCGTCAGCATTCTCGAGCAGTCGGCATTTGACGAGCTTCCCTCTCGCATCGACGCCATAGATGTCATTGGAGCGGTCGCGATTGCAGTGATGCTTGGTGGTTTCGCGCTTGTCAGGCCGTTACGACTTGCGTTAATAGAGAGCCCTGTGTACGCGCTGAACCGAGCAGGCTAGGTCATCACGACACGCTTCGAAGCACGTAGTCGAAGTTGCTTAGCTCGCTTACGGATGATGTGTCGACGCCACAGGTATTTTGAAATCGAATACCCGGCGTAGGCACTCACGACAGCCAGGAAAACGGTACCCAGTAGCGTTGGGATTAACGCACTCTCTTTGCTCCAGATTCCATCGAAGGTGAAAGGGACGCTCTCCCAGAACGGTAACAGCAGCGACATCGTTCGGTCGCCGAGCCAAAACGCGGCGTAGTAAAACGGAACGAACGTAAACGGATTACTGATCCACGTCGCGGCCACAGCGCTAGGGATGTTTGCTTTGGCGATTGCCGCCCAAAGAGCAGCCACGAGCATTTGGGTACCGGGGATTGGAACCCACGCACACAGGAGTCCAATGAAGATCGCGCGCGAGACGCCCATGCGATGTATATGCCAATGGCGAGGATGTTTCAAATGGTGAGCGAATGGTTTGATGGACCAATGGCGAACGACGCGATGGCGTCGAGGTAATTTACTGCGTAGATATCGAAACATGAAATGCGTGATTTCGTCTTAGAGGTGATATGTAGATAAGTAACTCAATTTTTGACCATTCAGCGTGGTCGTCGACTCTCTTATTTAACACGCAATACTGGCGATTTGATTTACGCCGACAGCGCTAATTTGAAATACACCTTTTGCTTCTGGAGACAATATTTAAAAGTCGACATTCGAAGCCATGGAAAAACTCAATATAAGCACAGGACACATGAAGTTCGCCTTACTGGTTGGCTTGCTCCTTTTGTCGGTGTTGGTTGGAAGGTTCGTGAGTCCGACATGGAATGTCGATGAGATCGAGTTGGACGTGCAGCGGGACGCCAATAACCAACTGTTCTACATATTTCGAGAAGCGCCGCGTTACGTGTCCTTTACGCCTGACGCGAGAGCGATGTTGCACCCTGATCGTATCAAGACGATGGTCGAAGACCCGGGTATCAACGAGGAATTCGTTGTACGCGTGGACGAGAATGGCTCTCCGTCCTACTGGCAATACGTCGTCTCACGGCACTGGGGATTCTGGTCGTTGTTACCTGCGCTCGTCGCCGTATTGTTGTGTTGGGTCACGCGCGAACCGATTACTGCTTTGCTGGGCGGCATCGTATCTGGCGCATTCATTCTTACGGAATACGACATTTTTGGCGCTGTCGTCATCGAGCATTTAGGCACCACGGCGGCCGCAAGCGTTTTAGTACTTTATTTGTGGTTACTCGGCGGGTTGATGGGCGTTTGGTCGCGCACCGGTGCGGCGCAAGCGTTTGCCCAATACGTTACGGATCGCTTTGTGCGTGGACCAAGAACAGCTAAGCTGGTTGCGTGGGGATTAGGGGTTATTTTCTTTCAGGGGGGCACCGTCAGTACGGTTTTGGTTGGAACGACCGTTAAACCCATTGCAGATCAAGAGAGAATCAGTCACGAAGAACTCGCCTACATTGTGGATTCGACTGCTTCTCCCATCGCATCGCAGTTAGCGTTTAACGCATGGCCTGGTTACGTACAAGCGTTCATCTTTGTCGCAGGAGTTTCGTTCCTAGCAACCGAAGCGGATCGAATAACGTTCTTTTTTGCAAGTGTTCCGTTCTGTTTTTACGCGATTTTTGCCGTCTTAGGGACGTTCTTGGTGAGCATTGAAAAACCGCTTTACCTGAACAAGGAACTGAAAGCGGCGATTCAAAGGGCACGTACGAGAAACGAGCTCGACTCGCCGACTGCTCAGGTACTCGCTTCGAAGGAACTTCAACACAGCGACGTACCTGAAAACTACAAGCCAAATCTACTCGAATTCGTTCTACCACTAGCGATCTTGATCGGTGTTGCGATCGGGACATTCATCGCCTTCGGCTCACCTGAAGTGCACTGGGCATTCGGCGCTGCATTGTTATTCGCGTCAGTCGTAGCGCTGGCTAAAGGGATGTCTCTCCGAGAGTTGATTCAAGGTTACGAAACCGGCTTTAAAGGTGTTGTACTAGGATCTGTGATACTGCTGCTCGCACTGACGATCGGTGCCGTTAGTCAGATCACAGGTGGCGGCGCGTACTTGGTGGATCTTCTTGGTGACGCACTTCCGTATTTCTTGCTTCCCGTGATTCTGCAGGTTATGACCATGACGATTGCGTTCTCGACGGGTTCGAGTTGGGGTACATATGCTGTTGCGTTTCCCTTGGCGATGCCGCTTGCATGGGCTATCGCCGAAGGCGCCGATCTCTCACATCCTTACCTTTACATGACGCTGTGTTTTGCAGCCGTGATGGATGGTAGCGTGTACGGTGATCAATGCTCACCGATATCCGATACGACTGTACTTAGCTCCGTATGTACGGGTTGTGACCTAATGGATCACGTTCGTACGCAAATACCTCAAGCAACTGTGGCGGCTGTCCTCGCGGGAGTTTTGTGGACAACCATTGCGTTTTTTACGGCGTAATACTTGAATCGTCGATCTCAATGTCATGAGCGATCGCTAAGCACTCTACTTCAGTCACTTGAACGAAAGGAGTCCCCGTAACGACAATTAGCTCCACAACCGCTTGAAGGAGCAGACATGGATGTATCCGTATACGCTGGTACGGTAGGCTGGGGTGTCTGGCGTAGCGACGACCTAGGCGAATCGTGGCGCTTTGCGTTCGAAGGACTTTCAGTCGAGATGCGCACGTGGGCGCTTTCGTCTCATCCGAAAGAACCGGGTGTGGTTTGGGCTGGTACAGATATTGGGTTACTACGTCAAGACGAAGAAGGCAAAGGGCGACGCGTACCGTCACCGGGTGATGGCAAGCAGATTTGGTCGGTGACACAGAGCGTTTCGGATCCTAATCAGCTGTTCATAGGTACAAACCCAGGCGCAATTTATCGATCAGATGATGCTGGGTCTACGTGGGAGCAGTTACCGATCCAGCTTGTGGACGAGTGCCCGATCGGCAAGCCGCGCATAACTCGCATTCGTTTCGATCCCATGGACGACGCGACGATTTGGGCCAGTGCGGAGATTGATGCCGTTCATCGCTCGCGAGACTTTGGAAAAACGTGGGAACGTTCCGAAGAAGGATTCCGCTTTCCGGATATTCACGATATCGCAATCGCAGAAGTCGAAGGGAAACGAAAACTGCTGACTGCAACGGCGTTGGGTCTCTATGAGTCTTTCGACGATGCGGAAACTTGGGAGTGGCGGAAACTTGACTCCCCTTGGCAATATACACGCGGCATCAAGCCGAAAGCGGACTATGACGGCACAGTGTTCCTCTGTAATGGCGACGGACCTCCTGGATCAACAGGACGACTGCTTCGAAGTCGAGATTGGGGCGCAACTTGGGACGACTGTAATCTTCCAGGTAGCGTTAATTCGACGCCTTGGATGGTCGCAGACAATGCAGCTGACGCGGATTTACTATTTTGTTGCACGAATCTCGGTCAGATCTATCGGTCTCAGGATGGCGGTGAAGCGTGGGAGAAATTACGTCGCGAGTTCGGCGAGATAAGAACGATGCTCTGGCAACCATGTTAAGGATGGTTGATCGAGCACGGTGTTGACTGAGACAGCAGACTTCTTGAACCATAAAATCCCTTTGCATCGTGGCACTGACTGCGACTTGAGTAGGAAACAGAAATCACCATGAGCACGAAACCTCGGCACCTATCCACTGAAGACAAGAAATCGCTGTATCGAGACGGCTACATAGTCGTCAAAAATGCGGTGTCAGATGAATTGGTAAACGCCGCGATTGCAGCGCTAAAGCTGCCGAAACGCGGACAGTATCTTGGTTCTGCGGCAGTAATGACTGATTTGGTCAACAAGTCAGACGTTACACCGGTATTGCACGAAGTGATGGGTTATTTCGACCCGCCGAGCATATGCCAGACCGGCATTTCATATCCCTCACAGGCATCCGGACGGTTCACGAACATGGGGTATCGGGACGTTGATATGCCATATTTTGGTGCAGGCGTACACATGGATGGCAACATCACAATCGCCGCGCCTCAAGAAGTACAGGAAGGAACACCGGAGGAAATTTACCTGCGACACTTTGCTTCCGGTCCCAAAGGCAACTTGGGCCGATCGCCGGAAGTCATGGGTCACAACATGGTGCCGCTGTTCGAAGATCCAGATATGACGCTTGGATTGGGTAGTTTTACCGCGTTTGTCTTTATTTGTCTCAATGATCAAACAGAAGAAGGACGAGGTCAGACCTGTCTGCTTAAAGGTGCTCACCACGATATGCAAAAGTTCTTTCGTTGGCAATACGAGACGAATGGACACCTAGGACCGGAAGGACCAGGGTGGCCACGTTTGAATCACGAATGTCCCAATCGTTGCGGAATGAACTATCTGCCGCCGGAGATTTATGAGAAATACGCCGATGAGAATTCGGAGACGACCCCTGATGGTCGCCGTTGGCCGCGACCCACACAGATCCTGATGGATAAGGGCGATGCGTGCATCGCGATGTACCACATACCTCACTCGGGAACTCGTAACGAACGTGGCACGGAGACGCGCAAGAACATCATCTTTCGGATTCGAAACAAGAAGCGTCAACCAAACGTGGTAGTAAATGGTGTAACCGACCATCCCGATCGAGGTCAACAAGGGCAATGGTTGGAATTCGAGGAAGGCAACGATCCGTGGGAACGCTCCAAGCAAGCCATGTGCAACATGTGGGACGAGTGGGAAGGTATGGCGGACATCGTTGCGGAAATGGAACACAACGAGCGAGCCGCAGCGGCAAACTAAGTCGGCTTTTCGCGGCTAAATGAGCTGACGTTGGACAGAGATTGGGATGCTGTCGCGAGGGATCTCCTCGAATCGAAGAGCGAGTCCCGAGCAGGCGTAGGTCTGTCCGCTGAAACCGATCTTACGACCTTACAGATCGCTGCGCTCTACGAGCCAGAAACCGCGCATGCTATGTTGGCTGCGGGTCTTACTTGCGACCTACACAGCGCTTGTGCACTCGGCTTGAGCGACCAGATTGTTCACTTATCCAAGACAACGGAACTCAGCGAGGAAGCAGACGGACTGCCACCGCTCGGCTGGGCGCTTCTTAGCGCTCAAGTCGGAGCGACCAAGACCCTTATTGAATGCGGCGATGATCCGAATCGTGTACTAACCCGCATCGGATTCTTTGTTTGGGAAACCGACGCAAAAGGCGAAGGCGAATGGCGTCCGATCCATCTAGCGGTTACACATGGCTATCTGGCACACGCGCGGCAACTTACGAACATGTTGGTTCATGCGGGCTCTAGTCTTGACTCTCCTTGTGTACTCGGTGAGTTTCCCTTGCACTTAGCGTGTACATACGGTTGGCAAGAGGTGATCGAAGAACTCTTGGAACTAGGCGCCGACGTTGACTCACGCACAATACCATGCAGTGAGAAAGTTCGAAAGTTGTCGTCACCTGAAGGCGAACAGGCTGATCACGACGTCACGCCTTTGATGGTCGCAGCGAGAGAAGGGAAAGCAGATACGGCAAAATTGCTTCTTGACCGCGGGTCGAATGTCAACGCACGTTCGGCGAACAAGCGTACTGCGTTACACATCGCTGCAGATGCGTGGTGGCAGGAGGACGTGAAAGTTGTTGAAGTGTTGCTCAATGCAGGAGCCGATCCAAACGTGAAGGACGAAAGTGGTAAAACTCCACTCGACGTAGCGCTTCTAAGAAATTACAGTCAGGTCGCCGAGAAAATACGGTCACGGAGCAAGTAATTCGAAGTGACTCTTTCACGGAATTGAGTTCACTGTACATGAATGGAGAGTAAGGATGGCAGAAGCTAGTCTCTCGGCAGACTATCTAAAGTCGGCAAACGAAGAAGAAATCGCCGAGCTCTATCGATATCTCTACGATCTGCAAGGCTACCTCGTGGTCGAGGACGTATTGAGTGAAGAGCAGGTCGCGACGCTCAATCAAGTCCTTGACGATACATTGCCGGACTTCCCTTCGGACCGTAGCGCACGCACTCAAGAGAAGAGTCTCGGCGTATATGACAACTACCGCTTCGGTATGGCGGGTGGTTCATACAAATCGAATCCGGGATTCTTAGCGTATGGGCAACCGTTCGTCGATCTGCTTGACCACCCACTGACGATGCAGATCATGCGGTTTCAGCTCGGTGAGGCGTTTCGGCTCGACCGGATTTTCGGTATGCGCATGCAGAAAGGTATGCCGAGCGGACGTCTACACTCTGACTACGGTGCATCTGAACCTTTTACACGAGCAGAACCGGGCAAGTATTACCCGCAGCCAGGACATCAGGCATTGCACGGATTTGCAGTTGCTGCGTTTAACTTAACTGATTCCGGCCCTGACACTGGCGGTCTTTGCTGCATACCAGGTAGTCATAACAGCCATTTCAAGTTACCAAATTGCATCCGCAGTGGCGAATTCGACGAAGTCGTGATTTGTCCGGAAGCGCCTGCGGGCAGCGTGACGTTCTTCACAGAAGCAACCACTCACGGTACGATGGCATGGTCGGCAGATCACGAGAGGCGATCGTTACTCTACAAGTACTGCGCGTCTCAGTTAACGTGGTCACGTACGCGGGTGACGGCACCCGAGAATCTCAAGTTGACCTATCGTCAGGAGCGTTTGCTTGAAGAACCAGCCGGCGCACAATGGTTCTTCGACTCATTGTTTAAGGATTAGGCTACCGAGACGTGAAAATTCTCGTGGGTTATATTTACTTTTTGTTACTATAATTATGTACAGTTTCTTGCTGTTCAGTAGTTTTTAATGGGCAGAGTCAACATCACCGTTGTGTCAATCACTTGCGTAGCGTTCTCAGTTACAAGCGCTGAGCACGCTCGTCGCATTTCGTAGACTGACTAATGCATAGTACTTTTTAGTGCGGCAACGTAATGACAGAGCTAGATATTCCACAGAATTTGATTGAACCGTTCGAAACCGCGGGAAAGGTATTGACGGCCGCGTTTGGATTGGTTGTTCAAGATGTCGCACGTTTGGGCGGTGGGTCTGTTCTAGCGGCATATTACCAACACCGGATAAGTACTGATTTAGACTTTTTTGCCAAACTCACGCCAAGTGAAATGGCCAGTTTATTCGAGAAAGCGGAAGAAAATCTGACTCGGATTCAAGGCGTATCAGAAGTGACTATAACGTCTGGATTTATTACCTTCAAAGTCGGAGAAACGCACGTGAGTCTCTTCACCACGCCAAACCTAACAGGCTTGGAACCCGAATCCAGGGATCGACTCCTGGGTGTCGAATTGGAACCAACGCCCGAAATTCTCACAAAGAAGGCTCGTGGAAGGATTATGTCAAACGGTGTTTTTGCGGTGCGCGATTTCTATGATTTTTGTGTGGTATGGAAACGCGATCGGAGTGCTTATGAGTCCTTTCTAACTCATGTTTCGAAATCTGATCGCGACGAAATATTGCATGAACTCAGGCATTGGCGATCGTCTCCATTGATTCTTGGTGCTGACAAGGAACCTCTAATCAATCCAATATATCCTAGATTGGCTGAGAGACTATGGGACTATGCACGTGAACTGTTCGCTGGTAATGGGATACCGGACCAAGCATTTTTAAGTTAGTATGAGTTTGTTGAAGTGAGTCTCAGCCGTTTACAACCGCCACAGCCGATGGCCAATTTCACGAATGATCGAGCTTTAATGAAGGTTCAGTTCAACGCTGACATCGTTGATGCGCTCATGGACAAACATGCAGCGGGGATTAAGCGCGAGTATCGACCAACCGCGGCGCAACTTCGTAGTTGGATGAACGAAGAGTGCGAAGTACCCGATAAATACCACATGGCGATTTATGACTTCATCGGTAAGTTGGACGGCAGGATGTTGCTGAAATTCACGCATAACAATGGTTCATCCATTCGCGGATTTGTTCACTTGATTCATCAAGTCCATTCGTGTGCTGATCGTGCAGTGCACTTTGTCGATCGTTGTTCTGATATTGGAGATCAACGTGAATTTGTAGGCAGAGGTTACGCATTCATATGAGCGTGTCCTGTGCGTTCCACGTTGATAAAACGATTTGTTTGTTCTTGATCCTTTTAGGACGGTTTCGGCTGAATTCTCATTGAACATGACGGCAGGAGCGGTCGAACATTCTTAGACTTTACTTTGCGACCTTGTCATTCGTCTAAGTCCGTCTGTGACTATCGAGTTGAAATGCAGCTGCCCAGACGGAACGCGTTAGCGGCATACTGACCGCTAGTCGAGGGTAGGACCCGTGAAGAACGGGAATGTGGGTTGAAGTCTCACATGGCAAGGCGCTTTTCTTTTTCATTGACGTTTAGAGGGCATAGCCCTTGCGTGGTATCGTTGCGCATTACTTGAAAGAAGGAGCAAACGTTGTTAACTAGAAGACGAATAGTTATTGGCGCGAGCTTAGCGCCGATCTTGCCACTACTAGGTGAGGTTGTTGATTCAACTAAAGAAGCGCTTTCTACTTCACGCTTGATCTATCTCACACCGATCAAATCTGATGGCAGCGAAAGTAAGTGCAAGGGCGAAATTTGGTTCTCGTATGACGGCGACTCTCACGTCTACGTAGTTACGCAGTACGATGCGTGGCGAGCCAATGCGATACGTCAAGGGTTGACTTCGGCGCGGATTTGGGTTGGCGAGTTCGGTCTATGGAGAGATGCCGGTGATAGCTACCGTTCAGCGCCAGAACTCATGCTCGAAGGTGCGATCGAGGACGACCCCAGTGCACAGGACAAGGTACTCACGACGATGGGTGGGAAATACAGCGACGAGTGGGGCGTGTGGGGACCTCGATTCCGCGAGGGATTGCGCGACGATAGTCGTGTGATGCTGCGCTACAAGATCGTATAGCGGCGTAGTCGTTTTATCGATCGAAGCTTCTTAGCTTAGGATCTCGACGATCTCCTGGTGACCTCGACGTTTCGCCCATTCGATCGGTCGAGACCAATTCGGCATGTCAGACGGCTCATGGACGCTTCGGTCCGGAAATCGCTTAAGTAGGTACTTCGCGTACGCTAGAGAACCGGACTTTGCCGCCCAACCTAGGGGTGTCGTTCGGTATTCCTCATCGATCAAACTTGGATCAGCACCGTACTTGACCATCAACTTTGCGCCGTCGACATTTTCTTTCTGCGCCATGTGGTGCAGTGGACGAATAGACTGCCAGTTTGGTAGATTCGGATCCATGTCATGCTGTAGGAGCAATTCGCACAACTCCAGATTCCACCATAGATAACTTTGACAGTAAGTTAGCACGGGTGGTACACGAATACCTGCATTAAGCATCATGTGGACCAAGGTGCTGTAGCCGTTACTGACTGAATGGGTAAACCCCTCGACTGCCAATGAAGATTGGAATCTCTCGGGTGCGTTCTGCAGCGCCGCCGCAATCACGTCGACGTTGTTTTCGTGAAAGAACTGGGCGAAACCAACTTTTCCACCATGACGATACAGTAGTTCTCGCATCTCGCGATTGAACGACGATTCGGTGGGGTTTCCAGATGACTCGACGACGGCGTTGGGATTTGCGCCCGCAGCAAGTAGCGCTTCAGCGATTTCGAAATATCCAAAGTGTGAAGCGGCCCACAGTGCGTAGCCTTGGGGGCAGTTTTCACCTTCCTCAAGATTGGGGTTTGCACCAGCATCAAGCAATACGTTGACGATATCAGCGTAGTTGCGTTCTGCAGCTGCCGACAAAGCGCGTTTGCCACCGGGTTCTTGATGATCACACAATGCCGGATCACTTGCGAGTAGCTCTCGCACTCGGTTTTTATCGCCGAGGGCCGCGGCGATCGTCACGGAGTACTCGGCGCCGTGTTTCAAGAGAAGCTGCGCGGTCTCATAGTCGTTACGTTGCGCCCAAACCGAATGTCGCCATAGTGCCGAAGCGATAGGTCTGAACCCGGACCCGCCTATACGACTATCGCTAGAGAATCCAGATGTGTCGATATCCGCACCACGTGCGACCAGCAGCTCGGTGAGTTCGTGATGCTTGTTTTCAACGGCAAGGTGGATTGGTCGCCGCCCGAAAGCATCACCACGGTTCACGAGGGTGGAATCGGCGTCAATCAATTGCGTGACGGTCTCTAGATCGCCGTTCTTGCTGGCCGTATGGATTGGATGGGTGTCGCCTTCCGATGACATCCGCTCGCGGGCAAGCCCGCGCAAATAATCCATGAGTTCTGTATGGCCGCGGTCGGTCGCAACCTGTAAGAACGTCTCTTGTCCATAGAGCGTTTGTTCGGTCACATCGGCGCCACCGTTAACGAGCAGTTTTGCTGCTTCAAGGTGACCCTCACGCACTGCGAAATGAAGCGGCGAGGCGTACCAATACTGGCAGCGAACCAGTTCTGGATTTCGGTCTAGCAATGCCTTAAGCTGAATGACGTCACCGTCGCGAGCAGCGTTAAGTGTTCGCCAGATGTCCGAATTGCGAGCCAGACCCGTCCAGTCTAAATCGTCGTTGTCAAGTTCTTGTGGTTTTATCAAATCCATACCCTGTCCTCCTGCTGCCAGCGTGTCAAACGAGGGCTTGTCGAGAATTCCAAACTACGTTGATTCGCGGAGTTCTTGCATGTATTGCTTATGCCGCTCAGGATCTACCATCATTGACGCAAAGTAAAGCAGCATATCCTTATGGCTCTTGCGAAGTTTTGCCTTCTCCATGCATCGTTCGCCATCTTTCGTGGTGAGAAATCGAAATGCTTCGACAAGCGCGTTCTTTCCGCCTAGACGATTTTCGGCTGCTGTCTCGATGACCTTGTAGGCGTCTTCAAGATCGGCTTCCGCCATGCCAAGGCTCTCTGGCTCCATCACGAGATTGCTCCACATCGTGGTCAGAAAAACGCGCCATCGATCTTTGTCCATTAAGTGATCGGTCACCATGCACTGCTTGTCCATTTCGGCGAGGAGTGGCGCGATGCGAAGCGTGATTTCGTCAGATTCCACGTATTACTAGGAGCAACTGAATATTGGTCTATTAGATGATATGCAAGCGATTGGAGATGATCGTGCCTAAGCAGACAGGGATTCGTGCTTCCAAGCAGCGCGAAACGACTGATCCATGCTCTGCTGAGCGTAGAGCTCGAAATAACGTCCTCGTGATTTCAATAGTTCCTCGTGCGACCCGGCTTCAATGATGCGACCGTCATCAATGAACACGATTAGGTGAGCATTGCGAATCGTCGTAAGGCGATGCGCGATGATGAAGCTAATTCGGCCACTCAACATTCGCTCGATACCGTGCTGAATTCGTTGTTCCGTTTCAGTGTCAACTGAGCTGGTCGCTTCGTCCAACACGAGAATTTGGGGGTCTGCAAGGATGGCGCGTGCAAAGGACAGTAATTGCTTTTCGCCTGCAGAGAGTCGATTGCCGCCCTCGCCAACCTCCGTGTCGAATCCGTTTTCGAGTTCGGAAATGAAGTCGTGCGCTTCAGCCAACCTAGCGGCTTCCGCTACTTCCTCGTCCGTCGCGTCAAGTTTGCCGTAGCGAATGTTGTCTCGAACGGTACCACTGAACACGTGCGCTTGCTGCAGCACGATGCCGAGATTCGAATGGAGCCAATGTTGGCTTCGGTTGCGATAGTCGACACCGTCGAAGTAGACGCCACCTGACGTTGGTTCGTAAAAACGACACATGACATTGACAAGGGTGGTTTTGCCTCCTCCCGTAGGACCGACAAGCGCAATCGTCTGACCTCGTTCAACTTTTAGGTTGATATCACTAAGCACGAGTCGATCGTTCTCGTAGCCGAAGCTCAAGTTCACGAGTTCGATTTCCTGGATGTCGTGCGCGCCACCATCAAACGCGATGGAACTGTCTGTCCTTGCGTCACGATGAACGTGAATCGCTTCTTGGACGGACGTCGAGTCGGAAATTTCAGGCTCCGCCTTGATGATGCTGAGTACACGTTCCGCACTTGCTTGAGCCATTTGCAGTTCCGCAAACCAATTGCCCACAAGTTCAAAGGGTTCGAAGAAATGCGTCACGAGCATCATGAAGGTGATCAGCGTCGTAACAGCGATGCTGCCGGCAAGCATCTCTGACCCCCCATAAGCGAGTGCCAAACCATAAGAAACACTGCTCGCGGTGACAATGATCGGAACGTAAATCGCGGCAAGCGTCAAATTCCGTACTGACGCCTTGAACATCTGTCGCGTTTGTGCGCCAAACTTACGAGCGTTGGCTCGTTCCTGGACGAAGACCTTGCTCGTTTCCATACCCATGATGCCTTCGTTGAACGAACCGGTGATACGCGAGTTCGTCGCTCGAACTTCACGTGCAGAACCAAGAATCGAACGTTGGAATTTCGCCGACACCCAGAATATGAACGGCATCACCAGTAACATGACGAGTGTGACCTTCCAGCTCAGCCAAGCCAAGGCAAAGCTCGTAGCAAGGACCATCGTTACGCCCCAAATGATGTCGAGCAACGCCCAGCAAAGGATGTTTGTTAATCGTTCACAATCCGACGTCAAGCGCGCGACGAGCCAACCCACGGGGCGTTTATCGAAATAAGCAAACGATTGTTTCTGCAGGTTTCTGAACGCGTCAATTCGCAGGTCGTAACTCGCGTAGACGCGTAGCTTGTTGGTCAAGTAGAGAAAGAACCCAACGGAACCTGCCAAAACCAACACCATGGCGACAAAAATCACGCCCCACATCACGATCGAAGCATCTGCGCCATTCGCGACAATGTCGTCGAGCAACCACTTCGCGATCAGCGCATACACCGGTTCTAGCACGCCTGTGATGATCGCAGCGAGGATTAGGAAAAACAATTCCCGTTTGTACGGCGTGACGTACTGGAAAAGTTGCCTCCAAAGTCCCCAATCTACCGGAGGTGCCGCCGTTGGGTCGAATTGGTCGTCTTCGAGCAGTAGATCAGACATGGCCTAGCGACTCGAGCTTGATGGATTGATCCATAAGATCCTGTAACTGAACTAGCTCGTAATACGGACCCGGGCGTTTAGATAGTTCGTCGTGTGAACCCGCTTGTACCAACTTTCCGTGCGAAAACACGAGGATCCGATCGACGCTACGTAAGGTGGACAATCGATGGGCGACGATGAACGTTGTGTGTTTACCACGTCTGGCCGCCAAACTATCCAAGATCTGATTTTCTGTATTCGTATCGACCGCGGACAGCGCGTCGTCAAGAATCAGAATAGGTGGCTCTTTAAGGAGCGCGCGTGCGAGAGCGAGCCGCTGTCGTTGACCACCAGAAAGCGTTACGCCTCGTTCACCGACCATCGATTCGTAGCCATCACTGAAACCCTCGATTGAACGATGTAGCGCCGCTTCGCTCGTGGCATTGACGAGATCAGAATCGGACGCATCCCGTTTTCCAACTAGGAGGTTTTCTCTGACTGAGCGAGAGTAAAGGAAAGGTTCTTGAAGGACGATCCCTATGTTGTTACGTAGCCACTTCCGGTTGATCGTTTCAATATCAAGTCCGTCTACAAGAATGCGACCTGACGTCAATTCATGGACTCTCAGTAGTGCTCGTAGCAATGTTGATTTGCCTGAACCAGGCGCACCAACAACGCCGATCGTCTCGCCAGCATTAATGTGCACGGATACGTGGTTTAACGCATCTTTTTCAGTACCGAAACGAATGGTGACATCGTCGAACTCGATCTCGCCCTTTAATCGAGCGATCGCCGGTACCGGTTGCTCGGTTTCTGCTGTTGTGTTAAGGATGAAGTTGATGCGACGAAGTGCGACGACCGCCTTGCCCCCGTCGGCTAGCAATCGTCCAACGTGTCGAATACGCCAAACAACGTAAGAGACATACATCAGAAACAGGAAGAGCTCACCGATATTTATCATGCCGTGAAGATAGAAGTACGCGCCTACAAACAAGACGACGCCAACCTGCATCATTGCGAAGATGTCGGTTCCGCCCCAGTAAATCGCCATGACCTTGTTTAGTCGAACGTAGTTGTCGCGAAACGTTCGATTACGTTTCTCGAACCGTTGTTCCTCATACTCATGGCGCGCAAACGCACGGACGACTCGGATCCCGGTCAGGTTTTCTTGAATCACGGCTGTCAGTGCGCCTTCCGATTCGTCAGTGATTTGGAAGAGCTTCGTCACGCTCTTGAAAAAGAAGAACGAACTGAAAAGCAGGACCGGTATCAGCACGAACGCAAACCACGCTAGGTCGGCGTTGTGCCAAAACAATACGGGGATCATCCCGGCTAGAAAGAGCAGCATCCGTCCGGCTTCGTCGACATCACTGTGCATAAACACCCGGACCGTTTCAATATCGGAGGAGCAGCGCTGCACAAGGTCACCCGTTTCCGACTCATCGAAGAACTTCATCGGTACGTGATGCAGTCGATCGTATAGCGTTTCTCTTAAGCGCAGGGAAATACCTTCTGAAGCGACCGCGGACAATCGATCACGTCCAAATTGGCATATCATCGCAACGGCCGTCAAAACTACGCCTACGACCGCCGATAAGATCAAGTACGGTAATAGGGCTTGCGGAATGGTGAACCAAGCGCCGACAACCAACAGCAAGTCATTGGCGAACGCAAAATCGCGTTCGACGATGACATTAAGCGCGTGTTTACCGATCAATGGCACCAAGAGCATGAGCATCGCTCCAGACGTGGAAAGCAATGCTGCAGCCGTATATCGCAAACGATGGCCGCGTGTGAGACGGACAAGCGTGTGCCGTGAGGGCTGTTCTTGTGCACTCAATTGCGTATTCATGCCAGTTAGGTCAAAATCTCGTTAGGCAATACGACGATGCGGATCACGCGCGACCAGAACGCTCCGCGTAGCTGCGATAAAGGGTGAAACGAGGGGACCAAACACCGTCTCCTCGGGCTCAATGGGCGGCAATCTTAGAAAGATTGCCTGACCTGCTCAGTGTTTTCGTCTAGTCAATTGCTTCTTCTAAACACGATCTGACGATAGATCGCCATCATCGGAAATTCACTCGAGATTCACGATCATTTTTCCGGTATTCGCGCCAGTGAACAAGCCGATAAACGCTTCGGCCATGTTGTCGATCCCTTCAAAGATCGTTTCACGATACTTAAGTTGACCACTCGACACCCACGCCGTCATATCGCGAACGAAATCGTCCCGCAGGTGGTTGTAGTTCGACACGATAAACCCTTTGAGCGTCAATTGCGACCCAATGGCGATAGCGAGATTTCGAGGTCCCGGTACGGGTGCGGTCGCGTTGTACTGCGATATCGCGCCACATAGCGGTAGGCGACCGTTCGTTCGCATGCAATTTAGTGCAGCTTCGAGATGGTCACCGCCAACATTGTCAAAGTAGACGTCTAAACCTTGAGGTGCGCACTTCATGAGTTGCTGCGTCAAGTTACCTTCCCGATAGTCGATCCCATGGTCGAAACCCAGGTCTTCGACTAGGTGGTTTACCTTTTCAGGTCCGCCCGCGCTGCCGATCGCCGTGCAGTTCTTGATCTTGGCAATTTGTCCTACTGCGCTACCAACCGCACCTGCGGCGCCGGATACGAAGACGGTTTCGCCTTCCTTGAGTTGCCCCACGTCAAGCAATCCCACGTAGGCCGTCATACCCGGCATTCCGAGTATGCCGAGATAGGCGGAAGCGGGAGCTTTTAGTTCACCGACTTTTCTAACGCCGCGCGTCGAATTGACCCAGGCTTCGCGCCATCCCCAGCTAGACTCGACGTAATCACCGACTGCAAAGTTTGGGTCATTTGACGCTTCTACTCGACCAATTGCACCTCCGGTCAGAGTTTCTGAAAGGTCGAAACCGGCAACGTACGATTTTCGGTCGACCATGCGCCCGCGCATATATGGATCGACTGTGAGACTCACGTTCTTGACCGCGATTTCACCATCAGTTGGATCCGGTAGATCGACATCGACGACGGTGAAGTCCTCCGGTTTTGGCATGCCAACTGGACGACTGGCGAGGCGTACTTCTCTAGATTTCATGTTGGATTCCTTGAATATTCGTGCGAAGACGATCGGTTACAGATGTCATTTAATCCGATCGGTAGTGTTGATCAACAACTTCGAACCACATACTCGGCGCTTGTGCTAACAAGGCGAGGGTATTTCCGCGGGGGAATGGTACATGGCTCGCATCGGCAGGCAGCTGACCCCAGCTCGCGTCCACCGAAATCCAGCGTCCCTGAATCGCGACTTCGTTCCACGAATGTGGCCGAAACGATTGAGAGGGTGGATGGAAGGCGAGGCCGGTCTTGATTCGCGAATGCCAACCGAGTCGTGTCGCGACGGCATCGAATACATCCGCAAATTCGGTACAGTCACCCGTTTGCCGCTCAAGCGTTTCTTCAATCGATGACGGGTGAGAAATGTCCTCGTACGTGATACGTTCATGTAGCGTCTCAACCAATCGCTGCACACTTGCGTATGTTGCATTCCGTTCGAGTTTGAGTTCAGCTATGAGGTCCGTGACGGAGGCATTTGAAATGTCAGTCACAAGCGGGGTTCTAGCGTGCGCAGCTGGCGCATTGGCTACGCGAGGTGTTCGATGGTCGATCCGAATGTCGTCATCGCCGTTTGAAAGCGGAGCCCAGAGTCGCTTCGCATCTTCGTCCGCGTGAACACGCAGGGTCAACGCGACGAGTCGATGATGCTGATCGATCGCACGATTGACGCGGATGCTGATCTCACCACGATCGAAGAGATAGCCGTTGTCTTCCCACGGTTGATTCAGTGGTCCATCGATGATGGCCATGTTGATACCACCAGACATGTTTGTACGAACCGGGACGCCTTTAGATGAAACGGCGTGCGTCGTAAGTCCATCTGCGCTAGTGAGTTCGTAGTCTGATCCTTCACGCGCAAGCCTGCTGACGTGCCATATGTTCGTCTTGATTTGACCGACGGTGAAATCGATAGATCTTGTTTCGACGCGATCTCTACCAGTCATCATTTGAGGGTGAAACGCAAAAGTCGCAAGGTAGTTCAATTGCGACTGCGGAGAGCTCGTCAGCGTGTCCGCTGGAAAGACACGTTGCGTTTCTGTTGTCGTGTCGTTGTGGGTCACCGTTGTATCTTGTTCAGCGCGTTTTAAACGGTACGGAAACACGCTGGAGAATACGAGCCGTTCGTTCACTTGCGTAATTCGGTTCCGCATCAAACTGAACCGGAGTGAGCGACTGAGGACGTATTCACCCGATCGAAGTTGTGAACGTGTTTCTTGCAGACTTCCTATATCCAGTTCGCGAAAACGGACTTGATACCAACGCTCGCCGGCTAAGTCCTGATGAATCCGTTGTGTCAGGTGGTCAAATGTCTTAACTGGGTCGCAGGGATTGCCCATTAATAGCAACGCCGTACAGAACATGGATGTTGCACTCAGCATGGTGCGAAGTATCCGAATGAGCTAGTGCTCAGCTGGTTGAAACAAGGGTTAAGAACTGACCCGTGCCTAGCGTTCGACCTCTAAAATTCGCCGCGCCATGTCCTCCGCCATATCAGACTTTATTCGCAATCGAATTCGCGACGATATCGAAAATGACGTCGTCGATGGATCCATCGTTACCCGATTCCCGCCCCATCCCAATGGCTACCTGCACATCGGTCATGCGAAGTCGATCTGCTTGAATTTCGGCGTCGCGAAGGAATTTGGTGGCAAGACGTACTTGCGATTCGATGACACAAACCCTCTAAAAGAAAGCACAGAATTTGTCGCGTCGATTCAGGAAGACGTACGCTGGTTAGGTTTCGACTGGGAAGATCGGCTGACGTTTGCGTCCGACTACTTCGACCAGCTGTATGGGTTCGCGGAGCAGCTAGTCGAGAGCGGGCGCGCTTACGTATGTGATCTCTCGGCGGACGAGATTCGTGCAACCCGCGGGACATTGACTGAGCCCGGTTCGAATAGTCCGTATCGGGAGCGTTCGGTGGCAGAGAACCTCGACCTGTTTAGACATATGCGTGCTGGCGAGTTTGAAGAAGGCTCTCGCGTGTTGCGCGCAAAAATCGATATGGCGTCGCCGAATCTCCACTTGCGAGATCCCGTTCTGTATCGAATCATGCATGCAAAACACCATCGAACGGGAAATAAGTGGTGCATCTACCCCATGTACGACTTCACCCATTGCATTTGCGATGCATTGGAAGGTATCACGCATTCGCTTTGTACGCTCGAATTTGAAGACAACCGACCTTTGTACGACTGGGTTCTAGAGAACGTTTCCATCAACTTTCATCCACCTCAGATTGAGTTTTCGCGACTCGGACTCGAATTCAACGTCATGTCCAAGCGCATTCTGACGACATTGGTCGACGATGGACATGTGGACGGCTGGGACGACCCAAGATTACCGACGATTTCGGGTCTTCGTCGACGTGGCGTGCCCCCAGAAGCCATACGCGACTTCTGTGCGCGGGTCGGTGTCACCAAGCAAGTGAATCTCATCGAGACGAGCCTGCTGGACTTTTGTGTCCGTAATGCGCTGGAAGATACGTCGCCTCGGGCAATGGCGGTGATCGACCCATTGCCGGTAGACGTGATTAATTTCGAAGGAGACGATATCGCGCTTGAAGCGCCCAATCATTCCAAGAATCCAGATTTAGGCATTCGGCAACTTTCATTTGGAAAAGAACTGTTCATTGAACGCAGTGATTTCCTCGAATCTGCATCCAAGAAACAACGCAAGCTGACACTCAATGGGATAGCCCGTCTTCGTTATGGTTTCATCGTGGAGTGTGTTGACGTTGTCAAGGACTCTGAAGGCAATCCAACGGAACTGAAAGTTAAGTATGTTCCAGAATCCCGAAGTGGTCAGGACACGAGCGGGCTCAAACCCCGGTCAACGTTGCATTGGGTATCAGGAGCGAACGCTGTATCGGCAAAGTTTCGACTATTTGAGCATCTATTCAATGTTCGCGAACCCGGGCAAGGCGACTTGGGGGATGAACTCAATCCGACATCCAAGATCGAGAAGGACGGTTTGGTCGAAAAGGTTGTGATCGACGAGGCGTGGGATCGGTGTCAGTTTGAACGGAATGGGTATTTCGTACGAGAGTCGGACTCCACGGCGGCGACACCCGTATTCAATCGCATTGTCTCGTTGTCGAGCGGTGTCCGATAGCGCCGCATCACTTTGTTTTGCGCTCTTAAAGGACGGTACAGCTGACTCCCACATTTGACGACGTATTACGCGCAGCAGAACGCATAACGGAGTCGATCCATCGAACGCCCGTATTAACTTCCTCAACGTTGAATGAGCTGTTCGGTCGTGAGGTGTATTTCAAGTGCGAGAACCTTCAAAAAGTTGGTGCGTTCAAGGTGCGCGGAGCGCTGAACGCCCTGCTGAGTCTTCCGGCTTCTTCAGGTGACGTCGTTACCCATTCTTCTGGCAACCACGGTGCGGCACTTGCGTGGGCGGCTCGAAAACTAGGTAAAAAAGCGTACGTTATCTGCCCGACCAACGCATCTCGATTTAAACGCGACGCGATTGAGCGTTACGGTGGCATCTTGGTGGATTGTGGTCCGGCTATTGCGCAGCGAGAAACCGCGTTACAGAGTTTTCTTCAAGAACGCGCTGCGACATTTGTGCCACCATACGACCACGCCGACATCATCGCGGGTCAAGGTACTGCGACCTTAGAACTCATCGAAGACGTACCGCAACTCCGCGAAGTTTGGGTACCGATTGGGGGTGGCGGATTGGCGAGTGGTGCGGTCATTGCCGCAGGTGGTCGTTGTGACGTTGTTGGTTGTGAACCTGAACTCGCTAGAGATGCGCATGATTCGCTCGCGGCGGGACGTCTATTGCCTTCGCTTCCGCCTACGTCAATTGCGGATGGGTTGCTAGCTTCGTTAGGTCAACTGAATTTCGAGATTTTGCGGACGGCACATGTGCCAGTTCGTCTCGTTAGCGAAGACGAAATTCGTGATGCCACGGTATTGATTTGGCGTGTTTTGAAAATCGTTATTGAACCTTCTTCGGCGGTGCCCGTTGCGGCTGCCTTAAAAGACGACCGATCGACGGACGATCCCATAGCCATCATCCTCAGTGGTGGGAACGTTGAACCTAAACTAAGCGTTTAGCGAAGTCGCAACTAAGCGATTTGTCAGAGTCGGGGTTCCGTTACGTTCACTCATGTGTGGGATATCGATTCGATCTTCGAATCGCGATCCGGAATCGCGTCGCCCAGGGTCGCGCTGAGAAAACGCATTTACCGTAGAGAATCCAGTGCCAGGACTTCCAACTTCTCGTCCGACAAGCCACACTTACGACCGATCAACAGCAACTTGTACATCAAACCGGGTCATAAGGCGGACGACCGCCCCTGGTCGGTACCGCATCAGCGGGTGGCCAGCATTCTTCTAGAATGTCACGATAGGCTTCGAAATCTACCAGTTCATTGAGCGCCGCCCACGTGTCACCCAGCTGATTTAGTTTCTGATACGCGTCCCACGCACCGTGTAGGTTGGCACTCATCACAGCATATCACTAACTCGTTGCGGGAAACTTAGCTCGCATCAACTCAGATATCAATAGAAAGGCCGAATGTGGCTGAATCTACGATTCAGCGCCATATAACATACTTTTTGGTGTTTAATATGAATATTGAGTATTTGATTGTGGTTTTTTATAATAAATCGTGTTTGAGCTTGGTTAGTTCTCAATGACGTACGACATACATGAAGCGATTTCTACTTAGGCACTACCTTGCCCATCTTGATACGCTTCCCGCGAAACAGCGCCATCAGGTGATCACAACCCTTCAACGACCCGAGCCAAGCAGCGCCGTGCCCCACCAGATTCCGTGAGCTTGAACGACGACTTGAGTGCGACCGACATTGCATTCATTGCGGATCGAAGGGTGCGCGGCGGCACGGCAGGACCACAGGTCTGATGCGTTTTCGCTGCCTTGCTGATGGCTGCGGTAAGACGTACACCGCCCTCGCGAAGTCATGAATCGCAGTCAGGGCGAACGGCGGCGTGGACCATGGGATCTCAACGCCGTGAATAACCGCTATCGAACCATGAAATCGACGTTGAATCATTGGTATCGAGGTGTCATCACCAAATACCTCGACAACGACATGAACTGGTTTATGCGTCAGGAATTTCGAACGGACAGAATTCGAGAAACCGACTTCATTCGTGACCACATGCAGCAAGAGCATCAACGAAATAAATACGGCCTTTAGTTTAGATGGTTTTGCGAGGCTCCCTTACGCAAGAGGCACACCCATTCGACCATGAGTTTGCCTTACCGAACGAAGCGCGGAAGCATTTTCGGAGAGATGGATTTGTCAAGCTCAAAAGCTTCTTCAATGAAGCAGCTGTGGATTTCATGAGATCACGGTTTTATCTAGAGACTGATTTAGGGATGCCTTCCTACTACAGTGACACAAGAAAGAGTGTGTCTTTCAGTCGAAGTAAGTATGACTTTGAGACCGAAAAGCAAGAAGTGTATGAGCTACTTGCAAGGCCGTATATTCAACGCACGTTAACGAAGCTCGCGGATTGCGACTTATTTTTAACCTTCGAGACGGGATACGAAATTACTCAAGGTATTAACGAAGGCGTGCCTTGGCACGTAGATACGCAAAGTTATGGCTTCCAGATGCCTGCCGAATTCGCATGCAGTGTATGGACGCCTCTACACGCAATAAGCACGCATAATCACAAAGGGGGACTAACTTATGTCTCGAATGACGTCCTATCAGGAAAGTTTGTCTATGAGCAAGTTGAGTCGGCCATCGTATCGACGATCGAGTCGAAACGGAAGTCAGGTATCGAGACAACCGCGTTCGAATACCACCAACTTAAGGGAAGTGTATTCAATTCTCCCACCTTCCTGGCAATCCTTGAGCACAACCGAATCGAGCACGACTTCCAGCTCGGTGACGCGCTTGTCTTTAATAAATGGGTTCCCCATCGAAGCGTCCCTCTGAAAGAAGGCGGCCAAAAACACAGAGGAGCTTATGTGCTGAGGTTTGTGGACGCGACTTCCCATTACGACTTAAATTGGGCTCGATTGATGGAGTACGGGTATGAGCACTATGGCGTAGCCATAACGAGACAGCATATGGAGATTGGTGAAGCCGGCGCTAAGCACGGAGACCTACTTTCGGAATGTGAGTACTTTGATAATCGAAAATCGAGGCTACTGTCACGTAATGGGTTGAAGCACCGGTCTTAAGGAAAATCACGGGACCAGGGTCGAGTGAGCCAACCTAAATCTGGTCGAATAGCACGGTTGAGTCCAAATCCGGCGGCATGTGATGGCATCTTGGGTTACAGACGCATGCGAGACATGCTGCACACCCACGATGGTGAACGGTTCGGTACCCGTCGTCTTCGACGCTTTATGCGGGAAGGCTCGCTGTGGCGCTTGCCGCATAGGAAGCGGCGTCATCGGTGGCGTCGGGTCAGCGATGAAGCGGTGCCTGATCTCGTCCGCCGTGACTTCATGGCACCGCAGCCGAATGCGATCTGTATCACGGACTTGCTCGAGTTCCGCACGGCCGAGGGCAAGCTTTAACTCTGTACGATCAAGGATCTCTATGACGGTGTGGTGGTCGCTTGGCAATAGGGTCTGCGGCAAACGGCCGAGTTAGTCACGGAGACGATTGATCATGCCGTCGCGGTTCGACTGATGGGGAACGGTAGATCTTGCGTTCGGACCGTGGCAGCCTACACACCAGTGTCGCCTATCGAAACTGTCTCGAAGGTCATCAGCTGACCATGAGCATTGGTCACGTCCTAAGTGTGCAGACAATGCGTCTGTGGAAAGCTCGTTCTCGCAACTCAAGATCGAACGGATGAATCGGAGTCGGTTTCGAACACGGCAGGAAGACGACGCGAAGATCGATCGTTAGTTCAGACGATGTACAACCCGTTGTGACGGGTGTCGTTGACGCGTGCCGAGTTGGAACAAGTGGCAGCGCTGGATGACGACGGAAAGGAGGAAATAAATGTCCTCGAAACTAATAATTAAGTGTCGCCCGAAACGCACGCCGTCCCAAGAGAGTTCGCAGTCTCACAAAGAGCCGTCTAAAGTTCGGAAGTCTCCAACAGTGAAAAGGGAGGCGAAGTAAAGGCATTTTTGCAAGATCAGATCTAAGGGTGGATTGACTTGGTAGGTTTAGTTGCTTAGGCGTCGAATGATTGCGTTGGTTAACGTGGCGTCAACAACTTGAAGGAGCATTGTCTTTTGATCGTGATAGCGTTCACGGCAAGTGTCGGCACACACGTCGGCGAGGCACGAATCGTTGGTTCCGTAATTTGCATTGACTGAGGGATGGTTGCCCGCGCACTACGGCGAACACTGCCAACCTTCGAAGTAACCGACGCAGACTCCATTGCACCCCGTAAAAAGAATTCCCTATGGTCGCGCTTAAGAAAGGCGATGATGGCATAACCGTGGCGCTGATCTTACTTGGGCGTCTGGGAAACTCGGACAGACTTTGTAAGTTATCTGCCAGCGAAGATGATCGCTCAACAAAGAATGCGATGACTAACATTCTCAACGGCGGCAATGTTGAACCAAACTTAGGCGGCTAGCGAAGTCGCACATATGCATTCTTCAAGATCTGGTTTACGTTAGCGCGCTCATACAATGGCAATAAATTCGATCAGCTTCTAATGATCGATAGTGCTGAATAGTAGAAATGGGGCACGCGTGAGAACAACGGTCCTTGGTCACCCGGTTGGGTTGGTCGTACTTTTTATTACCGAATCGTGCGAGCGCTTCAGCTATTACGGCATGCGCGCGATCCTGGTGCTTTATCTGATTGACCACTTCCTTTTTAAGGAGTCGGTCGCGTTCGAAATCGTCGCATCGTATGGTGCAATGGTGTACTTCATGCCCGTCATCGGAGGTTTTATCGCCGATAGGTGGCTCGGCTTTCGAAAGGCGGTGATCTTCGGCGCGGTGCTCTTGTGCGTTGGACACATTTTGATGGCGTTTGAAGGCACTGGTGGTACCGTCGTAGACGGTGAAATCGTTCAGGACCGGTTCGCACTAGGCGCAACATTTTTGGCGATGTCTTTCATCATCGTCGGGGTCGGCTTCCTGAAAGCGTGTATTTCGAACATGGTTGGTTTGTTGTATGTGGACAACGACGCAAAGCGCGACCAAGGCTTTACGATCTTCTATTTCGGCATCAACCTCGGCGCGATGTCGGCAATTCTCCTTTGCGGCTATATTGGTCAGTCTTTCGGATGGGGCTACGGTTTCGGTCTAGCTGGGATATTGATGCTGATCGGATTGGCCGTGTTCCTCGCTGGACGAGGGACGCTCCAAGGTGTCGGTGAACCACACGACCCGGTCGATCTACGGTCGACGGTGGTTGGAATCCGCAAGGAATGGTTGATATACGCGGGCGGCGTTATCGCGACGCTATTTACCGCATATCTCTTACAGTCTCGCGATCTCACAAGAGTCTTGCTTTATTCCGTAGGTTTGATCGCGCTCGTCGGCGTTTTGATTTACGCCCAACAAACGTGCACAAAAGAACAACTGCGTCGCATGTGGGTGATGCTTTATCTGATTGTCGTATCAGTGATTTTCTGGGGTTTATTCGAGCAAGCCGCTCACAGTCTCAAAGGCTTTGCTTCCAGAAACCTAGATCCTGAGTTTCTCGGCATCACGTTCAATGCCGCACAAATCGAGTCGCTTAATCCGGCATTCATATTGGCGTTCTCACCAGTGTTTGTGTGGATTTGGTACACACTCGGGCAAAATCGAATCGAGCCGTCGCGGCCGATGAAATTTGGAATTGGCATCATCCTATGCGGGGTTGGTTACGCCATGTTCCTTTTCGGTTGCATGGCGGCAAACGCAGAGTTCCAGGTTGCAATGATCTGGGTCGTGCTGGGATTTCTCTTCATAACGCTTGGGGAGTTATGCCTGTCGCCCGTTGGTCTATCCATGATCACGCGTTATTCACCGGTCGAAATGGTCGGTGTCATGATGGGAATCTGGTTCCTTGCCAGCAGCGTCGCCAGCCTGTTTGGCGGTCAGCTCGCCCAATTCGCGGCCATTGACGAAGAACTAGGAACAACCATTCCCGCTGTTGAGTCATTGGCGGTTTACGAGAATGCGTTCGGAATATTCACCGGTCTAGGTATAGGTGTCGGTGTCCTTGTTGCACTATCAGCGTTGTGGTTAAAGCGATATCTTGGTGAAGACGAAGAACCCAAGACGCCGGAACCACAAGCGTCGGTTGCGTCGTAACTGCGAGACAGGAAGGTTATCGCTTGAACGGTCTCGGTGGTTTGAACTCGCAGATTCGAAAGGTCATCGGTGAAGACGTTTAGAAATCTTCTCATCGGTTTTGTTATCGGTGTCGTTGTGGGCGGTGGCGCGATGCTCATTGCGTTTCCGTTCCTGTTTCCCCCGCCTGTTGTGAACGAGTCCGTCTCACAGATCGAAGGTGTGGTTGAGAGGCAGTCGATTTACACAGGTGCGTTTCGTGAAGACGCGCCTGGTCAGGACTTCGCGCATTGGGCTAAAGGTCGGATTTCAGTTCACGACGCTGCTGGTGATGAAGCGTGGATTCAACTCGAGTCAGACTTTGAAGCATCCACGGGACCGAACTACTGGGTTTATCTGAATTCACAATCTGCGATTGACGATGAGTCAGATTTTCTAGCTGACGAGCAACGTGTTCGATTAGCGAAACTAAAGAGTTTCAGTGGTTCGCAGATCTACACGACGTCCAAGCTTGATCTTATGAACAAACAAGCAGTAACAATTTGGTGCGAGTCGTTTGATCAATACATCGGTTCGGCGGATTTTGAAGAACCCGCACCGGAATCAATTGACGCTTCAGGTTAGGTTGAAGGGTGTGGGGCGTCTAAGATAGCTAAGATGATGAAAGCGTTGAAGACCAACCCAACGATATGGCGTTTGCTTCTCTAGCTAGATTCATGCTGACCCCCGCGGCGATTGGCAATTTCGCGTGGTTAGCGCTCCGTATTGCTGTATTTGTCTCACTCGTAGTCGTGCCGTTTGGTTATGCAATTACAGATCTGCACACGGATGTGTTGATCGGCGCTGGTTGCGGTGTTGCTATTGGAGTTGGCGTAGGGGTTCGCGGTGGTGCGCGAAGCGGTCCGTGGACTGGTATTCTGGTCGGCTCGATTGTCGGTATCGTTGCAGCGTTGCTCGCCGGCTTGATCCCGGGAAATCCATTCGGGCGCCTTGCGCCGCCGTTACTCGCATTGGCAGTCGGTTTGATCGATGGGTTACGCGGGTCAGAGTTGCTTAGATATCGCGATATGGCACGAGAGTCCTTTGTGGTGGCTGTACTCCTTTCTTTTGGGCTCATTCCCGCTTGGACCGTACAGGGACTTTTCTCGACTCCGTTCGGTGGCGCGGCTATCACGTTGATCTTCGGCGTGCTCCTGATGTCGACTGGGACAGCACTAGCAGCGGGACTACTCAGTCACCGACGCACCGGTTGGCGAGACGTGCGTCCACCTTTATTGCTGGTGATAGGTCCGCTATCAATTGCTCTCATGATTTTCGCAGGAATGTACTCTGGCCAATTCACTGACGCGTATGGGTTATCGAATATTGAGCTCGCACTGTGGTCGAGTTTTTTTGTGGTTGAGGTCGCCGTTGTAACCGTTGTTTCATTCCTCGTAGGTCGCTGGTCCATGATTTGGCTGGAGCCGAGGTTAAGAATTTACGGTTATCTCACGGATTACCTAACCGTCATGTGGCCGCCGATCGGGGCATTTGCGGTAGGTTACCTAACAATCATCCTCCTTTTCTCCGGCTTCTACGGTATGCTGGATCGCTTTCAGGAAGGTGCATTTGAATATGCTGGAAGCGGGATAGCAGACTGGGTACTGTTCTCTTTTTATACGTCGCTTGGGCAAGAGTTTGGCTCTGCTGTCCCTGTGTCAGTTGCTGCGAGAATTCTCGTTGGCCTGCACTTGATCCTGTCAGCGGCTTGGGCTGTGGTCCTATTCGCTGCTGTGATGTCTTCGATCGGACCGAGGTTGGACCAGGTTGCAAGGCGGCATGAAGAGGAGGCTGAAGATTGAACATTCACAGAATAAGGAATAACACCATGTCCCAGCAAGAATATGAAGACATCCTAGTGGACGTTGCTGACGACGTTTGCACGATCACTCTCAACCGTCCCCATCGCTTGAATGCATGGACGGGCAGGATGTCTGCAGAGATGTACGATGCGATCGATGATGCAAACGGGAATCCGAACGTTGGCGCGATCATTGTGACCGGCGCGGGTCGGGGCTTTTGTGCGGGTGCAGATATCAAGGACAACTTTAAAGCACGACTTGACGACTCAGGTGAGAGCGTTGCCATGCGAGGGGATTGGATTGATCTCATACGTTCGTCGAAGCCGCTCATAGCGGCCGTCAATGGTGCATGTGTTGGAGTGGGTGCAACGATGATTTTGTCCATGGACGTAATCGTCGCGTCAGACCAAGCGCGATTCGGCATGGCGTTCGTCAAGATGGGCGTTACACCGGAACTCGGAAGTTCGCACTTCTTGGTTGCGCGCGTGGGGTTCGGTCGTGCCAGTGAAATGTGTCTGACTGGTAGGCTGTATTCAGGCGAGGAAGCGTTTAAGTTAGGTTTAGTGGATCGGCTAGTACCGCATGATCAATTAATGACGGAGGCTACCGGTCTTGCACGCGAGATTGCGGGTAATCCTTCGCCTCATCTTAGATGGGTCAAGGAATTGCTAACCGCCAACGGATTCGAAACGGATATCAAGGCGGTTCAAAAACTCGAAGGCGAAGTACTGGCAAAGGCATATGTGTCTGCAGAGCATCGTGAAGCCGTCGATGCCTTCGTTGCGAAACGTGCACCGGATTTCAAATCTCTTCGATAGCGCATTTCCGAGCATAGAGTTTCGGAAAAACGTGTGATCTACCGATCTTTAAAGGGTCGTCCGCCAGCGAGAATGACTGAATGTCTAGCTTGACGACGTCACTCAGGCTCAGATTGGCTTCACAGGTACCCCGCGACTTGCATCGGCGAGTCGAGGAATCTACCAGAGCATATCGAGACTAGTGACATTTCAATCTTGTTCGCGATGAATTTAGGCGCTCTAACTACGTGATATTCGTTCCAGTGGACGTGCTGGTCCAAGGAAGTAGACTCTTTCCGCGCCTTAGCGAAGAGACGGCATCTGCGGGCGTTGTGATCGCCAAGGACATTCTTCCGTTAGCGCTCTTGCCACCGATATTTCTATACATCGGCTCGACACTTTTAGGCTGGGAAATCGGTGCGGAACACGCCATTCGAATGAGCCCAAACATTCTCTTCCTGGTTTCGCTCTGTTATTTCTCTGCGCTGTTATTCGGTCTGATCGGATTAGCGATTTTGCTACGTTGGATGGCGCCGACTTACGATGCAAGCCTCGAATTGAGTCGTCATTTGACATTGGTAGCCACGGTTGCGACGCCCATGGTCGTAGGCAGTATTGCGCACCTTTACCCGCACGTTTTCGTGAACATGCTCTCGATCATCCCAGTACTTATCTGGAGCATGTTCTTGCTCTATCGTGGGTTACCGATATTGCTTCAGACCACGCCTCAACAAGGCATGTTGATGGCATCTTCGTTAATCGGGATTGTGCTCGTTGCTGCAGTCACACTGTTGGGGATCACGGTCGTATTGTGGACTCACGGCTTTGGACCGTCTTTGGGTCTGTAGCCGCTTAATCCGTGATGCCTGACTCAAACGTATACAACGATCGTGTCGTTACGGTGCTTGTTGTACTGTCACTGGTGTGGGCGATAGCTGGCATGGCCGCAGGTGTCTTCATCGCGGCTGAGCTTGTTTGGCCAACGATCGACTTGGGACAGGAGTGGCTAAGTTATGGACGCGTAAGAACACTCCATACCAATGGTGTGATCTTTGGGTTCGGCGTATCCGCGTTGATGGCAACGGCGTTTTACAGCGTTCAACGCACTTGCCACGTCACGCTTTTCGCACCGCGGCTGGCTTGGTTTTGTTGTATCGCATGGAATTTGGTGGTACTCACCGGCGGCATTTCCTTCCTCGCAGGCTGGACCTCCGGAAAGGAATACGCAGAACTCGAATGGCCGTTCGACATCGGCATCACAATCGTTTGGCTTGCGTTTGCCGTCGTGTTCTTTGGCACGATTGCAAATCGCAAAGTTAAGCCGATTTACGTTTCGAACTGGTTTTACGGTGCGCTCATCATCGTGATCGCGATGTTGCACGTCGTAAACAGTTTGGCGATCCCGATCTCAATCGATAAGTCCTACTCATTATTTGCTGGTGCGCAGGACGCGATCGTGCAATGGTGGTACGGACATAACGCGGTCGGTTTTCTCCTTACAGGTGGATTCCTCGGGATGCTCTATTACTTCCTCCCGAAGCAGGCTGATCGTCCCATCTGGAGTTATCGGCTGTCGATCGTCGCATTCTGGGCGTTCACGTACAGCTATATCTGGGCTGGACCTCACCATCTCCACTACAACGCGATTCCCGAATGGGTGCAGTCCCTGGGCGTGGTGATGAGCATCATTCTGCTTGCGCCATCGTGGGCGACGATGGTCAATGGTGTTATGACAGTCGCTGGTGCTTGGGAGAAACTAAAGACTGACCCCGCATTGAAGTTCATTGTGTTGGCATTAGCGTTCTATGGCTTGGCGACATTTGAAGGACCTATGTTGTCGATTAAGAGCGTGAATGTCGTCAGTCACTTTACCGACTGGACAGTCGGACACGTGCATTCGGGTGCGCTTGGATGGAACGCGATGATCACGTTCGGTACGTTTTATTTCCTGGTACCAAGGCTGGTAGGTGCAGAGCTGTACAGCATCCGACTCGCAAACATCCACTTTTGGTTAGCGCTGGCTGGAACGATGCTCTATATCCTGTCGATGTGGGGCGCAGGTGTATCACAAGGATTACTTTGGCTGTCCTTGGATGAACTCGGTGAACTCAGCTACGGTTTCCGAGACATCATGGCAAGCATGGCGCCGTATTACGCATTGCGCTTTGTCGCTGGAGCAGTATTCCTGACCGGTGCGGTTCTGATGTTTTACAACTTCATTAAAACGATGGAAAACCGCACAACCGTAACTCGGCGAATCCCAGAGGTAAAAACTGCGAACGTCGTTGCTGAGGTAGCGGCATGAGTGTCCTTGGCATTCACAGAAAGCTTGAAGAGAACGCGGGTCTTCTCATTTTTGGCATCCTCATCGTTTCGTCTATCGGTGGGTTGGTTCAGGTATTACCGAGTATATTCCAGGATGAGTTAGTCTCACCCTCGGTAGAAACCCAACCGTATGGCGCATTAGCGCTTGTTGGTCGGGATATTTACATTCGTGAAGGCTGCAGTACGTGCCATTCACAGCAAGTCCGGCCTTTGCTGGCAGAAGTCAAGCGATATGGACCTTTTTCGAGTGCGGGTGAATCGGCGTACGATCGTCCATTCCTTTGGGGTTCAAAACGTACTGGTCCTGATCTTCATCGAGTCGGTGCTAAATACAGCGATGCGTGGCAACGAGTGCATCTGATCGATCCTCGCAGTGTCGTGCCGAAATCAATCATGCCTGCTTACCCGTGGCTTGCGGAAAAGCCGGCGGATCCACGTAACACGATTCAGACCCGAATGCGACGACTGCAAATACTCGGTCACCCATACACCGAAGAGCAAATCGCGAATGCACCCGAGCGTGTAGCGGGAAAGACTGAATTGGACGCAATCGTGGCATACCTTGCGGTTCTTGGTGAAGCAGCTGGATTGGCTGAGGGGATGGTGCATTGACGTATTTCCTCTTCGCAGGCGACATGCTTGTCATGCTGTTCATGGTCATCGTTGCTACTTGGGTATTCGTTTGGTCATCTGATCGAGATATCAAAGAAACGGCAGAAATACCTTTGAACGACGAAGAACGAGAAATAGACCCCGATGCCACTTGACTTCTGGGCAGGTTGGATTGCAGTCCTGACGGTCGTATCGCTCGTCGGTTTAGCGTGGGTGATATACGGCGTTTACTTTGGTAAAAGACCAGTCGGTGAGGACGAGGAATCTCCGACGATTTGGGACGAGAACTTAAGGGAAGGAAAACACCCGGCGCCTATGTGGTGGTTCTGGACGATGCTCGCCTCGTTGGTGTTTACGCTGGTCTACCTCATTCTTTATCCGGGTTTAGGTTCTTTTTCAGGTACCTTCCACTGGTCGCAAGGAGGTGAGCTTGACGAACGTCTTGCGACGCATGAAAGCACGTTTGGCGTGAGACGTCACGAGATTGCACGAATGGATCTCGCTGTGATTCGAGAGGACGAGCTGTTGATGCGTGCCGCCAAGCGTGTATTCGATCGCCAATGTGCGGCATGCCATGGACTTGATGCTGGCGGTCAGGCGGGTATGTTCCCAAATCTTCGCGACGATTCTTGGCAATGGGGCAGCACACCGGAAGCAATTGAAAAATCGATCAGAGACGGTCGCCACGGCATCATGGTTGGTTGGCATTCCGTTTTGAATCGAACGGAAGCATCGCAATTAACGCAATATACCGTCGCTTTGGCGAGCTCAACGCCAAGTGCACACCCTGGCAAAGCGAAATACGATGAACTCTGTGTTGCTTGTCACGGACCCGACGGCAAAGGTTCAGAAGCATTGGGTGCCCCAGACCTTACTACTGGGACGTATACATACGGCGGCGGGGTACTAGCCATCAAAGAAACGCTTCTTTACGGGCGCGAGGGCGTTATGCCTGCGTTCGGCGATATGCTGGACGATATGCAAATAAGGTTATTGGTTGCTTGGCTCACAAAAGGTCAGTAAATTTCTCGTAGCGTGCGTCAATTTGACTGCATAGAATTACCTCAGTGACATCATTAGTTGCATTAAAAAATGAAAACACTGACGATTCGAAATGTAACACCCAGACTTGCTGATGCTCTTGAGAAGGAAAAACACCGTCTCGGGACGTCAATGAACAGCACTGTGTTACATCTCTTGACGGAGTCTCTGGATCTAGATGAAAGGAGTGGCCGATGGACAAACGGCCTGGAACGGTTTGCGGGAACATGGACTGAGGAAGAATTCGAGGAATTTGAGAGGAATACAGCGGTTTTTAACGTTATCGATGAAGAGTTGTGGAAATGAGGATTTGCTTAGACACCTCGGCGTATTCGAACGCTTTTAGAGGAAAACCTGAGATGGTTGACGTACTCTCAAGATCTGAATGGGTCGGATTGCCGTCAATCGTAATAGGCGAACTAGAAGTCGGTTTTCGGCTTGGTAGTCAACGATTAAGGAATATCGAGAAACTAGATGACTTCCTCGGTGACCGTCGAGTTGAGATCCTATCGACAAATCGGGAGATCGCTGAGATCTACGCGGATATGTTTGTAGATCAATTGCGGCGTGGCAATCCGCTACCTACGAACGATATTTGGATTGCTGCGATTAGCGCAGGATATGGATCTACGCTGGTTACGTACGACGCTCATTTTCGAGATATCTCGCGTCTTGCCAAGGTCGTTCTTTGAATTGGATAAAACGAAGCATCGGCTTTGATTCAACAGAATCGTAAGTAATGAATGTCGATGTCGGGTTAGAGATTTCGCCTCTTAAGTTACTATACGGTGAGAGCCTACACTCAGTTTATCGATTCAATTCAATGAGATACGACGAAATGATGGCAGCTCTTTTTAGTCTAGGAGGCATATGAACTAATCTAGAGATATAGTACGTCGCGAATTAAATACGACCAATTTTGACGCACTACTTAATTAAGTTTAACGCTCTGGTAGGTAAAGACGGTAGTTCGAATTGTTGAGCGGATACAGAAGACATTTGGTGTTGGGATACCTTTTGAACGTCGCCTCAGGCATCCGTCCATATACGAATGACGCACGCGAATTCGCCAATTCATTACGGGAAATTATGGACGAGCTAGAGATCGAAATTCCGAAGCTTGGAAAGAATGATCTGGATATGACGGCGCGGGAAGCGCGGGATCACGATGACTCGCTTTCTGCTCGAGATTGGTTGAAGATCCGCAACGCGCTAGAACGAGAGGCGAGGAGATCTAAGCGACAAAAACCAGATGATCTGGCACAACGCATCCAAGCGCTGGCCGCTTTGATCGGGCTCAACAAAACTGATATTGCTCTCCTCAAGAGATATAGCCTAAAGTGGTGTTTAGAGGCTAGAAGGGTGTTCCCCTCTAGCTGC
>JAPOVV010000036.1 GCA_026707945.1 Gammaproteobacteria bacterium | reverse complement strand
GTAGAGCTGGAATCAGTCTAGCGACAGGAGCCTAGAGACGTCTCAGGCCGGAGCCGCGACCAGAGGACGTCCATCCCGAGTATCTGTCCTGAGCATGGTCTAGGAGCCTCATAGCAGCGCGTAGAGACTCCTAGGCCACTACGACCACCCCAGGAGTCTCTACTCGCTGCTATGAGGCTTACAACATATAACGAAATATAGCGAAAGTCGTTATAGGGCAAGATCCGGCCCAGAATACGAACATATGTTCGGCTCTATGGCTGAGCTAGGGACGCGAAGAAGCCCAGGCCGGAGCCTGGGCTTCTTCGCAGGCTGTCGGTCGGTGTCAGCTGATAGAGGTGTCTCGCCGTAGAATGCTATCCCAGGCCTGGGCTCTGATCTCGCTGATCTTGTGCTCCTCCGGCACGTCCTCCGGAGTGTAGTAATGCCAGCAGCGCTGACCGTTGTGGGGGCTGGTGCCAGCGACTCTCACCAGCCGGCCGGCAGCGACGGCTCGGAGGAGAGTGTCGGTGCCGTATCGGTTGCTGCCGTGGGGGCCGACTTCGGCCGCAGCCTCCCACTGGAGGATGCCTGGATCTCTGGCGACGATCTGGACTGCTCGATCCTGAGCTGGTGTCGGTCGGGTGGTCATGGTGTCTGTCTCCTTGGGTGTGCTGTGTGTCGGGTGGGTCATCGCAGATGACTTTATCCCAGTTTCAACGTGAGCGCTAGTCCTTGCTCCCGCAACAGCCCAGAAATCTCGAATAACGCCAGGTCGGGGTGGCGAAATAAATTTATCAGATTTCTTGTCGAGTCGTGGGTAAATCAACGTTCTGGCCCAATAACGCCAGGTCGGGAGTGGTGTTCTAGGACCGCGTCCGCTAGCATGATGCTGTAGCTGTCCTGAGTCTCCCTCTCCGCGGCTAGGTCGAGCTGGAGGGCGAGCCCTAGCCTCGGCCTATGTACGGTCTCCGGCGGAGCCGCCGGAGACAGGAGCTCGAAGACATCGCGGAGCTCCGTGCAGTGGTGCTCGCAGATCCAGCTCCCTAGCCATCCGTCCGGAGCCGGATGTCTCGCTGGCTGTCCGCACCGGACGTGAGACATTCGAGCATCGCAGAAATGCAGTGGTTCAGTCATGCTGTTCTCCTGGTAGATAGACCTTCGAGTTCTTGGTTTCTCCGGCCTGCTCAATCACTAATCCCTGAGCTACAGCAGTCCGGAGAACGGTGGCGAAAGCTCCGCCTAGTTTGGTGGCGTCGCGTAACTCTCGATTCGTGATGGGCTGGTGTTTCATCTTGTGGTGCTTTCGGACCTCCGTGGCTAGCAGCTCGTGGTGGGATGTCTCTGTCTTCGTGACTCGGCTTGGCGGCCCAAATCTCATCCGGAGCGTCCCTCCTTTACGTGGCTCCGCGACCATCGTAAACGCAACCTGGTCTCGCTGGGCTGTGTAGAGTCCATGCCTATCCTTGCGGTTGATGAACTCAAATCGGCCTGGAGAGACCTTGCTGACTATAGCTCCGTTGACCGGCCGGACGTCCAGCATGATCGAGGGCTTCTGTGACTTCTGTCCGATGCCTGTAGGGGAGCGTTCGCGCTGCCGTAAGTCTTTCTTTGGAGGGTGGTCTAGGACTATCACCGTCCAGTCAAATCCGCGGAAGACATCCACGAACTGATTCATCCATCCATCTACGGCCGAACCTTCGGGCGGACACCCGCAGTTAGTTGCGCTGTCAACTACGATGACCATGTCCCCATTAGAGGCGGAGTAAGCCTCCTGGAGAATCTTCGTAGCCTTCCGTGACTCATCCTTCCATGTCCCTTTCGGCATCCACGCTAAACGCTTCGCGTCCTTAGGCTTGAAGGAGTGGATGTTGAGTCTCTCCACAAATCCCGCGTAGCCTTCGTCCCCATCGATGTACGCTGCCGCTCCGCCGTTCCTAATGTGCTGGCGGAGTAGGGCGAGTATCGCCTGAGACTTGCCGATGCCGTGCTCGCCATATATCCAATGGAGCTGGTCTTTGCCGAGGATAGGGATGTCATGCTCTCCGACGACTAGCGGCTCCGCGAGAGACTTCCGCATCTTCAGCGTAACGGGAAAGTGTATCTCAACTCCATCCTTCTTTCGTTTATTCTGGATCTGTAACTTCTTGCGCATCCCAGCCATTCGGAGGTTCGTTCGTGCCTCACTCTCTACGCGCTGGTATGCGTTTCGAGCTAGTCGCTCGACTTCGTGATCTGGTAGAGGATGTCCAAGCTCCTCGTTCTGGTGGGCTATTGCGTTAGTGACGACTTCCTGCGAGAAATAGAGTCGAGTCATCCCACACGCAGCCTCGAAGAGAGTCGAGTGTCTGTCTCCCTCCTGTAACTCCCATAGCGGCCCAGAGTCCTTCGGAGGCTGCTGTATTAGGCGGTGTATAGCTTTAGGGACTGGAGCTATATCTATGTCATGTAGGACGCTGTAGGACTGACCATCGCTACGCGTGCAGTTTGGGCCGACGACATATCCGCCGGAGGTTGACTTTATCTCGCCCCACTCAGCGCGTACTGTACGTGTCGCGCCAGTGTAGTAGATGTGGATACCGCGGGGAGTCTCGACAGTAAATGTGTCTCCTAGACGCAGGTCTAACTCCGCTAGCGCATCGTTGATCTTAGAACGTTTGTCTATGTCAATAACTGTTAGGTCATCTAGTCGGATGCCGTAGCAGTTGGCCTTAGCCCATTGGACGTCTGCGAATGTCGTAAGGACGTTCCAGTGCTTGATTCGGCATATCTTGTCCTCTAAAGGTAGCGCAACATAGTCTGTTAGCTGGCTAGGAATCTTATGGTCGGATAAGGAGTTCAACTCTTGGGGACCTTCCTCTGTCTGCTCTGAAGTGTCTTGCCGTCAGAGCCTCTATGTGACAGCCCGCGTACAGTGAGCGGACAAGGGGGTGGTCAGCGTAAGACAATAGCCACCCCTCTCGCTCACGGAGTAAATCACGTAGAAGAGTGTGATCTATTATGTGATGGCGGTAGAAGCCCTGATCTACGTACGGAGGATCAACATACAAGAAGTGATCGGGATAGGCTGGGATAGTGTCCTCAAAGGAGCCTAGACCGACACGAATAGAGGACTCGAATGTTTCGAGCTTGCGGAGCTTGCTGTCTAAATAACTGCCTCCTTTCGATGTTCCTCCGGAGTGTCCCATTAGACCGCTAAAGCAATATCGATTTACAATCCAGTGTTCAGGACCAGATATATAGGGCATTCGGTCGAAGAGCTGTTTATAGATCGATCTAGAGATGGGGATGTATGACCGTACTTGCTCCACAAAGCCTTTCGCGTCAGCGAGTAACTCTGTCCAGGATCGGATGAGGCATTCATCGACATCGAAACCCACTACATCGCAGCCTGCTTGAGCGTGCAGTAACTCAATGGCTCCGCCTCCTAGGAAGGGAGACATAAGAGAGCCTTGTATGTGGGGCAGGATGTGCTTCCGCAAGTTATACTTTCCTCCGGGCCAGGTGAAGGGAGAAGGATTGTCTCTATTGTCCATTATCGGACCTCGCGGTAGGTCAGATTATTCATATTCGTATTCTTGTTCCTTTCATATCTCCAGGTCGGACGTGGTATATGATTATTCGTATTCGTGTTTCGGCCATGTACACGATACGAATATAAACGAATATACGTATTCGTATATTCGTATCCCCCTCTAGGGATACGAATACGAATACGAATCGTGCTGGTTCGCGATCTGGTATGCTGTTCTAGCGGCTGGAGGTATAGTCCGTGTAGTAGCTCGTATTTGAACGTCAACCTGCGGTCTAGTCGAATGGGGACGGACAAGATTGGGGTACTCACGTAGAAGTCTCTGAGCGTGCTGTGACTCGTTCTCGAATGTTCGTATCTCCTTCAACCCTCCAGCTTGGTTCAGTTGATCTGAGTCTCTGACGTAGTAATCGAGCCTCACTACGTAGCCTACGCGAGACAAGACTTTGCATGTCATCTCCCAGTCTTCCTTGGTGAGCCAAGTAAATCGTTCCGGAAGTCTCGGATCGATCACAAAGAAGGTTCCCTCGATAAATGCCCATGTGTGTACGCGTTGCTTTGAGTGATAGGGATTAGGGCTAGCGAGTATGCCTCCTATGGGGGTATTGACCAATTTCATGAAGTGCCAGACTTCTGCGGCAACATCCCGTATGGGGGTATTAGTCGTATGTTCGTGTTGGCTAAGATCATGCCAAGAACGATAGATACCTCGGAGGTCGTCATCTATTTGCACACTCACGGATTGCTCGACTAAAGCTATCTCTATTGCCTTGTTTCGATTGGGGGATACGCCAGGCCCTCCTATCTCAACATTAGATGCTCCCGCGGCTCGATAGTCCCTCTTGTCCCTCTTGTCATTGACGATCCAAATGTCCGGATCGAAAGGTAGTTGCTCCACCGCGTGGGGTCTACGGTGAGAGGGGATTGTGATAAGTAATCGACGCATGAACGCTCCTTGTTTCGGTCTTAGTTTACTTGCTCGAATAGGTCTGTAAAGACATGTCTAATTGTGGGGCGGGTTTCTTTATAGGAGGGCGTTGCTAGATAGCGCATGGCCG
>JAPOVV010000080.1 GCA_026707945.1 Gammaproteobacteria bacterium | reverse complement strand
TCAGAGTGATTCTTCAATTCATTAGCATCAGTCATTTGTCAACTCTTGCGTATAACTCCCCATCAAAAGGGGATGTCATCATCCTCATCGTCGGTGTCAGTGTACTTGACTTTATCATTCACATTTCCATTGACCTCACTCCCAGGCGAAGCCTGACTCCCGCTATTCTTTCCGCCGCACAGTTGAAGGTCAAAACATACCACTTCCATGCTCTCTTTCTCAATTCCTTCCTGATTCGTCCACTTCCTGTAGTTGATCCGACCTTCCACGAAGATTTGGCTGCCTTTCCTTACATACTTTTCGGCAACCTCCGCCAGTTTGTCAAACAGCACGATCCTGTGCCACGCCGTTTCCTCCCCGCTGGGTGATCTAAAATTTGTCGCAAGACTCATATTGCAGACTTTTTTTCCTGAATTCGTCTGACGGATTTCCGGGTCGCGCCCGACTGTGCCCAAAATCTGGGCTTTCGCTGTTCCTCTCAAGGTGATCCTCCTGTATCTGAAAGATTAGAAACACATCAATAATTGCTGGGCCTATTCTATCATAGGCCCAGCAATCCAAACTCCACCGAACCGTACCTAACCGCACCCAACCGCGCCACGTTATCCAAGCCGTACCGCACCGAACCCTACACTGCCGCACCGGACCGGACCTAACCAGACCGCACCCCACCATGCCAAACCATACCGCGTTATCCGAGCCAAGCCAAGCGATGCCACACCCAACCACGCCATGTCAAAAATCCATGTAAGTTATATTACTCATACTATGTGCTATAATTTTCTCGGCAGAAAGAATTTCTGTACATGGGGAGCGGTGGGTTAGCCACAACAAAACTGCCCACCGCACCCAAATTAGTAAATCTCACCGGCTAATGCCAGGAAAAATACAATGTCTATTATAAGGGAAAAAATAAAAATTGGGGAATTATAAAGATTATTTGACAAGCGCAGGATTCAGAGACTTTTAGCATTCGAAATTTGGGTTGAGAATGGTATTTTTGAGCGAGTCTAAACCAATAACATTATTTGACAAAGTTTCTAAAGTATGATATAATATACGCCATAGAAAAGAGACAATCTATGGGAGAGTATAATATGAAAAGAACAGCCGATACCTTGAGCCTGTTCGACCTGATGCAGATGTATCCGACCGAAGAGGACGCGATCCGATACATGGAGCGTATCCGTTGGGGAAACACCCCTTGTTGCACACGCTGCGGTTCTACCGACAAAATCAGCCCGAACAAAAAACGCTTCGGCGATTACTGGTGCGGTTACTGTCGCCAGTATTTCACCGCACGGACTGGCACCCCGCTAGAGCATAGCCGGGTGCGCGATGTCCGCAAGTGGATTTACGCATCCTATCTGCTTATGACTTCCCGCAAGGGAATCTCTGCACTTCAGATGAAGCATGAACTGAATGTCAGTTATCCGACCGCATGGTACATGCTTCACCGCTTGCGTTTGGCTTGCGGTGCCAAGATGGAAGCCCTGCGGGGAATCGTGGAAGTGGATGAAACCTACATCGGAGGCAAAGAGGACAATAAGCATGAACACAAGAAACTTCATGCCGGTCGTGGCGGAGTCGGCAAACAGGCCGTACTTGGCATGAGGGAGCGTGGGGGCAAGGTGAAAGCCGTGCCGATTGCCGACACAACAAAGGAAACCATGCAGGGCATCATCCATGAGAATGTCCGTTCCGGTTCCACTATCTGCACCGATGAAAACGCGGCTTACAATGGGGTCGCCCATCGGCACCGGACAGTCAACCATTCGGCGAAAGAATTTGTGAATGACATGGCACACACTAACGGAATTGAGAGTGTCTGGGCGGTTCTGAAAAGGGGTTACAACGGCACTTATCACAACTGGTCGAAGAAGCACTGCCATCGGTATGTCGATGAGTTTGCTTTTCGACTGAACGAAGGCAACTGCGAGCGCGACACGCAAGACAGACTGGACGACTTGTTCCGTAGCATGACCGGCAAGACCATCACTTACAGAGAATTGACAGCATGAAGCCACTAAAAGAACTTGTAGGAAAAGTACATAATCAGGACTGCATTAGCGTAATGAAATCACTGCGGGCAAAATCCGTCCAGATGATATTTGCGGATCCACCATTCAACCTAAATAAAAAATACAATTCCTACCGAGACAACTTGGAATTTTCAGAATACATGGAATGGACGGAACAGTGGATAAATCAGTGTTGCCGAGTCCTCAAAGATGATGGAAGTCTGTTTATTTACAATATTCCAAAATTACTGGTTTACACCGCACCCATTCTCAATGATGTTATGGAATTTCGGCACTGGATTGCTTGGAACAGCAACGGCCAGCCGTTAGGCAAGACCCTGCAACCTGCCCACTATGGTATTCTGTTTTATACCAAGTCAAGAAAGAGCAAGTTTTACGATGTTCGCGCACCACACCCGAAGTGCAGAAAATGCGGTGTCCACCTTAAGGATTATGGCGGGAAGGAACATCTACGCCACCATTTCGGCTATCAGGTGAGCGATGTATGGAATGACATACATAGAGTAAGGCATTCCAGCAAACGCATTGACAATCACCCGTGCCAACTGCCTGTTCATCTTATTGAGCGTTTTATCCTGATGACTACAGACGAAAATGATGTGGTTCTGGACCCATTCTGTGGCGGTGGTTCCGCGGCTGTTGCTTCCAAGCAAATGGGGCGAAGGTATATAGGTTGCGATATTGACAGCCACTACGCGGAAGTCGCAAACAAGAAATATCAGGAAGCATCATCTTCAAAAGGGATTAATGGCGAATATGTATCAGTTCACCTTGGAAAGCCCGTTTCTATGCGCCATGTGGACATAATGCAGTGAACAAAATTGACCTTGATGAGTTGCGGGAGAATATGCAACACTTCTTGAAGTTCCATGATGTAGAAGACGCTGTAGAGCGAAAAATCAAAGAATTAACAGAAAGCATTTTGCTGACTACAACGATGAATGGGGGTCGCCCAAGCGAAGATGTGCTTTACGACTATTTAGGAAGTGACGATAGGGAACAAAACAGACTGAAGGCGATTATCGCACTGTCTGGAGGGTCATTGGAAAAACTGAAAAGGATCGTTGAGTTCTGGTTCGACAAGACGATTGGACGATTAAGAACGAATCAGGAAATGAGGAAAAAGGTCGCCAAATTCCTGAACAACCCTGATGCTTAGGCGGGTCAGATTCCCAGGTTTGTACGAAAGAGTTTTTGTCTCCCGGACAACTGGATTGATTTGCTGAAAGACCGACAATACATGAGTACCAAATTCAGGCAAAATATGGTTGCCTATTACTCTGTACAGATGGGTTTCAAAGTAGAAAACATCATAGGCGAAATGGTGGACGATTTGGGACACGAATGGAAAAAAGGCAGTGTGCAGATCGTGGACAATAAGGAAGTTGATTTGGCAATACCAAGTTTGGAAGCCCCACAAATTCTAATCATGGTTTCCTATCTTCTGACAACATCATCGGGGCAAACATCCAAGGCAAACTAACAAGCTTCAATGTATCAGGCCGTACAGACATACAACAGAAGCAGAGTCAGAAGGAGAAATCCGAAATGTCTGCTGGTCAATGTCATAGACGGCGGGGGATGGCTGGCACGGAAAAATGATTTAGAACAGATGTGGCAGAACTGCGACTACTGTTTTTCCATCAATACTCTTGGCGATTTGCGTAGTCTGATCGAGATGTCGATAGAGTAGTTCGGAATGGACGACAAACTTCAGCGCAAACTGGACAGGGCGATGCGGGCATTGCTGAACATGAACGCGGTGCCACATGAACGCCCGAAGTTCACGAAGGACGACCTGAAACGGAAGTTTGTATTGCGCCTGAAACGGAACGGTAAGCCGGAAATGAAGGAGGTCTGAATCTCGCGCTTGTCAAATAATCTTTATAATTCCCAAAAATTGTGGGAACCACCCCGCTCCTGATGAACTCAGTTGCGGGACACATGTACGACTCTCCCCTGAAAAGGGAAAAGGATAAATTAACCGCGAAGAAAACCAAGAAGACAGACGCCGACAAAAAAAGGATTACTGACATCGACGTCATTCTTTCTTTTTGGGCCACTGAAGGCAAAAATGGTAGTTCGGTCCCTACTATTCCCCACGGCGCTATTCGCGGAACCATCGTCCAAGCGGGGAAAATTTCAAGAGCAGGAGCACCACTTAAGCGCGGGCTTCAGATCGCTCCTTCAATAACATTCGAATGGGACAAGTCCCTTGGAAAGACTTGTGAGGCTATCTCCAAGAATGAGAAAGCACGGCATTACTCGGTCGTCAATGTTCAAAGCTCAAAGATTATCAAGGTCCGCCCAATCTTCAACGATTGGGCATGTGAATTTGAGCTCGTAGTCAACGATGCTGCCGTGAATATGGAAAGCGTCATAGAATACCTCGAACTCGCAGGTGAAATCATCGGTATTGGGGATTGGCGAGTTGAGAAGGGAGGCGCTTTTGGCTGCTTCAAGATCGCCTGACCTAATATGCGTAATAAGAAAAACGAAATCTACGGGCCTAATTTTCATCGAATAAAGGGAGAACACCTAGCCATATCCAAGAAGTGCAGATGCTGTGGAATTGCAGTCGCTACAGATGCTCACCATTGGGCATGGCCAGGTTATCCACTGGATAAAGACCTTCAATTCCATGACATCACGGTATTA
>JAPOVV010000083.1 GCA_026707945.1 Gammaproteobacteria bacterium | reverse complement strand
AGGTGCGTCATGTCGTCGGTTAGACAAGTGGCGGACCGTTTCGACGAGTTCAAGCGGAACGGATTCGATGACGAACAGGCTAGAGTGATAGCAACGGCAATCGACGAAACTGTCGAGGATCGGCTCAAAGGTGTTGTTGCACCTATTGTTGCACGTCTTGACAGAATCGAAGCTAACTTCAAAGTGATCGATACTCACTTCAAGGCAATCGACACTCGCTTTGCCGGGATCGAGTCCCAGATTAAGGGGCTCGGCGATCGATTGAGTTCTCGTAAATTCGAGATTGCCGCGCTTGTTATGACCTCCTCTGCTGCACTGATCGGTATCGGTCTAGCAGCATATGAGTATGGGATCAAGCCATTGCTTGGCTTGCCCTAATTTGTTTGTTCGCGCTCAGGTCTTCGGATCCGGGCGCATTCTAGGATGCGTTAAGATCTAACCACGTCTCGCGAACTGCTCTACCTCAATCTCTGCTGCTATATTGCGCGCCTGCCAGAGATCATATGCAGTCTGCATACCTAACCAGGTTTCGGGATTTGAACCAAACGCTTTAGAAAGTCGGAGTGCCATCTCAATCGACATTCCGGTATGCTCATTAACTAATTCAGAAAGTGCTTGTCGAGTAACCCCGAGTCCTTTGGCCGCTCGAGTAACCGTCAGTCCTAAAGGCTCTAAACATTGCCGCTTTACGATACCGCCTGGATGCGGTGGGTTATGCATGCTCATTGCAATTTCCTCAATGGTAGTCGAGATAGTCAACATCAACCGCCATTTCATTCTCGAATCTGAATGTCACCCGCCAGTTGCCGGATACGGTTACCGCGTAGTATCCTTTCAAATTCCCTGTCAACGGATATAGCCGAAAACCAGGAAGATTCATACCTTCAGATCCCTTGCTCCGATCGAGGGCAGCGAGAATGTCTCTAAGCTTATCAACAATCTCGGGTGCTACTCGGCTGGTTGTCGTTCCGTCGTATAGAGCCTTTAGAGCTCGACTGCGAAACGAAACGATCATTGCCGAATTGTAAGATGTCACCTGACACTTGACAGTTTATTGAATTCAATTACGTAGTGCCAATGAAGAGGTTCTGTTTTTGTGTGAAACCACTGCGGACTCTCTCTTTAAAACTCGAAACCAATCTCCTCAATTAGATACGTTCGAGTTACTCTCTCAAATTCGTCTGGCCACTTTGCGTTCAGTCGCCTAGAAAGCAAACGTGCACGAGGGAAGAATGCGTCAGCAATTGCTCTTGTTCGTTCTTCGATTGCTGGCCAATCCGCTTCCGCAGCGGGTAGTTGCTGTAACTCCGCTTGTTGAGCTGGTCTAAGACTCTGACTTAGCGAGAGAACCCCTCGTTGCGGTTGAGGTTCGTTCTCTATGAGCATCGTTCGAATGAGTATGTCGCGCATGAGATTTGTACCTGTTTGAGCGACTATCAGGTCGTCGCGTTTCTTTACAACGACCGAAAGACCAAGGATTCGAATGAACTCCTTCACGTCTTCCAGAAACTTGCCCGAAGACGTTTTTTGGAGCGCTGGAGGAGTGGACAACACAGCGCCTGAAATCCCGAGATTGTCGAATAACGGTTTGACCTGCTGCCCACTGGCTAGAAAACCAAGCTCAACTCCAGTGACAACCGTTAAGTCGAAACGCTGCCATTTGTCTGTAATACAGTTTATGGTTCGAACGTTTGGCAGCACCTTCGAATTCAGGATTGGCGCTATGTCGGACACTGAATCTGCTAGTTTCGTCACCATCTTTTGGACTTGATCGGGCTGAACGGCGACAACATATACGTCCACGTCACTGAGAGCATCCGATTCGCCTCGTCCATGGCTACCGCCGAGAAATGCGGCGCCAACTTCAGAATGCTGTTCTAGCTTGGTCGTAATCTGAACGATTAGGTTCTCTTGATCCATACTTCAATGTTATGGCGGAATTGCTTAAGGATTGGTTGCGATTGAACAGAGCGTACTTGTCGTTTGTCTACATTACGTCGAGCCCGTTGACTCAATACAAATAGTATCGCTTAGCCGTTTGGATGACTGATGCGTATACCATTGCACAACGGGTGTATCCGCGGCCCCGGCGTATTGAGCGTGTCATATAGGTAATGCTGTGACCAGCTACTTCGTCAGACGATTTTTGTTGATCTTGCCGACTTTTATCGGCGTCACGATTCTCGTATTCACGCTCACTCGTTTGGTACCCGGAGGACCGATCGAGCGGATGCTCAACGAGGCGGCACTCGCCGGTGCGGAAGGTGGCGCAACCATCTCAAGCGGCTTCGATGGACGGGGTGGTAGTGTCCTATCGGACGAACAGATTGAACAGCTAAAACGCTATTACGGATTCGACAAACCGGTCGTTCTAAGTTACTTTGATTGGCTTGGCAAAGTGTTTAGGCTGGACCTTGGAACGTCGACCCGTTATACCGAGCCCGTCTGGGAGACCATCAAATCCAGGCTACCGATATCGATTTTTTATGGGGTGGCGACCCTCATCCTGACATATGGAGTATGTATACCGCTTGGCATTGTGAAGGCGATCAAGCACAAGACCGCCTTCGACAACCTGAGTTCGGCGTTGGTGTTCTTTGGCTATGCGATACCGAGCTACGTTGTCGGCATCGCATGCCTGACACTATTCGCGGCGAATCTTGAGTGGTTCCCGCTTTCGGGATTCGTTAGCGATGACTTCGATGATTTGACATTGTTTGGCAAAGCGCTTGACATCCTGGATCACGCTGCCTTGCCGCTGATCGCGTACTTGGCGGGGAGTTTTGCGGTGACGACGATGCTCATGAAGAACTCGCTCATGGACAATCTGGCTGCAGATTACGTCCGGACCGCCATCGCGAAAGGCATGGCGTTTCGCCGCGCGGTTTTTGCCCACGCCTGCCGGAATAGTCTGATTCCGCTGGCTACGTCGTTCGGCAACACGATCACTTTGGTGATCACGGGATCATTCCTAATCGAGAAGATCTTCAATATCGACGGTTTCGGGTTGTTGGGGTTCGAATCTCTTGTCGAGCGAGACTACCCGGTCGTCATGGGGATTCTGGTCATCTCGTCCTTATTGTTCCTCGTCGGCAACATCCTGTCGGATATCTGCGTCGCGTTCGTGGATCCTCGGGTGAAATTCGGTAGTGGAGGTTCGAATCAATGAGCCTTCTCAACCTGAATCCACAAACGATCAAGCAACTCAAACGATTCAGGTCGATTAAGCGTGGCTATTGGTCCTCCGTTTTACTTGCTGTGCTGCTGGTACTTTGTCTCGTCGCGGAACTGCTCGTTAACAGTCGTGCCCTCATGGTCTCGTATGACGGTGAGTGGTTTTTCCCGACGTACACGTCGCTAAAGCCGGGTACCACGTTTGGTCTCGACTACGCATACGAAACAAACTATCGAGAGTTGCGAGCGAAGTTTGAGGAGGAAGACGAAGGCAATTGGGTGCTCATGCCGCCAGTTCCTTACAACGCTTTCGAAAATGATCTCAAAGTCGGCAGTTATCCCCCGAACCCACCGTCATTCGAGGATGAGCATTACCTAGGGACGGATTCGACCGGACGCGACATCGTAGCGCGTCTCGTCTACGGGTTCCGGATCGCTATCGCGTTTTCGGGTTTGTTGCTGATCTTCAACTACGTCGCCGGCATCATCATTGGATGTGCGATGGGATATTTCGGTGGCGCGTTTGACTTGCTCTTCCAGCGGGTCATAGAGATCTGGAGCAATATCCCGTTCCTATACGTGATCATGATCGTTGCGAGTGTCGTCGTGCCGAGTTTTCTCACCCTCGTGATTGTGATGGCGGCGCTGGGGTGGATGCAGCTTACCTGGAACATGCGTACGTCGACCTATAAAGAGAAGGGTCGCGAATACGTAAGCGCAGCCCGTGCGTTAGGCGCCGGCAACGTGCGCATCGTAGGCTCGCACATCTTGCCGAACACCATTGCCGTTATCGTAACGTTCGTGCCGTTTTCCATCGCAAGTGGGGTTACCTTCCTCACCGCGCTAGACTACCTGGGGTTTGGCTTGCCCCCGCCGACACCAAGCTGGGGCGAACTGCTCTCACAAGGTACCAACCAGCTCCAGGCACCGTGGATCGTGACGTCCGTGGTGGTGGCGATGGTGGTCATCCTGCTCATGGTCACATATGTGGGCGAAGCGATTCGAGAAGCATTTGACCCCAAACAATTCACCTATTACGAATGACCCTCAACTGGAAAGGACCCCTGATGAAATCTATTGAACATTCTTTGATGCGTGATGTCGGTCGGCGTTTCGCGTTCTTTTTCGTTGTGTTTGTCCTGTTCGTAGGTGGCTGCGGGCAAGTTGAGGACGCGATGGATACGGAAGACGGCGAGACGTCGGAAGCCGACGACGCGATCGAGGTCGTGGAGCTCCCGCCCATCGCCGTAGCAGAGGGCGATGGACTACCGGACGAAATTCCGCAAGATTTGGAATGGCTCACGAACGACAGCGATCCCGAATTCGCATCAACGGATGCTATTCAAGGAGGGACTTTCCGAGCCTCGATGCAGGCCTTTCCATTAACCCTGCGTCTAGTGGGTCCCGATTCGAATGGTGCGTTTGCTGGTTTTCTGCGCTACAACCAATTTGGACCCGTGGCGTTTCATCCGTATACGCGACGCGCGATGCCTTCGATCGCGACACATTGGGCGTTTGGCGACGATGGTCGTTCAATTTTCTATCGAATCAATCCGAAGGCACGATGGTCGGACGGGGAGCCCGTCACGTCCGACGACTTCGTATTTGCGGTGCAGTTCATGCGCAGCAAGGAAATAGTCGCGCCTTGGTACAACAACTACTACACCGATCGCATACGCGACGTCAAGGCTTACGACGAATACACGTACGGGGTGCAAGGTGCCGATTCGAAACCGATGGACGAGATGCACTACAACTACGGCTTTGGACCGAAACCGCGACATTTCCATGTCATGTCAAACAAATGGGTTGAGCAGTACAACTGGAGCCCAGAACCGACCACGGGACCGTACCACGTAGGTGAGGTCAGTAAAGGCAAGTACATCGACCTTGAGCGAACGGAAAACTGGTGGGCAAACGACGAACGCTTCTATCGAAATCGTTTTAATCCGAAGCGCGTGCGGGTCAAAGTTATCCGGGATATTAATACCGCGTGGCAGCACTTCCTCAAAGCGGAACTGGACACGTTCGGGCTGGTGCTGCCCGATTTCTGGCATGAAAAAGCACAGGGCGAGGAGTTCGATAATGGCTACATCCGCAAGTTCTGGCTCTACAACCAGTTACCGCAGCCGTCTTCCGGCATGTTCATGAATACCAATCAGCCGATGCTGGAAGAACAGGACGTTCGGTACGGCATCGCGCATGCACTAAATTTCGAAAGGGTGATCGACACGATCCTGCGCGGTGACTACGAACGATTACCGACGTTTCAACTTGGGTTCGGTGCCTACGACAATACCACGATTAAGCCGCGTACGTACGACCTAGACAAAGCTGCGGAGTATTTCGAACGTGCTGGTTTTACCGAGCGCGACGAGACGGGAATTCTGGTTCGAGATGGCCAACGACTGTCGTTCACCGTGAGCTACGGCCAGCCGCATCACACAGACCGGTTGGTCATTCTGAAGGAAGAAGCGAAAAAGGCAGGCCTCGAACTTGAGCTGCAACTGCTGGATGCGTCGGCTGCATTTAAGAAACAACAAGAGAAGAAGCATCAGATCTCCTGGGGCGGGTGGGCCAGTCAAGGGCTCTCGCCGCGGTATTGGGAGCACTTTCACTCTGACAACGCAAAGCGCACCCAAACGAACAACGTAACGGCCTGGGCCGATCCAGTGATGGACGAGTTGATCATGAAATTCCGGGGGTCGGCGGAGCTGGCCGAACGTATCGAACTAGCTCACCGTCTTGAACAGATGGTCCACGATTCCGGTGTCATGGTACCGTCATTTCAGGTCCCATATACGCGCGAAGCGGCGTGGCGATGGATCCGTGTTCCTCAATCCGTAGGTACGCCAACATCGGGCAGCATCTTCAATTCGCAAGCTAATTCGGCTGGCATCTTCAGCAGCGGCGGACTGTTTTGGATCGATCCTGACATTAAAGAGGAGACGCTTGAGGCGAAACGAAATGGTGATTCATTCGGCGCCGTGACCATCCTCCAACACGACTATCGAACGTAGCGCCGCGATGCCTCTGCTCTCAATCGAAGACTTAGCGATCTCGTTCGAGACCGACGAAGGGGTCGTCGATGTCATCGATGAGGTGAACATCGACCTCGAAGAAGGTGAGACGCTCGGTGTCGTGGGTGAATCCGGTTGCGGCAAAAGCGTGACGGCATTAGCGGTGATGGGTTTACTCCCGAAACCCGCAGGTCGGATCACGGGTGGCGCGATTCGGTTTCAGGGGCATGATCTAACGCAACTGACATCCGAAGAGCTGAGCCGCGTACGCGGCGACCAAATCGCGATGATCTTTCAAGAGCCTATGACTGCCCTGAACCCGGTGCATCGGGTTGGCAAGCAGCTCGGCGAGTCCTATCGACTTCACCATCCTGAAGCATCACAAGCAGAGATTCGTCAGGAGTCATTGCGATTGATGGATCATGTTGGCATTCCCGCTGCGGAACGCCGGCTCGACGAATATCCGCACCAGCTCTCCGGCGGGATGCGTCAACGGGTCATGATCGCGATGGCGCTCTCGAGCACACCGCGCATTCTCATCGCGGACGAACCTACGACCGCACTCGACGTCACCATTCAAGCGCAGATTCTTGAACTGCTTCGCGATCTACAAGCGGAGCACGGGATGTCCATCATCTTCATCACGCATGATTTAGGTGTCATTGCGGAATTGGCGTCGCGGGTGGTGGTCATGTATGCAGGACGCGTCGCTGAAGAGGCGTCGGTTGAAACGCTTTTTGGCTCACCGCTGCATCCGTACACGAAGGGGCTGTTGTCATCCATCCCACGGTTAGAGAGTGAGTCTAAATCAGTCTTGCCGACGATTCCTGGTGTGGTACCAAGCATCAGCGAGTTGCCCGTCGGTTGTCGTTTCAGCAATCGGTGTGAGTTTGCGCAGGACCAATGCTCCATCAGCAAACCAACACTAGAGCAAGTGTCGGAAGGTCGTAACGTCTCGTGTTTACGATGGCGCGAACTTGATCAGAATGTCGCAGTATCCGCATGAATGACACACCCTTGCTCCGCGTCGAGCAACTGACGAAGCACTTTCCGATACGTGGCGGTCTCTTCCTTCGTACGGTCGGGCACGTTCACGCCGTCGACGATGTGTCGTTCGAAGTTCGCCGTGGTGAGACGCTCGGTCTCGTCGGCGAGTCTGGCTGCGGCAAGAGCACCGTGGGTAAAGCGTTACTGCGGCTGCATGAACCTACAGCGGGATCAGTGTTCTTCGAAGGCGAAGACATCACGCAGATGGATCGCAAGCGGTTGCGGAGTCTGCGAAGAGATATTCAGATCATTTTTCAGGATCCTTTCGAATCGCTTAACGCGCGGCATACCGTCGGCAAGATCCTCGCCGAACCGTTTGTCATTCACAAAGTTGGTACGCCAGAGGAACGGCAACAGCGCGTTGCGCACCTTCTCGAACGTGTTGGCTTAGATCCATCGGCAGCGAATCGCTTCCCCCATGAATTTTCAGGTGGTCAGCGGCAGCGGATCGGTATCGCACGGGCGATCGCGCTTGAACCGAAGTTGATCGTGTGCGATGAAGCCGTTTCGGCGTTGGATGTTTCAGTGCAGTCGCAGGTGATCAACCTGCTGCTGGACCTACAGCGGGAGATGAACCTCGCTCTGATTTTTATCGCGCATGATTTGGCTGTCGTAAAACACATTTCCGACCGCGTCGCGGTGATGTATCTCGGTGAAATCGTCGAAACCGAAGACGCGCAGCAAATCTACGACGCGCCAAAACACCCCTATACGCAGGCACTTCTATCTGCGATACCGATCCCGGATCCGACGGCTAGTCGAGATCGGGTCATTCTGAGTGGCGACGTACCATCGCCTATCACGCCACCAACGGGTTGCCGGTTTCATACAAGGTGTGCATACGCGACCTCGGTTTGCATCAACCAGAAACCGGCGCGAGAACGGATCGAAGTTGGTGCTTCCATCGCCTGTCACCATTGGGAACAGATTAGTACCGATAAAAGCGCTTTGCCCGAAAATGTTGCCTAAAATCAAATTCACGGAGGTAGGGACGTCTCAAGTCAAAATACCGAAAGTAGATTTACTCGATATTACGCGTGAGCCAACGGACGATGAACTCGAAGCGTTGATGCAGGCGACAGTAGAGTCGGCGAATGAAAAATGGCGTACGACAAGAGACAAATACATGGCAGAGCTATTTAGGCGAATTAAAGTAGCGGCAAAAGAGGGCGCAGATTGGGCAAAGGAGATCGAGTCTTACAAGTCGGCTACCTAACCAAAGCTAACGATCTTTTAAATAGCTTGTGTTTAAATGGCAATTAGCCATCTTTTTTAAATTATTCTAAAATTAATCGCGTCGTGAATTTTGAAGTTTCGTATTTTTCATGGCTAATAGCCATTTAAGAACTAAACGTCTAAAACCAGTTTTAGATAAGGTTCCACCAGGATTCTTGGTCGACACTGCATGGTTGAGGGCGCAAGGAGTTGATCCAAAATCCATCCACCGATATGTTTCACGAGGATGGCTGGAACGTGTCATCCGCGGAGTTTACCGGCGTCCTCTACCGATGGGTATACAAGACAGCACTTTGGTTTCTTGGGAAAGCGTAATTCTGTCGCTGCAAAGATTGCTCGGCCACGATGTACATCTTGGTGGAGAGAGTGCGCTCGATCTCGCAGGACTAAACCACTATCTCTACTTCGGAGGTCGTCCTCAAGTTCATTTTTACGGATCCGTACCGATATGGGTAAGTCGTTTACCTTTACGGACGAATATTCAAGTTCACCGAAGAACTTTGTTCGGTGATTATCGAGTGGGTATCGATGAATCTGATCATGATGTAGGACGCAACGAACGGGGCGTCAGTGTGTGGCATTGGCCAATAGTCGCATCGTGCCCCGAACGCGCAATTCTGGAAGCGCTTGACGTCATCCGTACAGCTGCTGACTTCGAACGCTTGGACAGTGTATTCAATGCTCTAACGACGCTTCGACCGAACCTGCTCACGATGTTGCTAGCATCGTGTCAGAGTGTCAAAGTGAGGCGACTTTTCTTCGTGTTTGCTGAGAAGCACTCTCATGCTTGGATGAACTATCTAGATAAATCTAGGATCGATTTTGGGTCTGGACCACGTGCACTAGTGGAAGGCGGAAGAATTCATCCAGTCTACAGGATATATGTCCCGCCTGAATTCGTCGTAGTCGAAAGTGGATTGACAGAATAAGATGCGTAATGCGTACATCGAGCAGATTAGTCTGTTGCTGAGTGTCCTTCCCTCCATCTCCGCTGAGGAGGTATTTGCTTTAAAAGGAGGGACGGCGATTAACCTTTTTTACAGAGACATGCCGCGTCTATCCGTCGATATCGATCTCACTTATTTGCCGGTGCACAATCGGGAAACATCGCTGAAGGAGATAGACTCCGCCCTTGATCGCATCATCAGGACGTTGGCGTGGCGCAATCCGGAATTAGTTCCAGAACGAAATGTATCTCGAGAAGGAACACGTACGCGCGTCTTGGTGCGGAATCAACGAGTCAGAATAAAAATCGAAACATCGCCTGTATTACGCGGTACGATAAATCCTCCGGTAAGAATGGCGGTTGCCGAATCGGTAATCAAGGAATTCGGGTTTGCTGAGGCGAACGTCGTCATGTTCGAGGAAGTGTATGCTGGAAAAATCGTCGCTGCGTTAGATCGTCAACATCCACGTGATCTCTTCGATGTCAAAATACTGTACGACAATGAAGGATTAACTGACAATCTATTCAGCATGTTTCTTGTCTATCTAGCTGGCTCTCGTAGACCAATGCATGAGGTACTTGCACCCAACACGAGCATTGCAGACTCACAAATCGACACTGAATTTGCTGGTATGACTGAAAATTCCGTCCCAAAAGAAACGCTCATGAAAACACAAGCACGATTGCTCACTGACATCCGCAGCAGATTGATGGGTGACAGTGCAAGGTTCCTCCTATCGTTACACGATGCTGAACCCGATTTCAAGCTAATTGATATCGTTGGTGCGAATGAGCTACCGGCGGTAAAGTGGAAGGTACAAAATCTTCAACGCTTGAAGACCGAGAATCCGCACAAGCATGCATCACAGAGAGAAGCGCTTGTAGACTTGCTTCGGTGAGTGATGGAATCGTGAGTAGATTGGATGTCGTGAGGGCGCTAATCAGGTTCGGAAGTGATAGGTGAAGCATCAGAACAAGATTAGTCGGAAGGAACCTACGCCCAAAACGCATTAGTAAATGGATCGAACTCGGCATCGTCTTAGCTCAGTCGTCAATCCTTTTGAATCGACCAGTTGGACTGCTAAACGAGTTAACTCTTAGTGATGACTAAAGTAAATCTGGTTCATTTAATGCCGCAATGAACTCGACCCCGCTTCTAGCCCGGGGACCGATAACTGAATCTCGCAAGCCTTCATTGATTTGAAGCGACCATCTAATCTCTTGCAGGCATCCAATAATCATCCTCTATAGCTCGATGAGTTTTATCAATGCTTTTTCAGTGTTGCTACTGCTTACAAGGGTGGTCTTTAGTTTAAATAGTGATCCATTGATTTCGTCGAGTTCGTTCACTGTCGCTGCTGGGTAGTTTTAGTGTGTTGACGGTTGAGAACGGTTTAACGGCTCATCTGAAATGAGTGGACGGTATGTATATAAGACTATATTGTTACAAGAATATCGCCACGCTTAGCTGCGTTGAGGACAAGGTGTAAAAACGACTCCACAGCGTTTTCCTGAAAACTTTGGATTCGAAGGTCGGCCGAATCTACGCGATCTCCAAATAGCAAGAGTGATGAGGCCAGATCACAGAGATTCGAAGTTCACAACATACCGTCTAAGTACTGAAGTTGATCATGGATGCGCTTGGTCCACATAGCTGTAGTCTTGTAGCGCGCAGACTAGGATCCTATCAATACCGTTTTACGAATGGGACTGCGCGCGTTTTTGGGGACACTTAAGGGGACCTCTCAAAACCATCTAGTGTCTGGCAGAAAATCCTGATTTTCTCAAGATATACTCATTCGTGCAAGTGAATCGGGTCTAGACGATGGCGGCGCTGCCGGTCAAGCGTATGAGCAGATCGGCCAAGGGCATCGTCGACCGACCCGACAAGCGGGTCAAGCAGAATGCCGGACTGAATCGTTCGATTCAGGAAACGGGAGGGTTGAACCGTTAGGTTATCCGATGATCCGTCAAAATGAACCTATGACGCCCCTGAGTAGTCAAGGTTATAAGTCCCCTTAATTTCAAGCAAGCGGTAAGGAATTGCTTTAGAATATGCAGGACTATATTGATTGATATGGGGACCCATATTGAAAACGACCGTGGAGCTGTCCGATGAATTGATGCGTTCTGCGAAAGCACATGCGTCGGAACAGAAGATCACCTTTCGGGCTTTGGTCGAGCGAGGCTTACGGCTCGCGATGCGAGCCGATCAATCGAAGGCGAAATTCGTGCTAAGGGATGCTAGTGTGAATGGTGACGGACTCAACCCCGAATTGAAAGGTAAAGATTGGGGAGAGATTCGATCGCTTATCTACGAAGGCAGAGGTTTGTGATTGCCGTTGACACTAATATTTTGGTCTATGCCCATCGTGCTGACGCAGAATGGCACGATCGAGCGAAAAATTGCATTGCTGAGCTTGCCAATGGAAATGTGTCCTGGGGCCTCCCTTGGCATTGTCTTTCAGAGTTTTTCGCGATCGTTACCCATCCTCGCGTCTACAAACCAGCATCTACGACGCTAACGCAATAGAACAGATCGATGCTTGGTTAGAGTCACCTGTCTCGCAATGTTTGTCTGAAACCGACGGATATTGGCAGAATTTACGCAGTTTCTTAATCGACGGTCGCATTGAGGGTCCAATGGTCTACGACGCGCGAATAGCGGCAATTTGTCGTGTACATGGTGTAGTTGAGTTATGGAGTGCTGACCGAGACTTTAGCCGGTTTCCTGGGCTAAAGGTGCATAACCCATTACTTTAGGCGACGGTGATTGAGTAAGTACGAACGTTAGGCAGAACATTTACACGATATTTGGTCATCCGTTTCGTTGAACTCATGAATCTAATGGGAACCTCTCAAAACTATCTAAATTAAACGAAGTCACGGCGGACGAGATCGGGCACTGCCTCGTCGTTGATCTGGCGCCGCCGATGACGCCGCTTCTTAAGCGGGACGCCCCACAACGAGCTCTCCTTCATCAAGCGTCGAAGCCGACGCGTACCGATCCGTTCACCATGATGGGTGCGCAGCACGTCGCGCATGCTCCGGTAGCCAAGGATGCCATCCCATTCCGCCGCATGAATTGACCGAATCAATACGCCTAGCCGACGATCCTCGCGTTCGCGGCGCGACGTGCCACCTCGCTATCGCCACGCGTAATACTTGCTACGTGACTCGTCCAGTACCGTACACATGTACCCCACCAGGTAGGTCTTTTCGAGCGTCGCGATCACCGGATACCGGTCGGCTGGTGCGAGGCGAAGTAACTCGATGCCTTTTTAAAACGTTCTCGGTCTTGAGGCGATGCACTTCCTGGTCCAACTCATCGTACGTCGGTGCGTCCGCCGTCGACTCCTCTGCCGTCAATTCCTTGCGCCAACGCCACAGCGTCCCAACGCTAATCCCAAGTTCAGCGCTGACGTCTGCCGCGGATGCCTGCGTGTTCATTAACAGACTCACCGCTTCACGTTTGAAAGCGTCACTCTAACGACGCCCTTGGCCACCTTTCTTGCGGGGTTCAGTCATGTGCATACTCCTATACTAATTCTCCAACTTGACTGTCCCCCAAAACGCGCGCATACCCTATAGTATCGAACTTTTCGTTTAGTCGAGTTATTGGTTGATCAAAGCGCGTCAAATTTCAAAATGGTCCGTTACCGGTTTTTTACGATCAGCTACACGGTAGACTTGGCGAAACTAGTGATAGGTCACGATATTCTTGATGGGTGTCCAGAGAGCGTTGCAAGTTCGGTATCTGGAGAAAATCTGAGCGAAACGATAGCGTATGTGACGTCGAGTTCGAGTTTCTTAAGGCGATTGAGTGAGTTATTCCCAAAGTGAAGTACAAAGTGCGTACCGGCGATCTCAGTTCGCTTTAATTAAGCGTAGCTCGAGAACGCATCGAGCTACGGCCATCTGGATAACGATATCGCTTGTGAGATCCTCTCTGCCTAGCTTCTTTAGAACCAAAGGAATTCGAGAATTTTCGTCGGCTCTGCCGGTTTTAGAACAGCCTCCGCAGCCAATTTGGGTTAAGACAGCGAAATCTCTTTAATGCCAATAAATTCTGCATCAATCTGAGGTGAACCATCCTCATGAATTAGCTCAAGCACCTCTTTCAGATTGTCGTAGAGTTCTTCTAGAGTTTCTCCTTGGGCGTGAGCTCCGACGAGACTTGGTAAGTGGGCGATATACATGCCGGTTTCTGAGCACTCTTGTATGACTGTGGTGAAGTTTTTCATCGATCCAAGAATAGTGCGCGATTGAATTGGGGGCAGGTAGGACGGAACTGGAATTATGTAATTCAACGCGCTAAAGCTTCTTGGAATGTTGAGTTCGTACTCTCTTGATCGGTGTACCGATTTCTTGCGAGTTGAGAGTAACCACACCATCGTGGCAGTTGAGCTCCTCGGTCGATAGCTAGTCGCCACGATACACGTCGAGTGAAATCCATTCGGATCGATATCGACTGATCAGAGTGCTCGCACGGAAACACGAGAACGCGCGTTTGCATCGTGAATTTGCATTGTCGCGCCGAGGCACGAATTGTCGCGACAAGACGAAACTGACGACCCAATTTGCCGCTTGAGCTTATGGTTGGGGTCGCGTCGCTACTCTCGCGACGCTTGATTAAATAGGAAATATCATGTAGTCGCCCTCTCGATTCTATGAGCCTTCATAACTATCAGTTGTGACGCTCAGTATCGGTTATTTAACAAGCCGATGTATTTGTGAATCCGACAAGAGGAAACGATCATGACATTCCCGTCAACTCGACCGGTCGTACGAATTACGACGTCGAAAAACACCATTCAATCCGTTGACTGCCCTGAACTCCAGTGGTGGTTTGTTGTTCCGCGAGCGAACGAACAGTACGCGTACGCGCAATACGACAGTGAGACACTTGCACTCGATCGCATCGTAACGTTTTCCGCGACTGAGGTGGAAAGTTCTGACCAAAACGAAGTCGTGCAAATCGACATATGCAACGACTGGTCTACGGCGAGAGAAAAGGAGATTTTTTCACCGCGTATGCGTGTGCTCGCTACCTTAGATGCGGAAAACGCCAAGTTTCTTGCTGTCGCGAATCTCTCGCACGACGGCAGAGTAATCGATGAGATCAGGGAAGGCGATCCCTATTTCGAAGAACAGTGGGGAACACGTGGCCGACACCTTGTGAACAACGGAAGATTCGCGCAGCAACACGATGGATCATGGCGTACAACCGGTCATGACGGTCTTGGTGAAGGTACCTACGACGTCACGATAGGTGACCACTGCTTCGAGTGTTTACGAGTATTGGACTATGACGAAAACGAACCGTTTGGTGGTGAGCTAAGCGAGGCTTATATCGAACGTGAGAGCGGTCGAACTGTGTACTACCGGCAGTTCAACGGCAGGTTTTATCGCCAGGCGAGCATCACACAAGACGGCTCTCAACCCGGCATCGACATTCTTGCGATGTATCCAAATAACGCGCGAATCGTGATCGATGGTGAACTTTACGTTCACTGTGGTTGCACCATGCGTGCTCATGACACGATTACCCTAGCTGGGCTAGGAGGCTTTGATCAGTGATGTCTCCAATTCGTGGTCAATGCGAAAGGAACTACGTTCGTTTTGACGACGCGAGCGTGCGTTTTACTGACTGCACTAAATAAAAAAGAGCACGGACCTCTATCCGAGGTCCGCGCTCTTCAGAGCTAAAAGTCGATCGAACTTTAAAAGTAGCGATCAGCCTTCATTCGTTGGATTACCGCTAGAAATTCACCTCGAAGTTGACGAACATATAACGTCCCAGTGCATCGAAATATGCGGGGAACGTGTTGCCGTTGCCTGGTGCCGTGCCTGCGTCAGAACTCACTTGCGGATCCTTGTCAAGCAGGTTGCTGATACCGACAGAGAGGATGTACTCTTCCCACGCGGTATATTCGACGGTTAGGTCAAAGTAGACCTCAGCGTCGAAATCGATCGCATTGTCACCAAGATCTTCGGTTTCGCCGAGATAGCGCATTCCAAGTGAAACTCGGGTGTCGTATTCCGTATCCAGGGACAACTTGTAATTGCCACTCCAGAGCGGTTGTGGGTTCTTGCCACATGATAGACCCCAGTAGCCAGCACACTCGGTGACCGGCTCGCCAGGTAGCTCGATGAAGCTCGATTCAATCACACGTGTGGTCACACCTTCCAAACCCATGGGACCAAGACCAAAGGGCGAGTCAAAGTTGTAACTAAAGATGATGTCCACACCTTTGACTGACTCTTCGGTAATGTTGGTCGTCAGCGTGTCAATAAAGCCACCAGTGAGCCACAGTGATCCGGTAACCGGATGTCGATGGATGTTGTCGCAGAAAGCGGCGAGGCCGGTTTCAAGACACTTGTTAAGGGACGTAGCAGCAGGTACCGCGCCGACGCCATCTTCCAAGCTGATATCGAAATAGTCCAAAGTTACCGTAACGCCACCAAAGAAATCTGGCGTCAATACCACGCCTGCGGTGATGGATTCCGCTTCTTCAGGTCTTGTGTTCGGGTTGCCACCATACTTGATGTTGTATTGGTCGGCCGGCGACTTTAGATCGGTGCCATAGAACTGCGCTGGAAGACCGGTGTTTGCACACTGGGCTTGCGTTGCGGTCATGTTCAAACCACAAGGATCGTCAGGTAAGTCCGTGAGGCTGTCACCTTGCGCCGTATACAGCTCGGCCAGGTTGGCGTGCCGAATGGCAGTTTGAATGGATCCGCGGAGTGCGATCGCATCATTCAATTGGAAATAGGCGCCGCCCTTAAACGTATCCGTGGTTTGACCGGTGGAGTAGTCCGCATAGCGATAGCCTAAATCAACACTGAAGTTGTCCAAGACAGGAATGCCGAGCTCCAAGAAGAACTCGTCCACGTCATAGCCGCCCGCCAAAGGTATGGCCGCGCCACCTGACCCGGACCGGTCTCCTCCGATACTTGGTGCATCCGGACGATAGTCCGTTTGCAGTTCCTTGGTTTCATAGCCGAGGGCTACGGATACCGCACTCGGTGCGCCAGGTAAGGTGAAAGGCGTTTCACCGGTCAATACACCCTGAAGGATGCGTTGCGAACCTGACCCCAGGATGAAGGTGGAGCGTGCTATGTAGTTCTGGAGTTCTAAACCACCATCATGAATAGCTTGAATGCCGCCGTCGCCGGGTAACCCGCCACTGAACAGGTTATACGGCATGCAATTCGGATCGGTACCATCAAGGGCAGAAACACATGTAGGTACGCCGTTGATATTAACGACGTTGACGGCGCGATTGATATTCGTCACCGACAGGTCATTGCGATATTCTTCGGCGAAATCGACTTCGGACAATTGATAGCTGACGTCATAGGACCAAGTGTCAGTCATGTCGCCACGCATACCAAAGACGTGAGTGATGTTTTCGTACGATCTAATGCTTTGGCGAGGTAAGCCTTCGACATTACGTTTTAGTGAATACAACGGCGCATGGAAACCTATGATGTCGCCATCGGCAACCATTTGTTCCAAACCTGCGATGTAATTCAAGGCCGCTCTGCCGCTTGTGAAGTTTGGCGCGTGATCGCCGCCCATGCCGATCCAATCGCCACACGCGGTTTCGTACTGTTGCCGAGACAACTGTGCGTTATAGCAAGGCAGTTGGTTGATGTTGCCGAAGGTACCTGAATACGCGATCTGAGCATTCGACTCAGACCTCATCGATCTGACGCTGGCGTAAATCTCCGCCGTGTCGGTCAATTCGAATTTGCCGAATAAGCCGGTGTTCAGGCGATCATCAGGACGCTGGAAGAAGTTGGTCGGGTTGTAGTTGAACGTCTGGCCGGCGCGCGGTACAAACTCATCGCCTTGAACCTTGACGTCCAGTCGAGTGACGGACGGATCTTTGTTGACAAAACCGTATGCACCATACAAGCCGAAGTCGGCCCAGCGACCCGGTGGAATCGTCGAGGAACCGCCACAAGCACTTTTGCCTCTGGTCAACGCGCACGCTGAAATGTCATAGTCGCCTTGAAGGATCGGTCTGGTATCGGTCTTCTCGATAAACGCGGTAACGTGACCGCGATCGTCAAACATCGCGCCACCAAATGCAATCGACAGTTTGGTCGTTTCGCCCGTGGTGATGTTCTCGGGCGCTACTTCGTAGTCAAACGACTCCACCAAATCGCGGAGTGTGCCATCGTCGTTGGTGTGTTGATAGAAACTGTGCGTCGCGTTGGCCTTGAAGCCATCGAACTCGTCATCAAGAATGAAGTTGACGACACCTGCGACTGCGTCAGAACCATAGACGGAAGACGCACCACCGGTTAGTACCTCCACGCGTTCAAGGAGCAGTGAAGGGATGGCGTTGAGATCGGCACAGTTGCCGCCACCCGTGGTTCCGGGCGCCATTCGTTGACCGTTGAGCAAAACCAATGTCCGCGAGCAACCTAGGTTACGCAGGTTTACGGTCGCGGTTCCTGAGGCGCCGTTCGACGCAGTAATGGCTTGACCAGGTGAGATCTGTGGTAGATCGTTCAGATAGTCTTCGACGCGGGTGATGCCGCGGTCGGAAATATCTTCAACCTGAATGGTCGTGATTTGTGAAGAGCTGACGACATTGGCGTCGCGGATTCGCGAGCCTGTTACGACCACTTCTTCGATTTGGACTTCTTCGTCCTGAGCAAACGTTGTCTGGATTACGCCGTGACCAGATAGTATGACACCGCATAAAAACAACATACAGAGCTTGCTGATTCGCATCGGCTAGTACTCCAATATTTGAACTGAGAATTATCGTCAAATTTTCGAAAAATTCACACTCTGGAGGAAAATGAATTTACGATTTTGATGAGAGATTTTTTGGGCTTGTTAGTTCGGGCTGCCGACTGTTTGCGATACGTTGGTCTAGCCGGGTTTCCAAAGCGCGAATAAGAACGTTACGTCGAAAAACACAGACAAGAAAACGTGAATCACCAAATAGACACCGAAACCGAGGATCCAAGCCAACAATATCCGCCAAGCCTTGGCGTCGAATAGAAGGAATGTGAGGACGAGAAGCACCAATCCGGGTATTGCCGCAGTGACTTCAACCGGCCAGTTTAGCAGCTCGTCGGCTGCTTTTGCAAGCAGGTGTGCGGGTGCCGCTATTACGATTGCCTTGACGTAAGGGAGGGGGCGAATCTGAAGAATGTACCAGGCACACGCCAAAACAATCACGGCCGTGATTGCGATCCTGATGGCAACTGCGAGTGCGACTAATAGAAAATCTGGCGAAATCGCGAATACACTCCCGCGATTCGGGATCGCGTTGCGAGCCGTTGGTGCAGTGAGATGATCTATCGGCATGCGGTCGAAACTAAATCTGAACAATTGAGGCCGGTCGTCGTAACGTCTCGTTGCATAAGACTAGTGCTTGCCGTGATGCGTCATTTTCTTCAGTTTGGCTGAATAACGTCGAGGATTTGAAGCACAGTTTGGTGGGTCAAGTTGACCTGAAAGACTAGGTAAGAGCGTGAGAGAAGACGTGCTCAAAGAGATTTAGCTGGTCTCGGCGAAATTCTCGAACCTAGTTAAAATCTATTCGAACGGCATGTCAAATCGTGTCGTATTCGCTAGACGTAGAGAAAACGAAATATGTCGGTTCAAGCTATGCGGTGCCAGATTTTTATTCGTAGATGCGAAGAGAGTGGTGTATTCATCGTTGACCATTCCGACATTCCGGGGCTCCATTTAGAAGCCGAAACAATTCCGGAAATGATTGACGCAATCGATGATATTGCACCGGAGCTCATTAAATACAACATTGAACTCGATGACGATGTGCCAGGCGTGTGGATTGAAGTGGTTGAACAGCATGTAGAACAAGACGATGTCAAGAGTGCAAGCAACAGGGTAAAGCCGAAGCTACTGATCGATCAAGACCTACTCGCTGCTTAAATGTTCCAAGTAGTTAGATGTCCGATTTTGCGCCAGATGTTAAAAAGTCGCTAAGAGAGGGTGGTTTCAGAGAGATTCGCCGAGGCAAAGGCAGCCATGCGATCTGGGGTCATCCAGAGGGCGGTTCTGTCAAACTCTCCGTGCCGGACAAGATATTTAGTCGTCACACTGCAAACGACATTCTGAAGTCTGCAGGACTGCAGAAGAAGCTCTAGCTGGTGTGAAAGGAAGCGTCGTTGTTCTTTCGTACTAGCCGCGCACGCACACCTGATCCTTAATAAGCAGCTCGTGATCGTTCGCGCTGCCGTGCGTTTAAAAAGCCTCGTCAAACGTCAATCGAACAGCTGTCCCCGGTTCGTATATTGCAGTGTAGGCATGTCGGCTCTCTCGATGGAGCTCACGACGCACAACAACGTGCGAGGGAACCGACATTCAGTGCGCTACATGGGTCGTGTCAATCGCCGTTACAGTTTCCTAGCGCGGAAGAACGTACTGGGACGCACGACCTCGTCTCGTAACGCAATAAGCGGCCAGTGATCGTACAACACAACCTACTTGCATGCGAGGTGCTTTTGCAATGTGCGCGGCCAGACCCAGCGCAAACTGCGCAGGTCGTCCAGCGTCATGTTGGGACTCGTTTCAGGCACTTTCAGCCAGACCAGGGAGCTGAGGCCGTCGATGACTGAGAAGTCCTTGGCCGGATTGCGGGACACGTCGAGGCGGCGTAATGAGGCGAGGTTCGCGAGCGGTGATAGATCAACGAGCGCGTTGTCCGCGACACTCAGGTGCTTGAGCTGGGTGTGGTGCGCGAGCGCGCCGACATCTTCGATTCGGTTGCCGTCAAGCAAGAGCACTTCCAGATACGGGAGGCTTGCCAACGGCGACAGGTCGCTGATGGCATTGCCCGTCAGGTCGAGGCGGCGTAAGGAGGACAATGAACGCAGCGCTCCCACGTCGGTCACGCCGTTGTCAGACAGGTCCAGGCTTTCGAGCTGGTCGAGACCGCCAAGCGCGGCGAGGTCCGTCAGACGGTTGTGCGACAGGTTGAGCTCGCGAAGGCCGTCTTGTGCACGCAAGGACCATAAGTCGGTCAACGCATTACCGGATAGGTTAAGCCGGCGTAACGCGTCGTGCGGCTCCAACATCGAAGCAAGCATCGCGTCCGTCAGATCCTGCCGCGCCAGGTTCAGCGACATGCCATCTGAGGATCGGTAGACGTTCGCGTTTCGCACCGTCGAGGGGTGCGTCGTTGCCGTATTCGAGGCAACGCCCGTCACGTTACGCACCTCAACGTCCTGCCAAGGTCGATCGAAGGCACCGTCATCTGCGCGTAGGGGATACATGGCCGAACCGAGGTAGTCGATCCGTACCGTCTGGTCCGGTTGAACCGGCGACGCCAGTTCCAGCCACACCGACTGACGGTCACGGGCTGTGCGGACCACGGTCAGCGGTTCGCCGTCGACGTGCACCACGAAGTCCTCGGGGTGCGGGGTCGTGAACGTATCGTGCTCTGCAAGCCACCCGAGCTGCAACAGCGCGCCCGTGACCGACGCCACCATGGATCCCGTGTTGGATGGGCACGTATGGCGATGGCATTGCGCGTTTTCGTCATGCAATGCCCTTGATGTCACGTGAATCTCGTACCAGAGTTCATCCACATCTGCCGTATGGGCGACCTCGTGCGCGGGGTTTCGCCCATCCGCGGTCTCGAGAAGTCCGAGTCCGTACAACAGGCATGCACGCGGCGTGTCGAGATCGCGGTTCCGCACGACCCCGGTCTGCCAGCCTTCGATGAGTCTGTCGCGCGAATCGCGCATCGTCCCGTGCACATGGCCGTCGGATGTGCTGCTGGTCGTATCCGGGAACGGTTCGTGCGTCACCCCCTCCGAATGCGCATGAACCGCGTTGCGGTCACTGGACGGGTGCGATTGGTCGGTGGCGTGATTGTGCATGTGGACTTCGGTATGCGCGCTCGGGTCATCGGTGTGGTTGTGGGTTTGGCTGTGCATTCGGTTCGTGACGGTCAGCATGAACTCGTCGGATCCGCGACGACCCTTGACGTCTTCCGCCGTCACGGTCACGGTCGACGTGCCCGTGTCGCCCGAACCAGGCGTGCCGTAAAAACGGCGCACGGCGCCATCAAAGGACAGCCACGTCGGTATGCCGGATGCGGTGTACGTCATATGAGCGCCGTCCGGGTCGTCAAAGGTGTCCTCACGGAACGTATAGTCGAACAGCTCGCCCACGTTCGCATGCTGGTCCGGAATCGGATGGTCGACCTCGGGCGGGCGATTGATCGACCGGGACGGTCGCACATTAATCGCGAAGGTGTCCGTGACCGTGCCGCCGCGGTTATCGCTGGCCGTCACCGTGATGTCAAACCTGCCCTGGTCACCCAGCGCGGGCGATCCCGAGAACGTACGCGTGCCGTCGTCGAACGACAGCCATGTCGGCATACCCGACGCGGAGTACGTCAGCGTGTCGTTGTCGGGGTCGTTAAACGTGTTCGTAGGGAACGTGTAGGAGAACGACGACTCCTCGTTGGTGTTTTGGTCGGGGATCGCGTTCGCCAACGTCGGCGCGTTGTTCGGGACCTCCGTCACCGTGAGATCGAACGTGTCGCTCGTAAAACCAGCATAGCTATCAATGACGCTCACTGTCAGGCGGCTTGTGCCGGTGTCGGTTGACCGCGGCGTCCCTGTAAAACGCAGTGTCACGTTATCGATCGACAACCAAGAAGGTTTGTTTCCAGTTACCCGGTACCTCAGTGTATGGCCATCTGGATCGGTGAAGGAGTCCGCGGGGACGGTATAGTCGAACGGAACGTCCACGGTTGCGCCAAGATCCGGGATCGGCTTCGCGACGATCGGATCGTTATTAATCACGTCAAAAGATGCCCTGGTTGACTGTGAAGCTCCATGAGGATCGGTTGCAAGTACGACAATGACGAATTGCTCCAAAACAGGAGGCGTACCTGTGAACGTCAGTGTGGCACTGTTGAACGACACGAAACCGGGTTTACTAAGGAAATCGATTGTGAGGGGGTCGTCATCGGGGTCGGAGAAGGTATCTGTAGGAACCATGAAGGAGAACGGAACGCCGACAATCACCTCTTGATTCGGGATGGGGTTCGCCGTCACAGGTCGTTGGTTTGCGCGAGATTGGTTCGTCACCGCTTGATCGGTGAAGTTCCCCACGTCGTTGCCGGCGAGGTCTTCGAGCACATCACCGGAACCGGGTTTCGCGTAGCTCACTTTAACTAAATCATCGGTCACGACCAATCTGTCAGCGAGCGTAAGTGCGACGAAAGCGTCTGTGACCGTCGGCGTACTGGTGACTGCTACCGTATCCTCGGTACCGTTACGCGTGCGTTTCACGGTGAAAGCGCCAGCGGCGAGATTGGTCACGGCGGCGAGTGGCTCATTGAACTCAATCGTCAGCGCGTCGCCGTTTACGATCGCGGAGCTTACGGTTGGTGCCGTTGAGTCAACCGTTAAGCTGAACGAGTGTCGCCTGCCGTCGACGAATACGCCGGATCCTCCGGTCCAAGTGTACGCGTAGAAGGTGTTGTCATAGCGTGCGTCGCGCATCGCCCATATCTGGTCGTCGACCTGGATCAGCCAGTTCGATGTCGTCGATGTTGAAATATCTTCATCAAACCACATCTCCAGTTCATTGCTCGAATATTTATGTGTCAGCAGCGTTATAAAGATAGCCGTGCTGTCGTAAATAAAACTGTTTGGAATCAAGGATCCTTTCGCGGCGTCGAATCCGATGTGAGATTCAGCGGCGTCCTCTACCACAATCAGACACGCCGTCAACAACGCATCCGTCGGTTGGCCAGAGGGGCACGCAACGACCTCGAGATCGGTGAACGTTGCGACGTCGTTTCCGGCGAAATCCTCAAGCACGTCACCTGAACCGGGTTTTGTATAGCTCACGGTGATAGCGGTATCTGTCGCGACAACCGCTGCTGAAAGTGTCAACGTCACCTTGGATCGACTAATGCCTTCATCGTCGGCCACGCCCGAGATAGATGGGGAGCCGGTCAACGTCACGGTTTCCCGTGGATTCCCTTGAGGCGTTTTCTTCACGGTGAACGCACTGTTTGCGATTTCGGCTGGTGCCAGAGGCTCGCTGAAGAAGATGTCAAGTGTGCTACCTTGAACCTCGGCCGATTCCGTTGACGGTACCGTGCTGTCGCCGGTGATATTGATCACCGGCGCTTCGTTAATGTTCGCGACCTCGTTGTCTGCGGCGTCCTTCAGCACATTGTCGGTCCCCGAGTCCGGTTTTGTGTAGCTCACTTTCACGAGGGTGTCAGTAGCTACCACGGCAGTCGCGAGGGTTAACGTCACCGTTGTGTTGCTGATACTTGGGTTGCCGGTGAGGGAGACCGTCGACTCGCTCCCGCTGCGGGTGCGTTTCACCTCAAACGCACTGTTAGCGAGACTGGTGGCGGCGGCAAGATCCTCGTCAAATGTCAAAACGAGCGACGTGCCGTCCACGGTCGCATGGACAAGAGACGGTGCGGTCGAGTCGGAGTTTGACGTGCCGTTGATACGAATCATCCAGGATGAATCATCGGTAGTCCAGGTTGTTACCCCAGTTGCGTTTCGAAACAGATTACCGTCCGATAGACTCCAACCGGTCGCCGTGTTCGCGTCCTCGTTATCTGATGAGGTGAATCGAGTGTCGAATCCACCACTACCACCGCTATCAAGTACTAAGAAGTAGGTGGTACTTGTCTCAAGCGCGATGCCGGTGGTGGTAAACTCGATGTCACCAGCGGTAAGTGTGGCAGGATTCGTAAGAGTGCCTAAACTGGTATCTGGTAGTCCGCCAGACGTCGCAGACCAGATACTTACCGAATAGCTTGGTTGTCCACCCGAACCTGATATTTTGATTTCGGCGCTTGTTAAGGTATAGCCAGAACTGTTCGTCCCTGTAGTGAATGCCTGAGCGAAGTCGAATCGATTAAGAGCGAATCCATTGTTGTTAATCTGCCCAATGTTGCTAACCAGCACTTCCGGTACGTTTTTCGCTGCGCCGTTAACGCGGATCAAGAGCACCCAGGTGTCCGCTACGTCCGTGAAGGATCCGCTACTCGAACTTGACCGAGTCTGTGCTGTATTCGCGACCGACCAACCCGTCGCGGGTGTGCCATCTTCATTGTCAGATCCGGTAGCATGCACAGATCCGGCAGTGCCCTCTGCCACGACCCAGTACTTCGTCGACGCGTCGAGTGTGACGGTTCCAGAAGCGTTGAACGTGTAGTCTGTGGTTGTGTTGGCGGTCAAGCTTGCTGGGCCATTTAGTGTCGCGACTTCGGTGCCGGTGGCGGAACCACTGAAAACCTTCACCGTCGGTGTCGTGGTACTCCCACCCGAAAATACCTGGATTTTGATTTCAATGCTGGTCAGGGTGTACCCGGCCGAATTGGTACCGGTCGTAAATTCCTGTGCAACGTCTTCGCTATTAAGCTCGTAGCTATGACCTCCGGATTGCCCTATAGTGCTAACCAGTACGTCGGCTGAGGCCGATACAGCAAACATCGACAAACCTCCGAGCGCTAGTGCACCCAGCTTCGAAAACGGCGTCATACGCGGGAAACGCGGGGGGGGGGGGGGAGAAACGCAGGCTGCGTGCAACGGCCGGATTGCTCCCACCGTAACGTACCTGCTTCCTGCGTCTACGATCATCTTGCGAGGTAGTGATGAGAGTGCGAATTCGCCATCCTTTCAACTGCATAATCTCCCTATGCCTCGAAATTCGTTCGTGTTGACGAGATCAACAAAAGAGCTGATTCTCAATGCTGTCAAAATCCCGATCGACCATGCCACTAGCGACCTTCATACGATTACCAGATCAAGTCACACTAATTGCGAGGCGGGTAGGGACTCGTACAGAGTGGAAATATACGCGATTCCAAGTGATTTTTATGTATTTCTTTGGAAATTTATCGTAGTTTCTTAGTGGTATTTTGGAGTTGAGGCTTTTGTTGCGATCCAATCGGGAGTTTCGATGACTCGAAACGGCGCTTTTATGAGAGAACGTGCATTTGGTGTTGCGTGCGTTGAGGGGCTAGGCTAAAGGGAGAACACCGTTGACAAAACAGGACGACCCGAAGCAGGAAGCTGACGCATTGCGATCACTCGTATCGAAACTGAGCGATGCAGTCTTACGCATCAGCGCGAGTCTGGACGTGGACACCGTATTGCGAGAAGTGGTCGAGAACGCACGTGCACTAACGAATGCACGCTATGGGTTGATTGCGACGATCGACGAAACAGGCAAACCCGGCGAGTTCGTCATCTCAGGAATGTCGGAGGAGGACGCGCAACGACTGTCGGGATGGTCTGATGCGCCGAGTCTGTTTGACCATATACGAAGTCTCGACCGACCGCTCCGCTTAGATGACCTTCAAGACTACGTCATGAAGCTTGGGCTTTCACCTGTTCCCATTGCTTGTCAATCATTCCAAGGTACGCCGATGCGTCATCGAGGTTTGGATGTTGGCAGTTTCTTTCTCGGTGAGAAAGAGGGTGAACAAGCATTCACCGCCGAGGATGAGGAAGTTCTGGTGTTGTTTGCCGCGCAAGCCGCGATCGCCATCGCTAACGCTCGTGCGCATCGTGATGAGCAGCGTGCGCGGACCAACCTCGAAACGCTCGTCGACACCTCACCGGTAGGTGTCATTGTGTTCGACGCCGCGGCGGGTGACACGCGATTGATTAACCGTGAGGCGAAACGGATTGTCGCAGGTCTGCTCGGACCGGATGGTTCAATAGAGAATCTTCGAGAGGTCTTGACGTCGCGGCTTTCTAACGGTAGCGAGGTTAGACTCGAAGATCTAAAGCAAGCCGAAACACTCCGTGCGGCTGAGGTCGAGCTCTCCGTGCCAGACGGGCGTAGCCTTCGCTTACTGGTGAACGCTTCACCGATCACGACCGGTGATGGCGACGTCGAGTCGGTCGTCGTGACGATTCAGGACCTATCTGCGCTGGAGGAGCTGGCACGCTTACGCGTCGAGTTTCTCGGCATGGTAAGCCACGAACTGCGAACGCCGCTCGCAGCGATAAGAGGGTCAGCGATTACGCTATTAGAGGAATCGGGGCAACTCGACCCGGCTGAGTCGCGGGAGTTCCACCGTATTATCGTCGACGAAACCGCACACATGCGTCGTCTTGTCAGCGACATGCTTGACGCAGGGCGGATCGAATCAGGTTCGCTGTCGGTACACCCAGAACCAAGAGACATAGAGAAACTCGTAGCGCGGGCACGCACCTCATTCATAAGTGCAGGAAGACGGCAATCGCTTAGTGTCGATCTTGCGCCGAATCTACCCAGAGTCATGGCCGACGACCATCGAATTGAGCAAGTACTCGGAAACCTCTTAGACAATGCTGCGCGACACGCCCCGGCGTCCTCCACCATCCATGTCAGCGCAATGCTTGAAGGGATTGAGGTTGCGGTCTCGGTCGTCGACGAAGGACCTGGCATTCCCGCCGATCAACTGGCTCGTTTGTTTGTCGACTACGCTGACCGCCATGAACGAGAGCGAGGGTCGGCGGGTTTCGGGCTTGGTCTCATTATTTGCAAAGGTTTAGTAGAAGCGCATGGGGGTCGCATCCACGCTGAGCGTGCAGGTCCCGATTTAGGTACCCGTTTTACGTTTACCTTGCCGGTGGCAGACGATGCGTCTGATCTGGCGACTCACACGACCGTGCGTGGATCGCCTCTACCTGTATCTGGAAGCGACTCGACTTCGATCCTCGTCATAGATGACGACCCGGAGGTGTTGCGACATGTCCGTGAAGCATTAGTAGGAGCCGGATTTGAACCGATCGTGACGGGTGACCCGGACAAAATACAGACGCTTATAAGGGAGAACAGACCCGATCTGGTCTTGCTGGATATGGTTCTACCCGATATTGATGGCGTTGAGCTGATGACGTCGGTTCCTGAACTTTCGGACATACCAGTCATTTTTATCTCGGCTTATGGTCGAGACGAGATGGTTGCAAAAGCACTCGACAGTGGTGCCGACGATTACATTGTCAAGCCGTTTTCGACGACTGAGCTGGCAGCCCGGGTTCGAGCCGTTTTGCGCCGGCGCGCCGGCGCGGAACCCTTCGTTCTCGGTGATCTCGAGATTCAATATGAGCAACGCTTAGTCTCCGTAGCGGGCGAGCCGGTGCGTCTCACGCCAATCGAGTACAACCTTTTACGCGTTTTGTCGCTTAACGCTGGCCGCGTTGTAACTTATGCATCACTATTGCGTCAGGTCTGGACGAAAGGAAGCACTAGCGACACGATGCGGGTGCGAGATTTTGTAAAGAAATTACGTCGCAAACTCGGTGATGATGTCGACAAACCTTCGTGGATCTTCAACGAACGTGGCGTCGGCTACCGGATGCCGAAACCGGGTGAAGACTGAACGCCGCGCGGTCTGTGCTTTGACGTTCAGTCTTCTGGTCATGACTCAAGCCGCTGCGCTCGCGACGTTTGCCACAGCCTCTTAACCTAGCCGTTCCTCGACACCAGATGAGAGCGGACGAGTCAGTTCGCCACTTACCAGCGCAACTCCCAATTCACTCGCAGTGCGTGACCTGATGCATCGTCGCGAGACGCTGGGATCGACCTCTCAAGATTGTCTTCTGTAGGAAGCCGTTCAGCTCTCGTCTTCTCGGATGAGTAGGCCGATTCATTGCGTTCGATGTCATAAACGTCGAATGCAAGGGGCATTGCGAGGAATCCGCGGGCGATCTCTATATCGACCGTTAGGTTCGAACCACTAGCGAGCTGGAGACCGACGTGTGCGTCGTCAGCTTCATCAATCCCAATATAAGGTACCCACAATACTCGACTGTTGTGTGTCTCAAGGCCGTATCCGAGTTGCCCTTTAAAACGCTGCGTCGCGTGTAGCAGTGACTCGCCTTGGATTAACTCCGATGCATTGGGTTGTGACCACAACGACCCGCCACCTTGAGGGTCGACGCCTCGGTTTGAATTTAGCGAGAGCGACAGTCCGCGACCGTTGTTCGAAGGTTCGTAGACGAACGATGCGCCTGTTCCCCATTCCTTGTATGCACGGTCTTGATGTGCCGCGAGCACACGGGCGTTGAGCACGACCCGCATTGCACCAAAGGCATAACCGACACCGCCACTAAGTTCCAACCCCACGCCGGTTTCGGCATCGCCGCCGTCGTATCGTATTCCCGTATCCAGTGTTGGTGTCAAAACACCACCCACCCAAGGCAACGACCCATTGCTCTCAACCATCAACCGGACCCGACTTACCTCACCGGTTGCTCCCATCAGTCCCGAAACCGTTCCTGAAGTCGTCTTGGTCGTCCGTGCATCCGATTTAATCGCGAATTCGTACGTTCCGCTTTCGGCGCGTACTAGGGCCAATGCGGTGCGCCCACCCATCGCTGCCATCGAATAGGACATGGCCGTGGCAATCGGCGAAGCGTTATGCGGTGTGAGCTCTAATGCGCCTTCTCCATATCCAAGGATCCCCCATGTGCTCGTACGCTCGTTGACTTGCCATTGCACATAAGGATGTAGGTTTGTGAGTGACCCTCGCATCGTACTGGTGCCGGTCTTTGAGTTTGTGAACGCTCCGCTGCCTTCTGTATAGGCTAATGCAAGTCCGGCGAGTGAACCGCCTAAGGGACGGTCGAATCCGACAATCGTCGAAGTAACCTCGCCGTCGATTCCGAGTTCACCCTCTGCGCCACTGAACCGCGTTGCACCCGATTCGCCCCATAAAGCCCAATCGTCACGCCATCGGGAAGTCGAAGGGCTTTCCGGTTTCCCTGGTGAGTAGTAGAACGAACTATTCAGCAGGAGATCGCGTAGGTTAAACCCTTGACCACCGTTTGAGAGGGCAACGCCTTCGCGATAGAGCTGCGTCCAGCGCGTATCGTCTGCACCTGCCGCAATGGTGCCTAGCTGACCGTGAAGATTGTTGTTCGTACCGAACGCATCAGCGTGTGTCAACGCGTGGTCCGTGCGATCAATAGCGCTGTGCTCGCGAGAACCTGATACGTCGAATGCGGTGCCGGAGAGACTTCCGCTACTAGGAAGTTGGACCTCCGGCAGAAACACGTCGTGAACACCTGTGAGTTTGTTGCCGCGACCTATCTCACGAGGCGACGGTGCGTGTTCAAGCGCCATAGAGTCTAAAGAGGATGCTGATGATCGCCCAAACCGTCCAAACACGCTTTGAATGCGCTGACCTCGAACCGTGAAATGAGATTCGGGCGGTTGTGTCGAAGTGTGTTCCAAGCGTCGGCTGATCGCTTCCACAACATTGTCGGACGTTGCGCGCCCAAAGCGAGCCAGCCATGCTTTAGGCAACGGATCCGAGTTCTCAATGGTTCCGGTCGCAGTGGCATCTGCTAAATACGAGCCAGCACCCGAAGGTTGCGAGAGTGTTAACGTAAACGTCTCCGCGCCTTCGTCATGATCGTCGTTGGCGATGGTCACTTCTAGCGTTTTCGATGTGTCGCCGGTGGCAAAGCTGAGTGTGCCGCTCGCAGCCGTGTAGTCAACGCCTGCCGTCGCGGTGTCGTCTGAAGTGGCGTATTGCACGTTCACGGTTTCCTGCGCCGTTCGGCTAAGCGTGACAATGAACGGAATACTCGCGTCGGTGCCTTCCTCCGCACGTGCATCCTGCACCGACAAAGCCACTCGAGCAAGCACCTGGAACGATACCGATAACGAGTCGAGGACATTTCCTGACGCGCCGCTGGCGTCGTATACCGTGGCAGATAGCGTGTACGCGCCGACTGGTAAACTCTCGCCATTTAGCGCCGAATTTGGACCGGTGTTGGCGTCGCCGTAGAGTGAATATGGGGCGATGTTCTCGGTATGGGCTACGGTCTTTGCACCTGAGAGCGAAAATGTCACGCTACCGATATCCGAGGCTGAAGTAACCTCTGCTCTGACGCCGAAATTGTCCCCGAAACGTGCGCCGAGATCCACGTCTACGCCGTCAGACAATGTTGCTACGACCGATTGGTTCGATACATCCAACAGCGTAAATCCAGTGAGTAACGGCTCAGCCAATGTGCTCGCTCGCACGGGCTCAGAGTAAGCATCACCCGCATTGGTCACAATTCGAATGCGGAATTGATACGACGTGTCAGAGGTTAGCCCGGAGACGGTGTACGTGGTCGCATCGGTAGGAAGGGTCGTGACCTCGTGCCACGAGCCAGCCGATTCGCGTTGTACTTCCACGCCAGCTACGGTCACGCCTTGCGGTTGATCGGGTAGTGTCCAAGCAAGCTCAAGCGAGTCTAGCGTTGCTCCCGAAATTGAAAGACCGGTCGCGGAAAGAGGTCTAAATAAAGATGGCGAGATCGACTGTGTATCGTCCGTGACCGTAAACGCGATGCTAAGTGCGCTCAATGAATCCCCAGCGCCGTTCTTGTTTGGATATGCCGTCGCAGACAAGGTATATGACCCTGCCGCTAGCGCTCGGCCATACTCTGCACCTGCGTTGTCACCGTAAAGCGAGTACGGCGCGACATTCTCCGTCTGGGTATGTGTGTCTTGGGCGGTTGGACCCGTAAGCGACAGTGTCACGCTCCCCACTACAGCGCCGTCAGCGACTTCAGCGCGAATGCCGTACGTACTGCGCGAAGACACCTCCAAAGTGCTACCTTCGGTAATCGAACTCAAATCCGCGTCCGTAGACGCGTCCACGAGAGTAAATCCCGTCAGTTCCTCTATTTCCGCGGCGTAGCCGTTGATAACGTAACGACTTGCCGATCCATCATTTGAAACATCGATCACGACTGCGAGATCGTTGGCGAGTAATACTTGATGTCCGGGCGTCGCGTTGTCTGCGTCTGCAGGACTGCTGATGGTCACTTCGGCATCATCGTACGCGGCGACTGCGCGAAGCGTGCGCTTTACCGCCTGCGGCGGCGCCGCGACTTGGTACGAAAAGGTGTCGTGCGCGAATGTGGGTTCGAGTGCTGCGCCTTCGAGCTGCAGTTCAGCAAGCGCTGTACGAGGCACGACATCGCATTTCCCCGTCCCGTTAATGCTGAAGACCTGTTCGTCTGCGCGCCAATCCTCGTTCGCTCTCAACCGCACCCGCATTAAGCCTGAGAAATCCGTCGTTGCCGATGCCGATGCAGACCATGAAAGACCGTCCTCAGCCACCGTTGGTGCGTCTAGGTGTCCATTCGTTAGCGTAAAGTCCGATGCCGACAACGCATCCACTGCGACGGTATCGCCGATGTCGTTAAGAAACGTGACGGACACCTGTACAGGGCAACTGCTGCCTGGCGAAGTACCTGTCATTTGCACGTGCAGTGGATCTTTTGCCAACGTATCGATCTGCACGAGCCCCGACGCCGCTCGTTGACGTGCGGTTTCGGCGACCACACGAAACTGATACCGCGTGCTCGGTTCAAGTCCCGTGACAATGTAAGACGTGGCATCGCCGTCAAGCGTTGCCAGTGTTTGCCATTCCTGTTCCACGAGGCGCTGCTCAATCGTTAGACTCGTCGGCGCACTTCCTTCGATCAATGTCCATACAAGATCGACTGTCGTTGACGTTATGTTCATTCCGTAGATCGTGTCGAAGTCTGCGATCGGATCCTCGTCCGGAGTACCTAGGCGAGTCTCGGATGAAGCGCCAATAAGGTCGCCTGCGATCGCACGGAGTTCGAATGCATATTCCGTACCGTTGGTTAAACCTGTCACCGTGTGTTCCAAGGTTTCACCGGTCGCGTCCTCTATGTCGGTCCAGGCGTTCCAAGCTGGTTCGCTATCCTCGCCGCTCGTCGCGCCGTACCGCAGCTGCCAACCTGTAATAGGATCCACCGATTCTGGTACCAGCCAAATCAGTGTCGCCTGTTCTACGCCTGCTTCGATCCGAAGTCTTGGGGCAGCGGGAGGTGGTGCGCTACCGGCGAACGCCTCGACGATTTCCGATTCCGCCAACAGCTGATTGTTGGTGGCGATAGCGCGTATCTGGAAGGCGTACTTCGTTTGATTGACCAATTCAGCGACGGCGTGCGTCGTCGTTGTAGCGCTTGAATCGACAATGTCAGTCCAGTCGGCGAACGCCGATGCGTCTGCTGTTTTCCAGCGTACCTCCCAGTTACCGATTTCATTGGCGTAGGACGGTACGGGCCAGCTCAATTGCACGGAGCCATCGAGAGGTGTTGCGGTGAAGCCGCTCACGGAGTGCAGCACACCGGATATATAGTTTGTTGGTGAAGGCGCGCCAGCCAACCGACCTACCAGCACCCGCAGTTCTATTCCATAGTCCGACCCTTCGGCGAGACCCGACAAGGTATGTGAGCGCGTGTCAGCGGTAGCACCTTCAAGGTCAGACCATTCACCCCATTCGACGGCGAGCGTTGTCAGATCGAAATCGCCGTAACGCAATTGCCAGCCGGTGATTCCCTCTACTGTCTCAGGCATTTCCCAGAAATATGTCGCGTTCAATCCACCCGAAATCACGTTCGTAATCCTCGGCGCTGGCGGTTCCAGCACTTGCAGGTTTGCAGTCGGGACAAATTCCACCGGATCGGACCAACCACCTTTGAGGCTGAGGGAGTTCGCGCGCACTTGCACTGTGTAGGTGACGTCGTTCTGCAGTTCCTCGCCGTGGTATTGGGTGACCGTCCAGCTTGTAGCAGTACCCCCAGTAGTGGTCTGCCTGTCGTATCGCGGAGGTGCGCCGTGAGACGCGTATTCGGCGCAGTAATACGCTGTTCTAGGCCCCTTACATACGCGGACCTCGTAGCCCGACACCGTGATTCCAGTCGGTGCCGTCCAAGTCAGCGTCGCTTGTTGGTCACCTGGCGCCGCTTTTACGCCGGTCGGCGGAGGGACGTCGATTAATTCGACGGTTACCTTGCTACCGGTACGCCAATTGAAGGAGGTGACATGACCCCAACTGTAGGTGTAGACGCTTGATGGTCTTAGTGCGCCTTTTCTGGGTTGCCAGAAATAGGTCGCGTCGCTGAAGCTTAAGAATGAAGTTCGATCAAAACTGATTACCCAGCTACTAGGATAATGTCGAGTGTCTGACGCGAACGAAACCGCAAATCCAGGTGAGCCAGGATCTGTACCAAAATCTATGATGGCGTCTATTTCATGGCTGATCACCCTATTCACCGTCGTTTTACTAAGCGCTCCAATGCCGGCCATCGTGTCACTTCGATTAGGCGCTTCGAACCCGTTCCCTGAATGTGTAATTCCAATTTCCATACAAGCACGCCAGAACGGATCCTCGAACCCCGTCACGTCGGCGCATCCATTCGTCTCGCCTGGTTCGACTGCATCGTCGTCGAACACATTAACTGCGACGTAGCCGACTCGCCGGTAATTCTCACCGACCTTCATAGCAACCCAAAGATCTTCAACTTCATCCGACCAGTCGTCGTCTTCGCGACCGTAAATTTGAAAAGAGACTGGTTCAGACGTCTTCGCAGTTGCACTTCCTTTCACGACGGTCACATGTTCAATAGACCAATGGCGTATCGCTAACGTTACTGGAGACTGCTGTGTCGGTGTCCCCGGCGGACTCCATTGGAACGACTTCGTTTCGCCTTCCACCACTTCGACGTACTGCACCGGCAACCCGCTCACGCGAGTAAAGAAGTTGGTAATCGTCTTGGTAAAGGATTCGACTTCATCGCCATCTGAGTCCTTTAGTATGTTGTCTGTCCCGTTCGTCGGCTTCGTATAGGTCACAGTGAGCGTGTCTGTCGAATCCGGCGTTGACGGGAGATTCAAGGTTACGGTAGAACCACTGATCATTGGTGCATCCGATAGTGTCACCGACGTTTGGCTTGCTTTCTGGGGTTTTCTTGTTACGGAGAAAGCGTCGTTCGCGAGATTCGCGGCAGCCGCCAAGTTCCTATCAAAGAAAATGATGAGCGACGTGCCGTCGACCTTCGCGGATTCGACGATTGGGGCGGCGTCATCGTCAATCACCGTCACCTCCACTCTACGTACCCTTTGCCCAGCTGCCATGTGAGTTATCGCAAGCATCTCGTCATCTTCGTCCAAATCGTGCAAACCAGTAACGGTTACAAACTGAGCGATGTTCCAATTAGATGAAGTAAAGGTGAGAGAGACGGGACTAACTGATGCAGCGTACGGGCTATCGCTTCTGACTCTTACTGAGACGTTCTCGGACGGTTGTTCATATAGTTTTATGAAGTATTTAGCGGAGTCGCCTTCGTCCATCACCAAGCTCGTAGGCGATAGAATCAAGCCATTTGGGATGCCGTTAATCCGAAGGTGAAACACTGCCCGTGTAGAGGAGGCGAAGCTGCCGTTAGACGTAGAATCCCGAGACTCAAGGTTATCGTTGATGCTCCAGTCGGATTGAGATGTAGCGTCTTCGTCGCCAAGTCCCTCATATGACCACTTTGTATTCGTGGCATTTTCGGCGACCACCCAATAGTCAGTGTCGTTGTCGAGCGTAACGGTACCAGACACCGTATAGGTGTAGATTTTCGTAGTACTCGCATCCAAACTAGCGGGAGCGATCAGCGTGGCGATTTCGGTGCCGTTTGCCGACCCGCTGACAATCTTGACGGAGGGAGCTACCGGAGACGTAGTGGTCTCAAGGCGGAGGTCGACGCTGGTCACGCTATAGCCTGAACCGTTGCCACCCGTCGTGAATCGCTGAGCGAGATCGTAAGTCGATAGCGATAGAGCGTTGGTCCCTGCCTGGTTTAGGTTGCTGACGAGCACGTCAGCTACCGTCGGCATGGTCATACTTGCAACGACAAGAGAGAGTGCTTTGCGCCTAAGACCCCAAACCCGAGCCAGCATGGACGACAGGGTGTTGAGATGCTTGGGAAGTAGGAAATTCGCTGCAACATCGGTGCCGCGAATGAAGCGTTTTTTTGACCTATCTGTTACAGTAGATGTGCATTTCGTCGAATGATTCGTGTTCCAAGTCATGAAACCCTCCATCTCGACCGCGGTCGCGATTCCCGCATCGACTTAAGACACGATGGCACCCTGAGGGTATGCTCCTGTCATTCGATCGAAATAGTCGAATCGATGCGTTCGTCTTATATCGAATCCTGTTCGATATGCGTACTCACGGGCGCAACTATTATGCAGTATAGTATTTTTTATAAATTTATGTATTAATCATCGTATCAAATTAGTGGTGAATAGATTTACCTTTTAGATACTAGAGTCGTACAGCTCCACGAACCGTTGTAGAGCTAAATAAAAACTCCACGCTGACTAGCATTGGGACTCCGTTGAATGGACTTCTCAATCCTCGTACGCGAACGGACCTCCAACGATTGGTAGAGGGTTTCGTACTCACGGATGTATTGCGGTAAGTGAAATTGATTGATTTTTGGAATCCGTCCATTCATCCTTGACCCGGCTCGCGACGTCCTTTTTCAATAGGAGTTCGGTTCGGTAAATCCCGACACATATCGTCATAGTTTTTGGCGTGACAGACGTCTACATTCCTTTGAATTGCGTACCTCACATTAATCGAATGTAAGCGTTCATGCCAAATGTCGCGAACCGACGGTCCTTACCTGCTATTCTCGTTCTCACCTTTTTATTTGCACATTCGTTAGCAGCAGAGGTCCAGATAGGAAGGTACTCGACCGTTCGTGCGCTCCCGACAGATGCGCAACGCGATGTGATGGCGACGCCGATTTCGATTCGTTTTGACGCAACCGTCAGGACGGTTGGTGATGCGGTCGCAGTGATTCTCGAGGAGGTCGGTTATACATTGTCAGATCCTGCGACCGCTGATCCTCAGCGCCAACGTTTACTTTCGCACGCGTTGCCAAAATCGCATCGTCAACTCGGTCCACTCAACGTACGTGCCGCTTTGTCGACACTTGCCGGTCCGGGTTGGCAGCTCGTCGAGGATCCGAGCGATCGCCTCGTAACTTTCGAGCAATGTAAGAACCTAGCGTATTGATGGCGTTCGTTGTCGCCGTACTTATCGGCTTTAGTTTATGGTCTGTGAATCAGGGAGAGATTTTGGATCGACAACCGAGTTCGTTTGACTCGCCCAGTATGAATGTAAAGGTTTTTGCGCCAGTTGAACGAAGCATGCGTTGTCGACGGTCGAGCGGTGAACCCGTATTCAAGGACTTAGTCCCACCTACACATCAGTAAATATGCCACACTCCTTGGGAAGTTTGACTTTTTGTCGCGCCAGGTGCGTACTCGTAATTTTCGGAGTCGTGGGTTCGGGGCTCGTGTTTGGTCAAGATGAATTGGACGTGGTGCAAACAAGCATCGAACGAAGGACCAATGAAGCACTTGACCATACGGATACCAATTTCCTTGATGGGTCCCATTGGGATCTCGACACAAGGGAATTGGAACGCGCTGAAATGCTCCGAGACGGATTTCGTCGATATGTCAGCGATCGGCAGATCTCACCTTTGGAAATCCTGGGCATTCACGCACGAACAGATTCAGAAAGGAATCGCTATGCCCGACACTGGGCGGAACTTATGATCGAAGACGCCGAAAGGGTGCTCGCGTTTCAACGAGCCTACGATGCAGCGGTTCGTGATCTTTTGGGTGAAGAACGACTCGTTAACTTAACGCAACTTCCCCCACGAGTGTCGTCGACCCCCGCGTTGCTCGGTACTGATCGGCTTGCCGTATTCGTCCGTTTGGATTGCGAGCCCTGCACTGAGGTGTTGGCGAGAGTCTTTCAGATCGGTCGACAGGTAGACGGCGTCGATGTCTACGTCTTGGGTTTAGCCGACGGAGATAAGACGACTCTTCACGCTTGGGCAAATCGTCAAGGTATACCTCCTCTCGCTGTTCATTCAAAACGTATCACATTGAATTTCGATGATGGATTGCTTGCCCGCTTACATCCGCGCGCTGACGAAGTACCCGTGGTCATGCGTCGACGCGGTGATAAATTCGATCCACTCGATCCCTGGGAGTTGCCTTAGCGCAGCACCGTGCGCTTGCTACCCAAACACCCACTTGAGGCATTGCTGCGACCTCCAGTCGAGCTGTGGAGTTCAGCGATTCTCACGCTCCTGGCGATATCGATCGTCTGGCGACCCGGAACCTTCCTACTCGATTCGACTATCGCGTTTGGCGTCGCCGGCGTCTTAGTTTCGGGTGCCGGTTTCCGAGCGGCACAAGGGGTCCATCTGCTCCGCTATCAACGCAACATCAAGTACACACCCGCATGGAGTCTCGACTTCGGCTCGATCCCTCACACGCCATCGACTCTATTTCTCGGTCGTGGCTTCCTTTGGACGGCTCAACATACGCAGCGTTTGCGTGAGACTCAGACCCCGTCGGGTCGAAAGTACATGCTAACGAAAAACGATGTCGCATCCACTCAAGCGGATGGTGTGAGCGGTAGCGGTCGACCAGAGATTCACGGCGTCGATCTGCATGAACAGTTGGTCTTGATGCATCGAGCCGATCGGGTAGGTCATACGCTCGTGCTTGGGACGACCCGTGTCGGCAAAACGCGGTTGGCGGAGCTTCTGATTACCCAAGACATTCAACGCGACGAAGTGGTCATCGTGTTCGATCCCAAAGGCGACGCGGATTTGTTGTGCCGAATGGTCGCGGAAGCTCGTCGCAGCGATCGCGTGGCGGACATGCTGGTATTCCATTTAGGACACCCAACGAACTCCTGCCGATACAACGCGATCGGTCGATTTTCACGCATCACCGAGGTCGCGACCCGAATCGCAAATCAATTACCGGATAGTGGTAATTCCGCCGCGTTCAAGGAGTTCGCCTGGCGTTTCGTCAACATCATAACCGGGGCGTTGGTCGCATTGAAGCGTACGCCGAACTTTCGGCTTGTGCGTCGTTACATCAACGATATCGAGCCTTTGTTCGTGGAATATGCCCGTTTCTTCTTGCACCGTAACGCGCCTGCAGGTTGGAGTAAGTTGGTTCGTCAGCGTATGGAGACATTCAAAACGCGAGGCCTTCCTGCCGCGTTGCGAGGCAGGGATGTTGAAGCCGTCGCGTTATTGAAATACGCGGAGACGCTCGATCTATACGACCCAGTGTTCGATGGTCTGGTCTCCGCCTACAAATACGATCGCACGTACTTCGACAAGATCGTGAGCAGCGTCGGACCGCTAATGGAGAAATTAACGACTGGCGCGGTGGCGGATCTGGTGTCACCAGAAGAAGGTGAAGACGATGACCCACGCCCTATTCTTGATTGGCTTGAAGTCATCGAGCAGCGTCGCATCGTTTACGTAGGTCTCGATTCGTTATCGGACACCACCGTCGCTAGCGCGATCGGCAATGCGATGTTCGCCGACTTGGTTTCTGTGGCTGGCTACATCTACAACTTTGGTGTCGACGGGTCAGCGTCCTCCCAACGGATTGCCTTACACGCGGATGAATTCAATGAACTGATCGGCGAGGAATTCGTCCCCTTACTGAACAAAGCGGGTGGCGCTGGATTCCAAGTCACTGCGTATACACAAACGTGGTCGGACGTCGAAGCGCAAATCGGCAGTCGTGCCAAGGCAGGTCAAGTCGCCGGTAATTTCAACTCGCTAATCATGTTGCGTGTGCGCGAGCTCGCGACGGCCAAGATGCTCGTCGATCAACTGCCGCGCGTCGGCATTGTTGGGAAGTCAACGTCTTCGGGTGCTGGTGATTCTTCGAAGGCTGATTCTGAAATTGATTTTGAAACGAATCACGCCGATAGTCTGAGCAAGTCGGATGCGCCGTTGGTCGGGCCGACGGAACTTTTTACCTTGCCCCGCGGTCAGGCGTTCGCGTTGCTAGATGGTGGACGCTTGTGGAAGTTGCGATTTCCAATACCGGACCCGAACGACCGATTCCTTCCAGATTCAATCGAAGATGCATTCGCAATCTTGCGAGCTAGTTCAGAATCTATCGACGTTCGCGAAACGGTAGGGATCGAAGATAGCAATGAGGCGGATTTAACTACCACATCGGAGGTTTAGATCGTCGCCAACTCCTTAAGCTGGGTCGCGCAGCTTTTGCTAAGTCCTGTCAGATTCCTTTTTCTCGGTTCACTCGCGTTAGTTCTCGCGATCATCGTCGATTTAGGGGTGTCGCATGTGAAGCTCGATACGATTGGATTGCAGCCATGCGCATATAGAGTGATCGAAGAACGGCGCGTCTTCCTTCTGACATTCAATCAACCGTACTTAATAGTCGATCCTCGAAACGCTGCGGATCGACTGAAACGTCATGTCCTGCGATTTCAAGCCGAACTCCAAAACCCGCCACCCAGCGAGAGCCAGTTCCTCGACCGTTTCCGTTCGCACCTATTTACGAATGTCGACCGTCTACTTCCCACCGTCGAAGTGTTCTCGCTGCGCGTGCTTTCGCTCATCGCGACTTTGCCACTTATCGCGATCTGCTGTGTGGTGATGGGTTTCGACGGTTGGGTTCGTCGTGAAGTTCGTAAAGCGGGCGCAGGAATTGAAAGTGCGCGTATCTATCACGTCGCAAAACGTTCCATAAAGCCCTTATGCCTATGGGTGAGTCTCATTTATCTCGCGATACCAGTAACGCTTGATGTTCGATGGGCATATGGGATGCTCACCGTGGCGATTCCCATTCTGCTTGGAGTTACCGTCAGCCGCTTCAAGAAATACGTCTGAGGTGCTCGTATTGAGACGTTAGCGACATGCGCCAAAACCTCGACATCCAGTGAATTGGTTTTTTGCTACAGCGGTCGCCGTCAGGTGGATGATTCGCTGTATGAGATATGGACATAAACACAGTTTCTTAATACCGGTTACGCTTGCGTCGGTCCTACTGCTTTCTGCAGCGACGATGCAAGCGGACCGCGATTCCGAACGCGCTGCCTTAAGTCGTCTCGTTGCCGAAATCGAGCGACTTGAACCGCTCATCGCTCGTGCTGAGAGCGAGCAAGACGTGCATGACAGAGTGCGCTTTCGTTACGACTGGTTGCGAAGGGATCTCACTGAGATTAAGTCCGGCGTTGAAGCATTCCTGAACGATGCGGAATTCACGCCCCGCACGTTTGAACCGCTGCAAGGCGCATATCACCAGTGACCGCCCAGCAGCGCTTGGCGTTTGAAGCGGGTTCTGGCGTCACGCCGGAAGCACTTCTCCTTGCGATTGCAGGGATCACGCTCTCGCTCGCGTTTCTGTGGGTCACGTGGATTGCATTCGGAACATTTAAAGCCTGGCAAGACGGTAATGCGAGTTTCTTTGATTTAGTCTGGAATGTGTTGCGCGCCAGCATCGTGTTGCTCGTTTTGGGTTTTTACGTTCGCTAATAAATCGGCATCAATGAGAAAAACATGAAATGGGTTGATATACGGGGCTGGTGGGCAGATTTGCCTACGCAAGTCGCCCCAAGTACGGCGCCTGCGTCTGGCGATTGGATCGCCTTGATCGCGGGATACATTAAAGATGGTGCTGCAGTATTGGGTCTAACGGTCGCTACCGTTGGTTTCATCTGGGTTGCGTACATTGGCTTTGCCAAATTCAACGAGGCTCGCCAAGGTCGCGCTGAATGGGCGGAAGTAGGCATCTTCGGCGTTGTCGGCGCGACCATCTTAATCTTCGCGAGCTATCTGCTCACCGAAGCGGCCGGGGTCTTTTAGACATGTCGAATCTCGAGGTATTGATCACCGAGCGACTGAACGAGGAGCCGGCGATTTTTAAGGGGTGTTCGCTTTCCGAACTCACGTGGATGACCTTTGGTGCCGTCGCGATTTGGTTGCCAATCTGCTTAATCGTTGCAGCACTGATCGGTTCCGTGACCATGGGATTCGGTTTTGGGGGCATCATGGTCGTATTCAGCGTGATCGTGATGTCCTTGACCTTTCGGCGTTTAAAGACGAATCGACCGCATGGATATTACCAGCTAGCCGCTCATCTCTGGCTAGCTCGTCATCGTCTCATCAAGTCCCCTTTCGTGATACGAAGTGGCGTTTGGGATCTTGGTCGAACCTAGGTTGTCGCGTTATCGGCATGTCCTAGAAAACGCCTACTCAAACGTCCGTACGCTCTGGTGCGTGGTAGGCATCGAGGCGGTCTTGATATTGGTATTAGCGATTGGGCTGATGCGCACACCTTCTTCGCTCACGATCCACATTCCCCCAGATCTACAGTCGGGCGCGATGGTCTATCCAAATGAACCATCGCCCGCGAACGTGTACGCGTTCGCGCTTTACATTTTTCAACAACTCTATCGCTGGCCGAACGACGGCGCGTCGGATTTCAGTCGTGCTATCTACGCGCTCTCTGGATACCTGACGCCGGCGTACCGTGAAGCGCTGATATCCGAACTCGAATCGAAAGCTAAACGAGGCGAACTTGCTGGACGGGAGCGCGGCATGCAGGAACTGCCGGGTAATGGCTTTTCTGAGGCGCGTGTGAGCATCCTGCAGGATGGCGTATGGGTGGTCACTGTTGACATGGAGTTATTCGAAACGGTGAAAGGCGTGTCCGTCAAACGCAAAGCGATTCGGTATCCATTGCGAGTGGTGCGCTACGACATTGACCGTGAGATGAATCCTTGGGGACTTGCACTGGATGGTTTCGAGTCCACGGGTCCAACGACGTTGGATCTGGAGGAGCGCAGTCATTGAGTCAATCATTTTGGTTATTTGCACTCAGTGTGATCGTGATGTTGATTGCGACGTTTGCGCAAGCTGGTTCTCCATCAAACACCGCGACGACCCGCGTAGTGGCATACCGTGGCGTTCCGATCGACCTTCATCTACCGCTGAATCATGAAATTCGGATTCATTTGGATGAATCCGTCGAAGTAGGTGTACCAATCGCGCTTACCTCCAAACTGGATGTCACGAGCGTGCACGGCGTCGTTTTTCTCACCGCAGTGCAGGCGTTCACGGCTCATCGTGTAGCGTTGAAAGGAAGTACGTCAGGCCAGATCGTATTGGTGGATGTTTCTGCGATAACCGACGCTTCTGAGGTGAAGGACGTGTTCGTTCGAACCGACGGCGCGACGGTTACGCCCGACGACCCGCCTGAATTAACGATGGTTCAACTCATGCGCCACATCGCCCATCTGACCCTTGCACCACGTGGATCAGCGGTCATTCCTTTTCAAATCAAACGCATCGCACTCGTTCTCCCACACGAGAGCATCTATCGAGATTTTGCGGTAGCGTCGTCACTGCTCGCCGCCTGGCGGACCGATAGAAAGATGGCTCTCGCCGTCGAACTTCGCAATCAATCCGACGAAGCCATAGTTCTAAGCCCAGACGAAATTTCAGGTGTGTGGTACGCCGTTGGGTTTCAGCATACGCGATTGCTGCCGTATGGCAAACGCGGTGCACAGACGGTCGTGTTTCTTGTTGGCGCTCACGATGCGATCGCTGATTTACAACGATGATTCCGCAGCTCAACCGAAAAGCGCTATACGTGTTGGGGATCGCGATCCTTGGTTTGCTTATGCTCGTGTTGTCCGCTCCGTGGTCATCTGGTCCCACAAGTCAGGGCACGATTTTGACCGATGTGCCGAATACGCCAGCCCCAGACGCGGACAGTCCAGCAGACACGATTAAGACACTGACCGCGACGATGTCTTCACTCGTCCAGGAAATCGACGACTTATCGCAGTCCAATGAGTCTCTGCGTACGGAGAACCAGGAACTGCGTGCGAAAACGGACCTCATAGAGGTTCGCATCACCGAGCGCCTACGTGCGGAACTCCTCAATCATCAAGTCGCACAGGAAGAACTTGCCGAGAAACTTACCAACATGATGTCGAGATTTGACGGAGTAGGGAACGGCCAAAGCGTCTTGGATGTTGAATCGAGTTTTTGGGGCTATGAACCTCTCGCGGACTTAAGTGAATCCTGGCATTGGGTTGAATCGATGGAAACCCAGTTCGGTTCTGGGACGATCGTCAACGAGCGTCCGATAGACAAACCTCGTTACACGATCCCGCAAAACGCAACGCTTGTTGACTCGACGACGATGACTGCGCTGATTGGACGCGTGCCGGTCGAAAATCGGATTACCGATCCGCTGCCGTTTAAAGTAGTGACCGGCGCCGACAATCTTGCCGCGAACGGGTTCACCATTGCCGGACTAGAGGGATCGATTTGGAGCGGTTTCGTCGTTGGCGATTGGGCGCTCGCATGCGTGACGGGCACGCTGACGAGCGTAACGTTCGTGTTCGACGACGGCCGGATTCGAACACTGGGTCAGAACAACCATGCCGGTGAGCGTATCGGATGGATTTCCGACGAACGAGGTGTACCTTGCATCTCCGGTGAGCGTAAGACCAACGTGAGGAGTTGGCTCATCGCACAACTTGGCGTGAACGTGAGCAGGAGTGCTGCGGAAGCGCTCGCAAACGCCAATACGACGGTTCAGCAGAACCCAATGGGCATTAAAGAAGCGTTTATCAGCGGTGAAATTAAAGAGTTCGTAATGGGAAAGAGCATCGCTTCGACGGGCAACTCCCTTGCTGATTGGTTGACGTCCCGCGCATCGCAGGAATTCGACGCAATTTTTGTACCTACGGACCAAAAGGTCGCGATCCATGTGGACCGACCACTACATATCGACTACGAAAGAGAAGGACGCAGACTCATCTATGCAAAAGAGATGGAAGACAACGCGCCGTTGGATATGGATTAGCGTGTTATGTTCGGGTTGTACCGCGCAGTCACCTTTGGTTGTGCCGGAATCTACGCCGACCATGATCGAGATCTATCAGCGACACACGGTGCCAACGTCGACTCTTAAGAACCGAACACAGCAACTAAGTGAGCCGACACAGAGTGAACAAAGAACGCCACTAGAAACGCCATCAATGCGCTTTCAGATCATTCATATGTATGTATTTCCGCACCGGTCGGACGAGGACGATCTCCGAATCCCGGGTTATTGGACGTCATTCGAGCTTCTTGATCGAGTCGAGTCGCGAGCAAACGGATCGGGGGACTGACTAGGTTGTTCTTCAGGAACAAACGAGGCAAGTGTGAATCGCCTAAGACCGAAGCATTCGCGCGCGCTTACCAGCGACCGCCTTCATTTGCTGATCTGCTGCCTTGGACAACGTATCTCCCAGACCGCAAGTTTTTCGTATTGGATGACGGGATCAGCGTTGGTGCAGCGCTTGAACTGTATCCAATTGGGACAGAGGCCGTTAGCGACGACTTCCTGATCGATGTTCGTGACGCCTTGCAAGTTGCGCTCGTCGATGCAATTCCAGAAGATGCCGATCATCCGTGGATACTGCAGTTTTATTTACAGGACGATTACGACCTTACGCAAACTAAGCACTCGATTGCGACGTACGGTACGGCTGAGGCTCTAGCCACACCATACGCAAGCGTTTATAGAGATTTGTTTGATGAACACTTGTTTCGCATGTCGCGTCCAGAGGGTGCCTTCAACGAAGAGTCGTCGCCCTGGCGAAGCAAGATTCGGCGAATTCGGGCAATGTTGTACCGACGTGTCGCAGCTAGTTCCTTCTCATTGCCAGATGATCTAGAAAAGGAGCTGGCGGAGGTCTTAGACCGTTTTCAAACTTCGCTCGATGTAGCCGACGTTGCACACACTCAGCTCGACCTGACGCAATTTCGAGAGTGGATGTTGCCGTGGTTGAACCCACGTCCGTCAATCACAAACGAGAGTACACGTTGTCTCCTCGACATTGCAGCGGAAGCGCCCAGTCCAATGCCATTCGGATACGATGTAGGTGAAGACCTCCTGTTAGCTCAACCCGGTTCCGACGCGGAAAAAGGTGTTTGGTGGTTCGACGGCTTACCTCATCAGCTGGTATCGATTCAAGGTCTACGTCGTGTCCCGGACATTGGTCATTTGAGCGCTGAGCGACGGCAGGGAGATCGGATTCAAACGCTCTTCGACGCGTTTCCAGGTGGGACGATCCTCGCAATGACGGTTATTGTTAAGCCACAGCATGAAGTCATGCAGAAAGTTACCCGCATTAAGAAGGCCGCCGTTGGTGACTCCGCGATCGTGGACGTGACGCGTGAGCAAATTGACGCGGTCGAACGAGTGGTCGCACGTGGAAACAAACTGCTTCCGGTCTCTTTAGCGCTCTATATAAGGGGCAGCGATCTGGACGAATTGCGTGCCAGTCGTACCGAAGCATGCATGACGCTGCTATCGAACGGTTTGCAACCAATCTTCGAGGAAGCTGACCTGCTTGCGCTGGACAGCTACATGCGCAATTTACCAATGGCATACGACCACAGCTTGGATGCGAAGCGACGCTGCTCGCGTTTGATGTTATCGAAAGATGTCGCGAATCTACTGCCGATCTACGGTCGATCACGAGGCTATGGCAATCCTGGTTTCGTGTTCTTCAATCGTGGTGCGGAACCGTTTTGTTTCGATCCTCTGGCAACGGAAGATCGCAAGAAGAACGCCCATCTTCTTGTGCTTGGTCCCAGTGGCGCAGGCAAGTCAGCGATGCTCGTTTATCTACTGCAACAAGCAATGGCAAGACACCGTCCGAGGCTGTTCATTGTCGAAGCCGGTGGATCGTTTGAATTGCTCGGCGAGCACTTTAAGGCACACGGGTTAAGCGTACATCAGGTCAAACTACAACCCGACAACGATGTACGGCTTCCTCCCTACCTGCATGCAGGAAAGGTCGTGGATTCAAATGATTTGACCGATGAGAGTCGTGATTACCTTGGTGAGATGGAGATCATCGCTCGCATCATGATCACAGGAGGTGATCCACGAGAACAAGAACGACTCACCCGAGCGGATCGGATGCTTATCCGGAACGCCATTCTGGACGCGGGCCGTTTTGCCGCGGATGAGGGCCGAGATACGCTCACCCAAGATGTCGTTAAGGCATTGAGGCAAATCAGCTCAAACGAGCATGTCCCAAACAATCGACGTTCGCGCGCCCAGGAAATGAGTGACGGTATGGCGTTATTCACGACCGGCATCGCCGGTCATTTTTTCAATCGACCTGGTGCGCCGTGGCCGGACGCGGACGTCACGATCTTTGAACTCGGGTTGCTTGCTCGCGAAGGGTATGAGGATCAGCTGACGGTGGCGTACCTGTCATTGATGTCTCACATCAATGATCTCGTCGAAAAACATCAGCGAAGTGAACGACAAACGCTGGTCGTAACCGACGAAGGACATGTGATTTTGACGCATCCGCTTCTAGCGAATTACGTGGTGAAGATTACCAAGATGTGGCGCAAATTCGGCGCTTGGTTTTGGATCGCGACCCAGAACCTCGCGGACTTCCCGGATCAAAGTAGACGCATGCTGAACATGATCGAATGGTGGTTGTGTCTAGCGATGCCGAAGGACGAAATCGACCAACTTGCACGATTTCGTGAACTAACCGACGATCAGCGGTTGCTACTTGCTTCTGCAAGGAAACAGCCTGGTAAATACGTGGAAGGGGTTGTGTTATCAGATGAGCTTCAAAGTCTTTTTCGAAACGTCCCACCTAGATTGTCGTTAGCGCTAGCAATGACGGAGAAGCACGAGAAAGTGGCACGCAGGAAATTGATGGACGACCTTTCCTGCACTGAATACGAAGCCGCTTGCATGATGGCGAACGAGCCGATCGATACCGTGTGATCGAGGAAATACGCTCGATTAACGAAACGGCGAAATCGAGCGTGAGCCGCAGCCTCAGTGTAGTCGACGTTTAGCAGCGCCCGTATCTCAAGACAGACGGCTCCGACCCGAAATTTCGCTTATCGGCTAGACGAAGCACATCGCTCTGTCGTGTCATCGAAGCACGCGGCGTAACGGTCTACGGCATAACGAGCACTTGATCGTATTGTGCGTTAAACCCGCAAGCGACTCGTAGTGGTACGTCCTACGAATACATACCCTGGCGACACGGACACATTTTCGTCTTCTTGACGTTTCAATTCTGTTATTTACAATCGACGACCGAAACAACACAATAATGTCAGGATTAATACGTATATAACACGTTGAGCGACCTAAACGTCGCTTATGTGAAATAAAACCCTACTTATGTCGTTATCGCTAACTTCATTAGCTACGTTTTGTGCTAGTTACCTCTATCCGAGATTAGTTGACAGGATTCCCTTGCCGATCCGCGATGACCACGGAGCTGCAAGGTGAGCTTTGTCGCTAGTCTGTTCACGATCTCACTCGTGGTCGCCAGGAATCTTGCGGTAGACGATCTCGACGATCAACGATGTCGTTGGTTTAAACGACGCATTCTCTTTAGTAACCGCAAATTCCGTCTCAGAACAAGCGAGCCTTCAAAATGAAACCGACATTGAACAAACAACTGATGCGTCAGAAGCGTATTCAATGTTTAAGTCATAGCGATTCACAGAGTCGAAATCAGCTAACCATGCTTCTTCGGTTTTGCTTGAGGCGATGGTGCTACGGTAAAGCGATAGCGATCGCGTCGCTATTGTTTGCTATCGTTGCGACTTCCCCCGCTTTAGCCCAGTCGACCGCAGGTATCTGTTCTCGTACGGAAGCTGTGCGCGACGAGATTCTTTATAGCATCCCAGGAGTCTCTGACTGCGCGGATGTGACGGACGCTCATCTAAGCGCGATCACGGGGTTTATTCAGATCAATTCTCGATCGGCGTCCACCGCCGCATTCACTGAATTAAGGGCAGGAGATTTTGACGGGTTGACAAATCTCGATACGCTCGTTATCCGAAACAATGGTGATTTGACCGCACTACCTTCAGGTATCTTCGACGAGTTGTCTTCTTTGACGGCACTGTGGCTGAATAACAATGGATTGACTGCGATACCGGCCGACTTACTCAAGGGATTGTCGAACCTTTCCGTTCTAGAGATTAAAAACAATGACTTGACAGTGTTGCCCGACGGGTTGTTCGAGGGTCACTCAGGATTTAGCGAATTGGATCTACGCGGTAACGACGTAAACCCTTTGCCTTTAGAGGTGTCGCTGGAATTTGAGAGCGAAGGTACCTACAAAGCCGTGATGCCTGTTGGCGCACCGTTCAACGTAACGGTGACGACCACCGCAGTTGGCGGAACGATCGATGGCGCCAACGGTGATCTCACGATTCGTCCCGGTAAGGTCAAAAGCTCGAACAGCAAATCGGCTACGAGACCAGAAGACGAAATCGCGGCGGTGACGGTAACCATTAGTGATGTTCCAGGGACCGGTGAACTGCCAGAAGACCATCATGGGATAGCCGTAGTGGCATCGCCAAATACACCGGTAGAGGTGATTCCAGCTCGTGAGCCGCGCGTGAGCATTGAACCTAAGACTGACGGAGAGTCGGTGACAGAAGGAACGGCGGCAACGTTTATCGTTACTCGAGAATCGCCTACCTTGGCAATGCGGGCTTACGTATCGGTGTCGTCAACAGGAGATGTCCTGAAGACAAGCGATGGCTATACGACGCCGGACAGCGTCTGGTTTCCCAGGGACACGGGAACCGCGACGCTCTCTGTAGAGACGCAGTCCGACCTCATTGACGAGATTGATGGCGCGATTACCGTCACAGTTGTCTCAGGAGATTACGACGGGTATGTTGTGGGCACGCCAGCATCGGCAACTATCACTGTGCTCGACGACGATGTAGTACCAGGTGCGCCGACTATCACGAGCGCAGCTTACGGTAATCAACAGGCGGTAATCGAATGGCTCGCTGGACCTGCCGGGAGCAGCGAGGTGATCGCTCACGAGTATCAGCAGAGAGCTGACGCTGCCCCTTGGGGGAATTGGACGCCGATTTCGGATAGTGCACCGACCGGTACCAATGCGACGAGCTACACGGTCACAGGATTGTCTAACGGTACCGAGTACACATTTCGAGTACGTGCCAGAAATGCGGTCGGAGTGGGTGCGGTGTCAGGAGAGGCTTCAGACATCAACTCACCACCGACGTTTTTGACGCCAGAGTTGTTCGAGGTCGACGAAAACAAGGCATTGTCAGGAGCACCGATCGACGATGTGTTCGCATTTGATTTCGACCCAGGCGACCCCGTACAGAGCGTATCGATTACAGGTGGCGACGACATGGGGAAATTCGAGCTTAATAGCGACGGCTTACTCAGTTTCACAACCAACCTCGAAGTTATCTCATTCGATGCGGTATTGGACTACGAAAACCCCCTTGATGCGGACGGTGACGGAAATTTTGAATTAGTGGTGACTGCGATTAGTGGGGAAGGATTACGTACGCTAAGCACCGAGCTGGCTGTGACCGTGGCCACGAATGACGTAGACGAACCCCCTGCGGCACCGGGTAGTCCGACAGTGGTGGCCATTTCTGCGACAAGTCTATCCGTGCAGTGGGAGGAACCGACGAATGCGGGCTCGACTATCACAGACTACGACGTGCAGTATCGCGCTGGGACGAGTGGTGGATTCACCGATCTAACACATTCTGGAGCAGCTAGATCAGCGACGATCTCGAGCCTTACGGCGAACACTGCTTACCAAGTTCAGGTGCGGGCGACCAGTTCAGAGGGCACCAGTGATTGGTCATCGTCCGGAAGCGCGACGACGGCCGAAGCAGACCAGGTGACGCTGCTCCTAACCCCCTCCACGATTGACGAAAGCGGCGACGGTAACGCCGCGACGGTCAGTGCTTCGATCTCCCCGGCACAGACGGAAGCTTTCACGGTTACCGTGTCAGCGAACGCAAAGTCGCCTGCGAAATCAAGTGATTTCACAGTTAGTTCGAATAAGACGTTGAGCTTCGCCGCTAATGCCACTACGAGCACCGGCGCAGTCACAATAACAGCAGTAGATAACAATGACGACGCATCCGATAGAGAAATTACGGTATCTGGTACCGTCGGCGGCGACGGTGCGAGCGGCGTGACCGCGCCTGACTCGCTGACGTTGACGATCGCAGATGACGAAGACACCCCTAATGAGGAGCCGTTCTTCGATCTTTCGCCGGAAATCGAAGCTTACGAAAACGATGATTACGTTTCGTTTCTATGGGCCGAAGACTTCGATCCATTGGATGAGTTTGAAGTCAGTTTCCGCATTGTCGGCGGAGCCGACCGGGATTTGTTCCATATTGTCGAAGGTGCCTATTTTGGGTTCGACCTGAAATTCAAGGAACCACCGGACTACGAGCGCCCTAAAGACTTGCTGAGCACTTTTCCGGCGAACACCGCAGTTAACAACGAGTACGTGGTCGTTGTAGTCGCTACAAGTGGCGTCGGAGAGCGTGCGCGAACCGTCTTGCAGACGGCAATCGTGACGGTGACGGACGACGACGAAGAATCGCCAGGACGGGTTGATACCCCCGTAGTAACCGCTGCTTCCCCGACGAGTGTGACCGTAACGTGGAATAGACCTGAGAATTCAGGTCCAATCATTGACGACTATGACGTGCAATACCGCGTCGGAGACACTGGTAGTTTCACGCCTTGGACGCACGACGGCTCAAATACTTCGGCAGTGATCACCGGACAATCATCAAATGCGCTAATCCAAGTACAAGTACGTGCTAAAAGCGCTGAAGGCACTGGTGAGTGGTCTTCTACCGGTTCCGGGCGCACGGAGAAAGCGGCGAGTCAAGTGGAGTTCGTGTTGACACCGTCTATCATCACCGAGAACGGTGAGGTGAGTACGGTGACCGCGACTCTAGGCCTCGCGGTCGCAGAATCGTTCACGGTGACGGTAGCAGCTGAGGCTATCGCGCCTACTACATCAAGCAATTTCACGTTGAGCAATAACACGACACTCAGTTTCGAGGCAAACGAGACCACGAGCACTGGTGTAGTAACGATCACAGCAGTAGATGACACTGATAAAACGCCGAGTAAAAAGGTACGAATAACAGGTACATTGAGCGAAGGCGCGCAGGCGACAGCGCCGACGCCGACCACGCTTTCAATAACGGACGACGATACATTTTGGTTGTCGGTCTGTGATCGAACACCAGAGATAAAAGAGGCAATCCTCGACGAAGTCACACTGGCGACAAACGAAAGCTGTTCAGACGTTACCCCGGAACGTATGAGCCACATTGATTCACTGTGGATGATTGAGCAAGGAATTACTTCAGTAAAACAAGGCGATTTCTCCGGTCTCTCTAACTTGAGAGAAATTAATCTGAGTTTCAATTCGCTAACCAGCCTGCCTCGAGGTTTGCTCTCCGATTTACCGAGACTTCAAAAGCTCATCATCTCATCAAACCCCCTTTCGAACATTCCAGCCGACATCTTCAATGATTTATGGAGTCTCAGAAATTTAAATATGGCTTCGAATCAGTTAGGACGCCTGCCTTCCGGCTTGTTCTCTGATAACAAGTACCTAAGGTACTTGAAGCTCTCGGGTAATCAATCGCTCGTCTTACCGCCGGGTATCTTCGACGGGTTGACTCAATTAGAAGGTTTGTTGCTAAATCGAACTGTATTGCCCGTTGCGCTGGAACAGCTGTCGCCGGGGCGATTTCGTGCCTCGATTGCCGTGGGCGCACCATTCACAATGGTCATTCCATTGTCTGTGACGAACGGTACGCTAGAGGACGGAGCGACCTCGATCACCATACCTGCCGGTAGTGTTCACAGTCAACCGCTCACCGTCACGCGCAACTCCGCGGCAGCCGTAAGCGTAGACATTGAGAGTTTTCCAGCAGTACCGCATACACATACGATCTTCAATGAGCCTACGTACTCGTTTTCGAAGGCGGACGGATTACCGTTGGAAGTCCTGGAGGCATTGACGGATGGATTGCAACTCATCCTCAGTCCAGATTCGATCGCGGAGTCCGATTCCTCGGTAGTGACGGCGACCTTAGGAACACCCGTTGATACGGCGTTTACGCTTACAGTGTCTGCATCCCCGAAGCTCTATGCCCTAAATAAAAATTTCAGGCTTAGCAGCAATACGACACTGAGTTTCGCGGCGAATTCAACGAGGAGTACAGGTGAAGTCACGGTGTCGGGTGTTGACAACACGCACGACGACCACCGCGTCAAACAACTGACGATTAGCGCGAGCGTGAATGGCGGTCCCTCAGATCTCTATGCGCCTGCGGATACAACGCTGTCAATTACCGATGACGACCCGTCGCCTCAAGTGATGTGGTGGGCAAGTTCGAGTAATTTCGAAGAGGACGGTGGTGCGATTGAGATTCGACCCTTCCTTAACCGTCAGTCATCACGTACGACTACGATAGAAGTGCGCGTTTCGCCTGCCGGTGAAGCCACTACTGGTGACTTCAGTGTGGACTATCCAGGAAGCAGCGCGACAAGCTATACGTACACATTTAATCCTTGGAGAACGAGTACTAGCTCAAATATCACCCTTACACCAACCAACAACGACATCGTCTCTCCGAACCGGCGAGTGCGCATCACTACAACTGTAACAAGCGAAAACGGCGTGATCGCACCGGTCGCCGAGCTGACGATCGTAGACGACGAGGGGTCTTTGCCGGGCCGTCCGTCTGGCATTACGGCGACGGCGGGAGATGCCTCCGTGACCGTGGGATGGACGCCACCAGCGGACACCGCTGGGATCATCAGATATCAGTACCGACTCGAAGTTGACGGTTCTTATAACAATTTCTGGACGGACATACCCGACAGTGCCCCCGACGAAAAACACGCATCGAGCTACACTGTGACTGGGTTAGTCAACGGTACCAACTACAGAATCAGAGTGCGCGCAGTAAACGCTTCAGGTGTCGGCGAATCGTCCGGTAGTGCGACGGCTAGACCGCAGGCTGGACTTGGTCCGGTCGTAACGGTGACGTACGGCGCGGCGAGCTACACCGCGACGGAAGCAGGAACGAGCGCGGAGGTGACTGTAAATTTAAGTAGCGCACCTCAGCAGGAGGTTGTGATTCCGATCACGACGTCGAACGTCGGGAGTACATCGGACGCAGACTACTCGGGCGTACCAGAGAGCGTGACTTTCTCTGCGACCGAGACGACGAAGACGTTCACTGTCACCGCCACAGACGACGCTGATGACGATGATGGCGAAAGCGTTACGCTCGGGTTTGGAACATTGCCCGAAAGCTTCCTCGCTGGAACACAAAGCACGACGACGTTGTCGATCACTGACAACGATGAAACAACGTTAGAGACGCTTGTGCTGAACGTGGATACGATCGCAGGCGACGACAAGGTGAACATTGCCGAGAAGGCGGCGGGGTTCAACATCACGGGTGACACCGGTTCTGAAGGGGACGTGACCGTCACGGTACAAGTAGGTTCGAATACGACCCTGACGGCGACGTCGGCGGATGCGGACCCGGCGACCTGGACGGTGACGATGACAGCCAACCACGCTGCGTTGACCGAAGGGAACGTGTCCGTGACGGTGGCGGCGGCGAAGACGGGCTACGCGTCGCCGAGCGACGTGACGCGTACGCTGACGGTGGACCTGACGGTGCCGACGGTGCCGACCTACACCGTGCCGGGGACACTGACGGTGGGTACGGCGATCGCTTCGATGAATCCGTCGAGCACCAGCGACATCGCAAGTTTCGCGGCCGCGGGACTACCGGCGGGTCTGGACATCGACAGCGGCACTGGGGCGATCAGCGGCACGCCGACGACGGCGAACAGCAGCACCACCGACGTCACCGTGACGGTGGTGGACGCTGAGGGTAACCCAGCGACGGTGGAGATCGAGTTCCCGGCGGTGGCGAAGGGTGACCAGACGCTATCGGGATTCGCATACAGTGCCGCGACGGCGACCTTCGGCGGCGAAGTACCGACACTGACGGCGCCGAGCGGGGCGCAGACCACGCTGAGTTATGCAACGAACGACGAGGCGGTGTGCACGGTGGACAGCGGCACGGGTGAGCTGACGCTAACCGGATCGGGCACCTGCGCCATCACCGCCACGGCGGCGAGCAGCGACGACTGGAACCAGGCGACCGCGACATTCACGATCACGGTGAACGCGTTAGGGACACTGGCACTGAACGTTGACGCGATCGCGGGAGACGGCACGGTGAACATCGCCGAAAAGGCGGCGGGGTTCAACATCACGGGTGACACCGGTTCCGAAGGGGACGTGACGGTCACGGTACAAGTAGGATCGAGTACGACCTTGACGGCGACGTCGGCGGATGCGGACCCCGCGACCTGGACGGTGGCGGTGGCTGCGAACCACGCCGCGTTGACGGAAGGGAACGTGCCCGTGACGGTGGCTGTGGCGAAAACGGGCTACGCGTCGCCGAGCGACGTAACGCGCACGCTGGTCGTTGACCTGACGGCACCGACCGCGCCGACCTACACCGCGCCAGGGACACTGACGGTGGGCACGACGATGGGTTCGATGAACCCGTCGAGTATCAGTGATATCGCCACGTTCTCGGCTACGAATCTACCCGCAGGGCTAGGTATCAACGCCGGTACAGGGGTGATCAGCGGCACGCCGACGACGGCGAACAGCAGCACCGCCGACGTCACCGTGACGGTGGTTGACGCCGCGGCCAACGAGGCTACAGCGAACATCGAGTTCCCCGCAGTCGCGAAGGGCGATCAGACGCTGACAGGGTTCGCATACAGTGCAGCGACGGTCACCTTCGGCGGTGAGGTGCCGACATCGACGGCGCCGAGTGGCGCGCAGACCACGTTGAGTTATGCATCGAGTGACGAGGCCGTGTGCGCGGTAGACAGCGGCACGGGTGATCTGACCTTGACGGGGGCCGGCACCTGCACCATAACCGCCACGGCGGCGAGCAGCGACGACTGGAACGAGGCGACGGCGACGTTTACGATCGCGGTGAACGCGTTAGGAACGTTGGCACTAAACGTTGACACGATCGCGGGGGACGGCACGGTGAACATCGCCGAAAAGGCGGCGGGATTCAACATCACGGGTGACACCGGTTCCGAAGGGGACGTGACGGTCGCGGTACAGGTAGGATCGAGTACGACCCTGACGGCGACGTCGGCGGATGCGGACCCGGCGACCTGGACGGTGACGATGACGGCCAACCACGCTGCGTTGACCGAAGGGAACGTGTCCGTGACGGTGGCGGCAGCGAAGACTGGGTATACCTCGCCGGGTGACGTAACGCGCACGCTGACCGTGGACCTGACGGCGCCGACGGCGCCGAGCTATACAGCGCCGGCGACACTAACGGTAGGCACAGCGATCAGTTCGATGAGTCCGTCGAGCACCAGCGACATCGCAAGTTTCGCGGCTCCGGGGCTACCCGCGGGTCTGGTCATCGACAGCGGCACGGGTGTGATCAGCGGCACGCCAACGACGGCGAAGGATGCCACGACGGACGTCACGGTGACGGTGGTGGACGCGTTGGATAACCCAGCGACGGTGGACATCGAGTTCCCAACGGTGGCGAAAGGCGACCAGACATTGTCAGGATTCGAATACAGTGCGGCGACGGCTACCATCGGCGGCGAGGTGCCGACGCTGACAGCACCGAGCGGTGCGCAGACCACGGTGAGCTACGCGTCGAGCGACGAGGCGGTGTGCACGGTGGACAGCGGTACGGGTGAAGTGACCTTGACGGGAGACGGCGACTGCGTGATCACCGCCACAGCGCAGAGCAGCGACAACTGGAACGAAGCCACGGCGACGTTTACCTTGACGGTAGAGGTCGTGATAAGTAGCTTGACGAATGAGATACCTGCGCCGACACAATTGGCGGCGGTGGGAGGCCACGAGCAAGTCTCCTTGACTTGGAATGCGCCAGAATCCGCCGAGACGATCACAGGCTACGAATTTCGTTTTTGCAGGGTGGTGACGCCTACTGTCTGCGAAGACCAGCGAGCCACGGAGGATGGGGAACCAGGCGATTGGACACCCACCGATGGCGCAAACGCTCATACGGTAATGTACTGGTATTACGTACACAATGGCAAGATGTATCGCTTCCGCTTAGCAAACGGTTCCACGTACCGATTCCAGGTTCGTGCATTGGCGGGTGACGCCGAAGGAGAGGCGACGGAATGGGTGGAGGGAACACCGGTTAATCCGTCGGCTTCGAAACCGTCAAACGAAAGGACCTCGCCGTCAGGATTCACTGCGACACCAGGTGACGCTCACGTGACGTTGGCTTGGGCAGCAGAGCAGTTCGACGAGACCGTTACAACGTGGCAGTTACGTTACGGCGAATTTGATCAACTCGACGGCTCGGTCGCGTGGGGGGACTGGTTCAACGTCGATGGTGCTTCGGCTGCGAAGAACTCATACAACGTTTCGAATCTCGTGAACGGCACTCAGTACGGCTTTCAGGTACGCGCGATGGTCGGCGAGGTCGCTGGTAGCGCAGCCGAGGTGACCTCTACGCCTGTGGCTCCCAAGTTCGATCGTACGGAAGAAGAATCCAGTTTGCTGTCGGTAGCGGACGCGCACGCGACTGCGGGAACCGATGCAACCTTGAACTTCGTGGTCAGCCTGAATGGTGTAGTACGCGGTCCTGTGACTGTGGACTACACGACGGTCAACGGTTCGGCGGTGAAGGGCGACGACTACCTATTCACGTCGGGAACACTTAATTTCTCTGGCGCTGAAACGTCTAAAACGGTAGAAGTACCAGTTTTGGGTGACACGTACGACGAGGGGAGCGAAACAATCAGATTCCTCCTTTCACGAGCGACTGGCGCCGAGATATCCGATGGTGAAGCCATTGGGACGATTCGTAGTGGTAACTCGATTTCGCGCGGTTCGCTGGCTCGATTTGGTCGAACGGTGACGGGACAGCTGATGGAGGCGGTAGAGACGCGTCTCGAGACGCCGCGAGAGTCGAGGTCGGAAGCAAAGGTTGCCGGATTCGCACTAGCGCCGTTTCGAGCAGATGATGGCGATGACAGCATACGCAATCGCAATCACGCTCGGGGTTCACGAACCAATGTCTCAAGCCAAATGGCTCACGCTTCAATGACGTCGGCAAGTGGTTCGATGGGTTCGGACCGTGGTCTACTTGATTTCGAATCGCTTTATGGCGCTGGGAACACCGGTAGACAAGGTATCGGTACACGCACATTGAACGAACGTGATTTCCTTGCAGGTTCGTCGTTTACCTTGACAGGTAAAACGAGAGGAAGCGGTAACTACGCATCATTCTGGGGACGTGGTTCAATCGCTAACTTCGAAGGAACGCATGGTGACGCTACATTAGATGGTAAGGTGTCTACTGGATTGATGGGTGTCGACTGGGCAAGAAGCCGCTCTACGATTGGTTTGGCGCTTGCACATTCAGTAGGGACGAGCGGATACTTCAGCGATATCGGTACGGGCGAGATGGACGCCACCTTGACCGGACTATATCCGTATGTTGGATTGGACCTCACAGATCGGCTATCCGTATTGGCCGCTACCGGTGTTGGGTCGGGCGAAGTGACGCTAAGACCAATAGGCGCAGACGAAAAAACTGCTGACCTAATGATGTCCATGGTGGCGACCGGGGTTAGAGGTGACGTGTTAAAGCCTCAATCCATGAACGGACTTACGCTATCCATCGTCGGCGATGCGAATTTCACGCAGACGTCGTCAGAGTTAACGTCGAGCGCTGACGTTTGGCTGGTGCGGACCGGCATTGAAGGTTCGCGGCTCTTTACATTGGAGTCGAAGGGTGGCAGTGCAAGCATCCTCCCGACCATCGGCATCGGAGTGCGCCGAGACGGTGGCGACGCGGAGACGGGTATGGGTGCAGACTTCAGCGGTAGTGTCGTATTCGATGATCCTTCGCACGGTCTGAGTCTGAACTTAGAGGCTCGCCGACTCATCGTCCACGAGGAAGCGGACTTTCAAGAATGGGGCGCGAGTTTAGCGGCTTCTTGGGATCCGTACCCGACGAGCAATCGGAACCTCTCGGTATTACTAACCCAGAATTGGGGGTTATTACCGTCTAGTGGTATGGACTCACGCTTTTCGCACGAATCCTTCGCTGAACTCATTACCGATAACGATCGGAGGAACCGCTTTGAAGCATCGAGCCGACTTGTAGGCGAGGTCGGTTACGGTTTTCCGGTATTCGGTGATCTCTTCACCGGTACGCCAAATGTCGGCTTCGGATTGGCAGACGGCGACGTGCGTGACTGGCGGATTGGATGGCGATTGAATTCGGAGCTTTTGGATTATCGGAGTTTTCAACTCAGTCTTG
>JAPOVV010000070.1 GCA_026707945.1 Gammaproteobacteria bacterium | reverse complement strand
ACGAATACCTCCTTCCCCACGGGCTAGGAGGAGCATCTGCAATTAGCTCTGGCGAAGAAACTGATTTGGTTTAAGCGTTCCCAAAAAAAATAAGGAGACATAAAAGTGTCAGTAGGAATTGATGCAATACATTTAAGTGGTAAGATTGCGAACCAAGTCGATGAAGTCCAGCAACGGCGACTTGGTGAGGATGTCTACTTCCCCGCGTCTGATAGTTTTTGGACGTATGTTCGTTTTGACACGGTTGGGCAACGCGGAGAACACTTTCGAGATGCTGTGACAAACGACATTGTTGGAAGCAACCCCGGCGCGGTTACGACAGCTGCTGCGGTTGGGACCAATAAACTAACCGATAGCGGTGCGTTTGCAAATGATGATGTGCGTGGTGCAATCGGTCAGATTACGGCAGGTGGCGGTGTCGGACAAATTTTCTTCGTCAAAGACAACGACGATGATGATAATGTTATTATCGAACTTTTGGCGGAATTGCAAGACCTTCCTGAGTTGGATGAAAAAGGTTGGCGAGTTGCGCTTACCACTGCTTCGCGTTATCGGCTTCGTCAACCCGGTGCTGTTCGTGGTGGCCATGGATCCGCTAATTTCACACGCGGGTTTGTTCAGCAAGATGTGACTTCCGATATGATAGGGAAGTATGGCTATGTCTTGCGGTCAGGAATCGGTTACGGCAGATTCGTCCTGAGTGATACCGACATACCAGCTGTAGGTGAGTTGTTGGTTGCTTCAGCCAATGGCTTACTCGAAGGTCTTGGAAATGTTGATAATATCACCAACGTCGCTTCGGTTGCGGGTGCTGTCGAGGTGTATGTTGAGAGGGCTGCCCAATCAATTGCTATTTGTCAGCACGGTGATTTGACGACGACAGCTAATAATGAAGAAGCACTTATCATGGTTGAGGCGCGGGTTCCGACCACTATCCGTTCTTACTTCAATCCACAACAGATGAAAGATCCGCTTTCATACACTACGTTAGGGCGATAATATGCCATTGCCGTCATGGTTAATGTCAGCACCATCTTGGTTGCCCTATGTGGAGAAAGGTGCAACCGTATTGGCAGGAGGCTTGTCGGTCTATGAGGCTTTCAAGCCGAATCCCGGCGAAAATTTGCTTAACGAAATTATTCAGGGCGAATTAGAACTTCGCAACCAGAATATCCGTGAGGCAGGCGGTAATTTTACGCCTGCCCGCGTCCAAGAGATTCGTCAAGCAAGCAATCCACGCTTGAACAGGCTTGCATCGAGGCTTGCTCAACGAGGGCTCAGCACATCGGAAGCTGGTGTCGATTTTCTTACCCAAGCACAAGAAGCGCCGTTCTTGGAAGCCCAACAGACTGCGAAAGCAGAATTATCTGAATCGAATCAACGTGCGCTTGAGATTGGCAAGTTGTTCATGGGCGACAATTCATTTGCGAGTGATGTTGGAAAGATTGTTCAAAACATGACATACCTGCGGGGATTGGGCGACGACGACGACCCTACAATTGACGGGGCGTTAGGTGATTTGGAATCAATCGCCGAAGATTTAGGTGGTGATTTGGTCGATACCAGTGTGAAAAGGAAACTTGGTCAGACCCCTAGCGGAACGAGCGGAGATGAGGCGCAGCGCAGGGGTGGGCGGTTAGGGCAGAAACCTATTCCAGAGGTCGGGAGTTTGCTGGACAAATGAACGAGATCACCAATCTTGAAGATTTCTCTGTAAAACAGACGGGTTCAAAGATTTTGGCGAGTAGTCTCATTGCTGGGATACTTGGCTATCAAGAGGCTAAGATTGCGTTGAAGATGGCTAAGACCAAGCGGGAGCAGATGTATGCCAAAATCAATGCCGAAAACAAAGCGAAAGAGTTAGAGCAGATACGCGCTCACGGCTTCCGCATGAAAGAGATTGAAGCAGGTAAAACCGAGACACAGACAGAAGCGGACAAGATCCAAGACCAAATCAAAATCTATGACGCAGAAATCAAAAAGGGCAGAACCCCCCGAATAGCTGCGATGCTTGCGGGGTTGGATTATCCCGATGATGCAAAAACCCAAAGCGATTTTGAAAAAGCCTCTGTACACTACGACGAGCAATACACCGAACTGAACAAGAATAGACAAGAAGGGGAGCCCGAAGTTATTCCTTACGGTTTTACATCGAAAAAGGAGTACATGACAGAGATGGGGCACTTCACGGCACCCGAAGCAACCGCCGACGACGCGGCGCGAAATGCCTATGAGTTGGCAACCGGGAAATCTGTCCCTGAAGGCGAAGATCCTCATACAGCGATAGCGAAACCTCCCGACGAGCAAAAAACGGACGCTATCAATGCGATGTATCAACTTCAGGGCAAAGAAGTCCCCACCGGACCGATGACGCCCGGCGAGAAGATTGAGAGCGAATGGAACGCGCTTTTGGGTATCTACAACGACCCAAACCTGAATCAAGGTTTCGAGGGCGATTTTTACGATTTCTTGATATTCAACGGTAAAGGGAAGCGGGTCCCCAAAAAACTAACAGACCGCATTGCAGAAGCAGCCGATTTAGCACCCCAATTCATAGAACAAGGTTTTACGCCATTCCAAGCATTTGCCTATGCGCTCAACCCGGAGAAAGGTATTCCCGATCTGCCTGATGATGAAGTGATTAAGAAAGTCGCTGCCGTCTTGCCCTCCTGATAGCAGCTAAACAAGCGGATGCCTACAAGTATTTTGAGCAACAGAACGCGAGGCGAAACTATATCACATCCGAAATGATTCCCAAGCGTTTTGCTGATTATCCTGCAAATGCGAATTTGACGGAGGAACAGTTGGTAGAAAGCATAAATGTTATTGTCAACAACGCCATCAATGCAGTTGTACGGGATTTCACACCGAGAACAAGAGTGGCGCGCGAAGTCATCAGCGAAAACGTTGCGGACATCGTTGAAGAGGTCATGAGCGATGATACAATCACGCCTGAAGCGAAGGTTTCATCGATAGCAGAACGGCTCCTCATTGAGAGCTATGACGCACGAGGACAAACGCAAGAGAGGCGGTTATTTACAGGTATACTGAGTAGCGCGAGACGCTTGCTTGACGTAGAAAAGAAACTGCTTGATTTACACGCACATGGTCAAACAACTGGGTTACGTAGGGATTTGGTACTGAACATTCTTCAAAGTCTTGGCATGGACCCGAATTGGGCGGGTGTCATCGAGAATGAGCATCTCAACATCGATTTCATTGCGGGTTACGCGCTACACGATTTTCGCCACGCGATCACGGGCGCACAATTCGGATTCAAGGAACTTCAACAATACATCAAGCTATTCCCGGACTCCGGCAAATCACTTCAATCAAACCTTATCAGCATTCATTCTGCGCTGGAGAACGCCAACGGCAAGATACGTTCTGCGATGAAAGAGGAGTTTGGCAAATCCCTTGCGGATGCAGTCCCCGACTTTTTCCAGATTGCCGATGTTCGATTCGACAGCAAAAACCAGATTATCAGGGACGAATCAGGGGCGTTACCTGAATCCCACGAACTGAACGACCCACGAAGACAGACAGGCGAATCTACAACCGGCACAACAACAACCGATACAACAACAACCGATACAACAACAACGACGGAAACAGACACTACAACGACGACCACAGAAACAACCGATGAAAAAGATGTAACGGAATCAGAGGAGAGAGTCACAGCAGAGCGGGACGTAAGCGTAGAATCCCCTGAAATTACCAGACCTACAGCAAGAGTAACGCGCAGGGGAAGCCTGCGATGGCGACCAGAAGAAAATCCGCAGCAGATTTCAGATTTTGCCTCCAAAATAATAGAGAACAATCCAGACGGGACACCCCCAACGGCAGAGCAGATTGAGGAACGCTTCACCGATTTAGAAACACGGCTGACAGAGAGGGGTATGCTTCACGCTGATGCCAAAGATACCGTAAATGCCGTCCGCGCAGAGATGCAACGTCGTGCCGACTTCAGGAGCGCGACCGATCCGACGCAGATTCGCGGAAGAATAAGCCGAGAACGTAGCCAAACATCACCGCCTGAACGGACGCAGGAGACAGGATTAACCTCCTCAATGCGTAATACTTTGAAAGACGAATTAAGGGGCGCAGAAGGTTTTCGTTCTAAGCCGTACAATGACAGAGGGCAACAGGCAATCGGTTACGGTTTCCGCATGGATCAATGGGGCTTAGAAGGCAGAGAAAGCATGACAGAAGATGAAGCAGAAGTTATGCTTGACCGCATTATTAGCACTACTTACAACGAAGCCAAGAAGATGTTTGGCGATTCGTTTGACGGGTATAACGAATCGCAAAAAATGGCGATAATGGAACTGATTTACAATTTAGGATATACGCGATTTAGCGAATTTGACGATGCCATTGAAGCTATTAAACGACAAGACTGGTATAACGCTGCCAAAGAAATTCTGAATTCGGAGGCAGCGGAATTATTGCCCGACAGATACAACCGTCTCGCAAATATGCTTCAATCGAAAGAATAATATGCAAGAAAAAGACGCAACTCAATCATTCTTCGATGACTCATTCCTTGACGATCTTGGAATGCCTAACGAACCGACTTCCGATGAAAAGGTTGAATTGGAAGGAATGCCGGAGCCGGGCGAACAGCCCGATAAGCCGGAGGCGAAGAAGTTGTCGATTAAATCGGGATTAGATGAGAAATCCAACATCTCGATTGAAGAAGTCGATAACCTCAATACCGTTGATGCTTCAGGTGATTTTTGGGGCAGTTTCGCTGGTGATTTGGGACAGGGTTTAGAGGCGATAAAAGGGTTGAATCCTACTTTTTGGGACAAGAGTGAGCAGCTCAAATCGTTAGGCGAGGAAGCAGCTGCGCTTGCCGTTCTTATTCGACCGACGACAGGCTCTTATGACTGGATACTGGGTGTTGGACTTGATGAAGGCAGACCGCTTGAAGCGTTTCCCGGACTTCAAGATATGGTTCATCTGGTAGAAGAAATGAAACTTCTCGTAGCCGGAG
>JAPOVV010000018.1 GCA_026707945.1 Gammaproteobacteria bacterium | reverse complement strand
GCGGGCAATCTGCTGCGAGCGTTCCACCAACAACCGCTTTTGTTCGCCAACCTTTTCTGGGGCGACACGCTCTCTGTTGGCAAACCCTTCCTTGGCCTGCTCGCCAAAGCTCTCGCACCAGCAAGCCCAAAGATGCTGGTACCAAGTCCGAATCTGCACCTCAAAATGCACAGTCACATGTGTATCGAGGAAGGGCTGCCGGAACCGGGTGACAGCGTGGATCGCCCGATAGCCGAGCGAGTGCGGATGCTTGGTCTGAATGTAGTCCTTTATTCTGGTGCCCGGCACCTTCTCCCGCAGCTCACGTCCAAGGGCTACGGCCTGATCCAGTGACTCGCAGACGAGACGGAATCCAATGATGTCCTGCATTTCGTGTGCCGGCATCAGGTGGTCCCTATGACGCCTCATCTTCCGATGCACACTTTCCAATCGTTTTAGTCTCGCACTTACCAGAATCCGTTTGGGCAGGCTCGCCTTCCGAAGCAGTGACAGGCTCGTCCTAATGCAACCCAATCTGTATTGACGATAAGATTCCAGAGCCCTTCTTGCGTGGAAGTCACGAGCGTCCTCCCGAAACACCCTGCTCCTGCGCTCAATGTCACCCATGCTCTCAAATCTAAGTTCGGGTGGAGTCGGGCACTCCTCGGCCGGAGCGACATGAATACCTACTGCCATGGATCGGGAAGCGAGAAATCTAGTCTCGTGCTTGGGCGACCCTTCATATCCAGCGCCACTTCCTCTTCTGAGTCTGTCAAAATCCTCCTGGCCTCAAAAAAACGATCCAATAATTTTTCTCGACGGGCTTCGTCTTGGCCGAAACCGCCACCAAGAAGATAAGTCATCATCTCGGCGCACAGATTTTCAAATTCCCTCTTGCGACGCATCTTTTCGTCCGCCGGATCACACAGCACGCCAAACCAGGGCGCACTGTTGCAGGCTAGGTTTAGATCGCCGGACCTTTCGTGGCGAGCTAAGCATTCCACTGCGTCATTCAATCCGATACCCTTTTCGCTCCACAATGTAGCCAAGGCATGCGCCAGCGCCACCTGCGCAATGGGCCGGAAGAGGATGTTGCTCTCTGGAGCGGCGCGTAGTTCCGCTGGCGACTTACCTTCCTTACCGCCCGAGGAAAAGTGCAAGATCATGCTTTCGTGAGAAGGCAATCTAGATATTGCGTCGAAATAGTCGGAAAGCTCGCTCAATCCTTTGCCAATTTCATCGTCGTGAGGGCGAAGCGGGCCTACGCTTCGCGCGCCCGTCAGGCCGAGCACCGTATTGCCCCATCTTTCGAAACCCTCTCTTCCCCGCAGATAGCCCAGCGATATTGAAACAAGAGTATTGAGTAGCGTGTAGTCCCGTGACTGCTCCGAAAGCTGAGACTTCTTCGTATCTACGTTGAGCTCCCCGCCGTGCCCCCTGAACAAGGGGTGTTTGGTCATGATAGTTCGCGCCACGATTCGGAAGCCATCGTTCTCGTCAAGCAACGCCAACTCTCCCTTCCCCAGCCTCCTCGCATTCTCGTTTACGTCAACAAAAACGTTTCGGAGCCGCGCCACAGCCTGCTTGAACGTTTCTCCGTTCTGCACAGCAGGAATGATTTCGACTCCTACGGTTTCGTTCATTGCACCTTGGAGCTTGTGGGGGTCAAGGCCACGTTCTTCAAGGTAATACTCGACCTCTTCCCGCGTTACGTCCCGGCCCCTGACCGCCACGCCATCCTGCTTCTTCGACCCGAGGCGGCCGTTGTCCAAGAGCTCTTTCAGTCCTTTTATCGCCATGAGCCGGTGCTGGCCGTCCAACGCGAAATAGGTCGTGGTTGCTACATCGAGGTCCACAAGATGCGCGTCCGTGTCCAAGCCCCTCACCCTTAGAGAATGTTCCATGGCACGCCCGTGAGGATCCCACTTGTCGTGCCCCGGCTCATATACCCAGTCCTGATATGCAACCAGCAAAAGGGGTGGGAACTTGTGGTGCCGGCGAGTGGCTAGATACATTGCCATCGGCTGCTGCCGCCTAAAGTCGGGCTGGCGCTGCTGTAAATAGGTGGCGGTTACGTCGTTGATGTCGATGTGTCTTGAGTCGCCGCGCTGGTGCTCCTTAAATATGGGAAGGTCGTGCGCGAAATAGACGTTGGCGGCGATCCAGCCAAGCGATACGGAAGCGAGATACGACTGGCTCGTGCCCATTCTCGCTGCCGAGGCCAGATGATGGTCTTCTGCTCCTTGTTTCCAGTCCAGCAGTAGGCGCAAGGCTTCGTTCTGCTGGTACTCCCTGTCCAACAGTTCCTCGGAGACCTGTTGGATCCTGTCCATGTCCATGTCGCCCTTCATTGGTGCGTCTCCCGTGTTTCCTTCCGCCCTTGAGACGACGGAACATTGTCCCGGCTCAGGGGTGCGAGTGGCATTCTAGGCGTACCGCTTGCAGCGGCGCAAGCAAGCCAAGAAGTTGCTAGGAATCAGGGTTGATACCGAGGTGCCTGATTCAGATCCATGCGGCTAAATGTCGGCAGCTGGAGAGGTAACTTCTCTACCTGCTCACTTAGGCGGGAATAGCTTCGTCGATTCGGCGCTTGAACGTCCGCAGGAAGACGTCAAGTGAGGTCGGGCGAGTATCAAACCACTCTTGCAGGACCTCAAACCCACCGAACGCATACTCGTTGAACTCGCGTACGCCCTCGTCGCTCAGAAAATTCTCGGATTGCGGGTGAACGAGATCGGAAACCACCTTCCTCACATTCTGGCGCTCTACCGAATCGATGCCCCGACTTTCCAGCACGCGGCTTAGAAACAGGGCTACTAGAAGCGAGCCGCGACCGTCATATACTCCCGGAAAATAATTGACAAGTTGTCGAGTCTGGCCTGCTGACAAATGTTTCTTGCGCATCTGGCAATGCCAGCTATGAAACAGAAGTAGAACGCGTCGAAATCCGGCGCGGGTCGGGACCCCTGAGCCGAACCGAACTCGTCGCTAATGCCTTGGAACCAACTGCGCGCCTCTTTGTCAATGAAGAAATCCATTACTCGGGCTCATCGCTCTCGACTTGAAAGTCGTTGAAAAACTCGCGACCGCTTACGAGAAATCCGTCCTGCGTCGCCGTGGTCACCTCGGGCATCTGCGAGACTCGTTCTTCCAAATGCGTTATGCCTCGCCTGAATAGAGTTAAGTACTTCACTTGGCCGCCACGCATTTCACGCTCAAGAGGCCTAAGGAAGCCTTCGCGCTCCGTCGAAATGGTGAAGGCGATAATCTGGCCCGTAAGTCTTGGCAAGAGCTTACCGATGGTTGGCCGAATAGCCCCGTCGATCGGCGCCACGGGCGAGTCAAGCACAAATGGCAATTCATGGCGGTTGGATCGATTAAACAACGTTGCCAGAAAAGCGTACCCGACCGACAGGTTCTCGCCCGCGCTGCCGCCAGTCTGGCCACGCAAAATAAGGGCACCCTCAATCCTGTCCACTCGCACGGCGTTGTCCGGCATGAGTTCTGCGATCCGCCCATTGGTCTCTCGGCGGATTTCGTCGGCAATCTTTCGTTTCGCCTGTTCGTGCGCTTGCTCGACAATGCGAACGAGCACATCACGCTTTAACCTTTGCTTGACAGTGTCGGCCCGTTCGGCGGCCTCAGTTTCATAGAGCTCCACGCATTTGTTGGCCGTGGGAATGGAAACAACCAGCTCGGGTTTGAGTTGTTTCAGCTTATCAGTCGGGAGATTCTGCGATTCATCCTGAATTGGGGCCAACTCACGTTCCAATTCCTTAGCGCGTTCCTTAAGCTCATTGATTTCCTTTCCAGCTCTCGCGGCAACAGGATTTGCCTGCTCGGCTTGGTGGCGCAAGAGAAAGAGTTGGTTGTCCGCGCGCTTTTTCTGGTTAGAAAGGTCGGCTAGTTCTTCCATGCTCCTCACCAAATCCATGGCGGCTTGGGATGGCCGTCCTCCCACTGCTCGAGAGATATCCGACTTTATACGGTTCAGGACATTGATGTCGTCGGAGCCAAGATACTCCGCCGAGCGTTCCCGGATCACGCTTCGAGCAGCCTGGTCCATGGGGCGCCCACACACGCACTTGGCCTCCTCCAACAATTCTGCAAACCATTCTCTCGCGGCGGTTTCGGGAAGCTTGACGCGGTCCAACTGCGATCTGAACTCAAGCATGCAATTAGCAAATGCGGGAGAAAGCGCCTGTGGGCTGCGCATCTCATCAAGAACGAACTGAGTCTTCTTCTTGAAAAATTCCTCAGAGGTTTGGGAGTGAGTCTGGGCTTCCTTCATCTTGTCCGACAAATCGCCTTCTATTGCAATGTGGTCGCGATACAATTCTTCCTTGCGCTGAATCTGACTGTTCACTTTCCGGATGTCATTTTCCAGCCTTTCTGCGCGTTCCTTGAGTGATTTCAAATGGATGCGCCACTGCTTGAGCTTGTTTTGGCTTCTCGAAAGACCCCTTTGGCCCTTTGATGTGCGGCCCTGGGTAATAGCATCCCAATGGTCTTTGATCTTCGTGGCCATCTCGCTGAGTAATTGAATCTGGAATAAGCTCTCCACCGCGGTAAGGGCATCGGTTTTCTCGGGGTTGAGCAGGTCATCCGCAAGCTCCCCATCAAAAATGTAGAAGTTGACGAAATTTCTGTCCATAAGCCCGTGAAGTTCACGTGGTGGTTCAAATCCGTGCTTCTGCCCGCTACCCCAAGTAGTCTTGTATTGCACCTCCCCGGTGCTAAAGCCAAACTCCATCTGCATCGTAAGGGGAAGTTTGTTGTTGATTTGGAGTCGCACTTCGAATAAACCATGATCGCTGTTAGGGGGCCTTTTCTGGTACTCCCTTATGTCCAGCGCCCGACGGGACTCAAGACTCCCCGAAAGCGCGGCTCGCAGCAGCTTGAGCGTTGTTGTCTTTCCTGTCCCGTTAGGCATTTGAACCAGGGACACAGGGAAGGGCTGTTTGTCAGGCCCTGCGAGATTGATTGTGTGGTCGGGACACCGGAGCCCTTCGGCCTTCCAGCCCAAGATGCGGAGTGTAGTGGTAGTCATCCGTTCGAGCGCCCGTTCTTACTTC
>JAPOVV010000069.1:760-5544 GCA_026707945.1 Gammaproteobacteria bacterium | reverse complement strand
GGGGCCCGAACCGAAGGAACTAGTCGGTACTCGACTCAGTGACATTGATGTCTTCAACATTGATTCCCGCCTTCGAGTCAACCACTTCAACCTGAAGCAGAACAGCATGACACTGGACGGATATGATGGCGCCAGTGTTGATGCAGAAGTAGAAGGTAGGCTACTGGCAATCAGCAGCAGCATTGTTCACGAATGGGAACGTGCTGGGCGGGTTCCTTGTCTATCCTTCCTACGGACAAAGGCAGCAGCGCATAAATGCACTGACAACTTTCGGTTGCATGGATACCGGGCTGCTACAATCTTGTCAGAGACTCCGGAGCAAGAGCGTCGAGAGAAACTTGATGCACTAAATGCCGGTGACATTGATTGGATCAGTTCGGTTGATGTCTTTGGTGAAGGTGTCAACGTGCCAAATGTCCGTTGCATCGCCATGATTCGACCGACCAAATCACTGATTCGTCATCGTCAGTTCCTCGGCAGAGGACTTCGTAAGCGTGATGATGATTCACCGTTGTTAGTGCTTGACTTTGCTAACAACATCCTCACCAACGGTTCTCCATTGGAGGGATGGTCGCAGTTCGGTTTGGCACCACGGCGAACAAAGCGTAAGCCCGGAGTCTTTCCACTGTCGTGTCCGAAGTGCGAGACTTCGGTAAACTGGAACCAAGAGTTCTGCCACGGAATGATCGAAGATCCTCATACTCGTCAATGGCATAAGTGCAGAGAGCCGCTATCATGGCAGTGCGAAGATGATGTCGTCACCTTAGCGAACGGTCAAGACATAGAGGTGGCTGGTTGTCATACTCGTCACTGGTGCGGTAACTTCGACAAGCGCAGCAAGAAAGCGTGCAGTGAGGCGATTGAAGCAGCTATCTCCGCCGAGTTTGTAAAGCAACAGGCTGAACGCCGGAGAATAGCAGAGCTAGAACGTCAAGAGCGTGAGGAGAAACGTCGACAGGCAGAACTCGAAGAAGCTAAGCGCCGTGAGGAACTTGAAGCTAAGCTGCAAGAGGATGCTCGCATCACCGCTCGTGAAAGATTGTTGAGCATCGGTCCGGAATGGCGTTGGGAATGGGAGCGCACTGCTAGTTCAAACTTAGCCACTCTCAAGCTCAAGGATGCCAAAGGTAGAGACTACATCGCTATGGCAATAAGGAACCAGCCTATGGTAATAGTGTTGGATCCTGAGTTTCAAAGCGTGAAACTGTCTAGACCGGATGGCCGAGGATTCGGTGATGAAGGGCCGTACCAATCTGACATGCTGGCAGAATGCCAGATCGCAAGCAAGATGATCCATGATTGGAACAACGGACTAATGGCAGTGGCAGCAGCTACCGTCAAAGGAAAGGATGCGGTGAATGTCTACATCTAAGAAATATGAGATATCAGTGAAGAAATATTCGATAGCCGTTTACGACATCAATACCAATGTTGATGTCGATTGTCGATACTGCTACAAATCAGCTAGCCGAAGAATCATAATCACTGGATATCGGGATGAGATAACTTGGCAAGAAACTACCGATACGTGTTACGACCACCGCTTTACGCCGATGCATGGAATGGTGCTATGAGAGTGACACTAACTGTCGTTGAACAAGATGTCGAACGTCATTGTGTCGAGTGTTATAAATTGGCTTCTCATCAAATCTTCTTTCAGAAAGATTATTATGATGAGCGTCGCAATTCCTGTTATGAGCACATAGGAGCTGTAATCTTTGAAACCCTAACCGAGAAAGGATGGCTATAATGCCACAATCAACCGAAGAAATCTTCTACATAGATGAAGATGACCCGGAGAGTAACTACTATGTCGAGGACATTGAGTTGTCTTTCTGTGGGAAGTGTCACGATAGAATTGATTTCTGTCAGGGACATGGCAGATTGCCAGAAGGGGCGCAGCTTGTATGAAGATCATCACGCTGACAGATCTACAGTACGCAGACCTCATGGGGATAGTCAATAACTATCGCACTAAGGTGCTGCCGGGGATGTGCATTGATGCAGATGTCAAGGAAGTGGCTAATCAAGCTGTTGAAGATCTGCTTGAAGCATTGACGAAGCCCGAGATTCAAGACGAGGATTTCGTGCCACTGTTCATAGCCAATGATCTCTGTAGTGGTGGATTGAACTAGTGGGAGAGTTTGTCACGGGAACTCTGTTTGATCCCGATGTCTACAGGGAGGCGGGTTCCTCTCCTTCCAGTCACGTCCATTATGTCGAATTGCCAGACAAGTACCGGCAGATTGGGCGTCGTCGAATCTCTCAGCTCCGGCAAATCCTAGAATTGTCACGCTCTTGAACTACCGACAATGGGCTAAAGACAAGGTAGACATATTGGATCACATCAGCTCAGGAAACTACGCTGAAGCGTATGTATTGCTGTCGCTATTGGAATCCAAGAATCTCTACATCCGAGGACAGATATCTGGCATGATGACAGTGCTAGAAATGATAGGACATAGGGCACAAGATTTGGGTTGACTGAAACCAGCCCCCCGAAGGATCGCCGGTTATCTATTTTGATGGCCGGCGATCCTTCTTGTGATGACAGTAGGAGTACAGTGATGGGATTAGGGCTTCAATGGCACGTTGGCACATAGCGGATGACGGTAGTGTGCCGGGTAGCGTGCCGGGCAGAAATGCCCTCTGACCTCGGCGTTTAGACGTACTGGCACACTGGCACACAACAATTTCTATAATAGGGTAAAAAGAGGGAAGTAGAGTAGTGGTATACCTACCCGCCCCCAATCCTGCCTTTTCGGGAAGGTCTAGTGTGTCTGTGCCAAACGGGCCAAAAATGCCCTCTGACCTTGGGTTTTAGCTGGCACACGGCGAATGGCACCTAGCGTGCCAGGGACCGGAGCGACCGCCAAACTGGTCATCCTACTGGTCATCCACCGCTGTCAAGTCTCTCAAAACGTTCACAGAGGGCCGAAAATTCACCACTGTTCATGAACACTATGTTCATTTCTGTTCACGGGATTTGAGTGATGGAATCTTGTCACCGCCTGCTATTGTTGCGGTCCGCCTGCTTTCGGGGTAGATGCGCCTGCCACTACCAGATTCCCGCCTGCCACTAGGGTAGATCCGCCTGCCACTAGGGTTGATGGATAGGGGGTTGGGGCTGGTAGGAATGATTCTCGAATGATGAAAGGTCGCAGTGCGGTAAAGAAATCTCTCACTGAAGGTCCAAAGAAATCCCTAGCAAAGGTTGCTATTTGGGTTGGGGTTTGCTATTCTCCTAGTGGGCCGGTTGTCGGATCCCCGGTTCAATCGCAACTAGACAATCCAAATCCCCGCCAACCAGTAGGCGTAGGGTTCCGGCGCAGGTTCCGAGATTCGGAGCTAGCGAGTAGGAACTAGTTACCTACTAAGTAGCTGGATTTGGATTTGTCATTATTGCCACGATAGTGGCAGAAAGGACATGTAACTATGTCTAAGGTAATGGATAAGGTCAAGGGCTGGTTCAGTGTCGTAAAGGATGCGGACCGGGCTAAGGGATCGGCCGGTGCGAAACTCGACCGGGCGACCGATTCGCAGATAGGTTTGCTCCGGCAAGCTTTGCGGATTGTTGTTGGCGTTGAAGCAGTGCCAACAACCCAGTCCGCTAGGTCCGCCATTCTGGATACCTTGATCTGGTTCGTTTCTCCCATTCGGGAGAGTTTGGCACTGCCATCCGATCATGAGTTCAACGAACGGAATCAAGCAATCCATAGGCGTTCCCAGCTCATTCGGGAAGCTTTGCAAATCTCGGATGACTTCGCTAGCGACTATCTAGCTGTTGGGTTTTGCGAAGGTTGCACCAAAGCAACCCAGGCAAGAACTAAGCAGAGAGACAGCAAGCGCAAAGAAAGGGATACGGCTAGGCATACGGCAGTGGCAGGTAGGGTAGCGCAAGCTTGCGTTACTGTTGCTCCCCATATGATGACGGTTGATTGGTCAACATTTGTTGGTCAAGCTGTCGTTTGGGGAGAGGATAACCTGCCGCAGCTAGTTGACAGCTCGAACATTCCTTCGGGGATTGATCCTGTTGACTTCGTAGTTGCGGGCGTTCAGCTCCATAGGTTCGGCGTCATCAATGATGCGATTGTCGCACAGGCTGGCGTCTGGGACTACATAGCCGCAGATCGCAAAGCGGCCAAGGGAAACTCCCCCGAAGCAACCGGGGAAGAATCCTAGCAGCCCTAGCTAGTGAGAGGATTCGATCATGGAACCTGACGGCATGAACGGTCAACAGCTAGCTATGTATGTCATAGCTAGCGTCATTGATGAATGTCGTTCAAGCGTTGACGCACTGCGGGCCAACAATCTCATTCCGCTAGATATGCGGATTGATTTGGCTAGCGACATTTCAAGCATGAGAGACAGGCTAGCGATAGCTTGCGAAATGCTTGAAGGTCAGTGGGACTAGCGCCTAGTCCTTGCGATATGGCTAGCTACCTAGATAGCGATTGCCAGTGCAAGGATTGCCTAGCCTACGAACGTCATGCAGAACGAACGTTCCTGGAACTAGTCTTGACCAGACTCAACAGCTACGGCGAAAGGATTCAATCATGTAACGCCTAGCCCAACAGCCCGCCCGCTGCGAACTTTGATTCGTGGCGGGCGGGCTGCTTCAAAGTTTGGTTCCCTCCGCCATACTGTGAATTTTTTTTCATGTTCACGAACATAGTGCCACATCTTCACCACATCATTTTGACTAAGTGACTTGACTCCCGCTCCGTCTCCTCTTATAATCCCTTACATGCGTTGGGATTCGAAACTATCTCCTCCTGAACGGG
>JAPOVV010000069.1:0-750 GCA_026707945.1 Gammaproteobacteria bacterium | reverse complement strand
CCTCCGCCATACTGTGCATTTTTTTTCATGTTCACGAACGCAGTGCTATTTCGCCACCACACGTAGTGCCATAATGTCATCACGACATACCTTCACACCACACCTCAACTTCCCAAACAAATTACGCTACTTGACTCCCGCTCCGCCACCTCTTATAATCCCCCTACATGCGTTGGGATTCAAAACTTTCTCCTCCTGAACGGGATCGTTGTGTTCAAGCAATGATTCGTATGATGGATGACGGAGTGGCGTATCGTAAAATTAGCGAGATGTTTGGCTGTAGTGTTGGATTTCTTGCTAAGTTGCGGAAGGAAGGAAATGGCGATGTGAAGGAAGAGTTGTTTGTCGTTCCTTCATCTGTCGAACCAACGCCCGTCGAACCTTCGGGCGACGAATCTGTGTTTGTGGTGAAGGAAGAACCCGCCTCTCCGGATTCTGAACTAACGACAGTTACAACACTGACTCCCGTAGAGGAATCTCTGGAACAACGACTTCTGGAATCCGTTACCGACGACTCGAAAACTGCTGCTATTACTGACACAATCGTAGAAGCCGTATCTCGAGACACCATCAACAAACAGTCATCTGAAGAAACGTTAGACTATCTGCTAGAAGGACTAGGCAATAGTTCGGAGATTCGATATCAGACGGCGGTGATGGCGTTGACCAGCGCCCAATCTGCGTTACTGATCGGGCCAAACGATGCGGCAACGCCCACCAAGGCGCGCCAGGGGTAAAAACCCCTGCACC
>JAPOVV010000048.1 GCA_026707945.1 Gammaproteobacteria bacterium | reverse complement strand
GTTTGATTTTCTTCAGGACTGGCTTGATGGAATTGAGAGATATTCAAGGCGACCGAATCGTGGGCAAAAGAACCTTGCCGATTGTTCTGGGAAAAGAGCAGACAGAAGCACTTTTAGGAGTAATTTGTGCCGCATTGGCTGTAGTTCTTGTTAGTGCTTCTATCAATGGGTGGGTGGTCCCATTGTTTGGTTATGCCATGCTCATGCCGGTTATTTATGCAGGTGCATGCCTATACTGGTATAGTAAAAAGATATTGGGGCATAGTGGACTCATGGAAGCAGCCACCGATCAAATATTTATAATTGCTGGTGTTTTAGTCTTATTAGTAGTCTAGTTTTTCCCTCCGATTAAAAAAGCCACGCATCACGAAGCGCGGCTTTTTTAATGGGAGCGAATGTAATAGCGATCTTAGTTTTAGATTCCTCTCGCAGCTCGTTTTGAAGCCTTGAGAGGGTTCAGTTTATTTTCTAGTGGCGCTTCAAAATCTAATTTGATGTGTGTCGCGAGAGGGCATCTGCCCCGCTCCCAGCGGTTTTCCGGATTAGGGAATTTTGCGCAATACTTTCCTTTTGGAAACTCCATAATGTGCTCGCACGCTTTCTCATCATCACCCGAAAGGCATTCCTCTACGACAGGGAAGCAGGAACTACCATTGTACGAACATGTATTTTGGCCATTAGAGCCTTTCAATGCAAAATGACATTCTCTAGGTGCTTCTAAAAGCGTACATTCCATTGGTGATTTTCCCCCACGGAAAATGAATAAAATTCCTTGAAACCAACAGAGACAAAAGAGATCTTGGGAAAAGTTTATGGAAAAGCCTTGTATTGCACAACCTGCAGACGATGCGATTCTGGTAAATTCCGAAGATTCACCAAAAATCTGAAATTGTTCATATTCGCCATGTAACACCATGGAAACATAGTTAGTGTAAATACGTTATTGCAGACTGTAAGGAGTGATTATTCCCAAGCTTCATTGATTGACGACCAACCGCTGCGTGTTATAGTCGATGGAAACCATCCCATTGGACCTTTCACTTGAACTTGGGGGATACATAACATGCGATTGGTTGTAGCTATAATCAAACCTTTCAAGATGGATGAAGTAAAAGAGGCCCTTGGAGCTATCGGTGTTGCCGGGATGACGGTGACCGAGGTAAAGGGATTTGGAAGGCAAAAAGGACATACAGAATTATATCGGGGTAGTGAATATGTCGTCGATTTTTTGCCGAAAATCAAGTTAGAGATTATATGTGAAGATTCCAGTGTGGAAACGATTATCGACGCTATCATGGGATCCGCAAGAACAGAAAAAATCGGGGATGGTAAAATATATGTACAGCCTGTCGAGGAAACAGTTCGAATTCGTACTGGAGAACGAGGTATGGAGGCGATTTAACGATATCTTCCCATGACGCCATCTCTCAATAATTTATTAAAACTTCAAAGCGATATTCGGGAAACAACCCTTGCTGCTTGCGGTTGGGAACGAAGCGTTTTTCTCCGCTATATCAAGGAGGCTTATACGCAGGCCGGAGAGTGTATAGGTAATGCGCAGTATGAGGGCGCGGGCGGATATGAGTTATGTGAAGCGCATGCGAATTTTATGGATGCGTATATTGCTCAGGTTTATGTGTACGCATTAGAAGGAGAAAAGAGAAAATCCGGCAATATCAATCAGTCGTTTCCATGCGCTTTAGTTGCTATTGGCGGATATGGACGGGGGGAATTGTCTCCCAGTTCAGATATTGACCTGTTGTTTTTGTTTTCAGGACATGAGGGGCAAATCAGCGAATTGATTCGCTCTGTCTTGTATCTGATGTGGGATGCGGGTCTAACGATTGGCCATAGCGCCAGAACTATTTCTAATTGTCTGAAAATTGCCAAGGAAGATTACCAAAGCGAAACCGCCATGTTGGAAAATCGATTGCTGGCGGGCAGCGAAGAAGTTTTTCTGGATTTCAATAAGAAGTTCGATGGTTACATACAGCGTGTTGCGAAAAGTTCTCACCTTCGGAATCGGCTCGAAGAACGACTGAGGCGATATCGATCGTGGGACCCTTCAGTTTATGTGCTTGAGCCAAACGTGAAAGAAAGTGCAGGGGGGTTGCGGGATTTTCATGCCGTTTGCTGGTTGGCGAAGACTTTCGGCATGAAAGAAATGGATGAGATGTGGTGTAAGGGTTGGGTGCCGGAAGCGGAGTTTGAAAAAGCGATGAAGGCTTATGATTTTCTTCTTCGTATACGGGCTCAACTGCATATCCGTGCAAAAGCTAAGAACGATATGCTTAATTTTTCGGCCCAAGCAGAAATTGCCCCTGAATTAGGTTATGAAGATGAAGAAAGCGCGTTGGCCAGTGAGTGTTTGATGCGTGATTATTTCTTGCATGCAAGAAACTTGCATATTTTTTGCCGTGATTTTTTTGAAACTCTCGAAGATCATTTAAAGAGCAGAAGATGGGTCAATAGAAAACCGAAGCTCCAACCTCTGGAAGACGGGCTGGCTTTGCAGGATTACCATACGCTCGTGTTGGATGAGTCTAACCCTCGAGCAATCCTTGAAAATCCTACGGGCTTGATGAAGATATTCGAGTGTCAATATCGTTTTGGATGTCGCTTATCGCCGAATGTAAGAAACTTTGTTCGAGCCCATCTGGATACCGTTGATGACAATTTTCGCGCTTCGCCTGATGTAAGGGACAGCTTTTTACGGATATTGAGTGGCAAAGCCGGCGTAACGTCCACGATGCACGAAATGCACGGTCTCGGTTTACTGGGGTGTTATATCCCCGAGTTTGAACCTCTAACGTGTTTTGTCCAGTACGATCATTACCATCGATATACGGCGGATGAGCATACTTTGTTGACCTTGGCGGCATTGGATGAGCTCACATACACGAAAGACTTGTCCTTGCAACAAGTGGCCCATATCCATAGAGAGATGGAGCGCACCAACATTTTGAGGCTTGCGCTTTTGTTTCACGATATTGGAAAGGCTAGAGGGCCGAGGCATGTGCATAAGAGTTCATCCGCGCTCCCTGACATCATCATGCGTATGGGCCTGCCCGCGGACCATGGAAGCATCATCGAATTTTTAGTGGCTTGCCATATGGAAATGAGCATCACGGCTGAAAGGCGTGATATCGACGATCCTGTCTTGATCAGTAATTTCGCCGATAAAATGGAAACGGTGGAAAGACTCCAAATGCTTTATCTTTTGACCTATGCGGATATATCCGCCGTCGCTCCAGGTATATGGAATGAGTGGAGAAGTGCTTTAATCTACGAACTGTACAAACGAGTGCTCCAGGTGATGGAAACGGGAGAGGATTTGTACAGGAGAAAGCGTACGGAAGACATCGTAGAGCAGGTGAGTTTGGAGGCGAGGGCTGGAGGAAGCCGGATAGGGCGCGAAGAAATCGCCGGACACATGGAATCCATGCCGGACAGATATCGTACCGGGACTCCACCTCAAGACATCCTGCGCCACATCGAACTTGGGTTCCGTCTTTCAGATGAAGCGATATGCGAAATCGATATCACGCATCGCAGGAGACGGGGAAATACACTCTTGACATTGTTGTGCAAGGACCAACTCGGCTTGTTTGCACTTATCGCAGGCGCGTTTGCTGTGTACGAACTAAACATTTTGGACGCAAAAGTATATACACGCGAAGATGGTTTGGTGATAGATACTTTTGAGGTCGTAGATTCCGAAGGAAAAGCCGTCGTGGATGAAGGTCTTTGGAACAAGTTTCGCAAATCGCTGGAGCGGTTGCTGTCGGGTGAACTGGAATTATTGGAATTTCTGGGTAGAAGTAAAAAATATTTGCGATTAAAGAAGCGGATGTCGTTCGATTTACCGGTCCTGGTAGAATTTGATCAGTCTGCGAGTGAGGATGCGACGGTTTTGGAAGTCGTTGCGCCAGATAGACACGGCCTTTTGGCACAAATTGCACAATTCTTTGCGCATGAAGGAATATCTATCTCCCGGGCTAAAATCACAACAGAGGGTCAATGCGCTGTGGATGCTTTCTATATTACGGACGATAACGGTGAAAAAATCAAAGACCAAAGCAGACTCAAAGAGTTATGTGTGAATCTAAGCGAAATTCTTGAGGAAGGGCGTCCGATTGGCGCCATAGTGTAATAGCAAAGCCTGAGAGGCTGAACAAATCCTGGTTTTGTGTCGAAAATTTCTCGCAAAACCGCAATTCCGCATGGAGGTGTAACAGATGGTTGAAGATGTCTTGAAATTGGCTAAGGAAAGTGACGCCCAAATGGTTGACTATCGTTTCATAGATATGCCGGGTATGTGGCAGCATTTTTCAGCGCACATCGGTACGCTCGATGAGGATACTTTCGAAGAAGGTGTCGGCTTCGACGGTTCGAGCATCCGGGGATTTCAAAGTATCGATCAGAGCGACATGATTCTCATCCCGGATCCCACGACAGCTTTTATCGATCCGTTTATGAAAATCCCAACTTTGGTCCTCATCTGTGACATCAAGGATCCGGTTACGCTCGAACTTTACGATCGCGACCCTCGCCACGTTGCGATTAAAGCGGAACAGTACATGAAGTCTACAGGTATAGGTGATGTCGCTTACTTCGGGCCCGAAGCCGAGTTTTTCGTCTTCGACGATGTGCGCTATTCGGGTTCGGAAAACCATGCTTTCTACGAGGTTGATTCGTCTGAAGGCGCCTGGAACACGGGTGCTAACGAAGATCCGAACCTCGGCCACAAGAATCGCTACAAAGAAGGCTATTTCCCTGTGCCGCCCAACGACACGCTCCAGGATGTTCGTTCAGAGATGATGCTGACAATGCTGGAGTGTGATGTTGACTGTGAAGATCACGACAACGTAGTTGCTTCCGCCGGGCAGAGTGAAATAGAAATACGATTCGATACCCTGGTAACCACGGCGGATAAGCTGATGAAATACAAATACATCGTCAAGAACGTGGCAAGAAAGCATGGCAAAACAGCGACTTTTATGCCAAAACCCGTGTTCCTCGACAATGGCACCGGAATGCACTGCCACCAAAGCATCTGGAAAGACGGCGTGAACATCATGTATCGCGCGGGAACTTATGGTGATCTTAGCCCGGATGCGCTTTATTATATCGGTGGTTTGTTGAAACATGCGCCCGCATTGCTGGCGTTCACCAATCCGACGACGAACAGCTACCGTCGCTTGGTGCCCGGTTATGAGGCTCCAATCAACTTGATCTATAGCTGCCGTAACAGAAGTGCATGCGTGCGTATTCCCATGTATTCTTCGAGTGAAAAAGCCAAGAGGGTCGAGTTCCGTTGCCCGGATCCCTCATGCAATCCCTATCTGGCATTTGCTGCGATGTTGATGGCCGGTCTGGATGGTATACAGAACAAGATTATGCCGCCAGAGCCTATTGATAAAAATCTCTACGATCTCGAGCCTGAGGAAAAAGGTAGTGTGCAACAGACGCCTGGCAGCCTGCCCGAGGCTTTAGATGCGCTCGAAGCTGACTATGAGTTTTTGCTGAAAGGCGATGTATTTACAAAGGATGTCATCGAGAACTGGATTGAAAACAAGCCTGAAGAGGAAGTGGATCCGGATCGCCTGCTTC
>JAPOVV010000079.1 GCA_026707945.1 Gammaproteobacteria bacterium | reverse complement strand
CCGATTGACATATTTGTCGGCGCGCAGTTTCGAAATGTCCATTTCGAACACTGTTCTCTCGCCATTCACTTTACTGACGGTTTCGATCCGAACTAACCTCGCTATTCCGAAACCAGCGAACTTCCCGATACCCTTCCTTCCAAGGATCCGCCTCTTCTTCTCCTTAGACCGCTCTATGTTCTTGTTCCCGCGACGGGCGTACCCGACATTAAGAAACCTCGCCTGACATTCCGCGAAAGACATGCCGTTGCCATCGTCTTCCACCGTAAGCTCTGCTGCCTTCGTCAAATTCGAGGGCAGAGTGATCTTGACATTATCTGCGTCTGCATCCCATGCGTTGGCAACAAGCTCTGCGACCGCAGCAACGGGACTCTGGTACATCTGAAGGCCAAGATGGTCGATGATGCGGCCACAGTAGTTCAACCGCAGCACCCTTCCTTGATCGGCGGATGGTTCTGCATCAGTCACTTCTGCAACTCCATGCGGCCTAGATCGAGGTTGTGAAGTTCCGAACGCACACGCATCTCCAATCCCGTATCCTTACCCCTAACTTGGAACATGCAATAACTTCGCCGTTCGCGTGTGAGTTGGTCCAGAATGGTCCTAAGGCCCTTGATACAGGCTGAATGCACGAGCCATCTCCCTACGATCTGGCAAGTGGAGTTCGGGAGGAACACTAGACGTCCCGTTGAAGCTCTGAGGCGTGCCAGGGCATATCGACCTAAAGTCGCATTTGCCGCATTTGTCTGGATGAGGTCGCATAGGGAAGTCAGACTGCAAAATGCCTGTCACTGCCCATTCAACATTGGCCAGAGCTGCATCGATCGCCTCCTGGGTAATCGGAACTTCGATTCGCTGATTGTCCTTCAGCAGATGTACGTTGCCCGTCTTGGCGTTTTGTCCCAAGACCTGATCAGCCGCCATAGCGTAGAGTTGGACCTGCAAGGCAAGCTCAGTCCAATCTAGGTCATCGTTCTCGGTAGGCTGGTCTCCCCCCTCCATCGTCTTGAAATCTATGATCTCCGCTTTCAGGATGTTGCCTTGCGCATCTTCATGAAGTAAAAGGTCAATGGATCCTGAAATCACGCAGTTCTGTGATGGGATCTCAAAGAAAGCCTCGACTTGTCGCTCGCGCTCAAAATCGCTCCCGAAGTGAGACACATAATCTCGGGCGATTTCGACTGCACGACTCTGAGCGCTTTCGTAAGCGCCCGGGCGATTCACCGGATCGCCGCTCGGAGGCACATGTTTCAAATGAAATGTGTCCGCCACCACTGGTTCAATCTGTGCTTGCGTTGGTGGTGCTGTTGGGTGGAGTTCATGAAGCTTTTGAATCGATGTGTGGACTGTTCTCCCGTAGCCGAACATTTCCGGAACGACGGGATTCAGCCCATATCTTTCCCGGAACTGATAACTCCTGGGACATTGCAGGTAGTATCTGATCTCGGTGAAGCTTGTGGGGTAACCGGTATCGTTGACGCGTCTCTGCGGTCGGGCCTGAGTCAGGCTAGTCGGCAAAACTGAAGGGTCTTCGACAACACCCTGATTTGACGCCACCTGCAAGGAGTAGAGTGAGGGCTTTCTGGCTCTCTTTGCCTGAGGCAGATTCTCTGCACCGCTTATGTATAGATATCTCTCTGCTCTAGTGGCAGCGGTGTAAAACAGCCTGATTTCCTCATCGGGGGTACTCTGATACCTACCGCGGGCGATGGCGGCTGCCATCACGTTGGCCGGCAACCAACCACCGTACCTGCTCCGCCTCTTTGGAAACCTGTTGGCCTCGACATCCACCACAAATACGCATGGGAATTCAAGCCCCTTCATCTTGTGTACGGTTGAGACTGTGACTGCGTCGGGGCCTTGGACAACGTCGTCTGTAGAGACGTCATACCCCGTATCGGCCGCGTTTTGTAGGAAGTTCAGTACTTCGGAAAACCTTTGCCTCGAGTCGACGCTCATGTAGACCGTTTCAACATCCAGGATCATTCGGCTGAAGAGTCCAAGGTCCCGCATGATGTCGTCACTAAAGTTCATTTGTGCGACGTTGAAGACTTCCATGAGGTCGTACACGAGCTGTTGCGGATATAGTCGTATTCTTGTCGAACCCGGGGGACGGTGAATTCTTCGATGCCAGTCAGTTAGAACCCTGGCCAGTGCGCTAAAGTCGGCTTGGGGATACGCGGGAACGACCTCGGCGTTGAAGTGCTGCAGCAGGGTATTGCGATCAAGTGGAGCGCCCCGCAAGAGCTCGAAGGTGCTGCGCATTACTTGAGTCTGCGGCCTGTCAAATGGTCCGCCTCCCGCCTCTAGACTGAAGGGAATCGACAGAGCCTCCAGAGCGGCAGTGAAGGCGGCGTGTCTCGGTACGTCGTCTTGTTCCGCCAGCCGAGTAGATCTCATCAGCACTGCGAAGTCGGCAGGGGTCAATCCTCTAAGGTTTCCGTTATCGTCGAACTCCGAGCCGAGTAGATCACGGACTCGGTTGGCGACCCATTGGGCTTCCTCCGCCCGGTCCGAAAACCATAGTACGCTCAATTGCTGAGGCGAACGGTTCGCCGATGCGGAGGGTGACTTAGGGATTCTGCTGGGACCAAGGAAGTGAGCAGCGAAAGCATCCGACGCTTCGACAATCGGCTCGGTGCTCCGAAAGTTCTGAGACAAAGTGTGGGTGCTGCAGGATGGATAGCGCTGCTGGAAGTCGATAATGTTGCTGACGTCGGCACCCCTCCACGCGTAGATGGCCTGATCGTCGTCTCCGACTGCAAAAAGCGTAGATGAGCGCTGACGGAGGAGTCTGATCAGTTCCTCTTGACAGGGATTGACGTCCTGGTATTCGTCCACCATGAGGTGGCGCAACGATCCCAGGGCATTGTCAGCTCCGGCTAGGTTTCCTCGTATCGCTTCTACAACATTTCTAATCATCAATGAGAAGTCGATGTATTGATCATCGCGAAGCCCATCCTGAATCCTCTGCAGCAAGCCTCCGAGATCGGGATCCTCAGCAGAGACGTCAGCAACGTCCATAAGCTCATCGTTGGCCGTCTTCCAAGCATCGGAGGTTTGTTTGATGGTGTCGAAATAGCTGTTGTTACGCGCGCGGCGGCGAAAGGCCTGGAGCCCCAGATCGTAGTAACGCGATATGAGGTAAAGCTTGAGTCGGTTCTCATCCAGCACATCGTATTGTCTGTACGTTGGGTCTATGTCTCCCAGTACCCGCTGACAGAATGCATGGATGGTGCCGATGTACATCGCCCCAATGGCGGTTGGATCTAGTCCGGCGGCCTGGAGCGCTTGAGACACTCGCCTCTTGATTGCCTCGGCTGCCTTTTCAGTGAAAGTAAACGCAACGATCCCTTCCGCCGGTTCACCTTCAGCTAGAAGTCTCGAAATCCTATACGCCAGCGTCCTAGACTTTCCCGAACCGGCGCACGCCAGGCACAGGACTTCCCCCGCAGGATCGACTGCGGCATCGTATTGTTCAGTTGTCAATTCGCTACGCAACACTTGGTCGATGCTCATTACCTACATGTTCTCCCAATCTCCAGAAGGCGTCACGCCCTTAAGTTGCAGCGTATTGCGTATGACCTTGGCATGGGCCGCGATGAAAGGCGGTGGCAGGGCGTTGCCGATCATCATTGCCAATGAGGACTTGCTGGTCGCCTTTGGAAACTTGTAGCTGTCTGGAAATCCTTGGAGTAGGGCGGCTTCCCGCATCGTAATCGCCCGATGCTCCTCAGGATGAAGGAACCGACCTTTGGAGGGATTGAAGCATCCGCTGGTGATAGTCGGGGCTACTTCGCTCCAAGCCATTCGGCCATACACGTCTTTGAAGCCGTCGCAGCGTTTATGGCATTCGAGCTGGTCTTCGATCGGGAGATCCGTACGACTACCACCATCCTGAGGAATGCGCTGAATTAACCGCATGACCTGCGGCGTGCGTCTCTCTGACAGGTCGTGGATCGGGTCGCCGCTCTGTCCGGGTTTCGGAAGGTCGCCGATGGCGTCCTTGACGGTCAGTTTGTCCTCGACAGGTTCGGCGAATGGTATTTCGGTCCGCAAGCCAGCGACGTAGATGAGCCTCTTCCGGCGTTGCGGTACACCATACTCAGCTGCATTTAGGACATCCTGATCACCGCAGTATCCAGCTTTTTTCATGCGACCGCAGAAGACCTGGAAGCTCTCGTCGTCGGCCAGTCCGGGCACGTTCTCTATCATTACGGCCTTGGGTCGTAGGGCGTCTACGAACCGTAGAACCTCGAGCAGCAGATCATTGCGCGGGTCTTCGACCTGCAGGGAACCGTTCAGAGTTCTCATGGTAGAAAACCCTTGACACGGGGGACAGCCAGCGACTAGGTCGAGATCGCCCGGCTCTAGGTCCAAGGTAGACTGGATCTCGGAAGGCTCCAGGTCCCTAATGTCCGCCGTCCAGACGGTAACGTCGTCGTGATTCGCTTCGTAGGTTTCAATTGAGAGTGGGTCGATGTCCACGGCCCCGATCACCCTGAACCCGCCCAGCTTCAGTCCAAGGGTCAGCCCTCCGCATCCGGAGAATAGGTCGATAGCGGTCGGCCTGTTCTCACACGCACTGTGGCCCGAATCCTTCATCGCCTCAATTGTCGTCACGTCGCTGTCGTCGACGCGTAGCTCAGTAACGAGGTCGGATGTATTCAAGTTCGTGCTGCAATGAGATATCTCAGAGGGCGAACCCGACCCTGCGGCCGGTGCAAGACGCTGGCTTGCTCCGTTCTTCATGGAGTCCGCTCCACCGGTGTCTTCAGCTGTTTGGCTTCGGAAGTCCCATTTAGGGTGTCAATTAGATGACCGATTCCAGTTTCGAGTTGGCATTCCCATATGATGGCGGTGGCCCACCCATCTTTCTCCAATTCCCTCAAAGCCCTTCGATCTCTTTCTAAAGTACGGCGGAATTTCTTCGACCAGAATTCTGAGTTGGTAGTGGGCATCGTAGTTCTCCGGCACCCGTGGCGGTGCCAGAAGCAACCATGGATAAACAGGGCTGGGCGATATCGAGGGAAGACTAGGTCAGGAGTGCCGGGCAGGTCCGATCGGTGGAGTCTGAAGCGATAGCCCGCTCTGTGCAGTGCTCGACGCACCTCCATTTCGGGCCGCGTGTCACGCGATCTAACCTTCGCCATGATCTGGCTTCGTGTTCGGCTGTCTACTTGATCAGTCACTTAAGGAGTGCTCAGAGGTTCTCGGGGAGTCTAATCAATAGAGATCTGTCGGTTTCCACCGCCTCCACACGCTCGTTGTACGTTTCCAACAGTTTCCTGAATCCTTCGGCCAGTCCTCTTTTGCCAAACTCACCAAGTTCCTCAATGTTCTGACCTACGAACGATTCGACGGCGAGGATACCGACCCTGTCCTGCACGTCGATGGCTTCTGCCATCTGGCGGGCGGCTTGAAGTCTCGAGTCGGGTACCAACAGCGTGGACCGATAGCCGTTTCGGAGATTCGCTTCGCATTTGTCCAAGACCGGCGGCATCGGGGAAACTGTCACGTGAAACGCCGTGTCGCCAACCACAAAGTCGCCAGGTCGCCCGAGTTGTTGGTCGGCGGTCGTGTAGGAGAAATTCTCTATCTCCAGACTAGGGTATCGAACCGCGAGTTTGGCCCCGACCAGGTGCTGGGCGACCGCGCCAGCCTTGGAGCCCGCGGCCTCAAGTATGTCCGCTACAATCTGGGGTAAAGGCTTGCTTGGATTCAATTCAACTCCGATTGTTTCCTGTT
>JAPOVV010000047.1 GCA_026707945.1 Gammaproteobacteria bacterium | reverse complement strand
GAAATGGTCAAACCGTAAACTGACCGAGAAATACGCCTCGACATCGCGCCGCGTGACCCACACGTTCATTCTGGAGCGCTCTGGTGTGATGGAAATCGAGATCACAGTAAAACCGAAACGCGCCAAGAAACTTACTTACATCATGGTGTTTGATCGCGTCGCTGCTGACGCTCAGCACTCTTAGCGACCTAAGGAGTCTCGCTCTCATGCCAAATACGTTCAACCTTCCACGCGACTGGACTGCACCACAACGCTATCCAGATCCAGCAGTCGAAGTCGTCGATGCTAGTTTTCGTCAGTATATACTCGGAAGTTCGTCGCTTGAACGTCTTTATACCGGTGCACGCTGGGCCGAAGGACCCGTTTGGTTCGGAGACGGGCGCTATTTCCTTTGCAGCGATATCCCTAACGACCGTATTCTGCGCTGGGACGAGATTACTCAGGAAACGACGGTTTTTCGTCAGCCTGCCAACAATTCAAACGGTCACACGCGTGATCGCCAGGGACGTTTGGTCTCCTGCGAACACGGCGCACGTCGCGTGACGCGCACTGAGCACGATGGAACGATCACCGTTCTCATGGATTCATACGACGGTAAACGACTCAACGCACCGAATGACGTTGTCGTACACCCAGACGGTGGAATTTGGTTCACAGATCCAGGCTACGGCATCATTTGGAACTATGAAGGGCATAAAGCACCCTTTGAGCTACCTACGCGTACGTATCGAATTGACCCTGCTGATCTGTCTGCAACCGTCGTCGACGAAGAACTAGAAAAGCCAAACGGATTGTGCTTTTCACCTAACTACGAGACCCTATACATAGTAGATACCGGCGCGTCGCACAAACCTGGGCATCCGCGCGACATACATCAATACGATGTAAGTACCGACGGAAAATCAATTAGCAACCATCGTGTCTTTTGCAGTATGGGTCAGACGTCAACGGACGGCATCAGATGCGACACCGACGGCAATGTGTGGGCGAGCACCGGTTGGGGCGATCCTCACGAAGATGGGGTTCACGTCTTTAACCCGGACGGCAATGTGATCGGCAAGATCCATATACCCGAAGGATCTGCAAATCTCTGTTTTGGCGGTACGAAGCGAAACCGACTTTTCATTTGTGGCTCGCACTCGATCTATTCGTTGTACGTAGAGGCTCAGGGCGTGCCGTACGTTTAAGCGCCAGACGCCTAAACACTCAGTCTAGATTTCTTAAAAAAGATTGGTGTACCGAGACAGGGAACGAAACTATGGGAAATCAACTTGCTAAAACCCCATCATATCAATAAGTTATTGTGATATGTTATTTTGAATTGGTGTTATTGACCAAAGCCACTAGACTCGGCTAAAAACGCTGCTTCCTCCTCTGTAGACTCTCTACCCAGGACCTTATTTCGATGCGGGAAACGTGAAAACCGTTTCACGACGTCCATATGGCCATCGAACCATTCAACACTGCTGTCCAACATTTCATGCCACTCGTCGTGACCCTCATCAATCAAGTCACGCAATCGATCACAACCAAACAATTGATCGACAAGTTCCTCACTATGGTGGAAGGGATGTAGGAGGAATATTCGCCCCGGGATTGATATTTCTCGATCGAGACCGAGATTAAGAGCACGTTTTGCGACCGCCCTCGCCATTGGGTCTTGTGCAAACGCACCTGATGTACCTCTGAAGAGATTGCGTGAGAACTGATCCAATAGGATCACTAGTGCTAATGCGCCGCGTGCTGTTTCAGCCCAATGCAGTAGGGTTTCATTTGCTGCGTGCTCGTATACCTCGTTGAAGTTCTCCCTAATCGTTTGATCGATTTTCTCTCCGCCCGTGTACCAGATCTTTTGTCTTTGTTTAACTAGCTCGGGGCTGCTCGGGTCCTCGCCGAACCAAAACGTCAAGATTCGGTGTTGTTCCTCAAGGTCGTTCTGCGTCGTCACTTTCACGCCCATATCACTACGAGAAATATACCTTCGTTAGCTTCTGCATCGAAGTTCATATCAAATCCACGCAACATGAAGAGCTAGTTGGGTCTTACACATCCGTTGACCGCTAAGAGGCAATACGTACCACGAAACACGAATGCACACAAATGCAGATAATCGAGTCGGGTTGCACTTCGAGTTAGTCGATTGCGAAAGTTAAGAGCTATTTACGGACCAACGTCTCGAATTACCAATGTCCTATAGCGTTCGGGATTGCGCTGGCGATCTATATGGTGGACTAACTGCTGCTGTAGTCTCCCTCCCCGCTGCTCTCGCGTTTGGAATTGCATCCGGATTAGGCGCTGCGGCCGGACTCTATGGAGCACTTGGAGTAGGTCTATTCGCCGCATTATTCGGCGGTACAAAGGGGCAGATTTCAGGACCGACAGGACCGATGGCGGTTGCTGTCGCCGTCATCGTTGCATCCTATGCGAATTCAATCGCCGAAGCCCTAACGATCGTAGTCATGGGAGGATGTATTCAAGTCTTCTTCGGTCTGATTCGGATTGGACGCTTCATTGCATATACGCCACAAGCGGTAATCTCAGGTTTCATGTCTGGTATCGGCTTGATCATCATTTTGATTCAGTTGTTACCGTTTATAGGTGTCTCGCCGGTCGGCGGACCTCTTGATTCCGCAAAAACCCTAATAGAGCAAATCACAAACGCTAAATTAAGTGCTCTAACCATCGCGACGGTTTCTTTGTTGATCGTTATGCTTTGGCCGCGACGAGCTTCACACTACGTTCCAGGTCCCGTTGTTGCTCTCTTTGTTGGAACGGCTTTAGGCATGTTTTGGCTTACGGACGCACCGACGATCGGCGATGTTCCGATGGGAGCGCCTGAATTTACACTCACCCTGCCAACCGTCGATTTCGTGCTTCGAGCACTTGAACCCGCATTGATATTGGCATTGCTTGGATCCGTTGATAGCTTGTTGACTGCCCTTATCGCGGAATCCGTCACGGGTTCGAGACATAGACCGAATAAGGAACTAATCGGGCAGGGTGTTGGGAACATAGTTGCGGGCGCAATCGGCGGCATGGCGGGTGCAGGCAACACGTTAGGTACATTAACGAATATCCGGGCTGGTGGCTCCACCCTCGTCTCCGGAGTCTTTTACGCGTTAATCATGCTACTAATTGTGCTAGGTCTAGGCACCTACGTATCGCCTATACCTAACGCGGTTTTGGCCGCGATTCTTATAAAGATCGGCATTGACATCATTGATTGGCGCAATATTCGACACCTATTAACGATTCCAAGAGGGTTCATGTTGGTAATGGTTGCTACTATGGGGATCACAGTGTTTATTGATCTGGTAACTGCCGTGACCGTTGGATTGATCATTGCCGGACTCGCTCACGCCAGTCAGTTGGAGCGTCTCGAGCTTGACAACGTGATATCAGTACCTTTACTAGACAGCACTTTTCTGAATCCAGCAGACGAGAAATCGGATCAATTCATCGCGCGTGTGGGTTTGATTGCGCTTCGCGGCACTTTTACAGTCGCTTCGTCCCATCGCCTTGTCAACACGTTTAGCCCTGACATCAAAGAACATGAGATTGTGATATTCGATTTTTCTGAAACGGTTTACATGGACGACAGTTCCGCGTTGGTGACCGAGCAGCTTATGGGGGTTGCTGCCTCTGAGAGAACTGATGTGATCATCGTTGGCTTGTCCAATTCGATTCGTAGTCTATTTGAAGCACTGAACGTGTTGAAGAATGTGCCAGACAATCACATTGTGAGTCAGATTGAAGACGCACGATCGTTGGCACAAGACCTGCTCGATCGCTGACGAGTTGGATGCGCGTTACTCCTCTACCTTTCGACAGAGATAGTGGAAACGAGAATTGCCTTAGTTTTGCATGAGAGATTTGGCCGATTGAAATAGAGGTACAGAATTTAGGCATTGAAACTAAGAATTTCAACGTTAGGTACCATTCCATTTTGGTCTACCCTGTCGAAAGTGCCAATGCGTCCCGAATTCGCTAATGTTGACGAGAACAACGCATGGCGTCTTGAAACGCCTGGTATCGAAAACTGGACGAGAACCGCGCGTCCTGACGACCCGAATAAGTACTTCATGGTATCTCTTGATGGGCACGTTCAAGAACCCGCGGATCTATGGCAAAAACGCATGGATCGGAAGTTCATGCATCGTTTACCTGGTGTGAGTACCGACAAGAAAGGGAACAAGTTTCAGAAAACAGAAGGTTTCCGACCAGTACGCATCCGAAACATCAAATTCGAAGGGGAAGATGCTCTACGTAATGGTGCAGGAGTAACACCTGAAGAACGTATTCGGGATCTCGCGGCTGACGGCGTCGATGCCGAAGTGTTGTTTCCCAACAAGGGTTTGGTCATTTGGGCGACATCGGACCCTATCTTCAGTCAAGCAATGTGTCGCGTATGGAATGACTGGGCATGGGAAGTATTCGCCGACTACAACGATCGGCTCTCTCCCATGGCATGTATCGCAACCGCAGATATTCCTGGAGCGATTGCCGAGATTCAACGCACTTCAGAATTAGGTTTTAGAGGCTTATCCCTGCCCTGTAAGCCGATATGGGGACCGGGAGATCACGAGCATCTGAACTACAACTTACCGGAGTTTGATCCGCTTTGGGAAGCCATCGAAGCCGCCGACATTCCCATCACGTTCCACGTCTCAACTGGCCGGGATCCCCGCACGTCTCGCGGATTCGGTGGTGCAGTCATTAACTATGCGGTCCATTCGCTAGCTCCGACGATGGAACCGATTGCGAACCTATGCGCTTCTGGTGTGCTCGAACGATACCCGAATATACGCTTCGGTAGCGTCGAAGCGGGAATAGGTTGGGTGCCATGGACGATTTGGGCTCTCGACGAAGCGTATCGAAAACACCATATGTTTGTACGTCCTCAGCTTGAAAAAATGCCAAGCGATTTTTTCCGTTCTAACGGGTTCGCGACGTTTCAAGAGGACAAACCTGGGCTTGATTTAGCCGCGGAACACAATCTCGTGGACAACTTCCTTTGGGCTAACGACTACCCACACCATGAAGGCACATGGCCACATTCTGCTCAAGCGATTGAACGCACGATGTCCCAACTGACTGACGCGCAACGCGCCAAAATCCTAGGGTTAAACGCCGCGCGAATCTTCAAATTTCCGATTCCGGAACGTTACCACAATCAACCGGATGTCAAAGCATTCCTCGATAAGCAGTCATATTGAGCCCTAAAGGTTAAGTCAATCTAACTTATTGATCTATTAAGAAGATATCCCTATTTAAATCACTGTACGAGAAACGAAATCGTCGAATCTCTAAAATTCGGCGCTCTTTTTTACCGTATCTTCTGTTTGAGTACCTCTGCCTCCCGAAAGTCGATCTGGCAGAGAGTTCGAATGCTCAATGCGTTCGAACATCGAGACTTCCGCCTAATTTGGATTTCTAGCATGTCCGCGTCGTTCGGCATGCAGATGCAAATCGTCGCGCGTGGCTGGCTAACCTACGACATCACCGAGTCAGCGCTCGCGCTATCTGGTGTCATGATTGCCTTCATGGCTCCATCCGTTGTAGTCGGTCCACTGGGTGGCGTGATCGCGGATAGGTTCGAGAAGAAGCCTGTGATGGTCCTTTCACAGACTTTGAACGCCATTGCGACCGGCATTTTCGGTTGGATCATCTTCGCCGGTCATGTCACGTACGATCATTTCATTATTTTCGGATTGATCAACGGGACCGTTCTCGCGCTGAGTATGCCCGCCCGCAGCACCATTGTGCCAGAAATCGTTGGCCCTAAGATGCTGACCAACGCGATGATGCTTTCAAGTTCGACGTATAACGCCGCTCGAATTCTCGGCCCCTCCGTCGCCGGAATATTGATCGGTTGGTTCGCCGCCGGAGATACGACCTCTGCTACAGGTGTTGGGCTGGTCTTTTTCTTCATAACCGCCCTTTACATCGGTTCCGTCATATGGACCGTCCTGCTCGATTTTCGAGGCGAACCGCACAGCGAACGAAAACCACCCGTATGGGACGACATCGCAGAAGCGCTTCGATTTGTTTGGCACGACAAGGTTGTTAAAGGGCTGATTTGGATCGGACTCGTGCCAATGTCATTTGGGTTCGCCCCCACGTTCTTAATGCCGGTTTATAACGCCGAAGTACTGTCGAATCGACCAGAGGACTATGGCTTCCTATTGACCAGTATGGGACTCGGAGCGCTAAGTGGATCTTTGATTTTCGCGCAAGCCGGAGATTTACGGAGAAAAGGTAGGACACTATTCATTTCCTCGTTTATCTGGTCGCTTGCATTGAGCATTTTCGCGCTATGTACTACGATGCTGAGTGCAGCGTTTGCATTGTTCTTCGTCGGGGTCGCATACTCAGCGATGGGTTCTCTCAATATGAGCATGCTCCAACTTGCCGTACCACCTGAACTACGGGGACGTGTCATGTCGATTTCTTGGACCGCCCATGGACTCATGCCGGTGGCAATAATTCCAATCGCATGGTTAGCCGAAGCCTTCTCCATCAGTATCGCGATGTTGGTCAGCGCTTTACTCGTAGGCGGAAGTACCTTGCTCTTCCGCCTGATGTATCCGGAAGTCGCAAAAGTTCGAAGCGGACATTCAGACCATATCACAATACCTGGCGTTGCAGCTCAGTCACAATCTGATGACCGCGAACGCGCGAAGTCACAGCCTTTATTTAATGGCGGCAGCGCCAGCGCATTGGCGAGCAAATCGAAGGAAATCTAGATGACTATGAACCTCGGTACCATCAACGATGCAGTCGCGAGCGCTGTCCCATTGCGCGAGGCGATCGTTTTTCGAGATCGGAGGATCACGTACTACGAATTGCAGCAACGCACCCGGCGACTCGCTAATTACCTTCTACAAAAAGACATCGGGTTCAATCAGCCGCGTGAAGAACTCCAACCGTGGGAGTCAGGACAAGACCACGTCGGTCTGTACCTCTACAACGGCAATGAATATTTAGAGGGAATGCTTGGCGCATTCAAAGCGCGAGCTTCAGCATTCAACGTTAACTATCGATACGTTGACGAAGAACTGATCTATCTCCTCAACGACGCGAAAGCAAAGGCACTGGTATTTCATAGCTCTTTGGCGGATCGCGTTCAAGCTATCAGAAACGAAGTGCCTACCCTATCTGTATTTCTACAGGTTCAGGATTCGGATGATCCATTAATCGACGGTGCCGTTGATTACGAAAAAGCGCTCGCGGTATCACCTGAACAGGAACCGGACGTCGAGCTCTCTGAGGACGACCTTTACATCCTCTACACTGGCGGAACGACTGGAATGCCAAAGGGCGTTCTTTGGCGTCAGGCAGACATCCTGATCGCCGCTTTAGGTGCTCGGCGTACCAATGGGTCCGTCTTAACCAGTGTGGACGAATTCGTACAACGCGCGATTCCGATGGATCGGCGCTCGCTACCCGCACCGCCGTTCATGCATGGTGCCGGTCATTGGAATGCTCTACAAATGCTCAATTCGGGCGGTACGGTCGTGATTCAGGACAATGTGAGGAAATTCGACGCGGAAGACGTCATCAACAACATTGAACGTGAAAACGTCTCGAATTTGTTAATTGTCGGAGACGCATTCGGTCGACCGCTCGCCGATCAACTAGCACGAGCACACCGCGAACTTCCGACCTTGCGCAACATCATTACAGGCGGCGCAATCATGACCGCCAAGGTTAAAGAAGAACTGATCTCTCTACTCCCTAACCTAAACATCATCGATTCCGCGGGATCATCAGAAACAGGTGGCCAAGCGTCTCATGTCAGTAGTGCGAAGACGGGAGTCAGTACGGGTCAATTCACGTTAACCGAACACAACGCCGTGCTGTCGGAGGACATGTCCACTGAACTTGAGCCAGGCCATGAAGGATTGGGCTGGTGGGCACGGAGCGGCAATATCCCGCTTGGGTACCTTGGTGACGAAGAGAAGACCAAACGAACGTTCGCAACCGTCAACGGCACTCGTTATTCCATTCCTGGAGATAAGGTGCGACTGCTGGCCGATGGATCATTGGAGCTCCATGGGCGCGAATCCGTGACGATTAACTCCGGTGGCGAGAAGATCTTTGCAGAAGAGGTCGAGCAAGCGATCAAGCATCATCCTAGTGTATTTGACACAGTCGTCACGGCTCGAAAGTCCGAAAGATGGGGCAACGAAGTCGTCGCGATCGTCCAAATGCGCGATGGCGTAGAACCGGATTCGTCGGCCATTCTTAAAACGTGCGAAGAGCATATTGCTCGCTATAAGCTACCGAAGGACTTCGTTTATGTTGATGAAGTATTTCGGAGCCCCAGTGGCAAAGCCGACTATAAGTGGGCGAAGCGATTAGCTGATCCAGATGAAGCGCCGCAGTAGGATTTCACTTACGTATTGAAGCCCGCCGGGCGGATATTCATACGCTAACAAGCGTATCTCCTTCCTATAATCCCGTCCCGTTGGAGGGGTGGCTGAGTGGTCGAAAGCACTGGTCTTGAAAACCAGCGAGGTTAGCGCCTCCCAGGGTTCGAATCCCTGCCCCTCCGCCATAAATTCGAAATAACTTGCTGATTTCAAAGAGTTTTATACTATAGTCCGATTTGCTTATTTTGCTGGAATCTGAATCTAGAATTACTTCCTTTCAGATCCAGAATTCGCTTCACGAAATGCAATCCAGGTATGTGTTCGCACAATAGAAACGCACTAGAATCTCGAGCATTCCGAAAATATAGCTACCGTCCACTTCGTCGCTCAACTGCTAACACCGGACGATACCTGTTGTGAAGAGTACACGATCGATGTTCCGCAGGCTAAACGTCTTCTAAGTTTTGGAATTACGCGAGAAGTTAATCTCCGCTTGTGCGCAAGGCTGTCTGCTCAAGGAGATTGCAGATATAGGATATTCTGATCAAGATGACAGCGCAAAGATCCTAGCAGAATTACATAACGAAGGAGACTTGCACCTTCTTACTGTCTTCGCGGATGATCAGCTCCGAGAGCTATCGAACCACGCGTTCTTCTGCATTCAACAGGTTTTCGTCAAAGCATTGCCTTATGTACGCTGCAAATGTGTGGAAGCTATCACTCTTTGCCTAAGTTTCTATAACCGCTCTCGCGAAGACTTATCTTCATTTACTGTTTCCAGTGCGCTACAAAAATGGTTCGTAAAGAATATTGAGAGCGTGGACGAAGGTCTTGCCATCGCACTAACGTACGATGCTGCGGCATTCGAAATCACACGATGCGCACTGCTCTCAGGATCAACCTTCGATCCAGATCAGTTTGTTCGCAAAGCGATCAAAATTTCGAGGGGACCAAACGAGAATGTTTGTCGAGCCGCGATTTCCGTCTTAGGGAGGTTAGCACCTGCAGAGAAACCTCTCGATCGCGATGTACTTGAACGTCTGCAAGAGGCAATCCAAGACTCGACTGTCGCAGCAAATCAGATTGCAGCCTTCACTGCAGTATTAGACCTGCTTGAACGCTTGCCCGATGTCGATGTTACAGAATTACAACGACTAGTGATAGCCAGTTGCGTAGACTCAGGTGAAGCGCTTCGGCTTGCTATCGCCGAAGGACTACGCGACCGACCACGTTTATTCATTGGCACAATGATCGACGTGGCTTTCGAAGTGATCGGAAAAACAGACCGCTACGATGAAACGACGATTTCTGTAATCGACTCCATTCTCTACCAGTGGCACATCGAAGACGATCAAAAACGCGTTCTTGCGCTTCTGTCTAATCTCCTCGGACGGGCAGAAGATTCAGTGGAAGTACGTTCGCTGTCCAATTTTCGCCACAAGCTTGCAAATAGCGCTGGACCAATATTAGGTTGGTATGTCGTGTCTCTATTGCTAACTGGCAACGATAGGTTGAGCGTTGCCGCTTCAGAATTTCTGCCATTTCAAGAGGATCGAGAGGGTCTTGACATCGACCTGGGAAGTTTTGGGCTCACTCCACCTTGGATTCGTTTCCTGGTCCAGAAAATTCTCGGCTACTGTATATTAAAAAAGGAAGGGGCCGCATCACTACTACTATCTTGCTTACGTACTCTCGCTAGTGATGACACATCGGACGTCGAGAAACTGATAGTCGATTTCTTTCTCGTGAACTATCCGTCCGCGATTGAAATCTTCGAATCAAAGATTACACGGGACGACGTTGCTGTGGATTCCGTGAAACGGCTTCGAGCTGGATTGGATGATTACATTACAGGTCTATCGCGGCATGGTGTCTGTGCTGCATTTAAACCGAGCGAACGCGATCGATCTCTTCAACGATATCGACAGCTCGATTTGTGGCGAGGCGTCCATGATGTCGCAAAAAAGAGATCGGTACTCTCTAGCATGGTACATCAGATACCTATGCTCTACGGCACTAGTTTGGTCTCACATGTTTATTCATCTTCAGCCGACAAACCTGAGAGAAAGGAAGTAAAACTTTTAACCGTCGAATACAAGGCGGAGTTTCCCCGTCTCGAAGTGATGGATCCGGTAGGTTTTCTTTACAGGCAATATCAGTTCAAGATTGAAAGGCCACCGTCATGAAGATCATCTTTATGGAGTATCTTGCTTCCCTAAAGGAGCGCGAGGAGCTTGACGCCATCTTGCCCGACCTACTTATCGAAAGAGGCTATTCGGTCATATCTAAACCAGCGATCGGTACTAAGCAATTCGGCGTCGACGTTGCAGCGATCGGCACGGACGGAGATGGTGTTCGCAAAGTGTTCTTATTTTCGATTAAGCCCGGAGATCTTCGTCGTCGCGATTGGGATACAGGAGAGCAATCACTTCGTCCATCGCTCAATCAAATTCTTGACGTTTACATCCCACATCATATTCCTGAACGATATAGGGATTTACCTATTGTCGTAAGTTTGTGTATAGGTGGGATTCTTCATGAAGATGTTAAAGCTGATGTGAACGGCTTCATGGAAACTAACGGGGGTGAAAACACAGAATTCACTCTATGGGATGGGGATTTCTTAGCTGACGCGTTACTCTCAGGCTTGCTACGAGAGAGGTTTCTCCCTAAATCTTGGCGATCAGATTTTCGGAAGTGTGTGGCTCTTGTGGACGAACCACAGGTGAGTTTTGAACACTTCAACCGATTCGTTGTAAATGTACTTGAGCAGTGTCAAGATGCGAGACGTTCTCAGCTCAGAGCAATTCGTCAAATATATATTGCTCTATGGACTCTATATGTTTGGGGTCGAGAAGCAGAGAACATCGAATCCGCCTATCTTGCCAGCGAATATGCGTTGCTTCAAGCGTGGTTCCTCGCAAGGAAGTTCACCACGGACGCTTCGAAAGATGCTCGCCACATAAGTGACTCTATCGAACGCCTGATTACTCTACATCAATCTATTGCAGATGACTACCTCAAAACGTACGTCGAACCTCGAGCATTCGTTCCTCACGGATTGACGTCGGCGGTACCTAGTCAATTCGCTCTGGACATTAACCTGAGATTATTTGATATTCTCGGAAGAGTTGCGACACAAGGACTTTGGTTGCTTCACGAAACGCGGCACCGAAATCATGACCGAACAGATAGTCCGAGCACGAAATTCAATTTTTCCGTTGAACAGATCGGGGAATTACTCATCAGTCTGATTTACACAAACCCAATTCTTTACACTCCCATCAAGGACAGTCAAGCGACTGACATAAATATAGCGTGTCTCTTTCTAAATCAGATCGGTCGTCAAGACGTGATTGCGAAATTTATACGACAGACTTCGTATGCCGTGGTATTTGCGTATCGCAGGAATGGACCTTACCCCTGCGTGTTCGATGATTATCAAGATCTACTCGACCATCCCAGGTTAGACAACGGTTACCGAACCAAAGCTACAGAGGCGAGCATACTTTACCCAACGCTCGCTGTTTGGGCCGCTACCGTAAACGATGAAGAAACTCTGAGGAATTTATCAGATTTTGTTTCTAAAGATCTCGATCACTGTGCCTTACAGCTACTGTATCCCGGTCCGGACTCGGAAGAAGCCGTATATACAGGAGGCAACCATGGACTCTGCTCAGCGGAAATCAATATTCCATCGAAACCCGAGCAGATGCTTAGTCCGATTTTGGAGGAATGTAACGATTCGAGAGCATTCTATTCTCTGTCGGCATATTCTCAGAGGAGATGCCCATTACTTGTCACGGCTAGCCGCCATTTCCGAATGCCCCTCCCCCCACACCTTTGGCAGGAGGAATGGTCTCAAAAGTAACGTCTATGAAAAGTTTGAGTCTCGTTACGCTGTTGCTACGTCATTGATTTTGCTATAGAACGAATATCCCACAAACGAGATAGGCATGGCTGACGCGGGCACCATGGACAGAATATTCACCTGATCGAGTCGGGCTGATTTTAAAGGATGAACAGCATTTAGTCAGACGACATCGAAGCCAAAACCGCCTCCGCGAATCTACTAATCAGTTCCACAGGGAAACGCGTAAGCCTTCCGTTTCGGCGGCTCGATCTAAGACAGTAGACTAAAGAATCGGATCAAGTGCTAAAAGTAGTCGTTCACCAACTCCGTGCGGAGAGCGGTGCACGACGCCGCGAAAGTGGTCTTGCCACGCTCCTCCCTTCAACAACGACCAGTGTCCAGTTGTCAATCGGTGAATCTGTCGGTTCTCTTGGACCGGAGGCGCCATGGTTTCGAGGTCATCGAATACAACCCAATCAACATCGTTGTTCGAAATCCACTCAGTGCCCACCCCACTGAGCGTAATCAACATGCGACACGGTATATGATCCACGTGAAATCGTGGGCACATTGGCCCGTTTAATGTCTCTAAGCGAACGCCAACCCGTTCACACGCTACTAGCTCGCCAAGCATTTCGCTGGCTTCAGAGATTTGGTCAAGCAGCACGGAATGAATGTCACCGTCGATTGTCGCTGGTAACACACGAGCCGGCGCAGCGGGATCGTCCACAGGTTGGATCCAACGCAATTCCGGTACCTGTCGTGAACGGATCAAACGATTCGATAAGGCTTCACAAGTGTTGGCGCGGGGGCGTTTCACACTGACGATTTCAACATCCTCATCGTAGATTGCTGCGAAGTCGCCCAGTCGATTACTAAAAACCTGTCGCATTAGATGCTTGCCTCCTCTACTTCGCTTACCCAGTGTGGGAAAGGGTCGGGAAACTGTTTCCAACTATCCGGACCCGCAGCAAGTTCTCTCTCATCGAGAAGGCATGCATCCAATGCTCGTTTCGCTCGTTCTTCTTCCAGTTCCTGTCCTATAAAGACAATCTCCTGTCGCCGATCTCCGTACGGTGACTCACACTTGCTTTCGATCGCCTCTCTGTGTTCCATATGATCAGGCCATTGATCTCTCGATACCGCGGACCAGAACAAGCCAGCAAAACCATGGTTCATGATGCCACCTGCCTGAGACCATGAACCGGCCTGATCGAATCGTGAGGCCAACCAAAAGTAACCTTTTGACCGTACAAGGTTGCCATAACGCCATCCCTCTACAAGAAAGTCGTAGAGTCGCTGAGGGTGAAACGGCTTACGAGCACGGTACACGAAACTTCCTATCCCGTATTCCTCGGTCTCTGGTACGTGTTCGCCACGAATCTCCACAAGCCAACCAGGAGCGCTTGCTGCCTCGACCATATCAAATTTATTGGTACCAAGTATCTTGGCTGGCTCGATCTTTCCGTAATCTGCGACAACCACCTCCGCGCCTGGATTCAAGCGACGCAACGTGGCTAGCAGTTCATCACTTTGAGTCCGATTGAGCAAATCGGTCTTGGTTACGACGATGACGTTGCTGAATTCGACCTGGTCAACGAGAAGATCAGCGATATTGCGTTCGTCGTCGTCCCCGATCGCCATGTTCTTGTCTTTGAGGCTTTCAGCTTCGACCAATAGTCGCGGAAAGTTGTATGCGTCTACCACCGTAACCATGGTGTCGAGCTGAGCTACCGAGGTAAGTGAGCGACCCATTTCATCTTCGAAAGTAAATGTTTCTGCTACGGGTAAGGGCTCGGAGACACCAGTTGATTCGATGAGCAGATAATCAAACCGTTGCTCGTCTGCGAGACGCGCTACCTCGACGAGCAGATCCTCCCGAAGCGTACAGCAGATGCATCCGTTGGTCATCTCAACGAGTTTTTCATCCACTTGCTGGAGCGACACGTCTTCTCGGAGGAGATCAGCGTCGATGTTGACCTCTCCCATGTCATTCACGATCACCGCTACCCGCAGACCTTCACGATTGTTAAGTACATGATTCATGATCGTTGACTTGCCAGCACCAAGAAAGCCTGACAACACGGTTACAGGTAGAGTTGATCCCATGGCTACCTCTATAAATAGGTTATGTTATAACATATCAGTTCTTACCAAGGACTGATGCCACTCTTGGTAGAAATAACCGAGTGCACTTAATTCCGATTAGAAGTTCTGCGAGCTTTCAGAGCGATCGTCTTATTTTTCTATACGCGATAAAAGCGAAATCTCAAATATCCAGCGTGTACTGCTGATCGGAAATGATGGAGGGGATGTTCCAAAATAAACGCCCGTTTTACGAAGACGAACAGGGAGTCCCGTTTAGCCGATAAATTAAGACTAGGATTGGAATCGAGTAGCAGTTCTGTTGGTTTGCCGAGTTTATACTCGCCTTTCTGATCGGCACACCACGGTTGATTCGGATGCTTGAGGCGCTGCAAAAAGACCACTAGAACTGAAGCGACGGCTTTTCTTCGGTCATAGGAAAACCCGATACGTATAGAAGCAACTACGAGTAAGGATTCCGGCCAATATCGATTCCGTTCACGCTGTGACACGTTACCTTAATCTTGAGAGCGTTTGTCGTTGTCTCTCGGATTCGCAGAAGGTAAATGAACAAGAGCACCTATGTGCGCCGAACTTGGACGCGATTTGAAATGTCTAAGCGCGAGGCACACGTAATTACAGCGACATTTAGAAATCGGATGAGACCTGCATTTTTTATACGTTGGATACTCGTTCTTCTGATCACGTCGCCATTCCTCGCCAGTGAGCCTGATACGATGGTGCTACAAGGCGACCTGTCAGCTCTCTATGCGAACGGAGACTTCGTCATCTGGAATCCCAAACGTGAGAGCGGCAGACCAATGGCGATGGCGGCGGGCACCAACACGGAGGAGAAAGACAAGCCGACTTCGTTGGAATCCACCCTGGACGTGGTAGGCAAGGCACCTATAGGTACCGATGGTCGATTCATACTTGAAGTTGCCGTAGACCACCCGCGTCAGGTCAACTTTTATGTCCTTAACGCGACGCACCCAAATGGTGAACCCATATCGCCAATAAAAGGTAATTCCTTCATCCTTGAACCAGGCCAACTCCGACTTACGATGTCACGCGGTGACCGATTTACGATCGTCGGAGGCAAGTACAACGAAGCCGTTTATAACGCTTGGCGTGAATCGGAGCCGTACCTTGTTGCGGAGGTTGAACACGAACGATTAAGCCGACCCGTGGCGGGTGAGTCCGAAGAATCTCGACGGATGCGTGTTGATCGAGCCTCCGCGGCTTACGCACGCACTCTTGAGCTCGAGAACGAAGGCCGGTCTCATATTGCACGCACACATCCTGATTCAGTTACCCGACGGCTCGCCATCGAGACCGCTTGGCTTATCGGACCTTGGGTACTCGACGCACTACGCAACATGGCCAAGCTGACACCTGATGATCCCTGGGTGATCGAACGTCTTGCGCGTGAGGAGAAAGATGCGCTCAGACGTGCAGAAGAACGCAAACATCTCGCGACGGGCGCAAACATCCGTGATTTCACCGCGATGTCACTGTCCGGTGAAGCGGTAAATCTAGCTACCGTACGGGCAAATAGCCGTTACGTCCTACTTGAGTTCTGGGCTTCCTGGTGCGGTCCCTGTCGTATTGAAATACCACATATGAAGGAAGCATACGAGCGTTTCCGTGAGAAGGGTTTCGAGATCGTGTCATTCACAATAGACAACAATCGAGAAGATTGGGAATTGGCGTCGGAAGAAGAGGACTTACCTTGGATCAACTTAGGCTTCGGCCAAGACGCAAAAGCGGCGAAGGCTTTTAATGTCACGGGGGTCCCTAAGAACTTTCTCGTGGATTCGAAGAGTGGCAAGATCGACGCCACGGATCTCCGTGGTCACCATCTCGACGAAAAACTTGAGGAGTTGTTTGAGTGACATCGGTGCATTGTTACAGGAGCTACAAGTACTCACCAGCGTCTTCGTAAGTGATACCGAGAGCTTCTAAGCGATTCCATAGACGCGACTTAGACTGGTAGGAGTGCGTCCTATCCGTCAACGAGCAGGAACTGTAGAACTAGCACACTCTCATCTGAACTTCGCCAAGCCTATATGAAAAGCAGAAATTAGTATGCAGAATCTACCATTAATTCCATTTAACTCTTTGATATAAAACGGATATATTTCTATCCTTCTTGTCTTCACCATGAGTTTTCTCGGCGTACGACAATCAATACGCACGCTCTCAAAAGTCGCTTCGATAGTGCAAGGTTGAACCTGCGCAAACCGTTGCAGATCAGTTAGGCTGCCACGATCACTTCGGCGACTTTGCTGTAGATCGTGTAACCTGCAAATGAGATATACATGGCTGAAGCAAGAACCATGAACAGAATGTTGATCCAACCCGGTCGCGCGGACTTAGGGAGACGAGTGAGATTGAGGTAGAGGATCATCGGGACATAAACCGCCATCACGAACCCGCTCATTAGTGCAGCAATAAACAAGAAGTCCAAGCCAGCGATGTCGTACTTCCCGAAGAACCAGACGCTAAACACCCCAATGACCATCGTCGTCCCGACAAGCACGACATACCACTGCTCAAGTTTTAACCAGCGCCCAAATTTGAAATTAGTATGCAAAAGATCGGAGAAGATTCGGGAGCCGCCGTCTACACCTCCCAACTGCGTGCTAAACAATGCAGCCATACCGACGATCAAGAAGACGTAGCGGCCAAACGTCCCCATGCTCTGCTCAAGAATAGATGCCAAATCCCAAACTAGACTGGCACGATCAGGAACGAGCCCGATCGGGTGCAATACGGCAAGGGCACCAAATATGAACAGAAACATCGTGAACGTGCCAAGGAGCCAGAAGGTAAACGTCTGGTCAACAACAACGTACCGGAACCAATCCTTAAACCTTCGACGGTTTTCTTCCGTTTCGGGATAAAGGTATCCCGTGTCCATTTCTTTAACTTCGTGCTTGTGTGCGGGGCTCATCAGTGACGGCATCCGAGCTCCCATCCCGATGTTCTTCTCTCTTAAGTAATACGCGTAATAGAGGTTCCCTAACCCACCAGCGCCAGCAAACACGACCGCGCCGAAGAATCGATTGAAGGTCAACTGATCGCGGACGGACCCGTCATCGGCGAGAACATCAACGGGAAAGTCCGGAAAGTTGAAGATCCCGATAACGCCTTTCCACATCGCAACGAAAATCTCAACTGAGCCGATCTCCCAAACAACGTACATCAGCCCTATGACGATCACGACGATCAAACCCATGATGCATCGTTCGACCGCGGTGTAGATGACCTTCGGACCAAACAGTATCGCGGCGACGATGGCGAAGATGATCGCTGTCCACATCCAAGGCGGGCTGTCGTGGCCGGGTCCAAAAATCAGATCTCGTAACGCAATACCGGTTTCCCGCGCCCATCCTGGGAGAAATTTGCCGACGAAGATGACAAACACAAACAGGAATACCATCAGTTTGATGACGCGTGCCATCCCTGTAAACGGACTCTCGCCCGTCACGATAGACCACCGGCCGATCTCGATATTGACCCAAAGTTGTAGGAAGATGCCTATTGCGGCTGCCCAAAGCAGTTGCGCGCCGACCACCGACGTAATCCACGGCCACATAATCAACTCGCCCGATCCGATGGCGAGACCCGCCATCACGATTCCGGGTCCGAGCATGACCAGAATCGGTCTTGTACGTTCAGGTAAATCTTCGGTTTTTAGCGGTTGTATGGGTACGAGCATTAGTGATCTAAATGACTTGAGATGCGTAGCCGGTTGTACAGAGCTGCTGAACGACGGTCTTCGCGCTAACTAACAGCAATACGTTACTATTTAACGACCCAGACATAAACCTCGCGCTGAAGCGGCATTGGTAGCCAAGTGTCTGTATGCGAGCGACGCATTCAGATCAGTCACTCTACCCTATAGAACTATCACACCAAACCTATTTCTGAGGAGCCCACATTGGATTTCGTTGGCAACTTGAATTTCGTCAACCCCGAAACGCAATCGCACGGCTCGGCTCGGCAACAGAAGAGCTTCTACAAGACTCGCTTTAACAAGCCGACCTTGATTCGAGACGCTCGATTGACACAAGGCGTCATGCCTGAACCGCGAGACGCTACGGATTTGTTAACGAGTGGTTCTGGTTTTCTGCTCGTCAATTCACCATCGAAAGTTCAAGACTGGACCGACATCAAGCAAGTTGCGGAAATTTATTACTCCGAAACGCGTGATCTGCTTCAACGGTTACTACCGAATGCGGTTGTGCCGCCCACAAGTAGCCACACGTACCGCAACGAACAATTCAACGAGCACTTCTGGGAAAACGGCGTGCAATATGGCCCGTGCGCAACCGGAGTTCACAACGATTACGCCGATTTCATTGATGAAGATACCGGTGAGGTTATTGAGAAATTCAGTCAAGTTCAAGGTATGCCACAAGACAAGCACTATCTCGGGATCAACATCTGGCGATCAGTTTCGCCAAAACCGCTTGAACGCTTTCCGCTCGCAGTTTGCGATCGAACATCCATCGAACCAAGCGACCTCGAATACAACCTAAATCCGAATGCAATGCCTAGACCCTTTAATGCGCATTACTGTAAGCCAAATGACGATCAGCGTTGGAATTACTACTCAGCCATGACCAAGGATGAAGCGTTGGTGTTCACTACGTACGACTCACATCCGCCTCGCAATGAGATTTTTTGCCCCACGCTCCATACCGCAGTTCCCATTCCGGATTCCGATGGACTCCAAGAGCGTAAAAGCGTTGAGGTTCGCTTTTTCGTGCAGTTAGAAACACCCGCATTCAAACAGAGATATAAAGTGCGATAGTGCATTTGGTAGCAGGAAAGAAAAGCGATTTTTGATATTAAATGTAATTTGATATTGAGCGAAGCGACAAACTAACGTTTTGTGAGTTTGGGACCCACATACACGACGTATACCGGTGTATCGGGGCGAATTGGCCAAGAAAAGTGAATCCGTAGTAGCGAGTGGTGTTCTTTTGCATGCCACGGACACCAGATTGGCAATTCAGGATTCACTGGATGTTTAAACGTTAATCGATCTTTAAAGCGCTGCTTTTCCGTTTCAGAAGAATCACTAAATAACGCGTTTTCACCTAGAAAGTAATCTTTGTTCAACCGATGTGATTCAGGTGTCGGCACACCCCCTAAATCGAACGAAGTTGCCCGTTGATCGAGAATTTCCAGCAATTTTAGGATCCGAATTGCTGAACTCCGTGCGAAAGGAACGCCATTTAGATTCTCAAATGCGCTGTCGGAAAAGTGAATCCGTTTAAATCGAGTAGAGCAATTCACCTCAAGTTCGTCCCAAGTATTAATGGGTGATTCGGCATCAGCGAGACCTTTCTCAAGTTCTGATACTGTCCGCCAATTTTGGATTTCCGCGACAGGGTCCGGCGAACCATCTTTTCCACTACGCAATACCACTCTGATCGGGGAGAAGTCCCAATCTGAAGGGACAAAACTGACAAGGGCACACTGGATCGCGAGCAATGAACGAGACGCCGCTTCAGCCACCGCCGTATTTGTAACCACTTCACCTCCACACTCAAAGTAATCGTCCGGGTCATGACGCATAAAGTCATCCCAAAAAGGACCTCCAGCAGTGAGCCACACCATAATCGAACGGCGTTCATCTCGAGAGAACTGACCGATAGCCTGACTCATCGGAACTCCAGAAATCGGTTGCTTCATCAACAGGGACCGAGAACAATAGATATCACGACCATATCGCTTCGCCATATTTCTCAGTGTCTGGATTTTGCTAAAGGACTCGCGAAAGGCTTCCACATTAAAAAACTGTGAGTGCACCGATAGATCGTTAGCGAACAATTCCAATCAATCAGCTCCAATCCGCAAAGTAGCTCATATCCTTGTCAAACTGATCAAAAAAGCCGTCTGGCCAATGGTCCACGCTACCATCACCTGCAATCCGTGGGGTTTGTACTTGCGCCACGCCATATTCGTGTGCGTCTTCCCGCGACCGAAAAAAATGTATGGCAGTGTCGTCAGCTCCTAGTAATTTTCGTTTCACAGCACGCCGTACTCCATTAACAACGTGGTCGCTGTGTGTCTCAAGCACCACTTGCACTCCCGCCGCGGCTACCTCTGCAAGGAACTCACCCATCGTCGCTTGCCCCATCGGATGCAGGTGTACTTCAGGATTTTCAATCAATATCAAGCTATTCGGCTCAGCCAAAAGTGCGGCAACGACTATAGGAAGTACCTGAGTAATTCCGAAACCGGTATGTACTGGTCGATGAAAATCTGTCTCATGGGAAGTCCTAACGCCTAGTGAAAGAGAATTGGCGCGCGGAATCGGAGAGATCTCAAGCTCGAAACCCGGAAAAAAGGAAGCCATCCGTGCTTCCACTTGACGTAATCGAGTCGTTGGAAAATCAGGTAACGCTAAGGAATCGAAAACAGATTCGTCCCCTCGCGAATACAGGAGTGACACTGCATGCTCACCTTTCGAACCGATTACACCTGAATACTCTACCCCTTCCAATGGGTAAACGTCCCTTGGCCCCGTTCTTTCCGCAGTAAGATATGACATATCATTCAAACGCATCATGAGATCGTCACCAAGAGGTGTAATCGTTCCTATAGTGATGTTCGATCTCTCCCTTCTAGGTAGCATGCGATGCAAAACCTCAGTTGCATCGTTTCGAATGGTCGATTTTTCCTCATCTATAGCTACACTTGTGACGGTCAAAGACATATCCGTTCGCTTAGCGGCGAATTCCCATTCGTACTCTCGATCCTCGTCACATAATCGAATGCTGCAATTACGACTTCCGCTCACCTGGTCAATGACATCACCTGCGGTACCGAGTCGGACGGCACTACCATTGAGCATCAATGCTTGAGACCACTCATGCTCACGGATAGTCTGGTGAAAAAGAGCAAACGCCTGCATGACAGATGACTTACCGGACGCATTGATACCAGACAACAAGGTCAGTCGTTTTAAAGGAAGCCGTAAGACTTCGAAACATTTGAAGTGCAGAAAGTCAATCCGTCGGAGCACCTAGAATCTCCTTGAAAACAGTCGCTGTTCGTGCGAATCGATGCTGTACTCGTTCTGTGTCATTCGTTGCTGAGCTAATCGAATTGACAAACATTTCATCATCTAATAAACCCCAGATAGCCAATCTAAGATCGTCCGCACTTTCTAGTACGGCGTCTTTCGAGTAGTTACAGAGACCTGTTGACATCACGTCCCAAAGTGAAGCATTAATTACCGTACGTCGTTCCTGCTCAACTAAAGATCTCCTAAATGCGTGCTGGTCGAAGAGTTGAACGTTATTCACAAGACCGGATCGAAATTGACTAGATAAGTTCAATAGTTCGCAATCAGTCATCTGGTTCATATAAGTAAGAGATTCGGCAAGATAGTTGTCCATGTCCCCTCGGTATTTATCGATACCTAGAAGCCGAAACGCACAGAAGCGATTTACGAATTCGCGATCCCTCATAGTTTTTCTATTCAAACTACTCCCTGTTGCTTCGATAAATATCGACGAGTTCGCTTCTTCCCTCAAGAAAGTCGTAGCCTTCCCCATGAATAAGCTGTTGCGCATCTGTTGCCGAGTGAGAGGCTCTCCGCTGTTCACGCGCTCGAAAATGTCCAATCTAGCCCGTTCTGGCGCTTTAGCATCTATGACGTAGAAGATCAGATTGCAGTCTTCAATTCGATTTTGAAACTTAGTCGGCAACTGCGAGAACTTTAGTCCATTTAATTCTGGACGATCCGAGAGTCTTAAGCCGAATCCGTCACCATGGTAGTTTCGAAACGTTGACAACCTTTGTAAGCCATCGACTACGATCGACCGACCTTGATCATCTTCCGCCATATAAAACACTGGTAACGGAATTCTCATGATGACAGACTCAATTAACTTACTCTGCTTGTCCTCAGGCCAAATAAAGTCGCGTTGGAAATCTGGATTCATGACGTAAGACCCGCGATCAATGCGACGTAGTACCTCATGAACGGATCTATGCTCATGTCGAATGAGTAATTCATCGAGTGGATACTCACCCCATGATTCACCTGAGACGTCGAGCCCTTCGGGGTCACCCGAAATGTCGGGTTGTGCACCACCTGATGAATCGTTGTTTTTTACTACATCTTCTTCCTTCATAGTGGCTCCAAACTAGCTGAACAAACTACGAAACAAATTCTGAACTTGATAGAGGTCGAAATCCGTCGCGATGGGAGTGCAGCTCTTGGTAATTAATGTGGTTCATTACGAAATAGTTGGGGTTCGATGCTCTACTTGCGACTAGATTTCACTGATCCGTTTCGCGGTATTGTGCATCTTCTCGTGTACTAATTATAAATTGCAGTAAATTTATATAACCATTTGATTTATTTAATTTTATTTTATGAAGAAACCACTAAAGACGATGAGAGTTATCAGCACGCGAAACTATGCGTAGCTCAGTGGTGTATCAATCGATTCCTGCGACGCGAGCCGCTTGCCGTAGTGGCGTTCGCCGTTCTCGTCCAGCCAAAAAGGTACTTCGTCGTCTTCGGAACGATCGACTAGCGTGACCCGTTCCATTTTGCGTTCGTGGGGCCAGAAGTCTGCTACCGCATAGTGTTGGCAACTTCGATTGTCCCACATCGCGACAGAGCCATCTCGCCATCGAAAACGACATGTATGTTCAGGCGTCGAGTACATCTTGGCGTACAGCTTCGCCAATAGCCGCGCCGATTCCTCTGGATCCATGCCACAAATGGAATTCGTAAATGTCGGATTAATGTAGAGCGCATTCCGGCCCGTTTCCGGGTGCGTCCGACAAATCGGGTGGGCGGCTTCATCGCGACCGCCTCGACCATGAACTGCCATACGCCCTTGTAAAAAATCCCGAAGTACAGGGCTGAGACTATCCCACAGCGCATAACAGTCAACAAACACCGTGTCGCCGCCAACAGGTGGCACTTTACGCGCAAGAAGAATCGACCCGAGTGGTGGTCGATTCGACCAGGTCACATCAGAGTGCCAATTCGCTGCCGCAAAAGGTCGTGCTTCGTCGGAATATAGACGAAGTATTTCAGGATAGTCATCGGGTGAATTGTTTTGTCCGAGCGCTCTTTGACGACCAAACGCAAAACCGATATCTGCAAAGCGTTTACCGAAAGCGATGTGTTCAGCCCATGTGATATGACCTTGATCTCGAAAAAACACCACTTTACGAGATAAATACAGACGCCAGATCTGTTCTATCTGAGCGTCCGTTGGATCGGCGATGTCAATCCCATTCACCTCAATACCAATGCCGGGTGAAAGAGGTTCAACGGTTAACCCTGCAGCCGCAAGTGCTTTATCACTGTTAACTAGCGAATCGTCTTCCTGCCTTAAGTTCTCAGCAACCTCGCCAGCGTAGTCTTTGTCTGTCGCCATGCGTCTGGCGTCAGCAGCGCTTCTGCTGGCTGGATTCTCCCTGTAATGGCCGAACCAGGTATCAGCGCGACCGCCAACCCACCCGTCAGTACGGCTCTTTCGATCTCGCGGTTTGTTCATATCGCGAGGTTCGAACGGATCTGCGTTATTGCTTTCACTACTCATCTCAGCAAATCTTTACGTGGGTGGTGTGTGTATTTGTCATTGATGACGCTTACACCTATGTCGACATCTGGGTTTATCCACCTTATATGCCGATGTCACGGGTGTTGTAGTCGCGAATAACACTCTCAAAGGTGTTGGGACTCCAGCGGTATTCATCCTGAACGTGCCTAAATGGTAGATATTCGAACGAAGATTCATCCGGGTAGTACTGTCGTCGTGCATCGATGGCGACTTGAATCACACTCGCCCTTTTATCCACGAAATCGTCGTCGTAGATCACTTCCTTCGGTTGCAATAGATGCCCATGTTGACCTAGTACCGCAGCTCGCCTGTGCATACCCCATGACACGGAAATACGAAAATCATCTGACGTATTCGCGAATGAGCAATGCAATGTTTGGCGGTTAACGATCGTCACATCTCCGGGCTCGCAATATAGTGGAATCGCGTCAGGTAGTTGATCAGAACCTCCGTTTGCTTCAACCATCGCCTTGATATCAACCCGGCCAAGCTTGTGCGTTCCCGGTACTACCCACAGACAACTCACCGGTGAAGTCTCGTTCAGTTGAGCTTGGAAATTGACGCCGTGGATACCTTCATCCCAATCGGGGCTATTCCAATGGGTTACGCCATCCTGGTGCCAAGCTACGGACCCACCTAGCCCAGGTTGTTTAACAAAAATCGCGTCGTTGTAAGGTACGAAATCCGGTCCATTTATGGCTTCCGCAACCGCCAATAGTTGTGGATGACCGTAAACTCGGAGCCCGGAGTCAAACAGCTGACACATTCCCGCGATGATCTGAATTACATATTCCGGCGCGTCATCACCGGGACTTGCTTCAGCCATCTTGCTCATATGTCGACCTTCCGAACTCGCAGTGCCGCCAACAGGGTCTGACAGCGGCTTCACGAAGTGATACGGATACCGTTTCATATCGATACCGACCGCAGGTTCTCCATTTGCATCAATTTTCTGACCCGGACCATCAGGCGCATGCTCCAAGACGTTCATAACGTCACTTCTAAGCTCATTGACCTCTGCTTCACTTAGAATGCTGGTAAACACGTAGAACCCGTGTTCCCAGTATGCTCGGACTATGTCAGAGTGGAGTTTTCCATGATCGTCAAAACGGATCGGACCGCGATTTCCTAGTTGTTGGGCGCGCTTTTTCCCTTCGCACGCATAGGATGCCAATCGTTGTTGATATTCCGTAGTAGACAAGACGGCTGTCATTTGGAGTTTTACGTCGGTAGCTCGAACGCTATTATCGAATTAGGTCATGCACACTTCAACCTGCCGAGCAAATAACCGTCGGTTTCTAAAGACGAAGACTCACGAAAACAAAATGAACTACCTATAATTCTTTGGGAATTTAAATTAATTCCTAGGAATTAATAAATTAACCGTAGGGAGTAATGTTAAAAAACCGTAGGCTTTGGGACACGGCAAGTCGGTTATTAAGCGATCCCGATTTTTTTGAATCTCAACGAAATAAGACACTTGAATCACACCCGCTACTCAATTCGAGGGGACTCGGATTTCCTTTGCGCTCGCAGAGAGGGGATCCTATCCGCAAAGCAGAGGAACTCACGCTACTGGAAGCTGAGGAAGCACACGATTTTGAAACATCACGTGACGCGCTTCGAAGCGGCGGTCGTTTTGAACAAGGCATTCGAAATACCCTTGAATACTTTGTTGACGGTCGAATATCGTTGAGCTATCGTCTTCGAGGTTGCGCTCAACCAAAGCGATTCAACGGTCCAGCCCCGCCGAAGACATCCAGCTATCGACTCAGACATAGTGTAGAGTCGTATTTGCGTGAGCGCGACCGCCGAACGGGCAAAGTGAAGGAAGAAATAGCATCAGATCGGTACACTGCGAACGGCGCATTTATTTGCGCGGCTCTCATGGTCGGACTGAAGATCTGGACGTATAAAGGATCCATACATCCAGATTTACGCATTGGCGAACCTTGGGCGGTCGCGGGATTACAACCCGAAGACTACGTTCGACCACGCGAGGAAGTCATGGCGAGGTTTTGGCGGTGGGTAGTTCAACTTGACCAAAATGATCCGGTACAGGATGACTTCATTGCGGACACGATTGACCTACTCTACTCTGGCGCAAACTTGGAACGTCTCAGGTTTGCTATCTTGCGTGCGGACGAACCAGCGCGATCGACTTACCAAGATCTCATTTTGGAATTTCGCGACGGATCAAGCCGACGTGGCAAGCAAAACGAAAAAGCGCGCAGTCGAATCGGTTCTCTTTTAGGCGAGATCGAGATACCCGATGACTTCAATGAAATGGGAGCCGAGGAAATCACGAGCTTGTTTGAAGGCAAAGCATGAGGTTTTTGCTGGATACGCAATTGCTTCTTTGGGCCACAGGGGCACAGGAACGACTATCGGAAGCAGCTGAGAAGATCATTCCTTACTCTACAGTTAGGCTTTTTTACAGCTCTGTTAGTGTTTGGGAAGTCGCAATTAAAAGCACACTCGGACGTTCCGACTTTTACGTGAAACCCGCACGGTTTCTTGAGGAATTGATTGATAGGGGATATGCCGAACTCCCCGTACATGCCGATCATGCCATTGCAGTCGCGGAACTTCCGACGATACATAGAGACCCATTCGATCGAATGCTGATTGGACAGGCGACAAGTGAATCCATCATGTTGTTAACCGCTGACCGGGTTATCGGAAGTTACCCGGGTCCAATTCAGATGGTGTAGTTGGACAGTCTCAATGTGGTCGATTTCATTACCTTCAATCCGCTACCCAGAAAATAAAAGCACTCGGTTTGAACGAGATTAATCAAAATTCCGACTATGTAAATCAGCATCCTCGTTCAAGGCTCGCCGACGTCAACACGTGCATGTCATTCCGCGCTTGATTTCGCAAAATCGATTGTCGATTCAGAGCACGACCTGTTAGGTTTATTCCTCGATTACGCTCTTGAATTTCCACTTTTCACTTTAAACAGTACCCTATGTTTAGTGTGTACATATGCGTTTAAAACATGATAATTACTAACAAGCCGATCGAATATCGAGAACATGGAAAAGGTTACCGTCACAAGCGATGCAGATAGATTTGTCTATTTCAACTACTTTACTCAAACTAGAGTAGTTCCAGCACATCAACTAAATAACGTATGTGTAGAAGTTTCCTGAACGGTGCGCTCCTACAAAGCATGACGTGAAAGAGACCCTCAACCCCATAAATAGACGAACATAGTTGGAAGCTAATTAAATGCCCGAATCCAGACGCACTATCTCAACTTCCTCTTCCATATCCCTTGTCAAATCTGAGATGGATGACGACTTTGAACTGACTCTCGACGCGTTCGTCCGATCATTTGGCGTCCGAAGTGTGACGCCGCACTCGTTGTTTCTTGGTGCTGGGGCATCCATAAGTTCTGGGATTCCGTCAGCACAAGCATGCATCTGGGAATGGAAGCGTGATCTATTCCTAACTAATAATCCCGGGTTAGAAGCCCAGTTTGATGAACTTTCATTGCCGAGTAGCCAGCGCAGGATTCAGCAGTGGCTCGATCAGCAAGGTACCTATCCGCAAGAAGGAGAACCCGATGAATATGGTTTTTACATTCAGAAGTGTTTCCCGATTCCTGATGATAGAAGGGCATATTTCCAAGAGAAGGTGCTCCACGCACAACCGCACATAGGTTATCGACTTCTCTGTCATTTGGCGCAAGCTGACCTTATCCGATCGGTGTGGTCGACTAATTTCGATGGCTTACCGGCTCGCGCTGCGGCGACCTTCAAACTCTCTCCTCTTGAAGTGGGAATTGATTCGCAAGAACGTGCGGTTCGACAAACCGGAAAAGGCGAATTGCTTTGTGTCTCCCTTCACGGTGATTACCGATACGACGCACTTAAGAATACATCTTACGAGCTCCAGCGTCAGGAAGAGGCATTGAGCAAGGCTCTGATAGATGAGTTGCGACAACGTCCGACTATCGTATGTGGATACAGTGGACGAGATCAGTCCGTCATGAACGTTTTACGTTCGGCATTCGCCGCCGAAGGAACTGGCACTCTGTATTGGTGCGGTTTCGGCGACGGGGACGCTCCTGAACCGATAGCGGTACTCATCCAGAATATACGGGCAAACGGTGGGAAAGCCTATTACATTCCTAGTTTAGGGTTCGATGATCTCATGACGCGGCTTTCTCTCTACTGTCTCGATGGCGAGCATCGTGACCGTGCGCGTGATGATATTGTTGCATCTGCTTCGAAAGATCTTCTTGAGCGTCAACCATTTGAAATCCCTGAATTTCGGGCGAATACGGTAATCAAGAGCAACGCTTTTGAGATCGATTGTCCGTCAGAAGTTTTGGAGTTCGATCTCAAAGCTTGGCCGACAGAGAGAGTCTGGTCCTGGTTGCGCGAAACAATCGGTGACCGTGCAGTTGTTGCCGTCCCGTTTAAAGGCAAGATTTACGCACTTGGGACAGTAGACAGTGTAAAAGATGTCTTCGGCGACAACCTTAAAGGACGTATAGAAAGGACCTCTGTCAGTCCAGATGAGCTTCGCTATGAAGACGGCGCTATTGTTAGCCTAATGCGCGATACCCTTGTTCACACGCTAGCAGAGAACGCCGATGTTGCATCAAACGGCCGCTCTGAACTCTGGTTCAAACAACCTCTCGAGACGACAAAGCAAAACGGTCATCTCTGCCATGCCCACGAGTCCGTGGTAGTCTTCTTGAGACGCTTTGCAGGAACTCAGTATGTAGTTCTAAAGCCTTCCATAAAGGTTCTCGACGCACAGGGTAAGCCAGTGGCTAGCAACATCGCCGCTACCGTAAAGCTTCGAATTCTCGGTTATCAACATAACAAGCCTTTCAACATCGCTATGAACAAATGGCGTCGTCGTCTCTTCCCAAAGGGTACGCCATTGACATTCGAGTTTCCATCCGGAGTTGCTTCCTCCTTCAAATTCCGCATCAGTCGCACGCCCATATTTGCCGAAATTGGGCGTCCTCGAGACCAATCTACTGCGTCTCTTCCGTCCAATCTTCGACCTTTGCTTAAACATCGTGGTTTGGAGCTCACGGAGCCTTCCCTTGTATTCGGCAATAGAAACGGGACGGGGGTTACGAGCGATACACACCCAATCCGTGGCGTCGTTGCGAATCGCCCTTACGACTATCCGCTCACCACGAGTGGGCTCGCTCCTTCACTACGGATCGGAGTCATATGTCCACAATCGGAAACGTCTATCCTTCGCTCCTACCTTCAGAAAGCAAATCAGGGACATCAGCCCTCTCCTAAAGAGCGAGATTATTTAGTCGACTATCCGGGATTTCAGCAGGCCTACGGTCTTCCCATCGAACTACCCGAACCTGGATCACCTGGCTGGCATGAGTGTGCAGAACCGCTTGGTACAGACACCCAAACTCGTACCATTTCGGTCGCGCAGCAGATCACGGCTGCCGTTGAATCGGTTCGAGCTTCATACGCCCCCCATGTGATCTTGATCTTCTTTCCGAGACGTTGGGAAGGATTGCGAGGGTACCGCGATGACCACGAGCGTTTTGACGTGCACGACTTCGTTAAAGCTTATGCCGTCCAGCGCGGAAACGCTACGCAATTCCTTACTGAAGACACACTTTCAGACAAGCAGCAGTGTCGCGTATGGTGGTGGCTGTCTCTGGCTCTTTACGTCAAGGGAATGCGCACTCCGTGGGTACTTGATGGGCTAGACGAAGACACAGCCTATGTAGGTCTCGGTTTCAGCGTTGATCGCAATGCCCAAAGAGGAGCTCATGTCGTACTCGGTTGCAGTCATATTTACAGCGCGCGCGGCGAAGGTCTTCAATACCGCCTGAGCAAGGTGGAAGATCCTCTAATACGGCGCGGTAATCCCTTCATGTCAAAAGATGATGCGCGTCGTACTGGAGAGACTATACGCCAACTTTTCTACCATGCACGTATGGGACTGCCACGGCGCGTGGTGTTGCACAAACGTACTCCGTTTCTCAAAGACGAAAGGGAAGGATTGCTCGACGGCCTAAGCGGCGTGGAAGCAATTGATATGTTGTCTATACAACAAGATCAGGCGCTCCGTTATGTCGCATCGGTACGCAAAAGTGATGGATCAATTGATGAAGACAACTATCCGGTCCGTCGCGGAACAGTAATGAACTTGGATCGTTACTCTGCGCTGCTTTGGGTTCATGGCGCCACGATGGCGATAAACCCTAGCTTTAAGTACTTTCAAGGCAAGAGAAGAATACCAGCGCCCCTCACTCTTCAGCGCTACGCTGGTGATAGTTCGCTTGAGCAGCTGAGTTCAGAGATTCTCGGTCTATCTAAAATGAACTGGAACACTTTTGACCTCTATACAAAGATGCCCGCAACATTGCAGTCATCTGGTGAGATCGCACGTATCGGTTCTCTACTTCAACGTTTTGGTGCTGAATCGTATGACTATCGGCTCTTCATCTAGGTGGATTTTGCTGTGCACCTATGTCGGAACGACTGATTTGAGACGCAAGTGGTACACCGTCACGCTGGACGAAGGTTTGAAACTCATCGATTAATCTCGGCCAATCAACGAGATCAAATCTAAATACCAAATCAGATTCTGCCAGACTTTCCTATAACCGAGCAATTGCATCGATTGACAATGGATCCTTGCCAAGAACGGCAAGATCTAAGGCTGATTTGGTTGTTGGTAGACCACGTCGCATGGGATTCGAACGCGATTACTTCACGATCGGGAATCTAGTCAAGAAGTAGGCTTCGAACGATCGCCTAGTGTTGAAACGCCGTGTAGCTATGAGGTATGTCACGAAACAACAGCCGCGCATCTAGTAATTCGTGTCCATCGGTTCGACAGACCGTCCAATTTCCGCCGTAGCCTCAACGACAGCCTATCCACATACCGTGTGGCATGTTTTGGATCGCACCTGTTAAGAGAATTTCGCTCAGAGCCTCTTCAAGATTAACTATATGCTCACACTCTAAATTTAGCGTTACATTACTGAGTAACTAGCGCTGACCGTCTCTTCGATGATTTACTCCAATTCAGGAAAATTGAGCGTCGGCCAGATTTCTATGGCAAGCTCAGATAAAGATTCGCTCCGCTTTCTGATCTCGGTCTCATTCCAAGAATCTCTCGCTCGGAACCATCTATTCAGAAATAACCCTGTATGCTCTTCAAGCATCTCACGCTTTGCAATAAAGCCGTTGTTACCGGCCGCTATATTGAGACTGTATTTCAATAAAGTGAGATTTCCTAGTGTATGAAGTATGTTGTTACGGTATTCCGCTTTCGGATCATCCGACCACAACTCGACGAACTCGCCGTCCTCAAAGGGCCATTCTTCAGTCCATGACACGGGGAGCATGTGCTCCGTCCAAAGTTCAGATGGCATCTCAAAAGTCTCGGCGTAATGAGACCGACTCGCTAACTCCAATTCCCATAGGACATCCTTAATTCGAGGTCCTGGAGCTAAGGTATACGCAGGTTTAGAGAAGATTCCTTGTCGAAATTCGTTGTCATTAGGAAAACGCGTACTGTCTCCCTTTCGATCGGAAAAGAAATCCTTGAAAACGCGGAGTGAGGGACCATCACGCAGAAACGCTTGCGAAATCCCTTGAAACAGATTGTTTAAGTTTTTCGCCGTCAAACCCGCAAGCGCACGACGCACGATATACGAATAAACTAGGGTGTAGAGCTTGCGCTTTTCACAATTGGGTATATCGCTCAAGCATATTTGCATTGCAACGGGATAGGCCGTGGTCACTTGCCAGGCTGCAAGTTTGCGACCAAGCCAGCGCAGATCTCCAATCCCTTCGATACGCCCTTCGAGAGTTTCATAGATAGGAGCATATTTGACAAGAAGACGGAGTTCATCCTCCACTCTCAGAAAACGTTGGCTGCCTTTTGGTACAGCAAAGTCTCGGTATTCGGCGTATAGTTCACGCATCGAAATCTTCTGGCCGGTTTCCGCAGCGAGCATATGCGTAAGAAAGTGGTCGATCCGAGGACGGCTAGGACGCGCAAACGGAGCGGATTCACGCCACCATGGATCGTCAAACGGATCCCAGAGCTTCTTGTATAGTTCATCGACATCTGCTTCCTCTTTTTCAGCTCTATAGAAAATGTTGTTTCTCACAAGATCCATGGCGAGTAAAGGTTCACCTTTCGAGTTTAATGTCTCAAAAATGACCTGAGCATCGTCGTCTTCACCTAAGATAATCACGACCAACTTGATCCTGTTTAATAACGCTGTTAGCAACGCGGTAAGTCGCGTCTCGATTGCCTCTTCGGTGTCATTCTCGTCGTGGATTACGTGAGATAGTTCACTGTGGTTCTCACCATTACTTGAATCTGCGGCTCCGAATTGAACAAATAGGTCGATCCTGCGGTGTAGTTCCTCATACGCACGGAGTGCTCTCACCTGAGTGTTCTTTGGTACATGTCCATGCCAGTAAAGGTCGTCGTACTCTACTCTAATCGTGTCGTATCGTTCGTCCAGTATGTCGAAGAAGACCTTCTGATCGGAAGGTGTTGGCGTCAGCTTGTACTTCGAAGGGGGTGTGTCTTTCGCCTTTAGTTTGTTGAATAGGTAATCTGTTACATGTGTCGCGACATCTTCACATCCATGTTTCAACGCGACTTCACGAATTGCGGAGAGGAGTATTTGAAATGTTGTTAGTCGTTGCTGACCATCCACAATTTGAACCCGTGGCGTTACGCCAATCTGCGCTGTCTCTCCAATCGGAGCGAGAATTAATGCACCCATATAGTGCTGAAACTTGCTTGTTCCTTCGAGAACTTCGATCGCTTTCGCTTCAACATCTTCCCAAAAAGGAATGAGCTGTGTGTCATGCCATTGATATTTCCTTTGGTATAGCGGCACCATGAATCGGCGTCCTTCCGCAAGAATTACTTCGACTGGATGATCGTCTGTTTGCATCAAACCTCTCTAACAATTTTTTAACAAAATAACACGGATCCGTGGGAGCCTGGTGACAATACCGTGGTAACAAGAACCAATACTTATTCCAACTGCTATTTTTTGCTACACTCGGAGCAAGGAGTGTTATCGAATCAGTCTAGCGCTACAAATTGAGCATGAATAGCGTTAGTAATTGTCCACATCTCTTGTTCGTTGCCTTAATCACGATTCGTTCGAACACCATTCGTAAGTCGACGTAAACTAAAAATAGCACACCAATCTATGTTCCATGATTTGCCTTAATATTCCAGACTAACGTACGACGGTCCGCTTAAAAACTGACACAATACCACTCATGCAGATAAGCATCCTCGTTCAAGGTTCACCAACGTCAACGCGTGCATGTCATACAGCGCTGGACTTCGCGAATTCAGTTGTCGATTCAGAGCATGACATCTTTCGGGTGTTCTTCTATCAAGACGCTGTAACCATTGGCGCACGCTACCTCGATACATCACCAGACGAACCGAATCTTCAGAGTAGATGGGTCGCTCTCGGCAAGCATCAGAATTTCGAGCTCGTACTCTGCGTAAGTGCGGCGCAGCGCCGAGGAATAAGTCAAGACGTCGATCACGACACAATTGCAGATGGCTTCGCCGTAAGTGGATTAGGTCAACTAATTGAGGCGATGCTTGAGAGTGATCGCCTAGTGTCCTTTACTGCTTAGTAAGTCATCGACTTCAAACAACCTTTGCGTATGCCTGAACAATCGCCCCCAACATTCACGGACGACGGATTTCTCTGCGACAATCAGCTTTGGACCGCAGATCTAGCCACGAAAATCGCCACTAATTTGGAAATCACCTTAACCGATGAGCATTGGAGGGTCATTCACGGTGTTCGACGGTTCTACGAACGTACAGGTCGCAGCCTTTCCATGCGACCCTTAGTTCGCGTCGTACGAAACGAGGTTGCAGCGACGCTCGGTAACTCGATTGCATTGGCGCGATTGTTTGGCAGTCAAACCACTCGACACGTCGCGATGATCAGTGGCTTGCCTAAACCATCAGATTGCATCTAACGATTGAGGAGACACGAAGTTAGGTATGCGATCTAGGAAAAACTAGGCGATACTTGACCGTCCAATTCGAACTCTTGAGATTGCAATTGATTTTCAGCGGATTCCCGGATGGAATCACGTCTTAATGCCGTCCAAACCGGCTACCTGAACAATGCGAGTTTTGGCAAATCGCGGGTTTAGCCATCCCGTTGGGCGCAAAATACCTCGCTTCGAACGGATATAGCTTTCAAACAAGGAACCAGATATTGGAGCGAATTTGAACGATGAACACTCAGGATATCTGGATGACTGAGAGATAAGTATGGATAACGTAAAGGAAACAGAAAGAGCAGAGCTGCATAAGACTATCTGGCGTATCGCCAATGACTTACGTGGTGCCGTGGATGGTTGGGACTTCAAGAGCTACGTCCTAGGCATGTTGTTCTACCGATTTATCTCAGAGAACCTTTCAAATTACCTCACTATGCATGAGAGAGACGCTGGTGACTCGGATTTTGACTACGCTCGTCTCAGCGACTCCGACGCGGATCGAGGTCGCGCTGAAACAATACAGGAAAAGGGGTTTTACATCCTACCATCTGAGCTTTTTGCCAATGTTCGTAAACGTGCAAGGGACGACCCTAACCTTAATGAAACGCTAAGTACTACATTCAACAATATCGAGCGTTCAGCACTTGGCACGGAGAGCGAAGACGATCTAAAAGGGTTATTCGATGAACTCGACGTCAACAGCACCAAACTTGGTGCTACCGTACCTCAGCGGAACGAGAAGCTCTGTAGATTGCTTGATGCCATCGGCGATCTCCCACTTAGTGAGGATGGTGACTTTTCGAAAAACAACATCGACCTATTTGGGGATGCCTATGAGTATCTCATGACAATGTATGCGTCCACAGCTGGCAAGTCCGGCGGTGAATTTTTCACACCTCAGGAGGTGTCTGAACTGCTGGCACGCATCACAGTAGTTGGCAAAAAGTCCGTCAACAAAGTCTACGATCCAGCGTGCGGTTCAGGCTCGTTGTTACTCAAATTCGTCAAAGTGCTGGGGCATAACAACGTGCACCAAGGCTTCTTTGGTCAGGAAATCAACCTCACCACGTACAACCTTTGCCGCATCAATATGTTCCTCCACGACGTGAATTATGAGAAATTTGACATCGCACACGGGAACACCCTAATCAACCCAGCCCACCTTGATGATGAACCTTTTGAAGCGATCGTCTCCAATCCACCATATTCCATCAAATGGGAAGGAAAGGACAACCCACTATTGATCAACGATACTCGTTTTGCTCCGGCAGGTGTACTAGCACCGAAAAGTAAGGCGGATCTTGCATTTACCATGCACATGCTCTCGTCTTTGGCAGTAAACGGCACAGCAGCAATCGTCGAATTTCCGGGAGTTCTCTATCGCGGCGGCGCAGAGCAGAAAATTCGTCAATACCTGATCGAAAACAACTATATAGATACGGTCATCCAGTTACCGCCAGATCTCTTCTTTGGAACTACGATAGCGACATGCATCATCGTTCTGAAGAAGTCTAAGTCCGACAACAACACGTTGTTCATTGATGCTTCCAACGAATTCAGTCGCATTGGGAACAAGAACAAACTCTTAGCTGAACACCAAAAGAGCATCCTTGATGCGTTTGCTTCTCGGAAGGATATCGAGCACTTCGCTCGACTAGTAGAGAACGGGGAACTTGTGGAAAACAGTTACAACATTTCCGTATCTTCGTACGTAGAGAAGAGAGACAAGCGTGAAATAGTCAACATCAAGGAACTGAATGCTGAGATCCGAAGAATAGTCGTGAGGCAAAACGAATTGAGAGATCGGATCGACACTATCGTCGCCGACTTAGAGAGAGGAAATACGTGAGTCAGATTGATGAATTGCTCAGAGACTTATGTCCGAGCGGCGTGGAGTATCGTCGTGTGGGAGACATAGCGAGCGTAAGTACTGGTAGTAGAGATCGAAGAGACGCAAAGATCGACGGCGATTATCCGTTCTACGTCCGATCTAGGGAAATTCTCCTCATCGATTCATATGAGTTTGACGAAGAGGCGATCGTGATTCCCGGAGAAGGCGGGATTGGAGAGATTTTTCACTACGTAAAGGGTAAATACGGTCTGCACCAACGTGCATATCGAATTTGCTTCCAAAGTGAGTTAATAACCAAATTCGCGTTTTACTATTTCGCGAGCAGCTTTAGGAATTTCATTCTTTCAAAGGCGGTCAGTGCTACGGTGACTTCGATCCGTAAACCCATGATTACAGATTTTCGAATCCCTATACCTCCACTTGAACTGCAAACTGAAATCGTCAAAACGCTTGACACTTTCACGGAGCTGGAGGCGGAGCTGGAGGCGGAGCTGGAGGCGCGAAAGAAGCAGTATCAACACTATCGCGACGCTCTCCTAACATTCGATGAGCTCGCCACAAGCAAGCAAGTTGTACCGTGGATGAAGTTGATTGAGCTTGGATCGCGCAACAAAGGGACGAAGATCACAGCGGCTCGAATGCGAGAACTAAACCACAAAGACGGGTCAATTCGTGTTTTCGCGGGTGGTCAAACTACAGCCGATGTCCTCGAAGAGTCGGTACCTGAGGAAGATGTGGTGCGAGTACCTAGCATAGTCGTCAAATCTCGAGGCATTATCGGATTTACATATTACGATCGTCCATTTACTCACAAAGCTGAACTGTGGTCTTACACAATTACAAGCAAAGTGGCGGACCAAAAGTTTGTCTACCACTACTTAGTCGCGCAAGAGAATCGTCTCCAATCGATTGCAAGCGCGACGTCCGTGAAATTACCGCAACTAGGTGTAGGAGATACTGATTCACTGCGCGTTCCTTTGCCTCCAATCAACGAACAGAAACGGATCGCAGGGATACTAGATCAATTTGATGCACTCGTTAACGACTTATGTTTAGGACTACCAGCTGAAATTACTGCACGTCACAATCAATACGAGTACTACCGTGACAGACTTTTAACCTTCAACGAATCTCTATGAGTGAAGAGTCGAGGTCGCAACGTTACGAACCGATAGCGGTCTCTGACGAAAGTACCGTCGTCGCGGAATACTTCCCGAATACAAAACAAGAAACAGGGTATCAATCTGAAGCGCAACTCGAAGCGGCTTTTGTCAATCGATTACAGACTCAGGCTTACGCATACCTCCCAATTCACACGGAGGAACAGTTAGTAGCGAATCTACGCAACCAATTGGAGAAACTCAATCAGATCAAGTTCTCTGATGCGGAATGGCAACAGTTCTTTGAGACGCAGATAGCCGGCGCTAATGACGGCATAGTCGAAAAAACACTTCGAGTACAAGAAGATTACGTCCAAGTGCTCTCCCGAGACGACGGCTCTTTCAAAAACGTCTACCTAATCGATAAACAGCACATCCACAACAACAGTCTTCAGGTCATTAACCAGTACGAAGCGAAAGGGAGCAAAGTCAATAGGTACGACGTAACGGTTCTGGTCAATGGTCTCCCGATGGTCCATGTGGAGCTGAAGCGACGAGGCGTTGACATTCGAGAGGCTTTCAACCAGATCAATCGCTACCAACGCGACAGTTTCTGGTCAGGATGTGGTCTATTCGAATACGTGCAGCTCTTCGTGATCAGCAATGGTACGCTGACCAAGTACTACAGCAATACCGTTCGCAGAGGCCATTTGGACGAAAAGAGCTCCAAACGATCGAAGAGCAAGTCGTCGAACAGCTTCGCGTTCACAAACTGGTGGACAACCGCAACGAACAAACCCATTGCTGACCTAACCAGCTTCACCGCGACTTTCTTCGCAAAACACACTTTGCTGAACATCTTGAACCGATACTGCGTCTTCGATGTAGACCGAAAACTGCTCGTTATGCGACCGTACCAGATCGCGGCGACAGAGCAAATCCTTCAGCGCATCGCAACGAGTACGAATCACGGGCAACTCGGCAGGAAAGCAGCGGGTGGCTATATCTGGCATACGACAGGAAGCGGAAAGACACTGACTAGTTTCAAGACCGCACAACTTGCTCGGGATTTACCGGACATCGACAAGGTGCTATTTGTCGTCGACCGCAAGGATCTCGACTATCAGACGATGCGCGAGTACGAACGATTTGAAAAAGGGGCCGCGAACTCCAATACGTCTACGGTAGTTCTGCAAAGACAGCTTGAAGATCCTAATGCACGCATCATCATCACGACCATTCAGAAGCTCAGCCGATTTGTTACTAAGCGCAAGACCCATGCAGCCTACTCACAGCATATTGTCCTGATATTCGATGAGTGTCATCGCAGTCAGTTCGGAGAAATGCACACGACCATTACACGTGTCTTCAATCGCTATCACTTGTTCGGCTTCACAGGTACGCCGATATTCGCTGACAACGCTGGCAGTCACAGCGGTTCGATCAATCAAACGACCGAACAGGTGTTTGGCGAGATGCTGCACAACTACACCATCGTCGACGCGATCAACGACAAGAACGTATTGCCTTTCCGTATCGACTATATCAATACCGTTAAGACGTCACCTGACATCGAGGATAAAAAAGTAAGTGCCATCGATACTGAACGAGTGTTGCTTGACCCAGAACGAGTCACGCAGGTAGTCGCATATATCCGAGAGCACTTCGACCAAAAGACCAAACGGGTTGCTAACTACAACATCGATGGGAACCGAGTTAGAGGCTTCAATTCTTTATTTGCCACAGCATCAATCGAAGCGGCGAAACGTTACTACACGGAATTCGGTAAGCAACAACAAGGCCTTCCATCTGACAAGCAATTGAAGATTGGACTCATCTACAGTTTCTCCGCGAATGAACCTGAACCCGATGGTACATTGGGTGAAGAAGACTTTGAAACAGAAGGATTGGACCAAAGCTCGCAGGATTTTTTAGACGCGTCAATCAACGACTACAACGAGCTTTTCACTACCAACTTCGACACGACATCTGACAAGTTCCAGAACTACTACAAAGATCTCTCCGAGAGACTGAAGAAACGCGATCTGGACGTCGCGATCGTGGTGAACATGCTGTTGACTGGGTTTGATGCCACGACGCTCAACACGCTTTGGCTCGACAAGAATTTGCGATCTCACGGCTTATTACAAGCGTATTCACGCACGAATCGCATCCTCAATTCAGTTAAGACGTACGGCAATATCGTGTCGTTCCGCGATCTTGAACAGGAAACGAACGACGCACTTGCCTTGTTTGGGAACAAGGATGCGAAAGGCGTCGTTCTCCTAAAACCATACGCTGAGTATTACGACGAGTACGAACAGAAGATTGAGGAGCTTCAGATAAATTTCCCATTAGGCCAGAGCATCGAAGGCGAATCTAAGAAGAGAGCATTTATCGCAATATTTGGTGCCATATTGCGATTGAAAAATATCCTCACCGCATTCGATGAATTTGTGGACAACGAGATTCTGAGTGAACGAGATTTCCAAGACTATCAGAGCGTATACCTTTATCTGTATGCCGAATTCCGCGGTGAAAAGGACGGGGACAAAGAGCGCGTCAATGATGACGTTGTCTTCGAAATCGAGCTCATAAAGCAGGTCGAGATTAACGTTGACTATATTCTCATGCTTGTAGAGCAGTACCTTGAAGCCAAAGGCGCAGAACAAGCGACAGAAATCCGGAGCAGCATCCAGCGAGCGATCGACTCCAGCCCTAGTCTGCGCAATAAAAAAGACCTAATCGAGCAATTTGTAGATTCCGTTTCAACGTCCTCACACCTTAATGATGAATGGCTCGCATACATCGACGCAAAGAGGCGAGTCGAACTCGAAGTGCTCATCGCGGAGGAAAGTCTCAAAGCCTCAGAAACCAAGGACTTCGTTGAGAACGCGTTCCGGGACGGTGCGATCCCCATCACCGGTATTGCGATCACCAAGATACTTCCACCAATTTCAAAATTCAGCAAAAACAACGAGCACGCGTCGAAGAAAGCGACAGTAATAGACCGTCTGACTGCTTACTTTGAACGGTTCGCCAGTTTTGTTTAAGCCTCTGGCACACCGTACTCCAAAACCATCAGACTGCATCTAATCGGGAAGTAAAACTCGAAGTCGTCCCGTTTATCCTTACACGACTTTATTCGAGTAGAAATTCAACAGCTGGACTAGCTAGATGTTCGCTAGATTAACTGCGCGCGACGAATGGAAGTACATGCTCTTACTTCCGCGTGCATCTGCGGTACTCACCTTTGTATGGTGGTTTCTGCTAATAGCTCGGGGACTACTCCCAGCGCTTTTCGTAGTCGCAATGGGTGTACTTGTCGGTGCGGTTCAAAAGGGTGACAACCTACTCGTCCCACTCGCACTCGTCGGTGGCATGTTCGTTCTCGTTCAGGTCCTCTCGCCTTTGCATCTTATGGTGAGTCAGAATCTTGGTAGCAAAATGGCGGCGCACCTATACGATCGTCTAACCGTCGCTTGCACCGAGCCCCAAGGTATGGCTCATCTCGAAAACCCAGAGATGAACAACGACCTTGCTATGGCGCGCGATTTTGATCTTGGCATCAGTGGTCCACCGCTCTTCGTTTCGATGGACTTTATCGCCGCAGGCTTAGTCGAGATGGTCGCTGGTTTGGTTGCGACGAGTCTTTTGTTCGGCTACGCGTGGTGGGCACCTATCTTGATCGGTGGCGCGTGGCTAATGACGCACTATCTACTGCGCGAAAGCGGGGTATGGCGTGACCGCCAGACCAATGAAGTGCGTATGGCTCAGCGTCACGCCGACTATGCATACCAGATGGCAGTCAATCCACCGGCGAGCAAAGAACTTCGACTATTCAGTCTAGCGGATTGGGTCGTCAATCGATTCGCAACGCATCGACGCAAGTTACACGACTTGAGATGGGAAGCGACCCGTTTGCGTCAACGGCCGTTAGCCCTTAGTTTAGTAAGCGTGACCATCGCGAACGTCATCGTCTTCGTCTCACTGGGATACGACGCAACGCAAGGGAACCTCGAACTTCGAGAACTTGTGATCTTTGCGGCGGCAGCGATGACCGCGAGCATGATCGCATTCGGTGGTCTTTCTTGGGCGCTCGATGGCGCAGCAGCCCCAGCCGGAGCGGTTTTGCGCCTTCAACCGGCTATGGCGGAAGCTGGTCATCTTCAGAATGGCTCGAACGCAGCAGATAACTTACCCGCTAAAGCCATCGACTTCAAGAACCTCAAGTTCGCGTACCCAACAACTGGTGAGGTCACGCTTGAGAACTTCAATCTACACATTCCGGCTGGAACCACGTTGGCTATTGTTGGACCAAACGGTGCCGGGAAGACCACACTCGCAAAATTGCTGTGCCGGCTTTACGATCCACAGGAAGGCTCGATCGAGATCGACGGTATCGACTTACGAGACCTTTCCATCGATTCGTGGCGCAATCGTGTCACGGCGGTGTTTCAGGATTTCGTCAGATTTGAACTATCGCTGAGAGAAAACGTCTGCCCGACGGGCGAAGCGTCGGATGAACAGATCTTGCGTGCGTTAGATAAGGCGGGTATGGCAGACTTGGTATCGCTTGACACGATCCTAAACAAAGCGTATGCGGGCGGTACGGATTTTTCTGGAGGTCAGTGGCAGCGAATCGCGCTTGCACGCGCACTTTGTCAGGTGTATCTCGGAGCGGGATTGGTGTTACTCGATGAACCGACAGCACAGCTCGACGTGCGAGGCGAAGCCGAGATTTTCAATCGTGTGATTGAAGAGACTAAAGACGTTACGACCATCCTGATTTCGCATAGATTTTCGACGGTACGTAAGACTGACCTGATTTGCGTACTCGAGCACGGTCGCGTTATCGAATTGGGTTCTCATGACGAACTAATGGCGCTTGGCGGTCGATACCAGACCATGTTCGACCTACAGGCATCGCACTTCGAAGAAAATGAGACGGAGCTCGATGTCCTCAATTGAGCCCATGCCGGGTGCACTCGCGTCCATGTGGCGAGCATTGAAACGCGGCTATGTAGCGGAACCCGCCTTACTCGTGATTTCCTTCGCGCTTGCGCTTCTCGCCGCTCTACCCGATGCGTTGTATGCCGTCTGGCTAGGACTGCTTGGCTACGGCTTGATTGAAGCGAACAACACGTTTGTCTGGATCGGCGCAATTGGTATGGGTGCGTCCGCAACATTGACGTGGACCTTGAGGGTTGTAAGTGATCGGACTCAGCGTCGATTTCGGGATCGCGTCTCGATCGCATTGGAATCGCATGTCGCAAATCTTCAAGCCAGCATCGTAAGCATCGAACTTCATGAACGAGCCGAATATCTTGACCGCTTAGCCGTATTGCGCGACCAAGTGTTCACGTTGGATCACATGTACATGTCGATCTTTTCGACCGCGGGTTGGATTCTGAGACTTGGCGTAACGGTGACGATTCTGGTGGTCATCCACCCTGCATTGCTAGCGCTTGTGCTATTCGCGATACCTAGTCTTGGCGCTTCGTTGTGGCGCCCGGGATTAGAGCGAGCGGTGGAGGAGAAAAACGCACCGTTCGATCGTCTTGCAAAACATCTGTTTGATCTCGCAACCATGGCGCCTCCTGGTAAAGAGGTTCGACTGACGGGTGTTACGCGTGATTTAGTAGAACGGCGCAGGGAAACGTGGGAGCGTTGGTATCGGCCTGTGTCACGCGCTCGCAACGGCAGCGGTGTCTATCAATCCATCGCCTGGAGCATTTTCGGGATAGGTTTCGTACTCGCTGTCGTATTTGTCGTATACGGTCTCGAAGCGCCTGCGGCGCAGACGTTACTGCTTATTGGTGCCGGTTCACGACTCGCGGGTTACATTAGCGCAACCGTAGGTGAGCTTGGATTCTTACGAGGCATCTGGATGGACGGATCAAAGCGACTCGCGTGGCTTGAAGACTACGCCGAAGCGCAACTTGTTGAAGATACCGTCGATGTTCCAGAGCGTATCGAACATGAAATCGAGTTTAGGAACGTCTCCTTCAAGTATCCAGGAGCAGATCGCTTCGCACTCAAGAATGTAAACGTGACGCTCAAGGCAGGATCAGTGATCGCAATTGTTGGTGAGAACGGTGCCGGTAAGACGACTTTGGTGAAGTTGCTGGCACGCATGTACCAGCCTACGGAAGGCCAAATTCTCGTGGACGGCAAAGATCTATCCCGATTTGAACCGCAGGCTTGGCGTTTACGATTGGCTGGCGCGTTTCAGGATTTCTTCCGTTTCGAGTTACACGCGAAGACCACCGTCGGCATCGGAGATGAACCGGAGATGAGCAATGGCGAAGCAGTAACGACCGCGGTCCATCGAGCCGGTGCAGATGATGTCATTGATCAGCTTAGGAATGGGCTGGACACTCAACTAGGTCCTGGCTGGCCGGAAGGCGTCGAGGTCAGTTTCGGGCAGTGGCAGAAACTCTCGCTCGCCAGAGGGTTCATGCGCAATAAACCACTCCTACTGTTATTGGATGAACCTACAGCTGCCCTAGACGCTGAAACTGAGTACGCTCTATTCGAACGATATGCGCAAGGGATTCGACGTGCCGACGCCGCAGAGGGTTCAGGCACTGATGGTGGAATCACCTTGCTGGTCTCGCATCGGTTCAGTACAGTGAGAATGGCCGACCACATCATCGTGCTTGATGGCGCTTCGTTGATCGAAGCAGGTTCTCACGAAGAGCTCCTCGCGCAAGAAGGGCAATATGCAAGTCTGTACGAGACCCAAGCGGCCGCGTATCGATAGACCCTCTATCATTCCGCGCCTTCTCACCATCAGAGATTTTCATTGACGATTGCGAACGGGACTGTTTCAGTTTTAACTGCCGCTATGCCAGAGAGCATCGGCGACCTCACCTTTGCGACGAAGGAATGGGTCGATGCGGCAAGACATGTACTTAATGAAGAAGTTGATCGTTATCGCGAAGAACTAGAGGGCGTTAGTCGGCACTCGTTTTCCCAAGTCGCCCGCAACGCGCCGGCGCACCTTCACGCGGGAAATACTCTGGCTTACACTGTCATTTTCGAAAACGGTGGCGCGGAAATCGTGGCCGAAGAATTGCCCGATGATCAGTGTGACATGAAAATGACGGGCGACCATTCGCTCATGAGCAATATGGCGCGACTAGTCTTTCAGGGCAAGGATCCGAAGGTTCTTGAAGCCGCGAGAAATCGTCTGTTTAGTCTCGGTCGCTGGGAAATGTATGGCAATCAACCGCCCGAAACGGTACTGCATTCCATCTGGCAGGCCGTCAATGATGCGATGGCGGAACGGACCATGCCGCGCTTCGTGTTCATGACTCCTGAATGGGTATCGAACGCGAGAGCGATATTGACGACTCGAGCACGATCTGTCAAGTATCGAGATGGAATAAAGAACATCGATTTCACGTTTTCGGAGGAGTTTTCTCATACCCCGAAGTATGCATTCCCCGATGGATCGCACGGTGGGTTCTGGGTACAGTGTCGCCAAGGTAAGTTAACGATAGGCGCCGGTCCGCTACCTGAAAACAGCCAACCAGCCGACATGCTAACCAAAGCAATGTACGCACCCGTGATCCCAGTAGGTCGTACTGTCGTCGCGAATATGACGGACGTTGAAAAAGAAGAACAAAGCGAATATCAGCAAGTAGCGTTCCGGTTCGATAAGGAACTAAATCTCCGGCCTGCAGAACAGACGCAACCTTCCGGCCGAGGTCCCATGCCACCCGATCTAGGTCGCGTGTTCTTACCTCTACATGACGAACTCTCGAAGCGAACGTCTGGAGAACTTCCGTCGGATTACGACAACACGATCCCGACTAAATGGGGAGAGCCTCAGATGTTTGATCGACACCCGGAATACGACCCAAGTCTTCTCAGATATGATGAAGTCGATATTTACGGCAACCCACTCTCGTAATGGTTGTTACGACAACGGTCGCCGTGTGAAGCACATCAAATCAATCCCACCTTACACGAATCCACTTTAAACCGTAGGGGTTAACCATGCCATCCCGCCGCAGTCTCATCGAAATGGATGATGAACAACGAAAGGAGTACGTCAACAACGCACAAACGCTCATCATCGTATCCAACGGTAAACACGGCTATCCTCACCCGATGCCGATGTGGTTCGGCATCGACGATGATGAAAGCTTGCTCTGTACAACATTCGGCAAAAGTCAGAAAGTGCTTAATTGGCGACGCGATCCTAAAGCGAGTCTGTTGATTGAATCAGGTACGCAGTATTCTGAGCTTCAAGGTGTTGTGATTTACGCACAGACCGAGGTCATTGAAGATCCCGATTTGGTGGTTGATACCTTAGTAAAAATCAATTCACGCGGTCGAGAATTGACGGAAGATCAACGATCCAAACTACGCGAATCGGTCCAAGGAACAGCACAAAAACGTGTCGCACTCCGGTTCGTCCCTGAGCGATACATTACCTGGGACCATAGAAAACTAGGTGGACGCTACTGAGTCCTAGTTATCGGTTCTCGAAGCGACCCGAAAAAGCAACGACATTTCCGATAATCGCAGTGGTCGGGCTCACCAGTTCGTGACGTTCTAGCTCGTTACTAATGTCACCAACGGTCGACTTGATGACCTTCTGATCCGGAAACGTACCTCGTGAAATCACCGCGATCCCTACGTCAGTACTCATACCATTTTTGATCAGGTTACTCGTAAATAGTTTGAGATTCGCCAGCCCCATATAGACCACGAGTGTCTGCTCCGGTCGAGCGAGCTCGGGCCAATCAAGATGGATTTCATCGCTCTTAAGGTGACCCGTCACAAAACGAACCGATTGCGAGTAATCACGGTGGGTCAAGGGGATTCCAGCATAGGCTGCGCATCCGAGCGCCGCGGTAATCCCGGGCACGACTTCAAAGTCAATACCATCGCTGATCAGTGATTCAATTTCTTCACCGCCTCGACCGAACATAAACGGATCTCCGCCTTTTAAACGAACAACGCGTTTTCCTTCGAGCGCGTCGTTTTTAAGTAAACGGTTGATTTCCGCTTGTCTTATACCGGCAAATTTGCGTTTCTTCCCAACATAGACTTTCTGCGCATCCTTGCGCACACGTTCTAGCACGTCGCTCGAAACCAAGTTGTCGTAATACACGACATCAGCGCGTTCCATGCAGCGTATTGCTTTGAGCGTCAGAAGAGACGGATCCCCTGGTCCCGCGCCTACCAGTGAGACTAGCCCGCTCTTTCTTGAATCGTCGGTTTGAAGAAGCTTGAACTGTCGCTCTGCACCTTCTTCGTCGCCACGTTCGAGTAAATCAGGAATCGAGGAGTCAATTAGTGCATCCCAAAGAGGACGTGACACCTGTCCACCAAGTTCTTTGCGCTTAGTGGAAATGAATTCTGCTAAACGGCCAAGACCTTCGCTCAGTTGACCTTCGAGCGTCGACTTTATGCGACGCGCTAGCGTTGGCGATCGCCCATCCGTCGATACTGCGACTAAGACGGGAGTTCGATTGACGATGGCTGGAAACGTGGCGGTCGATAGTTCGTAATCATCGACGACGTTCACCATCACCGATCTAGACGCACATGCCGCGGCAATATGAGTATTTACTTCTCGATCGTTGGTCGCTGCAATGACCAGATTAACTCCATCCAAGTCAAAAGGGGCAAAGGATCGCAATTCAATTGGAACGTCGTTCGCTTCCGCGAGTTGCCGAAATTCATCGTTTACCGACGTTGCTACGACACGGCAAGAGACGCCGTGTTTTACAAGCGTTTCAAGCTTTCGTGCGCCGACCGTCCCGCCACCAATCAACAGACATCGCAATCTGGCGCTGTTTAAAAACAGCGGCAACTGCGCCACTACTTTTGACCGTCTGCGTCGGCGAGTTTTAGCGAATCAATACCACCCATGTAGCTGCGCAAGGCATCCGGAATCGTGACCGAACCATCGCCGTTTTGATAGTTCTCCATTAATGCAATGAGAGATCGTCCGACTGCTAGCCCGGACCCATTTAAGGTGTGCACCAGCTCAGGGCGCTCGCCCGCCTTTCGTCGGAAACGCGCTTGAGCACGACGCGCCTGGAAATCGAGAAAGTTGCTCACGCTCGAGATCTCGCGATACCGCCCCTGACTCGGAAGCCAGACTTCGAGATCGATGGTCTTCGCCGCCGCGAATCCCAAGTCGCCGCCACACAACACGCTCGCTTGATACGGTAGTTCCAGCATTTTCAGAATCGTTTCAGCATGTCCGAGCAGTTCCTCAAACGCGTCCCACGACACATCCGGCGAAACAATCTGGACCAGCTCAACCTTTTCGAATTGGTGTTGCCGGAATATCCCGCGCATGTCTTTGCCGTAGGATCCAGCCTCGCTACGAAAACACGGCGTATGGGCGACGAATTTCATCGGTAGATCATCCGCGCTCAGAATTTCATCGCGTACGAAGTTCGTAACTGGAACTTCGGCGGTGGGTACCAAGTACATCGGTTCCGTATGTTCGACGTGGAATGCATCTTCGGCAAATTTCGGCAGCTGCCCAGTGGCCGTCATAGATGCCGCATTAACGATGAACGGGACGTACACCTCTTCGTAACCGTGTTGCTCCGTGTGAACGTCGAGCATAAATTGCGTCAGGCTTCGCTGGAGTTTCGCAAGCGGACCGCGCAGCACGCTAAATCGGCTGCCGCTAATCTTCACGGCAAGTTCTAAATTCAGAAGACCAGGCGCGAGATCCACGTGATCTTTTGGTTTGAAGTTGAATTCGGGGGTTGTCCCGTGCTGTCGAAGCACAAGATTGTCTTCCTCGTCAGCGCCGTCCGGAACCGACTCGTGAGGTATATTGGGTATCGACAGTAAGAATGCATCTAGTTCATCGCGGATCTTGCCGAATTCCTGTTTAACGACATCCAGCCGATAGCCGATCTCACTGACACTCAATCGCAAGGGCTCAATATCGAGACCATCTCGTTTCGCCTGGCCAATCGTGCGCGAAATCTCATTGCGATCGTGCTGCAACGTCTCCATTTCGGTCTGCAGATCATGACGAGATGATTCGAGCTCTTCATATGTGTCGAGATCAAATACCAAACCACGTTTACTCAATGCTTGAGCAATGAGCTCCGGTTCTCGTCTTAGCGAACGGGGATCTAACATCAGTGGTTAACCAGTCTCAATCCTGTATACGTTGCTGCAATACACGCACCCACGGTCAGCGTCGCGTAGATGATCGCGACGTGTAGCTTGCCCTCTTGCGCGAGCTGAAGCGTATCCATCGAAAACGCTGAAAACGTCGTGAAAGCACCTAGAAATCCGAATACAAGCAAATTTCGCCCGTAATTTTCAAACCATTCAGCTTCGCTTGCAGCGGCGATCAGAACTCCGATCGCGAAACAACCGAGCACATTTACTGCGAAGGTACCCCACGGCGTCCAGCCTTGCCAAGCGGCAAGCGAGGTAACACTATACCGTGCAACAGCGCCAAGCGCACCTGCACCGGCGACAAGCAATATCGACTTGATCACAAATTTAGCGCTTGGCGCGTTCATTTAAGGCGCGAAGTTTAGATATCCTAGCTTTAATCTGCTTTTCTACGCCACGCTCAGAAGGGAAATAAAACTGTTGATCCGCCATTTCATCGGGAAAGTAACGCTCACCTGTAGCGAATGCATCGTCTTCATCGTGCGCGTACCGATAGCCATCGCCATGTCCAAGTGACTTCGCCAGTCCGGTTGGCGCATTGCGGAATCGGAGCGGAACGGGGTGCGATGGTTGGCTGCGCACAAACGCTTTCGCTCGTTTGAATGCAACTTCAACCGCATTGCTCTTAGGAACACTAGCAAAGTACAAAACCGCTTCGGCGAGCGCTAACTCACCTTCGGGCGATCCAAGGTGGTGGTATGCGTCCCGTGCTGCGATTGCCAATTGCAAACATCGTGGATCTGCCGTACCGATATCTTCCGTTGCGATCCGTACCAGGCGTCTAGCGACGTACAAAGGATCGCAACCGCCATCAATCATCCGCGTAAACCAATACAGGGAAGCATCAGGATCGCTCCCCCTGATCGCTTTATGCAACGCTGAAATCTGGTCATAGAACGCATCGCCACCTTTGTCGAAATGACGAAAGGATTGGCCGGCCGCTCGCTCAATAACCTCCACGTCAAGATCAAACGTTCCCAGGCGTAGCACAGCTTCGATGGTGTTCAGCGCACGCCTCGCGTCCCCATCGGCTAGTCCTACAAGTAGCGATAAAGCGTCATCCGTGAACTTAAACGGTTCTCCGGTAGCCTCTAACGCTCGTCGTGCGATCTCTTCAACGTGGTGAGATTCAAGACGATGCAGTACGTACACGTGTGTGCGAGACAACAGAGCAGAATTGACCTCGAATGCGGGATTCTCAGTCGTAGCACCGATCAAAGTGAGCATCCCTGACTCGACATGCGGCAAGAAAGCATCTTGTTGAGCCTTATTAAAACGGTGAACTTCGTCAACGAAGAGCACGGTTTGACGCGGGAGTTGCGCTTTCGCCTCGTCGATTGCCTCTCGTACGTCTTTGACACCAGCCAATACCGCTGAAATCGCGATCCAATGGGCGTCAGAATTTGCGGCGAACAATCGAGCGAGCGTGGTTTTGCCCGATCCTGGTGGACCCCATAGGATCATCGAATGGATTGCCCGCTGCTTCGCAAGCGTAGCAAGTGGCCGACCCGCACCGAGTACGTGCTCTTGGCCGACGAAATCCTCAAATTTCTGCGGTCGCAGTCGTTCCGCGAGTGGCGTTACCGGGATAGCTGCACCTAGCAAACCTAGTTTGTTGCTTTCAACTATAGCGAATCGTTTGGTGGCTGCATGTCGGTTCCAGGTGGCTCACCGATCACTTCCATGTCCTCGGGAATCTCCACTTCGAATAGTGCGTTATCAAGAACCAAATTCTCCTGTACCTCACGAAACGTAAATTCGGTTAAACGGTCGTGCGAGTCGCGTACATCAATCGCATCGAGTCGCAGATTGTCGAAGTAGACCGTAATTAACTTGAACAGCTGCATTTGATTGATGGGTTCTAGCTCGAATGCGTTCGGCCGCTTGGAAACGTCAAAGTCACTTAGCACATCCAAGTCGCGATGAAGCAACAAAGCGACGATGGGTACTTCGTCCGGTGAGTCGATCGTTCGATACGAGACTTGGTGCAGATCTGGGTCCACGACCATTAGGTCGAGATCGTGGAGTACGTATGTTAATCCGTACGGGCTTTTGACCTCCCAACGAAAAAACGACGGCGTACGTATGAGCATCTCACCTTGAAGAACCTGAAGTTCCTCGCCATTCTCATCGAGTACTCGCTGTACAAAATCCGCTCGCAACGTCTCGATGTGCTGAAAACGTTGGATCAGTTCGGTTTTAGACGCGTCATCCGCAAGTGCCGTACCGAACCAAATAAATCCCAGCACCCATATCAACGTTGACGTCCGGCGCAGATATTGCGCCGATCGGTACTTATTCCTCAGCCGCTAGAACCTCGCGACGTCCCTTGTGATCGGGCACGGTTACGACGCCGTGCTGTTCCATCTGATCCATAAAGCGCGCGGCTTTGTTCCAGCCGATTTGGAATTTGGTCTGTAATGCTGAAGCTGAAGCGCGACGTGACTCAATTACAAACTGAACTGCCTGCTGATATAGGTCATCTGCGTCGTCGCCACTATCGAAACCTAGATCGCTGATATTGAACGAAACGTCCTCATTCATGATGTCATATGCATAGTCCGGCGTCCCACGACGGCGCCAATCGGCGATAACGGCTAATACTTCATCATCGCTAACGAACGCACCATGTACACGCTCGGGAACGCTTGATCCGGGCGGTAGATAAAGCATGTCGCCATGACCAAGCAGTTGCTCTGCGCCAACTTGATCGATGATCGTTCTTGAATCAACCTGACTCGAAACCTGATAACTGATTCGACAAGGTATATTGGCTTTTATTAGCCCCGTAATTACATCAACAGATGGTCGCTGGGTCGCGAGGACAAGATGAATTCCAGCCGCCCGAGCCTTTTGCGCGATACGGGCGATCAGTTGCTCGACTTTCTTACCAACGATCATGATCATGTCCGCAAATTCATCGATGACCACAACAATTAGCGGCAGCTTTGTGAGCACTTGCTGATCCTCACCCGAATCTGGTTGCCAAAGGGGATCCGGTAGCGTTGTACCTCGCTTCTCTGCCTCCGCGATCTTCTCATTGAAACCACCCAGGCTACGTACCTCGAGCTCTTTCATGAGTCGATAGCGTCGCTCCATCTCAGCCACACACCATTGCAGGGCTTTAGCTGCGTCCTGCATATCCGTAACGACGGGCGTAAGCAGATGTGGGATTCCCTCGTAGACCGAAAGCTCAAGCATTTTGGGGTCAACAAGGATCAATCGGACATCTTCAGGTGTGAGCCGATACATCATGCTCAGCAGCATGGTGTTAATGCCAACGGACTTACCGGAACCCGTGGTGCCAGCAACAAGTAGGTGTGGCATGCGTTCCAAGTCCGCATAAACGGGTTCGCCAGCAATATCCTTGCCCAGTGCGAGCGTTAGAGGTCGTTTCGCATCGTTAAACTCGGATTGTGCGAGCACTTCCTTCAACGTCACCGTCGCGCGTACCCGATTCGGGATTTCGATGCCGACCACGCTCTTACCAGGAATGACAGGAACGACTCGAACTGAACTGACGGCGATTTCTCGTGCAAGATCATTTGCGAGAGAGATGATCTTGTTGACCTTTAACCCAGGAGCTAGTTGGATTTCAAATCGCGAGACGACAGGACCGGAAATAATCGATTCCACTTCGATCGCGACGCCGTAATCAGCGAGAATGGCGCGCAATCTCTCCCCAAGTGCAATGAGCGCTTGATGCTCTTCCTCTTTCGTTGCGTTTTCGCTCGAATGAGTTGAGAGTATCTCTAGGCTCGGCAACTTGCTTAATACAGTGGGTTCGATATCACTTCGCGGTGGTACCGCTGCGACTCGAGCACCAGCAGGCGGTCGCTCCGCAGCCGTCTCAAAATGAGACGACGCGCCGTCACGCTGTTTCCAATCATCGAGGTGCGGTAACCCTACTGCCTTCGTCGCCGGGCGATCAGATTGATCCTTCGAGGCGTTTCCAACGGAGGGTGTCACACGCATCGGTCGAACGGATTCTCGCGGTCGCGCCGCAGGACGGCGGTTCTCGTAGTTTATGAACCGACCTATCGCTCGAACGCCTGTGACCATACACCGGTATACCCACCTCGTGGCGTTGAGCGCTCCCACTGAGGCTTTTGTGACCCAACGCCCGATCCATTCAAGGACGTTTAACCAAGAAAATCCGATGAGCAGTTGAAGAGCAATCAAGACTCCCACAAACGACAAAATCGTTAATCCTGCGTTGTTGATATATTGAATGGTGTAATGGACTAAGGTATCGCCCACGTTTCCACCGGGTCCAGCCGGTAGCGCTGAGAAGCCTGAGACATGAAGGGTCGCCAATGTCGTCGATGCAATCACGAGCAAAAAGCCACCACCTACTCGACAACCTGTGCTAAACCAATCGACGTTGTCTCTATGCCATCGAAGCGTAACAGCACATGCGGCAAGCATCCCGAACGGAACTAGATACGCGACAATACCGAACGCCCAATAGCAACCGAACGCGACTGCAGCGCCAACCGACCCGATAATGTTTGCGAAGCTGCCGCTTGTCAGATCAGGCGCCCGGTCTGACGGAACGTAACTGGCTAACGCGAGGAGCAGAATAACGGCAATTGCGCCGATGAGGATTGCCCCAATTTCGCGGATATAGAAGCTAACAGCCACTGGCTCCGTGCCCGACTGCGCCATAGCATCATTCCTCCATGAATGACGCCCAAATTTTAGTGCTAATTCAACAATTTGCTACAAATAACACTAATCGTGCGCTGGATTAGCACGTGTGAGAATCGTGGTGTAAGTCAAACAAATCCCAAAATAGCTTCTAGACAGTCATTCATCTTGAAGCGCTTCCACAGGATCCAACCTCGCCGCCGACAGCGAAGGGTATACGCCGAATCCGACCGCTATCGAGACACAGACTCCAACAGCAAGGGCTATCGTTGGGACCGACCACGCCACTGACCAATCTGCAAATCCAGCGATGCTGTACGCGATCGCAATGCCAAGCAAGACACCCGCTAAAGCGCCTATCAAAGCGATAACCGCAGTTTCAACTAAAAACTGACGCACGACGTCCATTTGGGTCGCACCCACCGCTCGTAGTAAACCGATTTCAGGCTTTCGTTCTAAAACGCTTGCTAGCATGATGTTCATGATGCCGATCCCACCTACCAGTAAGGAGATACCTGCAACCGCTGACATCACGATCGTGAATATCCGTTGCGTTTGACGCTGCTGAGCGAGCAGGCGTGCTGGAACCACGATGCGCGTATCCTCTTGTCCTCCATGGCGTCGATTGAGCAGGTGCTGTACTGCCCTAGCCGCTTCCGCAGGAGGTACCTCGGCGGCAATTTGAAGTTTTAGCGAGGATAGCTCGGAGGACAACGCATTCAATCGCAAGCGCTTAAGACCTGTCTGTAACGGCAGGTAGACACGTTCGCTCTCGCCTCCCACTTGCTCCCCCTGAAATTCCTCATCGTCGATCTGACTGTCGCGCAGAACACCAGCAACTTCCACCCATAAGTAATTGATCTTAATACGTTTTCCGATACCGCCACCGTTCGGAAATAGCTGTCTGTAAGCAACATTGCCAAGTACAGCTTTCTGCGCGAAGCGCATGTCATCGTGCTCATTGATCAGGTTACCTTGGGATGCCTCTAAGCCCGAAAGCGAAAAGTAGGACGGACTGACTGCATAAACCTCAGCTTGACTTTGACCTTCATGTGAAATGAGATTCCACGCACTAATCTGGCGTACGCCAGCCCAAGCTTCAACAAATGGCATTGTCGCTTTTATCGCTCGCGCGTCAGCCGTCGAAAGCCCATCGGAATGAGCCCGGACTTCGCGTAGTTCGTCCCCCGAGCCTTCGACTGCATCGACGATCAGGTTGCGCACGCCCATCCCCTCAACCAGTTGCATCGCTTCGCGACGCCCCCCTTCACTGACTGCCAACATCGCGATGACCGCTGCCACGCCAAACACCATCCCTAACAACGTCAACGCCGATCGCAACTTATGGTGCGAGAGTTGGCTCAATGCTTGACGAAAATCAGGCAGGATCGCTTTTGTGAAGGATTTCAGATCCATAGATCTCTAACGAGCTTTGAAGAACAAACCACGTTACTGCATCATGGCTTGAAAGGAATAAGATGCACTAGTTTCGGAAAAAGTCAGATGACCACTCAAATTGAAGCGAAAAGGCTCAAGGTTAGGTGTCGACAGCGATCGGTTCAATCAGACTCACCAATTCGCCTCCGGTCAACCCTTCTTCGACTTCAACGAGTGTTGGACTTCTGCGCCCTAGCGTTACTTTTCGAGTATTAGGTCCGTCGTTTCCCATGACGTAAACGACAAACATCTCATTTACGTTGAATACGGCTTGTTGAGGCAAGACGATCGCGTTGTGTAGATTCGCGGTAACGATCGTTGCCGTTAGCGCACTCCCGATACGTACGCCTTCTCGCATATCTTCGTCGAGTGAAGCAGATACCAGCACATATTGACGCGGATCTTGTCGACTCCGTGATATCGCCATGGGGGAAACGCTCACTATCGTGCCTGTTAACACTCGGTCGATATCGACGTCAATACGTAGTTCGACCGGTTGGCCGACTTCGATGCCTACCGCATCGGTTTTAGGAACGTAGATTCGAGCTTGCAACTTCCCATCCACTGGCAACATTCCGATCGCACCTCCGGGGAAAACGGGACTCCCACGCCCAACCTTTTGACCCCAAGGAGTCCTCGCGTGAAGAAAAACCCCATCCGCCGGGCTTTTTAGCTCAGTCGCGCTTAGTGCACTGTTTTGACGATCTAACTGTAGCTCAACCGAAGACCGTTCAGCTTCGATGCGTGCAGTCTCCGCCATCGTCCTCTGTTCGTGGGTGCCCGACTGCCAATCGTAAAACGATGCTTCAACACCAAGGAAATCCAAATCACCGATCGCATCGATGATCTCAATACGACTGAAGTAGCGTGGGTCAAAATCTGCGAAAGTCCTGGCAATGACAGTTTCACCCTCCACACGAGTACTTTCATGCTCAATCCGAGTGTGAGCAGTTTCGCTATCCATCATGTGATTTCGAATCACCAACGACTGATTGGCGATGGATACCAACGAGCGACCTCGTTGCGACGACAGTTCATCGCTCTCAAACCGTGCGACGACATCGCCCTTGGACACAGCAGTGAACTCAGGTAGTAGCCACTCAATGTTGAGGTGCATCGAGACGGTGTTTGGTACACTGATAGGAATCGACTCCGACGAGACGATCTCACCTCGCGCTTCGAGGGTAAACGTGTGATCTTGTGATACGGCTTCGACCGTCATATGCTGAATAGATTGCTCGCCACAGGACACGGATAGGACCAGGATCAAAACGAGTGAGGTCATGCGTCTCATATTTGCACTTCCTCACCAATCGTTAAACCTTCGGTCACAATGATTTTGCCGTTGCTTCGAGCGCCTAGATAGACTCGCTGCCATCCACTACGAGTGACCACGCCCGGAACGTCGTTCCGGTACTGAATGGCATCGCGAGGTACTGCGAAGGTGTTTTCTCGACTCTGTACTTCGATGACCATTTGCACAGACACGCCGAGTTTCACGCCTTCAGGTTGCCGATCAAACGAAACGCGGAAATCCCGAATCATCTCTTCTGCGAATCGTGATCTACGACGTACCGTATCGCCGATTGATACGATCCTTCCGCTAATCTCGATCCCCCCTGCGGACTCAACGTACATTCGAACTTTCTGACCAACGTCTAGTTGTGCAGCCTGTTCCTCACGTACATCGCCGCGAACCTCAAGAGTGGCATCATCCACCAATTCAAGGATGACCTGGTTGGGCTGCGTCATCGATCCGACATCGAATTTCTCGCCATTGAAACTTGTGCCGATAATCACGATTCCCGCTCGGGAGGCGTGTACCGTAAGTCGTTCTTTGTCAGATCTTGCTGATGCGAGCGCACGCGTTGACCGCTTTACGGCTAGCTCTAACTTCCGTTTGCGACTCTCTCGCGCTTTAGCACTAACCTCTGCTCGTCGAACTAACTGCCCCACACGTCGATCCGCTAACTCGCGCTGTTTTACCAGTTTTTGATATTCAACGCTAGGTATCAGGTCAGCTGGTTGCGTTGCTTTACGACGTGCCTTATCCGCGTCGCTTTTAGCTTGCGCGAGGTTTAGTTTCTCAGTTTCAATCTCCTGATTGTGTTTCTCGGCCAACGATGCAAGTTCACCTTCCGACACGCGCAATTGTTGCGTCAATTGCATCAATCGCTCATCTTCACGCGTAGCTTCGAATCGAACGAGCTTGTCCCCCGGCTCGACCCGCTTCCCTTCTTCTACGATCTCTCCAATGTTCAAATTCCAGAAAAAACTGGGTGGCGGAGTGATGAGAGTTGTGTTCTTTGAAGCCACGACGCCGGATGTCTCAATCGTCACCGGGTGTGTGCCACGTTCAACCTCTAGCCATTCTGCGCAGAGGCTTGTTGAGAGTAAAGAAGCGAGGATTGCTAGTGGTGCGTAGCGAAACATTGACTATAGAACCTCCGCGGAAATGGCCATACCTGGAATGAAGTTGTCCGGTACCGCTGACATGGGTTTCGCGACTAGCTTGAAGTAACCTCCTTGACTCCATGTTTCACGAGTCGATGCATGGTTGCCGATCCAATCAATTTCCGCCTCAATGGTGAGTTCAGGAAGCGCATCGGCAACAATCAAGAGTTTCTGTCCCTGACTTAGTTGATTGATGTCAGCATCATGCACCCAAAACACAAACTGCAATTGTTCTCGGGACGCAATCGTGACGATTGGGTGTCCCGGCATGAGCGTTTCACCCGAAAAAATCTTCATTCCGGAAAATTCGTTTTCCGCGTAAATCACGATCCCAGAGCGTTCTGCATGGATTGCCAATCTATCTAACGCTTCGTGTATGCGTAATCGCGTTGCCGCCGCTTCGCCAACCCGAATATCTAAAACCGGTTTTAACTCATCGAACTTGCGTTCAGCATTTGCCAGCGCTTCTTCCGCGAGGCGTAACGCGTTTTCGGCGTTCTCGAGCGCAAGTTGTGCTCTATCGTAAATCAGTTGCGTTACTGCGGTCGCTGGGACTCTTGCATCTAACTCAGCTAGATCCCGGCTAGTTTTCGCAACCTCAAGAGCTGTTTCAGCGTCGATAATCGCTAAGGTGTGTTCGGCCTGAGCCGTCTCCGCAGCTACGAGCTGCTCGTCGTATGCTGCGTCATACGCTTCCGCTTGCTCGATGAGATTTCCAGGTTCAATACGCACGACAACATCCCCAGCCTCAACCTGACTACCTTCTGGGGAAAGCCACTCAATTTGGCTTCTAAAAGTTAAAGGAAGGCTAGGCATATCGATGGCTTGTGAATCACCGTCTTCAATTACGCCCGTGAGGTAGGGAGCGCCTGCAAACGACACTGTGAGATTCGAACCCGATACGACTATGATGAAAGCCATCATCCAGCACTGAAACGGCCTTACCGAGCGACCTGACGCTTTCATGCGTTGTTCTCTTCGCCTTCGATTTTTCCATCCCGCATGTGGACGATTCGATGTGCGAGTTCTGCAATCGTCCGTTCGTGCGTAACGAGCAAGATCGTTTGTCCTTCTTGATTGAACGTGAGCAACAATTCCAGTATCTCGGACGCAGTCTTCGAATCTAGATTGCCAGTTGGCTCATCTGCAAGCAACAGCGTCGGTTTTGTCAAAAGCGCGCGTGCGATCGCAACTCTTTGTCGCTGTCCACCAGATAACTGATTGGGTCGGTGATCCATTCGATCATCCAACCCTAATCGAGTCATGAGATCTAATGCGTGTTCATGTGAATCCGCGGCGTCGGTGGTGGCAAAGCGTAACGGTAAGAGCACGTTGTCTAAAGCAGTTAATCTCGGCAGTAGATGAAAGCTCTGAAATACAAAGCCGAGATGCTGATTTCGAATTGCCGAGAGCTTTATATCGTCCAAGTCAGATACATCTTGATGCAAAAGTCGATAGGAACCGCTGTCCGGTCTATCCAAACAGCCCAGAATGTTCATAAGGGTCGATTTTCCGCTCCCTGACGGACCCATCACAGCTACAAAGTCCCCCGACGCCATCGACATATCGACGTGGTCCAGAGCACGGACGCGTGTATCGCCAACTTCGAAAGTTCGGCAAAGATTTACGCCATGAACGATCGCGTCCGCCGCATCGTTCGTTTGAGATGTGATCACCGGCTAAAAGCCTAACCAGATATCGATCGGTGTTGAGCAATTTCCTACGAGGGAAGTAAGCGCGAAACCAGAAGGTTCCAGCAAACGACGACACTGATTGTAGGTGAGGAGGTACATACGCTCCACTCCATAGCTATCATCTTGCGCGCTACTCATATGACGAACCTTATCTTCACACACATCCGGCGATCAAAAGGATTCTCTGACGTATGACACTAATTTGGAGCAACCATTCATGCCGACGTGCGACTGACCGTTGTGCAAATCTGAAGCCATCCTGTTACCTATGCGATTCAATCAACACCTACGATATGAAACCTCGTTTGCCGAAGCGCCAATTCCTCTTGATACCTCTTCTACTTGCCTTGTTTTTGTTAGGTTGTGGGCGAGATCCCACTCATCCAGACAACACCATTGCGACTGCCAGAGCTGAAACCTCCAACCTCGCAGAAAAGGACGCCCGAAATAGATCATCGCGCGTATCCAATGTTTCGTACAAACTAGATTTCGAGCTCGATGGTGAAAGTGTCAATTTCACCGCTCGTGTCGACATCGGGTTCGACTTAGCCGATCCAACTACATCTCTGACGCTTGACTTCGTGGGAGGCGATGTTAATCGCATCGTGGTCAACGACACCGAGACTGAGGTCGACTACAACGGTTACTACATCACTTTGTCGCCGAACGATTTAATACAAGGGCCGAACACGCTTGCCATCGATTTCACCCACCCGTATAGCAACGACGGTAGCGGACTGTATCGATTTCGCGATCCTATTGATAACAACGACTATCTCTATACCGATTTCGAACCATACGACGCGAACAGGTTGTTCCCGTGTTTTGACCAACCTGACCTAAAAGCGACATACGCTACAACGGTCACGGTTCCATCGAGCTGGGAGGTGATTTCTATCGTCCAAGAATCTGAAATCGAGGTTCTAGGCGAACGGAAGCGATGGGTATTCCCGGAATCAGCTCGGATTAGCACATACATCTACGCACTCCACGCCGGTAACTACGTCAGCTGGCATGAAAACGCCGGAGACATCCCTTTGCGGTTATTTGCGCGTGCGTCGATGGCGGACTATGTTCGAACGGACGACTGGTTTACGCCCACGAAAGAAGGATTTCAGTTTTTCCAAACGTATTTCGACGTGCCATATCCGTTCGGTAAGTACGACCAGCTCATCGTCCCGCATTTCAACTCCGGTGCGATGGAGAACTTAGGTGCAGTAACGTACAGCGAGCGATTTCTGACTCGTGGTAAGGTCACCCGTGCCCAGCGTCGATCACTAGCCAGCGTGATCATGCACGAAATGGCGCACATGTGGTTTGGGAATCTCGTAACGATGGACTGGTGGAACGGACTTTGGCTTAACGAGGCTTTTGCGACGTTTATGGCAAATCTAGCTCTCGAAAAAGCTACGGAATTCCACGAGGTCAATCTGAGTGCGTTTCGCAGCAACACGGCCGCATATCGTGCCGATGAACGGGATACGACGCACCCTATCGAACAACCGACGCCCAATACCGACGCCGCGTTCGCGATCTTTGACGCCATTACGTACAACAAAGGTTCAGCCGTACTCTCGCAGCTGCGACATCTGGTTGGACCAGACAAACTTAGAGACGGCGTGAGTAGTTACTTGAAGCGCCACTCCTACGCCAATACGACAATCGACGACTTCCTGAACGCGATCGCGGAATCAGCAGGTATGGACCTGAGTGATTGGGCGGCAAACTGGCTCAACCAATCGGGCACGAATAGCGTTTCCGTCGAATACACGTGTGATGAAGACAAGCTAAGTACACTGATCCTGAACCAGAGTGCACCAGCTGAGTGGCCTACACTCCGCAAGCATCAAACTCAATTAGGTCTTTACACCTTTAGCACGGAACCCGTCCTTCAAATCGTTGTTCCGGTGACGTATGTAGGTTCGCGTACTGATGTTCCGATAAGAACCGTTCCGTGTCCGGACGCGATCTACGCAAATCATGGCAACTGGGATTTCGTTCGAGTCGAGCTTGACAAGAGCACCATGACCAAATTAGGCCGCCATATAAACGAGTTTGACGATCCTCTACAGCGCTCGATGCTTTGGTACAGCATGTATGAAATGGTGCTCTATCAACGCATGTCGCCCATTGAGTTCATTCACTTTACGGTTCGGTCTCTGCCGGGCGAACCAAACGACGACGTAAAACGTCAAGTTCTGGGCAACATGCTGAGCGCATGGTCATACGTACGTCGACTTGCACCCGAGGAAACGGTCCGAGCAACCGCTGAGCTTATTGAGGAATTCGTATGGGAACGCCTTCTAGCAAGCGAATCAGGCTCCGACCGGCAACTACTCTTATTTGATTCCTACACGAGCGTTGCGTCCAGCGATGCGGGATTAGCACGTCTTGCCGGATTCCTCATCGAAGGTTCAGTCCCTGATGGCATTCAGTTTGATCAGGATCGTCGTTGGGGCGTCTTGCAAACACTCAGTAGCCATGACTACTCAGATACGACGGCGCTTCTTGAAAATGAAATCGCAAATGACGGAACAGATAGTGGACGCCTTCGCGCGCTTTCTGTTCGAGCTGCACGCCCCGATCAAGCTCACCGCGAACACGTCGTGGGATTACTTCTTGATCCACCACCAGAATTGACTGTCTACGAGGCTCGCGCTTATGCAAGAGGAGTCTTTCCGTTTGAACAACAAGCAGCACAGCTCCAAGTTACCGGCGAAGTCTTCTCGCGTTTACAGGAGTTAAGCGATAACGTCGATTCTCGTTATCACAGTGCAATCCTTAGTGGGCTGCTAGGCAGCATTTGTGATAAAGGCTACCTTAAACAGCTCGAAGATGTGGTAAACAATGGGTCAACACTCCATCCTTCCATGCGAAAGCGACTGCTCGACATGCGCTTCCAGGTTAGACGATGTCTCGACATCGGCGAAGCAATCACGCCAACTTAACCGTTTCGTTCACACATCCTAACAATGAACATCTCATATCACCTGAGATCGTCAAGTAACGGATGCGTCTTGTAAACTTAGACCTAATCGTCGATGTGCTACCTATGAAGACCGCGCCTAAAGTCCGTCCAGATAAACAGAAAGTCATCGACGAAGTTTGGACGGATGGTCGTGTGAAGGAGTTCCTCGGAACCATCACGCCTTCTCAGGCGGGCGAAGAATTCTCCGGTGACCACGATTTCTACGTGCTATTGCGTGCTTACCACGCGATGCGAGTGGAAGACTTTGAGAAGTTCCTCGCGTACTTCAAGCAAGAAGGCGGAAACCTTCATGCAACCAATGCACACGACCAAACCGTTCGCGCTTTCATTTGCTCGCACCGTAAGGCGGGTCCGTTCATCGCCGCCATCGACGACGCAACAACCGCCCCAGCATGACCGAACGCACGAAACATCGATTAATCGTGCTCGGATCTGGACCGGCAGGGTGTACCGCAGCTCTATACGCCGCCCGTGCAAATCTACAACCAGTTTTAATCACCGGCGTTGAAGTGGGTGGCCAGCTCACGACGACCACCGATGTCGATAACTGGCCTGGTGATGGGGAGGGTCTACAAGGACCTGATCTGATGGTCCGCATGCTGGATCACGTGCAGAAATATGGCACCGAGGTCATCAACGAACAGATTCACTCTGTTGATTTCTCGAACGAGCAGCTCGTGTTATCCGGGGACGACACGGAATTTGAGGCCGATGCAGTCATCATCGCCACTGGAGCGTCCGCCAAATATCTCGGGCTACCGAGTGAACAGCATTATATGGGACGTGGTGTGAGCGCATGCGCGACCTGCGACGGATTCTTTTTTCGGGAACAGGAAGTAGCGGTTATTGGTGGGGGGAATACTGCAGTTGAAGAAGCCTTATACCTCTCCAACATCTGCTCAAAGGTCTGGCTCATACACCGGCGGAACGAGCTGCGAGCTGAAAAGATGCTCCAAGATCGCCTGTTCAGTAAGGTTGATGCTGGAAAAGTCGAACCAGTATGGTTTCACGTCCTAGACGAAGTCCTAGGTGATGCCGCTGGGGTCACTGGGATGAAAATTCGCAATGTCCAAACGGACGCGACGCGCGAAATCGAGCTTTCAGGCGTCTTCATTGCGATCGGCCACACGCCGAATACCGGAGTTTTTGAAGGCGCACTAGAAATGCGCGACGGTTACATTACGATCGTCAGTGGTCAAAACGGCAATGCAACCGCTACAAGCGTCCCAGGCGTATTTGCCGCTGGGGACGTCGCAGATCACGTCTACCGGCAAGCCGTCACGTCAGCCGGTTTCGGTTGCATGGCAGCGCTCGATGCAGAAAAGTACCTAGAAGGTCGCAACGCATGAGCGAGACCGAACCGCAAAGTCGTTCAGACTCGCTGGTCACAACGTTGGATCAGTTCGTGGACGATGATTTTTGGCGTTCGTTTACCGCGCTTGAACTTGATGTTCCCGTGACGGTCGATTTCTACTTACACGCCCTGAAACACGGACTGTTTCCCTGGAATGACATTGGTGCACCGCGTATGTGGTGGTCGCCCGACCCTCGCGCAATCCTCTTTCTTGACGATTTTCACATTTCTCGTTCGTTGGCGAAATGTATTCGCAATCGCCAATTCGAAATCACGTTCGATCGAGATTTCGAGAACACCGTCAAAGGATGTGCCGACCGCGCTCAAACATGGTTGGATCCTGAACTAATTCAAGCGTTGCAGCAACTGCATGAAGCAGGATTCGCTCACTCCGCTGAGGCATGGTCTAACGGCGAATTGGTCGGCGGCGTCTATGGCATGGATATCGACGGTATGTTCATTGGCGACTCGATGTTTCACTACGATAGCAACGCTTCGAAAGTTGCTCTTGCGTATTTGATCGATCATCTTAAGGCGTGTGGATTCCGAACTATGGACTGCCAGGTGCTAAATGACCATACCGAATCGCTAGGTGCAAAGAACATCCCTCGAAGCGAGTTTTTCGCCCTATTGGACGAAATGCGGAACTCCGATCCCATGCCTAATTGGCATTTGGTGAGATAAATCGTGAACTCCGTCGGACCCAAGCTACTTGCTTCGCAACAACCGTGTCCGTACATTGAGGGTAAGACGGAAACCCTTTTCCATGTAGTCTTTCCAGAATATTCGACTGACGAGTTATCGGTTCGAGACTCACTAATCGACGCCTTCTGGAGCGATTTCGGCTCTCACGGATACAGGCGACAAGGACGACTTGTCTACAGACCTTACTGTTCAAATTGTGAAGCCTGCATCGCGACGCGCGTTCTTGTGAACGAGTTTCAGATGAAACGCAGGTTCCGCAGAATTCTTCGCGCTAATAAAGATATAGAAATCGAAGTAAGTAGAGAAAAACTCGTCAGTGACCACGAAGCCTTTAGGCTCTACGACAAGTACATCAAAACAAGGCATACAAATGGTTCGATGTACCCTCCCGATTTCAATACGCTACGAACCATGTTGCATTTAGAACCTGACCGACTCGATTTTCATATTTACGGGTTTTTGGGCGATCGACTCGTGTTCATCGCACAAACTGACCGGCTACTCGATGGGCTCTCAGCCAACTACACGATTTTTGATACCGATCTCAGCGAGCGAAGTCTCGGCACGTTCGCGATCTTGACGCAGATCGAGCTCGCCCGTAGGGACGGATTGGACCATCTCTACCTAGGGTTTGCCCTTGATGCGGTTAAGAATATGAGGTACAAGATGGACTTTCAGCCTCAAGAACGACTAATCGAAGACGAGTGGGTCCGATTCGACGATCACCACGAATAGACGCCTTACGTCCGTTTAACGGCACGGAACTTCGAACTAACGTCTACAATACCGCCGTTGTCAGCTTTGGGTATTAGATGCCGAAACAAGAACCTATGGAGATGGACGGGCAAGTCGAAGACGTCTTGCCAAATACGATGTTTCGTGTCCGACTCGATAACGACCATGTGGTCACGGCCCATATTTCAGGCAAAATGCGACGTAACTACATTCGTATTTTGAAAGGTGATCGCGTAAAGGTCGAACTTACGCCCTACGACCTGACGAAAGGTCGTATCACATTCCGGAAGTAACCTACGTTCGCACTAAGCTGAACGATTAATTCGTCGGCTGTTTTTCCGGTTCTTTCTCTTGAGGTTGCTGTCGGCTTTTATGAGGTCGAGTAGTAATCTTGATTTTGTCGTCCTCGATATTGACTTCCGCAATACCACCATTGTCCGCCAGTTCACCGAATAGGATGAAATCTGCCAGATTCCGCTTGACCTCTTCCTGAATCAAGCGTTGCATGGGACGAGCCCCCATCTTTTCGTCGAACCCGTTAACCGCGAGCCATTCTTTCGCCTCGTCTGATACTTCCAGCTCGACATTTTTATTGTCAAGTTGCGCCTGTAACTCATCCAAGAACTTGTCAACGACAGTTCGAATGACTTCCATCGGCAGCGCGTTGAAATAAACAATCGCGTCCATCCGGTTACGAAATTCCGGCGTAAACATTTTCTTAATGACTTCGCTTTGATCGGTAGTGTGATCCTGTTCAGTGAATCCCATCGACGAGCGACTGGCCTCTTGTGCGCCAGCATTCGTCGTCATAATCAAGACGATGTTCCGGAAGTCTGCGCTACGCCCGTTGTTATCCGTAAGCGTACCGTGATCCATCACCTGGAGTAGAAGGTTGAAAACGTCCGGATGGGCTTTTTCAATCTCGTCAAGCAATACGACGCAGTGAGGATTCTTCGTCACCGCTTCCGTCAACAAGCCGCCTTGATCGTAGCCAACGTAGCCTGGAGGCGCGCCGATCAACCGCGATACGGTGTGTCGTTCCATGTACTCCGACATGTCGTAACGAAGCAGCTCGACACCCATGATTCGTGCGAGCTGACGACAGACCTCGGTCTTACCAACCCCTGTTGGTCCGGCAAACAAGAATGAACCAATCGGCTTTTCGTCCACTTGTAGCCCAGCACGCGCAAGTCGGATTGCAGACGCCAAGGTCTTGATCGCATCGTCCTGGCCAAAAACTGCCATGCGCAGTTTTTCTTCCAAGTCCTGCAGGTTTTCCTTGTCTGTTGAAGTTACCTGTGCGGATGGAATACGAGCGATTTTTGCAACGATCTGTTCAACATCTACGACACCAATCGATTTCTTTCGACGACTTGGAGACTGTAGCTTCTGATAGGCTCCGGCCTCATCAACGACATCGATTGCCTTGTCTGGAAGGAAGCGTTCATTGATGTATTTAGCCGAAAGTTCCGCTGCCGCTCGAAGTGCACGATCCGTGAAACGCAAGGAGTAGTGATCTTCGTAGCGGCTCTTCAGACCCTTAAGAATCTTGTAGGTGTCGTCAACACTCGGTTCACCGATGTCGACTTTTTGGAACCGTCGCGACAGCGCTCGATCTTTGTCAAAGATGCCGCGGAACTCCTTAAACGTTGTCGATCCCATGCAGCGGATATCGCCGTTTGCCAGCGCTGGTTTCAGCATGTTTGAGGCGTCCGATACCGAGCCGGACGCCGAGCCAGCTCCGATCACTGTGTGAATTTCATCTATGAACAGAATCGCCCGTTTCTCGTCGGTCAATTCCTTGAGAACCGCCTTAAATCTCTCCTCAAAGTCGCCCCGATAGCGTGTACCGGCTAGCAACGCCCCTAAATCTAGTGCGTATATGACCGCATCTTTCACGATTTCCGGTACCTGGCCGTCGGTGATTCGTTTCGCGAGTCCCTCGGCAATGGCCGTCTTACCTACACCAGATTCGCCGACAAGCAAAGGATTGTTCTTGCGACGGCGACATAGGATCTGTAGCACGCGTTCGAGTTCAAGGTCTCTCCCGATCAACGGGTCAATCTTGCCTTCTCGTGCTTGATCATTAAGGTTCAGCGTGAACCGCGATAGTGCAGACTCGGTTTCTTTTTCCTGTTCTTCATCACGGTTAGCGGTCGAAGAACCTTGACCTTCTGCCATCGCATCTTCACGCCGTTTTGAGGCGCCATGCGTGACATATCGAATCACGTCGGTGCGGTCAACTCCCTGAGCTTGCAGCATTTTGTAGGCTTCTGTTTCTCGTTCCGTAAAGAGTGCGATCAACACGTGCCTACCCTGAACGACCGCGTTCTTTTGGCTCTGTGTAACCGAGAAGAGCGCTCGCTGCATCACCCTCATGAATGCCAAAGAGTGGTCCGGACGCTTGTCTGGGTCGCCCTGAGAACGCATCGTTATGTGGGTTTCTAGATACTTCTCAAGATTCTTCTTGAGTAAATCGATATCAACGAGTACGTTTTCGAGAATGTCGATGACATCCGGAATATTCAGAAGCGCATACAGAAGGTGTTCCGTCGTAAGAAGATCATGACGCTTCTGCATAGCGTGCATGGAGACTTCATTGATGGCTTCGGTTAGTTCTTTATCAATCATCGGGAGGGCGCTTTTGCCTTACAGAATGCAGTGGCTAAAGGTGGGTGAACGTCGCATTGCGTTAGCCTTGCGCAATGTCAAGTCGCCTGAGCGCTTAAAGTAAATATGGAGACGTTGAGTCCATTTTCAAGTAGACAAGCCATTTGTCAATCCGTTTTCTCGATTTTAGACAACAACGGGTGGTTGTTTTGTTGAGCATATGCGTTAACACGCTCGCTCTTGGTTTCAGCAATTTCACGTGGGTAGATGGCGATCGTTGCGCTACCTAACGTATGTACGGCGAGCATCAATTGAATCGCACGTTCGGTCTCAATTCCGAAAATAGACTCAAGGACATGAACCACAAATTCCATGGGCGTGTAATCGTCATTCAAAAGAATGACCTTGTACATAGGTGGTTTTTCTAGTTTAGGCTTGGCAGGTTCAACTTTTACGCCTCGTTCAATGACTAGATCGTCGTCGGAATCAGGGGGCATAATCTCGTTGAAAGCTTGGTGTTTTATCGGCTAACAAACAAATAGTTTACTCAAATTCCCTGGACACACTCCTGTACGAAATCAGTGAGTAGGAGCCGATGTACGGTATATATGAATCGCGAAACAGTCGATTCATCGAGAAATTAATCTAGTTTATGAAGCTTCTGATTCACATTTTGGCGATCATCGCGTCGCCAAACTCGGAACACTTGAGAAGCGTCGCACCCGTCATCAATCGCTCAAAATCGTAAGTAACGGTTTTCTCCCCGATTGCACCTTCCATGCCTTGAATGATCAGATCGGCAGCTTCACGCCAGCCTAAATGACGTAGCATCATTTCTGCAGACAAGATCAATGAACCTGGATTGACTTTATCTTGACCGGCATATTTAGGGGCAGTACCGTGCGTGGCCTCAAACAACGCGATCCGATCGCCGATATTCGCGCCTGGCGCAATACCAATGCCGCCAACCTGAGCCGCGAGCGCGTCAGAAATATAGTCGCCGTTCAAGTTCATCGTCGCAATTACGTCGTACTCATCAGGACGCGTCAAAATCTGCTGTAGCATCGCGTCGGCGATCATATCTTTAATAACGATTTGCTTACCAGTATCAGGGTTAGTTAGTTCATGCCATGGGCCACCGTCCAGTGGCGTTGCACCGAACTCGTCTGCCGCCAACTCGTAACCCCAATCCTTAAACGCGCCTTCGGTGAACTTCATGATGTTCCCCTTGTGAACGAACGTTACCGAGTCACGATCCTCTTGAATCGCGTATTGAATTGCTTTGCGAATTAGTCGGTGCGATCCTTCGACAGATACAGGTTTCACGCCAATCCCACAATGCTGCGGGAATCGAATCTTCTGAATACCCATTTCCTCGCGAAGGAACGCGATCACACGATCCGCCTCAGCGCTATCGGCCTCCCATTCAACGCCTGCGTAGATATCCTCGGTGTTCTCACGGAAGATCACCATGTCGGTCTTCTGAGGCGCAACGACTGGACTCGGTACGCCTTGAAACCAGCGTACGGGGCGTAGGCAGACATAAAGATCGAGGTGTTGTCGCAAGGCAACATTGAGGGATCGTATACCGCCACCGACCGGTGTCGTCATTGGACCCTTGATGCCGATGCTAAACTCTCGCATCGCCTCAAGCGTCTCCTCCGGCAACCATTCGTCAGGACCGTAAATCTCAAGTGATTTCTCACCCGAATAGATTTCCATCCAGACGATCCTACGCTCGTCGTGGTATGCCTTGCTCACCGCGACATCGACGACTTTCTTCATCACGGGCGTGATATCGACGCCGATACCGTCCCCTTCGATAAAAGGGATGATGGGGTTATCAGGAACTATGAGACTACCATCTTCCGCCACAGATACGTGCTGACCATCAGACGGAACAACAATGTGTTGGTAGCCCATGTAGAGTCACCCGTGCGTTGAAAGGGGGGCGGATTATAGAAAGGGTCAGGCGTGAGATTGCACGACCCCAGCGTCATTCGATGGAGGAAGAAATACCGCTTTCCCAACCGTCGCGGCGCGCGTAGTCGCCGGTGGTCGACTTGATCCAGATATCACCATCGGAACGCATCTCTTTTTTCCAGAAAACCGCTTCGGTTTTGAGAAAGTCCATGATGAACTCGCACGCCGCAAATGCGTCCGGTCGATGCGAACTCGCGACAACAACTAAGACGATCTGGGACCTGGCTGGAAGAACTCCGATCCGATGCACGACGCGTACATGCTGTAACGACCATCGATTGCGCGCTTCCTCGACGATTTTTTCAATCGACTTCTCGGTCATCCCTGGGTAGTGCTCCAGGTGCAAGCCCGTCACCTTTGCATCGCCTTCGGTATGGCGAACTAGACCCACAAATGCGGCGATTGCGCCACAATCTGGACCTGCGACTTCGCCGCACGCTAGGTATTCGTCGGCTAGCGAAAAATCATCGCTTTGAACGCGGATTTCGTCCACACTCAACCTCCTGTAATTGGAGGTAGGAACGCGATTTCGTCCCCAGGCTTCAGAACAAACTCACCCTTCTCTATGTTTCGATTAACCGCGATCGAGATGTTCTCTGCGAGTAACGGGGCGACACAGTCGCTGCCAAGCTCGATCGTCAACGAATCGAATAGGGCTGAACGGCCAGCCAACTCCGATACATCGAGTTCGATTTCACTGACGCCTAAGTCTTCTTTCAATGATGCGAAGAAGAGTACGTTGACTTTCACTCTGCCTGCCAGCTACCGGACTTACCACCCGATTTTGATAGGAGTCGAATATCTGCAATAGCGATGTCCTTCTGTACCGCCTTACACATGTCGTAGACGGTGAGTGCGGCAACCGTGACTGCAGTCAGTGCTTCCATTTCGACGCCAGTTTGACCGTTCACACTCGCTGATGCGCGCACGTGCAACTCTTCGTCGTTCTGCGATTCAAAGTCGATTACGACGTTTGTTAATGACAAGGGATGGCATAGTGGTATGAGTTCGCTCGTACGTTTGGCAGCTTGAATACCGGCGATCCGAGCTACTGCAAAGACGTCTCCTTTCGGGATTTCGCCGTCGAGAATCATCGTTAACGTGGACGGCGCCATTTTTAGGACCGCAGCGGCCGTCGCCACTCGTTGTGTCACGGATTTGGTCGAAATATCAACCATTTGCGCTTCGCCGTCCGCGTTGATATGACTGAGCTTGGCCATGGATCCTAATTAAAATGCACTCGTCTATCGACTCGCCGCAGCTTTCGATACGAGTCGTACCTTTTCCGAGCCATTTTAAGAAAGTGGAACCCACTCGAGTCGCCGTCGGACTGTCCGGTGGTGTTGATTCAGCCGTTACCGCGTTACTCCTTAAACAGGAAGGCTACGAGGTCGAAGGCATCTTCATGAAGAACTGGGATGAAGACGACGACACTGAATACTGTACAGCTATTCAAGATTATGAGGACGCGCAACGGGTCGCAGAACGGCTCGATATCCCGTTACATCCCATTAATTTCGCCGCGGAATATTGGGATAGTGTATTTGAGGATTTCTTACGTGAGTACGCTGCCGGACGAACGCCCAATCCTGACGTCCTATGCAATCGAAACATCAAATTCGCCGTCTTTCAAGATTACGCTGAGATGCGAGGTGCAGATTGGATCGCAACCGGACATTACGCAAGACTGGAGCGTGGCCTGGAACCGCTCGAATTGCATCGCTCTGACGACTTGGATAAAGATCAAACTTACTTCTTACAGGCTGTTCCCATCGAACGTTTCGAACGTTGCTTTTTCCCGCTTGCGAGTCTAACCAAGGATGAGGTTCGCAACACCGCGAAGCGCCATTCATTGCACGTACATTCAAAAAAAGACAGCACCGGGATTTGTTTTATCGGTGAACGCCGCTTCAGCGATTTTCTCAATCGTTACCTACCCGAAGACCCAGGACCTATCGTAGATACTCACGGGACTATCGTAGGGGGGCACATCGGACTCCCCTGCTCCAGGCTGGGGCACGGCAAGGGCCGGGAAGCGGGGGGCGCTCGGGAGGGGCCCCCG
>JAPOVV010000037.1 GCA_026707945.1 Gammaproteobacteria bacterium | reverse complement strand
AATGTAGCCGTCGCGGACGAAGGTGGCTGTATCACCAGCCTCAATGGAGTGACACAACATCGCCGGGAACTGCTGTATTTCCTTCAAGTACGGCGCTATGGAAAGCAGTACAGGGTACTGACCAGGCTCCTCAGGACGATAAATGTCTATCGATAACTCAACTCCATCGCGCATAGGCACCAAGACGTTCGCCTCAAGGTCCACATTCGGCAATGGGTGTCTGACGATCCCGTAACCTTCCTGCTCCATATAGCCAGGAGGGACACCGACATTTTCATTACTCACAGGACTTCTCCTGTTCTCGCGACCTAGGCAAACCTGATAAACGGTGCTGGGTTATAGTCGTAGTCTGCCGTAACGAATTGCTCTACTCCCGTAAACATCACCTTGAGATCCGTCTCGGAGAGCACGCCCATTTCTGCTGCTAAAATCTCGGCGGCGATCCCATGAGCGTCTTCCTGCACGTCTGCATCCAGACTCTCGAGATCACCCGTAAGCCTGACGAAAAAATCGAACATGGGCATTTCTCCAAACTGCAATTCTTCGCCTACCGCCCCCTTGCCTGCCGGTCCTGAAAAGAAGTTGACAACACATTTCCGCTTGCCCTGATGAAACTTGGAGTTAAGCCGGCTTTGTGTGCGCAACCATTGCGCCTTGAACTCATTGATAGTTGTACCTTCTCGTTTTTTGCCGAATATCAGTATTGCCGATTCGGACATGATTAGGACTCCTTTGGCTATTTATTGAACGGTACAGTGCTCTGAAACACTAAAAGGAGTAGCGGACATCGATGCCATAGGTTGCTGGTGGATTCAGCACACCCAATCGCGGATAGCCCAGAAAATCTGAACTGACAACGCTGGCCGAATGCACGTCTTCATCGGTCAGATTCTTACCCCACACTGATACATCCCAATTGCCTGTTGGGCTAACCCATCGAGCTTCCGCACCCAAGTAGTGATAGGCTTCCTGATAGGTGTACTCCTGGTTGAAAGGGTCAAAGTACTCATCGTCCTGCCAGGACCAATCCAGACGTAGCGTGACTTCCGCACCACTGGAAAATGGTATGCCTTGCTCGATTCCAATGTGTGTAGATAATTCAGGGGCATGAGCTAACTGGTTGCCGCTGAGGTCAATGACACCCAGGAGAGGGCGAACCGGGTCCGCAGTCATGTAACCGTCATACTCAGTATCCAACCAGCTAAACTGCATATCCACCCGAAGGTTTTCTGTCAACACAAAGATAGAATCTACCTCTATCCCCAGAATTTCCGCGTCTGAAGAGTTCTCAATAATCGTCGTGTTGCCAGCTACCCTGCTGGTTTGCAGGTCGGAGAAGTCACTATAAAACGCTGCAACATTCAGCTGTGCACGTCGATCGAACAACTCAGACTTCAATCCGACTTCGTAACTCGTCACTGTTTCGGGATCAACAACGGGATTGGTACTACCCACCAGAAGAACCCCGCTCTTGAAGCCCCGACTTACAGACCCGTAGATCATGACATCATCCGACACCGTATAATTCAGAGCGAACCTGGGCGACCAATCGTCCCAATCTTCCTCGCCAAGGGCTGGAATTACGGTATTGGCGAATGGAGTTGGCAACTGGCTGAATCCTTCCCGACTGCGCTCTTCGTAGCTGTAACGCAACCCGATTGTGGCAGTAAGAGACTCGGTAAATTCATAATCCAGATTGGCAAACAGCGCCCAGGCCTCTATGTCCCCTTCACCGCTCTGCACAAGAGCTGAATCCGCAGGGAAAGGGACAGGTATGATCCCCAGACCCGTAGCCCCAAGCAATGGCAGAACGGGTATCGGTACATCCGTAACGTTCGAAATATCTTCAGTGTAGTTGTAAGCGCCGAACAGCATCACCGCACGATCCGTCGTCCAGGTCAATTGCAACTCCTGTGAGAGCCAATCCGTCTCCCGTTCGCGTAAGACCGCTCCCAAGAATTGTGGGGTTGGCGGACCAGGCGGAACGCCGCTGGAGATGTCCGTGAAAAGATCACCGCTAAAGTCCGCATACCCGGTTATAGACTTGAACGCCAGTGAATCATTGATTTCCCAATCCAGGGTGGCGACCGCACGATCCACTTCGTTGCTACGGCCAGGATGCTGAATCGCATCCACATCTCGAACGTCACTGGGTATACCTCCGGAACCCAACACTATCGCAGTCAAAGGCCGAGGGGTTGCGGCACCAAAGTAATGCCAGCCATAAGAATCATCCTCGCCCTTAAAGTGATCAAACAGAAGGTGCAGGCTTACATTTTCAGCCAGGTCGAACTCGAGTTGCCCCCGAACCCCCACCTCATCCAGGTCGTCAATATCTTCACCGTTGGCCAGGTTTATGCCAAAACCATCCCGCTGCCTGGAAGTGAAACTCAACCTGCCACGAACCGCGTCACTTATCGGCCCGCCAATCGCTGCATCTGCCTGGACAGCGTCATAGTTTCCATAACCGACCCTGGCGTAACCCTCCAGCTCCTCTGTTGGTTTGTTCGCAACAATGTTCAGCGAACCACCGGTGGCATTTCGTCCGTACAGGGTACCCTGCGGACCTCGGACGACTTCAACCCGCTGCACATCGTACAACGCGGCGACCTGCGCCCCTTGCCTTGAGATATACATACCATCTGCATGAACCGCAACACTGGGATCTGCACCAGCGCCGATAGGCGAACTACCGATGCCGCGAATATATGCATTCAAGCCTCCGATGCTGGTCGACATCTGCACGGATGGAACAATGGCATCGATGTCTTCGACTAGCGCCGTGCGGTCCAGCTGACTTCCGGTCAATGTCGACATCGCCAGCGGTACGTCCTGGGCCGATTGCTCCCTTTTCTGAGCGGTAACCACCACCTCCTCGAGAACCGTATCGGCCCAAGCAGTACCCGTCAGGGTGATCAATGTAATCAGCGCCGTGCCGGCTAATGTCGGAAGAGTCTTCTTCTGCTTACTCATGAAATCTCACCTCCTGTTCTTTCCTACGCAAGGAAACTATTCAGTGATCATAAATGAACAGTTTCGGAAATCATACGCCACAACTTTAAACAAGTAAACTCCAATAGAATCCGCACAAGCGCTTGACTTCATCCATAGCCGATCATTAGCATGAACATGTTCATTTATAGTCGTGACCCGCATTGGTTCGGCGGAGCCTTCGGGGGAAAAAGTATTGATGTACTTTATTGCAAAATTTGCACACTTGGCAGGCCTCACGATGATCGCAGCCGGCCTGATCGGCGTGTTTGTTACGGATATGCGATCACGTCAACTGAGTGACCTGAAAATTTACGCAGAAGTAGTGAGAACCGGTTCCGTCTTTTACCGCGGCTTGGTTACGCCGGGAGGCCTTTTGCTGCTCGCTTCAGGCTGGTACTTGACTGCCGAGTACTACAACGGGTGGAACTTCATAGAAATACCCTGGTTGGCAGGAATGATCTTCTTGTTCGCTTACGAGTTCATTGAGGGAAATACTCTGATGAGAGTGCACTACAGAAAGCTGCATCGTTACATTCGTGAGTCGGAAGAAAAAGGATACGTTACGGAAGACCTGCAAATAGAAAGGGATGATGAATTGTCTTCTTTTTCGCACTTCCTCGACGTGCCCAATTTGATGGTTATCGTTTCATTAGGCGCGATCAAGCCAGCTACCTGGACACACTTTATTGTCGGCGTGGGGCTGGCCCTCACGCTGGCGATAATCCTCAACTACATGTTGCCGAGATTGTATCCCTGGCAAGTAAACCATGAGGAAGAATCCGATTTCAGCAAGAACACCCGATTGAGTAGCACTAGTTGATCCGTTCTCGTTGAAACCTGACCGGGACTGTATCGCCATTAACGTGAGTAAAAAGATTGTGAAGACCCTTATTGCGCTACTTGCCATTGCCACCTTGCTGAATCCGGTCAGTCTGCCGGCATCGGATACCAGGCCCCATTCGCTTTCAAGGCCGAACGTATTACTTATCGTCGCAGACGACTTAGGCTTTACCGACGTCGGTTTAATGGGCGGGGAAATCCGCACGCCCAATCTTGACTCGCTTGCCGGAAACGGCCTGATACTCAGCAATTTCTACACTGACAAGTTAATTGACTACATTGGCGACAATATGCACGACGGGAGCCCCTTCCTTGCCTATGCAGCGTATACAGCTCCTCACTGGCCACTGCATGTTCCGGACGAATATCTCAATCGGTATCGAGGAAAGTATGACCTTGGTTATGACGTCCTGAAAAAGACCCGATTTGAATCACTCGCAAGTCTGGGTCTGGTATCGGCAGACGCCATGCCTGGGGATAGCCTTCGCGATCTTCCGGCCTGGTCCGACCTGAGCACCAGTGTGCAAAAAGCCGAATCCAGAAAGATGGAGATATACGCTGCCATGGTCGAGCACCTTGACGCAGAAATAGGTCGCTTGATTGAATTCTTGAAAGAACAAGGCCTTCTGGACAGTACCGTCGTCGTCTTTTTTTCAGACAATGGTGCAAGTGGCGAGGATGTCGGCCAGCTCCTCCAGAATCAGTCCTGGATTGATAGCAATTTCAATAACGAATTTGCTAATTTTGGCCGACCTGGATCTTTCATTTGGACCGGGCCAGGCTGGGCGCAAGCCAGCAGTACGCCGGGAAGATTGCTCAAAGGTTTCGCAACTGAAGGCGGCATACGCGTACCTGCTTTTGTTCTACCGCCAGTCAACTCAGCCCCCGGTCAGATTATTGACATCCCGTTATCAGTTACGGACATCGCGCCAACATTGCTTGATCTGGCAGGCGTGAAACACCCGGGAAACGACTATAAAGGCAAGCAAGTATGGCCCATCACCGGTGATTCAATCGTGCCACTATTGACAGGGAACACCAATCATGCGCTGCAGACTCGTAGTATCGCTCGGGAACTGCACGGTCAGGCCGGCTTGCGTCGAGGTGAATGGAAGCTATTACGCGTGCAGCCACCAGAAGGAAGCGGAGGCTGGCAATTATTCAATCTGACTTCTGATCCGGGTGAGAGCAAGGACCTGTCCCTGGAGCATCCTGACGTACTGAAACTTCTTCTGGGCGAGGGGAATCAATTTATTGAAGAAAATTCCGTCTTGCCATATCTGTAATGCAGAGGCAAAAATTAACTTTTGAACATGTCAATTCTTGCTAACATACTCCGAACTTGGCGAGCGTAGCGTGGGCATTCAGAACAAACACACCATCGAGACTTATCCATGAGTGTATTGTCGCTCAGGGAGCGCAATAAGCAGGACAAGCGTCACCGCATCAAAGTCGCCGCGGAGCAGCTATTCACCGAAAAGGGCTTTGACTCGGCTACCACCCGCGGCATAGCCGATCAAGCCCAGGTGGCACTCTCTACCTTGTTTCTGTATGCAACTGATAAGCGAGATCTGTTATTCCTGGCGTGCAATGATGAACTGGAGAAAACGACCCTCGACGCTATTGCGGATGTTTCCTCGGATGCACCTTTGATAGATCAATTCACCGTCTTCTTTCGGCATGTTTATATCCACTTCGGCAGGAATAAGCGTCTATCGCGCGATTTCCTTCGGGAACTGACCTTTTACACAACGGGCAAGAACAACGCGCGATATCTTCAAATCAGGGAACGTACTATCGCGGAGATTCACAAATTAGTACGCAATGCCAAGCAATCGGGAGAGATCGCCGCGACTATCGATGATGCCATCGTAGCGCAAATGATCTTTTTCCTTGTTGCGGCTGACTTGAGGCGTTGGCTTGGCGACGAAGACAGTACGCCTGAAAACGGCGTGCAATACCTCAGAAAAATGCTCGAAATTCTCTTTACCGGGCTTTCCCCGTAGCGCCGTAGAT
>JAPOVV010000033.1:316-5872 GCA_026707945.1 Gammaproteobacteria bacterium | reverse complement strand
GGGGATTGTTGGCACGGGGAATTCTAACTATTCCATGATAGCTGAAAGTGGCAACACGAGATTGTGCCCAGCCAGTAGCTGTGGCGGCTGTGGCCGCAGAGGCGGGTTCCGCTTGCGCTTGAGTAATGCCACCCTGAGAAGATGTCGTAGTGTCACTCCAACCAGTAGAAGGACTACCGGCATGAAGATCAGTAGTAACATCTTCCAAAGATTCTAGTTCTCTAGCCAACTCTCCTGAGATAAGATTATCCCATTCAGTATCGAAATTGGTAGCTGATTTCTTTCGTAGTACTTGTCCCTGAGCGCCACCGGTTGCCACGCCAGCACCCGTGTCACCTTTGTCACCTTTGTCACCTTTGTCACCTTTATCGCCTTTTAGACCTGTCGGACCTCGATTACCTGTATCGCCCTTATCACCTTTCGGACCTTTGATGTTGCCATAGCCTGAACTCGACCATGTTTGAACACTATTATTTACTGCCGTAAGACGGAAGATCTGACCGGTTGTAGTGTTGAGATAATAGTCTCCAACTCTAGCAAGAGAGACGCTAGTTGTGGGATTTGCCGTTCCCGTGAACCATTCATTTCCGTCGGCTCCAGGATCACCTTTAGGTCCACGACTGCCAGTGTTACCTTTATCACCTTTCGGACCGGCTGGTCCCGCTGGTCCAGTTCCGCCAGCTACAACCGCCGCAGAGAATGTCGGTGTGACAGGACTACTGCTCATCGTATTAGTGATTCGAGCCTCACAAACCCAAAGTTCTCCACTCGACGACGGAGCAGTAGGAGTTAGAGTCCAACCGAATGGTGGAGTGATAACACCAGTATTTGGAATAACACTTCCTCCCGTTGGAGTACGAGGTTGCAATTTGTTAGGAGTAACCAAATAGATTCGGACATAATATGGACCACTGTCTCCGTCGTCACCGGAGTCGCCTTTATCTCCCTTGTCACCTTTAGCTCCGGCGGGGCCGGTTGCGCCAGTGTCGCCTTTGTCACCTTTAGCTCCGGCAGCACCTGTTGCTCCAACATTACCTCTCGGACCTTGCGAACCTGTGTCACCTTTCGGTCCTTGATCGCCTTGATCACCTTTAGCTCCAGCAGCACCGGCTGGACCTGTCGGACCTTGTGAACCAGTGTCACCTTTATCACCTTTAGGACCGGCACTACCACGAGCGCCAGCCGGACCTACTGGACCTTGACTGCCAGTGTCACCTTTATCACCTTTAGGACCGGCAGCACCACGAGCTCCGGCTGGTCCTGTTGCACCTGCCGGACCTTGTGAACCAGTGTCACCTTTCGGTCCTTGATCACCTTGATCACCTTTCGGTCCTTGAGCACCGGCGGGTCCAGTACCACCGGGGCCTTGAGCGCCAGTGTCGCCTTTATCACCTTTGTCACCTTGTTGACCTTGTAATCCTCGTGGACCTTGCGGGCCTATAGTTCCTTGTGGGCCTCGATCACCTTTATCACCTTTCGGTCCTGCTTCACCTCTAGCGCCTGCCGGTCCAGTGCCACCTTGCTGTCCTTGAATCCCAGGATCGCCTTTATCACCTTTAGGTCCACGATCGCCAGAATCACCTTTATCACCTTTCGGCCCAGGATCGCCTGCCGGTCCAGTGCCACCTGGACCTGGATCTCCCTTATCTCCTTTAGCACCTTTGATGTTTAGACTAGTTTTTGACCAATATAGATTGTCATCAATGTTGACACGATAGATGAATCCAGATGTCGCATCAAGATATAAATCTCCATATATACCGCCTGGACGAAGCGGAACATTACCTGAATCAGACAATGGAGATGGTGGTGAACTTCCCACCCTCCATGTGTTGCCTCTTTTTCCCCTCGGCCCACGTTTAGTATCATCAGGAATTGGAATGACATTTGCTGGCAAATTATCCGGATCAACAATTATCACATCATCCCATGTGCCAGTTCCATCGGGAAGATCTGGAATAGTGAATACTTCATGGCTCTCATCCGGCCAGAATATCACATAGAATGTTGGCGAATCAAAAAGAGATGTTGGAAAAGCGTGAAAGCTAACAAGGCCGTTCTCGTTAGCTCGGTAAACTTGCGTCGTTGCTGGAACGACAATACCGTCTATGAATCCTGTATCTGTGAGCTGAACTTTGATTTCAGCATTTTCATATCCGCCTGCATCTACTTCACGTAGATCAATGGTCAGTGATACAATTGGTACATTTTGAATGTCTAACATCCTTGCTAGTATACATAGCACGAACGTCCCAAAAAATCCTTATTTTATAGACAATTGTCTAGTGAGAGAGTTGCAATTCTCGGGAGCAGCTAGTACCCTAGATCTGTCCGATCTGAAAGGCCCTCATATATGTCTATCCACAATCGTGAAACAGCAGAAACTATCCAGGAAGCTGTAGATGTGCTAAGAGAACACAACCACTTTGAACTTGCTGACAAGCTAGCTGCCATTGCTAAACGTCTGCGAGCCGAGGTTCTTCAATACGAACGTGATCTAGATGCAATGGAGAGAGAAGCAAAGCTGAAGGATCAAAAGAAAAAGGCTAGCTCTGAAAAAGCTGCACTGACTCGACAGAAGCGCAAAGAGTTTGACGTAAAGACATATCAAATAGTCTCCGCCGATCAAGAAACATATCGTAAGAAATGTCTTGACTATGTGGTGCCGACTCTTTCTCGAAGCCCAAGAATCCTGCCACTCCGTCGCAACGACGAAACAGGTGCCGTGTGGGCTGATCTGGAAGACATAGACGGGAACCCGCCCCCCGAAGATGATGAACCATGTATCATGCGAGCGGCTGAAATGTTTGGCTATGTGAAAAGAAACATCTCGGGAAAGCAGTACATTGAGGAAGTATGATATAGTTCACTACTGTGAATTTCAAGGATTAGAGGCAGAGGAATATTGGAAGAAAGAACATGATGATGAGAGATTTCGTAAGTTGGTAGCTGTGCCATACAGAAAATTTGAGGAATTTCCTCATATGCATTCTTCCAGACTGCCTGCTCGAACTATTGAAATAGACGGCAAAGAACTACAGGTATGTAGAAATTGTTTCTATAATCTTGTCGGTTCAGCTCCATCGTGGCTAAATGCTGGCAAAGTCAAATCAAGCCACAGAACGTTGCCTGCAATCAAAAGAATAAATGCTCGAATCAAGAGAGAGAAAGAAAGAAAAAATGATAGACAGATCTGACTATTCTATGGATCCAGCCAACCACATATTGGAGCTGTTGTCCGTAATGCCTGAAACCCCCGCCTGGAAACGACGAGCCAACTGCCGAGAATCTTCCATTGATTTCTTCTCTTTTGTAAAGGAAGAACAAGATGAAGCCAAGAAACTTTGCGCTGCATGTGACGTAAGAAATCAATGCTATAACTTCGCCATAACAAACAGAGAGTTTGGTCTTTGGGGTGGAGTCTGGCATGGTTCTAGACAAAAACATGGCACTAGAACAGGAGAAGCTAAGAGAACATGAACCAACCAACCACTTTCACCACAGCCTCTCACATCTACTATGAATGTCCTGAATGTAAAGGACTGTACAAGACAGAGTGGGAAGCTAAAGACTGCGGAATAACGTGTCGAAATTGGGAACAATACGACGGATGATCGAAGCTGCTATAATGGAACCCGCCTGCAATTCGCCTGCCTGCAGCCTGCCCGCCACTGAGGCGGGTTCCCCCTACAGCTCCAGCAAAGGACTTATCGTGAAAGACATTCTCTCCCAAACTGACAAGATTCTATCTGAGATAGATGAAACATTGTATCCAATTCCTGAACTAGATGATATTCTTCGCTATGCGTGTCGATGGACAGCGGGGTGTGAAATAAGGCTCAATCCTACTAATGATTTAGTGTGGGAACACAGGCTTGCTAATGGTACGTGGACAGAAGTTCATCTAAATGACATCCCCGGTAGAACGTATTTGTCACATCTTCAATCTCATCAAATGTTCCCTGACCTTTATCCGGCGGATGAGTTTCTCACATTGAAAGAACAGCGCTATCTAATTCAAACTCAACCTTCTGTGTGAGATTATTGCAGTCTAGCATCAGCCTAATTCTCCTACCATAAGACAACATGAAATACATTGAAATTGATAGTTGCGTCTGTCCTATACATATGCGATACTGGACCCCGGCGACTAATGCGGATCCAATACCGCATCTCGACACACAGAAAGGCAAATAGATTGTCTACCACAGACCAAATGGTAGAAACCGAAACTTCTACCACTACCATATCGGTAGCTAAGTCGAACGGTACATCCGTTCAGATAGTTACCCACGAGCATGATGAGGATTTCGTATTTCGCACGGTCCTTGAAGCTCTTCGCACTGTCAAAGCATGTGAGCCCCATTGTCTCACCGAAGATTTCGTCAATTCTCAAGAGATTCTCGGTGAATTGTTCTCTCGAGCCGACAACAACAAATCTCTCCACACATGCTCTAAGTGTGGCCAAATTTGGGGGATCAAGTATCTGGACAAGTACGGCCCTCCACGGCGTCCAGTGCCAAAGCCCATCACGATAGATTCTCCTATCGTTCGTCGAGCGACAAAGAGAATCGCTAGTTGGGTTGAAGATAACACCACTGAGATAGCCGATCTTGTCGCACCCTCCATGATAGCCTTCCAAAGCTATTTCACTGAGACTGATGTTGTCAACATTCGTTTCACCTCTCAGGGATACATGGTGCCAGGAAACATCGAACTTTCTGGCAAGACCGTAGGTGATGACATTCCCATCGAAGCACTTCGGTGCTGGCTCTTGGAGCATCAGTTCTACATGATGCATCGCCGGGGCAACAACACTACGTGGAAGAAAGGTGCACCGTCATCGTGACAGACAACACTCCCGAACTCATCGTGGATCTTGTCGATTGGCGTTTGTACCACGAACCGTGGTATCGAAAGGTTGTGGCGATCAATGACGATAATTGCTTTCACGTTGTCCTTGAAGATCAGTGCGAGCAGTTCATCAAGCGGATTCTTGATTCTGCACTCGCAGACCACAACAAGATCACGGCCATCGCAGAACTTACTCGTTTGTTCTGCGAAAGCGTAGGGCTGTACGAAACATGAACCACCATTCTACCATAGTGTTGGAAGATTGGCAAGACCGACTCGCTGACGATGCTTTGGCACGCATCCAAATGGCTGAGCAGATGGAATTGCCACCCGTTCGACACGGCATCCAGTCCGCTACCGGCAGTGGTAAGACCGAAATCGCTATGTCCATTCTCAAGCGCAGGATGGACGCCTCACCGAAAGACATTCTCCCCACTTTCGGATGGCTAGCTGAACGAACCTTGCTACTCGAAGAATCCAGAGAGAGAATCAACACTTTCTTTGGTGAGAACATTGCGGTCAACAACATAGATCGTCCATTAGGGTCACGAACGCTTGCACCCGGTCGAATCAATATGCTTTCTCCGCAGACTTTCGTTCAACGGGGTGACGGAAATGTCAAGGGTAGGCGGGCACTCGCTTACGATCACGTAGCAGGTCTCAGTGAGAAACTACCCTGGGATATTCTCATAGCTGACGAAC
>JAPOVV010000033.1:0-306 GCA_026707945.1 Gammaproteobacteria bacterium | reverse complement strand
GCTGACGAAGCACATCACAGCATCGCCGACTACTACGGTTCATGCATCCGAGCGTGGCCCGGTCCTGTTATTGGACTATCCGGTACATGGTGGTGCATGAGCGATTTCAATGCTCTAGGTGAAGGTATGGCCGGCGGTGGCGTTTCAGGTCCATTCAACACACTGTCAATGGGTCCAGAACCGAAGGAACTAGTCGGTACTCGACTCAGTGATATTGATGTTTTCAACATTGATTCTCGCCTTCGAGTCAACCACTTCAATCTGAAGCAGAACAGCATGACACTGGACGGATACGATGGCGCCAGT
>JAPOVV010000027.1 GCA_026707945.1 Gammaproteobacteria bacterium | reverse complement strand
CTGGATCCCACCACAAGACTTCCATAACATTCTGCTTCCTTATGCACCAAACCCTTTCTCTGCTAGAAATGCGGAACGAATAAAGTTCATCCACATCATCTTTATGAAGTTGCTGAAGGCGGTCTCTAGCGTCTTTTACAAGTTTACCAACCTCTATAGGATGGCTCCCTGTTTTTTTGATTTGCTCTGGGTTCAGTTGTTCAAAACCTGACAATTTCTCTATTACACGTTGATGTGTTTCGGGATCTGATAGACCCAACCAAGGCCAAGGGCCGTTCTTGTCACACGCACTGAACCTCCAGGACAAATGACCGTCTTTGCCCGAATCCCCGCCACTCTTTGCTTTTTTAGTGGGACGGGGGAATTCGGATGATTTGGATAACTTTCTGGCTGGCTTCCTGCCCAAGTTGCTTTACAAACCAGAGTAGTATTCAGCCATAGATGCATGAGTGATACATGCGTTTCCGCGTTGTCCACTGGCAAGACCCGCTTTTGCTCGTGCTTCTTGCCACGGAGCCTCCATGTGGGTCAAATCACTGAGCCATTGCGAAGACTTGTCACCATAGTAATCAAGAACAGCATCAATGGTTTCACACTGTTCGGAGTTCAGCAATGTCCGTTCGGCGCCCTTAATACTGCCCACACGAAACCTTCCTTTGTGTTTGTTATACAAATTCCGGATGACTGGGCCATTTGCCCATGCCTCAATCCGGTCATGGAAAATGGGCTTGTCGTCCCACACAAGAGACCATGCTTGAGAATAATAAACAAGCTTATGGAGCTTCATGGCGGGCATTGTGCCGAGCTCTTTAAGAATGTAGGCGGCCACATCAATCGCCTGTACGCCCATTATTTTTTCTCCTAACAAATCCAAATAATCTGTAGTTTCATTTGAGTCGTCATTATAGTCCTACGTTTCTCTGTGTTTTGATGTTTAGACGATTCGTTTCTATAAATGATTGAAATTTAGAAATTTTTATGGGGATTATATTCAATAGTCACAATTTGCGATGTTCAATCAGGGTCATTGATGAAGCGGAACGGGCGCATGAACATTGCCCGCGCACGCTTTAGAGAAAGGCGGGGCATATCCGTTTCCTCTCGCAGTTCTGCACGGCTCGGCTGATAGTCACGCGCTGGAATCTTCATCTCTGAAGGTTCCGGTATTTTCCGGTGTTTGTTCTTTTCCTTTTTCATGTCTGGTTCCCTTTTCTGATCCTACGCGATGGCGTACATAATGGCAAACCACCAAATCGCCAGTGCCACCCACCAACCGGACGGATGAAGCCAAGGCAGTACGGGTGACACCAGAAGCGCGATGCCAAGTAGTGTAGCTCCGCCAAAAGTGGCGAACAGCCACCAGCCCGCCCCAACTATCAGCGCACACCCCAAAAGCAGTGGCACCAATGGCGTGAAATCCAGCCCGAAATATGCATAATTAGACTGGCGCGGTGGATTCCCGCCCCCGACCCCATCGCCGTCCTTGTAGTCGGTTTCCGGCGGGTCGTTCTCTACGATTTTCAGATCGGGTTTCATTGACTTTCCTTATTTGTCTGATTTTCTCCTGTTGCATGGCTTGCATAGCATCTGGCAATTCTCGGCTTCGGTCTTTCCGCCTTTCGACCAAGGATCGATATGGTCGCCATCCATTTTGCCAATATCGAAGTGTTCGTTGCACGCTAGGCAAATCCCTTTCTGGCGTTCATACGCTTCCCGTTTCTGTGCATCGGTGAAAGCCCGCAGGTTCAAGTGCCGTTCATCACGGGTCAGGACATAAGTGTAGATTCCTGATTTCTTCTGGACTTCCTCATCCATCATCAGTTCCGCCACTTCCCTTTCGATTTCTTCCGGGTCGAGTTTCATGTCCTTATAGCGGTTGTACAAGTCGCCCCATGCGATGCCCTTCATTTCCTTGCGGTATCTGGTGAACGTTGCTTCCACCCAGTCAATGACGGAACGAAAGTGATTCCATAGTGCCACCGCGCTCTTTTCGTGCTGGTGTTCGGACATATAGCCCACGATGTCGCCATCATTAATCCAGCCGATGGCGGTTTCAAGATAATCCTGGCGGATTGGGGAACCTTTCAGGTACTTGCTGGCAACCCCATAGGCCGGGCATCCATCCCGGCTGAAATAACGCTTCGCGTCCGAAACCCACGAGCCGTGGTAGACCGCATTGCGTAGTTCCTGCTTGTATAGTCTCTCTCCCGCAATGTTGATGGTCTCAAACCATTTAAGTTTCTCGCTGTCGGTGCCTTCGCACGTGTACACCATCAACCCGTAATCCAAGATGACGGCTTGCTGGTCGTCTTGCAGGTTGTGGAAGCCCAAGCCGTCGATGGAGAACTTGCTTTTCACGTATTGGCATATGGATATGGTGCGTTGCTGTCCGTCAATGATCTCGTATGTCCCGTTGTCCCGCACCGCCCAATACATGACGTTCAACGGGAAGCCGTTGCGGATAGTGTCGATGACGGCATCGCGCTGGGCGGTCTTGTACACGAACTCTCTCTGGTAAGGCGGGCGAATATCCAGTTTGCCACCATAGCCGACTACGCCACCTTCCCCATCGTCGGCGTAACCTTCGGCCAGTTCGCGGACTGTGATTTCCTTCAGATCAATGTCCATGTCCAACTCCCTTGTTCTTGATGACAATTCTGAAATACGGGCATTTCCCATTTACAGACAAGTCTCTTTCATCGTTGCCTTTTCGGAATTTTATTATCTCAAACTGCTCCGGGTTGTACTTGTCAAGAAACGAAATCGGCACGCCCATCGCCCCATCCCAATCCATCGGGATTTCTGCCGTCTTGTCCACGTTGATGGCATCGTAGTTGTCATAGGTCGGATATTCCTCTGGCGAATATCGCTTATACAAGATCAATTCTTCATGACGTTTCTTATGGTCAAGATTGGTAAACCATGACACATTCCTGAATTTCACAAGTCCGGTCGTTTTGTCATAGACACCCGATGCGTATTCTTTGTCGGCCCCATCCGGCAAGGCAAAGTAGGCATTTCCAGCATTGAACCCATGCCCAAGCCACATTTTGTTGTCCTTGATTAGAGGAAAAATCTCCTTGTAGGTGATGGCGTTCATATTCCCGATAATCAGAAATTTCTTTTCGTATTCCATCAACTGTACGACATATTCGCGGAACAATGAGAATGGTGGGTTCGTGGCCACGATGTCCGCCTGCTTCAACAACTCGATGCACTCGTCGCTCCGGAAATCGCCGTCGCTTTTCAATTTCTTGACTTCGATCTCTTCCCGGTCGGGCAACCGGTTCAGGTTCTTGTCCCCAGTGTATTCCAGCCAGACCGCCTGCTCCGAATCGTGTCGGCTGAACAGGTCGGGCGATTGGTTCTTGTAGCAAGAACTGACCAGTTTCTTCAATCCAAGCCGTTCGAAGTTGTGCGAGAAATAATGGAAGAAGTTGCTTTGTCTTGGGTCGTCGCAGTTGCAATAGACCACCTTGCCTTTGAAATGCTGCTCATAATGTTCCAATTCGTTTTCGATGTCGGCGAGTTGCGTGTAGAACTCGTCGTTCTTTCCTTTTTTGGCTTGATGCAGGTCTTTGTTCATTCTCTTGCACCATTGTCCAGCCCATTGTCCGCGATAAGGTCGGCGTAGCGAAGTCGCTTGTCGCTCATGCCGACCACCATTGCGCTCATCTGGTCGATGGTGTCGTGTTCGCGGAGATTGTGGCGCATCACAAATTCCTGAACATACCGCTCAAGGTGCTTCGGGCTGATCTTGTGGAAGGTTCCCTTATGGGCGCGTTTCAGAAGCGACCAGAACGACTCGATTCCATTGACATGGGCTTCCCCGCGCACGTACTCACCGACCGAATGCTTGACGGCTTCATGGTGGTACGGGAATCCCTTGTAGGTGGATGCCTCATCCGTGTAGATGGTCGCGCCCGGTTCGGTGTGTCCGCTTACGAACTTCTGCAAGGTGGGCAGGTTGGTGTTCGGAATCACCTTTGCCCGTACTGAATTGCTGGCGCGATCCTTTGCACCGACTACGGCAGTCTTGCCGTGCGTTCCGCGTTGGTTTGTCTTGGCGCGTTTCGCCTTGCTCATGTTCTTGCGAATACCTCCGAAATAAGTTTCATCGCTTTCAACCGGGCCGGAGAACGAACCGGGTCCGGTTTCCGCCGCCTTGCGGAGACGCTGGAGCATGAACCATGCGGCTTTCTGGCCGACCCCCAGTTCCCGATGCAGTTTCATGCTGGAAATTCCTTTCAGGTTGGTCGTGAACAGGTAGATGCCGATGGCCCAGATCCGATACTTGAGTTTGGTTCCTTCCATGACGGTGCCCATCCGCAGGGTGAACATAGGACGACCTTCGCAGTCACGGCAACGATGCGTCATGGTCTTGTGCTTGATGCCTTCCTGAACGTTGCACGACCCGCAGTGCGGGCAGTATGGGCCGTCCGGCCAGCGCAGTTCTTCCAGCCACTCTCTGGCTGAATCCTCATCGCGGAACATATCCGCGATTTCCAAGAGAGTCAGCCCTTCGCGGTGTGATTTTCCGGGTGCGTTCTTGCTCATTACATTTCTCCTTCAAATTGTGACTATATAGTAACATACTTTGAAGGAAATGTCAAGTCATTTTGTCAGCATATCCCGATGTAGATTGCTGATATTCTCCATCATGGTTCTCGTGGATTCCATGTCGAAACCTGAAAGAATATAGATAGGAACAAACATCACCCAGTAGAAAAAGAGTATTAATGCCAGAAAACCCATTGGCAAGCCGACAAGAGCGACTATGGGATATAGAATCATAGGGTGTTTGAAAACGGCAATCCAGCCTTGATTTCTGACCTTATCCCAAGCAAGTAGCACCAATAGAACTACCGCCCAAAACGCGGTATGAATATAGGCAAAATTGTTTTCCATCACAGGCCACCCTACAAAAGATGATGCCAAGGCACTGGCAACAGCACCGATAAAAATTTCTTTTCGCATCGCATCATTTTATCGACTCGGTAATATCCGCACTTATTACGCCTAACTGCATTTAAGAAAATATCAACTCCACTTGGCTGTGAAAGTCCTTGCCTCTTTAATGCGACCATCCTTTGCATAGGCCAAAAGAGTCAAGAGAACTCTATGTAATTCTTTCAAATCATCAGACTCATTGACCGGGGGCAAACCTATTCCCATATTGGCTAGTTTATGACGGAGCGATTCAAGATCGGCAAGAGCATCAAGACCCACCTCTATATGGATGTCGCCCTCATCATCAACAATCGAATACATTCTCAAGTAGATTTCTGACTCAAGCCGTGCAAATTTACGGGATGGTCTGATAGTGTTGATCTGTGCATAAACCGTCACGACGAACCATCCAGCGAAGGCCACCGCCAGAAAGGTATAAACGGGAACAAGGAACTCGCCAAGCGTTTCCATGCCTACATCTTTAGTGCAAGAGACGACCGTGCTGACCATCCCGGCAATCGAAAAAACACCATGCGCCGAGGCGCGGTTCCAAAAAGAACGCATCCACCCATTTTAGTTCTTCCAGCCGAAAATTGTGACTATTGAATATAATCCCCGTTTTAATAGCGTAATCGAGCATGGCAACGGCTTCTTGCCTGGTCGGCTGTTTTGTGTAGTAGTAGCCATCGTGATAATCTCCTAATGGGCTGGGGTTGAACATCAGGTCCGCCTCATCTTGAGTCAACCCCAAAAGATGTTGCGCCACACTCGCAAAACCATCCTTTAGATACATAGAGACTGCTTCCACGCCCGCCGCCGCGATAGCGTGACCCGCGATGCAGCAGGAGGTGCCGCAAAATTTGCCGTCCCGAATAATATCAGTAAAGTCATGCGCACTATCGGGAAAATCCCAAAAAATATATTGGTTATAGTGAATACTCTCATCCGCAATCCGGTCGCGGACTTTCTTCAGTAGTTTCTTGTTCATGATTTCTCCTGCATTAGCCTGCCATCGGACATCTTGTATGCGCCCGCAACGATTATGATTTTTTACTCTCCGTAGG
>JAPOVV010000109.1 GCA_026707945.1 Gammaproteobacteria bacterium | reverse complement strand
AAGTTTCTTTCGGGCCTTCTTGGTTAGGTATGACATGATGCCTCCGATAGGTTGTGGGACGCCCGAAGGCGTCCCGCTCAGGGTGGGTGATTAAAATCTATCCTCAAAGCCTGCTTCGATCATCAGACTTCGTGCGGTTTCCTCAAATGCTGTCCATGCCATTTGATTCTTGATATATTTGATCCCTGGCCCATGCTTGAGAATGAATTCAGCGTTATCGCCTGATTCATGTGCTATCTGTGCTATCTGACAGATAACTGCTGAGATTTGCTCCTCATGCTCATCAAAGAATGCGTTGGTTTCGTTGTAGTAGATTAGACCTCCAACGATACCTGAAGCGCATCCGCCTTGTATCAGATCTGATGCTACTGACACAATGGCTTCTGTTCCGTCATCATGTGGATCTGCTCGGTAATCTGCCGCTTCCGAGTTAATCCAATTCATCACGGCTTCTTCCAGTGAGTTGGCGTCGGGTTTGACTAATTTAGTGATTGCCTTTTCTTCTGCGTTCACTGTTGTATAGTCAATTATTACATCCTCGTGTCTGGCGAGATATTCTGCTTCGCCAAACTCTATTATTCCGTTGTTTTTGTGTAAAATGAGATACTCTTCTGTATCCTCATTTTCTATCCAGTGATTCAGGGCGCTTTCAATCACTGGTGGTGTGCTTCTCTCGGTGATGATACTTGCTGGCATTGGTAGATCCTTTATAGGTAGAGGTGAATTGATACACTTAGGGATTACAATAATCCCACATCATAATAGCATTATATCATACCACTATTATAGTGTCAAGTCTTTTTTTGAGGTTTTTTTTCAGGGATTGGGAATAGATCTTACGAAGCGAAGATGATTTGTAGAATCGAATTTATAAAAATCCAAAGACGTTTTTCGAGAGTGGTGCACAAAAACGCCCTCCCAGTGATGAATGAGAGGGCGTGTCGGTGCTATTGAAATAGTGTGATTGGTTCGTCGGGTTGTTTGCGCTTCTTGGGTGGGTTAATGCTTCGGTCAAGCAGTTGGTACGCGATGCGCTCTGTATTGGACATTTTCTCAATGTCCAGCAAGCGGGTGATAGTTTCCCATGCAAATCGTTTTTCGGCGTCGGTGGGTTTCTTGTAGTCTGACATTAGATCTCCTTGTCTATCTCGGCGGTGTAATAGTCGTTGTATCCGTCTTTGGTTTCGACTTTACCAGCGTAATACAGGTGATTGTTGTAAGCGAACACGGCAAGCTGGCGATCTATGGGAATGATCTCCGTTTGGATTGTTTCGCGTTTGATGGTGCCGTTGTGTCTGATTCTGATTTCTGCTATCTCTCTCATGATGCGATCTCCATAGGTGGGGTTGTGGGACGCCGCTGGGGCGCCCCGCTGGGTAGACGAGTTAATCAGCGTCTGGATAACTTTCAAGTTCATATAATCTATCTTCTGCCATCAAAATGCCCTTCGAAACATTTTGATAGTGATTGTAAGAATCATCATTCCAGACTTTGTGCGGATGTTCAAGCGATTTTAGATACGCTTTTTGCTCTTGCAGATGCTTCTTAACTTCTTGCTTGTTCATGTCTCTAAGCAATTTCATCTTAATTCCCCCTTTCTCACATGATAGCGGAATTATATCATACCATCATTCAGATGTCAAATGTTTTTTGTGCTTAAAAAATCCGTTGGCGGGCACAAAAACGCCCTACCAGCGTTACTGATAGGGCGTCGGCGATGCTATCTGAGGTCCTCTCTGTCTTTTCTTTCTTCCTCAAGTTGAGGAATCAGGAAATCAGAGATATTTTCTGAAACCATTTCTTCAAACTCATCATGATCTCGATATTCCTCAAGACCATACTCGGATCTATCATTTGCAGAATCGCCATTAATGACCCACTCTTTGCCATCTAAAATCCCACCGTTTTCAAATTGATTTTGACCGATTCGGGATTCGGAATTGGGAGTAAACGGAGATTCAGCGTAAATCGCGATGCTGGAATCATAGTTGATCGTGCTAATTGCTTTTTTCAGTTTCATTATAGATCTCCATAGGTGGGGTTGTGGGGTCCCGAAGGACCCCCGCTGGTGTTAGATTCGCTTGGTAAGTGCTAGCGAGTGAGAATCGCTAACACTTGGTGTTCGATTTGACGATTGAGTTGCATCTGATTCAAAGTTTTTTCAATTTCATCAGAGCAAATCGTTTGAGGTTGAAGTTTGTATCCTCCCAGTTTTAGCGCAGCATCAAAGATCTTGATGCTGTCAAAGTGAATTATTAGATCAGTTGATAGCAATTCACTTCGTTTGATATTGATAAGATTGAATCCTTCCTCCCACGCTCGATCCAGCGACTCGGCGCGCAAGGAAGGTGAGGAAAAAGATACTATAGTGAAATTATGAGGTGTTCCGTCTGCGTAGCGACTCGTTTGGCCAAACGAGTCGCTAGTGAGTTTTGCGTAGTATTTGCGCGACATTGAAATCTCCATAGGTGGGGTTGTGGGGCGCCGCTGGGGCGCCCCGATGGTGTGTTATTCTAATCTTCCATCCAAGACTTGATAGGCCGTTGCGCCCTTCATTGAAATTGACGATCTCGGGGCGATGTGGGTGTGCGCTGCCCAATGGTCCTTCTGGATTTCGTAGACCAGTTGGGCTTGATCGCTGGGGATGATCATGAGGCCGGTGAGGTGATCGTTGGATTCGATTCCCTCGAACAATCCGACAAAATTATAACTCTCTTTGATCATCCACGACTCAGGAACATGGACCGTCTGGTGTTCTTGGCCCGGGTCGTGTGAGTTGCAAGCACAAGTTCGCCCTGCGCTGTCGCACCAAACTTCCCAGTGCCTCTCGCCGATTTTTCCCCCTGATGCCTCGATGGCATCCAGGGTTTCGTCATCGGCGCCGAGCAGATCAACTTCGATCAGCTCGGACAATGTATCTGCTCTCATTTTAGAGAGCGATTGCAGTATCATATCTGCATTCATCTTTAACCTCCATCTTGATTAGGTTGTGGGGCGCCACTGGGGCGCCCCGATGTGTTAGGCTAGGCGTTGCTGGTGTTAGGCTAGGCGTTGCTGTAGGTGGGACTGGCGATGTCTTAGAATATCGCTTGCGTAGCGTCCCACCCGAATACAGGGCGTGGTTCGTGCGAGGCGCTGCAGTTCCGAATCTTGCAATTCGGTTAGCAAGTCCCACAAACGGGAAAAATTCTTGCCCTTGAACAGGTAGATCAATTCAGCGTCGGTAATCATGCGAATGCCTCCTTTCTTGCAGGATAACAGAAGTATATCATACCATCACTCCGATGTCAAGTCTTTTTATGCGTTTATTTTGCTTTTTATGCGTTTTTTTGTGTGCTGTGTGGCGTCCGTCTCGGTCGGTTGACGGGATTCGCGGTGGGTGTGCTGTGTGGCGTCCGTCTCGGTGGCGTGGTATAATTGCTTGCCGATCGTTAGCGGCGTTGGTGGTGATTCGATATGAAGTGAATAGCGTTGATGGTCTGGTGTCGGGCGTTGTGTTCTTTCTGCTCCCGTCTTTCTTTCTGCTCCCGTCTATCGTGTCGGCGTGTCGGCGTGTCGGCGTCCCACGTTGGTGGCGCTCGGCGGCAGCACGGCACGGCGGTGGGTGTTGGTCGGAGCGCACCAGCGCGGTCGGGCGGTCGGGCGGTCGGGCGGTCAGGCGGAGATAAGCGAAAGCGGTGAGAAAAAAACCTGTGAGAAAGGGGCGGGGGTGGAACGCCACAGCCTTTCTATCCTTCTAGGTCTCTGAAAAATTTTTTCAAAAATGGTGAGTACATGAACTATCTTCGACGACATAGACCTGAACTACCAAGACTATCGAGCTACTATTACGACAGCATGTGGCGAGACATGATTTTTACAGACGCCGGACGCATCATAATTAAGAATTTCGAGCGAGGCGTCAAAACAAGCAGGAAAGCATACTACGATACAGTTAGCTCAAGCGAATGGAATCATGGAGACATTATCATAAGTTGGGAGGCAATCGATGTTGTTAAAGACCAGTACATCTACCCGTTAGACGCAGTCTGCGGTATCACGGTAGATAGCTGGTCAGATAACTTGCCTATCAACGACCCAATTTTACCGGAGGGACGCGAACACACTCATATAATACAAATTGAGGGCAACGCGCCGCGCCACCCGGTTTCACAAGGTTGGCATGAAATCGTTCCAAATTGGGGTCACGGCAGAACAACTCGGATTCCATCTGAACGTCCTCTGCGTCGTCGTACTCAACTTGAATCAGAAATAGATAGCTCCTATATCGAGGCTTTGCAAGCAACTGTTCTGGCTAGCGTGGGAGTAGGAGGTATAGAACCGGGCAAATTGCCATTTGCGCCGGAGTCCGAATCCGACACCGATATAGACACCCTAATCAAAGAAGTCAAAGGCTTAATCGAATGAGAAAAACATTTACCACGATAGTTGAATGCTATTTCACAGAATGGGGGATAAAGAATAATCGACCGGGCGTGTCTTACCTTTGTCGAACCGATGAGGAGTTAGCTGATTGCATCTCAGAAATGAACGAGAGAGCATTGAAAGTGGAAGCCAAAAGCCCAAAAGGGCGGATAGCAGATACAGAATGGGCTTTTTCACTTTACGAACTTGGCTGGAGCGACCGATGGAAGAAAGAGAATTAGTAGAACACCTCAAGGCAGGTAACGAAGCGGTATTCAACAATTTTTACCACACTCATCGTCGTTGGATACTAAGCAAGGTGTATAAAGCGGTAAAAGATTTCCATTTTGCAGAGGAGATAACGACCGACATCTTCATGAAGATTTGGCAGAAGTTACACACCTTTGATTTTACGAAGGGGAGTGGCTTACGTTCATGGATAAACGTGCTTGCCCGTTATACGATCATCGATAACCTCCGTGCCCGTGATAGGAAAGGCTTCCACATTCTCGAATATATCGACGACATGGAAACGCAACACCACATACCTGAGCCTCTTGATTACAAAAGCGAGCCGCTACAAGTCCAGTTGAACAAAGAAGCGAAGTTACAACTTGAACAAGCATTGAGTCGTGTCCCGGAAAAAGAGCGCGAGGTATGGGTGCTTCGCTGCATTGAAGGGTGGAGTATCAAGGAGATAGCCGAAAAGACCGGGTGGGCGGAGGGGACGGTCAAGATTCGGATTCATCGTTGCAAAATGAAACTTCAGAAAATCCTCAAGAGGACATACCATGAATAAGGAAACAAAGACACCTTATCGCTTTGGCGCAACTATGACACTCAACTTCCACTATTTGAGGTGTAAAAATGACGATCGGTGAGCGTTTGAGACAGTTAAGGCAAGCCAACAAGTTGACGCTTCAGGATTTGAGCAGATTATCAACGGTATCCGTCCCGTTCCTATCGGAAATCGAGACTGGCAAATGTACCCCATCGATTGATACTGTAGAGAAAATAGCGGAGGCTTACGACATACCGTTGTCACTGCTATTTAAGTCTGTTGGCAAGGGCGCAAAGGAAGATGCGCGTCGGGAGCCGCGTTCATTTGTGGAGTTTCGGACAGACCCCGAGTTTAAGGAAGAATTAAATCCTGAATGGAAGCGATTGCTTCTTTCGATTAACCTGTTTGGCGTCCGCCCAAAACAGAAGCGAGATTATATCTCACTTTATCTACTTTTACGTCGTATTTTGGTGAGATAGAGCATAATCAAGAAATCAAGAATCCAAAGAATTACCAGCGTCCTCCGAGTTTTAATCCTTTAGATTCACCAAACCCGAATTCCTCATCTTCAAAGTCAGGCAGCGGTTGTGGCAATTTTGGTGGAACGGGTCTTAGTTGTCTCTTTGTGGCTCCCTCTAGCGCGTCTGGTCCGTCATCATGATCTGCAACCGGGTACTGTGAGAGTTGACTGATAAACTCGGTCGGCAGGTGTTCGTGGAATGCGAGCCAGCCGAAATTGATGGGACCCGCCAATGTGTCAATCCTGTCTAGTTTGTTGATACGGGCTTGGGTAATCGCTTGGATACGGAGTTTCTCAAAGTTGGGTCCACGCTGTTCTCTTTCGCGCATAAACATCTGTTTGTAGAGTTTGTTGGCAGTCCCGATCCCGTCAATGATTTCTTCGTATCCCATTTTGATGCTGAGGTTTGGAACGCGAATCAGGGTGCCCCTTGCTTGCTCTGCCATGTCAAACATGAAC
>JAPOVV010000032.1 GCA_026707945.1 Gammaproteobacteria bacterium | reverse complement strand
ACCACCAAGCAAAGTAAACATAGCAAATCCATGTAGTTCCATATTAGCTTCAGTTGGTTCTAACTTATATAGCTGCTCTAGCATAGTTGCTATATAAGAGATGCCATCCCATTCTGGCAAATCATTTAGCCATTCTTCAAATGGATCATGTTGGTTTATGCCAGATGCCGACACTATCAAATCATCTAATACATTATTAGGCAATAGTCTACTTTCAAAGATTTTACTCGAATTGACTGCGCTGTAAAATCCTCCCTTTTCATACAGCCACTCTCGTAGATGTTGACGAAGACTATCTGAATCTCTACTATAACCTGTTTTCCAATGCCAACTATCTGAATCTATATCAGGAAACGGAGCATTCAAATATTCTATCATCTGAGCACGTGTATTGAGAATCAAATCCTTGTCATAGTAACGTAACAATTTCAACAGCTTAAGTCCTGACTTTTCTTTATAGTCAAACTTCAATCCAAATCTCTTACTCCACCAACTAACTAAACCTGAAAACAACGACTCTTTGTCTGTTATGTATCCTTCACGAATAGCACATAACTCACCAAATCTCCAAGGACCATCCCTCCATATCTTTAAATCATGTTGTAATGTACCGCTATGAACAAATATCTTCAAGTTGTCAGTATAGATCTTCAATCCTTCAGGTGATTTATTCTCAGACTTAGCATACATAAACGCTAAGAACGGACCATGTTCATCTTTACCATCTGTTGAATCTTCTAGATGTTCAGCAATCTTAGGTCCAACAGATTTGCGAACCGCTTTCCTAATATTAGAGTTGTCATCTGGGCCCGGCAATTCTTTGAACAAAACATTAGCAATTTCAAGAGACTTGTTTTCTAATGCTGAACCATTCTGAGAAACTGGCTTTGACGAAAGAGTTATCTGCTTCGTAATTAGCAAATTAATAAAGCCCTGTGGACATTCATTACTAGCGTTAGGCTGTGGTCGATGTACGTAATTGCCACTCTCATATTTAGAATTATTGTCTCGACGGATACAGATATAGCCGCCGTTATGGCGATAATCTAATCCTTTGATGCCATTGATACTCTCACCCTTAGAATAGTCACCCTCCGGAGCTGGCCACCAAATATGTTGACCAATGCCACCTCTAGGAGTTTGAGTAACCATCAGTGGTATACTATCACCACGTAATTCTCGCACTCGTTCTAAGGCGGGTTCCTTATCCACATCGAAACAGATAAGGCCGCAGTCTCCCGGCACTATCCCAATGCCGTAGTCACCTTTCTGCCATTTCTTAGACACGTCATCAGTATCGCTGCTGCGGCTGTGGAACCCGCCTTTCACAGCCGGCGAGCCATCTGGCAATAATGGCACCACGGCAATGCCAGCATTAGCCAGTAATAGGGCAGCTTGAAATTGCGTCGGAAGCTCACATGCTTCCTTGATTATCTCACAAGCCTTTGCAGAACTATCTTTGAACTCAGACATGGAATAGATATTATAGCTGAAGCTAGTCAGCGCCGCAAGTCATTCACTACGGTCGTTTTACGCTAGTCCAATTACTCCAAGGTCCATGACCGGCTTTATTGACAGCTCGGATTCGCAAACGATAAGATGTGTTAGCTGTTTTGCGGGCGAAAGCTCGAGATAAACTTGCCGACACCCGTAGATCTTCATACTGATACTGCCATTGAGCACCTTGAGCTGGGAAGATAAATTGTAGAGAATATTCCCAAGCAATAATTGGTGCGCCGTTGGTAGTGGGATATTGCGATGGCGGTGAACCAGACACGGATGTCGAAGGTGTGCCGAGAATTGTAGTATTGCGAATAGACCAGCGTGGAAGTTGTGGCTTGCCCGGCACACCAAACGGTATTACGGTGCGAGAAGTAGGAGATGTTTTACCTTCTTCTTCAGTATTAATAGCTTGAACAGCATAACGATAGATCTTGCCATTAGTTACGCTGTCATCGTTGTAACTTTGTGGAGAAGTACCGACTGTAGCTTTGACAGTCAGATTCGACCATTTAGCGTTTAGAGTAGCTGCTTTTTCTTGTCGCCAAATCTTGATTTGAGTGACTGTACCACCGCCGGATGGAACAGTCCAGATAACTCGGACAGTACCGTTTCCGGCTGTGACGCCAGGAGCAGCTAGAGTTGGTGGGATATCTCTTGGAGGTGGTTGTGCTAACGGTCGTGTAGGAGATGACCAAGATGTGAAGGTGCCGTTAGTATCAGTGGAAGAATTGGCTCGAACACGGAACCGATATTCCTTTGTAGCGTCTGCTCCGGTAAGTCGATATCCTCTACTGGTTGTTGTGACAGTTGTTGTAGCACTCGGTCGTAAAGTCCGTACTCCATTAAGTACCGCATATGTTACGGTCTGCCATTCGACAGTATAGTTTTTGATGGCAATGTTAGTTGTTGGAGCTAACCAAGTTAGAGATAAAGCTAAGATCTGTTTAGTTATAGATAAATTACGAGGAGCGGGAGGAACTAGTCCAGTCGGCGTTACTTCACTAGACCAGTCAGACCATGCAGATTCTCCGACATTGTTACCGGCTCTGGAACTTACTTGATAGACTTGACCATTAGTCAAGTTGCGGATAGTTCCAGTGGTTCCTATGCCGGCGTGCGTCACACCTGTAGGAGAAGTCCAAGTATTCGTACCCGTCTTTCGACGATAGCGAACATCATAATCAGTTGGTGTTCCACCAGTTGTTGGAGCTTTCAAAACATAGCCGACAGTGGTATCTCCGGCAGTAACGGTTGGAGCACCCGGTTTGCCGGGCCTTGTATTTGGGGTGACAACTTGAGCTACCGGCACAACACCAGAAGCAGATGTAGTGCTTTCTTCTCCCTCTCCACAATCATTGACAGCCCAAATCTTGTATTGATATCCGGAGCCGTTAGTCAAGCCAGTATCAGTGACGGAGGTGGCGGTTTTAGATATGCCAGATGATGAAGCTGAAATCTCACTATATGCTCCCCAAGCTCCGGTGTTTTTAGCTCTAGTCCGTCGTTCAATTTTATAAGTATTGATAGCTCCAGCAGGTTTACTCCAAGAAAGAGTAATGCGAGCGTTGCCAGGAGTTGCAGTAAAGCCAGCTATGGCAGGAGGAACTGTGCAATCTCCACCAGCAGGATCTGCGTAAGACCAAGTTTTGTTATTGAGAGACAAAACACCAGACCATCCACCGTTGCCGAACTTATTGAAAGCTCTAACACGGATAGACCATCTATACCTACCGTAAGCCCTTCTAGCTCCAGGAAGTGGAGTAAAGTTTGGAGGATCGGGTCCAGGTTCCACAGCACTGTCCTGATAGTAGGGTCGCCCACTCTCTCTGAATGTATAGGAAGTTGCTGCAGGTACTTTTATAACAGTTGTGTTAGTAGCCTCTCTAATATAAGGACTGTCATTAGTTGGACTAAAACGATATTGAATAGTTGTAGGATCAAACTCTATTTGATATCCTTCTATTCCACCCCCATCATCTACAGGAGCATCCCACGATAAGACTGTTCCAGTGTAATAATCTGTATATGTGTCAATAATAGTCTGTCTTTTGACAGTCACATTAGACAACCGCAGATTAGTTGGAGCTCCCGGCGTTCCAGTAGGTTCTTCTGGCTCATCTTCGGGAGGTGCAACTTCCTCTTCCACACTTTTTACTTTTTTACGATACGTAGTAGTAGCTTCAATAACAGGAACACGACCACCTCTTGCTCTTACAGGATAGATAGTCATGCTGCTATATTATCCACATCTGGCGTAGTTATTCTTGCTGATCCTGCTATCTGATTGTAGATAGTATCAATGTCATCTCCAGCCATGAACGTAATCGTCGGATAGGTCTGATTGACCATAGCCCAAGGTGTCAAATCTTCAATGTAATGATTGCCGGAGCTGTCATAATAAACAATATAGAAACTCATGTTCCTATCAAATGTCCAATTCTTAGCATTTACAACCCGACGCTTCATTGGAAGATTGCCAAGAATTGTCTCTCGTTTTACTGTGTTCTTCCATAGAGCATCCCGATCATAGATATCTATAGAATCACCAATTTGAACAATCTCTTGAGCTCGATGATATACGTCGTAAGTGATAGTGGCAGAATCATCGGGAGTGGTTCGACTATTCAGTAACGCCTTAGTTGATTCTGTCAAGCTAGTTTCATCACTTGGACCTTGTGTCTCAAAGATGCCTGACTGACCATAATCAGCACCTTCATATCCTATAACAATACTTGCTACAAATGCCTCAACTTCAGCCAATTCCGTTTCTAGCCACAACTTATTTAACAAATGCTCTCCATTAGTTCGAGTAACTAATCTCAATGGGATGAAAGGATGGATGTTGATAATGGTAGGATTCGACACATTGTAAAGATCCGCTGCCGGTCCAAAATCTATTGAACCATCTACGTTCACTCGCCAAGAACAGTGGCAATCTGTGGCGAGCTGATCTAAGACTTGTCGTAAAGTAGTCTTGCCCGAGAACGTGCCTTGCCATACAGCATTAGGAGAATCTTCATCAGGATCTGTCACATCTCCAAGAATCAATCCTGGATTCTGATCAGCAAGCTCCCAAATATCAGCTAATATATCAGATGGATTTTCTTCATCCTCCACAGTAAAATCTTCACCTAAAGTTGGACCTCGCTTAGCCACATCACCTAACCACCAAGCTAAAGATGCGCCATGCAAGGTGAGAGTATTGGAGTCGGTATCATGGATACCACCTAATACAACACCAGCATATTCAGATATTCGTTTTAGATTAGCTAAAGTCGGCTTAGTCGGAACCGGTCCCCATACAATATAGAGAGTCTCAAACAGTCCATCACGTAATATGTTGTAAGGTGTCTGAGGCGGGTACGCTAGCGTGAGGCTCCAGTTGCCAGAACCTTGTAGTTCTTCAGTGACGCTCATACTTCCACCATTCTCACCCATTGATCAGGAGTAGCCAACCAGTTTGCATGTCGCTCCGAAGCCTGATTAGTTCCCAATGACAGATGCAATAAGCCATCATTCACATTATCTTTAGCGATTCCAAGGACAGCGGACATTGGTGGTTGCAACCCGCCGGTGCGTCGATACCATTGAGCGCTCTTAGTCCATCCAGAAGCTGAAAACGCCGGAGCTGTCTTATGTCCCTTCACGTTGAGTGTGGCAATAGGATCACCTCTACGAACGACGATATCTGCTATAGAGTCGAGTTGAGAAGTGCCGAAGTACAATCTAATAACTGTGAGGAAGTATGAGTTATAGGAGATAGAGATTTCACTGGGATCGGTCATTGCATTACCAAAATTCAACAGTACGCTATTGCCTTCATATCCTCGCAGTCCCGATGACATCTCCAACAGACTGCCACTACGATTTCTCAAACGAAACAGTCCATTGTCTACAGCCCAATCTCCATCAAATCGGTTTATAGATTGCAACCCAACAACCGGATTACCGCCGATGTCCAATCTGACTTGTCCAACATGTCCATCGTCCGGCGATAACGTATACCGAAAGCCAGAGGTGACATTCTTCATATTCTTAAACTCAGCTACATCATATTCATAGTTAGCTATACCAAATGTAGCTGTGCCTCTAGGAAAAAACCCGCCTACTATATAGTTCGGTAATCCTATTCTTTGAGTAGGTGTGAAGGTGCCATTATAGTCTCGAATAGACGGAATGATCCTAATTTCTTGCTGTCCATCTATCCGTTCTAATGTAAGGCTCCAGTTCAAACAAGATGTACCTGAAGCTTCACTATCTGATACCGTCTTTTCTTCAATACTAGCTTGAGCTTGAACTATATTACACCATCCACTCCAACTATATTGTTCAGACACAATAGGAATTGTAATCTTCATCTGATTGAGATTACGGATGTTCTTTGCTTTTGCTCGAACGTTCTCAAACTTATCTACTTCTCGACCAGACATAGTTACAATCTCTGATCTATTAGAAGCACCACCTTGAACACGCATAGTGCCAAAGCGATCTTCGGTAAGTTGGATTCTGTCACCTAATATCTTTAGAGTCATCGGAATGAAAGAGCTTCCTCAAGAGCTGGTGGTGAAAGACCTTCGAGTGGCCTATTAGAGACTTGCGACAGATTATACACTACCAGTCTCAACTGTTCAAGCAGTCTATTATTTTCTTCCGTAAGTTCATTGCTCCGACGCTGCAATTCATTTGCGGCCATGCGTAGAGATAAATCTTCAGAAGCTTCAGTAGCCTCTGAAGCTCCGAACTGTTGCATTATAGCTGCCAGTCCGTCAGATGGTAATTGAAATCCAGTAGTATTTGAAATGAACGATTCAATATAGTCTTGCAATGACTGTCCAGCTCTACGAGCTGCACCTCTAATGCCAGAAAGAGTTTGATCTTCTAGTGAAGAAAATCCTTCAACAACTCTCATATATTGTTCGTGAGCAGCTAGATTGTCAGGACTACCGAACGGTAAAGCTGCCGTTCCAACATAGTCTTTCAATCTAGCGATAGCAACATTTAGACTTCTCAACTCATTAGGAGCATCTAGCGCCTCTTGAGCAGCATGTTGAATCATGGAATATCGTAGTTGAGTTTCTTCAAGCATTACCTGATTCAACTCTTTACCGATTTGAATACGTCTAGTTTCAATACTAGCCATATCTTCTCGCAAAGCCTGACGAGCAGTCATATTTTGATACTGAACAGCAAATCGTTCATTAGATTGATCTTGAGCTTGCCAAATACCAATACTACGCATCAACTCTGGTTGACTTTGTGGTATATTATAGCCGTATCGTCCAATATCGATGCCACGATGTTGCAGCA
>JAPOVV010000062.1 GCA_026707945.1 Gammaproteobacteria bacterium | reverse complement strand
GGGAAAAAGGATTCTGGGGTGAGGGGGGGCGGGTGCCAGGCCGGAGTGCGACCGCTCTTGGTGATCCGCTTCGCCAGCATCGGGGAGGATGCAGTCATGCGCACCGCGTCTTGAAAGATCACAGAGGCTTGCTCTTTGGTTGCGGCTGCCGAATAGACTTGCGCTCCCTTCTCGTCATCGGCGGTCATGCCGTACAGTCCGACCCCGGCAAGCAAGGGAGACTTCCCATTGCCCTTGCCCTCCTCAAGATACCAGCGCCGGAATCTCCGCCGCCCCGTCTTGGCGACCTTCCAGCCGAACACAGATCCAAGATTGAATGCTTGGGATATGTCTAGGTTGAATGGCAGTCCATCGAACTGCCCCTCACCAAGGCATAACACCTCCTCGAAGTAGTCAATGATATGGGCGGCAGAATCCTTGTCGAAGGCGAATGCCCGCCGCTTGAGGTCTTTCAGATGACGCTTGCACCCGTTACGGACATGGGGGCCAGCAACTATATCCCCCGACAGTACCGCATCGACATACTCATCGACCCTATCCGAACTGTGAGCCATCTACGCATTGCCGCTTGGAAAGAATCGGCTCTCCGGGGTCTCCTCCACTGCGGGGGGAGGCTTGGGTTTCTCTTTCTCGGTCGGGGCCTTCTCATCGCCCGTCCCATACTTCCTCTGATTCTTGATGGTCTCCGAAAACTCGAAGCCGAGTTTGCTCCGCGCAGTCGGTGAGATTCCCAACTGGTTGCCGAGCGAGACCGCATCCTTTTGAGCATCGCGCCATACCTTGATAAGTGGATGCTCATGCATCGTCCCGTTGGGATTCTTGTAGAGCGCGGGGCGACCCTCCCGTATCCATTCCTTGTAGGTCTTGAGCCACAGTCCGAATGCCACACAGTATTGCGCCAGCAATCCCAAATCAATCTTGGTCAAGTACCCCACCTCATCTAGGATCGGGGCGGCCCTCTCCCATACCGCCTTCGCGTAGCGGTCGAGACGGATTGGCGGCTCTAGCCTGTCCACCCGCTCCACCTTCGGCTCATGCTTCAATGCTTCCTCCGCTCCATGACGGCCTTCGAGCGCCTTCTGCTTGTTCGGAGTCCGGGGTCTAGGCATGGTTCCCTACACCCCCCATAGGTGAATTGAAAAAAAGTGTAGTTTCTGGGGGAACGCTCGGCTTGCCAGCCGCCCTCCATGTTTCAAACCCTCCCCCCTGCTTGCGCATTCGCACAGGCTTGCACGCTTACTGTGGGGTTGGTCTCTGGGTACTAGCATTGCTTGGATGCTCTAGAATCGCGTTACAGGGCGTTTTACGGGGTCTCTTAATTTACAGGATTCGGAGGGGCAAGCCAACCAGAGGGATTATTGACACATAACCGTGATGTCTAGCCCCTCGTCATCCTTGGGCTATAACCTACATCAATTCTTGAGGTATGTCCACACTACCAGTCCCATTGTGATTCCGAATGCGGCAGTAGCAATGTACGCCAGAATCAGGATTACGCTCGGTCTGCGGCATACCAACCTCTCACCGCCGCCATTTGGCGAGCCGCATTTTTCCTCCTCTGCGGGTCTGCCATGATGCGCTCGTAGCAAACCCGCAGCGGGGTACGCAATACCTTCAATTTCGCCTCCGGGCCTAACGCCTCAACCCACCTCGTCCGGGTGATGGGTCTGGGTGCAGATCGGACAATGATTACATCGTCAACCGCGCCAGAATCAGCCGCGCTCCTCAAACGCGCCATTTCCCGTCTTGCTATCCGTCTCCTGCTCGTCTTGTCCGCTCCGCCTTCCCATGCGGCGGGCAAACCCAATTCTTGAGCCGTGATATCGGGATCGAGTACGAGCGTTCCCGATGATTTGTGTTTTAGAGCCCAAGTGGTCTTGCCAGATGCCGGAGGGCCGCACAAAAACACCGATGGAATTTCCAACTTGGGGATATCCGGAGGAATCCATGCCGTAGCATCCCACTTTTTCGCTTGCTTCCCGGAATTGACCGGATGCCGCTCGTCCATAGGCCAGCCATCCTCGCCTATGTCCCGTTTGAAGCCGCTACGCTCCTCTTGCTGTTTCCGCTTGTCATGGCAAGCCTTACAGAGAGGTTGCAAATTGTCGGTATCGTAAAAAAGCACTGGATCGCCTCTGTGGGCGTGAATATGGTCAACCACTTGGGCGCTCTCAAGCCGACCTTCCTCCGCACACATTCGGCAAAGCGGCTCATTCTGGATTACCCAAGCCCGCAACCGCTTCCATTTGACCGAATCGTAAAGGCGGCTCATTTTCACTCCCAACTGTGTTTTTGTCGCCACTCAATCAGGAAACCATCAAAGGGAAGCCCGTATTGCTTCCTAAAAAACTCGACCATATCGGGCGCCCCCTCGAAGCCGTCCATCTTTGCATAGTGGTAAGCCATCACCGACCCTAAAGCGTAAATCATGCCGTCAACCACTATTGAGGTCTGGGTAATCTGAATCGGGTAAACATCTGTACAGACCACCTCCCGAAGCCGCCGACATTTCTTTGTCCGTTGACCCGTATAGAGTTGCAGTCTATCTCCTGGCTTGCATCGCGCCGTGCGCCTGATAGTTTGACGCTTCTCTCCACCCTCTACCGCATCGGCGACTTTAGCCTTGAAGTTGATCGCTACCATGTCAAATCTCCCACCTGGTGCGAAGTTGCCAAAGCAGGAAATCTTGGCATACCTCAATCATGTCTCGCCTCCACCCGGTTGACCGGGAATAAGCCAATCGAAGCACTGCCAGTGCAACAGCCTCTTTGGAGCGGGAAGGGATGCACATAGTCAATCAGCATCCATTATCTCAACTTCCCCCGCAACTTGCAGTAAAACCGCTTGAAAGCCATCCTTATTTTGCTTGCCCACACAAACCACCGGAACTTGACCCCTGAAAGCGAGTCTGGGTGATCGCTTCCCTGCGGTAGTCTCTGCTTGGTTTTGAAATTGTAGTTGGTCGAGACATGCGGCAAGGGCATTCCGTTGAAATACTGACCCCAATTATTCCGCTCGCACTTGTAGCGGATTGACCCATCGGGATTCTTGCGGCGACTGATATGACTCATAGTGCCTCCCATACTGGCGGTTGAGAGCGTCGTTTTACTCCTGCCATTTGTGCCAACTCCTCTAGAGAGTAGGCGGTGAAATTTGGATATTCCCGACCCCTCCATTTCTCCCGCGCAGTCCATACCGCCTCGTAAGTGCTTTTGCAATAATCCGTAATCTTGAGGAGCGTCATGCGCTCGACAATGAAGCCCTTTGCCTCGATTGCGGCTTTCAGGTTCGCTTCCGTCCCAACCTCATCCAGTTTTTGCTCTGGGTCAGCCATTATTCCTCCTAGTGCGCCTTCTGCGCAATGATTTTCCCGATATCTTGCAGAACATCGGAAAGTGCCTCGACTTGAAATGATTGGGGGGGCGTTGGTTCCCAATCCGGGTTTTTGAAATACCCCGGCGGCAAGCCATCCTCTATCGCCCCCGCGTGTTCCTCGCAAGATGCGTTCCAACACTGCTTGATATGCCGCTTCGCCTCCGCGTGGGATTCAAAGTCCAATATCTCTGAATCGTCCGGCTCCATGTCGAGATATTGATAAGGGGTCGCACGGAATACCCATGTCTCCGCGCCAAGCAAGGGGCGAATCGTCCCTATGGAACCAGATTTTCCTATCAAGTCATACTCAAACACTTCGCTTCTCCTTTCTAGGCCGCATGAGCCGCCGTGCAATCTCATCTACACTGGCGTCGATTGGCTCGAAGATTTGGCGGGGTTTGCGTCCGGCTCCGGCTCGCTTCCCGCCGCGTTTCAGTTTTGAAAGCATCATTGCCTCCCGTAGAAAGCAGACAGAATGCGTTGATACATCGCCCAACCCGTTTTCCAGGTCAGGCCGAGTTCCTTATGAAGCGCCAGCCCGTCTCCGTTGCGTTCCTTCGCCCCGGTCGCCGACACCAGGTACATCGCTTGCACCCACTTGAGGATAGGCAGATTCGACCCCTGCATCACTGTCCCGGTACGGACAGAGAAATACTTGTAGCAGGTCTGGCATCGGTAGGGTTGCTTCTCGCCAATCGTCTCTCGGGTCTTGCGACTCCCGCAGTGGGGGCAGAATCGACCCTCCGGCCAGCGACGCGCTTCCAGCCACTCGCGCGCGGCGACCTCATCCTTCAGGAATTTATCTTTCAGCAGCATCCTCGCACTCCTCGATGGCGAGCAGAAGTTCCTCAATCCACGCAAGTTGAGCGACCCACTCGTCTCTGTGTTGCAGGTCTTTCTCGGTCTCGACGTGATGTTCAATTTTGTCCCTGCCCTCGGACAGGCTGGCTTTGTCCATCTGCTTGTAGAAGTAGCAGTGATCGGCCAGCGCCACTCCGGGCGCGAGGAACAGGGCGAACAGGATGATTTTCGTCATTTCTTTCTCGGTTCCGGAGCGACCCACCCGACCATCACTCCATCACAAAAAACCCGACCACCCAACATTTCAAATACTACATCTGGGACGCGGGGAGGCATAAACAGACTAGGGAACCCCGTCATCTCTTCTTGCCAAGAACGTAACCTTATCGCCGAGTTATAGGATTCAATCAAAGATATTTTCTCCTCTTGCAATCGGCTTGGATTATCAACTGTTTCAAAGTTTGGAATTAGCGTTGCTTCCATTTTTTCTCCGGTTCTGGCGGAACCCCGACCCGCCGCTTTGATTGGCCGCGCGGATCGCGTTCTTGCGGCGTGGTTTTCCCTTGCGAAGTTTTCTGCTATTCGCTTTGTGGCCGCGTGGTCGGCTGCTCATTCGGACAACCTCGCCTTTCTGTTCGCCCGCTGGCGCTCATTTCTGCGCTCCCTCACACCAGGCTTTTTCAAATACTCCCTTTGGCGCTCCCGGCGGCGTTGAACAACTTCGGGGCGCTGACTGTATTCACGCTGATATTCACGCCGGCGCTCCGACCGTCTTTTCTCCTTCTCGGCCTTCGCCTCTTCCTCTTTATCGGGGTTGAGGTACAGGCCGTCGAGCGGGTCGATCATTCGATGGCCTTCCACTTGACTTTGCCGGTTTTAATCGCTCGGTCAAGCATCGCCACAGCTTCTTGCCTTGTTGCTCGCCGACTACTACCAATATCTTTTATTGGCCTGGGATCGAACATCTTCAAAGCTTCCTTTTCGGAAAGCCTTAAAAGCTCTTGCGCTGTCAGACCAAAGTCGGAATCCTTCCACTGTGATGCTATCTTTGCCCCAGTTGCGGCGATGGCGTGGCCGGCTATACAGCAGGGTGTCCCGCAAAATTCGCCTTCTTCATCAAAAGCCGACTTCAACATTACGGGGTCTCTGTTGGCGAGAACTTCCCAGTAGAGATCCTGATTGTAATGCACGCTCTCGTCTGCGATGCGGTCACGAACCTTTTTCAGTAATTCAGTGTTCATGTTTCCTCCTGGACTGACAGCCGATAGAGGAAGATCCTGCCTTGATGCTCATCGCTCACCCCACGGCGTCGTTCGCTCCAGCCCCGTCAGCCGAACCACCGGCAGGAACTTGCGGCTTCCCTTCACCAAAACCCTGCCCTCGACCACCAGCCAGAACTCGTCCAGCCTGCTTTCGTCAACCTCGCCGTTCGGCAGGTCTTTCACGGTTCGGTAGATGCGACCTACCTCATTTTCGTCCCGCGACCCGCGCGCAACTTCGGCAAGCCTTCCATCGCAGTCGTAGCAACCATAGGTATTGCCGCGCCGTATTTTCTGCTTCTGGTAGGCGGTGGCCTTTCTTGATTCCATCATTTTTCCTCTCTCCAATTCATTTCCAGCACCTTTTCCCGACAGGACGGGCAAACAAGCATTGTCTCGCAGGTCTTGGAAAAGTTACTCAATGGAAGATCCCACTTGACCGACCTTCTGCGAACCCGCTTCGGCCAATACGCACGGCAGAGTCTTACCAAATCCGACTTCTCGCGCCTGCAACTGTCGCACTCGCCCTGTATCATCGTGTCATCCCCTGCGCCTTGCAGGCAGCCTTCGCTTCATAGTAGCCAGCGCTGCTGCCGCGGCCTTCTTTTATTGCCTGTTGAATTTTCTGCTGCCGAAAAGTTGAACAAATCTTGCACCGGGAAGCGCGCCCTGAACTCCTGCAAGCGTCTCGATAAAATTCAGATACATCCTTCTCTTCCCTGCACCCAGGCCCAACCGGCGTGCCTTTGTCTCTGGCCTTATATCGCCTTGCCAATTTGGCCTTGGCGTGTTTCGCCTTGGTCGATGGCTTCAAGGCGGCAAACGGCTCCGACCTCGCCAACCTTGGTGCGCATGATTTTCTGAATTGCCCGTTTCCAAGGATGCGGTTAAGCGGGAAGGCCAACCTGTCAATCTGCTTTCTTTCCTCCCTGTCGGCGACTTCCTGCTTGCGATGACGAGACAGGATTTCCAGCTTGTAATGCAAGTCCGAAAGTAGGTGCATATGTAATTCGGCGTTGGATGGAGATTTAAAATGATCAAGCAGGCGCTTTTTCACATTCCTCGATTGGCCAACATATTGAGTGCCGTCCCAGAACGACAACCGGTAAATTTCAATCATGCCATGAATGCCTCTCTTGATTCAATAGCCAAACACTCGACGCAGACGCGGCGGTCTTTGTATTTGTGGTAGTCATTCGCTCTTGGCATTTTCAAACAACCTCTCTATGTTCCAGACTGGCCCCTTGTCAGAAGGAACAGTCAAATCCTTGCGACTTGGATGATGGCGAAGTCGGCCGCCAGCCAGTTTCATGGCGTAGCAGTTCTTGCATCCTGGACTGACTACGGAACAACCGGTAATCGGGTTCCAAGTGGCATCCGTCCATTCAATCTTCGTATTGTCACTCATTCACTGATACCTCCAGACAAGGTCTTCGCACAGGTACATGGGAATCCTGTTTTCCCCGTATTGCCACACATAGAACTTTCCGCCTTTTGTTTGACAAACATACGGTGAACGTTTTATTGGCGAATACTCGCAGGCATCATTGAAAGTATCGAAATACTTCAAGTAGTTGTCTTTTCCCATGGTATTCATATACTTAGCTGAATTCCCATTATTCATCAGTCATTCCACTATCTGGCTTCAAAACTGCCGCACCAGTCGTTCTTTTCCACCAACGGCCAGCCGTGTTGCACGCCTATGCCAACCATTTCTCCGTTGAAGTGTCGGCCAGTTGGCACACGAGTTGGAGGATGGATGCGACATTCATATTCGCCCGTAAATCTCATGCCAGCGTGGGTTGGCCCCTTCACCTTGTGCATGAACTTGCAGTTTCCGCAGATAGCCATCAGTCAAACTCCTGTATCTTGATGACCTTATCAGAGTAAATCGCGGGAACTTGGCTCGCCACACAAGTTGTTTCTGTGACCAGCAACGCCAGAAATCCCTCTGGCGCAAGAACTTCTGCGTGGATCAAGAAGCGGTTAAGGAGGGGTTCGCATGGCCCTCTTTGGAGCAGACAGAACGACCCACCCACGGCTGGCACTTTGGTGCCGGATTGAATATCAAGACGGAAGTGCTTCTTGCCTTGGTTCTCTAGAGACACGTACTCAATTGCAAGCTCTTCG
>JAPOVV010000105.1 GCA_026707945.1 Gammaproteobacteria bacterium | reverse complement strand
AAAATTATCGATCACACTGTAATCAAAAAGTGTGGACGAAACTCGGTACACCTCACTGTTAGAGGTCGGCACGCGTTTGTCCTGGGCGTGACGTTAGTACCATCTAGGCTGGAGCCACTGAATTGTTTTCCGTGACTCAGATTGGCCATTCTTTTCCAGATAGCCCTGTAACTCATCTTTTTGGGCGATTACATACAGAATTAGAAACGTGCGACGCATCCTGACATTTCAGATTGCGAAATTAAATCGTGGCGATTGAGGGTTTTTCGCATGGCAAACAGAGGACCGGGTCGATCTGATCGTGAGGGCATATCGGTAATCGAATTGGCGGAGATGTTCCCTGATGAAGCGTCTGCGGTTGAGTGGTTTGAATCGGTCTAGTGGGACGACGGGCGAACCTGCGGTCATTACGATAGCGCTAATACCAAGCCCATGAAAAGCCAGCGCTCGATGCCTTACCGGTGTTTGGATTGCGGTCGGTACTTTAGCGTCAGAACTGGAACCGTGCTGCAGTGCTCGCGTCTGCCTCTGCGCAAGTGGGCGTTCGCCATCTATCTGTATGTCACCAACCTCAAGGGCATCAGCTCGATGAAGCTCCACCGAGATCTCAACGTGACGCAGAAGACGGCTTGATACATGCTGCATCGCTTGCGTGAATCGTGGGATGCTAGCGGTCTCGATCAATGCATCGGTCCGGTGGAAGTCGATGAGACCTACGTGGGCGGTCTTGAACGGAACAAGCACTAACGCGACCGGTTAAGAGTCGGCGGTGGGGGTGGCGGTAAAACCGCAGTCGTCGGGGTGAAGAACCCGGCGAAGAATGAGGTCAGAACTCAGGTCGTGCCAGATACTCGAGCGGCGACGCTTGAAGGCTTTATCAAATCTAACGTGGAATTGGGCGCGTCAGTCTTCACCGATTAGTCGTCCTCGTATGGTAGATTGATCTTGTCTTTCGACCATGAACCAGTGTGTCATCGAGAAGACGCGTACGTGCGCGGTGAGGTGCATACGAACGGCATTGAATCGTTCTGGTCGATGCTCAAGCGAGCGCATAAAGGCACCTATCACCAGATGAGCCCGAAGCACCTCAATCGCTATGTGGCCGAGTTCACCACTCGCCATAACATGTGCGATGCCAATACCGTGAATCAGATGGTGCAGCTTACCGGCGGTCTAGCGGGTAAGCATCTCAAGTACGAGAAGCTAGTTGCTTAGCTCACTTTCGTCGGAGCGCTTGCTCGGTTCTGTTTGATCTTGGCGACGCTTCGTGTCGCCGTTCTACATTCGCTCCTGGAATACTCGGCGCATCGCTTTCGCCAGTATGTCGCGCTTCGGTCGGCGCTGCTTTGCCTCTGGCATCGGTTCTTTCTTTAGTCTCTGCCTGTCAATCTTATGAAGCACCGTCTTATAGCATTGAAATGTTCGTCAAAGTTGGTTCGCAGGTGTTGTGATCCAGCCATCCCACAGCCTCGGATTTGACAGTACCACCAAATGCGTTTCTGCCTCGAAAGGTCATCTTGATTAGATGCCTGCCATTGCGATTCTGCGATACTAGGGTTTTATCGTGATCGAATGAATCGGAGTCGTGCATATTTCGCTTGACGAGGTCGGCAAATTCTCTCGACCTGCCATCCTAGCCCCACAAGCAATGATGTCCCTTATCTTCCTTTTCTGCTTTAGCACTTTCGGCTTCGCGCCTCGCTTGACGTTGAGCCTTTTGGTCGGCTAGGAACTGTTGGTAGTCCGCCTGATTTTGCTCCGCTTGCCTTTCGCCATGTGCCCGAGCTCGCTCGAAAGCTGCTCGGTACTCCTTACGCGCACGTTCCAGTTCTTCGTCTGGCGATTCGCCATGTACGCGAGCTCGAAAGCTACGCGGTACTCCTCACGCGCCTGTTCCAATTCCTCTTCTGGGTTTAAGGGCGGTCCGACGATGCTTAGAAGAATAGTCAAGCCAACGAACCCGGCAAAGATATAGAAAAGCCGCTTGAGCCAGCGCTGGGTGAAAGACGGCTTTGGGTCGCCATAGAGATGGTTCACTTGTTTCATGACCGAGCCCCCTTGTAAACGACAACATAGCGCTAAACCGAAACACGCTGCCGTCGGACCGTTGTGAACTATAAGAGGTAAAGACGTCTCTGCTTATCCGCCCAGTCTAGGGAGCGACCCCAGGCATTAATCGGGCTGGTGCATTCAGCAGGCAACCCGACATGGCGGGTACCTATTTGTAGACCACGGTCCCCATTGTGCATTTAAATCAGGGGTTCGTCCGAGCTAAATTCTCACTTACAATGAGCTAACAAGCGAGGGCCGGTGCAACGAACACCGACCCTCAAAATCAGCATTGTCATAGAGAGGTCAATCCAATGACAACACCAAAAGAAGAACTTCGACAGACTCCCGGAGGCCGTCGAGGAATAGCGGTTGCAGACTTTGGCGATGAGATCAGTGCCGGACTCATGAGGTGCTTGTTGAGTCAGAGGTATGCCGAGAATTTCTCGTCTGAGGAAGAAGCGGCGATTCAATCTGTCGCTGAAAAAGCCCGCGCCGATCTAAACAAAATCGCAAACGATATTGCGCTTGGCGAGCGATCAAGATTCGACTGGCCATGAGCTCGCCAATTCCAAGCGGAGGTGGCCGCCCTAAGCCGGGTCGGGATAACCTTCCCTTAGCAAAGATTCTTGAGAATATTCCCCGATTCGATGGCACACCATGCCTTGTGCTTCGAGTGAATATCGAGGGTCGAGACCATGAACTTGGGCTAACCATAGATGAACTCGATGAGGCTGGCCTGTCGGGTCCGGCGGGGGTAGAGGAGCTTCGGAAGATTCGCAAATTGCTTGAGCAGCTCGTCGCTTCGCGTCCTGAAACCGAATGATCTCCGCCATCGAACTAAACCTATAAAGAGAAAAACCAAATGCCTGACTTCGACTCCGTACCAGATATCGAGTTCAATATCCTCGCACGAGAATTTGATGACAAAGACCGCCGGTTCATTAGCGTCTCCTCATGGGAGATTCAATCCTCCCCGCATGCGACCTTATCATTCCTGTTGGAGTTTGATACAGGCGGATCACCGTCCTATACGATGTCTTTTCCGCTGACAATAACGAGCGCCATGCACCTGTCGAACGCTCTCCGTGCTGAAGTAAATGCTCGGCTTGAGATTGACAAAGATTCTGAAACGGAATGATCTCAGCCATTTGATATTTCAGCCTCCCGAAAAAGTTGGACGCTGGCGAACCACCACCAGCGTCCACGATCACACAAATCAAAGGTAACCAACCATGGAAACTTTGCATGATCGTCGTAGGTACCACCCTCGACGGGACGTGTTCAAGCGCATCAGCGAACAATCTCATTCGCGTAAGGTCGATGTACCGACGCGGATCGTGATCTATGAGCAAGATCTACGTCGCCGCGAAGCGGTCGTTCGTCATCTCTTGCCTTCATCGAAATAGTTTCGGTGGCGCGAAACTGGATGATCTCCGCAGCCATTTTCTAGTTCTGTATGTAATCGCCTCTTTTTTGCGTCGTCAACGGCTTCAGTGCGGATTTCACCGGTCATCCTATACAGGGATCTCGACGACTGGGTACGTGTCGCCTACACCCGCTTCCCGTCGCCGTGAGAGGCGTGTTGATTCTTCGCCCTACCTCCGATGTAGGTCTCATCGACCTCGATCGATCCGAGCATGAGACGGTCTCGGTCACTCGCGAAGGGTACACGAATGCGATGTCCTGGGTGCCCGGCGGATTTCTGACTGATCCCGAGATTACGCTCCAGCTTGGCGCTGGCAATGCCCCTCAAACTCATGAGCATTAGATAGACCGCGGCATCCCGGATCCGACAACTCCATGGCGAGTGATGCATGACCGAATGCGATTTCACGGAAAAGTAACATCGGCAGTCATGACACCTGTACAGCTGAGGGCATCGATTCTTTCGTTCGGCGAAACGTGTGGAAACGCAATGTGCGCACGGGAAACCGTTCGGCCAGCGACGTGCCACGAACCATGCTTCCGAGGCACCATCATCGGACGCGACTTCCTCGAGAAACGGCGTGAGCGTGATGCGTTCACGAGGGCGGTGTGTTGGCTAAACGAACCATAACGGTTCCTATCTAAGGTTTTTATCAAAATAAAACTCTCTTAATTCATACAACATCTTGTTTTATTAGTTGGCTTTTTGTAGTTAGGTCATTAGTCCCAGCATAATTAATGAAAATTCTCAACCGGAATCTACGGCGAATCCTTAAAAGTCTAATTCTTCGGGATCGCTCTGTAATCAATTTCCTCTACGTATGAGCATGGATCATCTGGTATCGTTGGATTTGTTGGATCGATTGGAGGATTAAAGTGAGCTTTTCGATAGCACGCACGATACAGTATCTGAGTTGCTCTTGATTGAGCCTCGTCCTTATCAGGCCAATCTATGACGTTCGCGTGACGTGGGGGATTCTCATCATAGTCAATAGTGAGATCGGCGTCTTCTACTGCTTCTGCGCTAAATTCGAACCATCCGTGAACTTTCTGAGGGGAATCACTCTGAGCCATGAATTCTATGGCTAGATTAAGAATTTCGTCACATTCCAACCCGTCAATCCTCGCGATCGACATTTCATTTTCGACATTTGGCGTTAGAAGCGATTTAACCTTTCTTTTCTTACCTTTCGCTCTACCTGCTTCATTTGCTATACGTGCCAGTTCACCCGTCACACGTCTAGTCACGGGATATCCATGACATCAGATCACATAATCTATTAATACCCTTGACGTTCCGTTCAACACGACCTATAACCTCGAGTCTATCGAAAATACCCGAGGTAGCGATTTCCCCAGAAGGCAACAATAATACTTCAAATGTATCTTTTAAATCCTTCGATTCCCACGAAAAAACGATAGCACCATGAGGAGTAGCATAGATATCAGGTGTGTTTATATCTTGAATTGGCAAACTTTCGATGAACTGTATCGCATTATCGAAGGCAGAATCTTGAATCCGTGGTGCACCTTCACCATCCCAGTTATCGAAGGTAACTGACTTTTTAAGCTCATTTAATTCATCTCTAAGCTTTTGACGCAGTCTGTCAATTATAACGCTGTTTAATGTTCCCCGACCTAAAACAAAACCATAGTTTAAATGACCAATAATACTTTGCTTAGATACGATACTCCCTTCGAAATATTCACGAGTTATCTTATTTGCGGATTTTTCGATGGACATAATCTCATTACCTGACGATGATGTCTGAGATTTCGTTATCTGTCTAGTCTTGTCTTGCCTAATCGTTGTTCGATCGAGAGGCGTCGTTTCCATCAATTCTTCGAACGTACTCATGGGGATTCTCCTTCTGTTGTCATAAATGTTGTGAAACGTTCAATCAAATTTCGCGAATACTCCCTTACGTCTGAGAGTATATCTGATATCTCCGAAAGGACATCCGGTTCTTCTGAAATAGATTGTTCCGCATTGAGACCAATATATAAACTCTTACCTTGGTCATGATATGACGGTTCTATTCTTAACGTGCATAATAATGAACCTAACATAAATACCGTAGCTATATTTACATAGTATGATAGATTTTCAGGTGGTGAAACCAATGAATTGAGACGTGCTTCGTTAGTTAGAGACTTACATAGGTTAATTCCAAGGTTTTCCGTACTCACGCTGACTACATGTGTACCGACATTTAGTCCTACTACAGTAATTTTATCTAATATCTTGTTGGATTCAATCATTGATGTTAGTAGCTTCGCCGATTGTTCCATGTCATCTGAAAACACATCGTCGATCATTTGATTCAGTACGATGCGATCTGAACGTATTGCAAGAGTTGCGGTATCGTCTCGTGAACGATATTCTCCTATGCCACCGAGTACCATTTCAACTTGATCTAGCGCACCGTTGAATAGAGCTTTCTCATTGAACATTGCTCTATGTAGGACTCCCTCCTGGAATACCACAACTATTTCCGAGAGTATCTGTTGCACCTCTATACCAGCTCGAAATTGATTTGATAACGGATTATTATGCGGTATTCGTTCGTCATTTCACGTTGACAGGATCAAGGAGAAAGAAAATTTAGAGTTCTTTTCTCTCTCGCATCTGGATAGAAAATACACGAGTCAATTGAACCGTTAGACATTAAGAGAGATTGAATGTTACAACATTCTCCTTCAATTTTGAGGTGCGTCAAGAGTTGTCCGCTAAAACATATTAGCGCCTCTCCGGCGAACTAACCTCGGGTAGCTCACCGAAGTTTTCATCTAGGTTGTTTTACGGCAAGAAACGCCATGAACTCGGTATTCGATCCAGGATCCCGACAATTGGGTACGTGCTGCCTACACCCTCTTCCCGTCTCGTTGAGAGGTATGTCGATTCTTCGACTTACCACCGAAGTAGGTCTCATTGACCTCGATCGATCCGAGCATGAGTCGGTCTTGGCCATTCGCTAAGGCGGCACGGATGCGGAGCCCCAGGCGCTAGGTGGATTTCTGACTGATCGCGAGATTGCGCTTCAGCTTGGGACTAGCAATGCCTTTCAATCTCGCCAGCATCTGATACACCGCGGCAACCCGGAACCGGCAACTCAATGGCGAACGATCCATGACTGAGTGCATTTTCACAGAAAAGTAACATCGGCAGGCATGGAACCAGTACGGCTGAGACCATCGATTTTTTTGGCAATACGTGTGGAATCGCGACGCGCGCACCGTACACCGTTCCGTCCGGTCAGCGACATGCCACGAACCATGCTTCCGGGGCACCTCATCGGGCGCGACTTGCTCGAGAAACTACGTAATCGCGATACCGTCACGAGGGTGTCGTGCGTCGGCTATGCGAACCATATCGGCCACAACCTAAGGTCGGAGTCGAAACAAAACTCTCCAAATTAGTACAACATTTTGTGTTATGAGTTGGCGTTTTGTAGATGCGCTGTTAGTCCCCTATCGAAATGTGGTAAAAAGTAAAACAGATATTGTTTGGTTAAATTGAATCCTATTCGAATTCAGAGTCGCTCGGAGAAGAGGTGTTTTTTTGAAGTAGGCTCGTCAGTCTAAGCGTCTACCAAGTTCCAGCGGGTTCCGCAAAGCATGACTTGGTCATCTGAAACGTACGCGCCCCGTGTTTTAGCTCGTTCTAGTATCCCGGCCTTATCTACAACCGATATGTCTAATCCGCCCAATCCAGCGCCGCGTCCATCGGTCGCTTCGACGAAACGAATATCGACGTTGTTTAGACGCATGCTCAATACATCGCCATCACGACTTACGGGCAATCCCGCAACCTTACCCCAGCGATCTGCGACTTCGACCGGATCCGGACCTTGAAGCTCGACCGCTACGAAATCTACTGTAGTTGACTGGTCGACTTTGTCTTCCCATCCGAGTCCACCAGCAGGCATCCAATTACCTTCAAAATCGTTCGGTGGCACCCATTCGATTTCAAAGAATGATGCGATCATGTCACCTGGATGGATCTGACAGATATTCCAGTTTTCGCGATCGGACTCATGGGCGATTCGAATGCCGTTGTCCAGCGCACGTTGTCGAACGGCTTGCTGGTTTTCTTTGCTATCGGCTTGACAAATCACCATGTAGCCGCCGTCGCCGTTTCGTTTGTCCAGATAACGACCACCTGCTGTGTTCTCTTCAACCGGTGCGACCACCTCAAGAAAGTTGCGACCAACACACATCAAAGTGTTCTCTAAACCAAAAGCACCTACACCGGGATCAACGAAACAAGCGTGAATCCCGAGGACATTCGAAAGGTCGTCGATGACGGGTCGCAGTTCACGAGCGACTAAACAAATTTGACGTAGCTGGATGGTCATTGCTTTACTCCAATGTTCTCACGCTAAGAGGATCACGTGATTGAGAAATCAACTAGGTTTCGAGATAGGGTAGGCATCCCGTCGTTTCTGTCAGTTCTCGCACGCCGGGATCGTTGGATACAGCCGCAAACTTCTCGCGAAGCGACGCAAGTGAACGTGCGTGATATTTCTGCGGTTTTTGCGCCCACATCTTTCCGGCTAGTTCGACTTCAAACGTCTCTGAACCTTCAGTGATCGCCTGGTTGTTTGCAACACTCCAGGGCAGGAATAAAGCGCCGATTTGATCGCGAATCAACGGGACAAGTGTGTCCTTGACATAATCCCACGGTTCGAATTCGCCTTCGTTAAGCGGTGCAAGCATGCGCCGTGTCCACGCGTGCACGTTAGGATGGGCTCGAACAAGCTTCGAAGGAGTCGGATCTCGATCCGCGTTGTAGATTTGACCCCACATACCGAAGTCACCGAAGCTCGGGCGTGCGCCGAAGAGATAAGGTCTTGAACTCAAATGGGTCTCTAGTTGGTCTAGCGCATCGGCTAGTGATTGTTCAATCTGCTCGGCAGTTTGATCGCTGGAACCGACAAACCAGACCCGGTCGACCATTCGTGCTTGAATCTGCTTGGTGATTGCTCTGAGCTCTTCGTCGGATGCGGAAGGATTCGACCATGAGGCGAGTCGACGACCACATGCTAGTTGATCGATCTCTCGTCGCCACCGGAAGTGAAACATCCACTTGTTACCCCACTCGTCACCGAATTCTTCGAGCAAGCATGATGCGAACGCAGCGACGGTTTCAGGTGGATGGATTGAAGGTTCAGGAAAATCCGCTTCCATCGCTTCAATGATGGGCGTTGAATCCTGGATAGCGCCGCCTTCAGGCTTAACGACTAGAGGAATGAGCGGTAGTCGGGCGTTTTGAGTATAGGTCTCGCTATCCTCGTTGCGAAATACCCAGTCGTGCGGAATCCCCTTGTACCTAAAGTACGATCGTACTTTAACGGAATACGGTGATTCCTCGAGACCAAATACAGTGTATGCCACTTCTAGAGCTCCTAACTATCGGCTTAAGAGAATCCAGATCGGAGACAAGTCGCCGAGGAGATTCTTCTAGCTACGAAGGACCTACTTATCGTAGGTCTCTTCTGGAGTTGTGATGGTCCGAACGTCCGCAAGTGAGCATCGGTCCGGCTATGAACGGATTAAGCGATTCGTGAGCCTTCAAAACTCGCGCTGCCAAACGCGCCGAGTTGGACTGATCCACTGATCGAATCGCCATCTACCTTCGCACTGAATTCGAGCTTCATGGGCATCGGAGATGTGATATTTGCAGTCCATGACAGTTGATCACCATTGACCTTGCCATCGGCGAGGTCTATCGAACCTTGATCTCCTGAAATAGAACCTGTCAGCGAATCGCCGTCAGTCGCAAGTGTGAGGACGCCTTTCTGGTCTCCCATAGGGGTCTTTGTAGTGACGTCGTATTTACCGTCGATTTGTGCCACAGTTGATATTTCCTGTAAATGTTGAATGAGTAACGCATTGTAAGGGTGAGAGACTGTGTCAACGTCATATAGGTAGTCTCGCTGAACTCCACTCACGTAGCGGCGTTTGTGCCGGTTGCTCTGATCTAACCTGAGCGCTAAACCTGTTGGCAACAGAAAGAGAATTAAGCTACTGTTATGAAATATGCATTGCGACAGAAAGGGCCATATACGACATAAAGTAACCTAATTAGGTCAAATAAAGATTTAAAAGACGCATAAATGCGTTTTGCGACATAAAATTTCTGTATGCCAAAACAAATCCCGAACGAAGAGCTTGACGCGATCACAAATGTCATTGCAGATCATCCAGATGGCGTGCCGGCTCGGTTGATTCGTGAAGGACTGCCGTACGAACTCGCACCGCGGACGCTTCAGCGCCGCCTCAAATTGCTTATCGATCTGAAGCGCGTAGTCGCAGACGGGCACCGCAAGGGTCGTCGTTATCGCGTACCTGTTAGCCACAAAGTGAATGCTGGTTCAATTGCGTTGAAATTCCCGGTAGGCGAGCTACAAATTGAGGTGTATGTACCGATCTCTTCAGAGGCGGAGACGATCAAAAGTGCAATTCGCGCACCCATTCAGAACCGTACGCCTGTAGGCTACGAACGAAGCTTCCTCGATGACTACCAACCGAACGTTACTTTTTACTTGCAAGAGGAAACGCGTCGGCGACTATTTAACGTCGCGGGAACGCTCCACAGCGAACGTCCGGCAGGTACCTACGCTCGGAGAATCTTTAGTCGCCTACTCATCGATCTGTCGTGGAACTCCAGTCGTCTAGAAGGCAACACGTACTCCCTGTTGGAAACTGAACGTTTATTAGAACAGGGTGAAGCCGCCGAAACCAAGGATGCGCGCGAAGCGCAGATGATCCTTAACCACAAGGCTGCCATCGAGCTGTTAGTTGAGCAGGCCGAGGAGGTTGGATTCAACCGCTATACGATCCTGAATCTCCATGCATTGCTTTCAGATAACCTACTTAGCGACCCGATGGCAGGTGGACGGTTGCGGCAAATTCGGGTAGAGATCGGAGGTACTGTGTACCAACCGCTGGAGGCACCACAGCTTGTAGAGGAATACTTCGATAAGGTGCTGAATACTGCAGCGGCTATCACAGACCCGTTCGAGCAAGCTTTCTTCGCGTTAGTGCATTTGTCCTACCTTCAAAGTTTCGAGGATGTCAATAAACGGGTCTCTCGTCTCGCAGCGAACATACCCCTCATCAGGGAAAATCTCTGTCCGCTGTCCTTCGTGGACGTGCCGGAGAAAGCCTATATTGACGGAGTGTTAGCGATCTACGAGTTAAATCGCGTTGAATTGCTACGTGACGTGTTCGTTTGGGCGTACGAGCGCTCTAGCGCACGATACTCAGCAGTGCGGCAGTCACTAGGCGAGCCAGACCCATTCCGTTTGCGTTATCGGGAGTTGATCTCCAAGGTGGTGACCGAAGTCGTGCTCAGAGGAAGGGACAGAGAAGCCACAGTGGCATTGGCGAGGAGGTTTGCGTCGGACGAGGTGGCAGCCCAAGAACAGGCGCGATTCGTTGAGATAGTCGAAACCGAGATAATGAGCCTGCACGAAGGTAACATCGCGCGATACCGTCTCCGACCATCTGAATACCGAGCTTGGAAGAAAGGATGGCGTTAATTTCGACGATTTAGCGCGTTTAGCAGTCAACGAGAGTCTCGAATTAACCAAGTCATACAAATCAATCTCATCTAGTGTCTCCTAAACCTGGTAACAAATTCGCAATTCCAAGTGACCGGATCGGTACATTACGGGAAGGCGCACTGCACCGTGATCTTAAATCGATGTATGCGTCGGCCGGTGCACTGACTGAACAGCTCGTTGGAAAGTACGTAGTTGACATACTCGACGGCGAGCACGTCATCGAAATTCAGACAGCAAACTTCACTGCACTGAGCAACAAGCTCCCAGAATTGCTGGAAACTCACTCCGTAACGGTTGTCTATCCGATTTCGGTCACAAAAATGATCGTTAAGCACACGGATATAGGAGAGCAACGACGGAAATCGCCGAGAATCGGTTCCGCGTTGGACGTATTCGATGAGCTTGTCTACATGCCTTCGTTGCTCGACCATCCTAATCTCGAACTTGAGCTGGTGTATGTGAGCATTGAGGAACATCGTGAATTCGATCCGAAGCGTGCGTGGCGTCGCAGGCATTGGGTCGTATCAGAACGTCGATTGAATGAAGTTACTGGACAGGAAAGATTCAGCAGCATGTCGAATCTATTCGATAGATTTGCTGGAAATCTACCGAGTCAGTTCACCACGGCCACGATCGCGAAATCTCTTGGCACAACTCGAAACAAGGCGCAGAAATTTGCCTACTGTTTTCGCCAAGCGAATGTCATACATGCTTGTGGCAAAGACGGAAACGCTGTCATTTACCAGCGGAGAATCTAACAGACGGATACTCTCGTGTTCGAGGTATCCGCTTAAGTCAGTTTTTCTTTTGGGCTTGCGATTCCCGTTCCTTCAGATCGGGGATTGCGATCTCAACGACATCAGCCAGCGTGTTGACGAGCGAAAACTTCATGTCATCACGAACGGTGTCGGGGAGTTTCGAAAGTTCTGCCTCGTTGTCCTTTGGCAGGATCACGTGGCGAATACCAGTGCGGTGAGCCGCAAGAACCTTCTCGCGGATACCGCCTACAGGAAGTACCAATCCAGATAGTGTGATCTCACCGGTCATGGCAACATCGTCTCGTACCGCCTTTCTGCTATACGCGCTCGCAAGCGCTGTCGCCATCGTCACACCGGCCGAAGGACCATCTTTAGGAACTGCGCCTTCGGGGACATGAATATGCACGCCGGTTCCTTCAATTGATTCACGATCGATATGGAGATCCGACGCGGCTTTCCAAATATAGGATCTTGCCGCTCTTGCCGATTCCTGCATCACCTGACCAATCTGACCAGTGATAGTGACCTTTTCCTCTTTGGGCGCGAGTGAAGCTTCGATATACAAAACGTCGCCACCAGCTGCAGTCCAAGCCAAGCCAGTCGCAACTCCGTCGCCGGTATTCTCCCGAACGCGGTCTGCTTTGAACTTTTCGGGACCGAGCAAACCAGAAATAACGGGAGCGGTGACCGTCTTGGATAACGCCATGTTCATCAGGCTTTCTTTCGCACGCTTGCGTGCGACCCGTTCGATCGTTCGCTCTAGTTCTCGAACCCCTGCTTCGCGGGTATAACGTTGAATGCAGTGCTTAATACCAGCGGCAGTGAACTTGAGCTGCGCCGATTTCAGACCGGTATTCTCAATTTGTCGTGGGATCAGATATTTCTTCGCGATCTCGACTTTTTCGAGCTCACTGTAACCCGTGAGTTCGAGTATTTCCAGACGATCGAGTAGTGGCGCTGGAATCGTGTGCGTTGTATTCGCAGTCGTAATGAAGAAAACCTTTGAAAGATCGAAAGGTAAATTCAGATAGTTATCGCGAAATTCCTTGTTTTGTGCCGGGTCGAGAATTTCCATGAGTGCGCCTGACGGATCACCGCGATAGTCCCGTCCCAGTTTGTCGAGTTCGTCGAGCATCAGCACCGGATTGCGAACACCACTGCGTCGTACGGCTTGTAATACGCGACCTGGCATCGCACCGATGTACGTTCGACGATGGCCGCGCAGTTCTGCTTCGTCATGCAATCCGCCGAGGCTCATCCGTTCAAACTTGCGACCCATCGCACGAGCGATTGACTGTCCGAGCGAAGTTTTGCCGACGCCCGGAGGTCCGACGAAACACAGAATAGACGATTTCGCGTCAGGATTCAGCTGTAATACTGCCAACGCTTCAAGTATTCGTTCTTTGACGTCCTCAAGTCCATAGTGGTCTTCGTCCAGAACGACTTTCGCGTGGCTTAGGTCTAAGTTGTCCTCTGTGATGATGTTCCACGGTAGCTCAGACACAAGCTCGAGATAACTGCGAGCAACCTGATATTCGGCCGCTTGAGGCGACATCTTTTGTAGACGCTTGAGCTCTCGGTCAATTTCCGCTCGCACCACCTCAGGGAAATTGATCTGCTTGATCTGATCTTTGAGTTGCTGAATCTCATCGTCCGTGTCGCCTTCGCCCAATGCCTCTTCAATCGCGCGCTTTTGTTGACGAAGGAACACTTCACGTTGACCACTCTCGTTGATCTTATGAGCCTTCGACTGAATCTCCAGCTGTACTTCGGCAACGCTGATGTCCTGCCGCAGCAAATCACCTACGGAGGTCAATAACGTTCTAACGTCTGGAATCTCAAGTAGCTCTTGATGTTTCGTGAAATCGACGTTTTGCGACTTGGTGGCGAAGCGATATGCCTGTAAGACGGGTTTTGTGTTATTGGCGACGAACTGCTTAAAAATTTGATCGCCTTTATCCGGATTGATGAGATTCGCGACCTTACGAGCGAGTTCTAAGTTGTCGTTCTGCAGCGCTCGGATTTCGACAGTCGCTGGTTGGTCCTGGTCGACCTCATCGTTAAGAGGTTCGAACGCTAGCTCCATGAATTCTTTATTCTCGGCTTGACCGAGGAGCTTGACTCGACGAATCCCTTCAAGAATGACCTGCGCGCCACTCTCGCGTTCTTCGATGCGGCGCACGGCACACATCATGCCCACGTTGTATAGGTCACCGAGAACGGGTTCCTCATTTTCGATGTCGTGCTGCAGTACAGCAAGAATGTTCGAATTAGTCTTACTTAGAGCGTGTTCGACGGCCGCCAAAGACTTGCGTCGACCGACTGAAATAGGAAAGATCAGACTCGGGAAAATGACGATGTTTTTAAGAGGTATGCAGGGGAGCGTGTGCGCCATGTCTTACGTGTTCATGTGATATTTCAATTTTAGCGAGGGTTTTTCCGGGTACGGTTTGACCCAAACCGCAGCAAGAGGTCATTAAGCAGCCAGATTTTGCGCGATTGCAGCCTGTTCGCGAAGCCATTCAGGCCCACCGAGATATTGTCGATTAAGACCAATCCGTTTGAACCAGTAATGCAATCCAAGAAGGTCGGTGAATCCCATGCCGCCGTGAACGACGGTCGCCGTTCTTGCGACGAAGGTTCCTACTTCTGTCATGTGTGCTTTCGCGTGGCAAGCGTGCAGATGGGCTTCGTCTGGTGCATCGTCGAGTGCGTAGCCCGCGTACCAAAGTAGCGCGCGCGACGGTTCGATTTCCGCTGCCATTTCCGCACACATGTGCTTGACAGCCTGAAATGACGCGATCACTCGGTTGAATTGCTCTCTGTTCTTTGCGTATTCAACCGCTTGATCAAGCATTGATTGGGCAGCGCCTAAGGTATCGAACGCGAGTGAAGTCCAGGCCACGTCCAACACGTGCTGGAGGATCTCAGGACTACTGTTTGGAAGCGAATCACAAGGTGTATTTGAAAGCGTAAGTTCGCAGATGGGGCGCGTACGATCGACTTGCGGCATTACTTTGACTTCAAGATTCGACGCGTCATTTGCGATGACGTGGAGGTTCGCATCACGATCCGCCAACAACCAGTAGTCTGCGTGCGGGTCCGAGACGTAACTGGCGTTTCCTGTCAATTTTCCATCGCGACATGTCGCGCCCGAATTTCCTCGAGCAGCACATGCTTCGGAAAGCGCTAGCCCGATCGTCTTGCTGCCGTCGGCGATTTTTGAGAGATACTCATTTTTTTGAGCATCGGATCCAGCGAGTGAGATAACACGTGGTGCGACAACGCACGTTGATAAGTACGGTACCGGCGTCACATGATTCCCGAGGCATTCGGCAATGACGGCTGCGTCCATCGCGGATAAGCCGAGCCCACCGTATTCTTCAGGCACTAGGACGCCCACTACGCCAAGGTTGACTAACCCACCCCAAATATCGTCGGCCAAGGAGTGATCGGTCGCAGCGAATTCACGAACCCGATCCAACGAGGCTTCTTCTGCAAGGAAACGATCAACGTTTTCCTGCATGCTCAACTGAAGTTCCGAAAGTCCGAAATCCATGTCAGTTCACCTTCGTTGAGGATTGTTCGAACTTCGGTTCTTTCGGCATATCAAGACCACGCTCGCTGATGATGTTTTTCTGAATCTGTGATGTACCGCCTCCGATGATCAAACCTAGGAAGTACATGTACTGATTCTGCCAGGATCCGCCATCTCGTAAGAACTCACTCGCACCGTACATCAGCCCCGTTTCACCCATCGCGTCGATTGCCAGTCCTTCAAGTTCGTGCCGCAATTCGGTGCCTTGTAACTTGCTGATCATGCGGGCGAGCCGCGCATCGGTGTTGTTCAATCGCGACGATAAGACACGCAGATCATTGAATCGGAGCGACATCACGCGAGCCTGGATCTTCATCAAGCGATCTCGATAGACTGGATTGTCGATGATGCGTTCATTGCCGATGGTCTCTTCCTTCATCAACTCAATCAATCGCGTCATCCGCGAGAGCGTCGCGTTCGGATCACCTAACGAATCGCGTTCGTGCCCCAGAATCGCATTGGCGACGTACCATCCTTCGCCGCGCTTCCCGACGATTTGATCTTTGGGAACGCGCACGTCCGTGAAAAACACTTCGTTGAAGTTAGGCGCAAGGGTCATATCGACCAGAGGTCGTATTTCGATTCCCGGTGTATCCATGCGGAACAACAGGAAACTGATACCCTGGTGTTTAGGCGCATCAGGCTCCGTTCGAACTAGGCAAAAAATCCAATCTGCCAGGTGTGCGGTGGACGTCCATATCTTCGAACCGTTGATGACCCATTCATCGCCGTCGAGTACCGCAGACGTACGAAGGCTCGCTAGATCGCTCCCGGCATTAGGTTCCGAATATCCCTGACACCAGACCATTTCGCCGGCCAGTGTTGGTGGGATGAACTGGCGCTTCTGCTCTTCCGTGCCGAGCTCAAGGAGCGTTGGAACCAACATGGAAATACCTTGACCACCCAAACCGCTTGGCACTTGTGCACGCGCAAATTCCTCGCCGATGATTCGCCCTTTTAAAAGGTCAGGCTCGCCGCCGTGTCCGCCGTATTCCTTAGGGATCGTTCGAGCGGTATAGCCGTTTTCGATCAGCAATTTCTGCCAACTCTTGGCGGCATCTGACTTCAATGGCGCATTGCGTGGTGCTTGGTCACGATGCTCCTCGATGAAATCGCGGAGTTCCTGTCGGTACGTATCGTATTGTGGACCGTACGATAAATCCATGCTGTGTCCTCAAATAGGTGTGCGTAGTCTACGCACGCGTTTTTCACAATGTGATTAGTTAAATTCGTGGAAAGTGAAGCGCGATAAAAACTGTTCTGAGACATTCAATATGACCACCTCAAGTACTGATCAGTTGCGGCACTGGTTAAGGACGATGGTTCAACTACAGAGTGGTCACAATGAGAAAGTGCATCCCCAGTGGGACGAGCAAGGCTACCCGTTTACGCGGGCGATCTGGATCGAATGTGCTGAGCTCATGGACCACTATGGGTGGAAATGGTGGAAGCATCAAGATGCCGATCTTGATCAAGTCAAGCTCGAGTTGGTCGATATTTGGCATTTCGGATTGAGCGCTTTGATGATTCAGTATCGCGATCAGGTTGTCGGTGTAGTCACAGACGAGATCAACGCTGCTGCTGCATCGCACGACCAGTTAGAGTTCCGTGAAGCAGTTGAGTCTTTAGCTAGTAAGGCGCTGCGAGGTGATTTTTCGATCACAGCTTTCATAGCGGCGATGCAGGCGTTACCGATGACGTTCGAGAACCTCTACACTATCTACGTTGCCAAGAACGTCCTCAACGTATTTCGTCAAGAGAACGGATACAAGGAAGGTACCTACCGCAAGTCTTGGGCTGGTCGAGAGGACAATGAGCACCTTGCTGAGCTTGCGCAGACGTTAGAACTCGACAGCGAGACGTACATTGCAGATTTACAAGAACTCCTAGCAAAACGTTACGCAGAAGTATTCGCCGAATCTAATTAGGCGTGTTCAGCGTTTTCACGCCGTGACAACTCAAATGTGTTCGTAGAAGAGATATACGATGGCTGATCAGCAATTCCCACTATCCACACCCTTTGACGTGCGACGCGGTCTGACGGATCCGAACGACACAGCATTCCCGTTACGGTGGGGAATCCTTGGGGCGGGAAATGTATCGCGTCAATTTGCGCTGAGTTTAAAGAGCGTTAAGGGGGCAAGCATCACGGCCGTTGCGGCGCGTGAACAGGCACGTGCTGACGCTTTCGCGGCTAACTTAGGAATCGCGAAAGCGCTCGATAGCTACGAATCCATGGTCGCGGACCCTGATGTCGATATCGTTTACGTGGGTACCAAGACTTGGTTGCATAAGGAACACAGTATCCTCGGCTTGAATGCCGGCAAGCATGTGCTCTGTGAAAAACCGTTAGCTTCGAACTCTGACGAAGCTACTGAGATGTATGCCGTCGCGAAGGCTCAAGATGTCATGCTTCTGGACGGGATGTGGACACGCTTCTTTCCAGCCGTTGAACATGCGCGAACGCTTATCGAGCAGGGTGCGATCGGTGAACCACTGATGGTCCACGCCGACTTCTTTGATCCGATCTACGTGATACAAGCGGCACCACTAGCGTTTGGTATCGAAGCGCTTCCAACGACAATAACGACAGCGGGTCGTGCTGCAAGCGCCGCAGTATTGGACTACGATGGAAAACGTGCCGCACTATTGTCATTCCCGCCCTTTAATAGTGAACTGCCTGAAGTCACGGAAATTTTCGGAACGCAAGGTCGGATTTCCTTAGGTCGTCCTGGCCACTGTCCAACCGATATTACGTTGCATTCGCCGCCTATCGGACAAGTACCGTCGCAGTACCGCACGGGAAATGTGCCTGCACCCGCTCAGAGATTTCACTATCCACTGCCTGCAAACGTGAGCATTCCAAGCCCGTTCCCCAATCAGCACGGATTCCTTTATATGGCAGAAGCGGTGCATCGGTGTCTAGGCGCAGGACTCAAAGAGTGCCCCCAATACAGTGAAGCTGAATCCATGCACTGCATGGACATCTTGACGGAGATCATGCGGCAGAAGGCTGCCGCAGCGAAGAACTAGAGAGACGTTCTTCGGGCTAAGGTGCTACCGCCGCAGTTGGTTTCGTCGTAGCTTTGACTTGCGTACGGCGCATGAGCCTTCGCTCCGCATTCGGAAACGATGCGCGACGATGCATGACAACCCGGTTGTCCCAAATCACCAGGTCGCCGTTCTTCCACCGTTGTGTCCAACATTGGTGTGCTTGTGCAACGTGCGTCCAGATAGCGTCGAGGAGCGCTTCGCTTTCGGCGACCGTTCGACCATCGACGTAAGCGAATTGACGCCTACCAAGGAACAACGCGGGTTCTTGTGTTTCGGGATGAACGGTTAGCGCCGGATGGTAGACTCCTGGGGCTTTTTCTGCCGAATTAAAGGGTTCGTGACCGCGACGTAACTTGCCGATACTATCGTGCGCGGCATCGTGCTTGATTTGCAGGTTCACACATTGGATACGTAGATTCTCGGGTAGGTCCGCAAGTGCAGTACGCATACAACAGAACGAGGTCTCGCCACCGTGGTCAGGAACTTCAACGGCGTAGAGAAGACTCGCAGTCGGTGGCTGCTCGATATAAGACATATCGGTATGCCAAGACGTTTCGAGGTTCGATAGACCACCGATCGGTTTTCCATTCTCGACGATGTTTGATATCGTCGCAACAAAAGGATTTGGAATCTTGGCTAGTTCTTCAGAAGTTACCTTACCGTGAGGTGCGTACTCCAACTCTCCGAAACGCGCGCTAAACGTCTTAAGCGATTCGTCGCTGAGTTGTTGATCCCTAACTCGCAACACACCCCATCGGAGCCAAGCTTCGTAAAGCTGATTGAACTCAGTTTCGGAGATTTCTTCGAGTCGCGTATCGAGGACATCGGCACCTATGGGTGCGTCGAACGGTTGAAATAGCATCAGTAATTGGAGGAGTGTCTACGCTTGAATAGGTTGAAATTTCGAATTCGCGATGAATCGGAAAGTGATTTCTATGCGCAGTTATTGCGTCAGTGCAACAGCTTTGAAAAAGTGCTGTGCTTATTCTATCGGCGACTTGAAATAGCGCTTCACGTTGTACTTCTGTGACAAATGACCGACGCGACGGACGCGAATCCATTCTCCCTAGTGATTGGCGACCTGATCGATTCGCGACGTTAATCTATCTGATTCGAGAAGACGAGGTTCTCCTAATCGAGAAACTCAGAGGCCACGGCGCTGGAAAGGTAAATGCTCCGGGGGGACATATTGAAGTTGGTGAAACGCCAGAAGAGTGTGCCATCCGCGAGGCTTTTGAAGAGGTTGGCATTACGGTATTGAGCGCAGAACTGCGCGCCTCTTTGAAATTTCACGACACGGAGAATGGCTTCAACATGCTCGGGTATGCGCTCGTATCGAAGACGTTTTCAGGTGAGCCGCGAAGTACACCCGAAGCGGACCCGTTTTGGTCAAAAATTGATCAAATACCGTTTGAGCGCATGTGGGAGGACGACCAACATTGGGTACCGAGGATATTGGCAGGCGAGACCCTTGATTGCGAGTTTGTATTCGCGAACGACGTGCTTCAGACGCTGAATATTGAGAGGATTTTGAACTAACTCATTGTTTTGAAAAGATTTAATTAAGCGTTACTTCATCTACGGCTTCGGATAGACCTCGTACAAGCTCGCTGATCTGATCTTCGTTAATCGTGAATGGCGGCCCGATGACCAATACGTCCTTGACGATGCCGTTTCCACCTGGATAGAAACTGACGCCTTTTTCCAACGCTAGGTTTGCGACTTTAGCACCGATTCGCTCGTTCGGTTCATAGGGCTCGAGCGTATCTCGATTCGCAACTAGCTCGATCGCTTGTAAGAGCCCTTTGCCTCGGATTTCCGCAACGTGTGGGTGATTCGAAAATGCACCTTGAAGTTGCGTCGTCAATATGTTGCCTTTTGGTTCGACTTGAGCGACTAAGTTCTCTTCTTCGAGAATCTGTAAGACTTTGTCTGCGGCTGCACATGCTGCAGGGTGAGCCGAGAATGTGTGAAACATCACATCGAATCCTGCGCTTGCGAGCTTCTCAGCGACTCGATCTTTACTACAGACTGCTGTGATCGGCGCATAGCCACCGCCTAGTCCTTTGCCTCCGACAATGATGTCAGGCGTGAAGTCCCAATGTTGATAACCGAATCTTGTTCCCGTGCGCCCGTAGCCAGTCATTACTTCGTCGCTGATGATCAGGATATCGTGCTCTTTACAGTACTCCGATACTTGATCCCAGTATCCATCGGGAGGAATGAGCGCTCCGCCGCTTGCGCCAGTGATGGGTTCGGCGATCAGAGCGGCGACCGTTGCTGGATCTTCCTTTTCAACCCCGTTGATGAATTGCTGGACGTAGTATTCAGTCGGGTCAGACGCTTCACACCTTAACAGATAAGGTGCTTCAACGCACGGATGAATCTGCAGGGCATGTTTCAGGCCGGTTTTACGCGATTCATGGCCGCCGACTGCCAAGGTCGTGATCGTGGTGCCGTGATAGGACACGTTCCGTCCGACGATCTTGCACTTTTCGAGTTTACCTTGCGCGGCATGGTATTGAACCGCGATTTTCATTGCAGCTTCGTTTCCTTCCGAGCCGCCACAGGTCGTGTGGATGTGGGACATGTCGTCTGGAAGCCAGTCGCGCCTTAGTCGTTCGACCAACGCTCCGCGTTCTGGTGTCAACCACGGAGGTACTACATAGCCCGTATTCAGAGTCGATTTAGCGACGACGTCGGCTACCTCTCGACGCCCGTGTCCAATGTTGGTGACGATCGCGCCACCACATGCATCCAAAATGCGTTTTCCATCGTCCTGGTAAAGGTAGCATCCTTCGCTTCGCACGATGGTTTTAACGTTTTTATTGTGGATGTACGGCCATGCGGTCATATAGGTTGTCCAAATTAATTTGATCGCATGCTCGGCAGATCGAGAGGGACGAAACGTCGCTAGTTGAAGTGCTGGAAGGCGATGCGAACCTCGGTTATTACGGTGGTATATTTTGACTAAAACAGCCGCGTTTTGGGTCTAGTCACAGAATGACGCAATCGTAGAATAAAACGATCCCAAGAGTGCTAGATTTTTGTGACGGAAAGCGTTCGAATTTATCGTGACATATCGGTGTCGGTCAAGGTTCAATACTTGAGACATGAGTCGAATCCCAGTGATTTACGATGGGTTTTCGCGTATACGATCATGATTCAAAATAACGGACAGATTCCAATGCAGCTGATCGATCGCCATTGGGAAATCACATCCGGTGTTGAAAACGACATCGAAATCGTCGATGGCGATGGTGTAGTCGGTAAGCAACCTCGTTTGGAACCTGGTGAGGCATTTCAGTACACGAGCGCAGCGGTACTTGAATGGTCATTTGGCACGATGGAAGGTCACTATAACTTTCGCGACGATGTAGGTGAGTGGTATCGGGTTCCGATAGATCCGTTCATCCTCTCGATCCCTGCGGAAACGATGAACTGATCAGCGATTCGCGCTCAACTCCAACTGAAATAAATAAGGACACGAAAATGGTTGAAGGTATTCGAGAAGATGCGGTCAGCGCTTGGCTTGCAAACGAAATCGAAGATCTCGCTTTACCACTCGAGTTTGAGTTGATCGCGGGTGGGCACTCCAACCTAACGTATCGATTCGTAGATCAGAACGGTCGAGCCTTAGTCCTACGACGTCCGCCGCTTGGACACATTCTCGAGAGCGCGCACGATATGAGTCGAGAACATCGCATCATTACCGCCGTTGGTAAGTCAAACGTGCCCGTACCTAAAACGTACGCGCTGTGTGAAGACAAATCGGTAAACGATCAACCGTTCTACGTCATGGAGTTCATTGAAGGCATCGTCCCTCATACCCCCGAGGTTCTTGATGAACTAAGCGATGAAGATCGCCGCTCGTTCGGCTTGCACGTGATCGAAGTATTGGCGGATTTGCATACGACTGATATCGACGTGATAGGTCTTGGACAGCTCGCGAAGAAAGAGGACTATCTCGGGCGGCAGCTCAAACGTTGGACACAGCAGTGGCTAGCAACGAAAACGGATGAAATCCCAGATATGGATCGTAGTCTTGAGCTTCTGCACGCGAAAAAGCCCGTGCAAATCGGAGCGACGATCGTACATGGCGACTATCGGGTCGGCAACATGCTCATCAAAGACGGCAAGATGGCTGCACTGCTTGATTGGGAGCTATGTACGCTCGGTGACCCGCTGGCAGACGTCGGTTATCTCTTAAACACTTGGGCTGAGCCAGGCGATCCTTCTTCTGATACGGCACCGACGGGGATTGGTGGTTTTCCGACGCGACAAGAACTTTGTGATATCTATGAGGATAAAACCGGACGATCGCTCGCAGAAATTAACTACTACCGTGCCTTTTCCCATTGGCGATTAGCGGCGATTTCGCAAGGCGTATACAAGCGATATTTAGTCGGTGCAATGGGACATCAGGAATTCGATTTGGACAAGTACATGGAAGGTATCTTGTCTAAAGCTAAAGCAACGGTAAGACTGTTGTCTTAAACCGAGCTAAGTACCTCTCGGCTTCAGTCCAGCTGCGGTGTAAGCCGCGTCGATCACTTCCATTTGCTTGATCGCATCGTGAGCGTCAGTCGGCATTGGCGTGCCATTTCGTACCGCATCGACAAACGCTTCCAATTGATAAGAGTAGGTCGGCCGTCGCGTCAGTTCTTCGTCGAACTTCGTCTCGCCGTCGATCGTTAACCTAACGTGGTTGCCGTGTTGGGGCACGAGTGGATTTCTGACAAAGAGCTCACCGCTAGAGCCTTTCACCGTCATATCAGCGGCGAAGGTTCGCTGATTCATAGCGCCAGTCGTTTTGGCGGTTACGCCATTTTCGAACTCGTAGTGAATTTCTAGACTTAGATCGATTTGTGGATCACCTTCTTCAGCGACCGCTTTTGTTACCCTAGGTTCTTGACCCGTGATATGTCGTATCCATGAAATCGGATAGCACCCCATATCCATTGTTGCGCCACCACCGGTTTCGTAGATCATCCGGATGTTCTCTTTGTTAGGCGTTCCGACAATAAACTGCGCTTCGATGTGCTGAAGATCACCGAGCACACCGCTGTCGACGAATTCAAGCGCTTGTAGAAAAACGGGGTGGTAGCGATAGTGAAACGCTTCGATCAGAACGAGTCCAGTTTCGTCACCAACGGCAGCCATCTCACGCGCTTCGGAAGCGTTTAGCGAGAAGGATTTTTCGCATAACACGTGCTTTCCTGCTCGAAGTGCCTTGATCGAATACTCTTTGTGGTGACTGATCGGTAACGGGTTGTAAATCGCATCCAGCGTTGGATCCGCGATGACGTCGTCGTAACTGTCGTAAACGGTCTCAATGCCATGTTGTGAAGCGAACTTCTCAGCCCTTGTTCGATCACGCGCCGCGACGGCTGCAACAACGACATCATCGTTTTGAGACGCTGGGTCGGTCAACGCGTTGGGTGTGATCATCGCTGCACCTAGCGTGCCAATACGAAGGGGCTGTGCCATGAGTAAAGGTCCGTTCGGGGCAAAGAAGCGACCGATTTTACTGTCGCATTTCTTTTGAAATTCCGCGTAAAACGGTGGGTTTCAGATCGAAATGAGACCGCTCTTTGAGATATTCCACGTGCATGAGCTTGACTGTCTGCATACACTTACCGCGCTCCCAAATCTTGATCGCGTAGGCGAAATATGCCCTCACTAGACGACTGGAAACCGTATGACTACGACGTACCGAATACGCAGCTAGACATACAAATACAGGACGACCACTTGATCATCGAATCTAAACTCGATATCCAACGTAAAGCCGAATCTGACGTGAAGTCAATATTTCTGAACGGCTCGGATACTGAACAGGACGGCTATGGTCTGTCTTTAAAGGAAGTTCAGTTGGACGGCGTTGCACTTGCGAACAACGAATACCAGTGTGATGGATTAGGTTTAACGATTCACGACGTTCCGGATTCGTGTGAACTTCGGATTCGGCAGGAGCTTCGCATTCCCGATCACGCGGTCGACGGTTTATATCGTAGTGGCGACACCCTGATTACTCAATGTGAAGATGAGTCGTTTAGGAAGATCGCGTTTTATCCGGACCGACCGGACGTACTGTCAAAGTGGACGGTTCGAATCGAAGCGGACAAGGATCGCTACCCAGTCCTTCTGTCCAACGGCGACGAGGTGGAGTCGGAAGAAATTTCCGAGACTCGCCACGCAAAAACATATAGCGATCCATGGGCGAAACCTTGTTATTTGTTCGCGCTTGCCGCTGGGAAATTAGCGTCGTTACGCTCTGAATTCAGAACACGGGAAGGCAAAACAGTTGATTTGACGGTCTATTCGGATCCCAAATCGATCCGATACTGCAGTTGGGCAATGACCTGTCTCAAGGACGCGATGCGGTGGGACGAACTCGCGTACGATCGGGTGTACGACTTGGATCGATTTGGCATCGTAGCGGTTGAGCGATTCGTGTTTGGCGCGATGGAAAACAAATCGCTAAACGTCTTCAACAACCTGGTTCTACTAGCTGATCCCGATATTGCGACAGACGAAACGTATGAACGTATTCAAGGTGTTGTAGGACATGAGTATTTCCATAACTACTCAGGCAATCGTGTCACGGTGCGCGATTGGTTTCAACTTTCGCTGAAAGAAGGCTTTACGGTCCTTCGCGATCAAACGTTTTCGCGATTCATGAACGGGTTCGACATCAATCGCATTCTTGATGCAGCAATGTTGCGACGAGAACAATTCGCTGAAGCGCAGAGCGGATTAGGACACCCAGTGCGACCTGCCGAGATGGAAGTCCCAGCTAATTACTACACGCGCACGATTTACGAAGGTGGCGCGGAAGTCGGGTACATGCTCGCGAACATGCTCGGTGCTGGTGCGTGGCGAGAGGCGACGAACCACTACTTCGAGAGACACGATGGCGCGGCCGTCACGATCGACGACTTCGTAGCAGCGGTTGCGGAGACGTCAGGACGAGATCTATCGCAATTTAAACGATGGTATTCGACAGCGGGTACACCCGTCGTCGACATTGGCGAATCTCGTGAAAACGGAACGATCAAACTGAACCTTAAGCAGTCAATCTCGTCTTTGGTGAACTCAGACGAAGAGACCGTACTTGAGATTCCATTGGGAATCGGACTCGTGAGTGACGATGGTAAGGATTTGCTGGGTGCACTGGGCGAGAGAGAAGACGACATCGATATTCAGATCACGACAGATCTTGAATACAGCAATCCCCAGTTGGATGGAACTTTGGTCTTTTCTTTGAAAACATCGACGGCCGAGATCCAGTTTGAAAACGTACCGGAAGGCGCGCAGGTCAGCGTTCTAAGGGATTTTTCAGCGCCGGTCGAAATCCGGTATGTAGATGCTGCGAACGATGCTGTGGACATCGCTCGACTCAAGCAACTCGCGCTTGTTGATGTGAATCGCTTCAGCCGCTATGACGCATGTGAACAGGTTTTTGTTGGCGCAATCATGGATAGAGATGCCTATTACGATTCACTTGCGAACCTAGTTGAGAGCCGTATTGATTCGATTCTTGACGCGTCAGAGGATGCAGAGGCGCGACGCATCATTGCAACAGAACTAGCGGGTCCGAGCGAAGGTCGTGTACTCGATTTGAATCGTGGTACGCCGGTCGAAACGATCATCGAAGGCAAGAGCCGATTGTTCAGCGAGTTAGGTAGTGAATTCGCAGGTAAATGGCGCGATATCGCAGAGTCCAACGTTGTCGTCGAACCATATGAACCGAGCTCGGGACAGATTGCAACGCGACAACTACGTGCAACGGCGTATCGCTATTTACTCGCTCGGACTCCCGATGATGAGTTACATAGTTTTGCTGAGGAACTAGCGACAATAGCACAAGATGCCGGCAACCTAACGGATCGCCTCGCATATTTCAAACTGCTTCTTCGCGTTGAAGGTCAGGACGAGCTGAAGGACGCAGTTTCAAACGATATTTACGAGCGCTTCAAAGATGAATCGCTGGTAGTCGAGCGTTGGATTACTACGCTTGTTGGCGCACCGACGCTGAATGCGCAGGATCGCATCGCTGAGATCGAAGACATGGGACTACTCGAATCTCCCACCCCGAATCGATGGCGTTCGGTGTTCCATACATTCTCTGAGAATTGGGAAAACTTCCACTCAAGCGATGGTGGCGGTTATAGGTTCTACACAGAACGACTTCTGAAGGATGCAGTTGAGCACGGATCTGTCGTTCGACGAGGCATTCAGCAATTCGCTTACCTGAACCGGCATGATCAAAATCGCCGCGAACTAATGCGTGCGTGCCTGGAACGTCTTCGAGAAGAGTTACCGACGAATAGTGTCGCTGCACTTGACATGGTCAACCGTGCGCTGCAACCGGTTGCCAACTCGTAACGACACGAACCCTCGAATTCGATTTCTTAAAACCGATATGTCGGAATCTAGCTCGTTCGAACAGGAGATCGCTTCCCGTCGTACATTTGCCATCATCTCGCATCCGGATGCAGGCAAAACGACGGTCACTGAGAAGTTACTGTTGTTGGGCAACGCTATTCAGCTTGCTGGTGACGTTCGAGCGAAGAAAACAGGACGTCAGGCGCGATCCGATTGGATGGCGATGGAGGCCGAGCGGGGCATCTCCGTCACAACCTCCGTCATGCAGTTCGAATACGAAGATTGTGTTATCAATCTACTTGATACGCCTGGTCATGAGGATTTTTCGGAGGACACCTATCGAACACTGACGGCAGTCGATTCAGCGATCATGGTGATCGACGCGGCGAAAGGTGTAGAAGACCGCACACGGAAGCTGCTCGAGATTTGTAGATCGCGAGATATGCCGATCCTGGCGTTCATCAACAAACTCGACCGCGAAGCACTTCCGCCGATCGAGCTCATCGATCACATCGAAAGCGAGCTTGATATTGAATGCGCACCTATGACGTGGCCCGTAGGTTCAGGACGCTCGTTTCGAGGTAGCTATCACCTGGAAGAGGACGCGTTTACGGAATACGAACACGGGTTTGGCTCTACTTTACATGACTACCGTCGACACGGTTCGTTGGATTCGGACGATAGTCGCGAATGGCTGGGATCAGACTACGACGAATTCGCGGAGGAGCTCGAGCTCGTTAGAGGAGCAAGTCATGCATTCGATCTGGATGCATATTTAGCTGGAAAGCGAGCGCCAGTCTATTTCGGTTCCGCACTTCAAAATTTCGGGATCGATCACCTACTTAATCAATTCGTCTCGATCGCACCGTCTCCTAAGCAGCGCTTCACGCTAAGCGATGCGGTCAAACCAACGAATCCTGACTTTTCTGGTTTTGTTTTCAAGATTCAAGCCAATATGAATCCGAAACACCGCGATCGCATCGCGTTTTTAAGGGTCTGCTCTGGTCAGTATCGAAAAGGTATGCGCATGCGGCATGTACGTCTTGGGAGAGACGTCAAGATAGCGAATGCGCTTACTTTTATGGCGGGTGAACGAAAACAGACCGAGGAGGCGTTCCCAGGCGACATCATCGGACTGCACAACCACGGCACGATTCGGATTGGTGATTCGTTTACCGAAGGGGCGCCGATTTCCTTCCGTGGCATTCCGAATTTCGCGCCCGAGCTATTTCGGCGTGTTCGGGTCAAGGATCCAACTAAGGTGAAGCGTTTGTCTCAAGGTGTACGCCAACTATCGGAGGAAGGTGCGACTCAGGTCTTTGTACCGCTCAATCGAAACGAGATCATCATTGGTGCGATAGGAACCCTGCAATTTGACGTCGTCGCGTTTCGCTTGGAGCAAGAGTACGGAGCGGAGTGTGTGTACGAGAACAGCGACATTTTCACCGTTCGTTGGGTGTATGCGGAAGACGAGCGCCGATTAGAGGATTTCCGAACGAAAGCAAACGCCCAACTAGCGCTTGACGGAGACGATCAATTGGTGTTATTGGCTACTTCGCGCGCCAATCTTCAGTTGACGCAAGAACGTTGGGAAGATATTTCGTTCAGAGATACTCGGGAGCATGCGCTTGCTGAGTAATTCGTGCTAATGTGGATGATCGGGAGAAGTGTAGTTGGCACGCTCAAATAACTTAATGTAGTTTCTTAGAGTAATATATTGATTTGATTGAATAATTTATAATAACGATCCATACAACGATCCTGTCTAGGCCGATTATTGATAGAGCCTGTCTTGAAGTTGAATGTTGTATATGCTGGAACGAAGGACGGATTGGTCCGGAGTGAGTCATTCGTGCACCCATTTTTGCCAGGGCAATACTGCGTGAAACGTGATTATCGGAGGCAAGTAAGGCGCGTAGAATAGACTTCGATTGTTTAGTCAGGGTCCTAAGTCTCATTTCTTAAGAGAAACGGGGCATGCTCTAGGGCACTTCGTGTGGATTCAGAAGAACCTGTCGCAATACGGTATATCAATTGAAATATCTTGTTGTCGCTCTATTGAGTATTTCTGTTAGCGCAAACGATGCCGTGCTGACTGCATGGCTGGATAAGCGAAGCACGTCTATTGAATGGATGAAGTTTTACGATAACAACGGCTATTCGAATGTCGGGTTAAAGTGTACAAGCGATTCGGCTTGCCTCGACTATCGCAAGGCAAACGAGTTTTCATTTGGGACTGACATAGGTATTACGACTGGTCGCTTCACACCCTTCGTGGGCGTTTACTATTCAAACGTTGAGCAAATACGGTTCGGCAGAAGTAAGTCAAACAGTGGATGGGAGGGGCAAGTCGGATTCGTGCTTGGTAAACCCGACTCTTCAAGGATGTTTCGTCTCACGGCTAGCGACAATATTGAAGCATCCATCATGCTACAAATAAGCAATACGTTTTCTATCGCGTTTAAGGTCGGGTCGGATGACATATTGGGGGCTGGAATAGCCCACCGATTCTAAGGAGACTACTGAATACTGGTCACCTAGTCACCGATAGTTTTCTGTACCTGAATAGTGGGTACTAGGGCTTCTTTTGATGATGCCATACGACAGCACTCAGATTTGAGTGTACGGGACTGCGTACGTTTTAAGGGACACTTAAGTGATAGTTTCGAGGGTATTTATTTTCTCATTTCCGTAGTCACCAAGCGCTGCCGTTTGTTCCAAGTCGGCTCTCGTCGATGCTACCCTTCGCGATGGGTTCTATATTGTCAGGAAGTAACGATCGAACTTAGTGGCCGCTTAAGAGGATGTGCTGTCCGACCTCCTGAAACCGGTGCGGTACTTAGAGCTTAGAGACTGCCTTTAGCTAGTGTACGTAGCTATAGAATCACTTCCGTAATCACAGGAACATGGGAAATTCGGTCTTGGACCCAGCAATCATCGTTGCGCTTATTGCATTTGGAGGGATACTAGGGACTGCGATTGTTATCTTAGCGACCAAATGGAAGGAGAACAAGACTACGGTCGAGGTGCAATATAAAGATGATCAAACGGTGGTGTTCATCAAGATACTTTGAATCAACCGAGCGAACCCGATGCACTATTTCGCAGGATCTTAGAAACTCGACGGGAGATCATTCAAAGGTGTAGCGTCGCAACACTAATCCCTGGTTCATTGCTGGCGTCTGCCGCGGATGCCTGCGTGTTCATCAACAGACTCACCGCTTCACGTTTAAAAACGTCACTGTAACGATGCCTCAGGCCACCGTTCTTTCGAGATTCAGTCGTGTGCGTACTCCTATACTCATTCCGCAACTTGACTGTCCCACAAAACGTGCGCATATCCGAGGCTCGAACCGCTCCGTCAAAGGCATATAAGGTGAAAACTAATCGATGGCAAACTGAAAATATCTATATCGGATCGACCTAGAAGTCTTCGAGCTAATCGTCATGTCTCATGCATTGTCTGAGTCGAGTCGCTTAAGTAGCGTACGTACATCTCCATGCCTCTGTGTAATGCGTCGTCTATCAAAATACTCGAGTACATCTATGACCGTGTTCCGACCGAGACCACTTGCGTCACGAAACTCTCGTACTGTGAATGGCTTGTTTGAGGCAAGTTCCGAAGCAACGCGCTGTAATTCATCAATTCGTTTCGGCGTGAGATAACGATTCTTGTTCACCTGCACGAGTGCATTTGCGGCGACCATAGGCCGCAACGCTTTTTCGATGTCGTTGAATGGCATACGGAGTCGCTTTGCCACGTCCCCAAGTGAAACGGGTTGTTCAGCATCAAACATCGGTCGTACCTTGTCGAACAATGACGTGTCGTACGACGGACCTTGTGCCTCATGTTCGATCATCGCGTACTGACCGGCAACGTGACGCAGTGCATTCCGCTCAACTAAGCGATCGAGAACAAACTGGAGAGTCGCTACGTTAGTTGAAAGTAGCTGCTCAAGCTGCGTCACGGTCACGCCCTCTTGCGTGGGGTGGGAGTCATGAAATTCCGCGAGCGTCTTCAAAACACTCTTCGATATGTCATCAAAGAGCGTTGCTCCGAAAGCTAGGTCTGCGGCATACTCGACGACATGGCTGTCGAGAATCCTGCTCACCTCGTCTCGATCACATAGCACGAAACGCGTGAATTCATCGACATTCACCAGCCCGGTAGATGCATAGGTTTTCAGAGACCCTGCATGGTCATGCTCATGAATCGCCTCTCGAAGTGATCCCAAGAACGAAAGACGTGCGTCAGATCGGCTTCTGACGTTCGTATCTTGGGGGTACGCAACCACGGTTGCGCCCCCGAGCGTTCGCGAAAGATCACGATCTCGCAGGATCACGCGATCCCCGGCCTTGAAATGCATGTCTTCTTCGCAGTGCAGCTCGGCGAGCGTTGTGACGCCGGGTTCGGCAACGTTGCCTTCGAGTAACGCAAGACGCGCTTCTGTGTGATCGGTCAAGTGATAAACATGCACGGAAGACCAATGTTTCACTGGTCGCGGAAAGTCATCGAGAATCGATAGGTCGATAAATACCCGCCTGATCGGAAAATCGTGAATTGGGGAAAGCAGCCAATCGCCGCGTTGAGCTTGATTTACGTCAGAACCGGCGATGTTGAGACTGCAACGATCACCGATGTAAGCGCTGTCTGCATTGAGCCCCTGTACGTTCAAGTTGCGAATACGGACTCGATCGCTCGTCGTGGTCAGATGAACTTCATCACCAATCTTGACGGTTCCGGAAGTCACCGTACCCGTGACGACGGTACCTACACCCCGTAAATTGAAGGAACGATCGATCGCGAGTCGAAATGGCCGGTCGCTCTCTGTCGAATCGAATTGTCTTGCGGTTTCAACTAGGTGTTCACGCAATGCGTCGATGCCTTGAGCTGACGGTGCCGCAACGTCGAACACCTTTGCGTCGCTGAGGAACTGGTCGCGCTTGAATTCGTCGATCGCAGCATGGCATTCACGTACACGATCGTCTGAAACGAGATCAACTTTGTTGAGAACAATGGTGCCCGTTCGTAGTCCGAGTAGCTGCAGGATTTGAACATGCTCGATCGTCTGTGGCATGATGCCATCATCCGCGGCGATGATTAGCAGCGCATGTTGCTGACTCGCTACACCAGCGATCATGTTGTGAATAAAACGATGATGGCCCGGTACGTCTACAAATCCAATGCGTTGTGACTCGATCGTCGTATAGGCAAAACCGAGATCAATCGTCAATCCACGCGCTTGTTCTTCTTTTAACCGATCCGTGTTGATTCCTGTAAGCGCTTGAACGATCGCAGTCTTGCCGTGATCGACATGACCGGCAAGCGTGATGATCACGATAACGTATCTAGATTGGAAATAAACTCTTCAAGAGGTTCGGCGCCCCGCACATCAAGATGAATCGCGCCCTTGTACATTCGACCAATGACGGGCGTCTCTAACCCTCGCAGTGTTGCAAAGAGCGTCTGAGTCGTCGTATTGGTACTACCTCGAACTGATATTGCTACAGACGGAATCGAATGACCAGGCATCGCGCCGCTTCCCACTTCTGCTTCAGTTTCTTCGATATCAATGGTGAATTCCTCTGGCAAAACTTCAGCGAACCGTGCGTGAATCCGTTTAGCACGAGCGTGGAGTTCTTTTTGCGACATCGACAAGGCGCGCAATGTCGGCACGTGATCGCGAATGTTTTCGACGTCTTCGTAAGCTTTGAGCGTTTCATCAAGCAATGCGAGCGTCAATTTAGAAGTTCGAAGTGCACGTTTCATCGGATTCGCATTGATTTGATCGATCAATTCGCGTGAACCGACGATCAACCCCGCTTGCGGACCGCCGAGGAGCTTGTCGCCAGAAAATGTGACCAAATCCGCACCATCCGTTAGCACATCACCGGGCAAGGGTTCTCGAGGCAAACCGAACTGTTGCGTATCTACCAATGCCCCGCTGCCTAAGTCGATCACACACGGTATGTTGTGCTCGTTCGACAACTCGCTTAGTGCTTTCGTGCTCACTTCTTTCGTAAAACCCTGAATTCGATAGTTGCTCGGGTGCACTTTCAGCAACATCGCTGGTTTCTTTGCTAGTGCACGCTCGTAGTCGCTAAGGTGTGTTCGGTTGGTAGTACCGACTTCGACAAGCTGGCAACCAGCAGCTTCCATGATTTCCGGTAAGCGAAAACTACCGCCGATTTCAATCAGCTCGCCACGAGAAACAACAACATTGCGATCACATGCGAGAGTATGGAGCACGATCAGTACTGCGGCGGCGTTGTTATTCACAATCGCTGCCGCGTCGGCATCGACAAGTCGGCATAGACGCTCGCATACTGCATCTTCCCGTTGCCCGCGCCTGCCTGTAGTAAGGTCGAACTCAATAGTTGCAGGTTGCGTTACAAGAGGTTTAACTTGCTCGAACATACTTTCGTCGATGCGCGCTCTTCCGAGATTTGTGTGAAGAACCGTGCCAGTCACGTTGAAGACCGCCTGATACCCTCGAATTCGCTCGGTTGATAACCAGCGCTCGATTTCTCCTCGGTAATACGCTTCAAGATCTTCGATCTCAACGGTAGTTTCACTTTCACGAATCCGATCTTGAATGGTGCGAATCGCTGCGCGAACCGACTCGCGTCCCCAAGATGCGATGATGTCCTCAAGGAATGGCGCACCTAGTAGACGATCGATAGAGGGGATGGACTGACGATTCTCGGCAGCGTGGTCGCCGCTCATGGGTAGCTCGTTTTTGACATTTGCGCTATGTTAAATATTGGCTCATAAGTAGTTACTTGTGGTTTTCGGTTAGCGGGTACGTGGCTCCCGCCTATCTTATTGATTTAGCGAGGTGATCAGGCACAACTGCCGATGAGTCGACCAGACGATTTCTTTTGCGCAGTCGCGGTTTCCAGCTTAAACTCCCACTGTGATTACGTATACCTATAAGGCGAAGCTGAACGCCTACACGCATCGGAACCTCGCCGAGTTCCTTACGCAGCAACGGCTGCTCTACAACGGTGCCCTGCAGGAACGCATCGACTGCTACCAGAAAACCGGTGACAGCATCAGTCTCTTCGACCAACGAGGCTCATTGACGACGATTCGCCATACCGATGAATGGTTTGGCAAGTTTGACCGGTGGTGTCAGGATTCGGCGTTGGTCCGGGTCGACCGGGCGTTCAAACGGTTTTTCCGGGAAGGTCGCGGTTTTCCGCGTTTCAAGTCAGCGAAGCGCGGCGTGATGTCGTTTGAGACGCTCTATAAGAAACCTGTCTTTAACGTCAAGTACGGGTCGGTGAAGATCAAGGGGATTGGACGGCTTCGATGGCGAAAGGACGATCGATGCCATGATCGAGAACAAGTGAAACTCCTCCGGGTAGTACAACGACCGACCGGGGTTTTCATCCAGTTGGTGTGCGATATTGAGAGACCACGCATCGGGTTGAACCGTGCCATCGGCATCGATGTCGGGGTACGCGTAAACGCGGCGTTGTCCGATGGTATGGTGATTCCACGCCATACCCCGGACCGTGCCGAGATCCGCCGCAAGCAACGTGCCTTGAGTCGCTGCAAGCGGGGGTCGAAGGGTCGTGCGAAACGACGGCAGGCGCTTGCGCGGGCGTGTTATCGGGCGCGTGTGCAGCGTCACAATGCCCTGCATCGTCTCACCAGCGAGATCGTCAAACTTCACGGCAAATGGATTGCGGTGGAAGATCTCGACATCGAGGCGATGACCGCATCGGCGGCCGGTACCGCCGATTGCCCAGGACGCCGGGTCAAGCAGAAGACCGGATTGAATCGCTCGATCCTCGACCAGAATTGGGGGATGTTCATCATGCAACTCGACTACAAGGCTGCAAGCGCCGGTGGTCAGTTGGTGCGCGTCGACCCTAAACACACCACACAACGATGTTCTCGTTGTGGTGGTTTACCGGTCAAGCCGTTGACGCTGAATGATCGTTGGTATCACTGCGCCCATTGCGGGTATGGTGACGACCGCGACGTGAACGCGTCGAAGAATGTGTTGCTCAAGGGGCTTGCGCTCTTTGATGCGGGTGGCGCTTTTCCCGCAGTGTCGGCAACTGAAAAATAGAATCAAGACGTGGGTCTTGATCGACACGGAACCGTGTAAGCAGTGTGAAAACCACACAGAAGTACATAAGCGCCTAAATATTTCGGCGCGCCGACGGTTCTCTGACATAGACGTCGGGTTGTACACGTTGGCTGTATTTATCAATATTGGAGTGAAAAGGTGGGACATCGCGTTGCATTTGTCGGTTTGGGAGTCATGGGGTTCCCGATGGCAGGTCATCTAGCCGCTGCCGGTCACGATGTCGCTGTTTACAACCGCACAACAAGTCGAGCCGACGAATGGCTTTCAGCGCACAGCGGAACAGCAAAAGCCACACCCGCGGAAGCTACCGATGGCGCAGAGTTCGTGTTCACGTGTGTCGGCAATGACGACGATGTGCGTAGTGTCACGTATGGTGACTCGGGTATCCTCGCTTCGATTCAACAGGATGCCGTGTTCGTCGACCACACGACTGACTCACCTAATCTTGCACGTGAGTTAGCCCAAGCTAGTCAGGACGCTGGCGCTCATTTCTTGGACGCCCCCCTTAGCGGGGGTCAAGCTGGGGCAGACAACGGGGAGTTGACCATCATGGTCGGTGGTGAGCAAGCTGTATTCGACCGAACTGAACCGGTGATCGATTGCTACGCGAAATCAGTCAAACTCATGGGCGGCGCAGGCGCCGGTCAATTGACCAAGATGGTCAATCAGATCTGCATAGCGGGCGTTGTTCAAGGATTAGCGGAAGGATTCCATCTCGCCGAGAAGTCTGGCCTTGATATTAACGAGGTTGTTGAAATCATCAAGAATGGCGCGGCCGGATCCTGGCAGATGGTGAATCGGGCGGAGACCATGGCTGCACGAAAGTTCGACTATGGTTTCGCCGTAAATTGGATGAGGAAAGACCTTGCAATCGCACTAGATATCGCTCGCGAGGTCGGCGCACGACTGCCGATGACCGCTTTGGTCGATCAGTTCTACGCAGAAGTACAGGCGTTAGGCGGTAGTCGATGGGACACATCGAGTCTTATCGAAAGATTGCGTCAAGTCGACGAAAAAGGATCGTAATGTAAAACGCTTCTTCGATCGAGTAGGTGTGCGTACTTTGCGTTAGATTCGTTGGAAGTAGATGCGTTGTGGCTAATTCGCGCCTTCGAGTAGCGACTGGAACTTCTGATTACGAAGGAGAATATCGTGCGGTGTGTACTCCTTATTTAAAACCTGTTGCATAGGCGGAAACCAGAAGAATAGAAATTTGACGAACCGGTCTCTTTCCAATCGCGACCAACTGAGATTTGGAAAGTCGGTCATTGCATCACACAACGAATCCAAATCTGTTGCTCGTGTCGTCATTTCGCCGAAAGAATAGAGCGCTTTACCAATCGTGATAACGGGCTTTTCGAACAAGAATGCCTCGAGTCCGACCGAAGAATTAATCGTGATGACGCCTTGTGAATGAGCCACTTGGTCATAGACGTCATGCTCATTGTCGAGTACGAGCTTCGGGTTGTCGTACGACTCAATGCGTTGCGCAAATGAGATTGGACTGCTTGGATGTTCCTTGATACGCACGTGAATATCTGAAGGTAACTGGCGTGAGGCTTCGTCCAAACTATCCAACAAGTGTGGGATGCCGTTGATCCAGCCACCGAAAACGGTCACCTGGGTGTCTCTCGGTACTTGAAGTGGACAAAACACATAGGACTTCGAGCGTAACTCGTTGTTGCCATCCTGGTTTCCAGACAAGGAGCTTTCGTTGTTCAGGAGGTGCTCGTTGACGTAATCCGCGCCTCGGTAGTCAGCGAATTCGTCCTCCTTGAGACTGCGATAGAACTGAATATCGGTCGGAACGCTCGACTGGAAATTCACGCCGCGTGCATCAATTTGTACCCGATCTTGCAACGGTGCCCGTTCAAAGTACAGTTGGGGTAGGTCGAGCTCCTTACACGCGGCGCTCACGAGATAGTTCACTCCATTAAGTCCGTTGTAGATCAACACCCGGTCGGGGCGCGACTCTTCAAGTTTCCGGTAAATCCAGTTGTATTGCAGTTGCAGAAAACGTAACTTAAGGCGCTCACCGATGGCGCCAGCTGGTACACGTCGCGCCGACTCTAGTGCGGTTTCAGCGTGTCGTTCTACGTTTGGACAGGCCTTTCTTGAAAGGAGGACGAGGTCGACGGTCTTGGCGTCAAGGTCGACTGTCCATGCATCGATGAGTTTTTTCTGGAATTCGGTGTTGAAGCCGAAACAGAGTACTCGTTCCTTCATGAGCTCGCCAGAGGGTGAGTTCGGTTTGATTCAGTTATCGCTTTCGCAATGATGATTCCTGCGAATCAAGCCGTTCAGCTAGCCAGGACTCTTTTCAAATCTTGGCAGGTCGCCCAATTCCTCGGACCATGGTTGCCCGCTCGATGTCCAGATATGAACGGAGGGTTTAAGCCAGGAAGGATCGTCGAGCGTTCCAGCTTTCAACACCAAGAATTGTGGGTTCGAGTGCATCTCGGTCATGATCGGGGTGCCACAATTCGAACAAAATTTGCGCGTCAATTCGTTTCCGCTGTCCGCAGTCACGGTAAAACCGCCGAGGTCGCCAGTCATCTCAACGCCAGACGCAGCTACGACGACGATGGTTGAAAACCCTCCGCCTGCGGCGTACTGGCAATCGCGACAGTGGCAATGTGCGGTGAATGTGGGTGTACTTGAGCACGTATAGCGAATCTGTCCGCATCGGCAACCACCCTCAAATGAGGTTACTTCATCTACCATCTCTGACTCCTTTTTCAGAAAACGCACTCATGGTTGCAGCAGTAGTGCGTACTAGCGCCATGAAGCTGATTGATCATGCTGTGCAACGAGCTCGACGAGTTCCTTCATGCTACACAGTTTTCCAATTTCTCCAACACTTACGCCGCAACGTTTCGCGTCGTCTGCTTGAATAAACACGCGACAATCAGCAATCGGTTCAGCGCATACAACTCCGTCACCTATAAACACGACATCATCACCGTGTTGAACGACCGACTTGCACTTTGCGAGTCCTGGACGGGATTGAACGAGATGGAGCATTAGTCGGTCACGACCATGTCGAAATCGCGCATACGAGATCGGATCGCTTCTATATCCGTAATCTCAACGTGATTTAGAAACGACGTCTCATCGGACGCTCGAATCTCATTAAATCGTTCGACGAGGTTTTGACGTTGCAGACTCTCGCGTTCCACCATAAATTCCGAGATGTCGAACGTCGGCAATGCGGACAGAAATTTAGTGGTGTTCTTGCCTTTCTCTGCGTCCGTCTGGTCAAACAACTGCCAAACACCGTCACCGATGAAGGCAACGGCGACCGGTTGATCAAACACCGCACTGACTGCAATCGCGTCGACGATTTCGTTTGCTGGGTGTCCTGCAGGACCGCTAAGGCAGTAGAAAACGGATTTCACTGACAATCCCCGTCCGTTCGCATGGTCGGGAGAGAATCTACCTAACGCGCCTCAATCGGCACGTAGTCACGATTGCAGCTACCTGTATACATCTGTCGCGGGCGCCCAATCTTGTAAGCCTCACTAACGAGCTCGCACCATTGCGCGATCCATCCGGAAGTACGGCCTGTCACGAAAATAACAGTGAAGAGTTCAACAGGAATTCCCATCGCTTTGAGGATGATCCCCGAGTAGAAATCGACGTTAGGATAGAGTCTTCGTTCGACAAAGTATTCGTCTTCAAGCGCGATTTTTTCAAGCGCACGAGCCATTTGAAGAATTGGATCGCTCTCGATACCTAATTCGTTCAACACCTCGTCACAGGTCTGCTGCATGACCGTCGCGCGTGGATCGTAATTTTTATAGACGCGATGCCCGAAGCCCATGATGCGGAATGGGTCATCAGGATTTTTGGCTTTCGCGACGTAGCCACCGATCTTGTCGAGCGAACCGATGTCGTTCAACATCGCTAACACGGCTTCATTTGCACCGCCATGAGATGGACCCCAAAGCGCAGCTATGCCAGCCGCGATACTCGCGTAGGGATTAGCGTCTGTCGAGCCAGCCAAGCGTACGGTTGAAGTGGACGCGTTCTGTTCATGGTCAGCGTGCAGTAGAAAAATGCGATCCATGGCTTTCGCAAGAACGGGATTTACCGGTGAGTCCTCTGCCTCGGAGAACATGAGATGCAAGAAGTGCTCGGCGTAGTCCAGGTCAGGGTTCGCCGGTAGCATCGGTTTCCCGATGGAATGCCTGTACGCGATAGCGGCGCAAATTGGTATTTGCGCAATGAGTCGAATAGATACTTGATCACGACACACTGCGTCGGTGATGTCGACCTCATTGTGATAGATCGCTGACATCGCACCCACCAATGAGCACACCACCCCCATTGGGTGAGCGTCACGCGGGAGGCTTGAGCACAACGCGACAAGGCGCTCATCAACGAAGGTCTCTTGCCGAATCCTTGATTTGTATTCCTCAAACTCTGTCTGATCGGGCAGCTTGCCATACAGCAGAAGATAAGTCAGTTCCAGGTAGTTGGATTGTTCTGCAAGCTGCTCGATGGGATAACCGCGATGAAGAAGGATGCCTTCGTCGCCGTCGATGTAGGTAATCGTCGACTCGCATGAAGCGGTTGACATAAAGCCGGGATCGTATGTGACGTACCCCTCTTTAATGAGTACGCCGATATCGATGGCATCGTAGCCTTCCGACGGCGAAAGCACCGGTAGATCGATTTCGTTTCCGTCTACCGACAGTTTAGCCGTTCGCTCCGCCATCTACAGCACACCTCTACCTTCCCAAAATGAACCAGTTCTTGTACTTCCAGAGCGATGCTCCTTGAGGATTTACAAGGAGAGCTCGTTAGTCCTGATTCGCAGTGAATGATAAACGGGGCTATGCGTGCGGCTTTGTCATGGATTGATTGGTAGTGATCTTCATTGACCAGTGGCGATGATGCAGTTCTTAAAGATGCTACGGGTGTCGGCTTAGCAAATTCAAATCCAAGCTACAATTCGGTCTTAATATGCGGCTTGTTAGCCGCTTCGGAGTTTTTATTAACGTGCCTGAAGTTTGTCAATTAACGTAGGAATCGCTGGACTAGGTGTTGTCGCACAAGCGTTATTGGAGCTTGCGAAAAAGAACGCTGACCAACTAAACGATATTACGGCAAAAACACTGTGTGTTGCACGTCTCGCAAGTCGAAGACTACGAGACGAGGTAGAGTTAGGCGAGATTGCTTTCAGTACGAATCTAGATGATCTTGTCACCGACGACGACCTAAACGTCGTCATCGAGTTGATCGGAGGTACGGACGCCGCGTACGACCTAATCAAGGCTTGTCTTGAACGCGGCCGTGGCGTTATCACGGCGAACAAAGCGGTATTGGCCACGCACGGGAATGAGTTGCTAGAAATCGCGTGCGCGCGTAATGTGCCATTGGCGTTCGAAGCGGCGGTTGCCGGTGGCATCCCGATCATTGCGGCGCTTAAGACCCGATTCCCCGCCAACGATATTAACTGGGTTACAGGCATCATCAATGGGACGTGCAATTACATTCTGACTGCGATGTCTGAGGAAGGTGTGGCATTTGAGGACGCCTTGCGCAAGGCGCAAGACCTAGGCTACGCTGAAGCGGATCCCACATTTGATGTCGGTGGGATGGACGCAGCTCAAAAACTTGCCATTCTGGTAGCTCTCGCATTCGATGTGCCGATTGAGATCGATGAGGTGTATTGCGAAGGTATCCAGGACATCACCTTAGCCGACATTCGCCATGCGGACGAATTCGGGTACTCAATAAAGCACTTAGCGATCGGACGACAAGACGAGGATGTGATCGAAATGCGCGTACATCCTGCGCTTGTTCCGAAAGACAATCTATTAGCGAAAGTGAATGACGTTGAGAATGCGGTTCAGGTCGGAACGACCAATACAGGCGTACTGCGTTTTACGGGACCTGGGGCAGGCGGTGACGCTACTGCGACCTCCGTGATCGCTGATCTCACCAACATCGCATCAGGTCTATACCGACAGCCCGGTATTGGTGGTGGTGCGCTCAAGGCACGCCCTATTGGCGAAGTTTCGAGCGCGTTCTTTTTGAGTATCGCTGCAGCTGACCGTGCAGGCGTTATCGCTTCAATCGGTGAAACGTTAGCAAGTCATGGCATATCGATAGCGTCGATGGTTCAGAAGCAGGAGGAAGTCGTTCGCTCGGACGACAGGGCAGTTATCCCCGTCGTCATTCTTACCAACGAGGTCGCTGAACACGAACTAGATCAATCACTTCGGGAGCTTGAATCCCTCGAAGACATCGCTTCGCCCATCAAAAAAATCCGCGTCGTGGATTTAGCGTAGCGCGGACTTTGCATACGTGACGTCGCTCGAGATTAAGACCCGGGTCGGGGGTGTTGATCCAGAGATTCTGCAAGAAGCGCTGCACGTTTCCGCGCCGATGGCGCGAATCCTCAGCGCTCGAGGTATTCATGACGAATCCGAAATCGACTATCGTGTCAGTCAGCTCGATCAACCCGACAGTATTCCCGATATCGAACGAGCCGCCAATCGTATCGTTGACGCGATTGAGAAGCACGAACGCATATTCGTCTGCGGTGACTACGATGCTGATGGCGCGACGGCGAGTTCGTTGTTCATACTCTTTTTCCGCGAGATTGCGTACGATGCAGCAGATTTTCGTGTGCCGAACCGCTTTAGCTTCGGCTATGGCTTGACGACACGATTTGTCGAGACGTTAATTCCCGATAACCCTGATTTACTCATCACGGTAGACAACGGGGTATCGTCGACCGAAGGGATCGAACTAGCAGGATCGCACGACATTGACGTGATCGTGACTGACCACCATCTCGCGCCGACGGAACAGGATCGCCTACCGCCAGCGCACAGTATCGTAAATCCCAACTTACCGAATTCAGCGTTTGAGAGCGAACCTTGTGGGGTGGGGGTAGCCTTTTATTTGCTCGCTGCGGTACGGCGTGAGTTAGCTGAGCGCGGTTACTTCGAAGAACATGCTATCGAAGCGCCAGACATGCGCCAATGGTTGGATCTGGTAGCCGTGGGTACCGTGGTCGACATGGTGCCCCTCGACTTGAACAATCGGCGATTGGTGAGTGAGGGTCTGCGACGCATGCGGAACGGTCAGATGCGTCCCGGATTTAGAGCAATTTGTGAAGTCAGCCGAACTCCGATTGAAACACTTACGACTCGCGAGCTCGGTTTTCGCATTGGACCACGCATCAACGCGGCTGGCCGCCTAGACGATATCTCCGTCGGCATCAGGCTCCTCGTAGCAGAAGACCCCGACGAGGCTCTCGAGTTAGCGATGATGCTGCAAGAGATGAACATTCGCCGCCGTGCGATTCAGACCGATATGAATGAGACTGCGAATCAGTTGGTCAACTTGGTTGGGACGGACGAAACGAAAAGCTGCTGCGTATACCACCGAGATTTCCATGAAGGCGTCGTTGGACTAGTCGCAAGCCGCTTAGTCGATCGTACCGGCGCTCCTGCCATCGTGTTTGCGGACGCTGAAGATTCGGATGCGCAAAAGTTAAAAGGATCAGCGCGCAGTATCGATGGCGTACATATTCGCGACGTATTGGCATTCGTCGATGCTAGGTTTCCGAAACTGATGCTTCAGTTTGGCGGGCATGCCGGCGCGGCTGGACTCACCATCTACAAACAACAGTTTGAGCGCTTCTCCAACGTATTCGATGATGCAGTTCGGACGTTGGCTGCCGAGGATGCATTCAATCCAACGATCTATACAGATGGTGAATTGAATGGTGATGAAGTTAACTTGGCATTGGTCGATGAGATCGACGGACTGGAACCGTGGGGTCAAGCATTCACACCGCCAACGTTCCATGGTACGTTTGATGTGGTTTCGACGACCCGCGTTGGTAGGAATCGAGAACACCAAAAGTTCATCCTGAGGAATGGGTCTCGACACTTTGAAGCCATCGCGTTTTCACACCCGGTTGTTGAGGCCGATCAAATCACAATGGTTTATCAATTGAATCGCAATACGTACGCTGGAGAAATCACACTGCAATTAATCGCCTCTAAAATTGAGGTCGTCGATTGATTGCCCGGTTTAATGCGTAAGCAACCGCGGCATTTTTGTTATAGAGTCCTTGCATCATGGCCGAAATCACTTCGTTGCGCGAGCAGCTTAAATCGTTTGAGTCCCGCTTTGCACTACTAAAGGACTCTCTTTGACGTCGATGCCAAGAGCGAACGACTGGAGGAGGTAGACCGCGAGCTCTCGCTCCCCGAGACGTGGGAGAATCAAGAGAAAATAAAGGAACTTTCTCAAGAACGGTCGCGTCTAGACAAGACGGTTGGTAATGTGCTCGAACTCCGTCAGGCATTGAGCGACGCATCGGAATACCTCGAACTCGCCGCTGAGGAATCAGATCAAGAGGCGTTAGACGAACTAGCCGAGGATTTCGATGCGACAGATCAGAAACTTGGCGAGCTTGAGTTTCAGCGCATGTTCGATGGCGAAACGGACGCGAGCAATGCGTTTATTGATATTCAGTTCGGTGAAGGTGGTACGGAAGCTCAGGACTGGGCGAACATGCTACTTCGAATGTACATCAAGTGGTGCGAGAAGCGACAGTTCAGCTCCCAAGTACGTGAAGCTAGCCCGGGTGACATTGCGGGTATCCGAAGTGCCACGTTGTATGTCGAAGGAGATTTCGCATTTGGGTGGCTCCGTACCGAAACTGGCGTGCACCGTTTGGTCAGGAATTCGCCTTTCGATTCAGGGCATCGCCGACATACATCGTTCGCCTCCGTATACGTGTATGCGGAAGTCGACGATACGATCGAAATCGAGATTGATCCGTCCGATGTGCGAACCGACACCTATCGGGCAAGCGGGGCAGGTGGTCAACACGTGAATACCACTGACTCAGCGATCAGGCTAACGCATGTTCCCACCAACACGGTGGTTCAGTGCCAGTCGGAACGATCGCAACATCAAAATCGCGAGCAGGCGTGGAAACAATTGCGAGCTAGACTGTACGATTTGGCTATTCAGGAACGTGATGCGGCTAAGCAGGAACTTGAATCCGCCAAAGCGAATATCGGCTTCGGTAGTCAGATCAGATCCTACGTGCTCGACCAATCGCGTGTGAAGGACTTGCGGACAAATACCGAAATCTCTGATCCAACACGTGTCTTGAATGGCGATCTGGATGAATTTATGACGGCGAACCTGAAGGCTGACGTTTGAGCGAAGAACGAAACGAATTTGAAGTTCGACGTCACAAGCTGGCGAGCTTGCGTGAGGCAGGATTTAACTATCCGAATAACTTCAAGCCAACCCATCACGCGGACGCCCTTCACGAGGAAAACGGCGAGTTCACCAAACAGGAACTCTTAGAGCGCGCGATTGAGGTAGAGATTGCTGGACGCATCGTGTTACGAAGGGACATGGGTAAGGCGAGTTTTGCGACGCTATACGACACGGGGCATCGCATACAAATCTATGTTCGGTCAGACGGAGTAGGTGAGAAAACCTACGACGACTTTAAACACCTAATGGACGTCGGTGACATTGTCGCCGTGAAAGGCGTGGTCATGAAGACCAATCGCGGAGAACTGACGGTCGAGGCTCAGAAACTTCGTCTACTCGTTAAAGCGCTTCAGCCGATGCCGGAAAAATATCACGGTATCGCGGATCAAGAATTTAAGTATCGGCGACGATATGTCGACCTAATCGTCGACCACGACTCGAGGCGCGTATTTGAAATCCGCAGCAAGGTGCTCTCGTCGATACGTGAGTTTTTCCACGAACGGGATTACTGGGAAGTCGAAACGCCGATGCTCCATCCGCTTTCAGGTGGCGCAAGCGCTAAGCCATTTACGACGCACCACAACGCACTTTCGCGGGATCTCTATCTCCGAATCGCGCCAGAACTGTATCTCAAGCGGCTCGTGGTCGGGGGTGTAGAACGCGTTTTCGAAATCAATCGCAACTTCCGGAATGAAGGACTCTCGACCCGTCATAGTCCGGAATTCACGATGCTCGAGTTCTACGAGAGTTACTCAACCTTCGAGGACATGATGGACCTCACCGATGAGTTGATGCGTCGTGTTGTAAAAGATGCGATTGGTAAGGAACGCGTGACATTCGGTGATCTTGAGTTGGATTTTCAACAGCCAGCGCGTCGGATCACCATGCTAGACGCAGTCGCTGGTGAGCTCGATGAAGACGCTGATGCTCTTCGCGATGAAAATCACGTACGTAGCCTTGCGGATCAGCTTGATGTGCACGTCGCGAATAGCATGGATGCCGGTGCGATTTTGAACGAGTTGTTTGAAGCACGCGTAGAAGACAAGCTCAGCACTCCGACGTTCGTAACACAATACCCCGCTTCGATCTCTCCATTAGCGATGAGGAATAAAGCGGACCCAGATTTCACTGATCGCTTCGAGTATTTCATTGCCGGTCGGGAGATCGCGAACGGATTCTCCGAACTTAACGATCCGGACGATCAACGCGCGCGATTTGAACACCAAGCGTCACTAAAGAGCGCTGGCGACGAAGAAGCGATGAGTGTCGACGAGGACTTCCTAACGGCGCTTGAATACGGTATGCCGCCAACGGCGGGAGAAGGTGTCGGGATCGATCGCCTGGTGATGTTGCTGACGGACAAACATTCAATTCGTGATGTCCTGTTATTTCCGCAGTTGCGAGATCGAGCGTAGGGACTGTGAGCGCCGTCGACCGAGTTGTCTTGCATGACTCATGGAAAGATGCGCTGCGGAGTGAATTCGAGTCCGAGTACATGGATCAGCTACGCGAATTCCTGCTAGCTGAGCGAAGCGCAGGGAAACGCATCTTTCCGCCGTCGAAACTAATTTTCAATGCGCTTGATAGCTGTCCGTTACCTGACGTCAAAGTGGTGATCATCGGACAGGATCCGTACATCTTTCAAGGTCAGGCTCACGGCTTGTGTTTTAGTGTCCCACCCGGTGTGAAGCAGCCGCCTTCGTTGATGAACATCTTCCAGGAAGTGGCTGATGATCTACGGGAGAACTCCGACTCGGATGCGCCATTCCAGCCATCAAACGGCAGTCTTTTGGGTTGGGCCGCACAAGGTGTGCTGTTGCTCAACGCCACCTTAACGGTGCTTGAGGGTGCGAGCGGCTCGCATCAGAACCAAGGATGGGAGAGGTTTACCGACCGCATCGTCGAAATCGTCAATGAACGCTGCGAGCATGTTGTATTTCTTCTTTGGGGCAACTACGCGAAAGCGAAAGGCGAGCGTGTTTCACGCGAACGGCATTGCGTCCTAACAGCTGCTCATCCTTCGCCATTTTCTGCGCGAAACGGGTTCTTTGGGTGCCGTCATTTCAGCAGTGCGAATAGCTACTTGCGCGGTCACGGTATTGAAGAGATCGATTGGCGTCGGACTGACGCATAACCGACCTTAACTCGTACTGAAGTCTGTGGCGAATTGCCATACAATTCGCCACTAACCCAAGCTAACAATACGGCTTGACGAGGCTTCGGCGAGTTCCCGTAAACCTAACGCAGCCTTAATTCATGGAAGAAGCAAACCAAGCCAAACGCCCAGATAGAGTCCTATCGGGAATGCGACCCACCGGGTACATGCATTTGGGAAACTATCACGGCGCACTAAAAAACTGGGTAGACCTACAGTCTCAATACGACTGCTATTTCTTTGTTGCCGACTGGCACGCGCTCACGACCGCCTACGACGAAACGCACACCATCGAGGAATTCTCACAGGAGATGGTTGTTGATTGGCTGGGTGCAGGGCTGTCGCCCGACCAGTGCACGATCTTCATGCAAAGCAAAGTGCCGGAGCATGCGGAACTTCATTTATTTTTATCCATGATCACGCCGCTGCCATGGGTCGAGCGCGTACCTACCTACAAGGACATCATCAATTCATTGCAGGATAAGGATTTGGCGACGTATGGTTTTCTCGGATACCCGGTACTCCAAGCGGCCGACATTCTGATGTACCGTGCGGAGCGAGTTCCTGTCGGTATGGATCAAGACGCGCATGTCGAGATGAGTCGTGAGATCGCACGTCGTTTCAATGAGATTTATGGACGCAGCAGTGATTTTGATGCTAGCGTGATGAGTCTCCTTGAGGATCAAGGAGAGCCTTTCAAGCGTGATTTTCTAGAACACCATCGAGGCTACCGCGAAGGCGGTCGTCAGGCGTCTTTGGATGACGGATTAGCGCTGGTGTCATCAAGTCCGTCGCTGTCACGCCGCGAGTCTGAGATTCTTGAGGGTTACCTCCGCGGAACTGGGAGAGTGATTCTTCCTGAACCACGTTCGCTTGCCACGAAGACGCCTCTCGTCGTTGGGCTTGATGGGCGAAAGATGTCAAAGTCGTACGGCAACACAGTCCAGCTTCGCGACGAACCGGACGTTATCGAGAAAAAGATCAGCCGAATGCAGACTGATCCGGCGCGAGTACGCCTCAAGGATCCTGGTGATCCGAAGAAATGCCCGGTGTTTACGTGGCACGAGATTTACCTGGACGAAGATCAGCGCGAGTGGGCGGCGAACGGCTGTCGTACTGCGTCGATCGGGTGTCGGGAATGTAAGCAGCCCCTCATCGACACGATAAGCGACGAGCAGACAACGTTTCGAGAGAGAGCAGCAGAGTACGCGAAATCACCAGAAAAAGTTCAGCAGATTCTGGTTGAAGGTTCGGAGAAAGCACGCGTAATCGCGAAAGAAACCATGACTGAAGTGAGAGCAGCTATAGGTATTGCCAATGCCTGACAACGCAACGAATCAATCGATGGGCGATCTGTCCTTCGAACGAACGGATCAGAGTCCGTATCAAGCTCGTGTCGGCGACAAAGGCTTAGAAGAGCTCCCTCGCGATCTGCATATACCTCCCGATGCCATGATCGTGATGCTTGAATCATTCGAAGGTCCTTTGGACCTCCTGCTCTATCTAATTCGAAAGCAAAACCTCGATATCCTCGAGATACGCCTTGCTGACATCGCCGATCAATACATGCAGTACATCGAGCTGATGTCGACGCTTCGACTGCAGCTAGCTGGGGAATACCTTGTGATTGCCGCAACACTGATGGTGATCAAATCACGTGCATTACTTCCACAGCTAGAAAGCGACGAGGAAGAGGAAGCAAATCCGGAAGCTGAGTTACGTCGTCGCCTTCAAGAATACGAACGTTTGAAGAATGCGTCCGAACGTCTTGACGCCTTACCGCGTGTAGATCGCGAAGTTCATGTTGTACATGCGCCGCTCGCTCAGTCCTATGCGCCTGACGTGCAACCAGAGATTGAGATAAAAGAATTGATGGTTGCGTTTGCGGATGTGATGGAGAGATCGAAGCTCTATCAGCGACACCGTATTGTGCGTGCCACGATTTCTGTAAGAGAGCGCATGACAGACATCATCGGCAAACTTGAAAAATCGGAAGCGTCCGTGCCCTTTGACGAGCTGTTCGATGTGCGCGAAGGCAAAGTCTCTCTCATCGCTTCGCTCTTAGCCATTCTCGAACTCATGAGAAGTAGCTTGGTGCGAGTAACGCAGCAACGACCATTTGCGCCGATTTTCGTGGGATTAACAGAGGCGACTAGCGTTGGCTGAGATGACCGTGACGGAAGTCAAGAGAATCGTGGAGACGTTGCTCTTCGCGGCGGATGAGCCGCTAAACGTGGCGGCGCTGATGAATGTCTTTGAGCACGAGTACGACGACCCACGTACATTCCGTGAACTGCTTGTCGCGGCATTGGACGAGCTTGAAATGGACTGCGAAGCACGTGGAATCGAGTTGATTCAAGTCGCTTCGGGATTTCGACTTCAAGTAGACGAAGTACACAGCGAGTGGGTTCACAAGCTGTGGCGCCGGAATCCGCCGAGATACTCACGTGCATTGCTTGAAACTCTTGCGATGATCGCATATCAGCAACCTATCACGCGCGGTGAAATCGATGAAGTTCGAGGGGTGACTACCAGCGGCAACATCCTTCGACGATTGCAGGAACGCGGATGGATTCGCGAATTGGGTCGAAAACAGGTACCTGGACTACCCATCCTTTACGGCACGACGCGCGCGTTTCTAGATTACTTCAATCTGCGCTCGATTGGAGATTTGCCACCGTTGGTTGATGGCGAGTCGTTGCGCGTGACGGAAGAGCATGTGGAGCTTCCACGTATCGTGTCAAACGAGAGTTAGCACGCGCTAATCTTGTTGTCATAAAACGAACACTGCAACTGTCTATGGGCGGCACGACACACGAATCGACGTCCTCGACGGTCAAACTGCAGAAAGCGCTCGCAGATGCTGGACTAGGTTCGCGACGGACGATCGAAAAATGGATCGCAGCCGGTCGGATTAGAGTAGATGGTGAACTGGCCACGCTCGGAGACAGGGTAACTCCGACTCAGCGCGTTGAACTCGATGGCAAGCTGGTTTCACGCCATGTCCAATCAGGTCCCCGCATGCTCCTCATGAACAAGGCAGCGGGGGTTGAGGTAACCCGTAAATCTGCTACAGATCGTCGAACGGTTTTCGCACAGTTACCAAAACTGAAGTCGGGTCGTTGGATATCGGTAGGACGTCTCGACGTAGGAACAACCGGACTCTTGCTATTTACGAATAACGGCGAACTGGCGAATAAACTCATGCATCCGAGTACGAATCTAGATCGCGAATATGCCGTGCGAGTCCGTTCATTATTGAATGACGAGACGCTAGAGAGACTCATGAGAGGAGTAGAGATTAACGGGGTCACATGTCGTTTTACCGATATTCAGTATTACGACGGACGCGGGAGCAATCATTGGTACCACGTGTGCCTCATGGAAGGACGGAATCGAGAAGTTCGGCTACTTTTTGAAAGTCAAGGCATCATGGTTTCGCGTTTAAAGCGAGTGCGCTTTGGTCCGTTTATCGCGCCGAATTTCGTTCCGGCAGGACGCGTCGTCGAGATTCACTCGGATGAAGTGAACGCGGTGTGCGAGATGCTCGGCTTGTCTATACAAACACGATCGCGAGGCGACTCTAAGCCAAGTAATACGAACCGTGCTGTGTTGATTCCGTACCCAAATCTAACGCTTCCGCGTTGGTATAGGGACTAGTGGGTGCTTGAAGGACCTTGCCAAGTCGGCGCATCGAACTTCTGTCCGTTGATCCCTCTCGAATCAGGTCCCATGAGATACAGATAAAGCGGCATGTGCTCTTGTGGCGTCGGAAGCGACATCGGATCTTCCGCAGGATAGGCGGCTGCTCGCATCGAGGTACGTGTGCCACCAGGATTGAGCGAATTTACACGGACATTTGTATCGCTCACTTCGTCAGCTAGCACTTCCATCATGCCTTCGGTCGCGAACTTCGATACGGCATACGCACCCCAATAAGCGCGACCTCTTCGGCCGACGCCTGACGATGTAAATATCACCGATGCATCTGACGACTGTTCTAGTGCCGGGAGCAGTGCTTTGGTGAGTAAGAACGCCGCGGTTACGTTAACGTGCATAACGGTTTCCCACTCGTTCGAAGGGTAGTGAGCGACGGGCACTTTGGGACCTAGTAGCGAAGCATTGTGAAGAATGCCGTCCAGCTGTTCAATCGCGTCCTGCATCGACTCTGTAAGCTCGCTCTCGGATTGTGTGTGTAGTTTCGTGAGATCAAAAGGGATGATTAGTGGCGATGTGTCAGTTGTCGAAGTGATCGCGTCGTTAACGCTTTCTAGTTTCTTGCGATCGCGTCCGAGCAAAAGCACACTTGCCCCATGCTCTGCATAGGTAATCGCAGCAACTCGACCAATGCCATCGCTCGCACCGGTCACGAGGATCGTCCGCCCAGATAGAAGCTGCCTATTAGGTCGATAGTTACCCAAGTGGTTTCTCAGCGTGTAGCAGGTAGTTCACGTCGAGGTCATCGCAGAGCGAGCAGCGACGCGTGAATGGGTTATAGCGATATCCTTGAATAGTCTTCACGTTAAGTCCCGCGTCCCGTGAAGCTTGTGCGAGTTCAGAAGGTCGAATGAACTTCTCGTAGTCATGGGTTCCGCGTGGTAAGACGTTTAGTACGTACTCACCGGCAACAATCATGAGTGCATAGGCTTTCGGATGGCGATTTATGGTTGAGAAAAACAAGTTCGCGCCGGGCTTAGCTAAATCTGCAAGCGCTTTTACGGTAATACCGTAATCGGGCACATGTTCAAGCATCTCTAGCGCGGCGACGACATGGAACGACTCGGCGTGTTCGTCAACGTAAGTTTCTGCCGTCGCGATTTCGTATGAGGGATACTCGGTCAAGCCCCCTTCGATCGCATGTATCTTCGCGACGGTTAGCGGACCTCGTGCAGGATCGATACCGACGACTCTCGCGCCTAAACTCGCTAGGCTTTCTGTAAGGATGCCGCCACCGCACCCGACTTCGATGACGTCGCGTTCATGTACCTCTGAACGGTCCGTAATGAACTTTAGACGTACATCGTTAATGTCGTGAAGCGGCTTGAATTCGCCATCCTTATCCCACCATCGATGTGCAAGAGACTCGAATTTCTCGAGTTCTGCGGGATCGACATTGGTGTGGGGCTCCGCCATAAATTGCAGCCGTCAAATCCTTGTGGGCAAAATGATAGATAGACGTACTTACGCAGAGGGCGTTTGGTCGTAGCTTAAGGAGCAATAGGGTGGCGATAGTTGAAACCAGTTGTGGACGCGTCGAAGGGCTGGATCACGACGGCCTAAGTGTCTTTCTAGGTATTCCTTTTGCTCAGCCGCCAGTTGGTGATAAGAGATGGCTCGCACCCGTACCGCCTGAACCTTGGATTGGCGTTCGTGACGCAAAAGAATTTGGCGCCTGTGCCATCCAATCAGCGATTCCAGGTGCTGTTGGAGAACTCATCGGTATCGCGACAGGAGAAACGAGCGAGGACTGTCTCTACCTCAATGTCTGGACGCCGAGTTGCGACGCGAACAAACGTCCTGTGATGGTATGGATCCATGGTGGAGGCAATACAGTCGGATCCGGCTCACAACCACGGGTCAATGGACAGCATTTGGCCAAGATTGGCGATATGGTGGTCGTCACGTTGAACTATCGCCTCGGCGCGCTTGGGTTTCTCCATGCGCCTGAACTTGGCGGGACTGGAAACGAAGCATTGCTTGATCAGGTCGCGGGTCTTCGCTGGGTGAAAGAGAACATCGAGGCATTTGGCGGCGATTCCACCAACGTCACAGTATTTGGTCAATCGGCAGGTGGTTTTGATATCGCGCAATTGATGGCTATGCCAGCGGCGGCGGGCAGTTTTGACCAGGCGATTCCAATGAGTGGGTCGTTGACCAATCAGGTCAGTGCCGAAGCGGCTTTACAGTCAGCACAGGAGTTAGCAAACCGATGCGGCGGTTTCGATAAGCTGCGTTCGGTTCCGGCCGATCAGATATTGTCGTTGCAAAGTCAGATTCCAGGTGGGCGATGGGGACCTGTCCGAGACGGCAACGTGATTAAGGAAGACGCAGCCGAGGTCCTTGCCCGTGGCGAGTTTACGCGTGATATGAACCTGATGATCGGTCATACGCGTGATGAATCGACCCTCTTTACGATCTTCAATCGAGAGTTTGCGGAAATGGACGCAGTACAACTACGGCGCTTACTCGAGCAAGCCGTTGGCGATCGTGCTAAAGACGCGCTGCAAAGGTACGAATCGGACCGATCCGAAGAAGACTTGAGCAACGACCCGATCGAGATTTGGTCGGCGGTTTCGACCGATAGGATGTTTCGTATCCCCGCGGTTCGCACCGCAGATGCGCACCGGCAGCACACCGCAAATGTCTGGATGTACCGTTTTGATTGGGAATCACCCGCACAGGAAGGAAGGCTACACGCTTGTCATTCGCTTGACATTCCGTTTGTTTGGGGCACTTATGACATCGAACGAATGCGGCGATTTTGCGGTGTGGGGGACCGAGTGGCACAACTATCTGATCGATTAATGCAGTCGTACATTGCGTTTGCGCACACAGGCGATCCCAACCATGAAGGCATCCCGACGTGGCCTAAATACTCAGAGACTCGCTCAACGATGTGCTTTAACGCCGACGTTTCAGCCGTCGACGCACCGATGGATGCAACCCGCGAATTCTGGCTTTCTGACGACCATTGAGACGAGCGCCAAATACTCGTCTAGGCGATTCATTACGCACGTTTTCGTCGAGATAGAGTTAGGTCTATTTGGCGTAAAAGAGCACGTTCCAACCACTTGTTAGAGACGAAAAATGAAGCGTCAAATAGGGGTGACGCATGGTATAATTAGCATACGTACGACAATCTTATAAAAGTCTTATAAATCAATAAGATATGAGTGAAAATCAAGCCTCTTTAGATGCTCAAGAAGACCCCGATCTAGATAGCGGAACTGAGCCAGTTTCTGAAGCGCCGCCTGCGGCGGATGACGTCTCTGGAAACGGCAGCGATGGCACGCCGCCAAGCAGCGACGGCACCCCACCGGGGCAAGGTGGCGGAGGGATAAATCGGGTCAGCTTGACTTCGGAAGTCGAGCAGTCGTATATGGGTTACGCCATGAGCGTAATCATCGGCCGAGCGCTTCCGGATGTACGCGATGGTTTAAAACCGGTCCACCGGCGTTGCTTGTTCGCGATGTCCGAAATGGGGATTCGATACAACCGGCCAACGATTAAATCGGCACGCGTTCAAGGGGAGGTTCACGGCAAGTACCACCCGCACAGCGACCAGTCGATCTACGAAACGATCGCTCGGATGGCGCAGTTGTTCCTTATGCGGTATCCACTCGTAGACGGACAGGGCAACTTCGGTTCGGTCGACGGCGATCCCCCAGCAGCATCTCGCTACACAGAGATGCGCATGACTCGGATTGCCGAAATGTTGTTGGCAGATCTGGACAAGGAAACGGTCGATTTCGTACCGAACTACGACGAAACGCTGACCATGCCCGTGGTCTTGCCAACCCGATTTCCAAATCTGCTGGTGAATGGGTCAGATGGCATCGCCGTTGCCATGGCGACGAAGATGCCACCGCACAACCTTGGCGAGATCATCGATGCGTGCGTTGAAGTCGTTCAGAATCCAGACGCGACGCTTGATGATCTGCTGAAACATGTACAAGGCCCGGATTTTCCGACTGGCGCCATCATCAACGGTCGAGCAGGGATCGTTGATGCCTATCGCACGGGTAGAGGTACGATCTCAGTTCGATCACGTGCGGAAATCGCGCAGGGTGAACAGCGCGATTCGATCATCGTTACTGAGATCCCGTTCCAAGTTAACAAAGCGCTTCTTATTTCACGCATCGCGGACCTAGTTAAAGCCAAGAAGATCGAAGGTATCACCGAGTTGCGGGACGAATCCGATAAGGATGGATTACGCATCACCATCGAGTTGCGTCGAGGTGAAATCGCACAGACGGTGTTGAACAACCTGTATCGGCATACACAGCTCGAATTGACCTACGCCATCAACAACAACGCGCTGGTGAAAGGAGAACCGCGTCAGGTTTCGCTCAAAGAGATCATCGTGGAATTTCTGGCACACCGACGCGAGGTGATTTCGCGCCGAACGGTCTATCTGCTGCGGCAGAGCCGGTCGCAGGGTCACGTGCTCGAAGGTCAAGCAGTTGCCCTGGCGAACATCGATGAAGTCGTCGAATTGATCAAGAACGCCAGCAACCGAGAAGAGGCGCATCAAGCGTTAATCGAGCGTTCATGGGAAGCGGCAAGCATCGAAGCGTTGCTCTCCCGCGCTGAAAGAGACATCGTACGACCATTAGATCTGGAGGACCAATACGGATTCCAAGCACAAGAAGACGAAGAGGATACGTCCGGACTCTATCGCTTGTCGCCACGTCAGGCCAATGCAATTCTTGAGCTGCGACTCCATCGTTTGACGAATCTTGAACAGCAAGAACTGGTTGATAACTACAAGGAGATCGTTACAACGATTCGTGAATTGCTTGAAATTCAGGATTCTGACGAACGAGTTGACGAGTTGATCATCGAGGAGTTACTTGAGGTCAAGGAGCAGTTTGCGGACGAACGACGTACCGAGATACGGGATGCGGTCGAAGACCTCACCGACAAAGCGCTGATCAAGCCTCAAGATGTCGTGATCACTATTTCGCATCAAGGCTACGCCAAAGCGATGCCTGTCGCCGAATACAACGTTCAACGGCGAGGCGGGAAAGGGATCACCGGCGTCAAGACGCGCGAAGACGATTTCACCGAGCATGTCTTGGTCGCGCATAACCACAGCATGCTTCTGATGTTCACAAATCGAGGTCGCGTATACAGTCTGGATGCCTACAAGGTGCCGCTCGCAAGCCGCGTGGCGCGCGGTTACCCACTAGTTAACTTACTCAAGCTGGAGGACGACGAAAAAGTCTCCTGCGCATTTGCCGTGACCGAGACGGACGAGTCGGGCTATTTGTTCTTTGCTACGCAACGCGGCTACATCAAACGCACTAAATTCGATGCCTACAGTCGAATCCGTACGAGCGGGCTGATCGCATTGAAGATCGCAGACGATGATCAACTGATTGGCGTTGCTCGAACCGATGGTTCAAACGACATCATGCTGATTCAGTCGTCCGGAAAACTCGCGCGATTTAAGGAGTCAGACGTGAGGGTAATGGGTCGAACCGCGCGTGGTGTACGAGGCATGCGACTACGAGACGATGATAAAGTGATTTCACTGATCGTTCCCGAGGAAGAAGGCTTGCTGCTAACAGTCTCGGAACTTGGTCTCGGTAAGCGCGTTAAATTCGATGAATTCCCCGTGAAGAGTCGCGGTATTTTGGGTATGCGCGCTGTAAAGATCACGGCGAAAACAGGATCCTTGGTAAACGCATTGCAGGTATTTGAGGGAGACCACCTGCTATTGCTTAATCAAGAGGGCAAATTCATCCGCATCGACGCGGACACCGTAAGTCTCCTATCGCGAAGTGCGAGTGGCGTGAAGCTGATGAACGCTTCAGTCGATAACCCGGTTGTTGAAGTCGACAGACTCGCAGACGAAGACGCTACGACTGAAGAGATAGCTGACTAAAGTTCTGCCTAGTCTTCGTGCAACAGACAGATGGAAAAAGATAGACTCGCCGAGCTGCGCGCACAGATAGACGAGATTGATCAAAAACTCATTGAGTTGCTGAATCAACGGACGCAGTGCGTTATCGAGATCGGTCAGATCAAGACGCGGGAAGAAGGCTCCGAGCGGGTAAGTGCGTTTCGACCAGAACGTGAAGCGCAGATCTTACAGCAAATTCGCGATCTGAATGAAGGTCCACTCTCTGACGCACAAGTTGAACTGCTGTTTCGCGAAGTCATATCCATGTCGATTTCGTTCCAGCAACCCATTAGTGTCGCCTATTTAGGACCCGTTGGTACTTACTCGCACAGCGCTACGATAAAACAGTTCGGTCGATCCACAACAGTTCGACCGCAACCGTCGATTCACGATGTTTTCAATCAGGTCGAGACCGATAGTGTGAATTACGGCGTCGTTCCAGTGGAGAACAGTACTGAAGGTGCGGTCAATCAGACGCTCGATTGCTTTATCGACTCAAACCTGAAAGTCTGCGCCGAAGTGAATTTGCCCATCCATCACGCATTGATGGCGCAGAAAGGCGTAGAGACTGATTCGATTCAGAAGGTTTACTCTCACGAGCAATCACTAGCGCAGTGCCGCAATTGGCTCCGTGAGCATCTCGCGGACGTACCGACACAGGCGGTCGCAAGCAATTCGGAAGCAGCGCGTCTTTCGTCTTTGGAAGATAACACCGCCGCCATCGCTGGTGAATTAGCGGCAGATCAATATCAGTTAAACCTGCTCTATACAAATATCGAAGACCAGGCATCTAACGCGACTCGCTTCTTTGTACTTGGGAAACAAGACGTTTCACCGAGTGGGTCGGACAAGACGAGTCTGCTAGTTAACACACCAAATCGCTCAGGTGCATTGGTCGAGGTCCTATCCCCATTCCAACGTCATGGTATCAGTCTAAGTCGCGTGGTGACCAGACCAGCTCGATCAGGTAATTGGTCGTATGTGTTCTTCATTGACTTTGACGGACATGCTCAAGAAGAATCGGTTGCTACCGTCTTGGAAGAAGTACGTTCCGTAGCGTACGATCTAAAAATACTCGGGTCTTATCCTCGCGCCTTTGATAACTGATGGAAAACGTAAATAACGCGGTGCTGGAAATCAGCCCGTATCAGCCAGGTAAACCTATTGAAGAACTGGAGCGTGAACGAGGAATCGTTGGCGCGATCAAGTTGGCGAGTAACGAAAATCCTCGCGGACCGAGCGCAGCAGTTCGAGAAGCCATTAAGGCGGCAACTGACGACTTATCGCGATATCCAGACGGTTCTGCGTACCGACTGAGAAACCTCGTTGCGAGTCGATTAGGCGTTGACCCGACACAGCTCACGTTTGGGAACGGGTCCGATGAAGCGCTAAAGATCGTGGGGCGAGTTGTGTTGTCCCCGGGCGACCGTGGTTTGGTCGACGAGCGTTGTTTTGTTGTATACCCCCTTACGATCTTAGGCTGCAATGCAGAACCTGTTCGTGTCCCTTCGAAAGGATGGGCTCACGATCTCGAAGCAATTGCTAGTGCGATTGACGAGCGAACGCGCGTCATTTATCTAGCGAATCCCAATAACCCAACTGGAACCTGGTTTTCGGAAGATGAATTCCGTCGATTTATGACGCGCGTGGGGAAACGTGTTTGGGTCGTCCTCGATGAGGCATACCACGAATATGCTCGTGACGTCGATGGGTATCCCGATGGGGTGTCTCTATTGCCTGAATACCCAAATCTCGTCGTGACACGAACGTTTTCAAAGATTTATGGGTTAGCGGCGTTACGTGTTGGATATAGCGTATCTTCGACGGAGGTTGCCGAGTTAATGAACAGGGTACGCCAGCCGTTCAATGTGAATAGCGTCGCGCTTGCTGCGGCCGAAGCCGCGCTACAGGACGACGCGTATATCAACGAGAGTTTGCGTCTAAATCAAGAAGGCATGACGGAACTGAAAGCAGGATTTGAAGACTTAGGAATCGAGTACATTCCTTCGATTGGTAATTTCATCTCCTTTGAAGTCGGTCCACGTGCAATGGAGGTATATGACGCTCTGCTCAACCTTGGTGTGGTTGTCCGTCCAATCGCCAACTATGACATGCCGAATCATTTACGCGTAACGGTAGGTTTACCAGAGGAAAACGAGCGTTTCTTGAAGGCGCTTGAAGCGTCCCTGTGAGCGTTCTCGGACTCGTTGGCTGCGGTCTTCTCGGCGGATCGTTCGCGCTTGCGGCTAGGCAACAGAAGTGTTTCTCCACAGTGCTTGGGCGCGACCGAAGTAGGAGTGTCGAAGAGACAGCCAAGCGCGTCGGAGTTATCGACGATGCATGGTCATCTGGAACATCCGTTGACGCAGTTTGCATTGCGGTTCCAACTCAATCGATTGCACAGACAGTTGAGTCACTGACGAGTGAGATTCCTTCTGACACGCCAATATTTGACGTTGGTAGTGTCAAGGCATCTGTATTGAGGGAATTGGATGATGTTCCTTCGAATTTCATTCCGTGTCATCCAATTGCAGGTTCTCATACCAGTGGACCCGAAGCTGCTCGATCGGATCTATTCCACGGAAGCGTGTGCGTTATTTCGCCGACGTCATCAACCAACGAATCGCTCCTCGGTTTGGTCGAAGAATGGTGGCGTGGCGTGGGATCGCGTGTGATCACCATGCCGGCGAATGCCCATGACGAAACTGTCGCCCTGACGTCGCATCTACCGCACTTAGTGAGTGCAGCAGCAGTTGAGATGCTAATGAATCGAGACCAATCAACCGCGGATTTGCTCGGGAGTGGTTTCAAGGACTTTTCCCGCATTGCTGCTGGTGACGCAACGATGTGGCGAAGCATTTTTGTCGATAACCTCGACAACATACGAATTGGTTTTCAGGATCTGGCTGCTCGTATCGAACGTATGCTTGCGTTAGCGGAATCTGATCCGGCGGAGCTTGAAAGAAAGCTGCAACGTATCGCGACATTCCGCGATTCAATAAATGGCGAGTGATAACCCGGTTATCACTATTGACGGTCCCGCAGCGTCGGGGAAGGGAACGCTCGCACAGCGTCTGAGCGCTGATTTGGGTTTCAATCTATTGGATAGTGGATTGCTCTACCGTATCGTCGCGTATACGGCGTCATTGGAGCAACTTTCACTTCGGGACGGGAACGTACTCGAACGGTTCATTCGAGACCGCGTTAGCTTCAAGATCAATGAAGAACCGAGTAAACACGTACCGAAGGCTCTCTACGAGGTATACATATTCAAGCAGGTCGGAGTCGAAGACATCGTGAGTATCAATAGCAGAAACGTCAACTTGGAGCTACGTAGTCAAGAGACGGGCGTGAATTCCAGCGTGGTATCTGCAATTCCAGAAGTTAGAGAACTCCTCATTCCGGTTCAACGGTCGATGCGAACCTACCCTGGTTTGGTTGCCGACGGGCGCGACATGGGCACCGTCGTGTTTCCAGATGCGCAGATCAAGTTCTATCTCGATGCCTCTGTCAAAGTGCGCGCGCGACGACGCCTTGATCAGTTAATGAAGCCGTCCGATGATGCCGCTTTAGAGGACATGATTGCGGAGATCAAGCTGCGAGATGAACGCGATCAAACGCGATCCGTTGCTCCTTTGAAGGCGGCCGAAGACTCACAAATTCTCGATTCGACGAATTTGACAATCGAAGAAACGTTCTCGATTGCTCGAGAATCGATACTAAGTCGTCTCGCGATGTGATTCGCGGCGAACGGTGAGACTGGGTGATTGATTCTTGAATTTACCTGAAGCTTGAATAGTAAAGCGCTTACAACTGCTCTCGTGAACTCACGTTTTTTCCCGATCGTTATTGCGCTACTGATTAGTGCAATCGGCGTTGTGGCTGAACCTGATCTCAATCTACCGGATGACGGGAACGGCGTCACCATCATCAACGCTTCGCTGATCGACGGCACTGGGTCGCCAGCTCGACGAACTTCGATCACCGTCCAGAATCAAAAAATCGTAGGGATCGGAGTTCCGCCTTTGTCGGGTAGTCAGATTCTCGATGTGAAAGGTATGACAGTACTGCCAGGTCTCATTGACAGTCACGTTCACTTTCAAGCGGTTCCTGGCGCCGTACACCGCAAAGACGATGCCAGTACTCGACGCGAACTAATGTACCACCATCTTCGTGCGCACGTTGCCAATGGTGTGACGACAGTGCTTGACGCTGCGATCGCTTCTAGTTCGCTTCGAGAACTACGCGATTATCTTGCGAAGGGCGGAGTGGGTCCGCGCGTCATGGCACTAGGTCCGACGTTTCACAATCCTGAAGGCTATATGGACGGTGAAGCACTCTCGGATTATTGGGCGCCACGGTGGCGGGCATCCGGTACGTCGGGGGACGTGGATGCGTTGTATCGCGAGTACTCTGATATCGAAGATCTCGTAGGCGTAAAAGTCGCCGCAACGTATGGCTTCGGAGGACCATTAGATATTTACGAAACCCACTCGCCGGAGATGTTGGCAGTCATACGACAAAGAGCAAGAGATCACGGACGTCCGATCTACGTTCATGTGAACGACAATCGTGGCGTCGATATCGCGCTTGAACTCGGCGCTCGCGCATTAACGCATCTTGTCCCGGATGACGCGACCGAAGAACGCCTTGAACATTTGCTTCAAGCCAATATGCACGTGATTCCAACGCTTTATACGGTTGAACATTTCGTCGTCCGCTACCAACCGAACTTACTTGACGCACCGATGGTCCGTCTAACCGTACCAGCAGTCGAGCGTGCGACGGCCCGAGATCCGCATGTCTGGGACGAGTACGTTAAAAAATTCACCTTGATTGCTGCACCATATCTCCCGGAGTGGTACGCAGGATGGTGGGGAAACGTCTACTTTACGGAATCTCGAGTGCGGTCTTTGGTCGAAAATCTCCAGGAAAAACTCAAGATGCACCACAATGCAGGCGTACCTATTGCGATGGGAACCGATAGTGGAGGGTGGCCACACATGCCGAATTTGTTCCACGGGCCGACCGCGGTAAGGGAAATGGAGCTAATGGTCGAGGCGGGAATGACTCCGGTCGAGGTACTACGGTCAGCGACCGTTATACCGGCTCACATGATGGGAATCGAACATCTTGTCGGAACGATTGAAATGGGTAAACGTGCCGATTTGATTGTGGTACGAGGGAATCCTCTAGAAGACATCTCTGCGTTAAGGGAGATTGAATGGGTGATGAAAGATGGGGAAATCCGTCGTTCCGCGGAATGGATGGCTGACTAGTAGGTTGAGCCAGTCCTGATAGGAAAAGTGATTTTGAGCTCTTCCTATGCCGATCCCCTTGGCTGTTATTGGCCCTCAATTACATATTCGATGGATTTTGACGTCTATTGAAGGCGCAATCACGCTCGATACGACCAGTATGACCATCAACGATGTGTTTTTAGTTGCGAGAAGGACGATTCGAGAACCGCTACCAGATTAGAGACAGCGAGCAGTTTTTCTGGTTGTCAGAGGATAGGAATGTTCAAAAAATTAGCAATCCTGACTGTTTACTTCGATTGTCTCTTAGTACGCACTAAGTTTCCTAATTTACGTGCTGTAACAGCAGCTCGCTTTAACAGACTGAATCTCTTGTCATTCTTCTTAGATCTGCCTCCTTCTTCCCAGACCACGTTCATCGTCGACGACTTCGATCTTTCGAGGAAGTTCACTACCATAGTTCCAGAGAACTAGATTGACGTCATCACTGATCGCCGCAAACGAGAAACTCCTAACTAGCAATCCAGCATATCCCGCCTCTTTTAATCTGAGCGCGATGGCGTGAGATTTCGGTGTTTCGCCTCTTGAAATGTCGTCTTCCCATGGACCGTCTAAATCATGTTCTTCTATCTGAAACGCGTGCAGGTCGCTCGCATCTAAGGCATTGAAAATCGGTTCTATGTCAACTTCGTACTGGCGGTTAATGACCGGCTGGGTCCTCGCTAGACCAATCCTCTCACGCATCGCGCCTTCATAACTTAACGAGGTGTATAGTGTGGGAATACCAATCGGATTGAATCGTCCGCCGTATCTACTTGCGCCTTCGCCCGATAGTGCATCCCACGCCCACCGCGGATCTAACGTTCTGAATGCGCTACCCTTAAATCTCACTAACTAGGGCCGTTTAGGTGTACCCACCGGACATCATGCGATCTAAGTAGCGACGTACATCCTCCGCGCGACCTTCTTTTACGAGATGTTCCGGAGTAATGCCTCCGAAACTAGGGAGTGGCTCACTGCGATACCATGCGTACGCAGTAATTGGCGATCCCATGAGAGGCTCAACTTTGTTGAGGATTTCGACCATTTCGCGTAGTCGGGTTTGTGTCATAGCGGATCGGATACGCTCTTTTCTCGATATTGCATCTACCGCAAGTCCAAGTGTTTCAGCAACTTCCTTCTTGTGCGTTCTTAACAGGCCCGCGAGAAGCGTAGGTGAAATCACGTCCTCCTCTACTATCCTGTCTAATTTCAATAGAATCCCCTATATATTCACGTTAATCGTGTATTTTAGTATGGTCCAATATAAGGTACCACCTACAAACTGAATTTATGCCGTGAAATTAGTAAGTATCTTTGTGAAGATTTTCCGAATCATTCACACATCAGGGACCGTCTAAGCGAGTCACCCAAGCGTCAATTCCGCTTATAGTAGCAGTTGTTTCTACGAGAGAGTGTTTTCGATCGCGCGTGTGAGCGAGCTGAGCTGTTCCGGTTGACTTATGTAAGGTGGCATCAAGTAGATTAGGTCGTTAAACGGTCGAATCCATGTGCCGTCTTCAACAAATTGCTTTTGTAGTTGAGCAACGTTGACGGGCGCGTCCATCTGCACGACGCCAATTGCCCCGATGGTTCTTACGTCATGAACCCCATCGAGATCGCTCAGAGGCCGAAGTTCTTGTTCTAGCTGAGTATTGATTGCGGTAACGCGAGTCCGCCAGTCGATTTCTTCAAGTAGCTCTATGCTCCGTTTGGCTACTGCGCACGCTAACGGGTTGGCCATAAAGGTAGGTCCGTGCATCAGTACGCCGCCGTCAGCAGAAATGCCGGTCGCAATCCTCTCGTTCGCGAGGCTTGCAGCGAGCGTCATCATTCCGCCCGTAAGAGCTTTGCCGACGCACAGCACGTCCGGTTCTATGTCAACATAGTCGACCGCAAACATTTCGCCCGTCCGGCCAAATCCTGTAGCGATTTCATCGAACACGAGGAGTACGTCGAACTCGTCGCAGAGCTGACGCGCATGCTTGAGGTATTCTGCGGAATAGAACCACATGCCACCTGCGCCTTGCACGATCGGTTCTAACACAATCGCTGCGAGCTCGTGGTGATTCGCCTCGACTAAGTTTGATAAAGAGTCGCGATCTTCGTCGTTAAGTTCTTCACCGAAACGCGACGTGGGACGCGGCGCAAATAGGTGCTTCGGCAACACGTTAACGAACTTCTCATGCATTCCGGTGACGGGGTCACATACGCTCATCGCGCCGAATGTATCGCCGTGATAGCCACCTGCAATCGTTAGCAACCGATTCTTTTCGGGACGGTCGTTGGCAACCCAATACTGCATGACCATCTTTAATGCGACTTCCATGGCGACGGAACCGGAATCGGCGAAGAAAACGCGATCCAAGCTTGGTGGTGTCAAGTCGATCAGCTGTCGAGCGAGTTCAACTGCGGGTGCGTGTGTTATGCCACCAAACATGACGTGTGACATTTTTTGTGACTGCTCGACCAGCGCGCGATTCAATTCGGGGTGGTTGTAGCCGTGGATCGCGCACCACCAGGAAGACATACCGTCGATCAGCTCACGTCCATCACGTAGCCGAATCATCACGCCTTCGGCACTCACAGCTTCATAGCATGGCAGTGGATCGACCATCGACGTATATGGATGCCATAGATGTTGACGATCGAAATCGAGTACGTCGCTCATGGCATGATCGCTTTGATGTTTAAGTGCTTGGAGACAGCTTCTGCACTGGGTTGGTCCATGTTCGGTACGACGCCCATAAGAGGTCCATCGATACGATCCATTAACGTTTCGAGGTTTTCCTTTGCGACGTCCATCGACGGATCGGGAAAGTTAGCGATCCAACCTAGTAGACTCAATCCGCAAGCCCGTATCGCTCTTACTGACAAGAGTGCGTGGTTGATGCAGCCTAGTTTCATACCAACAACGAGCACGACGTCGAGTTCCATAACAAGGGCGAAGTCTTCGAACGTCTCGTAGTCGTTGAGTGGTACAAACCAACCGCCTGCACCCTCAAAAACCGCGAGATCTATGTCATCTGGTAGATTGCGCTCGTAGTGAGTTTTAAGTACGCCGGAATTTATGGAAACACGAGCTTGCTTAGCTGCGATATGCGGTGCAATGGCAGGTTCTAGTGCAACGGGATTCACAGTGGCATAGTCAAGATCAACATTGCTTGCGAGCATGAGCTGACGCGCGTCGTCGTTTACCAGTACACCATTGATGATTTCACAACCCGCCGCGACGGGTTTTAGGCCAACTGTCCGATAACCCGCACCAGCGGCAGCCCTGACCAAGCCTGTTGCGACCACTGTCTTACCGATTTCCGTGTCAGTTCCGGTAACGAATAAACGCTTCATTCAGAACAGGCTGTGTGCAATGCTTCCAATAATCGATCGACATCGCTTTCGGCATGAGCTGCCGTAAATGTGATCCGTAGACGCGATGTATCGACAGGAACTGTAGGTGGCCGAATCGGAACAACAAAGCACCCGTTTTCTTCAAGTGAACGAGCCACAGAAAGCGTGGTATTTGTATCGCCTATTACCAGTGGCTGAATCGGTGAGCAAGATTCAGGTACAGGCAGATTCAGCGACTTCACCCCTTCTTGGAAGTTGCTCACTAACGATTTCAGTCGATCCCGACGCCAAGATTCATGCTCAACGATCGCAAGACTACGCGAAGTAGCACAGGCTAGCGCGGCAGGCATGGCGGTCGTAAAAATGTAGTTGCGGGATCTCTGTATGAGCGTTTCGATGAGTGCTTCTTCACCCGCTACGAACGCGCCTGCCGTGCCGAACGATTTACCGAGCGTGCCGATCAGCACCGGCACATCTTCAGTGGTGTAACGCTTGGGATCAACCGTGCCTTTTCCGTGGTCACCGTAGACGCCGATCCCATGTGCATCATCGATTTGAAGCCAGCTATCGGTGCGGCGCGCGATGGCGATCAGGTCGTCTAACCGACATTGATCCCCATCCATGCTGAACACACCGTCACTCACGATAAGCCGTCGACAGGGTCGATCAGCACGTTCTGAGACCAAGCATTGGAGTTGGCGCACATCACGATGTTCGAACCAATGGAAATCCGCTCGACTGATCCAACCGCCGTCTAGTAATGACGCGTGATTCAGTCGATCTTCGAATACCTGGTCGCCAACAGATAGGAGCGCATTGATGACGCCTACGTTCGCGGCATAGCCACTCCCGTAAAGAAGGGCGCGAGGTCGCTCGACGAAATCAGCAAGTTCCTCCTCAAGCGCATGGTGAGCTGCAGTATGACCGGATATCAGATGAGACGCGCCACTTCCTGTACCCCAGGTTCGGATGCCCTCGTGAAAGGCTTGCGCGATGCGCGGATCGCTCGCTAACCCGAGGTAGTCATTGCTGCTGAAATTAAGCAATCTACGACCGTTAACGTCGATTTCACGGCCTTGGGGGCTTTCAACGATTCGGCGGGTTCGAAACAACTGATGGCTGCGAAGTTCATCAAGTTGCGCTTCGAGATCTCGAAAGCCGCGTTCGTGTTTGCTCATCCTACTTGATCCTACGCGCACGTTAGCACGATCAGATCAACGCGTGGGTGTTCGCTCATATATCGTTGTAGACTGTTTGTTGCGCATCCCGTTTGCGCACGGCCAACACCATTCGTAAAAAGCGCGAACGAGTTAGTCGGTCAATCCTTAAACTTTGCGCTGACGGGACGTGGCGCAGTCTGGTAGCGCACGTGACTGGGGGTCACGTGGTCGCCGGTTCAAGTCCGGCCGTCCCGACCATTTTCTCATCGCTTCGCGTGAATTCGTAGTCGTTTGGGTCGAGTTCACGCATCTGGTGCCAGAATTCGACGAGCGTACCTGGCCAATTCTGTGTTACTCGACCATGGGCGTTTTTGTACCAAGCGTTCACCTTGGACGCACCCCAGGCCATTTTCAAGCTGTAAGCGTCGATCTCTTCGTTGTAGTTGATGAACGGTTCCTGTTTACAGTCCATAGCTGCGTAACCGTTCTCTAGTAAGTGTCGTAGACACTTGGAAACGTAGTGCATCTCACATTCTGAAAAGAAGATGATGCTTCCATTGACAACGATGTTCGTGTTTGGACCATATAGACAGAAGAGATTCGGGTAGTTCGGCATGGTGACGCCAAGATACGCACGAGGATCTTCATCCCAAGTCTCCCGCAGTTCTTTTCCATCACGACCGTAGATTCGCATTGGAAACAGAATCTTGCTTGCACTGAAACCCGTGCCATAGATGATCACGTCGAAGTCGAACGTTTCACCGGACGATGTCACAAGACCGGCCTCACTAATGTGATCGACTGGGTCTGCGACAACGCGTACGTGTTCCTGCTTCAGCGCACGGTAATAGTGACCGTTGTCGATTAGCATGCGCTTCGCTGCGGGCGGATACCAAGGCGTGAGTTTTTCAATCAAATCTGGACGCCCTTCAAGATGAGTCTCGATACCCTTCGTAAGGATTTCGCGGAGCTTTTGATTTGCGGGACTCACCGATTGGATGTTGTCATTCCAAGAATCGTCGCATCGCGCGAACGCAAGCAGTCCTTCGCCGGTTGTCCAAAACATGTGAAAGCGAAACCAGGATTGGTAATAGGGGACTTGATTGAGTAACCAATGAGTTTCGTCGTTTATATATTCGTGATAAACGGGGTTTAACGAGACCCACGGGGGCGTTCTCATAAAGACCGTCACGTCCGATGCTTCTTTCACCACCTCCGGTGTGAATTGAAAGGCCGACGCACCGGTACCAATGATTCCGACACGTTTCCCAGCAAGCGACACGTTGTGATCCCATTCAGCGGAGTGGAACCAATTACCTTTGAAGTCACTGATGCCTGCAAGATCGGGCATCTTCGGACGATTGAGCTGACCTGTCGCCGCGATAACCGCGTTAGCGTTAACGGTTTCTTCGCCATTAGGACCTTCGACTTGGATTTCCCAGACCGAAGAGCCAGTATCGTATCGCAATGAGCTGACTTCCGTTTCGAATCGAATGTGTTCTCTCAGTTCGAATTCGTCTGCAGTTTCCTGGAAGTAACTCAATAGCGTCTTCTGATCAGAGAAGTGCTGAGGCCAGTCTTTGGGTTTAAACGAATATGAGTAAACGTGATTAGGGCTATCCACTCGACAACCCGGATACCGGTTTTCATACCAGGTGCCGCCGACATCGGCATTCTTTTCAAAAATCGTATAGTCGACGCCCAGTTCTTGCATCCGGATACCAGCGAGTAGACCAGACATGCCGCCGCCAATGATCGCCACATGAAAATTTCCAGCTACGCTTGAACTAAGTGGTTGTTCTTTCGGTTTTGGCGCGATATTTAGTTCGTCCAGAGCGTATGGGATATATTCATCGGTAAGTTCAACGCCCGCAATGAAATTGATCATCTTCAAAAGCAATGATGTTTCGAGCGGGTGGTCCTCGAACCCGTGGTCGCGACCATGAATGAGCGTTTTTAGCGCCAAACGGCGAATGCTCGTCTCGATTTCCTCTGGGTAGGTCGGGAGTCGACCACCAATGGTCATGGGCTCCGGTTTGATCGTCTTATCTAAGAGTGTCGCATCACCGGTGAGATGGACAAGGACGTTAATTAGTGAGGGTAAATGGGCATGCTGAAGTGCGCGCTCAATCTCCTCGTCACTGGCGTTAATAGCGCGAGACAGCTCCGACATATAAGGAGTTTGCATAGATGGGAATTGCGCGGCATTATAAAATTCCGCGCCGCTTGTGGCCTCACGCAGACACTGTCTATTACGGCTAGAAAACGGTCTGCATATAAAACGCCATATCGATTTCAAAGAACGTTATTCCCTCTATTTCTAGGAGTATTCCATGAGTGATTTTGATGGCAAGGTGGTCATCGTTACTGGCGCTGGAGGCGGTCTAGGTCGCTGTCATGCATTGCAATTCGCGGAACGTGGCGCGAAGGTCGTAGTGAATGACCTCGGCGGCAGCGTACATGGTGAAGGATCAAGCGACATGGCGGATGTCGTCGTTGACGAAATCACGGCGGCCGGCGGCGAAGCGGTAGCGAATAAGGCATCTGTTACTAGTCGTGAAGGCGCAGCAAGCATCGTTGAAGACGCAGTGAAAGCGTTCGGAACGGTCGATATCGTCGTCAACAATGCGGGAATCCTTCGCGATAAGTCCTTTAAAAACATGACGTTGGATGAATTCGATCTGGTCATCGATGTACATCTTCGTGGGTCGGCGTATGTGACGAAAGCTGCATGGCCGATCATGTACGAGAAGAACTGGGGACGAGTGGTACTTACCAGCTCTACATCCGGAATTTTCGGTAACTTCGGGCAGGCTAACTACGGCGCTGCCAAAATGGCGATGCTGGGACTGATGAACGTACTTGCCATCGAAGGAGCATCGCACAACATTCGCGTGAACTGTCTATCGCCAGGGGCTGCAACACGGATGACTGCGAGCGTACCGGGATCAACGTTGGATATGGACAATCCGCCTCCTGCGATGGATCCGGCACTCGTTTCACCGGCTGTGCTTTACATGTGCAGTGAAGATGCACCGTCAGCCGTGACGATTCACGCCTCGGGCGGTCGCTTTTCGCGCTCGCAGACGTTCACCAACGAAGGATTTCGCTTAGGTGAGGACGCGTCGTTTGAAGCGCTCGCTGAAGCGCCAGAGGCTGCGCTCGATATGAGCAATGCGACGCCATTTGATCCCCTCAACAGAAGGCGTCGTGGCTAGCGATTCCGATTCCAACATCCCATGTCAGAGCCCGATCTCAATATGAAATTGGGCTCTTTTTGTACGTATGGTTTCAATAAAACGTGCAGATTGGGTCATTCCGCGTACACTCCCTTGGGCATAAGTTGGTACGATTTGTTGAACGAACGTGACTAAGTACGACCCGAGACATAGCGACGCTCGTCTTATCGTCTACCTTGACGTCAAGAGCCCGTACGCGTACTTAGCAAAAGATCCAACGAAGCAGTTAATACAAGATTTCGACATCGAGATTGACTGGCGCCCCCTGACACTCAATATCCCGAGTTTTCTTGGCTCTGCACGCGTCGATGATCGAGGGGAGGTCGTTGAGAGTGAACGATCGCCTCGTCAGTGGAGTTCGGTGCGTTACTCGTACATGGATGCAAAACGCTATGCGCGCATTAATGACATCAAAATCTATGGACCGCGCAAGATTTGGGATACCCGTCTGATTCATATTGCGTTTCTTTACGTGAAGGAACGTTTTTCAGATCAACTCTTGTCTTTTCTCGATCACGCGTATGAACGATTTTGGTTGCGAGACCTAGATGTTGAGTCATCAGAGGTCGTTCACCGTGTCTTGACTGAAGTAGGTATTCCGGATGACGACTTTGATGCATATGCAGCGGGTGAAGGCGGAGATACGCACGACCTTCTTCAGGATGAGTTACATCCCGCGGGGATATTTGGTGTACCTTCATACGTCATTGAAGACGAATTGTTCTTCGGTCGCGAGAACCTACCGTACGTGCGGTGGATACTCGGTGGGCGAGAGGGACCACCACCGGATATGGCGTACCAACGATTCCCATGATTGAGTTCGTTCTGGATTTCGTCAGCATCAACTCATATCTTGCGCTGAATCCTGTTAAGCAACTTGCGGATGAACTTGGTGTCGAGCTCATATTGACGCCATTACGAACGACGAGCGAATTACAAGCTCTCTCGGCTCCCTCAGGCGGCGACGATATAGGTGAGCGCCATCGTTGGATTCGTGCTGAGTATGCGCGGAGCGATGCTCTGAGATACGCTGCGGTTCAAGGTTTAAACGTCGCGATTGATGGGAGAGAGCAAGATTCAACGACGGCGTTACGTGGATTGATTGCCGCGAATACCGCGGGAAGCGGTTTTGATTACGCTTCTACTGTGTTTCGAAATTTCTGGGCAGGTGAACTCCAGATCGATTCGAGCTACGCGATAGCGAATCTGCTTGAAGAACATGGAATCGAGGCTTTTGACGCTCTAGACCCCCGCTGGGATCTTGAACCTACTAGAGAAGAGATGGACGCACGCGAAATCCATAGCGTACCGACATTCTGGGTGGACGGTGAACGCTATCTCGGCAGGCAACACTTGCCAATGATCCGATGGCAACTTGAAGGATACGAAGGACCGGGTCCCCTCTAGCTTCGAATCTCTGGTCGTCGACTTAGTACGGCTTTTGACGACCCAGAAGCGTGTCATCCCAACGACGATCTTGTAAATATCGTATTGCGGTCGCATGGCTACTGGTCGTGCCTAGTCTCGTCAGCGCCTCGACCGCAACGGCAGGTACATAGCCGTTCGGATCGCCCAATACCTCGCTCAAAATCGTCTCGATCCGTTCAAGATCGTTGTCGTAGTTGATGCCGTTCAGCATTGCGAAAGCCGCGTTCAACCTGACTTGGTCTTCACCCGTCCAGCCGCGCATGACTTCGGCTTCTTGCCAATCAGGGTTGGAGGTCGTTAACAATCGCCGCATGGGTTCCAACGCACAATCCATTCCTTCGCCGATCGAAGCGATCGCATCGAGAGTTTGTCGTACGACCTGCTGGTGGGGATCTTCAAGTAGTTTCGCGATTTCAGGCATTGCGTCACGAGCTCTTGGACCAATTTCACCCAGTGCGAAAACGGCATTGATTCGAACCCATGGATCCGTGTTTTGTAGTAATTCGGTGAGAGGATCAACCGCTGCTTCACCAGATGATGCAAGTGCGTACGCCGCATCGTCGAACACGATAGCCTTTTCATTCCAACGTCTTTCTTGTCCGATGACGTGGTCGCGTGGGATCGTTTTGCCTTCGTTGTTGACCGCTTTGCGTCGTTCGTGCATGCCTTGGTTTGCTAGCGCACGTAATTGCTCAATCAGTTGATGGATATCCGCATCGGATACTGAGTGATAAACACTCTGCATTCGATGTTCTTCATCCAGCGAATTCAAGGCATCAAAGTCAATACCTCCGTTCGTGTGTTTTTGTTCCGCACCTCGCATCCAGTGCCATATGTATTGCCACGCCGGGTCAAGATTGACTTCTGCTTGATACGAACTCGGCTTTTCCCATGCCGCGTCTCTGTTCTGCCATGTTGCGATACGTGGATATTCGGTTCGCGTAAATACGATCTTGATCATGTAGCGAGCGAGATCAGTGCGATTCGGCCAACCGGCATGGACGGTGTCGAAATGTAGGAGTAAGAACGACCCCTCAGCTACATGGTCAGGCAACACAACACCAGTAGGTTTGTGTGGCTCACTAAATAGGTAGCTTCCTGCCTGATAACGGGTAGGACCCATAAGTTCAGGCGTGTAGTGAGGGAAATAGAACGCGATCAGATACTTGGGTGTATGGTGTCGCGCACGTGAAAGTGGACTCTGCGCGTCTTGGTGCCAACCGGATCCCGCCTTGGATCCTTTACCCATCGGCGGTGCATTGTGATCGGCGTCGTAGTTAACGTCTCGATCTTCTACTGGGCGACTCGTATGGATCGCACGATGGGGATGAATGTAGAAGTTTGGTCCTAGAAGACTCGTAAGCGCTCCTCTTACATTCGGTGATCGAACGACTTGCCAGATTTCCGGAACGCGGGAAAGGACATTGTTACCCGGCGGAAACTCTGATTCCGTCGCGAAACGTAACTTCTCGTCAATCACGCCGTGGATTTTTGGATCAACATCCGGTTTTAGTGCGATGCAGCCGTCGACGATAAATTGGCGTACCTGATCATCGGTGAGGAGCTTCATATTTCGTTGTTCAATTTGAGATGGTTTGAGGAGTTTGTCTTCATCCGAGCGCTAGGGCTCTGTTGAAATCTGTGTCTATGCCACTGAGTATGGCGTTTTTTACCTGACTGTACGCAGGTGATGAGACCTTAACTAGATTGTCAAGGAATGGGCGAGCGGATTCTCTGATGTCAGGTTCGCCGTCGACAATCGCGTGCGCGAGTCCATAGGCGAGAGCTTGCGAACCGTTCATGATTTCGCCAAGGTATGCGATTCTCGATACGATGGACAAATTCGTGAGTCGAGGTAGTTTGTATGACCAGCCTTCTGCCGCCCAAAGCGCTCGATCAATGCGAGGATCGCCGTATCGAATATCAGGTGTTACGACCCGGAAGTCACACGATAGGCTGTAGTCGTAGCCTGAACCCAGTGCGATCCCATGCATCAGCGCCACAGTAGGCTTCGAAAGGTGGTGCAGTTTGCTACAGGATTGCAGTAGCACGGCTGGTCCACTGCCCATTTCGAGATCAACCTTCCGATGACGATGCGGGTCCTCGCCCTCAAACGCTTGCGCAGTTAGGTCATCACCCGAGCAAAATCCTCGACCCACGCCTGATAAGGCAACGACTTTTACGTTTGGATCCGACGCCACTAAATCGAATTGAGTCATTAATCGAAGGTGTTGCGCGTAGTCGATTGCATTGATTTTTTCAGGACGATTGAGAATGAGATGTCGCACACTCCCATCGTCCCTGATGATTAACGGTGCGTCGCTCATGTGCCTGAGAATTCCGGATCCCGTCGTTCACGCCATGCCTTCATACCTTCAGTGCGATCGTTGATGACGTGCGTTTGACGAATCCCCAGTGAATGAATCATGGCACTTTCGTAGTCCAAATGCTGTTGACCTAGCACTTGCATCTTGTGCACTTGCCATGCTCGAGTTGCCATTCGCGCGACGCGATTCGAGAACTCGTTCATGTAGTGGTCGAATTCCGCGTCCTCGACGATCTCATGGACGAAATGGATGCGGTGCGCTTCCTCTGCATTCAGCCTGTCGCCTAGCAATAGGATTCGCATCGCCTGTGACTGGCCGATGAGTTTTGGAAGCAGGTAGGAAATACCGGTATTTGCAGCGCGACCTTGAAGGATGCGTGTATCGCACATCGTCATGGACTTGTTGGCGATGCGAATATCGCAGGCGGCTGCTAGATCAATTGCAACACCATTGACTTCATCGCACATATAGGCAATCAGCGGTTTGGTGCACTCGCGTAGTGCGGTCAAGGCATCTTGTTCGACAATCGGTCCGTGACCGTGCGATCCTTTCGGTACTCGATGCGCCAGACGTTGTGGTACGGAATCAGATTTCTCCGGATCATCGCCATCCGCGTTGATTAGAAACGCAATCGCACGAACTTCGAGGTCTTCATGCGCTTCTGATACCGCAATAGCAATTGTGTCTAACGACGTGTAATCGACGCGATTACTCAAAAACTCAAAGTTCAACACGCCTTCCGTTTGCGAGCAACGAATCGATTCACTGGAGAATCGTTTCTCATATTCGGGCATCGTATTAGTCGCTAACTACTCTTGATCGGGCAACTGCTAGATCTTCGTGCGTGTTGACATTAAGAAACGAATCTTCGATAACACTCAAATCGGTGGATTGCACGCCGATTTCATCGAGCCAGTATTTCACGGCATTTCCGCCGCGCAAATGGAAATCAATTAGTTGTTCTCGATGTTCTGCGTCAATTAGTAAACACAAGTTCTGACGTACGCCATTCACGGTTGGAACAGCAACCCCTCTGGTCTCTGCGTCAGTACGTAGGCGTGACACGATGTCCTCTGCGATAAACGGCGTATCGCCAGGCGTCGAGAATGCCCATTCAGTGTTGACGTGTGCAAACGATTCGGTGAGTCCTGCTAGCGGTCCGAGATTCAACTCTTTGTCGATGGCTAGTGGATGGTGCAGTGACTCATAAATTCCTACGTTACGAGAACAGGAGATCACAATTTCACTGACTTGAGGTTCCAGGCGTTCACAAATCCAATCGACCAAACGTTTCTCGTCAAGTGTCATCAGGGGTTTGTCCTGTCCGTCCAGTCGCGATCCACTCCCGCCACACAAAACAATCGCAGTAATAGCATCGGGACTAGCAGAAGAAGCCATCGTTATATGAGTGCGCCGTGGGACGAGTACACGTTGTAACCAGTTTCGCGCAAAAAACCAACGAGCGTGATGTGTCGCTCATCCGCCAGTTCTATTGCCAAGTTCGAAGGAGGTCCGATGGAAGCGATGAAGGGCATGTAGGCCATTGCTGCCTTTTGAACGAGCTCGAATCCTGCACGTCCGCTTAGCAGCAGTCCAAGATTGCGCAGTGGTTGGCCAGGTTCGTAGAGATACGATCCAATCAGCTTGTCGACGGCGTTGTGTCGCCCTACATCTTCGCGTACTCGATGAATTTCACCATTTTCTTCGACGGTAGCTGCTGCGTGCAAGCCACCAGTTCGTTGAAATTCCGTTTGCCAAGTTTGTAATCGATCGGGTAGATCACGTAACTTGTCACGTGAGATCGTAAATGTGCTGTCGACTACTCCCGACAATGGTGCATCAATTGCTTCGATCGATGTTTTGCCGCACACCCCGCAACTAGATGTCGTGTAGAAATTTCGTTGGAGTCGTTCAAGGTCGAACTCAATGTCTGATGCGAGCTCGACTTGGACAACATTCTGGTAGCCCTTGTCCGGGCTGGGCGGACCACAAAAGCGGACGTCTTTCACATCGGTTGCGCTTTGTATCACGCCTTCGCTTTGAAGATAACCAAGCGCCAGTTCAAAATCCTGACCTGGCGTACGCATCGTGACTGAGATTGTTTGGGTAAGACGCTCGCCTTGCGCTATCTGTAACTCCATCGGTTCTTCGACGATGACCAAATCTTGAACCGTATTGGTTACACCGTTAGCCTCACGATCGAGGGATATTCGGATGCTTGATGGTGCACTCGAGCTTTCGCTCGGTATCGTGCTCATTTGCCTACCGGCAATAGCTCGACTTGTTGTTCGCGCCGCTCGTTGAAATCGAGCTGCCAATCTGCTTGATGGTTCGCCGGTGCGATTTCGACGGCTGTGACCTTGTATTCAGGACAGTTAGTGAACTCATCGGATAGGCTGGTCGTGATCACATTCGTACCGGTACTGGGATAGTGGAACGTCGTGTAAACGACACCTGGTACAACCTTTTCAGTCACTTCGGCTCGCAAGGTAATCTCACCAACACGACTGCGGATCGAAACCCAATCGGCCGTTCGAATCCCGCGGAGCTCTGCATCGCTTGGATGGATCTCAAGGACATCCTCGTCTAACCAAACTGTATTTTCAGTACGTCTAGTCTGGGTTCCCACGTTATAGTGGGCGAGTTTTCGACCGGTGGTTAATAGCAACGGGAATTTGCGATTCGTACGTTCTTTGGTAGGCACGTATTCAGTGATTTTGAATAAACCTTTACCTCGCACGAATTCGTCGACGTGCATTACCGGGGTCCCTTCGGGGGACTCGTGTGTGACTGGCCACTGAGCGCTGTGGACGTCGTCAAGGTGATCGAATGACAATCGCTCGAAATCGGGAGTGGATTTAGCAAGTTCGTCGAGAATTTCAGCAGGCGACTCGTACGACATGTCGTATCCCATCGCTTGGGCGATCTCACAGGTTACTTGCCATTCTTCCTTTTCAGTCTTCGCTGCGATCGCGGGTCGAACGCGATTGAAGCGTCGTTCGGCGTTGACGAAGGTGCCGTCTTTCTCAAGGAACGATGTACCCGGCAAGAAGATGTGCGCAAATTTGGCGGTTTCCGTCAAGAACAGATCCTGCACAATCACGCAATCCATCGCCGTGAGCGCTTCTTCCACATGTTTTGTATTCGGATCCGACTGCGCGAAATCCTCACCCTGAATGTACATGCCTTTAAACGTTCCGGCAACGGCGCCGTCAAACATGTTCGGGATGCGTAAACCAGGCTCGTCGTCGAGTGTGATGCCCCAAAGTTCGTTGAAGCTGCTTCGCACGGCTTCACTTACAACCGGTCGATGCCCTGGTAACTCGTGAGGGAAGGAACCAACGTCTGTTGAGCCTTGCACGTTGTTCTGACCGCGTAGAGGATTGATACCGACGCCAGGACGACCGATATTGCCAGTCGCCATCGCAAGGTTCGCCATTCCCATGACCATCGCTGAACCTTGGCTGTGCTCGGTAACGCCGAGTCCGTAATAGACGGACGCGTTCGGTGCTGCGGCATATAAATGCGCAGCGTTTCGCAACGATTCCGCTGAAACACCGCAAATTTCGGCAACGGACTCTGGTGAGTTTTCTTCTTGTCTGATGAAGTCGCACCAGTCTTCGAACGAGTCGAACTCGCAACGAGACTTTACGAAGTCCATGTCACACAACTCTTCCGTCACGATGACATGTGCAAGCGCGTTAATGAACGGGAGATTAGTGCCCGGTTTGAGTGGTACGTGAACCGCGGCCTCTACATGGGGTGAGCGGACAAAATCGATTTCGCGCGGATCCGCTACGATGATCTTCGCCCCTTCACGCAAGCGCTGTTTGATGCGACTTGCAAATACTGGGTGACCTTGTGTCGGGTTCGCTCCGATCAGAAGGATGAGGTCGCTTTTTTCAACGGAGTCGAAGTCCTGTGTACCTGCGGCTGTGCCAAACGTCTGAATCAGACCGTAGCCGGTAGGCGAGTGACATACTCTGGCACAGGTGTCGATGTTGTTATTCGCGAATGCGGTACGGACTAGCTTTTGTACGACGTAGATTTCTTCGATCGTCACGCGGGACGACGAGACGGCGCCAATCGACTTACGTCCAAATTTAGCCTGGATGTCAGTGAGTCTTTTTGCAGTTTCTTGTACCGCACGTTCCCATGACACCTCCTGCCATGGATCATCGATACTGTCTCGAATCATGGGTTTGTAGATTCGTTCTTGGTGATTCGCGTATCCCCAGGCAAATCTGCCCTTGACACAAGATGCCCCGTGGTTCGCCTTACCAGATTTATCTGGCACCATGCGAACGACTTGATCGCCCTTCATTTCTGCTTTGAAGGAGCAACCAACGCCGCAGTAACCACATGTCGTTAAAACCGTTCGGTCGGGTACGCCGTGCTCAATGACGGTTTTCTCCATCAACGTAGCGGTCGGGCATGCTTGAACACAAGCACCGCACGATACACATTCGGAGTCAAAGAATGAATCCGCGCCAGTCGATATCTTGGATGCGAACCCCCGATCGTCAACCGTTAGCGCAAATGTTCCTTGGATTTCGTCGCACGCTCGTACACAGCGAGAGCAAACGATGCACTTTGAAGGATCAAACGTGAAGTAAGGATTGGATTCGTCCTTCGTTTCCTCAAGGTGATTCGCGCCTTCTTCGTAACGAACCTCACGCAAGCCAACCTGCCCAGCGACATCTTGCAGCTCACAATCCCCATTCGCGGAACACGTTAGGCAGTCCAGTGGATGGTCGGAGATATAGAGCTCCATGACCCCGCGTCGCAGGTCTGCGATCGCATCATTTTGAGTGACAACTTGGATGTCCTCAGCGACCGGTTCAGTACATGCTGCGACATAACCGTTTCGGCCTTCGATCTGCACCATGCACATACGACATGAGCCAAAGGACGCAAGGCTATCGGTAGCGCACAACTTAGGGATTTCGAGATCGAGCATCGCCGCCGCACGCATGATCGACGTACCGCTAGGAACGGAAACAGTTTGGCCATCGATCGAAAGGGTTACCGAATCCTTTGGATCGAAATGATCTATCGGCGGGGTGCCGAAGTCCTTGTCAAGCAATCTCATTGCTGTAGGATCAAGTTACCGAAAATCTTCGGGAAAACGCTCAAGCGCGCTTCGGACTGGAATCGGTGTCATACCGCCCATCTGGCACAGGCTTGCGTTCTCCATGACGTCGCAGAGCTCGTGAATTAATTGTATATCTGCCTCATTATTACTGGTTTGGGGTAATTTTTGGACTAGCTCCTTTCCGCGAACACTGCCGATTCGGCATGGCGTGCACTTCCCGCACGACTCAATCTCACAGAATTCGAAGGCATACTCTGCTTGTTCGCGGAGGTCAACCGTATCGTCAAACACCACCAAGCCACCGTGCCCAATACCCGCGCCGATGGTTTGCATCGCTTCGTAGGTAAGCGGGGTGTCAAGCTCTGCCTCCGATAGGTATGCGCCTAACGGTCCGCCAATCTGCACACATCGGAAAGGTCGACCAGATCGAGTGCCACCGCCGTAGTCTTCAACGAGTTCCCGGACCGTGTGTCCAAACTCGAGCTCGATGAGCCCACCGTATTTCACGTTGCCTGCGATTTGAAACGGAATCGTCCCGCACGAGGGTGCGATGCCTAGGGAACCGTAGTGCTCGCCGCCTAAATCAAACAAGCTTGGGACGGATGCTAGTGTTATGACATTGTGGACGAGGGTAGGTTTATTGAACAAGCCAGCGACGGCGGGTAACGGCGGCTTCGCCCGAATCTGCCCTCGTTTTCCTTCCAAGCTTTCCAACAGTGAGGTCTCCTCGCCGCAGATGTATGCGCCGGCGCCTACGAATACCTGTAGATCAAACGAAAACCCGCTATCAAAGATGTTATTTCCTAGTAGCTTATGCTCATAAGCTCTTGAAATAGAACGTTTTAATTCGTGTAGCGCGAAAGGATATTCCGACCGCAAATAGATGTAGCCGTTCGATGCACCGCATGCGTAGCCCGCAATCGCCATCCCTTCGATGAGTGCATCTGGGTCGCCTTCCATGATCATGCGATCCGAAAATGTGCCGGAATCCCCTTCGTCAGCATTACATACGATGTAGCGTTGGTCAGCTGGCGTATCGGCGACCGTACGCCACTTGATATGGGCAGGAAATCCGGCGCCGCCGCGGCCACGTAAGCCCGCAGCCTCGAGCTCATTGATCAATTCTTGCGGCTCACGATTGAGGACGGTCTTTAGGGTTCCGTACGTTGGTACGTCGGTCAGTGTCGCGAACCCAACATTCCTAAAAACTAGGCGCTGTTGAGACTTGAGGAACGAGTGCTCGTGAATGTTCCCGAGATACGAAGGATGTTCTTCGAAATTTCCACCGGTGTTGAGGAGTGCAGCGAGATGGGGCACCAACTCGGAGGTTACCGGACCAAATGCGACCCGACCATCTTGCGAGTCAATCTCGAGCAGAGGTTCAAGCCACGCGAGACCATAAGACCCGACGTCAACACAGTCGATGCCATTGGCAGTAAGTGCATGCTGGACTGCCGATCTTCCAAGAGCGTGCGCGAACGAATCGTTCGAAACGTATGCGGTGGTCACAGGTGACTCAAGACCTGCTCTGTGGAAGCATTGGAAAGGATTTGACCATTGATTTCGACCGCAGGTCCGTTCGGGCACAAGCCAAGGCAATAGACGAAGCTGACTGCCGTCATGCCGTCAACTGTCTGGCAAGGGATCGTTGACCCTAAATGTGACTCAACGGCCTTGATCAAATCGCGTGACCGATTCGCTTGGCACGCCTCTGCAGTGCAAATACGTAAGGTGTTAGGAGGCTGCGGGGTGGTCTTGAAATCGTGATAGAAACTAATGATCCCACTGACTTCGGCAACGCTCAAATTAAAAATGTCCGAGAGTATGCGCTTTTGGTCTGCACTTATGTAACCGAACTCTTTCATCAGGCGGCGACAAGCGTGAATAATTCCGCCAACGAGGTTCGTACAGGGTTGTAGTAGCTCTCGTACTTCGGCCTCGGACATATAGGGGCGGGTGTTGACTTTGCGTCGATTATATGGTCGGGATAGTCTTGCAAGATTGACGCGATTTGAACGTATTTTGAAGATTTCTTAATCAGAAAACGTGACATACGATTACGACCTTTTCGTTATTGGCGCAGGTTCCGGCGGTGTGCGCGCGGCGCGCATGTCAGCAAATCTCGGCGCAAAAGTAGCGATCGCTGAAGAGCGCTATCTAGGTGGTACATGTGTCAACGTAGGGTGCATCCCTAAGAAACTGTTTGTCTACGGCAGCCATTTCAGCGAGGATTTTGATGAATCAGCCGCGTACGGTTGGCACGTAGGCGATACCGAATTCGAATGGTCAACGCTGCTTGAAAATAAGAACCGTGAGATTGCCCGATTGAACGAGATTTATCGAAATCTTCTGGAATCACCTGGCGTGGAGATCTTTGAATCACACGCTGAACTCACGGATGCTCATACGATTCGCGTGGGAGACCACCAGGTCACCGCGGACAAGGTGCTCGTAGCTACTGGATCATGGCCATCCGTGCCTGATTTTCCGGGACGGGAGCACGTTCAAACTTCTAATGATGCGTTCTTCTTCGACACACTACCTGAACGCGTGATCGTCGTTGGAGGGGGATATATCGCCGTCGAGTTCGCCGGGATCTATCAAGGACTAGGTGTCGAGACCACGTTACTCTATCGTGGTCCATTGTTCCTTCGCGGTTTCGACGCTTCAATACGTGAGTTTGTGCGCGATCAGCTCGTGGAAAAAGGTGTCGAAGTTCGGTTCAATTCCACAGTCGATGAAGTCAAACTGACGAACGAAGGCAAGGTCGCACGTTCATCTGACGGAACAAGACTTATCGCAGATGAGATCTTGTACGCGACAGGTCGTCGCCCTTTGTCTTCGTCGTGCGGATTGGAGCACGCGGGTGTACAAGTCGATGAGAAAGCCGCTGTTCGCGTCGATTCGAACTACCAGACAAACGTCTCGAATATCTATGCGATCGGGGATGTGATCAATCGGATGCAGTTAACCCCTGTGGCGATTTCAGAAGGGATGTGCATTGCGTACAACCTGTTTGGCGGCGAATCTCGGCACGTGTCTTACGAAGACATCCCAACGTCGGTTTTCTGTCAACCTAACATCGGCACCGTGGGGCCAACTGAAGCAGATGCTCAATCAAAGTACAACGACTTGCATGTTTATGAGTCGTCGTTCCGTCCGTTGAAATACACATTGGCGGATAATCAGGAGCGCACATACATGAAATTGCTCGTAGATGGTGACTCCGACCGGGTTGTGGCAGCACACATGGTCGGACCCGAAGCGGGTGAAATCATTCAAGGATTAGCCGTGGCCATAAAAGCTGGTGCGACGAAAGCCGACTTCGATGCGACGATTGGGATTCACCCGACCGCTGCAGAAGAGTTCGTCACCATGCGTGAACGGTCACGTTAGGGGAAAGACGCGATGGCAGAAGTGATGCAAGCATTTGAGGGATTTCTGGGTCTCTTGGATAGTTGGCTTGGATCCTCCATTTGGTTCCCTTACGCACTTGTTGGCGTGGGCATCTGGTTCACGATCTACCTGGGGTTTCCACAGTTCCGATACTTCAATCGAGCTTGGCGATTTCTCTTCGGTAAAGAGGGGGACTCCGATGCGCCGGGAGATACGACTCACTTTCGTGCACTAACAACGGCATTGTCAGGTACCGTCGGTACCGGCAATATTGGTGGTGTCGCTTTTGCCCTCTTCTTAGGTGGTCCAGCGGCGTTGTTCTGGATGTGGGTGACCGCGTTTGTAGGTATGACAACGAAGTTTGTCGAGGTCACGTTATCACATAAATATCGCGAATTTGACGACAAAGGTGAAGTTGCTGGCGGTCCGATGTATTACATGGAAAAACGCCTCAACATGAAGTGGTTGGCGGTGATCTTCGCGTTCGCAACGTTGTTGAGCGCAATTGGTACAGGCTGCTTACCTCAAAGTAACAACCTTGCGAATGGTCTTGATTCGTCGTTCGGCATCCCAACCTGGGTAAGCGGACTAGTACTCGCGGTGTTGCTCGGTCTCGTAGTGATCGGAGGCATCAAGCGTATCGCGGCCGTCGCGTCCAAAATTGTGCCGCTGATGGCGGCGTTCTATCTGATCGGCGCGATTGGCGTTATCGTCGTCCACGCCGAGAATATCTGGCCTTCGGTGGTCAGCATCTTCGGTAGCATTTTCTCGGGAAGCGCTGCTTTAGGTGGGTTCCTCGGTGCGAGTTTTGCCTACGCGTTCACCCATGGTGTCAATCGCGGGATATTCTCGAACGAAGCCGGGCAGGGTAGCGCACCTATCGCGCACGCAAGTGCGAAGGCTGAAGATCCTGTACCTGAAGGTTTGGTCTCTTTACTTGAGCCATTCATCGATACCTTGGTCATTTGCACGATTACTGGATTAGTAATCCTCTCGTCTGGCGCATGGGCGGATAAATTTCCTAACGATTTCGGACTCGCAAACACTGAGGTCGTGGCTGGTGTGTATACAGACGAGGACCCAGCTCACATCGCCATGCTAAGTGCACATCTCGGGCGAAATCCACCCGAGAATAACCCGATCAAACCGCTAACAGCAGAGCTAACGGTCGTGAATGGAGCGATTGTCGATTCTGGATTTACGATCATCCACAATCGATCCGTTGCGGAGAACGTGACAGTGCGTGAGGACGGTGAGCTGTTCACTGGGTCGCTTGTCGTTGAAGCGGGTGAAGTCGTGAGCGACGTGGAGCTGCATGGCGACTCACTCGTCCATTCGGTGAACCTTACAGTAGAGGCATTTAAGCGGGGCATTTTTGGCGAGACGGGGCAATATGCCGTGACGGTATCGCTGGTTCTGTTCGCTTTCTCAACAGCCCTTGCGTGGAGCTACTACGGGGATCGTGCGATCTTATATTTATTTGGACCGAAAGCGCTTACCCCCTATCGAGTGATCTATTGCATTGCGTTCTTGTTGGGATCGACCATGGATACGACCTTGATCTGGAAGATCGCTGCTGTTTTCGTGGTGTTGATGGCACTGCCCAATCTGTTCGGAATCACAATGCTCAGTCGCGAGATGAAATCGACGGTGGGCAATTTCATGAACCCGAAGGAAGAGAAAGCGGCTTAAGCCGAATCAAGTCCTTAGGGAGTCTCTACGGTGGAACAAACGGCTCAACAAGAACCTCCGGTATTCGATCTCGAATCGAAGGAATTCAGAGTGTCCGTGCGCAATCAATTGGAGACGGACGGATACATTTGCCTGAAGCAGGGTATCGGTCGCCAAATCGCTGAGACTGTCGCTAACGATGTGTGGACTTATCTCGAACCTGTCGGTGTATTTCGAGATCGAACAGCGTCTTGGCCAATTGGAAGACCGCAACGCGGTCCTTTATCTCGGGCGATCCGTGATTACGAAGAAGGTTTGCTGCCTTTGTTTACCGGCAACTTCGAGCAGAGCATGGGGGAGTTAATCGATCCCAGCTTGCGCGTCGGGCAAGAGCAAGTCCTCTACATGACGTTTCCAAATTCGGACCACGACCCTAAGAGATGGCGCGTCCCATGGGCCGGTTGGCACAACGACTTCACGGGTGACGGTACCGGTAGAACACGCGCTTATTTAGGGTTCGTTCTATTGAACGATGTAGAACGGGGTGGCGGCAATCTCGTTCTCCTAACGGGTTCTCATCGACTTGAGGAAGTGATCGCACCGCAGCATGCAAGTGCGATCATGAAGCAACTCAGTCGAAAATCGACGGTTCTTGAAAGGCTCTGGGACCGAAAGGAAGGCGCTCCGGGTGCATTGGTCGGCGAACGTTGTAAGGTCGATGGTGTTGAACTTCGCATACTTGAAATGACAGGTAATGCGGGCGATTTATTCCTGCTAAATGGATCACTATTGCATGCGCCCACCGCCAACGAACGACCAGACGCTCGCATAGCTGCGAAGTGTTTTCTGTATTTCAGAAAATAGCTTTGTGAAGTAGGCTGCGTGCTACTTCCGAGCAAGATAAGTTCTATTAGCGACTGAATAGGCTGGGTTGCAGTTGACGCACCCGTTTTAAGATCTCATCTTCCGACGTGGAACGACCAGGCTGAAAAGCAATACGATGCTCTAACCAATTGGCGAGACGATTCACAACTTTTGAACCCGTCGTAACTCGTCGCTTCGCCGAAAGCTTCAGTCGATCGTTTAACCAGTTTGCGATTTCGTCTGGCGTTCGAACTGAAAAGACAGCATAGGCACGGCGGTAGTTCTTTCGCGCTGCGCCTTTGTGCGCGTGACCGTGCTTCTTCATCACACCGAGGACTTCGCTTGCCGCTCGTGGATCCTGCATAAGTGCGTCAAGTTCATCCTTTAACTGAATAAGCAGCTCGCGATACTGCTTGACCCTTTGAGCCTTTTCAAGCAGTGTACCGATGGAATGTGCCGCAGCATGACGTTCAGAGTAAGATCCGAATCGTGCTTTCGTGAACAGTTCTTGCCAGCCTTCGACATCCTCTGCACTGTTTGTCCGACAGGGACACAAGCCACGCAGAAAGCGCCGCCTCTCAAATGAACCCATGTCGTCGACATGGTCGGTTGTCTTTCGATGATTAACCAATCTCATTCCCGGATGGGAAGATCGATTGAATTCTACGAGGTTATTTAGGACATATTGTTAGTTGCGTAATAAGAATTCACTGAGATTTCTTTTGCGATACGGATATCAAGATACTATCGTTACGTTAGTAAACTGAAAGGTGTTGAACGTGGGCAGCATACTCGTTCGAAATCTTGATGACGATGTGATTTCGGAGCTCGAGGTTAAGGCAAAGGAAAACCATCGTTCCTTAGAAGCGGAGATCCGGTTCTTACTTACTGAGATAGCAAATCGGCGATCACAATTGACGAGTTTTCGCGAATTCTCGAAACGAGTGATGGCCTCTACCGCAGACACACAACGTACTGACAGTGTTGACCTTATCCGCGAAGACCGCGACCGTTGAACATATTCGTCGATGTAAGCGTAGTGTTGAAGTGGGATTTCAAATACCAAACTCAGTCGCCAGCTACTGCTATGCGACTACGAAATATCACTGAATGTGGAGCTTGCAGCCCGAACATCGCGCATACACGTTCGTCGGATCGCGTAGGTATTTGATTTCTCGCGTTAGTTGTTGTCCGATTGAGTCTAATGGCAATAGGATTTCTGCAAACCACATGCGCACTTCCTCGGCCAAGCTATCGAGAGGCGAGAGCAGCCCGGCGTTCTGCTGCACATATTCCACGTCGTATTCGTCGAGACCAGCGAGTTCGGCAGCCTTCGCGATCGCTGCTTCAATCTCCCCTAATTCGTCGATTAGACCTGATTCCAGCGCGTCTGAACCGAGCCATACGCGACCTTGCGCGAGTTCTTCGATGTACTCGACAGGCTTGTCACGGGCGGACGCGACTAACCCGACGAATTGATCGTAGTATCGCTTCACTGTCAAGCTTCTGAGACTGTGTGTAGCGTCGGTTGGGTTGACCATGAGGCTTGACGAAAGTCCATAAGGAGTTGTTCGAATTACGTCATTGGTGACGCCAATATCCGACAACGCATCGTTGATGTTGGGGTAAAGACCAAAAACGCCCACTGATCCAGTGAGGGTGGTCGGCGTGGCAAATATCTGATCCGCCGGTAGCGAGATCCAATAACCACCTGACGCGGCGGTTCCGCCGAATGACGCTACCAAAGGTCGCTCCGTCTCCTTGAACTCCTCCAGGGCACGGCGGATGTCCTCGGATGCGACCACGCTGCCGCCCGGTGAAACGACACGCAGTACGAGCGCTCGATAGGTGGCGTCTTTTCTTATTTTTTCAATCTGCTTGACCCACGAGCTGGATTGTCCAGTTATCTGGGTTTGGACGCCCAATATATCGCCTTGAACCACCACGACGCCTATCTTCGGTTGTCCGAGTTGGCGTCGACTTGGTACATGGGGTAGGTAGTCCTCGAACTTTATCGGGCGTAACGAAGGGCTTAATCGTTCGTGATACTCATCGTCGACTTCAGCTTTAGTAACGAGCGCGTCTACGAACCCGTATTCGACGGCAAGGTCTGCAAACCCAGTTTCGCTCTCGACAACTAATTCATGCAGCGCGGTTGCGTATTCATTGAACTTGACTTCATCAATGTTTCGAGCGGATGCAATACGTTCTTTCATTCGAGACCAAAGCGCTTCGACAAGACCTGCATTCACAGTCTGAGCAGCATCGGACATGTCGTTGCGAATGAAAGGCTCAACGGCTGTCTTGAACTCCCCTTCCGCATACACATTGACAGTGATGTTGAGCTTGTCGAGTAAGTCTTTGTAGTACATCGTCGACGAGGACACACCTGGAAATACGAGGTCCCCCATTGGATCCATCAGAACGCGATCCGCCCCCATCGAGAGCATGTATGTACCTTGTGTATAGGTAGTCGCGTGAGCCCAGATTTCCATCCCGATGCCACTTAATTCGTTAAGCGCGTTTTGAATACGTTCGGATTCCGCCATGTCGACGTCTAGCAGTCTGGAAAAATCCAAAACGACGAGCTGAATGCGTTCGTCTTTAGCCGCGTAGGCAATAGCGTTCAGAACATCGTTAATCGAGGTCTCGATAGGTACGTTCGACCCGATCAGCAAATCCAAGATAGGATCGTCATACGTTTCCTGTTCAACTAGGTTGCCGGCTGGATTGAGTACCAATACCGCGCTGTCTGGTACTGCCTTGACGGCGTCGTCACTGAAAATCGCCACCAAAATGGCGATCAACACAATCAGAAATAAGGTATTTAGGACGACATTGCGGAGCAGAGTGATACCCCGACCTATACCACGGAAGAACCCGAAGCGACGTGGACGTTCTGATTGGGAATCGTGGTGTTGTTCGCTCACTTCGACATCCTAGTTGAGGGAGGTGCAAGACCGGGTGATATTGAGCTGGACTCGCCGTTGTTGTGCGTCTCTATGATAGTGGCGGCTTCCGGCCTAGCGCTGATCTGATAATTTCGGGCTTGATCGATGTCTCATCGATTAGTCTCTCTGCACATGTGTGGACCAATATGTCGTTAGAAAAATCAACGCTATGGACGTGGTCTGAATTGTGTGAAGCACTAAGTCTTGACGACGTCGTAGGTCCCGAGATTCAGGGAATTAGCATCGACTCGAGGCTTATTAAACAAGGCGAGCTGTTTGTTGCTCTATCCGGTAAGCCGCGACCGCAGTTCAACGTGCTGGAAGATTCGGGCCGAGACGGGCATGACTTCATTGCATCGGCTGTCAGACAAGGAGCAACTGGGATCCTTGCCCATCGAAGTCATGATTTGGACACGCCAACCATTTACTGTGATGACACGTTATCAGGACTCTGGGATTTAGCGCGCTATCGTCGAAGTCAGCTCGAAGGAAGAGTCGTCGCTGTTACCGGAAGCAGCGGCAAGACGACGATGAAAAGCTTTCTTTCACAAGCACTGGAATGCCCTGCTAGCGAAGGTAGCCTGAACAACCATATCGGAGTACCTCTGAGCATCGGTCGTACGTCAAAGTATGCGGCGATGGCTGTCTACGAGATCGGCACGAATCATCCGGGCGAGATTGAGCCCTTATCGAAACTAGCACGTCCACACGTTGCAGTGGTACTCAATGTCCTCAACGCGCACATCGGCAACTTTGCGAATATTGAGTCATTACGAAATGAGAAACTCTCTATCGGCGAAGGCGTTGAGCCGAACGGTTGTCTGGTTGTGCATGAGGATTTGATCGAAGTAGCACGTATGCGGTACCCGAATCTTGACGTGCGCGGGTACGGTCTGTCCAAGATCGCGGACTATCACTATGACATGCTCGATATCGACCAAGTCGAGCTGTCGACGATAAACGAGCGAGTAAAGATCCCGGGCGGTGGGGAGCATCGTGCAGCAACGATGTGCGCGACCGCAGCGGTTCTGGATGTACTCGGTGAGCGCGCTGAGAGATTGCGCGCGATCTCGGAAGAACTACCGCCAGGTAGAGGTCGGACGTTCAACGTCAACGGCATCCGAATCATCGATGAGAGCTATAACGCGAATCCTGAGAGTATGCGCAAGTGTCTCGAGCATCTAGCTCGACAACGCGGCAACCGGCGTATCGCGCTTGTTGGCGAAATGGCTGAACTGGGAGATCAAAAGGCAGAGCTGCATGCATCTCTTGTCGATGAACTCAATATGCTTGACGGCGTGATCAGCGTGGGGAGTGCGATGAACTCACACGCGTATGAGCATCTGAAATCTCACGTTAAATGGGGTTCATTTAATGACATAACGGGTCTGACTTCGTTCTGTGCAGAAACGTTGAAGCCTGATGACGTCTTGCTCGTAAAGGGTTCTAACACTGTATTTTGGACGCGAAATTTCGTGCCAGACCTCGTCAAGCGATTGGGAGCATAAATCGCTACGTCTTAACATTGGCTTATAGAGACGGCGACGGCTTCGCCGTTTTCATCTTGACTACACCATGATCATCGACCGCTTCGGCAGGCAATTCCGGAATTTGCGCGTCAGCTTGACGGCGGCGTGTAATTACGCGTGCACATATTGCGTACCGGACGGTAAGAAGCTACAGCCCGCCACGGCCGAACTTGATGGCGAACACTTACTCGATGCGGTCCGCCTTCTCATCGATGGAGCGGGGATTGAGAAACTTCGAATCACGGGTGGTGAACCCATGTTGTCACCGAAGTTTGAGCCTTTTCTTCGAGGCGTTTGTGAATTAGACCTTCGCGACATAGCAATTACGACAAACGGCCAATTTCTTCCCAAATACATGCCGCTATTGAAGGAAGTCAATTTCAAGCGTCTCAATGTAAGTCTTGACACCCTGGATGCGAGCCATTTTCGTGCGATTGCGAGAAGTGGTGACCTTGCGACCGTTCAGCGCGGTATCGAAATGGCTTGCGACGCGGGGATGAAAGTCAAGGTCAACATGGTACCGTTGAAGACGGCTAACTTTGACCAGGTGCTGCCGCTCCTTGACTACTGTCTAGATCGCGGTATCGAGTTGCGTTTCATTGAACTCATGAATATGGGTCATCTGAAGCTGAACGACCAATATGAGAAGGATTTTGTCAGTCTCGAGATGCTGCTTGACTCAATTCGAGAGAAGTATGAAGTCGTTCCAATTACGTCTGAGCACGATTCAACCTCCATTCGTTATGAAGTCGTGGGAAGAGGAACGTTTGGTGTAATCGCGAACGAAAGTGAACCTTTCTGTAGGTCGTGCTCAAGATTGCGTCTTTCTTCGAATGGTCACTTGTATGGCTGTCTCTCGAATACGAGGCACTATGACCTTAGACCGCTGTTATCGATGCCATATGCACTTGCGTTGAACGAACTGCAAAGCGTGCTCAATTCCGCCATGAGCGACAAACAAAGCATCGCGTTTACGGGTGAGACGACCGTCATGAAATTCATTGGTGGTTGAACTAAGTTGAGTACCGCCTTCAACGAATTGTTGAAGCAAGTTGGCAGCACGAGTCTCCCACCTGTCGAATCGTGGCACCCTGAACGCGAAGGTCAGATCGATATTCGGATACGATCCGATGGGACGTGGCTGCATGATGGCACCGTTATTCGCAGAAAATCGATTGCGAGGATTTTCTCAACGATCCTAAGGCGAGAGGATGAGTCCTACTATCTTGTTACGCCTGTTGAGAAACTCAAAATCCAGGTCGAGGATGTGCCATTTCTCGTAATCGACATGGAAGCATCCGGTGCCGGAAGAGAGCAGCGTGTGCTTTTTAAGACCAACATGGATGAAGTAGTACCACTCGACGAGGCGCATGCATTAACGATTGAGAACACTGATGCGGGACCGCGACCATACGTCGAAGTTCGTAACAGACTATGTGCTCGTGTGTTGAGCGATGTTTTCTATCGTTTGGCAGACCTAGTTGAAGATCCGGAATCCCACCCGTTGTATCTCTGGAGTGCTGGGAGCCGATTTCGAGTGTCATGAAAAACGTCAGTAGAACTTTACCGTTGCCTTCGGTCTAATCTGAAAGCGGTTTATATACCGTATCATGATGGGGTGCGGTGTTCACGAACGATAAATCCCCATATATTTCGTTGATTAGATTGGAGAATCGGCCATGAGTAATGCGTTTAACACAAATGACAAATTACGCAACGTAGCCATAAGGTTGCTTGAAATCAAGGGCACATCAGTGGATCTTTCGTCGAATTATCGAATGCAAGGAGGTGCCGATTACGTTGATATTCGCGTCCATCGGCCTACCTTCCGTAATGTAGATTGCGAGGATTTCGACGATGTGCTGAAGGAATTGAGCTAACAAAAAAAGAGATATATCAGTCACGTCTCTAACTTAAGCAGCTAAATCGCGCCGTTACCAATCTGAGGGTTTCTAAAACTCCCTTCGTGTGTAAATAGCGCTCGACAACCGTTACAACCGAGGTCGCCGTAGAACCAAGAAACTCCGTCAGGAAACGTGAGAGCGAGAGGACGACGAATTCAAGACGGAGCGCGTCGAATACGCGATAGTCAGTAGTTCAATCATCGGGTAATTTTTTGAGGAGTGAAATGCCGAATTCGTCTATTACATATTTGGATAGTTCGGCCCGCCACCTCCTTCTGGCGCAATCCAAGTAATGTTCTGAGCCGGATCCTTGATGTCGCACGTCTTACAGTGGACGCAGTTTTGAGCGTTAATCTGAAATCTAGAGCCAGACTCCTCTTCAACTATCTCATATACGCCAGCGGGACAATATCGTTGCGCGGGTTCAGCGAAATTCGGTAGATTCTGTGCAACGGGGATCGTTTCGTCAGCGAGTGTCAAGTGACACGGCTGGTCTTCTTCGTGGTTTGTGTTAGAAAGGAAGACACTTGACAGACGATCGAAGGACAGGATTCCGTCTGGTTTCGGATACTCAATCGGCTTGGCACTCGTTACATGGTCTAGAGTTTCATAGTCAGGTTTCGGGTCTGAGAGCTTGAGCGGCGACTTGCCTCCAAGCAGATTCTGCTCGATGAACGAATACGCAGAACCAACAAACAATCCCCACTTATGCCATGCGGGACCTGCGTTCCTCGACGAATTCAGCTCCTCAAACAACCAAGAGTCCGCAACTCTGTCAAATAGATCGATCTCGGTTCCTGCGTCACCTTGCTTAAGGCTCTCAAAAACCCCCTCCGCTGCGAGCATGCCGGATTTCATCGCGGTATGACTGCCTTTGACCTTCAATACGTTGAGGAAACCCGCATCGTCGCCAATCAGCGCAGCACCGGGTACCGTTAGCTTGGGTAGTGCCGGCAATCCACCTTTAACTATGGCGCGAGCGCCGTATGACACGCGTGTTCCAGCTGCGATCTCATTGACGATTACAGGATGGTGTTTCCAGCGTTGGAACTCCTCGAACGGGCTCAAATATGGATTCTTATATGCAAGATCTACGATCAATCCGAGTGAGACTTGGCGATTCTCAAGATGGTAGAGGAAACTGCCGCCCGTGGCAGCGCTTGATAGACCTAGCGGCCAACCGAGTGCGTGAATGACTTTTCCTTGATCTTCGCGTTCCTCCGGCACCTCCCACAGTTCCTTCAACCCTATGGCATAGTGTTGCGTCGCGGCGTCAGCGTCAAGCCGGTACTTCTGTATGAGCTGCTTACCTAAGTGCCCGCGACATCCTTCTGCGAGTAACGTGTACTTCGCGCGTAACTCATAACCGGGTTGGTACGTCGGTTTTTGTTCACCGTCTTTACCGATGCCCATATCGCCGGTAGCAATACCGCAGACGCGGTCTTGCTCATCGAACAGAATCTCGGTCGCTGCGAAGCCGGGAAAGGTCATGACGCCTAGTGCTTCAGCTTGTTCACCGAGCCATCGACACAGATTGCCTAATGAAATGGCATGGTTACCTGCGTTGTGAATTGGTTTAGGGATAAACATCCGTGGGATCGGAACGCTGGATGTTTCGCTGAGAAAACAGTGGTATTCGTCTTTCGTGACCGGGTTGTTGACAGGTGCACCTTGTTCCTGCCAGTCCGGAATCAACTCATTAAGAGCTCGGGGGTAGAAAACTGCGCCCGAGAGGATATGTGCTCCGATTTCGCTGCCTTTTTCGACCAAGCACACGGTGATTTCTTGCCCAGACTCAGAGGCAAGCTGCATCAGCCGAATGGAAGCTGCAAGACCTGATGGACCGCCGCCGACGACAACGACGTCAAAGTCCATTGCTTCGCGTTCTACAGTCACGAGTTCCCCCCTGCGATTCGCCGCGATTATAAAAACGATTGCCGAATAAAATCTCCCGCCGTTAACGCCTGCCTTGGCGTGTTTTCGCGTGCGCTGGAATAGCGTATTGCAAGACTCAGTTTGCTCTAAATCACACATTTGTACATATGAAAGTTCTTGTTGCTATCAAACGTGTCGTTGACCCCAACGTCAACGTGGTCGTGAAACCTGACGGCACCGGTATCGACCTTACAAACACGAAAATGGCCGTGAATCCGTTCTGTGGAATCGGCATCGAAGAAGCGGTTCGCCTACGGGAAGCGGGCACTGCGGAAGAAGTCATTGCCGTGACCGTGGGGGGAGCAAAGTGCCCGGAGACACTTCGCGTGTGTCTGGCGCAAGGTGCAGATCGCGCAATTCACATTGAGGCCGACGACGATGTCGAACCCTTAGCGATCGCAAAACTGATTAAAGCGGTTTACGAGCGCGAGGAACCAAAGATCGTCATGTTCGGAAAGCAGAGCATTGATGGCGATAACGGTCAAACAGGGCAGATGTTTGCGCAACTTACGGGATTGCCGCAAGCGACGTTCGCTTCGGAATTGACAGTCGAGGGGGACGTCGCAACGGTTACACGTGAAGTGGATGGCGGGCTGCAGACGATTAAAACGTCAATTCCGATGGTTTTGACGACCGACTTACGATTGAATGAGCCTCGCTACGCGTCATTGCCAAACATCATGCAAGCTCGTAAGAAACCGATCGAAACGGTTTCACCAGCGGATCTTGGAGTCGAAGTCCTACGCCACACAGAGGTATTGGACGTGTCGCCACCGCCAGGTCGCGCCGCGGGAATCAAAGTTGAATCAGTCGACGAGCTAGTTGACAAGTTGCGTAACGACGCGAAGGTGATCGCATGAGCGTATTAGTCGTCGCTGACCACGACAATGAAGCACTAAAACCCGTCACGTTAGTTTCACTAGCTGCCGCAGCGGAAATTGGCGGTGATGTCGATGTCCTAGTTGCAGGACAGAACTGTGAAGGCGTTGCGAATGAGGCGGCACAAATCGGTGGCGTTAACAAGGTCCTCGTCGCCGATGCGGAAGCCTATGCGCACGCGTTACCTGAGAATGTTGCTCCACTGGTCGTGACTTTGAGCGAAAACTACAGCCATTTACTCACCGCACATACGACGACCGGCAAAAATTTCATGCCACGCGTGGCGGCGGCGTTAGACGTGCAGATGATCTCCGACATCATGGGTGTCGATTCGGAAGATACGTTCAAGCGCTTGATCTACGCGGGTAACGCGATTGCGACCGTGAAGACCAGGGACGAGAAGAAAGTACTGACCGTTCGAGGCACTGGATTTGACGGTGTCGCACCGGACGGTGGCAGTGCCTCGGTAGATACTATTGAAGGAGCTGCGGCAGATGGTAGCTCTGAATTTGTCGCAGATGAACTCGCTAAATCTGAACGGCCGGAACTGACTGCTGCTGGTGTCGTGATCTCGGGAGGTCGCGGCATGCAAAACGGCGAGAACTTCTCGCTCTTGGAAGGAATTGCTGACAAACTTGGTGCGGCTATTGGAGCATCACGTGCCGCCGTTGATGCAGGTTTTGTGCCCAACGACATGCAAGTCGGACAGACAGGCAAGATCGTCGCGCCAGAACTCTATATCGCGGTCGGTATTTCAGGTGCAATTCAGCACTTGGCGGGGATGAAGGATTCGAAAGTGATTGTCGCGATCAACAAGGATCCAGATGCACCGATCTTTCAGGTTGCGGACTATGGTTTAGTCGCTGATTTGTTCGATGCTTTGCCCGAGTTTGAGACTGCGCTCGGCTAGTTTAGGAACCAGTTCGATTTCGAGGAGTGCGCCAGCTTAACGGCTTGGCGTATCGCTCGACGTCATCAACGACGTCGAAAATCAAAGCAAACAGGGCCATGCGGATAAGTACGCCGTTCTGCGTTTGACGGAAGATGGCTAGGTTCGGGTTTGAATCAAGGTCTTCGTCAAGCTCCTGACTTTGCGCACGGGAGTCGCGCGGCAAGGGATGCATGATGACCGTGTTCGATTCACAATACTGCGAATAGATTTCCTGGTTTAAGCGGAATAGACCGCGATAGTAGTTGGCCTCGTCCTGGGTCGGGAATCGCTCTTCTTGGACACGCGTGACATAGAGGATGTCAACGTGTTGGATTCCTTCGCGAAGATCGTGGAATTCAGATACGGACGCGCCGCCGCTACGCAGTTGATCGATCAAATCGGGTGGTGCGTCCAAGCCTTCAGGCGAAGCCAGTTGCACCGTTACCTTTTTGAAGAGCTTTAGCAGCTTGAGCAGCGAATGTACTGCTCGTCCGTTAGCCAGATCGCCAATGAGAGCGATGCGGAAGTCGTCGACGCTTTTGTTTTGGGATTCAAGTTCTTTTCTGATCGTGTAGAGATCCAGCAACGCCTGTGATGGATGTTCGTTAGCGCCGTCGCCACCGTTAATGACCGGAACTTGAGAAGCTGACGCAAACTCATCGGCGGACCCAGTTTCTGGATGGCGAATCACAATGATGTCGCTATACCCAGAGAGTACGCGAGCGAAATCACGCATCGACTCGCCTTTTACGATCGACGACGATTCGATACCCGTGGTTTCGCGGACGTTCCCACCAAGCAGATTGAACGCACTTCCGAACGATACACGCGTGCGAGTGCTGGGTTCGAAAAACATGTTGGAAAGAATCGCGCCTTCGAGCACTCGGGTGATGCGCTCACGACCTGCGAACGGTCGCATACGATCGGCGACTTTGAAGATTTCCTCGACGTCGGCGCGTTCGAACTGTTGCACCGATAGGATGTGATCGCCGTGAAAGTTCAGATTCGTACCCGAAGTGGACGCATTGACCGAAGCCACGCTTCGCCATAACGCGCATTTTAAGAAGCGGTTTCGAATCGTTCTGAACGGTTGCGTTAACTCGTTCTCTGCATTCCAGAACTAGCACAGCAAACACTCATTAGGCAGCCGTGTGGAGTCTCGACTGCACGTTTTTATTGCTACTCAGGCGTGGGCATCTCGTCCTTGCTCGATTTGACGATTTCCCGAATGCGCATTTGCAATGCCACGGCGTGTTCACTCTGTGCTTCGGAACCAATGTGTTCTTCACTAATTCTGTCGAGTTTCTCTCTAGCCAGTTGGGAAGCGCGGTCTTCGCGAAGAATCTTGTTGCCGATGCAACCGCTCGTGAACAACCGAAGATTAGTAGGTGGAACTTCATCTATTTGATGCTTTCTCTCTCGCGTTTGAATATCGAAGTTTCTTGTAGCAAAGATGAGGTAGGTCTGATCGTCGTCGAAACCAGTGTACACTGCATAGATATAGATCAATGCCGTTGCGGTTTCATCGCCTTTCCATACATTCAAGACGTCGAACGTCAGTCCGGTGGGGAGATAAAGCATTTCCCCTTCACCCGCAGTTGGGTTTTTGAGTTCCTCACGAGGAGTTTTGGGATTGAGCTTTGCTTCTATGACGACATCCGCTTGGTCAAAAGCGCGTTCGATCGATACGCCCGCACATACATGAGCAAGGCAAGATACGGTGAGAATCTCGCTCAAAAGCAGCGTGAGTATCCAAAAACAACACTTACGTTGCGTTCCGCTAAAGAAGCAAGGTCTTTGCACTACCGAGATTGAGCAGTTCAGTGAGTCTTCGTTCAATTGTCGTGATATCCAATGAACCTTGATCGCGGAAATTCGTCAACTTTCTCACGATCATGGGGTAGAAGGGCTTCGTAGAGCGATTCAAACTCAACCAGTGTCAGACGCCGCTTGTCAGGGGCGTGCTTCAGCACGTAGTACGAAATATGAGGTAACGGGTGAGGCGCGGGAATGTGCTCCTTCAGCTCAATAAACACGCTTGGGTCGGCATCGCGAAAGTGATCACTCAATGACCAGAAATACGATTCTGCTTCTGACAACAGCCCTTCTTTTGCAGACGTATTGAGTGACCGACCAAATTCGACCGCGAGCGCCGGGTCTAGTTTGAAGAGCGGGTTAGAAATCGATAGTTCGCCACTGTATGTGGTATATCCGTAGAACTTCCTTCTGATCGACGGTATGAACTCTATCGCGAGTTGTGGATCTTGTTCTGCCATCGTTTCAAAAGCGATACTTTCCAGCACATAGCCGAAACGTCCGAAATATTCATGTGAAAATCTAAACGCTTCTACGGGGTGTACCCGTGCGAGAAGCTTCACCGACCTACGCAGAAGCAGATCGTCGAGAGTCGTGGCGTGTAGATCTTTTATGACGTCGATGGAGGTAGCCAAATCTGCCTCTACCCAGTATCCGATGAGATCATCAACGAGCTTACATTGCTTCTCAGAATCCTCGATTTCAGCTATCAGTGGCGCTACCAGCGCTGGTGCGAGCTTCGCGAATGCAACCAGTTTTCTCGTCGTCATATCTTGAGCGTCACTCAAAATTTCTAATAACGCTTTCTCTTGTTGTGCGGGTCGGCGATAGTTCGATTCCCTCAGCGCAGCGATCTCGATATCGGATATGCCGTTATCGCGGATTACCTGGACGATATCGTGCTGACCTTCCGATGGAAGCTCTGCATCGGTTGGGCAGGCGGAGTAGAGCGGAATAGCGACTGAGCAAAGTACTGCCGATAGATAAAGCTGGGGAGGTAAATTCGTTCTCCTACGTTTGAACTTACTTCGGTTGAACAATTTAGGGATATGAATTTCGTGTTCGCGCCAAGCCAGGGATCCGATAAGAATTTCCCGAATTGTCTGTTGCTCATCGCCAATCAGGACATTCACGACATTCGAACTAAGATGATTGTTGAGCGGTCATATCGAAGTCTACATCGTCAAGAGCTTATTGAAAAGTAGACTGAGCTTCGTATAGACGAAAAACGATTGGACGAGAGCCCTTTATGTCGAATAAGAATCTGGAAGTTGACCGTGTTCACCGATGAAATCGTGTGGAATAGGAGCTTGGATAGCGAGCTCGTTTTTAAGACGTCAGCCGGGTCGCTCGTCACCTTTTCGACGCGATATAACATTGAGCAGAACACATCACTTCTTTGATCACGACATGGTAAAGATGCCAGAAGACAAATTGAAGACCTGCGGTAGTCGTCTCATGAGGCGAATGGTCGCCTCAGTCATGCTGTTTGCACTGTGTAACGCGCTAGTAGCGAATGGAGGAGACCGAGAAGCAGATCATTTCACTGAAGTAAGCGCTGATAGCGTCGCGTTTTCGGGTGTGGAACTGGTACGTCAAACCGATCCGCCGTTGACGTCTCGAAAAAGCGGTTGGTCCTTCTCGATGTCGCACGAACGAGGACGTCAGGTATTGAGCGCTGAGTCAGGCGACAAGCTCGTTACCCAATCCATAACTCCAGATGCCGTACACAAGCGGTTTGTCTTCGATATGAAGAGACATCGCTTTGAACCCATGCGCCAGGAAATTCGGATTGAACACACGGATGAGAGAAAACTCCGTCAGATTAAAGAGCTGACGGGAGTCACGGCAGTAAAACGCTATGACAACCTTGGTTTCTCGATCGTGAAGATCGCGATCGACGTCAATCCAGTCGAGGTACTGCGCACACTTAGAGACGAATTTGAAAGTGACGATGCGCGGATTCTTACCGGGTTATTCGAATATGAACCGATGTAGCAGCAACGTGACGTGATCTGGTCCACTGTTGGTCGCTCACTCAAATTGCGATTTTTCCTAAAACTCATCCTAGTTTTCTCCTTCGTACATGGTGGAACGTCGGTACTGCTCCATGCGCAGGAAGCACCGGATCACCTCGACGACAAGCGCACTCCAATTGCTTTGTCAGTGAGTAAGTCGACGATCGCTGAATTCGAGGTAGACTCGATTGAGATCAAGCTCACAGCGGACAGACCCGTTTCTGATCGACTCGTCGTGCAACTTATGCTCGGTGGCACGGCAACAAAAGATCTAGATTACGAAATCGCCTCGACTAGCGTCGTTCTGAATAGAGGGGAAGAAGAAGCAGTAACGCACTTAGTGCCATTGCGCGATTGGATCTGGGAGGGTGATGAGACGATTCAGCTCGAAATCGCGTCGTTCTTAGGAAACGGGCGAATCGGGTCACCCGCGGAAGCAGAAGTCACTATTGCGGACGATGAGATCCAACCAAGCGAAGGCGAACCAAACTACCGTGAGTTGCGCCAGTTGACGGACATTTACACCTATAGCTATATGCGCATCACCGATCAAACTATTTCGGTTGCGGTGATCGTTGTAAACCATGGATTCGTTCGATCCGAACAAACGTCGGTGACGCTCAAACTCGCTGATGATCCGTCTGGAGAAAACGTCGTACACAGTGCAAGACGAATTGTGCCTGAGCTTGATCATCTGAGCTCGCCATCTGGAGATTATTTTTGGGGCGAGTTTGTTCATATTCCTATCAATGGTCTAAGACCGTCGACCACGTACTACGGTGAGATCTATGTTGAACCTTACGAAGGCGAAGCGTTCACATACAACAACGACGGTAGTTTCGGCTTCGCCTTAAATTCCGATAAGCAAGTTCGCTCGCAATGCGATCATGAGACAACGGGACTTTCAACCGGTAAAGATCCGTTGCTCTCCGAACAGTGGTACATAGAAAGCACGGGACAAAAGGCGTTTTCCAATAATCGCGCAAGATCAGGCGAAGACCTCCATATGCACGACACCGTCGAAAACGGTGTCGTTGGTCGGGATATCCAAGTTGCCGTGGTTGATACGGGACTAGAGATATGCCATCCGGATCTGGTGGAAAACATCGAACCGGGAGCGTCGTATAACTTTCTTACTGACGAAGCAACGACTGATTTCGTATTCGGTGCTAATACTTTGGACCCATTCAACCCGGACATTTATGGGGATCACGGCACGAGCGTGGCGGGTTTAGTCGGTGCTACGGCCAACAACGCGATCGGGATTCGAGGCGTCGCGCCTGGTGTGAAGTTGCGAGGCTTTAACTTTCTACTGAGAGGGACGGACTCGTCAGAGTTTGATAGCCTAGGCGCCAGTTCAAGCGAACCAGACTCGACGGATGTTGACATATTCAATATGAGCTACGGTAGGACGCGTTGGCAAGAACCCGACGAGGATATTTATCAGCTTTTTGAGTTCAGTACCTCCGAGTTGCGAGACGGAAAAGGTGCGATCTACGTGAAGTCGGCTGGGAACGGTTGGCGTGGATGCGATGCAATTTTGCATCCGATTCATCGGGAAATCGGATGCGTCAGTTCAGGTATCGACTACAAGAACAGGTTGCCTTATCTGTTGGTCGTAGGTGCACTAGATGCGGACGGAAAACCTGCTCCGTACGCAAGCAGTGGTTCGAACATATGGATTTCAGCACCAGCGGGCTGGTGGGGTCGTAATCAACCTGCACTTCTGACGACCGATCAGATCGGCGCGGACCGCGGCTACCACCTATATGGATCGCACGGATTGCGACCAGACCATCAGGACTCGAACGGTGACTATATCAGCACGTTCAATGGCACGTCCGGTGCGGCTGGCATCGTCTCCGGCGTTGTTGCGCTGATACTTGAAGAGTTTCCGAACCTAACCTGGCGCGACGTTAAACACGTGTTCGCCAATACTGCGCGTCAAGCCTACGTCAGTACGCCACGACTTCGTGTCGTCATCGGTGACCAGATCTACACACTTCAACATGAATGGCAACTCAACGGTGCGGGTTATGCATATCACAACAGGTATGGGTTTGGAGCAGTCGATGTCGACCGAGCGATGGCGTTTTTGAAGGACTACGAACCGGATTCGTTAGGTGAATTTAAGAAAACAGAGTGGCTTGAATCAAGCGATTTTGAACCTATTGAAATCCCGGACGGCACAGGTGCTGGCGCGGTAGTTGAATTAACTGTGGATTCGCCGCGCAATTCAGAGATGCCCTTGGCAATGGATATGGAAGCGTTTGCCCAATCCAATATTGAGATGGTGCATCTACAGCTCGAGATTGAGCACGACAATTTACGGCACTTAGGCGTGACGTTAATTTCTCCATCTGGAATGGAGAGCGTCGTGAATCCCATCTTCAACGACGGCTTACCAAGGGACAACGCCGATTCTCATACGCTTACACTGGCTTCGAGCGCGTTCTATGGGGAGTCGCCCGTCGGCGCGTGGCGGATCAAGGTCGTCGACGCCATGCTTGAACAAACTGGTAGCTTGGACGCTGCAAAACTACGGTTCTATTACGGATCACACCCCTAAGCGATACAGTCCTTCGGTCAAAGTTGTTGGAAGAAGATATTTTCAAGTATCATCGAGCCTTAGTTGATCTGTAGAGCGTCTCAGTATGGATGCTGGCGATGTAGCGCTTTTGCCCTACGCCAACTTAAAATTGATCGGTTCTCCAGACATTGGATCGTCTGCGTTTGAGCGATATCGACGAGTACCCGGAAAGTACGGCAAATCCTGACAGCCAGACCAGCAACGGCGCGTCGGTTACCGCTATGCGCCCTCTACCGTTCGGCTTCGCACGTCGATTCGGCGTATTGATTGACTACCAGAACGGCAGCCCTGTCGTCGTACACAAGCCGCCTCTTGAATTGTCGGTCGTAGCTGAAGTTCAGCGATTTTTGCGCGCCACGGTAAGGTTTCAAGCGGTCAGCGATGACGAATTCGACGTACTCCTATCGGATACATACGCAGACCTAAATTCTGATACGCGTCAAATCGTAGAGGACCTAGGCGAAGAGATCGACCTGGCGACGCTCTCGGAATCGTTGCCAGATGAAAGCGATTTGCTGGAACAGGAGGGCGATGCGCCGGTTATTCGCTTGATCAATGCGCTCATCGCGGAAGCGCTCCGGGAGAACGCTTCGGATATCCATATCGAAACGTTTGAGACAAGCGTTCGCGTACGTTTCCGCATTGACGGCGTACTCCGTGAGGTCGGCACGCCAAAGCGGGCACTCGCACCACTCATCGTGTCGCGAATCAAAGTGATGTCGAAACTCGATATCGCTGAGCGACGGGTACCTCAGGATGGCAGAACCACCGTAAGGATTGGTGGTAAGGAACTTGACGTTCGAGTCTCGGTCATGCCGACGGGTAGCGGCGAACGAGTTGTACTCCGTTTGCTTGACAAGCAATCTGATCGACTAACCCTTCCAGCGCTCGGCATGGACGCCGAGACACTAGCGGGCGTAAGGGAACTCATGCGAGCGCCGCATGGGATTTTTCTCGTTACCGGGCCGACGGGTAGTGGTAAAACCACCACACTTTATGCGTCGCTCGCCGAGTTGGACACTGACGTGCTCAACGTTCTTACTGTCGAAGATCCTATCGAATACAACCTTCACGGGATCGGCCAGACACAAGTCAACACCAAAACAGGTATGACGTTTGCGGCAGGCTTACGGGCGATGCTTCGTCAAGATCCAGATATCGTGATGGTAGGTGAGATCCGCGATTTCGAGACAGCTGAGATTGCGATTCGATCTAGTTTGACCGGTCACCTGGTGTTGTCGACATTGCATACCAACACTGCAATCGGCGCCGTGACACGTCTCGCGGACATGGGTCTGAAGTCCTATCTACTTTCATCGAGTCTAATCGGCGTACTAGCCCAACGATTAGTGCGTGTTCTGTGTACTGAATGCCGGGTACTTTCCGAGCCGGATGCATTTGAGGCGGGTTTCCTCGGTGTCGACTCAGATCACCAGATTTACCATGCTGTTGGCTGCGACGAGTGCCACGGTTCGGGATTCCAAGGTCGTACCGGGATTTATGAACTCGTTACGGTAGACAATGAACTCCGTGAGACCATCCACGAGAGCGCCTCCGAGCAGCTTCTCCGACAAGCCGTGCTTAGCAAAGCCGGCACGATTCGCGATGACGGTCGTCGCAAAGTGTTGGCTGGCATCACTACAGTTCAGGAAGTACTCCGCGTCACGCTGGAAGACTGATCGTGACTGCATTCGAGTATGTCGCGCTCCACGAAAACGGCAGCTCAAGAAAAGGGATCCTTGAAGGCGACAGTAGTCGCCACGTGCGTCAATTACTTCGCGAACGCGGCTTAACTCCGGTTGAGGTCACGGTCACCCGTGCAAACGTCCAAGCTGGTACTTGGTTTCAGTGGTGGCGACGTATCCCACCGATGGAACTGGCGCTGATTACACGCCAGATCGCGACTATGGTAGGCGCTGGATTAGCGATTGAGGAGGCCATTCAAGCAGTGGCTCAGCAATCGAGCAGTCGGAAAGCGACCTCAGTTCTTATGACTGTCCGTGGCAATGTCATGCAAGGTCAATCACTCAGTGCTGCGCTGGGTGAGTTTCCGCAAACATTTACCCCCATGTTTCGTGCGACCGTCGCTGCTGGGGAGCAGTCAGGTTACCTGGACACAGTGCTTGAAAATCTCGCCGACTACCTCGAACGTTCCTACGAAACACGTCGGAACGTGGAGATGGCGCTCTACTATCCAGTGATATTGCTTGTTTGCGCCATCGCCATCGTGGTGTTGGTGATGACATACGTGATCCCTGACATCGTTGAAGTATTCGACACGTCTGGTGCGACGCTCCCCGCGATTACGAGTGCACTCATTGCCACGAGCGACGTGTTGCGCGGATACGGTTGGATGATGTTGATTGGCGTAATTACGCTATTCGTGCTCTTCAATCTGGGTCTGCGACAAAATGGGTTTAGGTTGGGCTGGGATCGCTTTAAGTTAGTTGTACCGGTTCTTCGATGGTTAGTTCGTTCATCCAGTGCATCTCGCTATGCGAGTACGCTCGCGATCTTGGGAACGAGCGGCGTACCTTTAGTTGAGGCGATGCGTATCGCATCCGAGGTCGTCGCGAACGTCTGGATAAACTCAAGATTGATTGAAGCCGTCGCTAAAGTTAGTGAAGGGTCATCGCTTCGCAATGCGCTTGAAGCGACAGGCAACTTTCCACCGATTTTCTTACACATGATCGCAAGTGGCGAATCCAGTGGGACGTTAGATGAGCTGATGGCAAAAGCAGCGGACTTTCAGCAGCGGGAACTCGAACGTCGAGTGGAAACGCTCGTGCAGCTTTTTCGTCCATTAATGCTGCTCATCATGGCAGGTGTGGTGTTACTCATCATGCTGGCGATGCTACTGCCGATCCTCAACATGAACGCATTGGTACTTTAACGAAATGATTCAAAAACTCGGCCGGGCGCGTCAACGTGGTTTCACTCTGCTTGAGATCATGGTGGTGGTGATCATCATCGGCGTGTTAGCCGTAATCGTCGTACAGAACGTATTACCACAAGCGGATAAGGCACGAATCACGGCGGCGAAGGCTGACATTCGTACGCTAGCTGCGGCCCTTGATACCTATCGCTTGGATAACAGTTTCTACCCTTCTACTAATCAAGGGCTGGAAGCACTGGTGAACGCACCGAGTGGTACGCCTGAGGCGCGTAATTGGGGTCCAGAACCTTACATGCGCAAGCTTCCGGTCGACCCATGGGGAAATACATACGTATACACAAATGAGGGTTTTGTATTCGAGATTGTGTCGTTAGGTGCTGATGGCGAAGAAGGTGGCGATGGAATTGCAACGGACATTAAGTTCTCAGACCTGTAAGAGCTGAAAACACAGTCGATACCGCTATGCGTCAACGATGGCGATTTCAAATCCGGAAGCAAGCGGGTTTCTCATTACTTGAGCTACTCACCGTATTAATCATCATCGGTGTACTGGCGGCTACCGTCTTACTTACTTACACCAGCGGCACGGAAACACGTATGCTGCAATCGCATGCAGAGAGATTCATGCTCAGCGTAGAACTAGCCCGACAGCAGTCCACGCTCACCAACGAGATTTGGGGCGTAAAAATCCACAATTCGTCGTACGAGTTTCTCAGGTTATCAGACGACGGAAGTTGGTATGTTGTCGAAGAATCACCTTTCCAATACAGGAACATCGGACCCGACTACTGGATGCGAGGTCGTTCGATAGGCAAGTCGCAGAATCGAAACCCGTCGTCTGCAGACGGTATTCAAGCCGACTTTATGATCTTTCCGAGTGGTCAAACGAGCCCATTTGAAATCACGATGACGCACGAAGTGACGCGAATTGAACGGTTCGTGATCAGCGACGGCATCCAGCGAGCTGTTGTCACTGACTCCCCTTATCGACCGCTCCCTACAGAGATTGAAAGTGAACGTTAAAAGTCGTTCGAGCGGCTTCACTTTGCTCGAAATGATGGTGGCGATTGCGATTCTCGCAGTTGCGTCAGCGGCGGTGTTCTTCAGTAACTCCGAAGCGCTCCAAGCCCAGCAACGACTTGAGGAACAGACGGTTGCACAATGGGCTCTTGCTAATCAGGTCTCGTACTATCGACTTGCGCAAGAAGTGGAATTCGCGGGACTTGATACATTCGCCAATGCTTCACTAGGTCCTCAACGCATATACATTGCAGGATATGACCTCGAGGTATCTGCAACGGTTCTTCCATCTGATGCAGCGGGTGTGCGTCACATACGTTGGGAGGTCTACCGTATCGTTGATCAGGAAACGATCGGTCCAATTCGTTCGCTCACAGCTTGGGTGCGAAGTCGATGATGCGACGTCGAGGATTCACACTGTTGGAGATGGTTGTTACGGTTCTGATCTTTGGCATCGTTGGCGTGTTAGCGGTGCAGTTGTTATCACAATCCGTTCGCACGACTGAAAAAGTGATTCACAGAAGCACGGTCTTGGGCGAATGGCATCGCGCAATGAACATCATCGAACAAGACATGCTGCAGATCAATGGCCGTCAAATTCGCGATGAATTTGGCGATTATCGACCCGGTGTGGTTGCCGACTCGGATCAGATCGAATTCACTCGCGGAGGGTGGGGAAATTTCCTTGGTGACCAGCGATCTGACCAACAACGCGTAGCGTACTTTTTATATGAGGACCAGCTCATTCGGCGCTACTGGGAGGTGTTGGATCGAGCTCAAGACACGGAGCCGATCGACCAGTTACTCCTCCAGACAGTGAATTCGATCCAGTTTGAGTTGCTGGACCGCAATGGAGAAGAACATTATTTTTGGCCACCTAGTACGTATATAGACGAGGGCGAAATCTACAGTCCGCTCGTTGCTGTTCGTCTCACGCTCGAGTTGCCGCAGTTAGGCACCGTTTCGCACCTTTGGCTCGTGCCGATTACGACCGGTCCATTGCGTGAACGTGTGGAGATTGAGTCGTGACGCGTGCGCATCGAGGTATCGCACTGATTAGCATCTTACTGGTGGTCGTTCTATTCAGCGCACTGGCGTTTCAGTTGTACTCTCATCAGACGATGGTTACGGCGCAAACTCGCATTGGGTTGTCGGCCAACCAAGCGAGGTACTCGCTGATGGCAGGCGAAGCGCTTGCGCAAGAATTGTTATATGTCGATTGGCTAGACGAAGCGGGTCGGTTACGTGACGATATGGCGGAACCATGGGCACAATCGGTTACGCCGTTACAGACCGTATCAGGTGACGTACATATGGAAATCGTCGATCTGAGCGGAAAATTGAACTTAAACGCACTCTCGGGTAAGAGTAGCAAGGAATCTACGAAAGCTTTTGGTTACATTCTCAATCAATTGGGGATCAGCTTGGAACTTGCACCGATGTGGCGAGATTGGATCGATCAAGACGATCAAAGATTCCAACTTGATGGCTACCAAGGACGCGAGGAGCTGGATTGGCTTGCTAACGAGACACCGTTTCGTACCCCTAATCGCTTGGCAGGTCATCTGAGTGAAGTACAGGTGTTAGTGCCAATTGAGGATGATGTGTATTCAGATTTGACGCAGCTGGTCACTGTATTGCCTACATCAGAACTAAGCATTAATGTGAACACTGCGCATCCGGAAGTCTTGAATTCGCTCTTACCACCAGGAAGCTCAAGAATGTCGCCGCGTGGGGGCATTAGGAACTTTGGATCAGTTGAAGCATTTATCGATCTCAACAATGGTTTTACTGAGGTGAGCGATCATTTGAGTGTACGTAGCGATTTCTTCGAGGTGCGGGCAACGCTACAAGGTGCGGACCTTCGTATGGACATGACGAGTCAGATATATCGAGACCCATTGTCTGGAGAATGTCGGGTCTACGCTCGAGATTTTGGGACTCGACATGTGTGGTCAAGTTAGCGCGATTTTTGATGGACATACTCTATATCGAACTCGTTAACGCGGATGCACAAGCGCCTGCACGATGGTGGTTGTGCGAGGACGCCGAAGTTTCAGCGATGGGAACTGACTCGCTCGGCGACATTGAAAGCGCTGCTCGTGACCAAGTCAATACGCTAGATAAATTCGAGACCGTTGTTCTACTACCGGATCGTGAGGTCTTGTACATCCAAGTTGAGATCCCCGGTCGAAGCCAAGCTAGGATTCGGCAAGCTGCGCCATTTGCAGTTGAACCTCACCTCACCGAAGAGATCGATGACGTACACATCGCGCTTGGCGCTGTAGAGAAGAATGGTGCTGTACCGTGCATGGTCATCAATCAGGCACGTATGGAGGCATATTTATCTGTTATCGAAGGGGCGAGCATCCGCCCCAGTGTCGTCACGACACCAGGTATGTTGCCTGACGCTTCAAGTGACATTTATCTGATCGAGGCTGGTCCAAGCTTCACAGTACGTACAGAGGATCAACTTGCGGTCGTGTCACGAGACGCGCTCGCGCCGGCCTTTTCTTCCATCTTGGTAGATGACTTGCAAGACACGGCTGTCAAGTGTGTTGGTACGGAATCTATGGAGGTCGAAGTACGACAAGCGCTCGATCAACTCAATGTCGACCAAATACAGATCGAAGTAGTCTCGGTCGAAACCCTGCTGACGAACGTCAAATCCCCGATGGAGCTGCTGAACCTGCAGCAGGGTCCATACGCAGTCAAGGATCGCGGAGGATCGATCTATCAGATCCTTAATAAAACTGCGCTTGTTGCCGCGGCGTGTGTCATCGTTGTATCCGTGATCTTCCTAGTCCAAGGGTTCTGGGCAGACTACAAGACGAATGAACTGCGTAGTGAATCGTTAGATGTCTATGAAGCGGTGTACGACACTCGCGATATATCAGGTAATCCCGTGTTTCGAATGCAGGAACGAATGGGTGCCCGAATGGACGATCGAAGTAAATGGCTAATTTTGCTTGAAAGCGTCGTTGGCGCGACCTCGGGCGTGGAGATTCAAAATCTAGATTTCAACGAAGCGCAGAACAAAATGTCGATTACGTTTTTTGCTGATAGTTTCCAAGAGTTTGAAGCCATTCGATCCCGCATCGAAGATTTGGGCATGACGGTCGAAGTGAACGTCGCCGAACAGCAGAAAAACAGAGTCTGGTCCAGAATCACGTTGGCCGCAAGATGAACCGAATTTTGACGTGGTTTCCATCGGTCGCGCCGTTCATTCGGCGTTTCGCATCGGCAAGTCTGCGCGAACGCATACTGATCGGAATCGGTGCGTACCTCATCCTCGCGTTATTTCTCTATTACGTCGTTCTCGATCCGTCGATGGGTTTTCGAAACGAGAAACTCCGTGCACAGGTTGCAGCTTCGAATGGCTTGAATTGGATGGTAGCGAATCAGGCAGAAGCGCGGCAACGTGGCGGCGCTGAAGCTCCCATTCGTAATGAGAGTAAGTTGACCGTGATTTCGAGTACCGCGGATTTGCACAATGTCATGATCAAACGCATGCAACCTGGCGACGATAGATTCAATGTAGAGCTATCTGGTCAGAAATACCTATCTGTCATTCGATGGCTGATCTCGCTGGAAACGGACCACGGATTACGGTTAGTCGACGTTCGACTCGAAAAAACTGATGAAGGAATCGTTGACAGTCGATTGACGCTTCGATGACTCTCTAGCGACAGTATCTCTACCATTAGGTCATCATCTGATCATTGATTGTCGGACGGTTTTTTCGAATTTCCGATTGGTCGAGAATACTGTTTGCGGCGCTGTCGCTCGAATCAGTTGATATTGAAGTCCTATTCGACTATTTCAGAGTTCCTCGGGACCGAGAGATAAGTCGACAAACGAACCTTATTGGGAGGCTCTATGGGAGTGTTTCACGTCACCGCACTTTATGGCGCACTTTTAGCCTTTATTGGCGTTGTCCTTATCCTTCGAGTGATTGTTGTGCGTGCGAGCACTCGTGTGTCGATATTGCACGGGGACGATATGGTGTTGGCACAAGAGATTCGCCGTCACGGTAATTTCTTCGAACATGTGCCACTCGCACTCGTTTTGATGGCGTTGGTGGAAGCAAACGGCGGTAATGACCTCATTCTGCATTCAATGGGTGCGATCCTCGTTGCCGCCCGCATCGTACAGCCGTTTGGTTTACACTACGACCGCATCATGCATCCTCTACGTGTGCTAGGCTCGGTAGGAACATTGTTGCCGATGACCACGTTCGGTTCCATTGCACTATGGCAAGCAATCAATGCGTTCTGAATCCGAATCATCATCGGGAAGCGGCGATCTGAGTTCCCGGATTCGACAGCTACTATCGCAAGATCGAGTCGTTGGCGAGCGTCAGATGTTCGGCGGCACTTGCTTCATGATTAACGGCAACATGTGCGTTGCGACGTGGAAAAAGTCGCTCATCGTGAGAGTCTCGAAAGACGCTTACGAATCGCTATTGACAGAACCGCATACGAAGCCCGCTGACATGAATGGCCGTCCGATGCAGGGGTGGGTCTTGGTAGCACCAGACGGCATCGCGTCCGATGACGATCTCGGAACATGGTTGATAAGAGCTTTAGAGTACGTACTGACGCTTCCTCCGAAATGACAGGAAGTTTGTTATGTCGTTGGAGACGATCGTCCAGATAGGAACGGTCGACGAAATCACTAGCAGTCTATTTACGCTTTATCGAGCATCGCGACGACTAATAGTGTCGCTAATTCATCATTTCGATCGCTTGTTGCCGAACGGCTTCTTCGATTTCCCACTTGATCGCTCGATTCAAGTGGAACGATGCTTTATTGTTATTTCCGATTTGCCGATAAGCGTCTCCTAGAAACAGATTGATTCGAGCGTTCCAAGGTAGGCGTTGATATGCAACTTTTAAATAGTTTAGTCCGTCGCCAGCGCGAGCTGAGCGCAATAGTGATACACCTAACCCAAAAGCCGCATCCACTCGCATAGGGTCGCCATTCAATGCGTGTCGGTAGTGTTGGGTTGCGATATGTCGAAGATTAGCGCACTCGTCGGTAAATACGTCCAAACAGTTGTAACTGAGCAAATCTCCCATTCGAATGTGGGCATCCACGTTGTTTGGATCGCGTTCGAGAGCGATCAGCGTGCGTTCGTATGGCGATTTGGAATCGAGGTCGGGTACGTAGGACAACAAGACTTGGAACAACGGATGCTCAGCATCAATCTTCATGCCCCTATCAATGTGGTACATTGCACGTTCCGGGTTGTTTCGGACGAGCAGACTCGCAAGCAGGATTCGGGCATCGAGTTCCGACATGCATGTCGGTTCACTGACGGACGAAAGAGAATCGACGTCAACATTTATTCGATAGCTCAAGGGTCGTGTTTTGCGAAAATGGTCGATGAGCGTCCGAATGAATTTATCGGGTTCAACACTAGCAACTTGTGGCAAGAGCTCACTGGGTGTCGCGCCGTTACTGATATCGAGCAAGAGCGCGTCGACCTTCTCACCCATTGGATTCCCGTTCGCGTCATATCCATGGTGCAGGAAGTGAGTGAGGGCGTGCGCGAACTCGTAATGCGCGGCATAGTCGTGTTCGTGCCAATCCAATCTCGGCACACCGTCGACGATGGTACGCCATTTCGGTTCATTGCGTCGGATCGCTCTGATCATCCGGCGAAAAGGAACATCCCCAATGGTTGCGTGATCGCTAGTGATCTCCACCATTCCAAGGTACTGGGCGAAACCTTCCTCATACCACATGGGAATGAAATGGTCGTAGCGACTCCGCGAAATGTAGTGTGTGTACTCGTGGTATGCGACTTGATTGGGATGTGTCGTATGGATGGCTAGACCAAAAGCAAGCACGTGCTGGCGCATGGATGGCTGCATAAATCCGATGAACTCATCAGACTGGAATTCGGCGACGAATGAATCGATATCCTCAAATGCGACAATCTTCAGTAGCGACCTTTTTGGAAAATTGCCAGGTACGAGATCGACTGCGATCGAATGTAGTGCTTGGAGCGACCTAGCAAGTGTTACCATCTGACGCTTTGGCATCGCCGAGTACATTTCAAATTCGGCCGTGCTTAATTCACACCATTCTGGCATGATGGGTTTTGCGCCTAAGGGGGCGAGTAATGCGACACAACATACGAATAACACCGTACGTGTGGTGGTGTTGCGCGTTCTTTGCGACATTCGCGTTAGCTCAGGATTCAACGATATCTGAAGGCGATTCGTGGTTACCGACCCGATGTATTCCGCTTGAAACGATTGGCTTCCATGACGAAGCTGAAGTGGAAGGGGATCCTGTCGAAGCTTTCGGCCCGGCAAAATTCAAATCTACGCCATTCATATTACGCGAGAACAAGACGCTTACGGGATTACTTGATGACGCGGACGATGTGAACCTCTTTGTCACCATGCAAATGGAAGAAACCAATGAGCTGTTTGAGTTCTCATGCAAGAACGTCCTTGGTGCGAATCGTGAACCTGGTTATAGCTGCGTGAATACGCCGCCATCAGATATTCTCATGCTGAACCCTAAATCGTTGCGATTCAGCCGAGCAGCGATCGGAAGCTGGACGTTTCAAAGCGAAACGAGCCTTCGTACCGGCAGTTCGCTTTTTGTCGAGATGGGGCAGTGTTACTCGTTGGAATCCGAATCAGACTCTAACTGAGAGATTTCATCAAGAATCTCATCAATAGCGGGATCTTTTTCGTCATCTGGAATTGGTTGAAGTTCTTTCTTACTCGTGATCTCGATGGTCTCAAGCAATTGGAGCTTCTCTTGCACTGTCAAGGTATGGGTAACCACGGTGGCAGGGTCGTTCGCAAAGAGCCCAGATGCTGCGAATAAAACGATGGAAAGTGCAAGTACACGTTGTGATAGTCGCTTCATGTTCTTGATCCGACTGAACCTTTGGAAAGCATAAACGAAAACGATCAGAATAGCTTTGTTTTGCAGCCTGTTCTCGTTGACTGGTAATTTCCAGAATTCAGGTTACACAAGACAAGTTTCTTATAAAAATAAATATATTAGGACTAATTTACACTATTTAAGAATATCCCCCGAAATTTAGAATGATTTAATGGGGTTTGCTGGATAAAATTCGTGCATGAATATTGCATGTGAAACGCAACTCGCACCTGTTGCGCAGTTCAGCGTAAGTCAAAGATACGATCGCTATTCAGATTCCGATCATGAGTCTTGGCATTACGCGATGCGAGCACTCGTAAAGGTGCTTCGATCGAGGTGCGCTGTTCCTCATGCAGAGGCAATGCGTCAGTGTGGTCTAAATTCGGATCGTCTGCCGAGAATGTCCGAGATCAATCATGCATTAGATCGTTTCGGCTGGGAGACGATGATGGTCGATAGCTTTATACCGCCACCAACGTTTATGGCATTGCAAGCACAACGCGTACTGCCGATTACCCGTCACGTGCGTGCTCAGTCCCAGTTGGGCTATACGCCGATTCCAGACATCATTCATGAAGCAGCCGGCCACTTGCCGATGCTTGTCGAGCCAGAGTACCGCCGATTTCTACAGCGTTTCGGAGAAGAGGGGCAGCGACTTAGGTACTCCGGATTGGACGAACGCGTTTACGTTGCGCAAAAGCGGTACGCTGAATACGCGGGTCTGCCAAACACCGATGTTAGAACGATGGGCAGACTGAAAGATGAGCTCGAATTACTCCGAGTTCAGCAGAAAGATGCGCTCACGCCAGCGTGCCTGCTATCGCGTTTCCACTGGTGGACGGTTGAGTATGGCATGGTAGGTAGAGATGCGAAACTCTTCGGGGCCGGGTTGCTCTCTTCGTCAACCGAAGCGTTAGCAAGCGACGATACGCCAAAGCTGCGTCTATCGTTGGAGTGCTTGGAATATGACTACGAAATCTCGAGGATGCAACCTCAGCTATTCGTGGCAGATGACTGGAGTCACCTCAATGACCAACTCAGCCGCGTGATGAGCCATATCGTCTAGCCGTCTGACGTCTAGTCGTCCGACTCCTCTCGAACCACGACGTGAGTACGTGTTTCCGCAAATACGTGCTTCGGCATGATCGAATGAACGTAGCCACAAGCATCACAGTACACGACAAAGAACCAAGGTTCTCTCGTCTGACTCGATTGAACGCTTCGCTTGCTTGCGAAATGTTCGATACCTTCGACACCACAATTCGGGCACTTCGGTTCAGTATCAGGCATCGTCAGGATTGACTAGGTCAAGGTGTTGGTCCATGATCAAAGCCGGATCGTCTGCACTGGGTTTGCCCACGATTTTCGCAGGTACGCCCGCGACTGTGACATGAGGTGGCACGTCCTCAAGTACGACACTCCCAGCGCCAACCTTTGAACCTTCGCCAATGGTTATGTTGCCGATGATCTTGCACCCAGCGCCTAGTAAGACGCCACGGCGGATTTTGGGATGGCGATCGCCGGTTTCTTTCCCAGTGCCACCGAGCGTCACAGAGTGGAGCATCGAGACGTCGCTATCGATAACGGCTGTTTCACCGACCACAATCCCCGTCGCATGATCAAGCATGATGCCGCGCCCGATGTTCGCGGCAGGGTGGATGTCCACCCCTAGACCGATGCTTATTTGCCCTTGGAAGAACTGCGCTAACGTTGTGCGATTGTGCTGCCATAACCAATGACTAATGCGGTACGCCTGAAGTGCGTGAAATCCTTTGTAAAACAAGAACGGCGTTGTCAGGTCTGAACAAGCCGGGTCACGATCGAAGGTCGCTAGCATGTCAGCGCACGCCGCGTCAAGAATCGACTGATCTTCGGTCAACGCTTCTTCGATGACATCCCGAATCAGCATTGTGGGTAGCATCGGATTGTCCAATTTGCTTGCTAACCTGAAGCTCAAAGCCTTACCGATCGTGTCGTGATTGAGGACAGTCGCATGAAAGTAGCTACCTAAAATGGGTTCTTCCATGACTTTGGCTTCTGCCTCGAGCCGCATGCGCCGCCAAATGTCTTCTTTAGTGTCTTGGTTGTTCAAGTGAAGTGTCATGACAGAGAACCTGCAAATTTTGCATTCTGACACTCGCCGAACGGCGGTCTTATCACGCGTTCAAGTGGATTAACTTGGCTACTTCAACGTTTTCGTGTGTCGGCATTATTGGTCGACAAGGTAACCCCCACATAAATGACTCGTTAGAAGCGGTTCACACGACACTTCGGAGTCGGAATTGTGAAGTCTTAGTCGAGAATGAGTCTGCTGAGATGCTGCGGGGTAGAGACGTCAGGGCCGTCGCGCGTGACGAGATTCATGCATGTGATCTGATCGTAGTCGTTGGTGGCGATGGAAGTATCTTGGGTGTGGCGCGCGACTTCGCTCAATCTCAGATTCCAGTCGTTGGTGTAAATCGCGGGACCTTTGGATTTCTTGCAGATATCTCGCCTAACGAGATCGAAAAGCAACTACATCGCGTCCTCGATGGGGACTATCGCTTCGAGGAACACTTCTTAATACAGCAGACCGTCCATCGTGGAACGGAGATTGCTCATGAATCGTCCGCGCTCAACGATGTGGTGGTGAGTTCTGGTTCGCAATCTCGAATGATGGAGTTTCGTCTGTCGATTGATGACGAGTTCGTCTACGAGCAACGCTCGGACGGATTATTGGTTTCGAGCCCAACCGGGTCAACGGCATACTCGTTGTCCGCCGGTGGACCCATCATGCACCCACGATTGGATGCGATCGCGATCATCCCGATGTACCCCCATACACTGACTTCACGACCTATCGTGGTTCCTGGGAACTTCAAGTTACGCGTGGAAGTCGGACACAGTACGCACGGTGCGCGCACCAGTTCAGATTCTCAAGTTGATTTCGACCTTGCGCCGAATGACGTTATCGAAATTAGTAAACACCAGCACGTGCTGAAGCTAATCCATCTGACGACACACAGTTTTTATGAAGCCTGCCGAAGTAAGTTAGATTGGGGTTCGAGGCTGGGGTTGCGTCCCGATTAGGCTATTCGCGGATTTGTTCTGGTGTGTCGATGTCCCGCAAGATTGCGTTATCGTCCACATCAAGGTCAATTAACTTAGCCCGGTTCCGATCGACTACAGCGCGTGCTCCGACATCACCGGTGAGGGTTTTCAATTGGTCAAGAAAGTTCGCAGTAAATGCAACCGGATGACCGGATCGGCCCCCGTAAGACGGTCTCACGATCGCGTTTTCCAACTTACTGATGTGCTCCTTTACTCGAGCGATCGTATCAGGACTAATCCAAGGCATATCGGCCAATCCGACGAGAACCCACTCGAATGCCGTCAATTGTTTCGCTGCTGCAGCTAAGCTATGACCCATTCCGAGATGTGCGTCTGGTGCCTCGATGACGCAGATTTCCTGAGGCAACACAGTTCGTACCGAATCATTTGGTCTGAGAACTACGTACACGGATTGAAGGTGAGCGAGATACGGCTGTAATGCCCTAACGACCATCGGTCGATCGTTAATCATCGCTAATCGTTTATCCGCACCGAATCGTTGCGAGCTTCCGGCGGCAAGTATTACCGCTGCACCGCCTTTCGATCTCATGTTGAACTGATGTTAGATAGAAGCCGCGAGAGCCTGCTCAGCCTGTGAGATATCGACGTTATTAGCGAGTCTGGCACGTTCAGCGATTACTTCCGCTAGTATCGAGATCGCGATTTCGGGAGGGGTCTTGCTGCCGATCGAAACGCCGATAGGCGCGTGCAATCGCGCAAGCGAGTCTTCGCTAACGTCTAAGGCAAGCAATCGTTCGCGACGTTTTGCAGATGTTCTTGATGAACCCATCGCCCCTATGTAGTAGGCATCGGTATCGAATGCCTCTAGCAGACCCATGTCGTCGATGCGTGGGTCGTGGGTGAGCGCAACGATAGCTGTCTGTGCGTCATTTGCGCGTTCCCTGATCACGTCGTCGGGGAACGCACAGATCTTTTCTACATCTGTCACGTCGAGTTCATCAAGCATCTCCTGCCGCGGATCGCAGATCGTTACTTGATACTCGAGCATGGTCGCGAGTTCCGCAACATACTGCGTCACCATGCTTGCGCCGATGATGAACAGTTGGTGACTAGGTCCGTGCACGTGGTGGAGGACTCGAGAATCGTAGTCGTAAGAAAAGGGTGCAAAAACTTCGGTCTCGTGAATCTTGCGTTGAGCCGTCTCGACATCTAGAACTCGCTCGGTGAGTTTTCTTTGCTGCAATCTGGTATTGAGCAGATTGAAATCATCGAGCGTCTCGTCATCGTTTTGCAGTGGTTCGATCACTATATCTAGATGACCACCACATGGTAGCCCGAGCTGTTCCGCTTCCTCGTCGGATTCACCGTAGCGGAAAAACTGGGGCTGCGATTCCGCAAGCACGCCGTTCTTGAGTTTCTCGACCAGATCTTCTTCCACGCATCCGCCAGACAACGAGCCAACGATGTGACCATCTTCATTGCAAACCATCATCGAGCCTTCGGGCCGCGGCGACGACCCGTACGTTGCAACGACCGTTGACAGCCAGCATTTCTGCCCTGAACGAAGCCAATCGTAGGTTTGACCAATGACTTGGTGGTTGGCGGCTTTCATCGAGAACGAGGATTAATCGAACATTTGATTATAGGAACAGATGGCTTCGGCCCATCTTTCCTGAGTCAGTTCAGGACCGACTGTAAACCGATCTCTTGTGGACCCGCGGTGAAATTATTCACAATAGAATCAATGACTTGTTGAATAGTCTTAAGGTCGTATGAGAATTCGCGTGTTGAGTTGTTATAGGCGAGTTCGTCTAGTTCGGACAACATCGCATGGCCGTCGCTTGATTCAACTAAGAGCTGCCTCGCGGTCACGAGATTCACGTCCAGATGCTGTGAGATCGTATGCAATATCGCGTGTCGCAATGTGCTTTTGTCGCTATGAGCTAGTGCGTGTCGGATTGGACTGAAATCAATTCGAGACGACTGCTGTTTCCTCCCAAAACGCGGCACGAGCCTATCCCTGTTGAGGTATATGAGAATTAAGGCGAGAATCCATCCTGCCACTGCGGCGCTGGCTAGCGTGTAAATCCATGGGCTCAGGTTGCGTGAACCAGCTTGAAGATCGCTTGGTGGTACATTCGACGTTGCGTCGAAGCCTTGCAGTTCGTCAGCAGTGACTTGGTTGCCTCGAGGGTCCGGTACACTGAATGTCGCGGACGGCAAGGTCGAGACCTTGACCTCCCGCGCTTCCGTATCCCACCACGTCAACCGAAACTCAGGAATAACGACTCGGCCAGGTTCAACGGGTATTAAGTTGAACGAGCGAGATTGAGTTCCCCAAACCCTGTCGTCTTCAAGTACGGAGTCTACGGTGGCTTGTTCCGGATAAACCCTGAGGTCCTCGATCGAGCCAAGCTCTAAGGGAAGGAGTGCTGATTGATAACTATCACGCGCACGTACACTGATTGAACGCGTTAAGGCGTCGCCTAAATTAAGTGTGTTTGTATTGGCTGGCTCGAACGACTGGGTTAGTTCTACTCTCGAAGCTGGGAACCATGGCGTGTCACGTGGATACTCGTTGGGAATAGGCAGAATCGTGATCGTTTTTTCCGGGGCAAAGATCGGTCGGACTTGTGGACGGAACTGATTGCCGTAGATCGCAACACGTGCGTTTTCGCCCGGTATCTTCAAGGTTCCACTCTTTTCGGCAAAAACTACATAACGCCACTGCATCACGTAGTACGCGGTGCCGTTTCGTACTTCGCGGAATGTTTCTCGACTGCCGATAGGAAGTACAGTCGCATCGACGATTTCTAGCTGCTTGTCTTGAGGCATCGAAGGGATTCGCGCTTGCGACGTGTAGAGCATTCGACGCGTTACATAGATCGCGGCTTGTGGGTACGGCTGCTCTGGGGAAACAATCGTTTCAAAAAAAGCCGTCCTAGCGATGTGGTCGCGCTCACGGTCAGATATTGGATTGACACGCAGTCGAAGACCGTTGGTCCGCGAATTTCCGACGGTTATCGGTGCAATGTCGATCGTTCCGGTGCGTTTCGGCATGAGCTCAAGCAACCATTTTTTCTGGCTATCAAGTCGACCATTCACGATTTGCACGGCGGAACTCGTCGATACTTGCGAAATTTCGAAATCTGTCTCCAGCGAGCTGAAATCTGGATCGCTCGCGTCTCGGGTTCGATCAGTCACGGTAAGGGTGACCGACTCAAACTCAGACACTACGTCTGCGCTGAGCGTTGCCGTCGCTTGTCCTTGAGAATTGGCGGCGCCAAGAAGAACGAGCAGTGCTAAGGCAGCGAAGAACGGGCGGCTTAAATCAATCAAGGCTCTCACTACCACGCTGGTCCAACGTTTTCTTGATTCAACTCACCACGTTCAATTCGAGCATTCGATTCTGCTTGAAATTTACGACGTAATAAGCCACTCGGATCATCCGGAATACGGCGCAGCCACCTTTCATGAATTTCCCGTAATTCACGCTCCTCGCTTGATTCGCTGAGTGCCGTAGATGGCTGTCTTTCCGACTCTTCTGCGGATTCGTCCTGTTCTTGTTGCCGCGCTTCTGCTTGTTCCGCTTCTGCACTTTCATCATTCGAATCTATTTCCGCTTGATTCTGTCGTTGCGTTTCTTGATTTGCTTCTGAGGATTCGTTTTCTGTCGAGTTCGCCGATTGTGATTCGGATTCTTGAGCAGAGCTTTCTTGATTTTCCTGTGATTGAGATTGGCTCTGCGTGTTCTGGTTACTTTGTTGTGTGGATTCTTGCGGTTGACCTTCTTGGTTCTGGTCAGATTCATTGCTTTGTTGTTGCTGCATGGCATTTAGCAACGCTTCGATGACCTCCTTGTTGTGCTGTGCGTCCTCATGCTCAGGTTCTTTCGCCAGCACGGCATCGTATGCCTTGATCGCATCGCTAAACCGACCTTCCCACGCTAGAGCGTTTCCTTGGTTGTAGATCGAGTCGAGTGATTCGTCCTTGGCGAAGATCTCACCCGCTTCAGCGTATGAACCACTTCGATATTTTGCGACGCCGCGCCACTGCGGGTCACGGAACAAATCCGCAGCGACCTCAAAATTACCTTTTTCGTGTGCAGCTAAAGCTTGTCGATCCTTAGGTACCCATAGATCTTCGAGCCAACCCGCTTGAACGTTGAATCCAACAATTAGGAGCGCAACCGCCAGACCACCTCGACGCATCGAGAACGCTAGTAATAGCGCGAGTGGTAACACGAGAAGGTAACCACGGTCGTGCCAAACGTCAAATGTCTGGTTTTCGAGTAATTCGGTCCTTGTAAGCGCCGGCTCCTCTAACAGAAATTCGATATCGTCATCGCTCAATGTGATCGTTCGATATCTTCCGCCGGATACCATCGCAAAATCCCGAAGTAATCCGTCGTTCAAATCTGCTGCAAGTCCATTGGAATCGACTGCTTCAGACGAACCGATGCCGAGAATCGAAATTGGATAGCGCGAGTCGATGGTGTCCCGGAGTACACCGAAATTCGTAATTCCATCCGTTAGCAGAATGATTCGACCGCGCTCTTGCCCGAGCGATCTAAAGAGATCGTTGGCGAGTTCCACTGCAGCCACCACGTTGCTACCTCGTACTGGCATCATGTCAGGATGTAACGATGGCAGTAAATTCAAGATATTGCTCTCGTCGCTCGTAAGCGGCGTGACGACATAGGCGTCGCCGGCATAGGCGACAAGTCCCGTTAATCCTTCGTCGCGATGCTCCAAAATGTCACTGATTTTGAACTTAGCTCGTTCGATTCGACTTGGCTGAACGTCCGTTGACGCCATGCTCAGCGTTAGGTCAAGGACGACGACGATCGGATCGTTTTTGGTTTCGACGGGTTGCGGTAATCGTTCGTAGGTAGGTCCGGCTAAAGAGAACGCGGCACAAATTAATGCGAGAGGCGGTAGCGCCATAGCAATGTGAACGCGGTGTAGAGGTTTTGATTCGATCAGCGCGTCGAAGAGTGAATCCGAAATCACTTTATGCCAGTTGTTTGCTCGCGCTACGTAGCGGATTTGCGCCCAAATCAGAAGTGGCGCAACGAGCAACAGGAGTAACCACCAGGGTCGGAGGAAATGAAACTCCGAAAGTGCTTCAAACATTTCGCCGAGAATAGAGCAACCAAGCCAACGCGAACAACGCCAGTGCGAGGCCAAGTGGGTAGTGGTAGAGCGCACGCCTCGGGCGTACCGTCTGACCTTCGTTTTCGATTGGCTCTAGCGCGTCGATGTCCTCGTAAATAGCAAGTAATCCGTTGAGATCGTCGGCTTTGTAGTACTTTCCGCCCGTCTTAGCTGCGATCTCCTTCAGCAGTTCTTCATCTACAGCATCAGTTCGGCGCTGAAATGGGGCAAAGAACCCGAGGCTACTTTCTGGCGGTACGATGCCGATGGTGTAAACCGTTACATCGGAGGCTGCGGCGAGTTCCGCAGCATCCATCGGTTCGAGTTCCCCAAAGTTGTTGACACCGTCAGTCATGAGTACGACAACTCGGTGGTCCGCTGGATGATTCAAGATCTGTTTGATTGCTAGACCTAAGGAGTCCCCGATCGCTGTTGATCTACCAGCGATACCGATTGGCGCATCGGTTAGCATCTGACTTGCTGTGCTTACGTCGGGAGTCAGTGGGACATAGACGTACGGCACACTACCGAACAGCACAATACCAATGCGATCCCCATCTCGTTTTTCGACGAAGTCTTGAACCGCGTGTTTCACCACGGCAAGACGTGTGTATTGCCTTCCACTGACACTCATGTCGCCTTGCCCCATGCTGCCGGAAATGTCGATCGCAAGAACGAGATCTCGGCTAAGCGTTGGTAATAAGGTTGGCTCACCGGTCCATTGAGGGCGCGAGAGTGCGGTTGCTAACGACAACCAGGCAAGGCAGGCGATGATGAATAGAAAGATAGATCGGTGGTTCGAACCACTTCCGATTTCTTGTTGCGAGAAGACAAACGCATCAACATGCGGTACGTTCAGCGCTGCTTCGCGCGCTGTGCGCGCTGGGATAAGAAACCTTACTACCAAAGGAAGTAGCAAAATGGCGAATGCCCATGGCCAGATGAGCTCGATCATGTCCCGATCACCCGTCTAGATGGATTTCGCACGACGCAAAGCGTCCTAGCAATCAGTTCGTCGAGCTGTCTGTCGAAGAAAGACACCGGTCGGTATCGAATGGTACCGAGGCACTTGCCGGCGCCGTACACGAATGCGTCGTCGTCAAATCGGTCGGCTAGCATGTTCAACCATGGTAGTCCATCTGCCTGTACCGACCCCGGGACCGATTCAATATTGACAAGCAGATGTTTGTAAAGCCGATTCGCAGCGTCGGCGTATTCGTGCTCGGTTAACCGCCCTTCTTGATATAGGTCGCGTAGCTCTGCGGCGGTGCCTCGAATAGAACGATAAGCTCGATCATTTGCTGTTCGACTTCGCCACCACCAGATCAAGCATGCGATGACGGCGATTATCGATACCGCGAGTATCCACCATCCAATCGGTATTGGCCAGAAAGGAGGCGTCGCAGGCTCGTGAATGTCACGCAATTGCGCCAGCGCTTGCGCGATTTGCTCATTCATCGAAAATCACCTGCGAAACGTCGTCGGCGGTAGAGATCGAAACGAAACGAATACCGCGAGTACGACACGCATCTTCAAGCCTCGTACGATGCGCATCGAACCGTCCTTCATATCGAAGTTGGTTTCGAGGATTACCGCCTGAGAAGGTCACTCGTCGAGAACCGTCGGTTACCGCATATGCACCACTTGGCGGCAAGTTCTGCTCAATAGGGTCGTACACGTGGACTAGCGATATCTCGTTGTGATTCTGAAGTACGAGGAGTTGCTGAAGATCGTTCTCGGCGATCCCCTCAAAATCGGAAATGAAAACGACTCGATGACCAACAGGGGTTGCCCGGCGAAGATTCATCAGGACCGCATGCCACGAAGTATCTGCTATATCGGATGATCGGCTTGAAGCGCTTAACTGGTTGTTCGCATCAGCGACGGTTTTTAGTAATCGAACGACGTTCAACTTACTTCTGATCGGCTTTAAGATGCCGATGGAATTCGCTGCGATCACAATACCACCGACGCGGTCTCGCGAATTTAGGGTCTGCCACGCGATTCGAGCCGCCACTTCCGCAGCCGCGACGCTCTTCAAACGAACTTGACTACCGAAGAACATCGATCGCCGCTGATCGACCACGAGCATGGTCGGTCGTTCGCGCTCTTCGCGAAAGATCTTCGTGTGGGGTTTCTCTTTGCGTGCAGTAACCTTCCAGTCAATATTTCTTACATCGTCTCCCGCTTGATACAAGCGCACTTCGTCAAGGTCGACACCACGACCTCGCATCCGTGAAACTAGCGTACCGGAATACCCGCCGGTTGCAAGGCGCCTACGACGTTTCACGATTGGTGTGGCGGCAAACCCAATCAAATCAGCAACGGTGACATATACGCCGGTGAGTGACGGCATCGGAAAGTTCTAGGTTAAGGGCACCTGGTCGATCATCGTGTCGATGATGTCGTCCGTCGTCGTCCCTTGTGCTTCTGCTTCAAAGGACAGTATTAAGCGATGCCGTAGTACGTCGTGGATGATTTCGAGGACATCTTCTGGCACAACATAGTCTCGACCCGCTAGCCAGGCAATGGTTCGTGAACATTGGTCTAACGCAATGGTCGCTCTCGGGCTGGCGGCGTACTCGACGCCTTCCAGACCGGACCGTGAGTGTGCAACTAGGTCAATGATGTATTTCTCAACGGGCTCAGCCATATGTAGTTCACCCAACTCATCACGAATGCCTAGGATTTCGCTTTCGCTGAGTTCAACTGGCGACGGTTGGTCGACGTTACCGAATTCCTCTCGAGCCAACTGCAGGATGGCTCTCTCTTGATTTGCGGGTGGGTAGTCGATCAGCACATGCATAAGAAAGCGGTCCAACTGAGCCTCAGGGAGAGGGTAAGTGCCTTCTTGCTCGATCGGATTTTGCGTTGCCATTACTAGGAATAGACGAGGCAAATGAAACGTCTCTCGCCCCACGGTAACTTGTCGTTCCGCCATAGCTTCCAGCAAAGCCGATTGCACTTTTGCAGGAGCACGATTGACCTCATCCGCGAGTACGAGATTGTGAAAGATGGGACCTTGTTGAAAGTGGAAACTACCTGTCTCTGGGCGATAGATCTCTGTACCAGTAACATCGCTGGGAAGTAAGTCTGGCGTAAACTGAATACGATGAAAATCGCCTTCAATACAACGTGATAGTTCCTTTATCGCACGGGTCTTCGCGAGACCTGGCGCTCCTTCAACCAGTAAATGCCCACCACAAATCAGCGCGATCGTCAGTTTCTTTGTCAGTGCTTCTTGACCGACTATGCGTTGGTTCAACCAATCGAGGGCTAAATGGACTTTTTCGTAGGTCGATGAGACCGTTCCCGACCCGACACTGAGGGGTTCGTTTTGCGTAACCAAGTTAGACCTTTTTAATGTAATGATGGCGCGAAACGATGCAATTGAGCTTAATGCGCGTGAAAATATGCCAAGACGAATTATTCTTTATGACAGCCACGACGTAAATTAGTTTGAATCTGATCTACGAGTGCGCACGACCACTCCTCGCCGCGTGCAATCCGGAAACAGCTCATTCGTTGACCTTACGCGGACTCCGCCTGTCAGGACGGTTTAGTGGTGGAGGAAAGCCGCAAGGCACTGCCGTTGAACTTGCCGGTTTGACGTTTTCGAATCGCGTCGGTTTAGCCGCAGGTTTCGATAAGAACGGCGAAGCCATCGTTGGGCTGACCCGGTTAGGGTTTGGTTTCATCGAGATCGGTGGTGTAACGCCTCTGGCTCAACCAGGAAACCCCAAGCCTCGCGTCTATCGTTTGGCGAGTTACGGTGCGGTCATCAATCGATTGGGATTCAATAATGACGGCGTCGAGCGCATTCATGATCGCCTAAAACAGACGCCCGCCATTAAGCCTACGTTACTTGGTGTAAATTTAGGTATCAATCGAGACACTCCGATCGAGGAAGCCGCGAGAGACTATCTGACCTGTATGAGGTCACTGTGCGAATTTGCAGACTACTTTACGATCAATATTTCGTCGCCCAATACGCCTCGATTGAGAGAACTACATTACGGGCAGCAGCTCAAATTGACGCTGAAATCGGTGCTAACGGAGCGTGACAAGCTTGTCCAAACCTCCGGCTGTCGGTTACCAGTATTCGTTAAGGTGTCTCCGGACCTAGACACGATCACGACGCAAGAACTAGCCCAGCGCATTCGGGAGGCGGGGTGCGATGGTTTGATTGCGACCAACACGACAACGGACCGTAGCTCAATACGGCATCGGCTTGCTAATCAGGAAGGTGGACTTAGTGGTCGACCGTTACTCGAAAGATCTTTAAGTACGGTTATGTGCATACGAGAAGCGGTTGGCGCAGATTTCCCTATTGTTGGCGTCGGAGGTATCTCAAGCGGTACGGACGCGATCGCGATGCGTGAAGCGGGTGCTGATTTAATTCAAGTGTATACTGCGTTGGTTTACCGCGGTCCAAGGTTAGTAAGGGAACTGGTGTCTGCGACGGATTGATCGCTTTTCCAAAATTAATCTTTATAAAACAATGATATATTTGAATTTTCTAGAGAGTTAAATATTGTTACTAAACATGATATAAGCACACTCAGAAGTCAAAGTGACGATTTGTTAGGCGTATCGTTCAAGAATTTATAATCGCGCTAATTCAGTGGCGAGACTCGATGTTGTTTAGTAATAAGAAAATCTGGTGTGCGATCGTTGCATTGCTCGCGACGCCGCTCATGGCAGAAAGCGTAGATAGTGGCGATACGGCATGGATCCTAACATCGACCGCGCTTGTCTTGTTTATGACCATTCCCGGGCTATCGCTCTTCTATTCGGGCTTGGTAGGTCGAAACAATGTTCTGAGCATTTTGATGCATTGCTTCGCCATTACCTGCCTGATGACAATCCTTTGGGTATTGGTTGGCTACAGCCTGGCATTTACAGGTTCGGGCATCGTCGTCGGTGAGACGTCGTTCCTAGGGACACTTAATAACTTTTTGCTAGGTGAAATCAAAGAAGCCACTGTATCAGGCACGATTCCTGAGTCCGTGTTTGCCACGTTCCAGCTCACGTTCGCAATCATCACACCAGCGCTCATCGTAGGTGGCTTTGCAGAACGGATGCGATTTTCTGCGATGCTCATCTTTTCCGCGGCGTGGTTGTTGATCGTCTACATCCCAATAACCCACTGGGTATGGGGAGGAGGTTGGCTAGGAGATCTCGGATTCTTGGACTTCGCCGGCGGCGCGGTCGTCCACATTACCGCCGGAACCGCGGCGATTGTGGCAGCGATGTACATCGGCAGTCGCAAGGGTTATCCAGAGTCACCAAATCTCCCACACAACGTTCCTTTAACTGTTATGGGAGCCGGGATGCTCTGGGTTGGTTGGTTTGGTTTCAACGGTGGAAGCGCGTTAGCTGCGAACGGTGATGCTGCCATGGCACTCACAGTAACGCATATTTCCGCTGCGACCGCGGCTTTCACGTGGATGTGTGCCGAGTGGATCCGCTTCGGCAAGCCGACCGTACTCGGAACAGTCACTGGTATGGTTGCGGGCCTCGGTTGTATCACGCCGGCGTCTGGATTTGTAGGACCTGGCGGAGCACTAATCATTGGCTTCTTGGCGGGTTGGATCTGTTTCGAAGCGACTGGCTTGATCAAACGACGGTTGTTTATCGATGACTCACTTGATGTCTTCTCGGTTCACGGTGTCGGAGGATTCCTCGGCGTTCTGCTTACGGGCATATTCGCCAGTTCGGCGCTTGGTTTGTTCAGTGGTCAGCAAGATATCGAGATTGGCTCACAGCTTCTAGTGCAACTAGCTGGTGGTGTGACAGCGCTCGTCTGGACCGGCGTTCTGACACTGGTCATCTTGAAGGTCGTAGATATGATCATCGGCGTACGCGTTACGGAGGACGAAGAGGACGAAGGTTTGGATTTGACCTCCTTCAACGAACGGGGATATACCCCTTAGCTTTCACGAAACCTCGCAACGAAAAAGGCGCGCTACCGATATCGGTAGCGCGCCTTCTTTTTTTATCCGAAGTTGGATTCGGATTTCGTCCTATTTAGTTTTGCTTGACGATACCATCGAGATTGAGAAGAGGTAACGAACTACCACCGTTCACGACGGGTAGTTTGCCATCCCACTTTTCTGCCAGCCGTAGTTCGATGAGTTCAGGGTTATCACGCAGAGCGGCTGCTTCTCGTTCGATCGCCTCGGCTTTAGCCACGGAGGCTTGCGTGATCTGATAAGCCTCTGCATCGGCCGCAAGTTTTCGTTCTTCGGCGGCAGCCTCAGCTTGTGTAACCCGGCGTAACTTCTCGTTTTCGGCTTTCAATGCTTCTTGTTCCGCTTGTACCTTCTCTTCGATAGCTCTATTGAATTCCTGTGAAAACTCGAAATCAGTGATCGCGACGTTATCGAGGTTTAACGCGCCTTCTGCACCTTTCTGGCCAAGCGTGTCGTCGATGAATACCGCGATTGCAGTTTGGATTTTCTGTTTGACTTCTGCGCGTTTAGTTACTAGCTGTTCGGCCGTGTATTGCGCGGTAACCGCTTTAACCGACTCTTGAATTGCCGGTGCGATTACGTTCGCGGCGACAGTGTCTGATCGTCCGATAGTCTGGAAAGTACGAGGAGCAACGGCTCCGATTAATGAGTACTGAACGGCGACTCGAGTTGATACTACTTGTAGGTCTTTGGATGCTGCCGTCGCGGCTGCATCCGCTTTCTGTAATCGAACTGAGATTTCCTCGACACTGTCAAGGAAGGGCTTCTTTATGTTGAAACCTTCGGGTAAGGCTGTCGGCTGTACTGCGCCTAATGTTCTTACCACACCCACGTGACCGCTGTTAACGATGGTGAATGCGCCCATTAAGACAAAGATGACGAGTAAGGCACCAACGCCCGCGGCAATTTTTGTGACCATTTGAGGATCGCTTTAGAGAAATGAATTTTTGAATTCTAGGAAGCACGTTCGGCTTTTTGGAATCGAGTTACGGTCGCAATATGTGCGCTTGAGTAGGTGGACTTGATACGAATCGATCTCGACGAACAAGCGAAGGTTGTAGCGTTCTTTTGAGCCTGTAGGAGCGGCTAACGACGACCGAGCGCGTTATTGACAAGCAATTCCAGCAAATCAGTAAATTCCAAGCCGTGTCCGCGTGCTGCGTCTGGGAATAGACTCGTAGGAGTCATACCTGGGATAGTGTTGATTTCGAGCAACCATGGTTGATCGCGCTCGTCGAGAATGAAATCAGAACGTGAGAGATCTCGGCAACCGAGTAGGCAGTGAGCCGCGACGGCATACCGCTTCAACGCTGTGGCTGTCGCCGACGGCATGTCTGGATCTAGGATATGCTGACTTGCGCCAGCTTTGTAACGATTAGTGAAGTCGTACCACTCGCCGTCGGCAAGGACCTGAATTTCAATAATCGGAAGCGCAGATGCTACGCCGTCGCTCTCCAATACGGCTACCGTGATTTCTCGCCCTTTCTTGAATGGTTCAATGATCAGTTGGTCGTGGGATACAAACGCCTCAACCAACGCCTTCTGTAAATCGCCGCCTTCCGGTAGCAGTTGTACCCCCAACGCAGACCCTTGTGCTCGCGGTTTGATCGCGACCGCATTTCCTAATGTGCGTTCGACCTCCTCGCAATCCATGGTTGTCCACGATGCTCTGTCGAGTAATTTCATTGGCAGCACCGGAATGTTGTGCTCTCGCCATACGCACTTCGCTTGATACTTGTCGATCGCTAAGGCGGATGCCGACATGCCGCTACCTACGAAGGGAAGTCCTAGTACCTCCAGGAAACCTTGGATTGATCCATCTTCACCGGGTACGCCGTGGAGGACTGGAAACACCACCTCGGGCGCTAGTCGATTGAGCTCAGTGTGAAGTCTCGAATCAAATTCGATATATGTTGCCTCGTGACGTGGCGTCAACCCGTCGACCACCTGAGTCGCTGATACGCGTGATACCTCCGCTTCAGGCGAAGTGCCGCCACCGATGACCGCAATCTTCATAACTTCGCCATGTTCGCGGATTCTGCATCCGCGAGTGCGGATTCAGCGATACCCACCGGCGTAAAGCCGAACACACGTGAAAAAAAGTAATAGTCCCCCTTCAAACACGTAATCTGAGTTTCGAGCTGACGAAAACCGTGTGGTTCGCCTTCGAACATGAACAAGGCGGTGGGGATACCTTTCGACTTCAGCGCTTCGAACATGACGCGAGATTGATCGGGTGGAACGATTTTGTCCTCGAGGCCTTGCGAGAAAATAACGGGACAATTGAGGTCATTGACGTGATTTATGGGAGACCGAGCATCTAGTTCATCCTCAGGTACGAGTTGGTCGATATATCGCGATTCGAATTTGTGAGTGTCTTCGGCTAGCGCTCGTAAATCAGCAACACCGTAGTGACTCGCGCCAACTTTAAAAACGCTAGTCGTAGTTAACGCGCGTAGTACCGTGAACCCTCCCGCGCTGCCTCCTGAGATAGCTACTCGCTGTGGATCAACTAGATCGAGAGAAATTAAGTACCTGACGCCTGCTGCGAGGTCCTCTACGTCCCTGTTTCCCCATTCGTTCAACAATCGATCGCGATATGCACGCCCGAATCCTGTGCTCCCACTGTAGTTAACGTCCAGTACCGCCCAACCTCGTGATGTATAGAACTGTATCTTCGGATTGAGCGATGGCGACGTGCTGCTGGTTGGTCCGCCGTGCGCCTGTACTAACAACGGTGGGCGTTCATTCTCTGGCGCCGTACACTTCGGGTTATTTGGTGCATAGTAGTACGCTTGGACTTCGTCTCCGTGGCTTCCAGGAAAGGTAATGGACTCCGGACGCGAGATATACTCGCTGTCGATAGGCGACTCACCGGCGTCCTTGATAGTGCGAGACTCACCGGAAAACGAGTCACGGATGCGAACGACATTCGTTTTATCGACGTCGGATTGACAGAACGCAAAGCCTTCGCGAAATTTCACGATATCGCGATAACTGGATGCGCCGCTCTCGACTGGCGTTGACATACCTCTAAACGAATCGACGAGGGACAACTCATTTTGATCTGGGCTTGCGAGTACGAGGGTGTCATTAACGGCGGCAAATTGCGTCGAACCGATCTGCCACATCGCGTGACCATATTCCCTCTCGTCTGCAGCGATCGAATACGTTCCTTCTGAACTAAATACGTAGAGATCGTAAAAACCGGAACGGTCGGAACTGAACACTAGCTTGTCATCGGTCAGCCATTCAGGCTGGAACACAGATTCGGTCTGTCCTCCAGCGATGATTGAAGCGTCGCCGACGGTAGGTTGAAGAGTCATGACGTATAGCTGAGTACCGTTCCATGGCATGTTTGGATGATCCCACGCTAGAAACGCGATTTTGTTACCGCTCGGTGTTAGACGGGCATGCGCATAAAAATCATGTCCCTGATGGAGTGGGGTTACGTGTCCGCTTTGAAGATCAATCGCAACTACGTCATTTTCGGGTTCGCTAACTACCTCGTGGCTTTCTCGTACACAGACTAATCTTTTTCCGACTTGATCGTATACAGGGTCAGCAAATCGCTCATTGACATCGGTCGAAGTAACCTGAGTAACCGTAGACGGATCGTCGATAGGTTGTGCGTAGATGTTCTGATCGTCGCCGTTAACGAAGTAAACCGTGTCGGCGGACGTGCAATAAGCCACCCCCCCGTATTCATGTACACGACTGAGGACGGAATAACCAACCGGTGTTACATCACTGATCGCGTCCTCGTTGAAGCGGACGATAACGCGTCGACCCGCTTCGTGTGCACGTGACTCGACCCACAGTAGATCGTCACCACAACTTCTTAGTTGGCTGAACCCTACGGGAGAATGAGACGTGAGTTTTTCGACGGTTAACGGCGATTCCCATGCGCCAAATGGCGTCGTTATAGCTTCTGTCATCGGTCGATTAGAGAGGGGATACGATGAAGCGCTTCACGTTCGTCAAAGGCGACCCAGCGCTCGTGATCTCGCCACTGCCCGTCAATAAAAAGGAATTTCGCGGAAAATCCCTCCAGTACGAAACCACAACGTTGAACCAATTTGCGAGAAGGATCATTGTTTGGTTGAATGTTGGCTTCGACACGATGCAAACCGAGATTTTCGAACGCGAATTTCAAGACTTGGTTAAGGCCTTCCGTCATGTAACCCTTACCGGTATGTTCGACTGAAGAGTAGTAACCGATCGTGGTGCTTTGAAACGATCCGCGCACGATACCATTGAGATTGAAAACCCCCACGATTTTGTTACCGTCATTTAGACAACAGAGGATGCCTTCATGATCGTCACGAAGTGTTCTCCTATAGTAACTACGAAACGAGTGACTGGTTAAGGGGGTAGTAATCCAGGGGGAATGTAGGCTTACGCTTGATTGATTCAGCGCGAGAAGTTCACGCTTATCGCGGGATTCGACGCGTCGAATGTGTACGCGTGACTCTAATTCACCCACCTATAGAGCGTCCTCGGTGGAGGTCGTCACCTCTGAACAAACAATAAAGAACGTTCGACATGCCCCGACGCGAGTGCTTTCTGTATATGACCGATGACTGTGCGTTATGCGATGAAGCACTAACTATGTTGCTGGAATCCAATGCGCTACGTGGCGTTGTACTCACGAGTGTTGATGTGGCAACGAACGATGATTTATTCGAATCATTTGGTGAAAGCATTCCCGTCCTAGCGTACCTCGGCAAGTCACTAACGTGGCCATTTAGCGTCGAGGAAGCCATCGAACTTCTCAATAGTGGCTAGATGACCGCGTCGTACAGCGAGAGAGTCGAGGCTCGTCAGTTTCCGTGAAACACGGGTTCGCGTTTCTCAACAAAAGCGCGCATTGCTTCACGTGAATCGTTACTCGCGCCTGTGCGAGTATGTCGCTCCGTTTCCAGCTCGATGTATTCCCGCAGTGGCATCTTTTCCGCATCAACGAAATTCCGTTTCATCTCGCCTATCGCGAGTGGCGCCATCTTCGAGAAATTGACCGCGAGCTCTTTTACCTCGTCACGGAATGTGTCTTCGGGGAACGTCTTTAGAACAAGACCTATCCGTTCAGCTTCATCTGCTGGGAATTTCTGACTGGAGAAGAACAGCTCGCGGGCTTTCGTAGCCCCAACGATGCGAGGCAATAACCAAGGTCCAGCCATGTCGCCGGAAATGGCGACTCCGAGAAATGCTGAGTTGAATACGGCGCGTTCGCTCGCGTAACGCAAGTCACAGGCACACGCCCAACCGAAACCGGCACCGGCGCAAGCTCCGTTGACTGCGGCGATGGTGACTTTAGGCATTTCGTGCAGAAGCGAAGTGATATGGAAATAGTCCTTTCTATTTGGCTCCTGCTTTGCGCCGCTTGTAGACGCCTTCAGATCGACGCCTGGACAGAACGCTCGGCCTGCTCCGGTAAAAAGCAAAACTCGGGTATTCGCATCGTTCGCGGCAGCACTCAGGCACTCCCACAGCTCCCGCATCAATTGATTCGTAATACCGTTCATGCTGTCAGGGCGATTTAAAGTGACCGTCGCGAGCGTATCTTCGACTTCGTATGTGATAGTTTCAAACTGAGACATATGGACCTGTTACCGTTATGACGACTTGTGCAAATAGTTTATTCATTCGTTATTTGAGTGATTTCTTCAAGCTGAAAGAACCTTTTTGCATTGTTGGTCGTGACGACGTCGATGTGGGATTCAGACTGATTGCGTGCGTCAGCAACTTTCTGTCTCACGTACGCTAAGTTCATGGGTTCATTTCGACGTGTTTTTGGTTTTGGGCTTATGTTCTTCGGCATTAGATAAGGCGAGTCTGTTTCGAGCATGAGACGATCGTCAGGGATGCGATTTACGATCTTCGCCAATTCCATACCACGGCGGGGGTCGCAGATCCAACCGGTTATTCCGATAGAGCAGCCGATGTCGAGATATGCGTCGAGCAGATCGCCATCTCCCGTAAAACAATGCACGACGACGTCCGTAGCCGCGTATTGCTGCAGCATGTCAAGAACTTCACCGTTAGAGTCACGATCGTGAACGAATACTGGCAGTTCAAGGGTCGCGGCCAGTTCGAGCTGTGCCTGAAATACGCTGCGTTGGTTAGTGCGTGTCGAAAAGTTGCGAAAGTAGTCGAGGCCAGTCTCGCCGATCGCTACGGCGCCGCGACGAGTCAGTTCGACGATCGTATCGAGCCAATCGTCAGCTACGTCGTCCGCATGGTGGGGATGTACACCAGCTGTAAATGCAAGACGGTTCGGGAATTGACTTGCGATCGTCGCGGCGAGGTGGCTCGCGGATTCATTGGTTCCAGTAACAACGATGTACTCGATACCTTCCTTAACGGCACGTCCGACAACATCGCCTATGTCATCGCGGAACGATTTGTCGGTGAGATTAGCGCCGATGTCAATCAATTGAACAAATGGGTTGGTAGTTGAAGTTCATGCGGCTGAAGAAGCTGGACGTTTTCGCCGTTTCTCGTTGCATAGACCACTGCGAACGCGAGAACACCTTTGACATATTCACGCGTCTCTCGAAACGGAATGATTTCAATGAAGGACGCAGTATCCTGAACTTTGTAGTCTCGCAACCACGCGTAGGTTCTGTGTTTACCCGCGTTGTAGGACGCTGCGACCAGAATTCGGTTGCTAGAAAATTCGGATGACAGTTCGGCAACGTGTAACGAACCGAGCTCGATGTTTCTACGTGGATCAAGCAATGAATCGTTGGTAGGTCGCGCAACTCCGTGAGCTCGCGCGGTCGCGCGTGCAGTAGACAACAGCATCTGCATCAATCCTCGTGCCCCAGCTCGCGAGATTGCTCGATGATCGAATGCGCTTTCCTGTCGCGAAAGTGCTAATAGAAAAGACAAAGGTACGTCCGCGACGAATGCGCCTTTCTTGAAGTAGCTTAGAAAAGGTGTAGGAAAGCGGACTTCGAGAAAGTTCAGCATTTCACCGCGATTCGCGGCGAATATTGCTTCGTTCGAAAGACCGAACTCGTTGAACCAATTGATCATGACCATTTTTTCTTCATTGGTCAGCGATTGTTCCAGTTTTCGCCATTCTCGTCGACCATTCTCCGGCTCACCAACGGCGAAAAACTCGATCACCATTCGCGCGTGAGGATTGGCAGCTAGTTTCTCTTCGTTTATTGGGTCTCCCGTATAGCTTTGTTCGTTTAGGCTCACTGGAAGACCTAAATCCTGTGCCGCAAGAAACCCGTAATAAGTTCGTTCTTTAGCGAGTGACTTGATTGCCTCTCCAGCGGATTCCCGTCCTAACGCCATGTCGGTTTTGGCTCGCCAATATCGCCACTCGTATTTCAAAAGTTCGGCTTCGGGCAGCTGATGGATCCAGAAATCTGCCTCCTGCCATGCGTGTTTTGATATTGCGCTGTGGATGATGCGCTCTAGCGCTCTTGTCGATATGCCTTCACGTCGGGGTAGGCCGATATGACCCTCTAGTCCTAGCCATAAATACAAATCGCTAATGGACGAAGTGGTCTGAATCTCATCGAAGGTTCTAGATTTTCGGTGTTGCTGCCAAAGTGAGAACGCACGTGCGGAGTCAGTTCGTGCAAGGCTACTCAGCCCGTAAAGGAGTGCGTCGTTTCCCCAACGATCGTTTCGAAAGCGATTTAGATTTGCGACGATTCCTGGATTCCGACGCGCCGCGTACATCGCTTCGGCGCTCGGCTTGGCGTCCTCGGCCATAAATCTCATGATGTATCGACTTAGTTGATACTGCCGAGCATCCAGTGCTTTCTTCATGCGTTCCCACGCGAGCTCAGTAGAGACTCCTCCATCCCGAATCCAAATCTCGAACGCGGGGTCACAGGATTTGTGTTGACTTTCCTCTACATTCCAGAGTTCAGGTAGCAAGGCGTATGCAGACCGCTTATCGCCCGTCCTTATTAACCCGATTGCATAACGACATTGCGCAACGATATCGCTCGATCGTTGGTAATAGTTGACGTAGTCTTGCCAGCGTCCACGCGTCGCTTGGACGTTCACCCATTGGGTCATGAAACGATCGCCGAAGGTATATTGCTGCATCGCGTCGCGATATGCGACCGCTTCATCAGCGCTGGTTCCGCCGATTCGTTTTAACGCACGAAGGTATTCGAGGTACGGAACTAGAGGATAGTCTCCTAGTGCCGCAACATGCCGCTCAAATTGGGTTATTTCGTTCGCTCTAAGAGCTGTCACGGCACGCTTGTAAAGTGCGCGATCTTCATACCAACTAGCGGAGATTCCGACGCTACTTAACACAATTAATGCGAGCAGTGCTATCGCGGTTTTTCGACGAACTAACACTATCCTTGATGTCCCAATCAAGTAGTCTCGACACAACAATGAATACGTTCCCAACGGATCAGGTTGAGACGACTGCTTTCGTTGGAAAAACTTAATGTAAAAGCGAAGATTGCGAGACATCCATGTACTCTGTCTTGCTCAGGTGCGGTTGCGTCGAATCCAATGACGCATGAAGGTCGATTTTAATCGCTTGCGTCGCTAAATCCGATTGTGACCCTTCCTTGACCAATACAGGCGAAGTGGTATGTGATGCGAGGTTTAATAACTATTCCTCGACCGAACATGTCAACTTTGTGAGTTTATTCCGCGTTCAAAGCAGAAATACGATCGATTTTTCTGTCGCTAACGGTTGTTTCGCCGCACAGCATGTATGTCAGGAAGAACTGCTAATGGCGGTCACGCTGCGTGTTTCGCATCGGATTGAACACCGACTCGAACGGCGATGATGTCGCATGGTGCACCGTGCAGTACGCCATTCGCCGTTGAACCGAAGAGTAATGCAAGACCATGTCGCCCGTGGGATCCCACGACGATACAGTCAACATCGTTCTCCATCGCAAATCGATGAATCTCACGTTCCGGTCGACCATATACCAAATGCTGATGGTCGAATGGAATGCCGTATGCGGCAGCGAATGTCGCGATGTACGCCTCGGTTTGGTCCGTAATAGATTCCTGAACCGCCGACACATCCATCGGAATATCGCCACCGTACGAGAGCGTAATAGGTTCGATTACGTGAATCAGGTGCAAATCCGCTTTACTCATCTGAGCGATTTCATTCGCTCGATCCGCAACGAGTTTGCAGTCGTCGGTGAGGTCAACGGCGACAAGTACTCGAGAATAAAGGCTCATGACGTCGAACTGTGAATCGATTCTTCTATTGTAGATTTGGATTGTTAGCGATTGCAAAGGTTCCATCTGTACTTCGATACTTTGAACCGATGCACCACTCGTTCGAGTTGTAAGACGAGCGGCATAAATTGCGGATTACGGAACTTGCTTCTAGAATCGCCGTTGAATGGCGAAGAGATTTACGACATAGGAACACTAGGTTGGATTGGCTGATCATCGCGTTGTTGCTTCTGGTAGCGTTTGGAGGAGTCGCCTACGTTCTCCCTTCAAAGTTTCAGCGCCGCGTCAGTCAATTGCGATTAGAGGCTCGTCAGCAAGGCATCTTCACTTCGTCACGCACCATTCCTGATCTTGATGCCGAAGCGGAAGATCGTGTGACATCGGGTGGTAAGGTCCGTCAACGAGAGGATCTTTGCGTTGTCTACGATTTAGGCTATCCAAGTTCAGTTCCGAATCCACCGCAATGGCAGCTTGTGCGTTACAAGAAATCGAATTTACCGATACCTGGTTGGCTGTTACGCGACAACCACTTGAGCGGGGTGGAACTATCGGACACGAACTATTGGACGACAGTCGCATCAAAAATCGCCGACATGCCAAAAGTCTGTCGAAGTGTCCTCAGTCACGAATCTGGGGTTAGTTGGATTGGAATCGAGACAAAGGAAGCCGTGGTCGAGGGCAAATTCCTAGGTGAATTGACCACGTCGCTTGGATCGTTGCGCGATCTGAATCTATCGATAAGTGAATCGAATCGACAAGGTGAAGGCACTAAATAGTGTCAAATCGCGTCATTAGTTCTAAAATCGCGCGTGTTCTTTCAGAGTATCAGAGTTATTTTTCCATTGAAACAGTATTTCGAGCGTAGTTTCTAGCACGAATGCCAAAACATTTAGTAATAGTTGAGTCGCCTGGCAAAATCAAGTCCATCGAAAGGTACTTGAAGAATTTCAGTCAAATTGATAACGACGATCAATCTACAAGTATTGACCCTGATACATTCAAAGTAGTGTCCAGTTATGGGCATGTGCGAGATTTACCGTCGAAAGGACTGAACCTCGAACCCGAAGCAAACTGGAAAGCCAACTACCAGCTCCTACCGGATAAACAGAAAGTCGTCGATAAGCTTCGCCAGGAAGCCAAGAATGCGGCTTTGGTGTTTCTTGCAACGGACCTTGACCGAGAGGGCGAGGCCATCGCATGGCATTTAAGAGAGGTAATTGGTGGCGAAGACGACCGATTCGTAAGGGTCGTGTTCAACGAAATTACCGAATCAGCCATTCACAAAGCGTTCTCCGAACGAGGTCACATCGATGAGAATCGGGTAAACGCGCAACAAGCGAGAAGGTTTCTAGATCGCGTCGTCGGCTACAAACTTACGCCGTTGTTGTATCAGAAGATTGCGCGTGGTCTTTCTGCGGGTCGTGTCCAGAGCGTCGCGGTCCGTCTTGTGGTCGAGCGAGAAAGAGAGATTCGTGTATTTAAGCCGAAGGAGTATTGGGACGTTTTCGCTGATCTGCGGCGCGAAAACGATGGAGCGTCGCGGCGATTTCAGGTCGCCAGGGAAAACGATGCGAACTTCGAGGTAAATTCGGAAGCGGATGCCAATGCGGTATTGGCGGCTATCAAGGAATCTAATCCAACGGTCGCGTCGATCACCAAAAGGAATAGTGAGTCTCGACCGAGTGCCCCTTTTATAACGTCGACGCTTCAACAATCCGCTTCAAGTCGATTCAGTTTCCCAGTCGCCCGTACGATGCGGTTGGCACAAAGTTTGTACGAAGCTGGTCTGATCACGTACATGCGAACTGACTCAACGAGTATTTCCGATGATGCACGGGAGAGTGCCGCGAGTCTGGTACGACGTAAATATGGTGATTCCTATCTCCCAGCGAAACCGAATCAATACAAGAGCAAATCGAATGCACAGGAGGCCCATGAAGCGATTCGTCCAAGCGACGTGACTGTCGAACCAGATGCCGCTGCGTCGGCTTTAACGTCTCAACGGATGTCGAGTCAGGATCGAGCGGCCGCGTCGAGACTCTATGAACTGATTTGGCGCCAATTTATCGCCTCACAGATGACGCCGGCGAGATACGAAAATACGACTGTCGGTGTCAAAGCCGAGCGATATGAACTTCGTCTTAGTGGTCGCAGAACGCTCTTTGATGGTCACACGCGAGTTTCGGCGGCGACGAAATCTGAGGAATCGGAACCCGATCTTCCGCAGTATCAAGAGGGTGAAGTTCTCCACCTTGTTGGACTTGAAAAGAAACAGCACTTCACGAAACCACCTGCTAGATACAGTGAAGCAGGTTTGGTACGAGAACTTGAAAGACGTGGCATTGGACGACCGAGCACGTACTCATCGATTATTTCCACGATTAAAGATCGAGGCTACGTTAGCGTGCGTGGTCGGCGGTTCTATGCTGAACGCATCGCGGAAGTCGTCACCGACCGATTAGTTGAATGCTTCAATGAACTACTCAGCTATGAATTTACGGCTGAAATGGAAGAGCGTTTAGATGAGGTCGCGCTCGGTGAGAAGAGATGGATAGATCTGCTCAACGAATATCACGACGACTTTGTCATAAAGCTCGATGCCGCAGGTGATAAAGATGCGGGTATGCGGCCGAACACACCGATTCAAACCGACATTGAGTGTGAGAAATGCGGTCGCCCTATGACGATTCGTGTTGCTAGTACGGGCACGTTTCTTGGATGCTCTGGATACAGTGCACCAGCCAAAGATCGATGTCGCAATACGATCGATCTGGTCTCAGACGAAAACACCGTTCGAGCTGGTGATGACGATGAAGCCGAAGCGGATGAAAACGAGAGCCGTCGTCTATTAGCGAAACGACATTGCGGAAAATGCGGAAGCGCAATGGACGGCTACATGATGAACGAGCAATTCAAGCTTCATATATGTGGCAATGCCCCGACGTGTGGGGGTTTCGAGCTCGAACCTGGTGAATTTATGATCGCCGGATACGACGGGCCGATCGTTGAATGCAACAAGTGTGGTCACGACATGCAGCTAAAAGCAGGTCGTTTCGGAAAGTTCTTTGGCTGCACGAACGAGACATGCGGTAACACTCGCAAACTGCTGAAGACAGGCGATGTCGCTGCGCCACCGATCCATATGGAGGAACTGCAGGTTCCGGATGAAGAGGACTACTTTGTACTCCGAGAAGGCAGCGCAGGCATATTCCTTGGGGCAAGCAGATACCCGAAAGTTCGCGTGATTCGAAAACCGCGTGTGAAAGAACTCATTTCACACGCAAACGAGCTTGATCCGAAGTTCAGCTACATGCTGAGTGCGCCAAGAGAGGATGAACGGGGTAACGACACGTTTATTCACTTCGCACGCAAAACGCGGGAGCATTACCTCACTTCGATGAAGGCTGACAAAGACACCGGGTGGCGTGCCTACTTTAAAAACGGAGCATGGGAGGCGATTAAGCCGCAATCTAAAAAACGTAAGTCGTCTGCTAAAAAGCGAACGGATAAGAAAAGCTGATCCTTAAGTCCTAGTATCACAAGGCGTCGCGAACGCGACGCCTTGCTAAAGTCAAATTTGTTAGCTTAAGAACGTTCTATCGATCTATAGTCGCATTCGAATCAGGCCAACACTGATCCCCTCGATCTGTAAATCCGGAGACGTTTCGTTGACTTTGATCGTCTGGTATTCCTTATTCGCGGGAATCAGATGGATTTCGCGGTTTTCGTGATCGCGTTTGAATCGTTTTACGGTGACTTCCTCCTCAAGGCGCGCCACAACGATTTGATTGTCCCGAACCTCGTGAGTTTTATGTACTGCAACTAAGTCGCCATCGAAAATTCCTGCCTCGATCATGCTCTCGCCTTGTACGCGCAAGAGATAGTCGGCGTGAGGCTCAAACATGCCGCCAGACACGAGACTCTCCCTCTCTACATGCTCTTCTGCTAGTATCGGAGATCCAGCGGCGACACGACCAATGATTGGCAGGTATTCCTTCTGAAAATCCTTGACTATGATGCCTCGAGACGTGTTGCGTTGCAGCTGGATGAAGCCTTTCCGGTCGAGTGCGCGAAGGTGTTCTTCCGCCGCGTTCGGCGATCGAAAACCAAATTTGTCGGTAATGTTGCGTCGAGTCGGTGGATATCCATTGTCGTGACGATATGTCCGAATGAAATCTAATACTTCGGCCTGACGTTTGGTGATGGACTTCAAATTGAATTCCTCATTTCCTTGGTTGAACGTTCAGCATGTAAATATACCCATTTAAATTGGTATATGCAAATGGGATATGAGTAATCTGTAAATACAAATAGACATAAGCACTACAAGAAATTTAACTTATACTTCTATACACCTGTGAAAATATTGTCCTACATAGTTAGATGACAGTATTCATCGTGTGCGATTGACCGCGACGACTCCTCGTGCTGTACGCGGTTACAAGCATCTGCCGTCGTAGGAGAACATCGACGCCGTACGTTGAAGTTTGGTAGAGGGAAATGGGAAGAAAGAATCGAAATCCGATTTGCATCGAAGCCTGGTGTAATGGAAGGTGCCAAGAACGCACGAATTACCACACCATGAGTTTCGACATGCAGCTCGATGTCGAGCCGTTTCACCATCGTTGCAAACGTTGTTACGCTGGATGGCTCGTAAAGGATATAGGGACCACGAGAGCCCGCAAGAGGTACGAGTGCGTCGGATGCGGCGACATCATCGAAATCGGTGAAAGATACTACTGCGGGTTCGCCGGAAGTGGGAGACGCTATCCCATCCGAACACATGTGTGCGTGGGTTGCCGTAATCGGTACTTCTCGAACCATGCTACGAACGTAGCTTAGTCACTCAGATGCGCTTCCGGAAGATTGTCGTTTATAGCTGAGCTATGGTGTAGAAGGGAGCTAGAGTTTGTGTCCTTCTCGGGGACGTCGTTTAGACTTTTTGCTCATCAAGCAGATATCCGGCAAATTCTGCATCAAATAATCGCACGCAACTCAGGCGACAAGTCCTCTAGTTCGGTCGTCGTTAACCCGAGATACGGTCCTCCTAACGGCCGGAGCCAACGAGAGCTGTAATAAGTGTTCAGCGCTCTACGATACTGGGCTTGAGTCGTGTTTGTCCCGCTATTGTGCCAAATTGCGCCATCGAGTAGCAACAGTGAACCGGCCGGCATCTCAGCGACTTCATATTCCGGGGTCTGCGATACAGGTTCGGACCATGTGTGACTTTTCGGTACGACCAAGGTTGCCCCTGTTTCCTCCGTGAAGTCATCGAGCGCAAGGAGGGTATTGACAGCGATCGATTTATGTGGTCTTGGTACCGGGTAGAGCACATCGTCCTGATGGAATTCGCGTGGACCTTCCCCAGGTACAACGTCCTTTAGCATGCAGTATGCGAATTGGATCGAACCGCCCCATACTTCTCTCAAGTGCTCGTTTGATTCTCCGCCTAGTACCTCTTCAACAACCGAGAGGACGACGGGAATTGAGTAAAGATCGTCGAATGCCCTGGTTCTCCTAAAGAGATCTTTACACATTCGAGGATTAACGGGACCCCTCGGTCCTTGCTTCTGGATGGGAGATTCCTCAAGAAATTTGTCGGCATCTTGTTTAGCTTGACGGAGACGTTCTTCTGAGATCAAGCCCTCAATGATTGCGAATCCTTGCTCGCGCATTTGGGTAACGGTGTTTGCGACCTGGACATCAAATGACATGACTCGAAGAGCGTGAATTGGAACTCGCGTGTGGAAATGGTATTAGGACCAACAAACTTACGAATCACGAGTGCAATAATCGACGGTCTGTCGCGAGATATGGGATCGATGTTCCCATCTAATTCGAAGAGGACATGGGGATGAGCTGGCAACAGGAAGTCGAAGAACTCAAGCGGCAAGTTGCGTTCTCAAAAGAGCTTGGTGGGAAGGACAGTATCGACTTTCATCACAGTCGAGGAAAACTCACGGTTCGGGAGCGCATCAGTTTGTTGGAGGACCCTGACTCCTTCCATGAAATAGGAGCGATAACGGGTACCGCGAAGTGGGACGGCGATAGCGTCCAAGCGTTAAAACCAGCTAATTCAGTGATCGGGACCGTCAAGATTGATGGGCGAAAGGTCGCGGTCGCTGGCGGCGACTTCACCATTCGTGGCGGTGCTGCCGATGCAGCGATAGGAAATAAGAGCGGTTACGCGGAAACTTTCGCGTTACGAACTCGAATTCCGTTCGTGCGGCTACTAGATGCGACGGGTGGAAGTGTGCGTTCATTTGAACAAATGGGTCGTACGTATCTCCCAGGTAACTCGGGAACCAATGTATCCGCCGAATTACTCCAATTCGTACCGGTTGTGTCTGCCGTACTTGGCTCCGTGGCAGGACTACCCGCTGTGCAGGCGTGTCTCTGTCATTTCAACGTGATGGTAAAGAACACGAGCCAGGTTTTTGTCGCGGGTCCAAAGGTTGTAGAACAAGCTACTGGCGAGACGATCAGCAAAGAGGATCTCGGCGACGAGCGAATTCAGGTCAAGAACGGCGTCATAATGAACTTGGCCGACGATGAACAGGATGCGATTCAGCAAGTTCGCCGATTCCTTTCGTACATGCCCTCTAATGTATGGGAAGAACCACCACTACAAACGACAACTGATCCTACGGACCGACGCGACGAGTCGTTGCTTTCACTGGTGCCACGGAACCGGCGTCAGATTTATGAACCTCGTGACATTTTGGACGCAGTGCTGGACCGCGATAGCTTCTTTGAAATCGGTGAGTATTACGGTCGAGCAAGGATCACGGGCTTGGCGCGCGTTGATGGGCATCCGGTCGGTGTCATGGCGAACCATCCGAAATACAACGGTGGGTCGATGGATGTTGCTGCGGGGGAGAAGACCATCCGTCTCATTGAGATGTGTGATATGTTTCACCTTCCGCTAGTTTATTTCGCCGATGAACCCGGATTTTCCGTAGGAGTCGCGCAAGAGAAATTAGGGATCGTTCGAGCAGGCGCACGAATTGTGACAACGCTAGCTAGAAGTCGAATGCCGTACATCTGCTTTGTAGTTCGGCAACTTTATGGTGTTGCGGGTGGACTACATCAACGTGGAGGGGACACGTTCTATCGACGCTATTGTTGGCCATCGACGCACGGCGGCTCCATGCACATCGAAGGTGGTACGGCGATCGCATACAAACGTGATATTGAGTCAGCAACTGATCCGGAAGCTAAACGTCAGGAAATCGAGGCGCGTTTACAGTCGATTTCCTCTCCGTTCAGAAATGCGCATGCTTTTGGAATCGAGGAAATCATCGATCCGCGTGATACACGTCCGCTACTCGTCGATTCCGTACACGATGCGTGGCGGGTTGTGCGCACGCAACTTGGGACCAAATCAGGTCCAGCGTATACCCCTTAGTACGTAATCTGAAACGTACTTCAAACTGGGATAATGAGGCTTACTACAGCGGGTGACTGACACATTGTTCATTCAAATTAGAGAACGCGTGGCACTTTTCGTTAGGTCTTCTGCATTAGTTTGTATCACGTTGTTTTTATGCGGTTGTTCACCGCAGGCAACTTCTGAAACCGAAGGACCTCCTACTTTGGCTCATGTGATGGATCCATTACTAAACGACGCATCCGAAGTCTTCTGGGATTCAGCTGGATTCATCGATACGTACGAAGGCACGACCGATCTCACGCCAACGACCGAAGAGGGGTGGCAAAGGGTCATCGACGCGGCGGACGAAATCACGCGGCTAAGCGCTGTCCTTCAAGATGAACGCTACTCGTTGAATCGGCCGGCTTGGAATGAACTCTCGCAGATGTTGGTAATCGCCGCAGATCGCGGACGCCAATCAGTGATCGATCGCGACGGCGCCGAGCTGTTTCAATCGGGTGCTCAACTTTATCAAGTGTGTGTCGCCTGTCACCAAACGTTTTGGTCGAATAACCGATTTACTATCTCTGAATCAGAGTCTCAGTAATCGATAGGACCCTCGCGGCGGCGACGCTAGTTCATTGTCTCGCTTAGAACGTCCATATTAGGTTCTGTACCCCAACCAGGACGATCCGGCATATGCAACATGCCGTCTCGAATGTCTGGCGCATGCGTAAATATCGTCGCGTCCGCTTCGACACGATCAATATCAGTTTCCATGATTTTCAAATTTGGTACGACGCTACAGAAGTGTGCGCTCATCATGCTCGATAAATGACCGTAGTAGTTGTGAGGGGCAACATTCACTTGGAACGCATCCGCTGCTGAGGCGACTTTTAACGCCTGCCAAGCGCCGATCCAAGGAATGTCGATGATCGCGACGTCTAGCGCTTCCGCTTGAAAGTAGGGAAGGTACTCGACCAATCCAGTGAGCGATTCGCATCCGCTGATTGTGAAGGGGCTTCGCTGTCTGATCGTTGCTAATGCATTCGGATAAGGTGTATCGATCTCAATCCAATAAATATCGAGATCCTGCAAGGCGCGCAGAATGCTTAAGTAGCCCTCGGTGCGCGCGTTAAAGTTCAGATCTATCAAAATGTCGACGTCTGGACCGCATCCTTCGCGAAATGCTTCCAGATACTCGACAAATCCGTTCAGCACATAGCGGGGCGGTGTGCGCGCTGGATCATCATTGCGATTAAAACCCGGACCCCAGTTAACGAGACCTTTATCGGTCTGCCGAAAGATGTTGGTCTTCAATGCAGTGAAACCTTCGTCCACAACTTCGCGACCTAGTGCTCGTATGTCGTCGAGATTACGAACGGCGGTACGATACTTGTCGGGGCGGGAAATTCGCCAGGTACCACAGTGCGACCAGTAAACGCGTACGGCATCCCGTACCTTCCCACCTAGGATTTCATAACACGGCACATCAAAATGTTTCGCCTTGGCGTCTAGGATCGCGTTTTCGATGGCACCTATTGCTCGTGGCAATACACCGAAAAGTGACTGTCGAGCGGTCGCTGCGAGTCGCGCATAGATACCCTCATGATTTATCGCATCTTGACCGACCACAGCACGACTCATGCGATCGATCGCGGTGGTTACACCCACCGCATCGAAACCTTCATCGTATTCGCTCCAGCCGACGATACCGTTTTCGAGGGTAACGCGTACGAAGTGGTAGCGTCGCCACTCGGCAGGGCAATGAAATGTCTTGATTTCCTTAATTTTCATGTGTAGCTGCACCAATATCGCTAATGTAGTACCGCGTAGGACGCTATGTCAATCGAGCGGTAATTCACCGAATTAAACGTGTGCTATCAGGAAGAAAACTGTGAAAATTCGTGTTCAGCATGGATAACTCGAACTGGTACATCTAACCGAGACGTAAAGATTTGAATAAACCACGACTCATCATCGATACCGATCCTGGCCACGACGACGCTATCGCCTTGATCCTCGCACATCATTTCGCGGACGTGGTGGGAATCACCACCGTTTCAGGTAATACGAGCGTTGAAAACGGTACGAAGAACGCAATCCGTATATGCGATCTTCTTGATACTTCGACGCCTGTGCATCGAGGTGCATCGGCGCCAATCGCTTCAGAACCATCGTTTGCGAGTGAAGTTCATGGTGTTGACGGTCTTGGCGGCATTCAGTTACCAGACCCGTCACGCTCCGAAACGAGCGACCGGGCCATTGAGTTTCTACTCGATAGTGTTGATACGGACGTCTGGGTGGTCGCAATCGGACCGCTGACCAATATTGCACAGGTCCTGACGCGGGACAAAACTTGGTTTGACCGGATCGCGGGACTCTCGCTCATGGGTGGCGGACCTTACGGCGGTAACGTGACTGCATCTGCGGAATTCAATATCTATTTCGATCCTGAAGCTGCTGACGTCGTGTTTCGTGCGAATGGCAATACGTTAATGAGCGGCTTGAATCTCACACATCAAGTGCAGATCTCGGAGGCAGAGCTTGAGTCGATCAATCGGGCATCGCCCGACGATCCTCGCACCGACTTCATAGACCAGAATTTCGCTCGAATCATCGAGACATTACGCGATTTGACTGGCACTTCCGAAGTTGCCATGCACGATCCTTGCGCCGTCTTTGCCGTGACTCACCCGGAGCTGTTCGAGTTTGTGCCTCGAGAAGTATCTGTTGAACTAGATGGAACACTTACTCGCGGCATGACAGTGGTTGACGAAAGATGGCGTGTGACGCGAAAACAGTCGCAGATCAAGGTAGGTTACGAGGTTGACGCCGACGCAGTAAAGACGCTGATATATCAAGTGCTTTATGGAGATTAGCTAGAGTCCTAATCGGCCGATTTTGCCAGGCCGAAAATAAAATCGAACGCTCTTTTTCTTCGCCGTTCGGGTCCATGCCCATTCAACGTTTATTGATCGCAAATCGCGGAGAAATCGCGATTCGAATCGCACAAGCTGCCAGTGATCTAGCGATTGCTTCGGTAGGAATCCACTCCCACGATGACGCGTCTAGTCTCCACGTGAAATCGGTCGATGCCGTACTCGCGCTTGAAGGATCTGGCGTTGAGGCGTACCTCGACATCGATCAAATCGTCAAGGCTGCGAAGGAGATGAACTGCGATGCGGTTCATCCGGGCTACGGATTTTTGGCCGAAAGTGCCAAGTTTGCGACAGCAGTGGAGGATGCGGGGTTAGTTTTCGTTGGACCATCGCCAGCCACTCTTGCATTGTGCGGCGACAAGTCCCAAGCGCGCAGATCAGCAGTCAACGCTGGTGTTCCTGTCATACTGGGTACGGATCGCCCAACACCTCTCGAAGAGGTAGTGAACTTCTACAAGTCACTCGGACCCGAGAAGGCAATCATGATCAAAGCGATTGCGGGCGGAGGTGGCCGAGGGACACGCGTGGCGTCCGAACTCGACGAGATCGAATCCGCATATGAACGGTGTCAGTCGGAAGCAAAGGCGGCGTTCGGCAATGGTGATCTTTACGTCGAGCAACTCATCGAGCGAGCGCGGCACATCGAAGTGCAGATCGTTGGGGATGGAAAAGGGCACGCCGTCGACTTTCACACACGCGAGTGCAGTGCGCAGCGTCGTCATCAAAAGCTAGTCGAAGTCGCACCAGCATTCGGTCTACCGGAAGCGACGCTAGATGCTATTGAATCGAGTGCCGTCAAAATCGCCGAATCGTTGGACTATCGGAGCCTAGGAACCTTCGAGTTTCTAGTAGACGCTGATGATCAATCGTCTTTCGCATTCATCGAAGCGAACGCACGACTCCAGGTTGAACACACGGTAACGGAAATGGTGACCGGACTAGATCTGGTGCAGACCCAACTCCGTCTCGCAGGTGGAGAGAGTTTTGATGATCTGCAATTAGATGGATGGTCGCAACACGGCACGACTGGATACGCCATTCAGTGTCGGGTCAACATGGAAGAAATTACCCCTACGGGCGAGGTTCGTCCGTCAGGAGGCACGATTACTCGCTATGAGATGCCTACGGGTCCGGGGATTCGTGTGGATGGATTTGGATACAGCGGATATACAACGTCAGCGAATTTTGACTCGCTGCTTTGCAAGGTCGTCGTATCGAGTCGGTCCACCGACTTCGACGTAGTGGTCAACCGCGCGGAACGTGCACTTAGTCATTGTCACATTGAAGGTATCAGAACGAATGTTGATTTCTTACAACAGATTCTGTATTCCGAAGCATTCCGAAATGGGGAAGTGACGACACGTTGGGTAGATCAGAATGCCGCGGAACTCGCGCTTAAATCGCAGGAAGCTATGGGAGGATCGGATGTTCCGTCATCGGGGTTAGCCGGAGGTCAGGTTGATTCGCGCGACCCCTTGGCGTTGTTTGAATACGCTGACGCCATCAAAAAGGCGAAGGCGGAAGCGGCCGCTGTCGAAGAGGAATTAGAGAGCGAGATCGATTTTGTCGGTCCGGATGGATCAATCGGTCAACCAGCGCCAATTCAAGGCACGGTCGTTAGTGTCAAGGTTCAAGAAGGCGAATCGGTTGCTGCCCATCAGGAATTGGTCATCATGGAAGCCATGAAGATGGAACACGTGATCAGCGCAAGCGTTAGCGGCATCGTCCGAAGGGTGGACGTGGAAGAAGGCAACGTCATTCAGGAGGGACACCCACTCGTATTTGTTGAGGCGGCGGACGTTGATGTTGAAGGAAGCGAAGCAAGTGAGGAATTAGATCTAGATCACATACGAGGCGATCTCCAGGAAACCATCGAACGAAAGAAGTGGATCTACGATGAGAACCGCCCCAAAGCGATGGAGCGTCGTGAACGAACAGGTCAGCAAACGGCTCGTAAAAACATTAACGATCTCTGCGACGAAGGTAGTTTCATCGAATATGGACCGCTAGTACTAGCGGCTCAGCGACGTCGTCGTACCGAACAATGGTTGCGTGAGAACACGGCCGCGGACGGATTGATCTGTGGCGTCGGTACGGTTAACTCGGACCTCTTTCCAGATCAGGACGCGAGGTGTGTAGCGGTCGCGTATGACTATACGGTATTCGCTGGTACGCAAGGTCATAAGAACCACTACAAACAGGATCGGATTTTCGAACTTGCTAATCGGTTTAAGCTGCCCGTCATTCTGTTTAGTGAAGGCGGCGGGGGACGGCCGGGAGACACGGACGGAAGTGGGGGTGTAGGAATGGATACCTACACGTTTACACAATGGTCGAAGTTGTCAGCACGAGTTCCGCTTGTCGGCGTAAACTCAGGTCGGTGTTTCGCTGGTAACACCGCTTTGCTGGGTTGTTGCGACGTGATCATCGCTACCAAGAAATCCACGATCGCGATGGGCGGTCCTGCCATGATCGAAGGCGGGGGTTTAGGTATCTATACCCCCGAGGAAGTAGGCCCGATGTCGTTCCAGGTACCGAATGGCGTTGTCGACATCATCGTTGACGATGAGCAGGAATTAATCGATACCGCGAAGAAGTACATCTCGTACTTTCAAGGCTCGATCGACGAATGGGAAACGCCGGATCAAAGGAAAATGCGACACGTCGTTCCAGAGAATCGTTTACGGATGTACAACGTTCGAGATGTCATCCATACGCTGGCGGACGTTGACTCAGTACTGGAAATCCGAGAGAATTTTGGTATCGGAATTGTCACGTGTTTCTTGCGGATCGAAGGCAAACCATTCGGTCTCATCGCGAATAACGCTCATCATTTAGCTGGTGCGATCGACACTGATGGCGCGGACAAGGCTGCGCGATTTTTGCAACTTTGCGACGCGTTCGACCTACCCGTGATTAGCGTTATGGATTGCCCCGGCATCATGGTAGGTCCTGAAGTTGAAAAGACAGCGCTCGTTCGTCACTCTTGTCGTTTGTTCAACACCGGCGCAAACCTTTCCATTCCAATGTTTGGAGTGATCATTCGTAAAGCCTATGGCTTGGGTGTTCAAGCAATGTGCGGCGGTTCGTCTCTCGTACCGTTCTTCTGTGTTGCATGGCCAACGGCCGAATTTGCGGGCATGAACATCGAAGGATCCGTGAAACTGGGCTATCGCAATGAACTTATGGAACTTGAAACCGCAGAAGAACGCATCAAGCGATTCGATGAGATGGTTGCCAGTTCATACGAGCGTGCGAAAGCCGTTAATTCCGCGACTTTTTTTGGCATTGATGACGTGATCGATCCAGCAGCGACGAGGAGCTGGATCGTACGTGGGATGAAGAGCTTGCCCGAACCGATACCTAGGGAAACAAAGAAACGCCCATACATCGATACGTGGTAACGCGATCGAACGCTACCAGTTGACCTGAGCTGGATCAATGTGATCGCAACCCATTGCACTTAGGTCGTCCTCGCTATATACCGGTGCTTCGCGCAGGTTTCTAATGTATGTGCGACAACGAAGGTCGTTGTCGTTAAATGATTGGTCGTTGACCAACTCTTCCCTAACTGTCTCGTACGTTACGAGTTCGTCCATCATGCGGATTCCGCCGTCTTTAGCGGTGTCAAAAATGATGCTTGTCTGTTCATTTTCACCGAAAGGCGTCCATTCGACTTCATTGCCGTCTCGTCCTCGTGCAGGATTTCCGGTATGAGCAAACTCGGCCCAATAGGACATCATGCTCTTGCTCAATGCAAATTGAGCCTCATTGTTTGGGTAGAAGCCAGCCAGCATGTTGTCGCCTGAGAAACTTCCAAAGACAAATGGGATTTCCATCGCATGTCCCGCACCTAGTGCTACCTGCAAGTCAAAAAAGATGGAACTAGCTTCTTCATCCCAATCGAACCGATATGTATATACGTCATTGTGTCCGCCTGATTGCATAACTTTCGCGATCTGATCGACACCGCGAGCCTTCCACGCTTGAGCTCCGTGATAGACCACGCGCCGATAATCGTTCTCGTCTTTTAAGGTCGGAAATATTCCAAGCACGGTATCTGTATATTCAGGTTGTTGAAGCATGAATAGGGTTGGTTCGTCACGGTTGGTGCCTAGGATGACAGGGACTGCGTTGTAGTTGCTCGTATTGGCGAAGAGTGGCTCGTCAGTCTCCTTCGGCAGCACCATGTCGTCGCCGAACCCGCTCGGAAAATCGATCATTCCGAAACCGCCATTTGTACCGAGGGTGGCGTAGATCTCCGAAGCCGGCTTGGATTTAAGGTATTCCGTTAGTTCCTGTGGGCTCCAATCACCCTGAAGTGCGGTCGCTTCCGATTCATCAGATGCTAGATCGTCGATGATAAGTAACCGGTTGACGATTTCTCGCGCGCTGTTCGCGTGACCACCCTCGTTCTTGAGCATGTACCCAAACGCAGGGTCGTCAACGTCGAATCCACCGCTTTGAGAGATTGCCCGATGGAATAGTCCCTTCGCTTGCGGTGAAGCCATGAGGGCCAATGTGTTGAAACCACCAGCCGATTCTCCAAACACTGTGACGTTGCTAGGATCGCCGCCGAAGCTGCGAATGTTGTCACGTACCCATTCGAGAGCACGGATTAGATCCAACGTACCGAAATTACCGCTGGATTGCTCGCTCACTGCGAGTAAGTCAGGGTGATTGAACCAACCAAGGAGGCCGAGACGATAGTTCGTGGTAACGACCACGAGTTTGTGCGTAGCGGCGATCACGGATCCGTTGTACGTACCAGCCTCGCCAACTGAATTACCACCGCCGTGAATCCAGAACATTACCGGTGCATCGATGGTGTTGGGAGGTGACCAGACGTTTAGGTAAAGACAATCCTCATTTCCAACAACGCCTACGACCGTCTCATCATGTGCGCGAAGGGTTGGATTCGAAAATTGCACACAGGGATCCCCGAACGCAATCGCCTGTTTTATTCCAGAATGAGGTTCGGGCTGGTTTGGCTTGACCCATCTGAGTTCCTCGACGGGTGGCGCCGCAAATGGAAGTCCAAGCCATGCCCGCGATCCGTTTGCGTCTAAAAAACCTATGTACTCGCCTTCGGTCGTTAACCGGGTAGTTGTCGGTTCCGGCAAGATAGGTTCTTCGACGGGTTCCTCATCTGGCGATAGGAAGTAAATCAAGACTAACGCGAGAAGCAGCACGACGATAAGTCCGATGGCGATTTTTCTCAACATGATGGTTGAACGATCCAAATTAGCAGTGATGGCGTCACAATCTTCCGCTTAACCAAATACGCATTTAGAGAAATGCCTAGCATTGCGCACCTGATCGAACCTAAGACGACATAAAAGGACAGCGTATTCAACCCATGATGAAGTTTCGTTCGCGCTTGGCTTACGCTGTCGGCGACGCAGGTATCAACCTGTATTTCATGTCGACGCTGTCGTTTTTATTGTATTTCTACACGGACTTTTACGGTATCTCTGCGGCGGTTGCGGCAGGTATTTTCTTTGTTGCAAGGATCGTTGATGCGGTAACGGACCCATTTATGGGTTACTTGGCGGACCACACTCGATCGAAATGGGGTCGATTTCGACCGTATTTGGCATTCGGAGCGATTCCACTAGCAGTGATTTCGATTGCGACGTTCACGATTCCAGATTTCAACGAAACTGGCAAGATCATTTGGGCGTATGTCACGTATGTCCTGTTTGGCGTGATCTATACGATCGTCACGATTCCGTATGCTGCCATGACGAGTGTATTAACGGATGATCATGACGAACGTGCAACACTCACATCTTTGCGAATGGGTGGCGCATTTTCTGGTGCGTTGATCGTGACGCTGGGCATGATGCCTCTCGTCTATTTCTTCGGTGTTGAAGATGGATTCCAGTACACCATGATCCTGTACGGTGTCGTGGGGACATTGCTCCTGTGGTGGTGTTTTAGCGGAACCAAAGAACGTACAGACCTTGCTTTGCCTGAACAGCGGATCTCGTTACCAAATGCAATGAAAGCGCTATTCAGGAATTCGCCATTGTGGATTGTGATCTCCTTATTCATACTCGGTATGTTGGCGTTCACTTTCCGACAAACGGTTGCACCGTACTACTTCAAATACACGATGGGGCGTCCTGAGCTTATCGATGAGTTTTTTTCAGTAACGCTCGCGGTCATGTTTATCGGATTGATTTTTGTACCGTTCTTGACGAAGAGATTCGGTAAGGCAGCGACGGTTCAGATTGGTGCAACCATCGCAATGATCGGCGCGACGGGGTTCTATTTCAATGATCCTAGTAACGTCGAGATGGTATTCGTCTGGGGTTGCATCATGGCGATCGGTGGTGCACCGATCGCTGTCTTAGGTTGGGCGATGTTGGCGGACACGATTGAGTACGCTCAACACGCACACGACGTGCGAGCAGACGGCGTCATTTACTCGACTGCAAGTTTCTTCCAGAAAGTAGGGAAGACAGTTGCAGGTACGGCGATCCCAGCGATTCTTGCCCTTACAGGATTCGTCGCCAATCAGGCGCAATCGAGTGAAGTACTCGGCGGCATCCTATTGTGTATTGCGGTGATTCCGTTTATCGCGAATCTAGCGCTTCTTGTAATTCCGTTCGTTTATAAACTCGATGCCGACACGCACGGTCAGATCGTGCGTGAACTCAAGGATCGCCTTAGAATCAGGCCTCACGAGCAGCTTTAAAGCCTTCCCGGCCCTCGAGTAAATGGAAATATCGCTGAGAGTTGGGGTGGGCAGACGTAAGAACGCCTGTTCGTTCAGCGAGCATCATCGAATATCCCATCATGATGTCGGCTGCTGTAAACGTATCGCCGAGTAGATACTGTCGACTCTCGACGCATCGCTCAATTCCATCTAAACACAACGTAGCACGCTGCGTTGCGTCTGGCACGACGGCCGCAATCCGTTCCTCGGGCGGTTTCATTACGGTATTGTGGATGATGTCACCCAGCGGACGCGCGAACGTTGCCTCCGCGAACCAGCACCACTGGTAGTACAACGCCAGATCACTCGGATCAGTCGGGACCAAATCGCCGGGACCGTATCGCTGGAGTATGTACTCGACCATTGCGCCAGACTCATACATCGATATTTCACCGTCCTCGAGGACTGGCACCTTGCCGGTCGGCGATTTCGCTCGCCATTCGGGCGAAGCCTTGAATGCGGCGTCGAAGGTCGGTATGGTCTCGATATCGATCGGTAGATTAAGTTCGTGGCAGAGCCAGATAACCCGTATCGAACGGGTGCCTTTTACGTGGTAAATCTTCACTGCTTTATTCTCGGCAATAGCGAACGTGTATCGTTTCGTTGTTAAACGATTCTTGAGATTCTATCGGGGAGCATTTTGATGAGCGACGTAATTGAGGCATATCAGACGGAAGAATTAGAGCTATTACGTGAACAGATTCGTCGTTTCATGCGGGACTATGTAAAGCCGATCGAGGACAAACTCCCGTATAACGCTACCGGGTGCGGAGGGGAAGATCGAGCATTGTTAAAGGCGAAGGCCGAAGAAATGGGTTTGACTCGCTTGTCGGTACCAGCGGAGTACGGCGGCAATCCGGTGAGCGCTTTGACGCGCGTTGTGATCGCCGAAGAATCAGCAAAGTGTCGGTTAGGTGCGTACGCACCAGCGTTGGGCGCGTTCGGCGGCGGTCCACCTAACGTAATCTGGTCGGGTACTCCGCAACAGATTGAGAAGTATGGCGTTCCTTGCGTCGAAGGTAAGAAGCGTGCGTTCGTTGCAATCACTGAACCAACGGGCGGTTCTGATCCGCGCAACAACATCTCCACGCGAGCTCGCAAAGAAGGCGACGTCTGGATTTTGAACGGTCGCAAGATGTGGATTACAGCTGCGGGCGGTGCGGACTACGGCATCATCTTTGCGAAAACCAAAGATGGTGCGGACGGGAATCCCCCGCAGATTACGGCGTTTATTGTCGAGCCTACGTTCCCAGGTATTTCTTTCAATGAAATCAAAGTGATACGGGCACTTTCTCCATACGAGATTGTGCTCGACAACTGTGAGGTGCCAGTAGAAAATGTACTAGGAGAAGTGGGACAGGGGTTTGGAGTAGCACAGCGGTGGCTTGTTGACGCCCGTATTCCGTATGCTGCAGGATGTGTGGGAATCGCTCAGGAAGCGCTTGATATGGCCTGCGGTTGGGTTAAACAACGCCCGACGCGGGACGGGATGCTCGCTGACAAGCAAGCGATTCAATGGATGATCGCGGATTCGGAAGTCGAGTTAAAAGCAGCGCGACTCTTGGTATATGAGGCTGCTTCAAAAGTTGACGCTGGAGAACCCGGTAAAGTCGATGCTTCGGTGTGCAAGCTTGTAGGGACAGAAACAGCGGGTCGTGTGGTCGATCGCGCCATGCAGATGTTTGGTGGCATGGGTATGGCTCAAGAAATGCCGCTTGAGCGCTGGTATCGCGAATTACGGGTTAAGCGGATTGGCGAGGGACCTTCAGAAGTTCATCGTATGGTGATTGCACGCGACAAGCTACGCAATACAGATGGCGGCAGTTATTTCGGTTAGTTCGGTATAGTGTTACATGCGGAGCACTACGAGGTGTCGAATTTTCTGCGTTGATATGTAGCTATTCGTAGATCCAAGACGAGCCCTACTGATTGCTTGCTACGTAACCGCGTCTCGTAACGATGGGGTCGGAAATATCAGAGCCCCGAGTTTACCAAATACCTCAGTGAGTGTATGAGGCTTAGCTGTGGTGGCGAATCTAACATGCCGAGCCTGCCAATCTAAGCTCTTGATGTGATCGATAAGTACGGAACCGGAAACGCTGCCTGTCGGTGGGAGTACTACCTCAAAAGGGAATCCTTTTGATGTCGAGGTTATAGGGCAAAAAATCCCTAATCTACTGCGTTCGTTAAATTCTCGCGTGCTGATGACAAAGGCAGGTCTACGGCCCGCCTGTTCATGTCCTGCTTGAGGTGTGAAATCCAACCATACGATGTCCCCTCGATCGGGTACATACTCGTCTGCTACCACTCTTCGCGGCCTTGAGGTACACCCCAATCAGTTTCCGGGTGTCGATTTTCAGGTGTGATCTGACTTACCAATTCGTCTAGATCATACTCCCTCAACGACATCACGAATTGACGAGGCTGTAATTCCAGATTCAATGATGAACCTTCAGAGATTCCATATTGTTCAGCAACTACCTTCGGGATACGAATAGCGAGGCTACTTCCCCACTTCCCGACCTTCAACGCGGCGGCCATTGGATTGCCTATAGCTAGATAGATATATATTGTATATCTTATTGAGCAAATTAGCGACGAGTTGATTTATTTGAGACGAGGTCATCGTTAACAGCTTAATTAGTAGAGACGTCAAGTAACTCGCGACAAACGGTAAGCCGTCCGCGATTTAAATACTCATCATGCCACTAGAAGTTGCAAACGATTGCACACGTACAAACTCTCTAGAGTGCATCAAACTCGAAAATGCCTTCGACACAAAGCAACTCGATCGTCGGTTTGAGAGAAGCTCGTATGACTGGCAACGTCCAGCCACGATGAGTCAACGCAGACGCGATTGCAGATGCGGTAGTGGCATCTGATTGGATGACGCTTATTACGTCAGCGACAAAACGAGAAATAGGGATGTCGTCCAAGCCTTTACGTCGTATGACTAGCCCAGGCTGAAAAGCGTCGTCGCTAAACAGTGCCACGTTTTCAATCGACACGGAACCAGACACAGCAAGAACAGTGGATTCGGTGAGCTGTCGTAGTGCAGATTGCCGTTGATGTCTGCTGTTTTCAACTTCATCTATCGCATTCGTGAAGCTGTGAGGCAGAACGCCATGGGATAGCGTCGTACGTTCGTAGCCAGTACTCGCTTGACCGGATACGGCTCGAACGAATGCGGCGCGCGGCGAATACGCACTCTCACCGGTAATTTGGCGCGTTTGCCAGAAATAAGAATCGATCGATCGATTCGAACCATAAAACAATCTCGCTAGTTCACGAAAATGGCCGTAGTGTTGACGATATTGGCGTTCAAATGCTTCTGCTGCCAACGAAGCTAAATTAGGCGCATTGAGTGTCGTCGCAACTAGCGCGGCACCGATGGTGGCACTGTAGATCGCGAGATGTACGCCGGTTGAGAAAAGGGGATCAATAAAACACGCCGCGTCGCCGATTAGACAGTGGCGGGGTCCTGTGAACTGGTTCGCTTGGTATGACCAGTCTCGCGTAGCGGTGCAAGAGCCTATCGCTTCTGCATCGGTAAGAAATGACGACGTATATGTGGAAAATCTGATCACTTCGTCGAACCAATCTTCCAATGACGTTTCACGGATCGAATTCATCGCTATGTCTCGATCGGTTACTACTCCAACGCTCGAAACATGATTTTTTAGTGGAATCTTCCACAGCCACCCGTCAGCGACTGACTCCACGAGGATATTGCCGGCCGCGTCGCCAGGCATGTGCTCCCCGCCACGGTAATAGCGATATACCGCGAGATTTCGGAAATCGTCGTCCCAAGATTTAGCGGCTTCTTGATTCGCGATGAGCGACTGTTGTCCAGTAGCATCAATCACATAAGAGGCGGGATAAAGTTCGCTGTCGATTTCAATACCGATCGCGTCATCGCCGTCAAAACGCACGCATTGAACTTTTGTGCCCTCGTGCACATGAACCCCGCTCTCTCGGGCGTGTTGTAGCAGAATCTGATCGAACTCTTCCCGATTGACTTGATAAGAATGTGGTTGTGCTTTGTTGGTTTCGCGAAAGTTCCACGTCCAGAGTTCGTGATCTGCGCCCCACGCCATCGTCGCACCGTTTTTAACCGTAAAGCCAGCAGAACGAACTTTTTGAGCCGCACCGCTCAGTTCGAGTGCTTCGATCGTTGCGGGAAGAAGAGATTCGCCGATGTGCGGTCTAGGAAAGCGTGTCGCTTCGTACAGTCGGACTGAGAGTCCGCGTTGAGCGAGGAGCGCGGCGATCGTACTACCCGCAGGACCGCCTCCTATGACGGCTATGCCGTCCATCAGATGCCTCTAGGTCGCGTCCTGAGATGCCTCGGATTCTGTCGCGGTGTCGCCGTTCTCGACCGTTTTATTAGTTTGAGGATCGACCTCAAACGGACCCTTCAGGTCGAGTTCTTTGGCCATTTCGCGTACAGCGGGGATGACATCAGACCCCATTAATCGAAGGCTGCGCATCGAGTCGTCATGTGACATCGCCCCGTCGCCGTCCCAGAAAAATATCGATCCTGGTCGAAGTGTTTCAAGCACATGGCGAACTCGCGGTATCACCGTGTCCGGCGTGCCTGAAATGATGCTGTATTTCTCGGTCTGATCGATATAGGTATCTCGGGGCTTGTCTGGTTTTGGTGGTTCGACTTTCTTACCCGCTTTCGCCGCTTCTTGTTTATGTTGCTCGGCTCGACCACGGGAGGCTGCTGCAGCGAAACTTCGCATCGTAGGGAGCAGGTTGTTTCTCTGTGTTAGTCCGGGCAAATTCTGAATGAACGGTCTCACTGTACCTTGGTTTCCTTCAAGGAACGGATTGCTCGGGCCTTGCACGAACTTTCGTCCGACCTCCTCAGCGAGTTTCTCGTTCTCGTCAACGTGAACTTTGAACAGATATCCTCGGTGTTGAGTACCGGTTTCGTAGCCTTCTTCTTTGGCGACTTCCGTGTAGTACTCGTACGATTCTCGCGTAGGCTCTAGCTCCGTGGCTAGCATGACGTATGGATACCGATGTTTGGCTGCCCATGCAACGGTGTTACGACTCATGACCCCAGGAATCCAGATAGGCGGATGCGGATCCTGATAGGGTCGTGCCCAAGGGTTCACATAGCGGAAGTGGTAATGGTCGCCTTCCCAGCGATAGGGTCCAGGCTGAGTCCATGCCTTGATGATGAAGTCATGCGCTTCCTGAAACCGCTCCCAGTTATATGGCGCCGCGGCATTGTGAGCAACACTCTCGCGACCCGTTCCTCGTACCCAACCCGTAACTAGACGACCGCGGCTGATCATGTCGATCTCGGCGAGTTCCTCTGCAAGAAACAACGGATCGTCCCAGATGGGCAGGATGTTGCCCAAGAGTACGATCTTCGCACGTTGTGTAATGCGTGCGAGGATTGCCGCCTCGAGATTCATAACTCCGCCCATGCAGAACGGCGTCGAATGATGTTCGTTCAGCATTAAACCGTCGAACCCCATTTCTTCGGCGAAGATCTTCTCGTCGAGGTAACGGTTGTAGAGATCTGCACCAAGTTGTGGATCGTAGCTGCTGTTCGACATCGTCAAATCAGTGATGCTACGCCCGGTGGCACCGAAGTATCCAGAACTCTGATCTTGATACGGGCGCTCCGTGAAGTAACCAACGAACATGCCTAACCTCCGTGCGAAACTTGGTCTAGTTGCGTACCGCAATGTGTGGCGACGAGTGCTTGCACTTCATCTGGTGCTTCGATCTCTACCACGTGCCCTGCGTCCTTAACTGTATGGATCTGCGAGTTTCTCAATGCTTCTCGGTACTGTTCCGCAACATCGATGGGTACTACCTTGTCGTGCTCGCCCCAGATCAGTGCGGTCCTTACGGTCACGTTTTTGAGCAGTTCGCCGAGCCGCCGATTGAACATGTAGGGTTTCCAGGATACGCGAGCAGTCATCTCTCGCGAATGGTCCCAGAGTTCTCGCATTTCTTGCGGTGGTTCCTCGCCGAAATGACTCACATAACTATCTCGATCACGGAAGCTCTCTTCGATGTATTGGCGATGCGAATACATCATCTGATCCATGATCTCGCCATCGCGTGGCTGGATTCCGACAGCGCCGACTAGCGCTAAGCTGGCGATGGTCGTCTCACTCATAGACGCCATTTCTGCCGCGACGTAGCCGCCGAAACCGAAACCAACAAGGTGATATGAGGTTTCCGTTACTTGATTAGCAAACTGTGAAACGATGATCGCGATGTCGCGAACGGTACGTGCCCAAAGTGGTCTCTCGGATCCACCCCAACCAGGCATGTCCGGTACAAACACGGTGAAGTCGCCTGCAAGTTTCTGATGCAGCTCTAGTACGCCGGGGTTTCCCCAACTGTGGTGCAGACAAATTAATGAAGGTCCATCACCGCCTTGAAGATACGAGATTTTGCCGGTCGGAAAATCAAGTTCCGCATGTGCGAACTGATCTGATTCAGCCATATGTTCTATTCGTCTTGTACCATTGGAATAGCAGTCTAAGTAGGCGAGAGCTCAACAAATCTCAATGTCACGAATAAGTCAAGCTGACCTAACACAGAGCGTTGCGGACGCACTACAGTACATCTCTTACTACCACCCGCCTGATTTTATTAGCGCGATGCGCTCGGCATGGGAACGTGAAGAGTCACCGGCTGCAAAAGACGCGTTACGTCAGGTACTAGTAAATTCGCGGATGTGCGCGCTTGGCAAGCGACCAATCTGTCAGGATACGGGAATAGTGATCGTGTTCTTGGAGATTGGCATGAAGGTTGAGTGGACCGAAGATGTTGATATTGAAGACGCTGTCAACGCGGGAGTAAGTCAGGCGTTTCTTGACCCTAACAATCCGTTGCGCGGTTCGGTATTGATAGACCCTGATGGTCAGCGGCAGAATACGGGCGACAACACGCCAGCCGTGATTCATATGCGCGTGGTGCCTGGAGACAAGGTCAATGTTGAGGTTGCTGCAAAAGGTGGTGGTAGCGAAGCGAAAGCGAGGTTTGCCGTACTAAATCCATCTGACTCGGTGGTTGATTTCGTGATGAGTCAGGTACCGTTGATGGGAGCTGGTTGGTGTCCACCAGGCATCCTGAGTATCGGTATTGGTGGCACACCCGAAAAGGCGATGTTGCTTGCAAAAGAAGCGATGATGGCTCCGATCGATATTCAAGAGCTGCAGGCGCGTGGTCCGAAAGGTCGGGCAGAGGAGCTTCGACTTGAGCTCTACGACAAGGTTAACGCACTCGGAATTGGTGCACAGGGTTTAGGCGGACTGACAACAGTACTCGATGTCAAGATTGCGGAATATCCGACGCATGCGGCGAATAAGCCTGTTGCCATCATTCCCAACTGCACGGCAACAAGACACATTCAATTCGAACTTGACGGTTCTGGTGTCGCTGAGTTCGAACCACCGGACTTGACGCTATGGCCTGATATTGACTATTCAGCTAGCGCGAATTCGAAGCACGTTGACTTAGATACCGTCACAAAAGATGAAGCTCGGACATGGCGAGCCGGGGAAACATTGTTACTGTCTGGAAGAATGCTGACGGGTCGAGACGCCGCTCATAAGAGGTTGGTCGAATTGCTAGAAAAGAACGAATCGCTGCCGATTGACCTCACCGATCGTTTCATCTACTACGTTGGTCCCGTCAATGCGGTGAGGGATGAAGTCATCGGCCCGGCAGGTCCTACGACCGCGACGCGCATGGATAAGTTCAGCGATACGATGCTGTCGAAAACCGGATTGCTTGGCATGATTGGCAAAGCGGAGCGAGGCGACGCTACCATCGAAGCGATTCAGAAACATGGAGGCGTTTCGCTTATTGCGGTTGGCGGCGCGGCTTATTTGATCTCGAAAGCGATCACCGATGCGAAACTGCTTGCGTTTGAAGAGTTGGGGATGGAAGCGATCTACGAGTTCGAAGTCAAAGACATGCCTGTGACGGTCGCAGTAGATTCAAGCGGTGAGTCAGTTCACAAGACGGGACCGAGTCAATGGCGAAAAATGGACGTCGTTCATGCGTGACGATCCAATTGCGAATCTATTGATTTGCTCCGATCATGTTCGTGAGTTGATTGAGCTACGGTGACATTCAATTGACTGACAAAGTGATGCGCGTAACGCGTTTTTACACCACGAAGGAGGGTGGTTCCGCATTCGACGAGGTAGAAATCGCGATCGAAAACGAGTCTCTAGATAACTGGGGAAATCTGTTGCGGACTAGCGCTCGATTCGATTCGACTGGTGTGCAGGTTTTTGAAGCGCCTGAAGGTGGGTTCCAAGATTGGCACAATGCACCGCGCCGGCAGCTCTGTATTGTGATGACTGGAATTTGGGAAGTCGGAACAACCGACGGCGAATTCCGGCGATGGGGTCCTGGCGAGGCGTTTTTACCGGACGACGTTGAGGGTACAGGTCACACAAGTCGTGTAGTCGAAGGACCTGTGCGCATTCTTTTCGTACCACTAAATAAAGAAGTGAAATTTAGTCCCGAGTAATTACGTGGACTCGTTCACCTTTCAAGATCGAATATCGTGTTTCATCGTCGTCATATTCGTGCAGAAGAAGTACTTCGTCAATTGCACTTGCGAGTAGAAAAATCCAACATAAATCAAGACTAACTGAAACCCGCCATGCCAAAAACGCGACATAAAACAATTGCATTGTTCGCGGCTGGGATCTGTCTGGTTGGTAACGTACCCGTTATGGCCGCACGTTTCCTGGAGTCGACGGTGGACGATCCCATTGTGTCAGGAAAAACGTGCGATGTGCACCAACCGGTTAGCTACGGTTCCTATATCTACGCCAAGCCTTCGAAGTACGACCTCGTGTTTTGGCCTTTGACGTCAGAAAAATGGGTATGGCACTGCAAGCAGTCAGGTTTCACTGCGTTCGGTGGCGATTTCGAAATAACTGACAAAGAGAGGCGAGATATCCGCGATTATTTAGCTTCGGCCTACGATGGAGAGGCTGATGTGGTGCATCGATTGAGACTATTGGAAGGGATTTACGAACTACGAGAAAAGGACGAACATTTTCGAAATTTGATGCTTCGCGTGCTGGCTCGTAAATATCAGGAACTCGGCTATATCGAAAGAGCGAATGAATATCGATTGATTGCATGGACTGGAATCAAAGAACTTCTGTTAACAGATCTCGAACTTCCAGCAAAGCTCGAGTACCTATTTATCGCCGCGAACTACGCCAGACAGGTAGGAGACAGGGCTGCGAGCGATGAATATCTAAGGAATCTCACCAATACGATCGATCAATTGTCATTGGCAGACAATGACCGGCATGAAAATCTCGAAGGTCAGGCGAATTTCTTGCTTAAGCTCGCTGCAGACACCGCGCTAATCACGCCAGGCGGACGATTGGAACCAGATCAGGATGTACGAATCGAAGAACCATGAACTCCTATTTCAAACAGTTCAGCGTCGCTATACGCGAACCCGTTTTCTTTTTTTGCTAGGCTATGAGTGTTTGGAATGCGCTTTCTCGCTCTCATATTTTTCGATCGTCAACCTCTAAGTCTCCAACGCTTCATGCCCTTTGAATTGCACTAGGCACTCAGGGTTTTCAAGCGCTGTAGTGTTTCTAACCTCGCGTCCATGAATGATCTCACGGACGGCCAGTTCGGCAATCTTTCCTGATCGCGTGCGTGGCACGTCGCCCACTTGTTCAATCTTTGCGGGAACATGCCGTGGGGATGCGTTGCTGCGGATCGCCGCCCTGATGTCCTTGCGCAGATACTTATTTAGGCGTAATCCATTCGTCAAGACGACAAACAAAACGATGCGCGTGTCGTTTTCCCATTCCTGACCGACGCATACGGCATCGACGACCTCATCGAATCGTTCAAGCTGTCGGTAGATTTCTGCAGTACCAATTCGTACGCCGCCTGGATTTAGGACTGCATCGCTACGGCCATGGATGACGTATCCGCCGGTTGTTGAGTTGATCTCCGCAAAATCGCCGTGTGCCCACGTATTCTCGAATCGTGCGAAATATGCGTCGTGATACCTAGATCCATCGGCATCGTTCCAAAAACCAATCGGTGCACTAGGAAAAGATTTCGTACAAACGAGCTCTCCTTTTTGATCATTTATCGACTGGCCAGTGTCATCGAAGACAGACGTAGCCATACCTAACCCTGGACCTTGGATTTCTCCCTTACAAACTCCAGAAAACGGGTTGCCGAGTACAAAGCAGGAAATCAGGTCCGTTCCACCTGAAATAGACGCGAGCCACACGTCCTTCTTAAAGTCACGATACACATAGTCAAACGACTCGTGGGAGAGTGGGGAGCCTGTAGTGAGGATGCTCCGTAACGAACTCAATTCGTGCGTTTCGCGCGGCTTTACCTGTACTCGTTCGATACTTGACACGTACTTCGCGCCGACGCCAAATACCGAGATACTTTCCCGGTCGATAAGGTCAATTAAGGTGTTGCGGCGAGGAAAAAACGGTGAACCGTCATAGAGTACGAGGGTACATCCTGTTGCGAGTCCAGATACGAGCCAGTTCCACATCATCCAACCTGTGGTCGTGAAGAAAAACAGTACGTCTTCACGGGTTAGATCCGCATGCAATTGATGCTCTTTTACATGCTGAATTAGCGTTCCGCCTGCACCATGGACGATACATTTGGGTATCCCGGTCGTACCTGAAGAAAACATGATGTAGAGTGGGTGATTGAACGGCAGTCGTTCGAATGACAAGGAGTCCGAATCGTTCCTATAGATTTGTTGGAAATGACATTGATCAGGCGAGTTTGAACGGCGTAAAACATTTTCGATGCTTGCGATACGAGACGTTAGAGACTGTACGTTTTTGGATACGTCATACGTACGACCGTTGTATTGGTACTGATCGGTTACGAGAAGCAGTTTTGGCTCGATTTGGCTAAATCGATCGAAAGCACCTTCCACGCCGAAATCAGGCGAACACGATGACCAGATTGCACCGATGCTTGTCGTTGCCAACATAGCAATTACGGTATCAGCACTATTCGGTAACCAAGCAGCGACCCGGTCATTTTTCGTGATTCCGAACCGTTTCAATTCAAGTGCAAATGCTGCAACTCGAGCACGCAGCTGCGCATATGTAAGTTCAACGCGAGCGTCGGTCTCGTTTACCTCGACAAGAGCGGTTCTCTCATCGTCGTATTTCAGTAGGTTCTCTGCAAAGTTAAGGCGCGCGTCGTTAAACCATGCGCTATCGGCGAACGGAAGCGTTTCTGACAACGTCGACGCTCCCGGTGAACCGACGATACCGGTGAATTCCCACACCGTACGCCAGAATGCTTCACGGTTTTGAATGGACCACTCGTATAGCTTCGGATAGTCCAACGGTAAGTCAAGTTGCCCGGCAAAGGTCGCTAGATTCGAACTCGCGATGGCATCGTCCGACGGCTTCCAAAGTAGCGCTTCGCTATTCAAGTCGTGCCTCTCTCAGCGTAAGAAATGCACCTAAGATATTGATTCGGTTGCATTTTGAAACAATCTAACATGTATGGGACAGACCGCCGTGCGTAAACTAGTGACGCCCTTGACGATATTACATTGCAATATTGAGTGAGAGTTTATACGACAATCTAATTCAAGTTGCGCGCGCCAATTCAGGCAAACCATGTCTATTACTCGAAGACGGGACGTCCATTAGTTATGAGCAGCTCTTCGATCAAGTGCATCTCGTCGCAGCCGCACTCAACGAATGTGGGATTAGCACCGACGACCGAGTGGTAGCGCATTGCGATAAGACGCCACTCACGTTAGCGCTTTATCTCGCGTGCCTGCAGATCGGCGCGATTTACGTTCCGCTGAACACTGCGTACACATCAATTGAACTAGGATACTTCCTCGACAACGCCAAGCCGAAACTCTATGTCGGATCGACCGAAGTTGAAGCTGCGACGGATCGTTCCCTTAACCAACTCGTTCTCGATACAGATGGTAAGGGTTCCCTCTGGGATGCTTCGAGACGAGTATCTGAACCGTACACCCGATCGGTGGAGAGATGTGGTGACGATATTGCGGCGATTCTATACACGTCTGGTACCACGGGTCGATCAAAGGGAGCGATGCTCACGCACCGGAATTTACTCAGCAATGCGCGAACGCTAAACGAGGTTTGGGGATTTCGTGATGATGATGTATTGCTCCACGCGTTACCGATTTACCACGTGCATGGACTATTTGTTGCGATTCATTGTGTTCTGCTGAGTGGCTGTTCAATGATTTTTCAGCAGCGCTTTGACGTGCTGGACGTAATGCGCGAGTTACCCAACGCTACGGTTCTCATGGGTGTTCCGACGTTCTATACTCGGCTTCTTTCTCGACCGGAATTCGGTAGCGATATGGTGAGCAATATGCGATTGTTCATCTCTGGCTCTGCGCCCTTAACGGAACAGACTTTCCGTGAGTTTTCCGAACGAACCGGGATGGCGATTCTCGAGCGATATGGCATGAGCGAGACGCTCATGAACACTTCTAATCCACTCGGCGGTGAACGAAAAGCAGGCACCGTTGGTTTTGCCCTCCCGGACGTTTCGCTTCGTATTACCGATGATCACGGCTTTGAACTTGCAGCCGGTGAGGTAGGTGGAATCGAACTCAAAGGACCTAACGTATTCAAAGGCTATTGGGAAATGCCTGAAAAGACCGCGCAAGAATTTCGTAGCGATGGTTACTTCATGACAGGCGATATGGGCGTACAGGATGAGGACGGACGCGTCTCAATCGTAGGACGAGAAAAGGATGTGGTTATCAGTGGCGGATTAAACGTGTATCCTGCTGAAGTGGAAACGGCGATCGGCGACCTACCGGACGTCTCAGATGTCGCGGTTATTGGTGCCCCTCATCCTGACTTTGGCGAAGGCGTTGTTGCCGTCGTGGTTTCTTCTTCAGGAAGTACGGTAGAAACCCAAACCGTGAGGGGTCAATTGAAAGAGGTACTTGCTGGATTCAAACAACCACAACGCGTCGAGACCGTTACAGAGCTGCCGCGTAATGCAATGGGAAAGATTCAGAAAAACTCGTTACGCGAGCAATTTAAAGACGTTTTCTCCCAATCCGAATGTACGGCGTAGCTTGAAGCAATGATGAAGAAACTAGCGAAATCGATTCTTCATTGGCTGCTTGCCGCGCTAGTGGTTGCGTTCGTAGTTTTTCTTGGTATCGCGGGATACACCATATATCTGCTCGTTATTTCTTAATGCTCAGAGCGACTCAGCCAATCCGTCCAGGAACTCGTTCTTAGCTGCATCGTTCGTGAAATCGATGCTGTAGATTGGATTTTGAACCGAACTATTCACAAATATCGTTGCAAAGCTCTCTTCACGCAAACTAGCCAAAGTGTTCTTCATCACCGGACGGTTTTTCTTATTCGATAACGCCATCCACTTCTCGCGGTCATGCCAGAGTGAATCACCGGCAAACAACACGTTTGAACTCCCAACGTCGACTAGATAACTGACGGCGCCGGGTCGGTGACCTGGTGTAGGTATTGCTATGACACCAGGAGCGACTTCGTGCCGTTCGAATGTAAAGGCTTTAACGTTTTTAACTTTACGGCGAACGTCAGCTTCTTCTTCGACACTGCAACACGTCAGTGCGCCGAATTCCTCAAAGAGTTGATCGTTATGTTTGGTCGCGAAATGCATATCACCGAGCAACTGCTTTGAAACGCCGCCGTGGTCATGTATTTCTTGCCATGACGATTCGAAGGTGCTAGAACTCGATACGCAGGGAAAGAGGAGATTGCCGGCATCGCGTAACACGAAAAAACTGATGTATTTACTTGGCGTGATCTTGCTCGGTTCGAGTTTGTAGATCTTGGGCATACATTCGATCATTGAATCAAGAGGTCCCTTCTAATCGAAGACAAAATGGCAAAACTAATATACGCAGTCGCAATTGAACCGGAACCTATCGTGATCGATCTGTATTACTGGCCTACGCCCAACGGGTGGAAGGCTAGCATCATGCTTGAAGAGTGTGAACTGGAATACGACGTTATTCCGGTCGATATAGGTGGTGGCGACCAGTTCAAACCGGAGTTTCTACGCATTAGCCCCAACAATCGAATGCCTGCGATCATCGACCATGATCCTGCCGATGGCGGCGAACCAATTAGCGTCTTTGAATCCGGTGCGATTCTCGAGTACTTGGGCGATAAGGAAGGAAAGTTCCTACCCGCAGAACCTCGCGAGCGAATTCGAGTTATGCAGTGGGTGCATTGGCAAATGGCCAATCTTGGTCCGATGATGGGAAACGCCAATCACTTCAAGAATTACGCGAAGAACATCACCGACGATCCCAAGCAGTTGGAGTACGGCGAAAAACGTTTTGTGGGCGAAGTTGATCGTCTGTGTGGCGTTATGGACGCGCAGCTAGCAGTCAACGAGTACCTTGCAGGTAGCGAATACTCGATCGCCGACATCATTACTTGGCCTTGGGCATTTTTGGTTAGTCGTGTTGTTAGCGAGGAAATGTGGGAGTCGTTTCCGAACGTGAAACGCTGGGCTTATCAATTGCGAGGCCGACCAGCGTTGGAACGTGGTTACCGCGTTGGTCAGGATTTAGGCAAGAAAAAACTTACCGATGAGGAAGAGAAGCGTCGGCGCGACCTTCTATTCAATCAGACCAACGAAAAGGTACGCGCGGCACGTGAAGAAGCTGCGAAAGCAGCCTCATAACGAGATCGCACTTATGTGACCATTCGTCTGAAGTCGATACCGTCGTAGGTGTTCTTGCCGTAGAGGTCGTCAATTCCTGCAAGCGTGGTTAGCGCAGGCGAGTTTCGTTCCAAGATCGCGGGATCGATTTCTAAATAGTTGTCCCACGTACGCACCCAGTTGCGCAAATAGGTGTTGTGAAGGGACGTCCGCTCACCGTCGCGCTCGCGTATCGCAGCGCCGTGCCAGAGTGAGCCGTGCCACATCGCGACAGATCCTTTCGGCATCGTCAGTTTGACAGCTTGAGATTTCGCATCTTGATCTGGCGGACGATTTTCTTTGTGACTACCTGGAACGACGATTGTTGGACCCGAATCTTCATCGAACTCGCTCAATGCCCATACAGTCGTTACATTGCAACAGAGCTCGCCAGTATGTGGATGTGGCGGATCATTGTGCAATTGATGTGTATCAGCTCCTTTAGGTTTTCTGAAGGCAATCGATTGTCCTAAATTGCAATCTGCGCCGAGAAGTTGCTGTGCAACTGCGTGGATTTGCGGATGAGTCGCAACCTCTTCCCAAAGTGGGCCTCGTGATAGGAGCATTGCCGCGACTTTTCCGCGCCCGTTCTCCGCGATAAGACGATCGAAATCCTCGTTCAACTCTTCGACAAAAGACTCCGTGATTGCACGCTCAAAAACCGTGTAGCCGTTTTCTTCAACCTCCTGAATACGAGCCTCGACATCCAGGTGCGTGAGTTTGTGTGGAATGTCCGGGTTACCGACCGTTCGCTTAGCGAGATGGTCGTGAAGTCCGGCCAGAAGTTTGAGAACGTCCGGGTTGACGTCCGCAAAGCCAGCGCCGGATACTTGGAGCACGTTGCCGTGACGGTGGTGCAGCTCTCGTTGAATGCGTTCCTTTCGTTCAGGAAGCGCTTCGTAAACCGATGCTCCAATCACGAGTGAGCGGTTGTAATCACCTTTTGCATGAAAAGTTGGATTCTCAACGTCGCCGTATCCAACGTCTAGTTGCCCGTTCTCGATGACTATGTGAACCGTAGCTGTGTTGTTTGGGCAATCGAGGTGAGGCGGCGCATCGGTGTAAGTCTCGACGGCAGCGAATCGGCCTGATGGTGGATTGCCGTTGAATGCGTCGAGCTTGCTTTGCAGAAACGTTCGAGCAGTTTCGAGCCATTTTTCACTTACGAACTCAAAACGCTCGCTGATTGGAATCGGTAGACCCGTGGGCTGTGGCAATTCTCGACGCGACATGAACTTTTGCTATCTACGTTGTGGTGTGAGAATGCTATGCACAATGAGCGTCGACACAACAAAGCCAGACTCGAACTCTTAGCGTCGTGGGACGAACTTAGTTTGCAGCGAATCAAATGATTCGCTCGCCGAACGCATTTTGCACATGGAATACCGTTAGCAAATGAACGTTAAACACCTCCGTGTTCTCGAACTCGGTGATGACGCAGCTCTTGCCTTCTGTTGTATGCAGCTTGCGAGGTGGGGTGCTCAAGTGGCGGTTGGTGAGGCTTATGTTGGAGATCTTCCTAGGCGTTCGCCTACTGTGAACGGTGTGTCGCTTACGTGGCGGTACCTTACGACGAACAAGACCTTGGTCTCGCAGGACCTTGCAGATCTCGCTGCCGACGCGGACGCGATCTTAACGAATCGGACACTTGACGAGTTAGCGGAGGATGGGATTGAACCCGGGTCAAGAACGATTTTTCACCGCGTCGTTCCTTTTGCTTCTGATGGTATGTACAACGGTATGGGAGGAGCTCCCATACTGCTTGAGGCGGCTTCTGGCTTCCTAGTTTGCAATGGCGATCCTGAACGAGAACCAGCAAGAATGCCAGCGAATATCGTTCCGTACGTCGTTGGCGTTCACGCATGTGTCGCAACCCTTGCTGCGATTGTCAAGCGAATTACTACGGGTGAAGTCGAATCGATTGAGACTTCCCAACTTGATGCGTTAACGACGGTGGTACCTTTCGTTCGATCGCAGTACTTTGAGAAAGCCGAGGAAAGGCATGGTGGACCTGCCACTGGCGTCAGGCTTTATCCGGTCGGCAACGGCAGAATCTCGGGGAATTTGCTCGATCCACAAACGTTTTCTCACGTACTAGCGGAAATAGGCGTGCCTGAGGGGAAGGTATCTACCGATCTAATTACGCCAGAGCAGCGTCGAAACCGAACGAAACTGAGTGCTTTCTTAGCTGATCAGTCGCGGCATTGCGATCCAGAGCTTGTATTTGAAGGTGTGATGGAGCGAGGTGCCCCTCGATTTGGACTGTTTCAGACGCCTCATGATCTGCTAAGTAATCGGCAGGTGGAATCTCTTGGGTTCCTCAAAACGATTTCCGGTTCGGACATCGGCGTATTGACATATCCCGGTTTACCTGCAGAAATGACGCCGATTGACCCGCCAGCTCTACAACTTGCTCAAGTTAAGCAAGTCCATCAATGGGGTGGTAAACACGTCCCGTTAGGCATGGGCAAAAAGGGTAGCAAACCTCTTGATGGCATTCGAATCGTCGACTTTACGCAAGCATGGATTGGACCGTTTGCGACGATGATGCTGGCAGATCTCGGAGCCGATGTCATCAAGATCGAGAGCCATAAGCGTGTAGATGTATGGCGCAACTGGCGGGGCGCGCTCCCTGATGGTTGTGTGCAAAACTCAAATGCGCACCCCTACAACATCAGTGCAAACTTCAATAGCACGAACCGAAACAAACGCGAAATCGCGATCGACTTAAATCACAGCGACGGAGTTGCGATCGCGAAGGATCTTATCGCTAGTGCTGACGTCGTTATGAGTAATTTCACACCGCGAGTTATGCGCAAATTTGGACTGGATTTTGATTCGTTACGTGATGTAAAGCCGGACATCGTTTACGTTTGTTGGTCTGGGTACGGGGATGTCGGACCATATCGAGACTACCGAGCGAACGGCGCGACGATCGAAGCAATGGCGGGATGGGATTCCTTATTCGGATATCGTGACGGAGAGCCAATGGTCATGGGTTTCTACCAGACCGACGCGTTTATTGGTTTACAGATGGCGGCGTGTACGCTCATCGGAGTGACCAACCGTAACCTAACGGGTGAATCGCAGAATATTCGAGGATCGATGCTCGAATCCGCAATTGCCTATATCGGCGAAGAGATCATTGCAGCAGACATCGGCTTGCCGTTAGAACGATTGGGAAATCGTCACCCAAATTACGTACCTCATGGTGTTTTTCCCACCATAGAGCAGGATCAATGGGTTGCGATCGTTTGTAGAAGCGACCTTGAATGGCGCCGAGCTAAAGACGTGATGGGGATCGATTCGAGTGAATTCGATCTACATACCGATCGTTTGAATCGTGCAGACGAGGTGGAGGCATTGGTGACTCGCTGGACGCGTACACAATCGCGGGACGAAGCGGCAGAGGCATTCCGTGCGACCGGTGTACCTGCAGTACCTGTCCTCGATAGCTTAGAGATTCTTGACCATCCAGAATTCACTCGTCGGAATTGGTTTAAGAAACAACAGCATGCGGATGTACGCGACATTTGGCACAGCGGATTCGCATGGCGTTTTTCACGATCGGAACTGTCTGCGGATCTTCCTCCCCCTCGCTTAGGCGAACACTCAGAAGAGGTATTAACCTCTCTCGGTTATTCCACGAGTCGAATCAATGAACTATTTGCCAACGATACGATTGGATGCGTGCTATCGCGTTCTACGGGTCAATCGAATTAGGTGTTCCGTTGATTCGTGACACTGATTGCTACGTGGTTGTCGTGGCACCTCCGTCGCACGGAATCGTCATTCCGGTTACATAAGAACCGGCTTTCGAGGAGAGGAAGATTGTGAGACCCGCGATATCTTCCATCGCCCCCCAACGTTTCATCGGAAAGCCTGCGGTCACCTGTCGATCCTGTTCGTCCGTGGCAAACATCGGTGCGGTCATCTTGGATTTGAATGGACCGGGTGCGATCGCGTTAACGTTGATGTGATCGGCCATGAGATCTCTAGCCATTTGCGCACTTAACTGACCAAGTCCTGCCTTGGCGACGACGTACGAGTAGTTTCTCAGTCCACCAGGCTTAAGACCATTGACTGATGTGATGTTGACGACACTCGCACGGTCACGATGGGTCGCGGCTTGTCGCAGTTCCGGTAGTAGCGCCTGCGTTAGGAAAAACGGACTCTTCGCGTCCAAGTCCATGATCTTGTCCCACGCCTTTTCTGTGAACGCGTCGATGTCCATACTCCACGTAACACCGGCATTGTTGACAAGAATGTGTAATTGCTTCTCATGGTTGCGTAAGTCCTTCGCTAGCGCTTTACATCCTTCAATAGTGCTGATGTCGCAGGGAAGCGCTCTACAGAACCCATGTTGCGACAGTTCCTCCTCGGTTGCTTTGCACGCATCAACTTTGCGAGAAGCAACATAAACCCTTGCTCCCGCGCGGACCAAACCTTCAGCGATCATGAATCCAATACCCCTTGTACCGCCGGTGACTAGCGCGACTTTGTCGCGTACTCCGAAGACATGCTCGTAGAAATTTTGATCGGCCATTGGTTAGAAGCGCTCAGATTGCGAAAAGAAATGCGGGTGATGGATTCTAATTTCGTGATCGACAAGAGTCGATCAGTACGTGTCTTATGTGTCTGTTCGTTGCACGATTGTGTGAATTTCTTTGTCACAATTTCGATTGGTGGTGTAACGCGTATACGCAATCTAAAATCCCGCGCGATTCATGTTCAGACCATACCGTAACTGAAATTGCCTAAACAACCTAGTAAACACGGTTTTTTCTACGCGACTTTCTTTATGGCCACCGTCGTGCTAGGTTCGGTTTTGATTTATTCATTCTTCCTACCGCAAACAGCGCCGAAACAGATCACCCTCGCAGTATTGCCATTTCCCGAAAACCGGGAATTCACGCCATTGAGTGTTGGTTTTGCGGCAGCATTGCGCGATTCAATCGCGTTGAGTCGAGACGTTGCAGTCGTTGATACGGTGTCAACCAACGCGGTAATGTGGGATCCCGACAAATCGTCGGGAATGTCTCACATCTTGGCTATTACTCACTTCGTGGACGGTGAACTACACGCTGTCGAAGGTAGATTGGAACGGATCGACTTCAGGGTAGTAAATGTCTCACGCCCCAACTGGAAGGAAGTGCTAAACGTAGAGGATGCCGAATTCAATGGTTCGCAGACGTTGCAGAGCCAACGCGACAATGTGACGCTTCAGGTTCGCGAAGCGCTTTATGACAACAGCTTACTAAGAACGGAACCGACACAACATTCGACAGATAGTTATCGTAACTATTTGATTTCATTAGGTTCTTGGTTGTTAGGAAACAAAGATTCCGATCTGTTTTCGTCGTTACACGAAGCGTACCAAGCGAAGTCGAAGGATTTATTCGAAGAGACGGGTGTCGCAACGCATCCTAGTCAAAAACTATGGGAAGCACTAGATGTATTTGAAGAAACCCAAGATACGGCTGCCTTTAGCGAAACGATTTGGCGTCTCGCTGGAGAGTATCCAAATAGTCTGGCGGTCGGTGCGCTTGGTTCTCTCGCATATGACTTGCAGAAGCTGCAGTTAGCAGAAAACGTATGGCTTCGCGTTGCGCGCCTGCAACCTCAGTCCGCATTTGCTGCGCTTAACGTCGCACACGTACGGCGACTGCTCGGCGATTCTGAAGGGGCTGATCAGGCGTTCCGAATCGCTACGCTTCGAGATGATTTAGGTATCGTTGAATATTTCAAAGTGCTTGATGAGCATGTGGCGAGCGACGCTCAGAACTATATTGTGGAAAGCATCGATTCGGCCGTGATTCAAGAACTACGCGAGTCCGCCGGCGGCTTGATCCGCGGAGAATTCTTAATCGTGGCATCGATTCACGCTGGAACACTGAGTTCCCTCCCGCCTAATAAGATTCAGACTGCAAATCTATGGCGATCACCGCCGCTGTGGCTACACGAAAGCGATCCTAGGTGGACGGAGAGTAGAAACTACCTCGCGCAGAACTTCTCGACTGCGTCCGCGACCGTGGCGGCGGACGTGTTGCCGAATGCCGACTCTATGGACGCCGTTACCGAGTTATTTGCGCCTAGGCGCCCTGAATAACGTACGTTGGTCGCGCAAGTTATTCAGAGAACACCAAGACGATTTACTTAGCGATCTGACTGTCGGTTCCCGTGGACTGGTCTGGATCGGGTTCGAACAATTGTCTAACAAATTCTTTAGGCAGAGGTTTGGATAGTTTCGATACAACATAAGTGAGCGAAACTGAGACCGCTTCACCCAACGCCGCGCACGAGAATGGGTTTGGACCTTCGTTGTAAAGCCATGTTACTACGTCGAAAACGACCCCACTCTCACCAAACCATGCTGGATTTAGCAATTGCGCGTGAAGAATGATGAACGCGATAAATCCGCCGAGTAAACCTGCGAATGCACCGTTCTTAGTAACTCCTCGCCAAAGCGCACTTACCACAAGTGGCCCGGAAAAAGCAGCCATCATGCCGCCGGTTCCGATCATCACGATCAGTGCGATGTTCGTGTTTTGAAGCGCCCAGGCTAAGGCTGCGCACAAAATAAGTACGATGACTGTTGAGACTCGGCTGATCGTCAAAACTTGCTTGTCGATTTGCTCTTCCGAATGTGTTTTCGCATAACGTGTTCGTGGCAATATCGATCGACGATAGAGGTCATTCGCAATAATCTGAGAAGACGAGACGACAAGTCCATCTGCCGTTGACATAATCGCCGCTAATACGCCAACGCCAATTAACGCGGCTAACCAGGTCGGGAAAATTTCAATAAACAGGACTGGCAATGCCGCATTTGGCGACGTTCCCGTCATGAATAAATCCTCTCCGACAAGACCTCGTGTCAGTAACCCAGCGAGGGACATCATGCCAAGCGTGAGACCGCAAGCAAACGCGAGTTTGACGAAGGAACGTTGCTGATCAGTACGTTTTAACGCCCACAGCTTGTTACCGAGATGCGGCAGCAGACCGAGCGGTATGTGTGCGAAGAAGACCGACACGATCGACCACCACGAGTGAGCAAGAGCGGTGGTCGTGTTGAGAGGTTTTGTTAGGTGTTCGTCTTGTTCGGTCAGGTTACTCATTAGCGAGGGTAACCCGCCATCGAACCCAACTGCGAACACGAACAGAATGATGACAAGGATCGCAAGCCCCAACATCATCAATCCTTGTACCCCATCCGTGAGGATGTCCGCGTGAGCGCCTCCCATCGACACGTATACCAGCAAGACGACGGTTGTGATGACCAGTGCCCACATGCGATCGAATCCAAGCATGGTTTCGAACATGACAAGACCTGATACGAGCTGTCCAGCAATATAGAAGAAGAGGACGAGCGAAATAACGGAAACGACGATGCGCAAAGCGTCTGACTGAAATCGATCACCGAGATACTCAGGAATCGACCGATTACCGAACCGATTGCCTGCTGTTGCGATCAATCGCATCGCGATCAACACACCGAAATAGACGCCCATTGGGTAGAGGAAACTACCCCATAGCATCGAAACACCGTAGGTGTACGCGAGTCCAGGTCCGCCTAGAAACGTTGCGCCACTCGCAGTGGTGGCCGCGAATGCGAACGCCAGGAATACGGGACCATACGAACCGCGGGCCGTGGCATAGTCATCGGCGCGTTTGACCCTTAGTGTCCCCCAGACACCAATACCCAACATCGCGCCCATGTAAGCGACTAGAAAAATCCACGACCATGTCACGTAGTCCATTGTTCGCTACGCTTCCCAGCGATCCCAACGCATCGTTTCCTCAACCGGAAGACGCGTGACGGGTCCGAAATTACCTAGTGGATAACCGATTGGAATCAAACAGAACGCGGCCATGTTGTCAGGGAGACCCAGTATTTCCTTCACGGCTGCAGGGTTTACTAACCCTAGCGTGGTCGGTGCCGCGCCAAGTCCGAGCGCACGTGCTGCTAGTAGTACATTCTGAATTCCTGGCCAAACGGATCCGCCAGCTTGCGAAGCATTCGTGACCGGGCCTGGGAATTCGAAGCAGGCGATCAGTAATACCGGTATGTCCTGCATGTGTTCTGCTTGCCAGAGTACTGCATTCAGCATCCGTTGTCGTTTGTCCGCAGGTTGATGTGGCAAGCTATCAAGACGGGTTGATTCAACACCGGTATAGGCTTGCACAGCCGTCTTATTAAGCGTTGCGAGCTTGTCTTTTTGCCCTTGGTCCTTGACCGCAATCCAGCGTGCGCCTTGCTGATTGGATCCACTTGGCGCTTGATTGCCAGCATCGATTAATTTCAATATGAGGTCATCTGGCACGGGATCGCTCTTTAGGCGACGCATAGCGCGGCAGTTGTACATGACATCAAAGAGTGACATCGTTTCGTCGGTTGTCATGGGAATTCCTTTTACCAAGTGTCTATGTTGCGGCGTTTTTTACCGGTACGGTGCGGTGGTGGCGGTGCCGAATCGAATGCCGCACTGATCCAACGACGCGAGTCAGCAGGATCAATCACGTCGTCGACGGCGAAAGATGTTCCAGCAACGAGTGCTTTTCCGCGCTGATATGCTGCGTCTACGAGTTGGTCATATCGAGCTTTCCGCTCAGCCGGATCCTCGATTGCCGCTAGTTCATTGCGAAAACCTAGTTTGACTTGCCCTTCAAGTCCCATACCGCCGAATTCCGCAGTCGGCCATGCAACCGTAGCGAATGGTTCCTTGAAGCTTCCACCAGCCATCGCTTGGGCTCCCAGTCCGTACGCTTTGCGGAGTACCATCGTTACGTGAGGAACGGTGAGATTCGCACCGGTAACAAAGAGTCGACTACAGTGGCGAACCAACGCGGTTTTTTCAACCTCTGGTCCGACCATCATGCCTGGCGTGTCGCACAGCACTAGGATCGGTACGTCGAACGCATCACACAATTGCAGGAAGCGTGCTGCATTGTCCGAGCCATCGCTATCGATGGCACCGGACAGATGGGTTGGGTTATTTGCCACAACGCCGATTGGTCGACCTTCAATTCGGATAAACGCCGTAACCATTCCAAGGCCGAAGTCAGGTCGTAATTCAAGGACCGAACCCGTATCTGCGAGAGTGTGGATCACGTCACGCACGTTGTACACCCGTAGTCGGTTCTCCGGGACGATATGTCGCAGCAGTCTTTGATCTTCGCACTCCCATGTGTCGACGGAACCTTGAAAGTACGATAGGTATTGCTTCGCTGCCGCGACAGCCTCGGTTTCATCTTTGACCACGATATCGATGACACCGTTCTTGCGTTGGACTTCGAGAGGACCTACTTCCTCTGGTCGAAAGACACCAAGATTGCCACCTTCGATTAGTGCCGGTCCTCCCATACCGATATTGGCATTCTCTGTGGCGATGATGACGTCGCAACATCCGAGTAGCGAGGCATTTCCAGCAAAGCAGTAGCGTGACGTGATTCCGATCATTGGAACCAACCCACTGAGACGCCCCATGGATGCGAACGTCGGGGTGTCGAGAGGTCGGTAGACCGCGTCGTCGCGTCCTTGTCCTACATTCGTTGTGGTTTTACCACCTTCCCGTTTGCCACCGGTCCCCGCTCGTCCACCTCCACCTTCGGCGAACAGAACGAGCGGAATCTCCCACTTCTCAGCAAGTTCGAGCATACGGTCGGTCTTAGGATGATTGATTGCGCCTTGGGTGCCCGCCAACACGGTGTAGTCGTACGCCATGACGACCGTTCGGGACTTTTCCTTTCCGAACTGAGTGCCGTTGATACTGCCAACACCCGTGATCATTCCATCGGTCGGAAACTTGCGGATGACCTGCTCAAGCGGTAACCCGGTGCCTGGTGTGAGCGCTAGCTGTCCGTGCTCAACGAACGATCCTTCGTCGCACAGATCATCGATGTTCTCACGCGCGGTGCGTTGCTGCGTTTTGCGTCGCTTTTCTACCGCGTCGGGTCTGTTTTCATCGAGCGTGATCTCGTGACGGTCAATCACTTCCGCAACATCATCTCGAAGCGTGTCGAGATCCAGTTGACTACCGCTTTGAGCTTGATCAACAGCCACCTCACGTTCCTCGACAAACAGCAAGGCATGATTCTCGTAGACCGCATCCCCAACTTTTACGTTAAGGGAATGTACAACTCCCACCGTTCCGGATCGAATCTCGTGTTCCATCTTCATCGCTTCCATGATGAGCACGATGGCATCTGACCCGATTTCACTGCCCACATCGACTGCGATTTCCACGACCGTGCCTTGCATGGGCGCACGGACGGGTTGCGTACCGAGCGGGACGGGGGTGTTATCTTTAATTAAGTTTTCGACTTGTTCGAGACGAGTGAACTCGCCAGTCTTCCCATGTTCCAGAACAGCGAGGGGGTCATCCGATTGAAGTTGTGTACCCGCGAGCGCGGATTGGGTTGTGCTGGCGTGTTCGGAAGATAGATTGGCGACGGATTTAAGTAAGTTCGGGATTTGTTCGTCAACGTAACGCGTATGAATCGTCATTTCATGGACGCAAGTGTCGTTGAGTAAGGCGATTAGGAACTCTTTATTGGTGGATACGCCTTCGACTGTAAACTGTTCCAATGCACAACGACTTCGATTTAAAGCTGCTTCGAATGACTCACCAGAGGAGATAACTTTGGCGAGCAACGAATCGAAATTTGGGTTGGTTGTGTAGCCTTGATATCCATAGGTATCGACACGTACATTTGGTCCAGTCGGTGCGGCGAAGCGCTGCAGCGTGCCTCCGGTTGGTTTCGTTGAACCATCTTCGTTCATCACCTCCATGTTGACGCGAGCCTGAATGGAATATCGCGAACGGGAGGGTACGGCAAGTTTTTCCAGTTCTTCGCCGAGTGCGAGACGTAGCTGCGCTTGGACAAGGTCTACGCCAACTGCTTCTTCGGTAATCGTGTGCTCGACTTGGATGCGAGCATTGGCTTCAATAAAGTAATACGCATCGGTCGTAACAAGAAATTCAAACGTGCCGAGACTTCGGTAATTCGCCTCACTTGCTAGGCGGGACGCCGCGACCCATAACTTACTTCTGAGATCTTCAGTAAGGTAGGGTGCAGGAGCTATTTCGAGAATTTTCTGGTGTCGCCTCTGCAGACTACAGTCGCGATCACCTATGACGTTGACCTTACCAGTACCATCGCCAATTACCTGGAGCTCGATGTGGCGTACGTCACCCAATAACTGTTCGACATACAAAGACTCATCGCCGAACGCGGCTTTCGCTTCAGATGACGCACGAGCATAAGCGTCAGCTAGCGCTGAAGCGTCTACAACCGAGCGCATTCCACGTCCGCCTCCTCCATTGACCGCTTTCAGCAATATACCTTGGCCTTTAGGCAATCTTTCGAGCAAAGAGCTTGCTTCATCAAGCGAGACAGCTGCTTCTGACCCGCTCACGACTGGTACGTTCTGTTCAGTGGCAAATCGCCGAGCACTGCTCTTGTTACCAAATAGTGTCAGCGTTTCGGGAGTCGGACCGATAAATGCGACACCCACTTCTTCGCACGCCTTCGCGAAGGCTTCGTTCTCGCTGAGGAAACCGTATCCAGGATGAACGGCGTCACATTCATGCCGCGTTGCAATGCCAACGATGTCCTTGATATTGAGATAACCCTTGACGCCGGTCCCTTCGAGCAGCGCAGATTCGTCAGTCGCAGCGGTGTGGCGAGAGTGTTCATCGTCTTTGGAATAGATTGAGACGGTTGGAATACCTAAATCTCGAGCGCCGTCAGCGATGCGAATCGCGATCTCGCCGCGATTGGCGATCAGGAGTTTCATTGAGAATCGTTGAAAAAAGCGAAGCGGTGAAGTGTAACCAGGCGAAATCGCGACCCAATAAGGCTTATAGATAATTCGGACGAAACCCGGTTTTACGATAGATTTGGATTGTTAAGTGGCCTACGACAAACCCATCCCACGACAGGGACAACATAACAAGCCTTTCTGGGAAGGTGCGAAACAAGGAAAGCTTGTTCTCCCGCACTGCCTAGACTGCAACAAAGTGCATTGGTACCCGCGGTTAATCTGCCCATTTTGCCATTCCGATCGATTGGATTGGATAGAAGTCAGCGGCGAGGGGACCCTGTATACGTTTGCTGTTCAACATCGCTTGGCTGCAGGCAATTGGGCGAAAGAACTACCGTTCGTAACAGCATTCATCGACTTGAAAGAAGGCGACCGGATGCAAACGGTCTTACTCGGTGTAGATCCAAATAAACCCGAAGACATCAAGATCGGTTCTAAAGTCAAAGTCGAGTTTGAACAAGCAAACGACGACACGTTCATTCCGTTTTGGAGAGTGGTCGAATCATGAAGATGCCCGATCTGTCATACCGTGCCGCACTCGTCGGTGCATGTGAATCTGACCTCATCGGTTATCCTGGCGGAGAAGAGCGAACGATCCGCTGTACGTCATTGCAGCTCCATATCGAAGCGATTAAAAACGTTTCGGCATATACAGGCATTCCGATTAGCGATATCGATGGTGTGTTTTCAGCGGGTTGGTCGTCCGAGTTGGCCGAACACTTAGGAATCCATCCGTCTTATATCGATACCACATCAGTTGGTGGTTGCTCCTTCCAAATACATGTTCGACATGCTTTGGCGGCGATCGCCTCTGGCATGATCGATACCGCACTTATTAGCCATGGTGAGGCGGGTTGGTCGTATCGCGGCATGGGTGGTCGCGGTGGCGGTGGACGAGGTGAAGTGTCTCCTGCAGAAGAAGCGACGGCTGCCTACGGTATCGCGGGCGCACCCGCGCAATACGCCCATTCAATGGTGCGGCACAACCACGTTTACGGTACGACCCCTGAAGATTTCGCGCACATCAGTGTGGTCACACGGCAGTGGGCAATGAAGAACCCACGTGCGTTGATGTATTCCAAAGAAACGAATCCGTTTGGCGGCGAGATAACGATTGAGGACGTCCTCAACGCTCGATTGATTGCGTGGCCGATGACGCTTTACCACTGCTGTTTGGTGACTGACCACGGCGGCGCGGTGATCTTGGCTCGACCGGAAATTGCGCGTACCTTGAAGTCAAAACCAGTATGGGTTGTCGGTGCGGGAGAATCCATGGGTCACTCGAACATGGTTGAGATGGCGGACTTCACTGCAACGTCCGCACATCGATCGGCCAAGATGGCCTATGAAATGGCTGGATTAAGTCCCAACGACATCGAGATGGCGATGATCTACGATTCGTTTACGATCACCGCAGGGATCACTGCTGAAATGCTCGGATTGGCGCCGCGCGGGCGAGGATACACCCTTTGGAAAGAAGGGCACGCCGCGCCAGGCGGGCGCCTTCCAATCAATACGAACGGCGGCGGTCTGTCGTTCAATCACTCTGGAATGTACGGCATGCAGCTGCTGGTTGAGGCTTATCGCCAAATGTCTGGCACCGCTGAAGACGGTGTAAACGGTGATCCGGGCAAGCAAACCGAAGCATCAAACTGTATCGTCAACGGCACTGGAGGTACGCTCTCGACCACCGGTACCCTGATACTGGAACGCGATTAGAGGGTTAAATCCGTGGCGACCTACAACGCTCAAGCTGTCTTGCCAGACGGAAATCCCGGTCCGTGGGGCGCACCCGTTTCAATTTCGTATGACCAACGTGACGTACTTCTGTACGCCGTCGGTATCGGCATAAGCGATTTGCGCTACATCTATGAAGCTAACCCGGATTTTGCGGTCTTTCCAACGTTTTCAATTCGTTGGGGTGGCGCGGGCGCACCGGTAGATAGTGCCCACATACCGAATTCGCCGGGGCCGCTCAACATCGACGCCGAGCGTTATCTGGAAGTCCTTAAGCCGTTACCGATACGCGGGACCGTCACGGTCCGGTCACGCCTGATTGGGGTGCATCCTCGTGGCAAAGGAAACGGCTTTTGCGAATACGAAAGCATCGTAGCGAACGCAGATGGAGAAGACTGTGTTCGCATGGTGAATGGTTCGTTTAGACGCGGTGTAGAACAGCTAGGTGACATCGAGCCATTTGAGGGGGTCGGGCAGACTTTTTCTCAAAAAATCGCCGTACCTGACTCGGCGCCCGATGTGAGTTCATCAGTAAGAATCGGCGACAATCAGGCGCACATCTACCGTTTGTCAGGTGACTACAACTCGTTACACATTGACCCTGAAGCCGCACGATTCGGAGGGTTCGATACGCCAATCCTGCACGGCTTGTGTACATTCGGTCATTGTGCCCAACAATTGTTGGGTGTACTTTGTGCCAGTGATCAAGCGCGCTTCAGGAAGATCAAAGTACGCTTTTCGTCCCCCGTATTTCCAGGCGACGAATTGCTGATTCGTGGTTGGAACGATGGGGAAGGGCGTGTGATATTTGAGGGTGTCGTAGGTGATCGGGTAGTCGTTTCAAACGCGTACTTCGAATATACCTAACAAACGGGTCTTCAATCGCGCGGTTTCCGCATCCAGCGCGCCTTATCGGTCGTATCTTCGACATCCCGCCCTGATTCGGCCCATCCGTTGAACCCAGCTTCGAGGTGGGCGACGTCCGCGTAACCCATTTCCTTGAGCGCTTTGGCAGCAAAAGCGGAACGACCACCTCCTGCGCAAAACAAAACGACGCGTTTGTCTTCTTGAAAATAGTCACGGTAATAAGGACTCGCGGGGTCAGCCCAAAATTCGAGCATTCCGCGTGGCGCGTGGATTGCGGACGGGATCGTACCGAGATCTACATATTCCTGGATTTCGCGAATATCCAGCAGCAATAGATCGTCTCGATCGTTTAGTTCACGCTCCAGCTCCTCAAGGCTCAAGTTTTCGAGTTCTTTTTTGACCTCTTCGACCAAACCAAATACGTTTTTTATTGTCATTACTTACGAAGTGTCTTTCGAAAACAAAATTAAACGTCTCACTAGTTAACAGTTCCCTAAAACATGCGCACAACGATCCATAACTTGCCAGACCATCAAGCGATTCGCGCTGATGAGGTGGTAGCAAATGTCGACGAATTGATCGAATCTCATGAAGCGGAGATTGAGCAGATCATCGAATCTGCGAAAAGCGACCCCACATTTGACAACGTCATGATTCCTCTTGAGTATCTGGATGTCGTAATAAACGACATGTGGGCGCCGATTTCTCATCTTAACGCGGTAGTTAGCAATGACGAACTACGAGAGGCGCATGATGCAGCAGAACAGAAATTGTCCGAACACTCGACCCGTCTTAGCCAATCCAGACCACTCTATGAAATCGTCAAAGCGCTATCAGAAAGTGAGAGATTCGATACGTACGACGTCGCGCAACAGAAGATGATCAACGATTCGTTGCGAACATTCCGTCGTAACGGGGTTGCACTTGATGACGCTGATCGCGAACGATTTAAGAATCTACGCCAAAAAATAACACTGCTCAATAGCACGTTCTCAAACAATCTGCTAGACGCTACGGATGCCTGGACAAAACACATCAGTGATGTTGATGATCTGAAAGGGATTCCGGAAGCGAACTTGGCGGTTGCACGAGCAGCGGCGGAACGACAAGAGCTTGACGGATACGTACTGACGCTCGACATGGCATGTTATGCAAGCACCATGATGCACTGTGAAAGTCGCACACTACGCGAAGAGATGTATCACGCGAACGTGACACGTGCATCGGACGTTGGACCTGATGAAGGTAAATACGACAACTCGCAAGTCATCGAAGAGATTCTCCTAAATCGCACCGAAATGGCGGCGCTGGTTGGGTTTGATTGCTTCGCCGAATACTCGATCGATCCCAAAATGGCGAGCTCAACAGAGGAAGTGAAGGCGTTTCTCGATGATTTACTGGATAAAGCGCTTCCGCAAGCTCAGGAGGAACTTGAGCGGATGCGTGTTTTCGCTAAAGATGAACTTGAGATCGATTCGCTTGAACCTTGGGACCTCAATTTCGTCGCGGAACGGATGCGTGAATCACTATACGACGTTTCTGATGCACAACTCAAACCCTACTTCCCGCTTGACGACGTCGTAGAAGGCATGTTTGAGGTTGTTGAGGGTCTCTTTAATGTTCAGATTTCTCGAACAGATGCACCTTCGTCTTGGCACGAGGACGTCCGATACTATGAAATTGCTCGCGACAACGAGGTCATTGCACGGTTCTATCTTGACGCGTTTGCTCGAGAGAAGAAACGGGGCGGTGCTTGGATGGCTGATTGTCGAAGTCGCCGTGCCGTAGGTAACGAGTTCGCCATTCCGGTCGCATACTTAACCTGCAATTTCACGCCGCCAATCGGGGGCAAGCCTTCACTGCTCACGCATACCGAAGTTGTGACGTTGTTCCACGAATTTGGCCATGGACTCCATCACATGCTAACGCAACAAACTTACTCGACAGTATCGGGCATCAATGGCGTTGAGTGGGATGCGGTCGAGCTTCCAAGTCAATTTATGGAGAACTGGTGCTGGCAAACCGATTCATTGCGCAGGATCTCGCGACATTTCGAGACGGGCGAAGCGCTACCCGGTGAGTTGCTAAATCGGTTGATCGAAGCGAAAAACTTCAATTCAGGCATGGCGATGGTACGCCAGCTTGAGTTTGGTCTGCTAGATCTAGCGCTTCACATGCAGACTGAAGGATTTGATGCGCTAGCGACGATGCGCACGATTCGAAAACGTACGGGTATGCTGCCCAACAAAGACTATGACCGCTTTCCTTGGGGATTCGCGCACATTTTCGCGGGAGGGTACGCTGCGGGTTACTACAGCTACCTTTGGGCGGAGGTGCTTTCAGCGGACGCTTTTGCAGCGTTTGAAGAAGAAGGACTTGAGAATCGCGAAACGAGCACTAGATTTCTTCACGACATATTGGAGGTGGGTAGCTCGATTAAGGCTAGTGAGATGTTCGCTAATTTCCGAGGTAGACCGCCTCAGAATGACGCGTTACTTCGCCACTGTGGCATCCGAAACTAGTGCACTAGGAAACGACTTCGTTCACGCCGATCGTTCCCAGAAAGTCATCGATGCGTTGGATCGCTTGTGTGATCTCATCAAGAGATGCCGCATAGGAGAATCGAATATAGCCTTCACCGTAAGCGCCAAACGAGGTACCTGCAACGGTCGCGACACCGGCTTCCTCGAGCATCTGGTTTTGAAGTTGTGCTGCTGTTAAGCCGGTTCCCGTGATATTCGGAAACGTGTAAAACGCACCGAGCGGTTCGGTGCACGTGATGCCCGCCAATCCGTTCAGCCCGTCAACGATCACCTTGCGACGTTCTTCAAACGCTGTGACCATTTCGTCAACCGAATCTTGTGGCCCTTCTAAAGCGGCGATGCCAGCGAATTGCGCAGATGCATTGACGCAGGAATGACAGTTTATCGCTAATCGAGTCGCGTGATCGATTAGTGAATCTGGCCAAACCGAGTATCCCATACGCCAACCGGTCATGGCGTACGTCTTGCTCCAACCATCTAGCAGGATTAGACGATCACGGATTTGTGGATACCTCAGAAGCGAGACATGATCTTCGTCACCGTAACAGATTCGAGCGTAAATTTCGTCACTCATGATCACAGCATTCGGAAACGCTTCGAGACCTTCCACTAGCTTGTCGATTTCTGCCTTCGGAACCGCACCGCCGGTAGGGTTCGCCGGTGAATTGATGATGACTAAGCGAGTGTTGGGTGTCATGAGGTCGAGAACGGTGTCGGCACTGAATGAGAAGCCAAGCGACTCGACGAGTGGAATAGGGACTGCAGTTGCACCAGAGAAGTTAATCACCGACTCGTAAATTGGAAAGCCGGGATTTGGGTAGAGGATTTCAGAGCCTTCTTCACCAAACATGAGAATGGCGAAGAACATCGTGACCTTGCCACCTGGCACGATCAATACGTTCTCCGGACTCACCTCAACGTTACGCCATTGCAAAATGTCGTTGGCGACAGCTTCTCTGAGAGGTGGAATGCCAGGTGCTGGTGTATACCCATGATGACCGTCATGTAGCGCCTTAACGGCTGCTTCAACAATGTGCGGTGGGGTTTTAAAGTCAGGTTGGCCAATTCCGAGATTGATGATGTCGCGACCCGACGCTTTAAGAGCTTCTGCACGGGCGAGTACCTCGAAGGCAGTTTCGGTGCCTAGTCGGTTCATTTTTTGAGACAAAATCATTTGGGGTCTCGGTTGAGTCAGATATTGGGGATGGGCATGATATTTGCGTTGTCAAGCAAGGGCTGTGAATTGATACCGACGTCGATCGTTTTCAGTCAATTACAGTGTTCGCGTAGTTCAACCAATCCGATTTCTAACGCAAGATGACAAGGCTTTTTGATAATTACGCACCCGTTTCATCGGTGGTCGAGTACGTCGCGACGTGAAATACGCTGCATATTCCGACGCCAAACCACACATAACCGTTTCAACTGACTCGCTTGCATCATGACAGGTCCTGATTTTCAAAAAAATGAACTCATCCCAGTGATCGCGCAAAATCATCACGACGGGAAAGTGCTCATGCTCGCGTACATGAACAGGGCGGCTTATGAGGAAACCCTTCAAACTCACAATGTTTGTTACTTCTCACGTAGTCGTCAGAAGTTATGGCGTAAAGGTGAAACGAGCGGCCACGTGCAGAAACTAAAGCACATCTATTACGACTGCGATGCGGACACACTGCTTGTAAAGGTCGAGCAGGTCGGTGGCGCGGCTTGTCATGAAGGCTATGAGAGCTGCTTTTTCCGAGAGATTGATCCCTCGACAGGTGAACCCACGATCATCGCGCAGAAAGTGTTTGATCCTAGTGACGTTTACGGTTCGTCATGACAACAAGAACTCTCAGACTCGGGTTGCCGTCTGGTAGCCTTCAAGAAGCTACCGGCGAGCTATTCGGCCGCGCCGGGTATGTGATCACATTCTCAAGTCGTTCGTACTACCCGACAATCGACGATCCGGATATTGAATGTCTATTGGTACGCGCACAGGAAATGGCTCGATATGTCGAGTTAGGCGTGCTAGACGCAGGCATTACCGGATTGGATTGGATTCAAGAAACAGGCGCCGATGTGCAGGAAATCTGTGAATTAGTTTTCTCTAAAGTGAGTCGACGGCCGATCCGCTGGGTTTTGGCGGTGCCGAACGACTCGGAGATTAAATCGGTTACAGACTTAGCAGGAAAACGCATCGCGACGGAAGCGGTCAACCTCACGAAACGTTGGCTGGCGAAATACGGAGTTAAGGCTGACGTTGAATTTTCTTGGGGTGCAACGGAAGTAAAGCCGCCGATGCTGGTCGACGCGATTGTTGAAATTACTGAAACCGGAAGTTCACTTAGAGCAAATGACCTTCGAATTATTGACGAAGTCATGCAAAGCACGCCTAGACTGATTGCAAATCACGACGCGTATCGAGAAGGGTGGAAACGTGACAAAGTTGAGAATCTGGCTTTGATGCTCCAAGCGTGTCTACACGCGGAAGGCAAGGTTGGGTTGATGATGAATGTGCACAAGGATTCAGTCAAAGCCGTTGAAGCTGTACTGCCTGCGCTCCAAAAACCCACTATTTCAGCTCTGACCGATGAAGATTGGGTTGACCTCAATGCGATCGTTGATGAAAGTACCGTGCGTACGATCGTGCCGCAACTCATTGAGGCTGGGGCAAGAGGAATTGTTGAATATCCTATTAACAAGCTGATCGACTGAGCTTTTCGCGATCAGTAGCGAAAAGAAATCGAATTAGACCTGCAACTCAGGGCTGCGCCTCTAAAACAGCATCCCAAACGACTTCTGATGCCATTATTCCAAAATCGGTTAACGAGAGGTCGGTCATTTCAGCCTCGCTTGTCGATACCATCCAGAGTACATCCCCATCTGTGGGCGTATGAAACGGCTGTATTGCGCGTGCCATCGAACTGTGCACTTGGCGTGCTTGTTGAACGAGGTTAAACCCCCATATCGTTTGATTCGTGACGACGACGGTAAGCGTCGTGTTACCCGTAGGACGGTCGTGGTATTGTGTCCCGCGTCCGGAGCCAATAAGACGCTCTAGTTTCGTATCCAGATTGGATCGCACTCGAGATTCTGCCTCCATTTCGCCGAGCACAACATTACCTTGACGATCGTAGATAACACCAACAGCATTTAGGATGACACAAGCGAATATCTTGACGCCATCTTCGTCTTGGAATGCCGCACCTTGCCCGGCTGACTCCCCAGCCTCGAAATCCACTAACTTTCCGACTGTTGCAGAAATACCCGCGCCGCGTGCACCCATTGGAAACTGATTCGTGGTGATGTTGTCATATGCCGCGCGACCCAACCGCTTGTCTGGATAGATGCTGTCGTCGCGTTGTCGAAAATCGAAAATGACACCCGCGCTCACAAGAGGTATATCCAACCAGTTGGTGCTGTATTCGCGCTCTTCGAAAATACCTCCCGCTACACCTGAAGCTGCCTCTAAACCAAGAAGAGAGCCACCCGCCAAGCTGATTGCGTTCACGATGCCGTAATTACCGAGGAAGCCTGGAGATCCACCACGAATATCCACCGCCACACTCGCTGGGTTTTCAAAATGGAGCACTGTTACACCCGTTGGTCCGTCTGGGTATTCCGCGATTCCAACTTCGAATGCGGGGAATTCATACTCCAGAACGTTATCGCCAAAGTCGGTGTCGATCTGCAAATCAGAATCGTTGGTTACTGGGTCCTGTGCGTTTACGAAACTGGCGACAGATGCACATATGACGAACCACGTCAAGGTAACAATTCGCATGTCTATCTCGCTACTGTTTTTTAATACGCGTAAATAGATCGCGAAAGACCCGGTCAATCGTGTTGAGATGGATATCACCGTCGCTTGCTGCTTTGTCCTCGTCCAAGCGCTGGAGTTGTGGTAGGAATCCTTGCCTTTCGAGGGGAAGTTGTCAAGAACTACACGAAAGCATCGAACACCCTACACGCGTCCGAGCCCATTCTGGCCGTTTAGCGGCGAAGTCTTCTTTACCACGCTGCTCCGTATACGGATGCTTCAGCACTGACATCCACTCGTCGAGGTACTGGAGATTGCCTTTCTCAATCTCGTCGATCGCGAGCTGCGCCAAGTAATTACGCGGAACGTAAAGCGGATTAGTTGAGTTCATCCTCTTAACTCGATCGTCGCGATTCTGGTTCTGATGCTTAACCAAAGTCGCGTAGTTCCGAAGCCACAGGTTTAGTTGCTCACGCTGTTTCGCGGAGATCGAAGCTGGTTCATAAAAGACCGGTTCTATTTCGTGAGTTGGATCTTCTGACGATATCGTCGCAAGGATGTCGAGATTAGCTAACTCGCGAAAGAACAACGTCATGTCAGTTTCCGTCAGTTTTAAAACGCTCTCAAGCTCGTTAATCAATGGTGTTTCCTTGCTTCCGAGCTCCGTGAGTCCTAGCTTGTCTCGAACGGTTTTTTCCCACCGTTCCTGATACGTTGCAGGAAAGCGATTGAGCGCATCTTCGAGCGGCTTTGTCTCACCAATTAAGGGAACAATGGCATTCGCGAGTTGCAGTAAGTTCCACTGAGCAACCCAGGGCTGTTGCCCGTAGCGGTATCGACGGGTCGCAGCATCTGTGGTATTCGGTGTCCAGTCAGGATCGTAGTCTTCAAGCCATCCATACGGCCCATAGTCAATCGTCAGCCCGAGGATGGACATGTTGTCGGTATTCATGACACCATGTACAAACCCAACCCGCATCCAGTGTACGATCATTTCGATGGTACGATTGAGCACTTCCTCGAACCAAGCGATGTACTTTTGCGGCTCCTCTAACTTTTCAAGCGCTGAAAAATCGGAGCTTATCGTGTAGTCTGTTAGTTGCTTTAGGAGTTTGACGTCACGTTGAGCGACGCATATCTCAAAGTTGCCGAATCGTACGAACGACGGACTGACTCGACACACGATCGCACCTGGTTCTGGCGCTGGATGACCGTCGTAAAGAATGTCTCGAATAACCGCATCGCCTGTCGCGACTAGAGTTAGAGCACGAGTCGTTGGAACGCCAAGGTAGTGCATCGCTTCACTGCACACGTACTCACGCAAGGAGGACCGTAATACGGCTAGGCCATCCGCGGAGCGGGAGTAGGGGGTCTTTCCCGCGCCTTTCAGCTGCAGCGCCTGACGATTTCCTTCTTTGTCGATGAGTTCGCCTAGCGTGATAGCACGTCCGTCTCCTAGTTGACCCGCCCAGTTACCGAACTGGTGACCTCCATAGCACATGGCAAAAGGTTTCATGCCCTCGAGTAACGAATTTCCGGCGAAAACGTCGAGAAAATTAGAAGACTCACAGTCGGTCTTCGAAAACCCAAGGCTCTTTGCTAGTTCACTAGAGTACGCGAGCAGCTGCGGTTTACCGGCTCTTGACGGCTCAACGAAGGAATAGCAGGCTCCTCGCACTTGACGAAGATAGTTTTCTTGAATTGGGTCGGCTGGTAGCGAGCCAACGAACTCATTTTCGATAGATACGTTCATGAACGTCATGCTGGGATCAAGAGTCTTGCTGCTTTGGTGAGCTTTCTATTTGCCGATCTTCTGGGGTGAACCGTCGAATTATCGTATTCCACGCTCTATTGAGGCATCGGATTGCTCTAAGGCAAAAGTACCGCAGTAGGTATACACGTTACCAGCACGCTTGGAACGATTAAGAACAATATAGACTCGAATGCCTGCGCACATTAACCTCGTATCCGAAATACGGACCAGGTAACGAATTAGAGATATTCAAGTCTAATTCGGATACGGGATCACCGAGAATGCCTCATCTGAGGTCTGGCGACGGAGCTGATTCATGCGGCCTAAGAACACTCGAAAACTCCTTCTTAAATCGTTACGTACGTCGATTTGCTTTGCCGGTCTGTTGTCCGGATTGACGTTCGCCGCGCAGGATATTTACGTTCCGCCGGAGTTGGACGCGTGGAAAGATTGGGTGCTTGAGGACCATCCAAATATCTATTGTCCCATCGACGACACGTCTGCGAGGAGGTTGCCTTGTGTATGGATCTCGGAACTGTCGGTCGATCTGACGTCAGGGACTAAGGATCGCGTCACTTTTCGAATCACGGGGCAAGCGAACGCTGATAGTAGCGTTGAACTTCCATCGAGTGACAAACGTCCGGTCGCAGTCCAGCTAAACGACTTACCGGCTAGCGTTGGTTTCCACAATGATTCGGCTCGTGTGTTCGTCAAGCCCGGCACATTCACCATCACAGGACATATCGATTTCGACACTGTTCCTCGGTCGCTCGGAATCCCGAGAAGTGCCGCAATCGTCAGATTGAGCATCGACGGCGAAGAAGTTCCGGTGCCCAAAGTCGAGGAGGGCAAATTGTGGTTGCAATCCCAAGCGTTGGTCCAAGAATCCGAAAACGCCTTGAGACTTGACGTTTACCGCCGATTGCGTGATGACATACCACAGACGTTAGATACGTGGATTCGCTTGACTGTTGATGGCGAGGATCGCGTTGAGACGCTTGGCAAACTGATATTTGATGGTTTCGATGCGATATCGGTCAATGCGGATGTGCCTGTGCAAATCACAGAAGATGGGACTTTTCTGATCCAAGCGTCGCGCGGAGTTGCGACGTTGTCGGTGCGCGCGGTTAGTGAACGCGTAATGAGTGAATTCACGCCTACATCGACTGGGTCGCACTGGCCTCTGTCGGAGACATGGGTATTCATTGCTAGAACGCAGCATAGAACCGTGGATATTGAAGGAGTTGAACCAGTGGATCCTACCTTGGTTGACTCGCCGTTCGGCAGCGCTCCGACTTATACGGTCCCACTAGGAACTACGCTCAAGCTAACTAATGAACTGCGCGGTGATCCAAATCCAAAACCAGCACTATTCAATATTGCGCGTGAGATTTGGCTTGGGTTTGATGGTTCGTCGATGGTAGCATCCGACAAAATCTTCGCCAATGTCCAGTCGGAAACTCGCATCGGGGCAGACTACGATCTCGGTGCCGTTAGCGTCGACGGTTCGAATCGACTAGTAACTTATCTTGATAAGGAATCGGGTTCCGAAGCGGGTATTACGCTTCATCCGTCTGAACGTAAGGTCGACGCCGTCAGCCTTTTGAACTCCCGGAGCGATATTTCCGCGAATGGATGGCTGATAGACTCGGACTCGCTCAACATCAATCTCAACGTTCCACCTGGCTGGAAGCTACTGTGGACTTCCGGCGTTGACCGTGTCGATGAGTCGTGGTTGTCCGCATGGTGGAACTTATGGGACATCTTCATTTGTGTTCTCATAGTTGTAGTCCTTTATCGAGTCGGCGGCATTCCAGTTGCGGTTGTCGTATCGATCGCGATCTTATTCGGCTATCAAGAACACACCGCGCCAGCAATTGGTTGGTTGTTACTTGGGGTGATTCTCTTACTTGATCGGCAGTTCAGCTCGGATACCGCGAAACGTGTAACTCAGATCGTCTATTGGACATTGTTGGTGCCCGTAGCGGTGATATCAGTGTATGTTGCTGCAAGTAACCTCCGTCAAGCGGTCTATCCGCAATTAGATGCAGCCATCGCACCCGCGCTCACGCCGGTTGCAGTTGCTAATGTGGACGAAGTGGAGACCCTCGTCGTTGATCCTCGTTCAATGATTAGAAGGGACAACTTCGATTTGCCGTCGCCGGTCGTTGGGAAAGATCAATCCAAATCGAGTGCCCGCAATGGGGTCACAGAAAGCGCGGCAGTCGTCGTATCTGGCAATTTCATACGGGATTCCGTCGCTCAACAGCCAATCGTTGCGGTACAGACGGGTCCTGGTAAACCTACATGGACCTGGGATCAGGTGACACTCGACTGGACTGGTCCGGTGAGCAAGGATCAGCGCGTTGGCCTCACGTTTTTGCCACCGCCGGCTACTCGTGTCGTATTCGCATTGATTGCGGTGTTGCACCTTTTGATGTTATTGATCTTCGTTATGGCGAAAGTTGGTAACCATATCGACCTACCGCCAAGGTTCCGAAAGGTCGCGCCTCTATTGTTACTTGGCATCGCTACGACGTCGGTTAATGCATCGTTCCCAGATTCGGAGCTACTTGAGGAACTCGAAGAACGCTTAACTGCGTTACCAGAATGTGTACCCGGCTGCGCGAGCCTGGAACAGGCGACCCTCACGATGGACGATGAAAACGAGCTGAGGCTTGATCTAACAATCCTCGCAGGAGCAGAGGTCGCGGTACCGTTGCCGAAAGGTACGCCGTATACGTCGCTGAAAGAGGTTTCTCAAGGCGGGCGTCCACTGCCGTTACTGCTCTCTTCGAACAGTGATACGTTTGTGGTAGTCGATGATGGGCAGAACCACTTATCGATGGTGTTCAACGTTCGCGACATCGATGATCTCGTTATCGATTTTTCGCTTGAGCCTGCACATATTTCAAAGGATGTGTGTTGTTGGCGTGTTTCGGAAGGAGTGGAGTCTGATCGACGACGAATCGTGATGAATCGTCAGAGAGAGGATTCAGATGGCGTGTCTCTGATGTCGAGTACCTATGAATTTCAGCGCCCAGTTACGGTCGAGCGCGAGTTGGATTTGCGATACGAACCTGTCGTTAACACCACAGTGCGCATCAACAAAAATCGCGCAGAGAGTATTTCGGTGGAGATCCCCCTATTAGATGGCGAGACCGTTTTGGACAACGACATTACGGTTCGCAATGGCAGCGTGATCCTCATCTTCGAGCCAAACGTAGACGTAATTCGATGGCGCAGTTCGATACTACTTGATGATGTACTGGCGATTTCTGCGCCAACTTACACCGAGCGAACCGAAAAGTGGTTTGTACGCGGGAGCGATTTTTGGCAATTCAAGGGAATTGGTGTCACGCCGTCTCAGAGCGAGCGAAACGCGACGGTTTACTTGCCTCGCCAAGGCGAGACGCTTACGTTAAGACTATCGCAACCAACTCCGGTACCAGGAAATACTCTTACAGTCAATAACGTCGAATTGACATCAACAGTGGGCTCGCGTGCGTCTACCAATACGGCTCTCTTCCATATCGAATCTAGTGTCGCAGACGCATTCAGTATTGAGCTGCCAGTTGGTTCGATGCTCGAAGGCGTGACTATTGACGGAAGGGATCAGCCGTTAAGTACAGGAACACTCGTCAATTTCCCAGTTACTCATGGTGAGCACGCGTACGGTGTAAGTTGGCGTATGGAAGAAGCTCTTGGATGGCTCTATCGAACGCCTGACCTCGCCTTCAGTGGGGACGCGCGAAACGTTTCACACACGGTTCAGCTTGCGAAAAGTCGATGGATTCTGTTCTTGGGAGGTCCTGCGATCGGTTCAGCCGTGCTTTTCTGGGGTGTAGTGATCGTTACCGTGCTGGTTGGACTAACGTTGACTTTTCTACCTAAATTCCCGCTGACGAAAGTTGATGCGATCCTGGTCGCGGTCGGCGCGACCTTAGCAAACATTTGGGCGTTGCTCTTTGTTGCGTTATGGACGCTTGGTGTTTGGTGGCGAGCACGAACGAATCTAGGTGACCTCCCAGTTTACGTGTATCGGATCATTCAGATGGCGGTGGGTTTGCTGGCTGTCGTGGGACTACTGGCACTATTTTTTACGGTGCTGAATGCGCTGCAAACCCCGCCTGATATGTATATCACGTCGTCGTCGATCCTAGGAGACCGTTTTTCATACTCACCGGCTGATTCACATCTCTTACGATGGTTCGCTGATGAGAGTAGTGTCGAATTGCCGACGGCTTGGGTGTTCTCTCTTCCGTTTTGGGTATACCAGCTGACCATGTTGGCATGGTCGCTTTGGCTTGTGTTCGCGCTGATTAAATGGGTTCGTACGACATTCACGGCGTTGAGCGTACCAACGTTTTGGGGTGCAAATGAGAGACGTGAATCAATTGAAGATGACGCTATCGAAGAAGTGGATGCGGTTGATTCGACAGACTCCGATACGGAGGGTGAAACAGAGACCGCTAAATCACCTGAATAGGTCGTAGCATATCTTTATTTCCTTGCGATCTCAGGATTGGAACGAGATGGCATGACGCCGTAGCTCGCCATATCATGAAAATGCTCGGCTGACTTACATCGTGTAAACCAAGTTTTTCGTGGTAGATTTCTACGTATACGGCGTTTTTCTAGTTGCCGTTGCCATTGGTGCGTGGCTTCAAGCAACGTCGGGATTTGCGCTTGGCTTGATCGTCATGGCGATCGTGCAGATGTCAGGTGTCTTGTCAATCGCCGAGACTGCCGCTGCGATTAGTGTTCTTGCTTTTATCAACATTGCTGTGACGCTCTTCGACACCTATCGCGACGTCGATCGCCGCCTCTTTCTATTCCTGTCGCTCGGTCAATTACCAGCGATCGCTTTGGGCATTGCTGTCTTAAACTATTTGACCAGAGAAGCGACTGTGATACTTGAAATCGTATTTGCGCTTTTTCTGATCGTCGGTAGTTTTGCGCTTGCAATTAACCCAACTCCTAGAGCGCGCCGCTCCAATTCGTTAGCAACCACGGGAGTAGGTTTCGCTGGTGGTATTTTCGGAGGTATGTTCGCGGCTTCAGGACCTGTTGTAGGTTGGTTTGCCTATCGGCAACCAATCGTGATCGCGTCAATACGCGCATCGCTGCTTGCAATGTTGGGCGTCACGACATGCACGCGTACGGTGCTTGTTTGGATCGATGGTATTTATTCGTACACGCTTTTGTGGATCATCGCTGCAGCTGTGCCCGTTGTGTTCATTTCATCGTATATTGCAAAACGCTTCCGACCTAAAGTAACAGATCGGCAATTTCGTCGTGCGATTTTCTCACTCGTATTTCTAGTCGGCTGCTGGATACTGAGCTTGGCTGTCATTGAGCTTGTGACTGATTCGGGTTAAGTTAGGCGTGAAGAGTGATGCGTCCACCGAGGTCGAAGGAAGTTTTGTCACGAATTACAGGTTGTGTGAGCGTGTACTTGAAGAAGACCAAGTTTTCGTAATTAACGACCGACATTCGTTTTCCCAGATGTCCGAGTTTGGTGTACAAAAACTAACGATACTGTTCGTGCACGGCGCGACGTTCCATGTCTGGAATTGGAATGTGGTTTACGACATTTGGGAAGAGACTGCTTTTTGCGGGCATTGAACAGTGCGGGTATGAGAGGTCGGGAAACCAATAGACCTACTCGTCGGGTCAGTGGGCAGCGACTTCGCGTATAGGCGCGGGCGATCAGAGATGAGTAGATAATCACTTGGATTTGAGAGACCGTGTTATGCGTATCTCGGAACTGTTAGTGGGATCAAGTACGTGAGCGACACTAGAAAGACCGTGATTTTGGGTAAAGAGTGGCTCTTTGGCGCAGGTCTTAAAGTCGGTTTAGTCCAAGGCTTCACGCTTGCGATTTCACTGTTTGCTCTAGCCAGCATCGTGTTCACAGGTGAGTTAGAGCCGTTCGTTCTCAACGGTACGACGATGTTCTACGTCGGCACAGCAATCCTGTGCGTTTTTCTCGCGATCTTAGGTAAGTTCCCCGCTCCCGTCGCAACAACACCCATTCCGGTTGCGTTGGTGATGATCGCTATTACTCAGTCGCTCGAACTCGACGGTAGGGATCTTTACCTGACATCAGTCATTTCGATTGTTGGATGTACTTTTCTATCTGGATTGCTTTTCTTAGGAATCGGTTACGTTCGAGCGGCGAGTTTCTTCCGTTTTATACCGTTCACGATATCCGCAGGCGTACTCGCAGGATCCGGCATTTTGGTTCTGTTGATGGCGTTAAACCTGGCAGGATTAGATTGGCGACCAAGCTCTTGGGAAAAGTTGATCGAGCCGATGGCTTTTTGGAATGCGACGTTGAGCGTCCTGTTGGGCGTGGTCTTCATCGTCGTTGCTAAAGTCTGGCGTTTATTCTGGGTTTTGCCTGCTTTGTTTGTAGCGTTTTGCGTGCTCTTCCATATCGGATTGAAGTTGCTTGGCATTTCGATCGATGAAGCACGCGCCGGAGGATTGTTTTTCAGCATTGATTGGTCGGGCGCTTTATGGCCAACCTACGGGTTCGAAGATTTAAGTTCAGTAGATTGGGGTGCAGTCTTTGGGCAGGTGTCGAATGCAATGGTCCTGTTCGTCATACTGCTTATATTGACCGTGGTCAATTTTTCGCAGGTGGAACTCGGCGCAAAAACGGGGTTTGATTGGGATAGAGAATTCAAACTACACGGAACTGCTAATCTGCTCTCTGGCCTCGGCGGTGGAGTCCCTGGTGCGACAGTTGCGTCTGCGTCGCTCCAGAATATCGCCTTGCGCGCCAATACACCTGCCACGAGCGTCGTTATGGCGATCGTGCTTCTCGCTGTCGTGTTGCTCGGTTCCGACGTCCTAAAGTTGGTCCCGCTACCTGCCACGAGTGCATTCCTTATCTCCATCGCGGTACCACTTATTACTGAATGGCTAATCAACAGTCGAAAGCGTCTTCAGCCGACCGAATTCGGCATGCTGCTGTTGATTTGCGTTACGATCTTGGTTGTCGGCTTTCTCGAAGCGATCGTCCTAGGATTGATTCTGAGTTTGGTCTTCTTAATCGTTCGGTTCAGTAGTGTACCGCTCATCAAAAGCAGCTCTACGCTTCGCGATCGATCTAGCCACAAGATTCGATCCATCCCCGATCAGACGATATTGAAGGTCTATGGCTCTCGCGCTCAGGTCTATCAATTGCAGGGCTATGTCTTTTTCGGGAGTGCGCACACGCTAACAAAACGGCTCATAGAGTCGCTGAACAGCGACGTGAATCCATCGTGCGTCATGATTGATTTCGAAGAGGTCTCTGGTTTTGATTTGTCTGCGTTAGATAGCTTCCGTTCTTTCATTCAACGCGCGAGCGCGCAGAACGTGCAAATCGTTTTGTGTTCGACGACCGACAGACTTGCACAAGAGATACGTGAAGACTTCCCATCCGCGCTCATGAAAAACGTGACCTGGGCTGAATCGGAAGAAGACGCACTTATAAAAGTAGAGGATGTTCTGTTGACTAACTACGAGAACGATGTCTCTAGCGACCCGGATCTAAAAAACCTAGTGCGACTAAGTACGAATTCAGAATTGACTCAATACTTAGATCGACAGATACACTTCGAAAACTTGGTCGTTGACCTGAACAATTGGTCGGAGACGGTTGATTACGAAGACAAGGGGGCGATCTCGACACGTGGTGATTCACCAAGAGGTCTTCAGCTACTGATCGCAGGGAAGGCATCTGTTCTAGCAGACGACGGTTCAACGATCTTTGAATGCGGTGCCGGTTCCGTAATAGAGTCCGCGAGCGCAATTGAAGAGGCTGAATCGATGGTGTCGATAAATGCAGAAGGTGCATGTCAAACGCTGTTGATCACTCCCGCAGCGTTGGCGAGGCTCGACGCAGAAAACAACGAATTGGCATTGCGTCTATACAAATATGTGATGTCAGAGAAGGCTGCAGTTTCTTGAGACACATTAACTATCGACCCCGTTGGCGGGTCGCGAAAAACTAACCTTCCGTAGCTGATTTTGAACGTGAAATCTGTCGCTTCGATCAATATTTAGTCATTGGAGACGCAAGTCGAGAAAATAAAAAACCGAACTGGGCGATTCACCGAGGAGTTCGTTCTAGTCTAACGCTTCCCTCGCGTTTCTCCGTGCTAGGCATAGCGTCATTCGCTGTAGTCTGAAAAAGCGATTGAAGTTCCAAGTCACATAGACCAGCTGTCTTTCTATTTAAGCTCCGCGCAAGCCACTTATTTCTTCGAGCACTGAAAACTCACCGCGCCATTCACGAAACCGTATTTAGTTTGTATCCTGCTTCGCCGCTTAACTAAGTCCGCACGACCGCAGTCGGTGTTGATTCATTCGACAATGGCGCACCGGCACGATCCGCCAGCGGCTCACCAAATGACGACGCGCCCCGAAAGGGCGCGTCGCCGCAAAAAATCCACTACAGCAAATTAGCTCTGACCGTCAGTCCGATAACACGTGGCGGATTAACGAACGTATGCCAACTGCCGCTTTGGAAGACTGAGTCGAATACGAGCATGTTAACCCGTTTGTCCGTGATATTGCGACCGGTTAGCATGATCTCGTAACGACCATCGGCTCTTTCAACGCCAGTTTGGACGTTGATCAAATTGAACGCGTCGCGAACTTTTTCAGGATCTAGGTCCGATCCCGTGTTAACTTTGTCGATAAAGGTCCAATTCACATTTCCAACCCAACGCCAACCTGTGTTCATGATCTCCCGATTTGCCACGAGTGCAGCACTACTTTGTAACGGTGGCGACTGCGTCAACCTTTTACGCGCTATATGTGAGTTGTTCACAGCAAGATTTCTGCCATATCGAGCGTTGGCATAGGTCACGCCGAAGTTTGCAGAAACACCTCCCCCTAGCAGTAACGATGTCTCGACTTCAATCCCCGATGACGTGACCTCTTTGACGTTGCCCACTGTAAACCCAAGTCCGGTAAATGTGTTGAGCTGGAAATCGCTGAAACTGGTTCGAAATAGCGCACTGTTGACCGTCATTCGACCACCTAACATGCGCGCTTTGACGCCTAACTCTAATGAATCCGACGTTTCGGGGTCAAATCGGCTTTGGTCAACAAAGTTACCGTTCGCATCACGGTTGCCGACGGCCTCTTGGTCAAGATTGAATCCTCCTGCTTTGTAACCTCTCGCAATACTGACGTAGCTCATAACATCGTCATTAATTTCGAACGCAGCTTTCAAAGTGCCGGTAAGTGCACTTTCCGCTTCAACATTGTTCCAGCTCAGGTTATCGCAGAGCGAAAAGAAGGCTGAAATCGCGCCAAAAGGTCCGCAAAATGGATCATTGATAAGTTCTCCATACGGTGCGCCATTGATAATCGCACCTGCGTCTTTTTCCTCCCATGAGTAGCGTAGACCAAACGTTAGATCCAGAGAAGGATTTACGTGCCACACGTCGTGTGTGAAAATCGCCCAGCCTCTCGTATCGCTGAAATAAACCGCGTCGTAGCCTTGACCAGGAACGCCACGTCCCGAAGGGTCGCCCATGAAAAGCGGTGCAACTGCAGGATTGCCGAATAGGATCCCTATGTAATTGCCGCCGTTATTTGAGAGCACGATGTATTCATCAGATTCGAGATCCTCTGTGTACAGATACGCGCCTAAGAGCCAATCCATGTTTTCGGTCTCGCCGAAAAGTTGAAACTCCTGCGAGAAATTGCGGAACGTCTCATCGGAATCTTGAGGATGGAGAATGTCCGCACTTGTGAAATCGATGTCCTGCCCGCGCGCAACTGAGAAGTCGCGTATCGCCGTAACTGATCGGAATTGAGAACCGTCTTCTCGTTCCCAGAGTGCATCGATAGAAAATCCTGCGTCCTGTACGTTTTCGTAAGGTTCGTAGTTGGTTCCAACATTCGCGTCACCCCCGACACGAAATTCCGTCACGTCGCCGCCGAGAGCGGCTACGGCGGCGCTGGTTGGACCAGCAATCCAAAAAGCTGCGGGACAGCACGATTCATTGCGTTCGGCATAGTCTGCGATGAGGCGTATGTCAAGCTGGTCGCTTTGACGCCATAACATTTGTCCCCGAAGGTTGTAACGATCACGACCATCGTACATGCTATCGGAGTTCACATCGTTGTAAAACCCATCTCGGGTTCTCGTCGAAAACGATACCCTTCCGGCTAGATCGTCAGATAATGCGGAATTCCCTACAACGCTTGCATTGTGACCATTGTTGTCGTCAACACCAAGCGTACCGCTTAAACTCGTTTCGAATTCGGGTGCATTCGTGATGATGTTTACCGCGCCGCTTACCGTGTTCTTGCCGAATAGTGTTCCTTGTGGACCGCGCAAGATCTCGACACGTGCAATATCCGGAAGATCATTGAAGGCTAGACCCGCGCGCGATCGATACACGCCATCAATAAAAGTGCCAACCGCCGCTTCAAGTCCAGGGTTGTTGCCTGTGGTGCCTACACCGCGGATACGGAGTGTACCGCCGTTAGTCGTACTATTGGAACTGTATACCGCTAGCGATGGCGCAACTTCGGCTAAACCGTAAAGATCTTCGACCCCACGAGCGTATAGGTCGTATCCTGTGATCGCAGATACGGCGATCGGTACATCTTGAATAGATACCGCCCGTTTCGTTGCGGTGACGATGATCTCTTCAATCACCTGCTCGGAGGCAGTTTCTTCTTGTGCGAGCACTGGTCCAGATAGCACGAGCGCACACGCCACGAAAATCGTGCTAAACAATGTGAGACTTGAATAACGCTTGAATTTCTGAGTCTGTTGCGCTACGCGCCGTTCTCGTCTCGTACTCGATGTCAAGCAGCAATCGCGATGATTGTGGGTTGTTAAAACCATAGACTATTCCCCATTCATGCCTAGGTTCGCGGGCGAGACTCTATCCCTTATTAAGCGAATTGCCAACGCCCAATCTGCGTAATGAGATTTTAAATCGAAAGAAGGTATTGGAGAGTCATATTCTGACATTGAAATTTCTGTCAGGTAGCACACGTATAGCCCTCAGACGAGACGTTTTGCTGCCCCCAGATTTGGCATCGTATATCGTGGACACCGAGCTTTTTTTAATGTGTGATTGATATGAAGTTACGCTGATGTAAAAAATCGCTTGCCGCCTGCGTCGGAGGCGTTGATCGTGCAGATCTGTCAGACCTCTATTACACGGAATTGAAGGACGCGTTTTTCGAGTAAGCGGTCCTCGGGCTGAATAAACTGTTTTCACAACTCGCCAAAAGATCGGATTAGCGAGCAATTCTGAGAACTCGATATTCTTATCGGAAAGCTGTCAATCAAGTCGCAGCATTGTCGGCGTTCCACACCCTTACTCCTCCCACGGGGTCTAAGCCGACGCGTCGCAATAGGGTCTAAGTACGGCTTAATGCCGGACGATACACCTTTACGATCTTTGGTCAAAATTCATCCTGAAACCGGTCGAGCAGCTTTGTACATTGGACGAGATGCATATCGAATGCGTGGGTTACCTGACCGTGAGACAATTGATTTGTTGTCATGTCTCACGTAATTCGGCTGTAAACCGCCACTTGTATTCGAGAGCATATGGGAACTAGGCGACTTCAAGCGTTAGGACTATCGCTGCATCCTTCACAGCGTTCGCCCGTTCGACTAACGACAACCTCGCATCATGCGACATACACGAGTTAAAGGTGACGAACTTACAGAATCGGCATCTATGTAGACGTCTGAACAGCTGCACTTACTCAACGTGCAGAATTCGCGCGTTTAAATGAGGAATTGGAATGAAAGTAGCGTTGCAAGGACGTGCACAAGGCGCCCAGCAATCCCTGTATGAAGAAGCGGGAATTGAAATCAAGGAAGGACGGTGTAGCAATGAAGATGAGCTCATCGAACTCATTGGCGACGCAGACGGTGCTCAGGTAGGCATCATGCCGCTGACATCACGATACGTAATGGAATCCTGCCCGAATCTGAAGGTATTGAGTCGTTTTGGTGTTGGCGTAGATTCGATCGATATCGATGCGGCGACCGAGTTGGGCGTCATGGTATGTAACGTACCTGGTTCTAATACGACCGAGGTGGCAGACCATGCGGTGTCGTTGCTGTTATCGCTGACGCGACGCTTATACGACGCGATTAGTTCAACCCGTGCGGGTGATTGGGCCGACAATCCGCGTGCGATGGGTACGTATACCCCGACGATGCGAAGACTTTCTGGCCACACCATGGGGATTGTTGGTTTTGGGAACATCGGACGAGCATTCGCGACTCGAATACGCGGATTTGGCGTGAGCCGAATTCTCGCGCACGATCCCTATGTGAACCAGCTAGCCGGTGATCTATTCGGTGTCTCGCTGGTGGATTTTGACACCTTACTATCAGAATCGGACTTTATCACCATCCATTGCTCCGCGACGAGTGAAACCAACGATCTATTCGATGCGGAAGCATTCCGTCGTATGAAGTCCACGGCATTGCTTGTGAATACGGCTCGTGGCCCAATTGTTGACGAGGAAGCGCTAGCTGACGCACTCGTAAGCGGTGAAATTGAAGCCGCCGCAGTTGACGTCACGCAAGTAGAGCCACTGCCTTCTAGTAGCCGATTGCTTAGCTTGCCAAATTGCTACGTGACGCCGCACGTTGCGGCTATGTCAGAGGTTTTTGTTCGGGAAACCGCTGTCATGCAAGCCGAGAACATCATTAGGGTGCTTACTGGCGAAAAACCACACGGTTTAGCAAATCCGGAAGCAATCAAAACCGTCGCAGTCATGCGACATACCGACCCTGGGCGATGGGATGGTTTCCCGGACTTTTCGACGGCATTACAGGTTTGATCTACCGCAGAAAATTCCATTTGACGCAAAGTCGAAGGTGATAAGTCGAGCGATCGTAGTTCGCGGGATGTGCCGAAGTGATTGAGTAGGGGAGACAGACAACAATCATCCTCTATACGCGATCAATTTGGAACGCTACGCGGAATTCGACCTCGTAAATAAGCAAACATATCCTATTTTTGTTTATCGATTGAGTACGGATATATATCCGAAGTGCTTAGATAAACTTCGAATAGTATTTATGTGTCGCCATAATGGATATATCGAGTCGTAATATCTACGTTACTTGCGGAAATAGGGTATAAGAGCACGAGGTGTAAAATCGCTTGTGTCGCTTGATTGTAATTCCTGATGGCTAAGCCAAGACTGAACGTCGTACTCGTAGGGGCGGGGGGCAACATGCGCGGCGCACACGTACCACGCATATTGGCGGATAAACGCACGAAAATCGTAGGCGTCGCGGACCCAGAGGAAGATCACGCAAAAGCACTTGCCGAGCGTGCTGGGTATGAGATTCCGTATTTCGCCAATTGGCAAGCGATGCTCAAGAATATCGAATCTCATGGAGTGATCATCAGCACCCCTCACAAACACCATAACCTACAGGTGAAGCGGAGCCTTGAGGATGGGCGGCACGTGCTCGTCGAAAAGCCGCTTGTCATACAATCAAAACATGCTAACTCATTGATTCAATTAGCTTCTCGTGTCGAATGCCTCTTAATGGTCGGATACCAACGGCATTGGATGCCCGAATTTGTCTATGCTCGTGAGCTCATAGCGCGAGGAGAGATTGGTGAGATTTGCGGAGTCTCTGGATACGTTACGCAGAATTGGGAAGCGTTTGGTGGTTGGCGAGTCGACTTAGAACTCTCCGGCGGTGGCATGTTCATGGATACAGGTAGTCACTTGGTTGCATCGCTTCTTTGGGTTACCGGCTTACGACCGAAACGCGTATGGGCATCGCAAGATCGGCAGGGTCAGAAGGTTGATGTCAATATGGTCTGCCACGTCTCGTTCGATGGTGGTGCCGTAGGAACTCTGACGACGATCGGAAATGCGGCACGACACGACGAACGCCTGATGATTGCCGGAACCGAAGGCAGCTTGGTATTGCATCTGCACCAGTGGCAAGTCAAGTCACTGCGCCTGAACGATGATGTCGTCGATGTGCCGCGCAGAATTCGCGCATCCAACCCTGATGCAGCGTTTTTCGCCGCAATACGAAAAGGATTAGATAGTATCGAGCCACCTGACTATGCGTTTCAAGTAGCTCAATTAACCGAAGCGGCGTACAAATCTGCCAACGAGAATAAACCGGTAAGTATTCGACAACCTAGTAAGAAGTAGCTTGACGCAGATTCAAACAGTCACGGGACCGATCGATAGTTCCGAACTCGGCTTCACGCTCATGCATGAGCACGTCATGGTGAGCGCACCTGGCATGTTTCGACAGTTTCCAGACCTGTTCGGTCCGGAAGATCGTGTGCAACGAGCGATTGATACGTTCAAACGCGCCAAAGCAGCCGGGATCGATAGCATCGTTGATGCGACGACCTACGACCTAGGCAAAGACCCAGACTTGCTTCGAGAAGTATCGGAAGGATCCGGTGTCAACATCATCAATACAACAGGCTGGTGGCTAGACGTACCTCGCTTCCTCCGCGGTGTTTCACCGAATCAGATGGCACGCGAGTTCATTAAAGATGTCGAATCCGGTTTTCGCGGAACTGACATTAGAGCAGGCATTTTGAAGTGTGCGGCAGACTTCCAAGGTGTCACCGAAGACCTTGAACTGATGGCTCGAGCGGTGTCTCGCGCTCACCTAGAAACAGGGTTACCCATCATGGTCCACTCGTATCCCACCGGGCAAGTCGCACGTCGACAAATCGAGATATTTAAAGAAGAAGGCGTCGATCTAACCAGAGTCAAAATCGATCACTCGAACGATACAACGGACACTGAATACTTGAAGTGGATTCTTGATCAAGGTTGTTTTCTTGGTCTCGATCGGTATCCCGGTAGGCTAGTTAGTCCTCATATGCGTACCACGACGATGAAATCGTTAATCGACGATGGATACGGCGACAGACTTTGTCCGGCTCACGATTGCATCTGTCTGCATATTCACAAAGAACTGCCCGACGGTTCGATTCCACTAGAGCATGAGTTTACGCGGAGTAACGTGGATCAATACCTGTATATCCACAGACACGTTATTCCTGATTTGGAAGAAATGGGGGTTAGTCGCGAAAAAATCGATGACCTCTTCGTAAATAACCCCCGTCGGTTCTTCGAAGGTAGCTAACTAAGCGCTTTAAAGCGTAGTTAAATCGGGATTACGCGGAGAGAAGTCCTTTCAAGAGTTCATTCGTGCGTGCGAACGAACCTCGACTGTCGTCTCCAGCAGGAAACACGCTTGCGAGCACCTCCGTAGCGCCTGCATCAAAGAATGCCTGTAGTTGCGCTTCTACGTCGCTTTCGTTTCCGACAACCGCGATCTCACCAGCACTCGATAGACCCTCGTTGTCCAACTGCCGACGATAGTTTGGCAGCCCATAGTAGTGCCCAAATACCTGATTTGCACGCGCTATCGCTTGTTCTTTATCGTCGTGTACACAAACTGGCAAGCCGACAATGACCCGAGGCGCATCTCGACCCGAGGCAGCGGCAGCGCTTGTGATGCGGGGCACGGTGTTTTCGGCGATCGTTCTTCGACCGACCATCCAAGTTACCGTACCGTCAGCAACTTCCGCCGCAGCTTTTAACATCAGTGGGGCAAGCGCTGACATGACGATAGGAAACGGACTCGCGTCGGGAACTGCGATGCCGGTCTTGATTTGATAAATGTCGCCTTGATGATCAACTTGACCTTCAGTCGTCAGCGCTTTCAGCACCGAAACGTACTCACGCATGTGCTGTGCTGGACGATCGTATTTCAGACCGAGAGCTTCGATACCAGGTGCGTGAGATGGACCTACACCGAGAACTAGCCGACCGCCGGTTAAGGCGTTTACGGTGGCCGCTTGTTGCGCGAGCGCGTTCGGATGGCGCGGATAGCTCGGCACAACGGCAGTACCCATTTCAATTGTCGAAGTTTGCTGCCCGGCCAATGCGATCATGGTTAACGCGTCGAACATCTGAACCTGAGGCATCCAGTAACTGACGAACCCCTCTGACTCTTTTTCGATGATTTCTTCAACAAGGCTGGTCAATGGCCGACCTCGACGAACGTTGCCCCCGTATATTCCGATTCGCATGGCTGATCTCCTCTCAGAACTGTTCACCTTCGAATATTGCCTCACGTGGTATCGTGAGGCGCACTTATTTTCTATTTACCACAATGCGCCGTTATCTGTCGCTGGCAAAACAGCCAAAACCGCGCGCGCTAACTATGCGTGAGTCTAATTCCGATCTTCAGCGCAAGCCATAGACTCCGATGGACGACATACTGCAGTTGTACGAACGAGCTTCGGCGGAATCCACCGCTATAGCGAATGTCAAAGGCGAAGCGATCAACTATGCATCTCTCCTCACGTTCGCTCGACGTTTTGGCGATTCTCTAGCGAGCGTCGGTATTAAAGGCGACGATCGTGTCGCGATCGTGATGCGTAATGGTCCACAAATGGCGACGACGTTTGCGAGCTGTTCACCCTGGTGTGCCGTTGCCCCGCTAAATCCCGCGTATACCGCAGACGAGTTCGAGTACTACCTGACAGATCTTGAGACGGATTTACTTCTGGTTGAGGCAGGATTCAAATCGCCAGTCTTGGAAGTAGCAAAGCGCGTTGGCATACAGACGGTTGAGATTGATATCGAGCTAGGGCTTGACGGTGTGGATTTCGGTACGGGTAACGCGACTCGTCAGCTTCGTACTTTGGAGAGTATTGCGCTGATTCTCCACACGTCTGGCACGACCTCTAAGCCGAAGATGGTGCCACTCTCCCAGAAGAACCTGTTGGCTTCTGCCCAGAACATTGCTGAAACGCTGGAGCTCACAGAGGCTGATCGTTGCTTAAATGTGATGCCGTTATTTCATATCCATGGTTTGATGGCACCAATCATGGCGACGCTCTATGCTGGTGCGAGCGTCGTTTGTACGTCTGGTTTTGACGCATTAAGGTTTTACGCATGGCTCGAAGAGACATCACCAACTTGGTACAGTGCAGTACCAACCATGCATCAGGCGATCCTAGCGAGAGCAAAGCGGAATGTCGAAAGTGTCAGTAGGAATCGTTTGCGCTTTGTTCGGTCGTCCTCCGCGTCGCTACCAGTCCCCGTTTTAAGCGGTTTAGAGGAAACGTTTGGTACACGTGTGGTTGAGGCTTACGCGATGACAGAAGCCGCGCACCAGATGTGTTCGAATCCCTTGCCACCAAGAGAGCGAAAGCCTGGTACCGTCGGTCCAGCCGCGGGTCCGAAGGTTCGGATTGCGGATACGGCGGATCTGAAATTCCTTGCCCCGGGACACGAAGGCGAGATTGTGATCTGCGGCGAAAACGTTACGAACGGCTATATCAACAATCCAGAAGCGAATGCGAAAGACTTCATCGATGGGTGGTTTCGAACTGGCGATCTAGGGATCATGGACGAAGATGGTTACGTAAAAGTCACTGGTCGCTTGAAGGAAATCATCAATCGTGGGGGTGAGAAAATCGCACCGCTAGAGGTGGACGACGTGTTGCTTGATCATCCCGCCGTTGAACAAGCATGTACGTTTGCGATACCTCATGAGAAGCTTGGCGAAGAAGTCGGTGCGATTCTCGTCGTAAGAGAAGGTGAATCTGTGGCAAAGGATGAATTACAGCGATTCGCTCGGGAGCGTCTTGCACCTTTCAAGGTCCCACGCGAAATCATGTTCTTGCCCGATATTCCGAAGGGACCCACGGGCAAAGTCCAACGCATCGGCATGGCCGAACGCATCGGCTTGGTCTAGAAGATACGCTCGTAGCAAGCGAATTAAGCGTCAAAACCGAATGCATAATCAACGGAAACACGTTCGTGTCGTAGCAAGACTCATTAGTAATCGCCATCAATAGATAGATGGCATTCGACTTTGAAGAGGAAAACTCATGGCTTATCAAGACGTTCTCTACGAAACCGATGGTCGCGTAGCGACGATTTCACTTAACCGACCACAAGCACTCAATGCGTTAAGCAACAACCTCCGCGGCGAACTGATGGAGGCTATGAGGGACGCTGAAGCCGACGATGAAATTGGCGTCATTATTTTGAGAGGTGAGGGCCGAGCGTTCAGTGCAGGCTACGATCTGACTCCAAATCGATCAGCGGAATCGGATGAGTACGTGGACCGCCGTTCAAAACTTCCGGCTACAGGGACCACACACCCAGGCGCAACGCAGTGGGCGCGACACGTCGTTATGACAAACTGGACGATTTGGGAACTCGCGAAACCGGTTGTTTGCAAGATCCACGGATATTGTCTCGCAGGTGGCACCGAGCTTGCATCGGTATGTGATTTTCGAATCGTAGCGGAAGATGCACAGATAGGCTATCCGCCGGTTAGAGCGATGACGACAATGGACATGATGTGGGCACCGTGGTTCTTACCGCCTGCGAAAGCAAGAGAGTTTGCGTATATTGGAAATTCTTTCTCTGGTTCAGAAATGGAACGTCTCGGATGGGCTAATTACGCGATGCCTGCGGATGAGCTCGACGACTTTATCAAGGACTTTGCATTTCGGATGGCTCATGTCGATAACGAGATGCTGATGTACTCCAAGCGTGCTGTAAATCGTCAATACGAAACAATGGGAATTCGTGAAGCGCTACACTCAGGTACAGAAATACAAGCGCTCAGCGCACAACGTGCGGCTTCTGCTGAGTGGGGTCGTCGTGTTCGGGACGAAGGTTTGAAAGCCGCACTCGAGTGGCGTGACGGGCCTTTCAGAGACTTTCGGGGGGCATATTCGGAAAAGCATGCCAATCGTGAAGTCGCAGGTATGAAAAAGTCCAAATGAGGGAGAAAGCCTTACTAGATCGTAAAGCGCTTGTCACGGGTGCGGCTCGTGGGATCGGTCGAGCAACTGCAGAACGATTCGCAGAAGAGGGCGCTTGGGTCGCATGTGCAGACATCAACGAAGAGGGCGCACAGGAAACGGCGAACACAATCCAACAACGTACGGGCAAAGCGATTGCGATGCAGTTGGACGTCACAGATCAAGACGCGTTCAGTGCGGCGATGAATCGCACTGCAGAGGAGTTCGATGGATTCGATATCTTGTTCAATAACGCCGGTATCGCAGGTGGTGATTGGGCTCATACGCTTGAAGTGAATCTGACCGGGGTTTACAACGGACTTACCCACGGCGCGTACTTGATGAGTCAGAGTGATGCTGGCGGTGCGATTGTTAACACTGCCTCAATCGCCGGATTGGTGGGTCTGGTCGGTCCACGTATTGGAGATGTGACGATCGAACCTGGCGCGTTCTCGGGAGCAGCTGGGTACATAGCGTCAAAGCATGGTGTCGCTGGGATAACCAAGCAGTTCGCACTCGCTTATGCCAGTAGCGGCGTACGCGTGAACGCGATTGCGCCTGGCTACATTGAAACTAATATGACTGCGAACGTTCGTGAGTCGCAGGAATTCAACGACTATATCGTCAGTCTTCACCCCATTGGACGGATGGGTCAACCGGAAGAAATTGCGTCGGCGGCGGCATTTCTGGCAAGCGATGACGCAAGTTTCATTACCGGTATCGTGCTACCTGTTGATGGAGGCTATACCTCGCGGTAGAACGATCCTCGTGCTTTGACTGGGTCGAGCAAGGACCAATCGCCTTGCTCGACCTCGTTTCCGAGTGGAAATGGAGCTCTAGCCTCCATCCCAAGGGACTCAAGTACCTGGTCGTTTCGGTAGTAGCACTGTAGCAGTATGCCACCAAGCGCGCGTAACGCATGACCATCGGTACGCTGTAGTTCAGTAAATGCTTGCCAGCGAGCGTGTGCGTCGAGATCTTCAAAACGTACTTTCGACTGCTCGTTCAACCTGTTGAGCATCTCGCTCACCATGACTGGCGTGTTGTCCGACATGCTCTGTTCAACATCGTTCACGATGCTATCTGTACCTGCACTGGGCGCATTAAACTCGTCATTAGCTGGGATCATCGTGTCCAGCAGTGCGACCAACGTGCGCCGCAGTTGAGAATCGAATTTCTCAGTAGCAATGATCTCTTCGTTCATCGTCTGCCTCCTAGTCGAACAGCGTTGCGAGCCGTTGCTTCATCGAGTCAGCTACGTATAGCGCTAAGGCACCGATGGTTCGCGTCGGATTAACCCCTGCACTGGTCACAAACAGGCTACCGTCGATAACAAATAGGTTCTTGACATCGTGACTGCGTCCCCATTCATTGACGACGGACCTTTCTGGATCGGTACCCATTCGGGCGGTCCCCATCAAATGCCATCCACCGCCAGCGATAGGTGCTTCAGTGAGGATGTCGTATGCCCCCGCGGCTTTCAGTACTTCGGTTGCGCGTTCAACGGAAAAATCAAGCATCTTTCGAGAGTTTTCGCTGAGCGTGTAGTCTATTCTCGGGCACGGAATACCATCTGAATCGACCATTTCGTCGTCGATCGTGACGGTATTTGTCTCTTCTGGCAAGTCCTCACAGATTCCGACCATGCCTGTCATGCGTTGAACCATACGTCGATAGTGTTGATGGTGATCTTCACCCCATGGGATACGACCTGAAAATACCCCAGTGTAGGCCGTACCTACCGGACCACGACCTCGATTGATTTCGTATGTGAATCCCCTCACATACCCACGACTTAGGTCGGTCTCATAGAACTCTTGACTCCAAATGCATACACCGGGTCCATGTGAACCGTCTAGTGGACGATCGAATACGCCCTGAATCGATGAGTATGGGTGGAACATCAAGTTCTTACCGACAAGGCCGCTGCGGTTGGCGAGACCGTCGGGAAATCGATTAGACGTCGAGTTAAGGAGGACGCGCGGCGTGCCGACGCCATTGCACGCTAGCATGACGACCTCTGCCGGTTGGAACCTTTCGATGCCTTCTTCGTCAAAGTAGACGACGCCAGTCGCCATATCGTTCTCGTCGACCAATATCTGACTTACGCGAGCGTTTGTCCGTAGTTCCACACCTGCACGTATCGCGTGAGGCCAATAGGTGATATCCGTACTGGCCTTCGCACCTTGAGCGCAACCGCTGGTGCACGCACTCAAATTAATGCATTGAGCTCGACCGTCGTAAGGTTCCGTTGCAACCGCGGCATCCGAGGGCCACCAGTGCCAGCCTAGTTCGTTAAAACCCTGTCCTAGTGCTTGACCCGCTTTACCGAGCGGGACAGGTTTCATTAACTCGAGTTTTGGAGGATAAGCGGGGTCGCCTGCAAGCCCGCTTACCCCCATCATCCGATCATTTTCGTCGTAGTAGGGTTCGAGCGTTTCATAGTCGATTGGCCAGTCGTCGGCGACTCCGTCAAGTGTTCGTACTCGGAAATCTGATGGATGGAAGCGCGGGAAATGAGCGTTATAGAGGATCGTTCCGCCGCCCACACCATTGAAGTTGGCAATTGCTATCGGTGAGTTGCGATCGTTAATGGGGTAGTCGGTTTTACGTGCTCGCCGATTTGGACTAATACTAAATTCGGTAAAGTGTCGAGCTTCCCAATCCCGTGTTGTACTTGGGTACTCATTGGGCTTTGTCCACTCACCTTGTTCGAGGCAAAGAATCTTCATGCGAGTTTCGGCAAGACTCCACGCTGCTGCTGCGCCGGAGGCACCCGAGCCAATGATGACTACGTCGACCCGTTCTTCTTGCTTGCTCAACACTCCATCCCCTGAGTAAAGCGAATTCGGATTTTAGAACTACGGAATTGGAGTACCTGATAACCGCCTCTTGTTGTTCGATATTTTCTTGAAGTGTGGTTGAGATAACGCGTTAGCTGAGTGGTCTAAAGTCAAAGTGAATGGCTAGCCACGATTCATCGTTGTTGTCATTCGCATCACTTGGAATGAAACCGAGGTGTATCGATGGTGCTCAAGCGTGAATGGCAGCCACAGATTCTTCTTTCAATAATCGCGGCTCTGATCCTGGGCTTTTTTATCGTTAACGTGCAAGCACAGGACGATTCAGATGACGATTCTGATTCGGATTCCGACGAACCTGTTTCGCGATGGGTATTCGAATGCGATGACCGTGCAAACGGTTGTTCGGAAGGTGGTCTCTTGTACCACACTCAAGACGGACCTGAAGGTGGTGTTTACTTTATTGCTCACTACGGCGACACGGGCAACGTGTATGCGCGTAAAGTGCGCTTCGATTAGCTACATGGTTTGACGGAATCCGCGCGTACTAAGCGCCAGCACTTACTCGCGATCAAGTCACGCAGACGGGGATTTAGCGTCTCGGTTGAAGCGCGCTACCCGGATTGTAGTCTGCACAATTGACACTTCTCAGATCTTGCGAACGTGATCCAAGGAAGGTCGAATGTCGGAGGCACCAACTGTAGAACGCCTTACCGGTACGCTTGGCGCACAAGTCCATAACTTGGATCTTGCGACGATATCCGATGACTCCATTTACGAATGGATTAGTGCACAGCTGGTTGAACACAAGGTTCTGTTTTTCCGCGACCAGAATCTCACGAGTGACCAGCATATAGCGTTTGGCGAGTGTTTTGGGGAAGTGTTGGATGTCCATCCTTGGTCGCCCAGCAAGGAAGGCTATCGCAAAGTCATGGTCCTTCGTGGTGCCGCACCTAGATGGCATTCTGATGAGAGTTGGCGCGATGAGACGCCCCTGGGATCGATTCTGTACTGCCGCGTTGCACCCAAATATGGCGGCGATACGGTCTTCGCGGATATGGAATCTGCGTATGCGGGTCTGTCATCAGATATGAAAGCGAAGCTAAACGATCTCCATGCAATTCATGACCACTTGGTTCATCGCCGTGGCATGATTCACCGAGGCGTACCGCAGCAACGAATAGAGAAGTACCGAGAGGAATGGCCTGAGGTGAAACATCCCGTGGTGCGTACGCATCCTATAAGTGGGAGAAAGTCGCTTTATGTCAATGCTGACTTTACCTCAAGAATCGACGGTGTGGACAAAGAAGAGTCAGCGGAGTTATTGCGCGGGATATATAGACTCGCCGATACTCCTCGGTACCAGTGCCGCTTTCGCTGGGAAGCTAATTCGATCGCATTTTGGGATAACCGTTCGGTTCAACACTGCGGCGTTCCGGACTACGGCGAGCACGAGCGGCTGATGGAACGCGTAACAGTCGCTGGACCTAAACCGCAATAAGCGATGCGTACAGGGTTCACGCCTGAGGAGATCGATAGTTATCGGGACCTCGGTTATCTGCACGTCACAGCTTTTCTTGATCAGACTGAATTAAGACATTGGCAGAAGGTCATCACCGCTGCGGTTGAAGATCGAATTGGCCATCCGTTGCGTGGACAACCTGCTGGTCATCGGGAAAATCCGTATTCGAATGTGTTCCTCCAGTTAATGTTGTTGTCGAGGACTCATGTCGAAGTACACGAACTCATGCACGATCCGCGACTGGGTGAGTTAGCAGCGACGTTGGCGGGTCTAGATCGAATTCACATGTGGCATGACCAAGCATTGATTAAGGAACCACTCGCAAACGCAACGGCTTTTCATCGCGACGTGCCATTCTGGAGTTTCGATTCCACCCAAGCAATCAGCATTTGGGTCGCACTGGACGACGCGACTCCTGACAACGGTTGCCTGTATGTGTTACCAAGGTCTCAATGTTTGACGGACTATGAGCACGCGCCGATTGGCGTGAATATGGGCGAACTAGCCACCCAATACCCCGAGTTAGCGGCAATCGAACCAGTTGCTGTTCCGGCCAAAGCCGGCGATGCGATCTATATCGACGGTATGGTTGCACATGGCGCAGGATGCAACATGACGTCGACCTATCGACGTGCAATGACATGTGCATACATGCCTCATGGTGTCAGATTCAACGGTAAAAAGAACATCCTCTCAGACAATTACATCGCGTCGCTGACGATCGGCGACGTATTGGACAATGAAGCGGAGCTTCCTACGATCTATCCGCAATAACGCTTGGTAGTCGTTACCGGTTCTGCTCCAAACGTTTTTAGATAATTTCGCGCTCCACTTTAACGCCAAAAGCAGGGGTTTTTCTTGGACGACGACATCCAAGTCATGCGTGATCAGTTCCTCAATCGAGAATTTGATGAGGTAAAACTTGAGATCGATGGCATCCGCTTCGCCGAATATGCAAAGGCATGCGGCGAACTAGATCAGAAGTTCACTGACCCGACTCACGAGGACTTTCAAGCACCGCCAACGTTCGTCGCGACATTGGTGGGTCGCCGAAATCTACCTGAGGATTTCCCGCAACTGAACGGAGTCGGTATGGATGCCGGGAAGGCGGTTGAATGGTTGGCTCCGATTAGAGACAACATGACGCTTACCGGCAAATCGCACCTTCACGACATATATACCAAGACAGGGCGCTCGGGGCGTATGGTGTTTCTTGTCACGCGGATGGAGCTGTATTCGGAAGATGGAACTCACGTCGCGAATGCCGATACACGAACCGTGATTAGGGAGCGTCCCAGTGGCTGATCAAATTGCAAAAATCTCTGAAGTTGAATTTGGCGTCGAGCTACCAGCATTCGATCCTGATACAAGCCTCGATAACGTTCGACGCTTTGGAAAGTACGTCGGGTGGGGTGGCGGTAGATTTACCGATCATGAAGCAGCGCGAAAAGAAGGCTTCCCAGGCGCGATTATTCCTGGCGTCATGAGTCAAGGCTTCCTTGGCGCAATGATTCATCGATGGGCACCGTCGGCTCAGATCAAGGTGATTGACACGATTTTTCGTGCCCCAGTATTAGTCGATCAACCGCACACGATCACCGGTGTTGTGACCAATATAGAGGAAGACCTCAAACAGGTTGAGATCGACATCACGATCACTAACGAAGCGAACGAGACGCGGGTTCAGGGTACCGCGACCATCGAACTACCCGCTTAATCTATCCGTGTCGGGAAAACTTGACGGAAAGGTCGCCTACATTTCAGGCGGCACAAGTGGGATCGGTGCTGCGACAGCAGAACTGTTTTCGCGAGAAGGCGCGCAGGTCGTTATAACGGGCCGATCGGAGGAAAAAGGATCGAATCTCGCCGATTCACTTGGCGACCAAGTAGTCTATCAACATGCGGATGTGAGTGTCGAAGCGGACATCAAGCGCACGCTCGATTTCACCACGAGTACGTTCGGTCGCCTCGACGTCCTGTTCAACAACGCGGGAGGACCAACGGCTGGGGACGTCACCAACATCTCAAGCGAGCAAATTGACTATGGCGTAAAGCTCCTGCTTAGCAGTGTAATGCTCACGACGCGTCATGCGGTTGAACCGATGATTGCGAGTGGTGGTGGCTCCATCATCAATAACTCTAGCGTTGCAGGCCTGCGATATCGCCAAGGCAACATACTCTATTCGGTACTAAAGGCGGCGGTTACTCATTACACGAGAATGGCTGGGGTAGAACTCGGACCTCACAAGATACGTGTGAACACCATCTCACCCGGCGCGATCGCGACGCCTATCTTCTGGGGTGGCTCTGCACGCGCAAACACGTTGCCAGACTCAGAGAATGAGCGTAAGATGAAGAAGCTGCGAGGAAATCTCGCGCGAGCAACACCCATGCCTCGAAGTGGTCTCGCGATGGATATTGCGGAAGCCGCGCTGTTTTTGGCGAGTGATGCCGGAAGTTACGTCAACTGTCACGATTTGGTTGTCGATGGTGGTCGCACGTCGATGTTCTTCGAACCACCGATTAGTTGACCAGAAGTTAGCAAACTAACTAGCTCTTTCGTACATCCTTAAAGGGACCGGTATCCATACGTGGTTCCTTTTGCATTCCTAAAACACGCTCGCTAATGATGTTGCGTTGAATTTCATCGGTACCACCTGCAATCGATATCGCTGGGACCGAGAGCAAAATTTCCGCGACAATGCCAGATTCTGGGCTTTCCTCTCCTGCGGTCATTGCGTCAACGCCGGAAATCAAGGTATGGACCGTGGCTGCTTGACGAGCGATGTTGCTACCTGCCAGCTTGCCAAGCGAACCCTCGGGTCCTTGCGGTTGACCTTGTTGTTGAGCTGCTCGGGCACGGAGGGCCGTCCACTCGGCACAACGTGACATGATCATCAGCTTGGCGATTTCTTGTCTTGCGACAGGGTCTCTGATAGCACCCGTGGCTTTCGCACGCGGTAAGACAAGATCTACACGTCCAGCGCGTTGTGGATACCAGGTATATGGTTCCAGCAAGATTTTGTTCTCTTCGGCTTCCTGTTCGTAGATAGACCCTTTGAAATCCCCGCGACGCCTCGCTTCGACAAATATGTTGCCGGCATTACGCCGTTCATGCATGAGAGTCGTCATCGCAATCTGCCAACCGTCGCCGTTTTCGCCGACTTGGTCGCTACGCGAAACCTTCGCATTGTTAAAGAACACTTGATTGAACGATGCGTGTCCGTTCATCTGCTTTAGAGGATGTACTTCAACGCCTTCCTGGTGAAAATCGAGGATGAAATACGACAATCCTTGGTGTTTGGGTACGTCCCAATCATGCCGTGCCAACAACAAACCGAAATCCGCGTGATGAGCAGATGTGGTCCACACCTTTTGTCCATTGATGATCCAGTCGTCTCCGACGAGCTCCGCACGCGTCGTAGAGCCTGCGAGATCAGAGCCACTTCCCGGTTCGCTGAACAATTGACACCAAGTCTCTTCTCCGGTCAGGATCTTTCGTAGATAACGTTCGCGCTGCGCGTCATTACCGTGTGCGAGCAAGGTTTCTGCCGCGAGTAATCGAATGCCGGTTCGTGCGACAGAGACTGCACCGATTCGAGCGAATTCTTCAGCGACGACACTAAGCAAGCTCTGAGGCATATCTCGACCAAACCAGCGTTCTGGCCAGCTGGGCATGCCCCAACCAGAATCAACGAGCTTGTTCCGCCAATCGAGCAACTCAGCGTTCGGGTCCCAGTTCTCCTCAAGAAACGATCGAAGTTCATCCCTGACCGCTGTTTCACTCCATTCCATTGTTCAGCTAGTCCGCCTCTAGAAAATCGATACGCTCAAGCAGCTGGTCGCGATGTATCTCGGATGTACCAAGTAACACCTGGGAACTCTTCGCACGCTTGAACCAAAGGTGGGTGTCGTTATCCCAGGTGAATCCAATCCCTCCATGGATTTGAATCGCATCAGCTGCAGATTTCATGTAAGCGTCGTTTGCTGCCGCCTTAGCGATGTTTGCGTAGACGGGTAGAGCTGGATCGTCGTCGGCTACCGCTTGTGCAGCACGGTATGCGCCCGACTTTGCGAGCTCTATTTCGAGTAATAGATCGGCGCACTTGTGTTTGATGGCTTGCATCGAGCTTATAGGACGACCGAACTGGACGCGACTGTTCGCGTATTCGACAGAACTCTCGAGTAGCCATTGTGCACCACCGACCATCTCGTTCGCTAGCGCGACCGATGCTAAATCGACGAATTTGTCAAATCTCGTAAGGTCTCGTTCAGCTTCGCCAAGGCGTTCGACGCTGACGTTATCAAACGAAACGCTACCAATTCGGCGCGTTGAGTCAATGGACTCTGTCGCGCTACATTTGATACCCGGATCGTTGCTATCTGCAAGCCAGAATCGTGGCGCGTTATGGCGATCGGATCCTTCTCGTGCAACGACGACGAAACACTCAGCAACAGTGGCGTCGAGAACAAAGGATTTGGTACCCGTAAACGATCCGCCAACGACAATTTGTTCGATATTCGCAACATCTGATCGGTTGCTATCCTCGTACAGCGCAACGGTCGCGAGCCTCGCACCTGAAGCAATCAAAGGCAAGAGCTCTGCCTTTTGTTCGGTGGTACCTGTCAGTAGCAAAGCGTTTGCTGCGAGCACGTTGGAAGACAGATAAGGCGAGGGGTACAAGGCCCGCCCCATCTCTTCGAGTACGACACACAATTCGACGTAGCTGAGACCCGCGCCACCATACTCTTCCGGTAGGTGGACGCCTCCGATGCCAAGTTCGTTAAAAAGACCTTGGAAAGACTGTCGATCGAAGCCGTCAGAATCGCCCATGAGCTCTCTCGTTCGACTTACGGTTGCGTGGTCAGTCAGGTATCGGCGAACTGATTCGCGGAGCTGAAGCTGTTCGTCAGTGAATGCAAACGTCGACATTCGTTCTTCTAGGATCTGGGTACACGTTGCTTATGTGGATAGGGTTGGAGGGTGTACGTTCAAAGGCCCAGTGAGTACATGTTGTAGTTCTTTAGCAACGTTTCTCGCGTCTCATCGTTAAATCGATTTTGCTCGACTTCAGCATCTAGCGGTTCATAGACGTAAGGATCTTCGTCCGTGAAATGCTGGCGGCGAGCGTCGATTGCCAATGGAATAAGCCTTGAACTGCGATGCACACGTTCCTCGTCATAGCGAAGCGAAGTGCCGGCAGGAAACGACGTTTCGGCGCCCAAGACCGAATCTCGCATATGAAACCCATGGACTACGGTGACCCGTCGTTGCGACGAGGTATTCGCGAAGCTACCGTGAAGCACTTGGCGATTGCAGATCGCCACATCGCCCGCTTTACAAAGCATCGGTGTCGCTTCGGGGAGTCGGTCTGTACCCGCGTCAGCGACACGCTTCCGAATGTCGATTTTGCCCAGTTTATGTGAGCCTGGCACAACCCATAGCGCATTCTCCGCAGTCGTGTCGTAGAGCTGCGTCATGAAATTGAATCCATGAATGTCCTCGTGCCAGTCGGATCGTTGCCAAAGGGTTGTTCCGTCCTGATGCCAGGCGACCGACGTGCCCAGTTCTGGCTCTTTAATCCAAATACCGTCCGTGAACGGTGTGAAATCAGGACCGTTCAACGCTTCCGCGACCTTGAGTAGTCGCGGATTACCGTAATGGCGCAAGCACGAATCCATGAGTTGACACATACCTGAAATGAAAAAGATCGTTTCACCCGGTGCATCTTCTGCAGGTGATGGCTCGCTCATCTTCGCTTCATATCGACCATTTGCTGCGTCAGTGCCACCGTACGGATCGGATAGGGGTCTTGCATATTGGAACGATCGATATTTGAATTCCTGACCGATGGCAGGATTGCCGTCAGCATCCTCGGTTGCTTTGGAATCGACTGGGGCTCGCGAGAGCACATGGTTGAACTCTGCTCGAATATCATCGATCTCCGTTGGCGAAATCGCCTGCTCGAACACATAGAAACCGACTTTGTGATATGTCTCGAGGATGTGTTTGGCAACGTTGCCAGCGTTATCGAACAGAAGAGGACCACGATTACCGAGTTTGAGAGCACGTTCGGTTCCGCCGGCGCAGTAAGCACTAATATCGGATAGAGCAGTCAAGCGTTCGTTTCCCATCATTCTCCCTTCCAATCTGGCATTCGTTTCTCCGCGAATGCCCGCGGACCTTCGATTGCATCCTGCGATTTTGCACGTCGACTCTCCCATTCATAGGGAGTGTAGTACGCCTGAGCCAGCGGCATATCCAAGCCTCTCATCGTTGCCTCTTTGGTCGCACGAACCGATAACGGTGCACACTTAAGCATATCTTCGACGTAGGCGTCTACCGTTTCGTGAAGTTTAGCTGAGGGAACCACTTCATTTACGAGGCCGAGTTCATACGCTCGCTGCGCCGACATATGGCGACCAGTAAGCATATACCCCATTGCAACTTTCAAGCCGATTTGACGCGGTAGCCTATGGACACCTGCGGCTCCTGCGATTAAACCGCGTCTCGGCTCAGGTAAACCGAGCTCGGCATGTTCGGCTGCCACGATGATGTCGCATGACATCGCCAGCTCTAACCCTCCACCGAGTGCGAATCCGTTTACCGCGGCGATGATTGGTTTAGGGTAATACCATCGTTCGTGGAGTGATTTCGTTTCAGCATTCATGCGTTGCCATTTCTCGCGCAATTCAGGAGTCGCATCGCGTTCGCGTGATCGGTGTTTCAGATCTGCGCCCGCACAAAACGCCCGTTCACCCGCGCCAGTAACGATGGCTACCCAGATATCAGGATCTGCTTCGACGGTATCCCACCGTTGCGAGAGCTCCCATCGAATTTCGGGATTCAGTGAATTCATAGCCTCTGGGCGATTCAACGTTATCCGAGCGACGTGACCTTCTACTTTGAATTGAGTAACGGAAAACTCGTGATCGATCATGGTGTTGGCTCGTCTTTTGTTTGAGTTAGTTCTTTGTAGTTTTGTCGATTCGACGCTTGTTGAGCACGCTCTTCTGCAACGGTTTCTTGCCAGTCCTCGACAGATTCAGGACACCGCAACGTATCCAATGAGGGATTACTTTCGATATCCGGAGGTAGACTAGGGTGTCCGTTACGTGTCGTCGTATTACACTGAGAGAGCATTTCGTCGTATGGTAGTCCCGAGTAGCTGTCTGCCTCGAATGCGAGAAAACGGCACACACAGCTTTCAATCTCGATTGGATACTTCGACTCAAGATCACCAATGGCATTGCTCTCACCACAGGACGCAAGCGATACGCTCAAGCACATGACGGTGATTTGGAAGAGAAGTCGGGGCAATTTACGTTGGTTTGTCGCCTTTGACAACTACTCTTTGCATCGCTCTTGGCTTGTCATAGTCAAGTATCGCGGTGTGCATCACCGAACGGTTGTCCCAGATTACTAAGTCGCCTTCGCGCCATCGGTGACGATAGCAAAACTCTTCAGTAATCGCGTGAATCCAAAGCGGAAATAGCGTACTCCTTGATTCCTCTTCGGGTATATCGACGATATGGGTAGTGAATTCCGGGTTAACGTAAAGTGCTTGTTTTCCATTCTCGTTGTGGGTTCTGATGACAGGGTGAATCGAATCGGGAACGTTGGGACCGAATCCTTTACCAGTGTGGTTTGCACGCAATTCGAGTAGTTGCTCAGCTGAAGGTAGATAGCGACGATGGGAACGGCGCTGGTCTTTCCGCGCTTGGTCCAGATACTCCCACGCTAGATGCTGATTCGCATAACCGGTGTCGCCACCGAAACCGGGAATCGTTCGGGCATGCAGCATCGTAATCCATGGTGGCGTTGGGTGCCACGTCATGTCTGAATGCCAAGCACCAAATGCGCGATTTTTGGCTCGACCATCCCCAGCGAGTATCTGCACGTATGGATTACTGCGCTTCATAGCGGCGGGATGGGTGAGCAGTTCACCCCAGAGCATGCCAAACGATTGCTGTTCTTCCTCGTGAAGGTCTTGCTGGCTCACGCAGACCAGATGGTGCTTATTCAATAAGCTGCGTAGCTCGCCTACAACCGCGTCATTCGCGCTTTTGAGGTCGAGACCATCGACCCGAACCCCCATAGCCGGTGAGAGAAGCTCTTTGGCTAAACCTGTCATTTCGATGAAGCTACCCTGATATTCGTCAGCAGTATGGATAAGTCGAGCTTTATACCAGTCTGTGTTTGCTCACACATTAGTGCTGCTTATTACTCAATATGATTGCGCATTCTCGTTTGTCCATGCCATAAGTCGAAAGGAACTTAGATGCCCAATATTGCTGAAGACCCACGAATTGATCCGCGACTTAAGCAAATGCTCTTGGCAATGCCCGCCGTACCGAACCCTGGTGATGCCACGAGCCGTGACGAACTGGTAGAACAAGCGAATTCACCGGCTGGGCTTGCTCGCGCCGCCGAGCTCGAGAGCATATTCGAAGCAGTGGATTCAGAGCCGACTGCTCCTCAAAGTGGCTTGAACGTTGAAATGCGAACGGCAATTTCACAACCCGACGGCAATACAGTTAATTTACAGGTTATTCGACCTGACACGAGTGACACACTGCCTTGTATTTACTACATACATGGTGGCGGTATGCAGACGATGTCTTGTTTTTACGGAAACTATCGCGCTTGGGGGAAGATCATCGCTGCGCATGGTGTTGTCGTGGTCATGATCGATTTTCGCAATTGCTTGATGGCGTCGTCTGTACCCGAAATTGCGCCATATCCAGCGGGATTGAACGATTGTGTTTCGGTTCTCCGTCAGCTACCGGATCTCGCGAATGAGTTGAACTTCGACGCGGAAAACATCATCGTTGCAGGTGAGAGTGGTGGTGGTAATCTGACGCTAGCGACTGGCATGCGCCTTCTCAAGGATGGTGATATCGATCGTATCAAAGGGCTATATGCACTATGCCCGTATATCGCCGGTGTATGGCCGCTTGACGAGAGTCCGTCTTCCGTCGAGAACAACGGGATCATGCTCGATCTGCACAACAACCGTGGCGCGATAGCTTATGGGATAGAGGAGTACAACAAGAAGAACCCGCTCGCGTGGCCGAGTTTCGCGACTGAGTCGGACGTTAAAGGCTTACCGCCGACGATGATCAGTGTGAACGAGTGCGACCCGCTTAGAGACGAAGGGATTAACTTTTACCGTTTGCTTCTTAGTGCTGGCGTTCGTGCGTTCTGTCGACAGGTTATGGGCACGACGCACGGTACTGAGGTATTTCCCTTGACGGCTCCAGATATCGCACGCGAAACAGCGGTCAGCATAGTGGCATTCGCGCGTGGTGATACACGCTAGCGGATAGTTGAATTGATGCGCGGCCATGCCGCACACACATTAATTCGCTAAGTTACTTGTGTTACGTGCGGCATTTTGTGCGACAGTGTCACGCATCCCGTGCCATTCGTGCCACATATTGCACATGGCATATTTCGAGCGCTCCCAAGGGTTATTGCCAGGTTCAAATTCGAGCCACTCACCGCGTTGACCTCGATCTGGGTGGTCGGTTATGCCATTCACCATCTTGTCAGGTTGACGACTTTTATTGCGCAGCCGGAAGATGATGCTCTTGCGCGATTCTGTGCCTAATTCATTGCGTGTACCGGAGTGGGGGATTTGGTACATCGCGATGCATGCGTCGCCGGGTTCCATAAGAATTTGTGTGGGCCGAGGCCATTTTTTGCCGTCGGGTGTGGATTCAGCATCATCAGTGATGAATTTATCTCGAACGGCTTGAGGTAGATAAACCAGTCCGCACCGATTCGGTACATCGTGGTCTAGTCGAGGCCAACCTGGACCTTCGACGCCCAAATGATTGTTGGTATCACGCTGCCACCGAAAGAACTTCTCAACTTCGTGATGTGAACCTCTTAACAGTGAAGTCTGGCCTCGACCTTCGACGGTTTGATCGTTCAAACACACGAATACGAATGCAGTGAAGCTCCCAAGTCCCAAGGTCATTTCTGGGTCTTGAAACATTGGCACCATGTTGTGACCGATGACATCCGGGCTTCTCCCTAGATCACCGTTAGGACCGGACGCTATGTAACGTCTGTATATCTCCTCGTCGGAACCTTCTTGAACCTCCTGAGGTACGGCGATCGTCATACTGCCGTCCACGTGTGACTCTGATGCGAAGTAAGGCATATCGCGTTCGTGATAACCGAGATTGTTGAATCGATCAGTAGGTTTGCCTACTGGGCGAACACCGACTTGGCACACCTTGGGTGGGTCAAAATAGCCCATCGCTTCATGCATGATGGGCGTGACCGAAGATGCGTTGACCAGTTTCGTGAACGCGGAATGCGTCCCCATGATGTTGGGTCGTTCTGAACTATTAATGCAGTCGAGCGCAGCGTCAACAAGCTGATCTTCGACTGCACCTCTAACGATCACGTAGCCATCATCGTAAAGGGATTGCTTCTGTTCTGCGGAAAGTTCTCGACTCATATCGAAGATACCTCAGTCTAGCTTCGCAGAGTGACACCGGCGAGCTCACCTGTGTGAACTCCGTCCGTCAGAAAGTGCTTGCCATTCACGATCGTATATTTGAATCCTTGGGCTCGTTGGACATATCTACCCGCGCCACCTGGGAAGTCGTACTGGTATGTTGGTACGTCCATTCCTAGATTTTCTAGATCGATGACGTTTAGATCCGCACACGCCCCAACCTCTAGACGGCCGCGGTTCTTGATCCCAAATAGATTCGCGGTATCGGAAGTCCAGCGTCGAATGGCGTCTTCAATCGTGAGCATTTGTCGTTCGCGTACCCAGTACGACAACAACCATGTTGGTTGGCTCGCATCCATGATCTGTCCAACGTGTGCACCAGAGTCGGCTAAACCCATTGCAACTACCGGCTGGTTCATCATGTACTCGATCGGATCCAGGCGTTGGTTAAGGAATGCGTAGTAGAAGACCACTCGGCCATTAGTTTCCAGATTGAGATTAATGAAAGCTTCGACCACTGATTCTTGTCGTTCTCGTGCGATGTGCCCCAACGAGTCTTTCGGCTGCATGTCATAACGCACACGGTTGGGTGTGAGCACGTATAGTCTGTCAAAGTCGAGATCGATTTGTTCAAAGTCAACGCTTTCGACTAATCGCTCACGGGTATAGGCGTCGCGCATCGCTTCAAGTCGGGCACCGAAGTTCTTGTTCTTGAGGTCACGCCACGGTTCTGATCGGTCGAACATCGTTCGGTTATGGAGACTGTAGAGACTTCCAATTGGGCGAGACGTCGTCTGCGGGCGTAATCGTGCGCCTTTGGCATTTTCTTCTGAAGCGAATTCGACGACTGATTGGTAGAGCGTCTCTCGACGTTCGCTGTGAGCAAGACCAAACGTAACGTTTATTCCGTTTTCGCGCGAAAGCTCGCCCATCCATGCAACTTCTTTCCGGGTGTTCGGCAAGTCTGGTGCATCTCGCTCGCCGAGGCGCGCGGCAGCTTCGAACACGCCGCGTTGGTACTTACCTAGGACTCGTCCAATAGCTAGTAGTTCTTCGGGCTGAGCATATGTACCCGGCACCGGACGTCCATCGGGAACTCTATGAAGAAATGTACGCGACGTCGAGAACCCAAGTGCGCCTGAGCTGATCGCTTCATCGACGAGCTCACACATGCGCTCAATATCGTCGCCTCCGGCAGGAGTTTCGTCTAGACTTCGTTCTCCCATCGCGGCGTATCGAACCGCGCAGTGACCAACCATGCCTCCGACATTGATACCTTTGGGTAGGCGATCCAACGCCTCTAGATACTCCCCGTAGGTTTCCCAATCCCAGGTCAAGCCTTCGAGAATAGACTCCCGCGGAATGTCCTCGACCGATTCCATCAATTCCGCTAAGTACTCCCGATCCTTTGGCTTGCATGGTGCGAACGTGACGCCGCAGTTCCCGAGTACAACCGAAGTAATGCCGTGATAGCAGGATGACGTGCCTAGCGGATCCCATCCAAATTGGGCATCAAGGTGTGTGTGAATGTCGACGAAACCTGGTGTCACAAGGTTGTCGTCAGCGTTGATCTCTTTCGTTCCACGCGACGGAACCTTGCCTATTTCGGAAATCTTGTCGCCATCGATTGCAACATCACCACGAAATGGCTCGTTTCCTAATCCATCGACGATCACGCCGTCACGTATTACTAGATCGTGTGCCATTTGACTACCTCGTTTGTTCTTGTCGTACTCAAAATGTCTTTGATGTTTCAGCTTCGTCTCAGCGAAGCGTCTAGTGATCAGATCGCGTATTAAGATCTGACCTCCTTTGACGGTTAAGAATAACCTTCGGGGCTGAGAAGTTTCCTTATTTCGGTATTGTCTGTGTCGAGCAGTTTTCGAGTGAAGTCTTTTACGGATACTAGTCCGCCGTATGTCGATTTCTTAGGACTCACTCTAATTCGCCGCTGAAGAAGCCAAGTGCAGCGTTAAACGCATCGTTTCCGACTTCAAAACCAATTTGACGCCCGGGCAGGTCATCCGCTGGCGGGTGAATTCCTCCCCAAATTCTCGACAGGCTGCACTGGTCGGCAGCGTCTCGATACGTCGCCCATTGAAGGACTAAATCCACTGACGGACCGTCCTCAAATACCAGAAACTCTCCTGCCTTAATCTGAAAATCGCTCATACCGCCTGGGAAAAATGCACTCCCTGTAATTGCGGACAACACTTCGGCAGCGGCTCTCGAGTACGTTGAATGGCCTGACACATATCCTGCAAAGGGCGGCGTCACGAAAGTAGGTCGCTGGTACGGCCACCAATTTTCGGCGAGAATCCATCCAACACCCGCAACATCTGTCGCAGGATCTTCGATACTCTCTGGGTTGCGCCACGCAAGCAGCTTGATTTTTCCGACGTGTTCGCCATTTTCACCCGCTAGTGGATCGGCGGCGCTGACTAATTCGATGAAGTCTTTGCTTAGAGGGATGCCAAGTTCGTGAAACGACTCTAGATTTGGATCGCTACTCTGACCTCGGTCCGCCATTGCGCGTATAGCGGAAATCGGTCTTACATAGTCATACCACCCTTTGATCCCCCAAGCGGTTATTGCGGCGTCGTGCATTGCGCCACCTAACGTAAAGTAAGCCTTCACATCCCATTCAAGGAGGCTGAGTGGTTCGCCTTGGCCTTGGAACCGTCTTGTTAACAATGGGTGATCGTTCACTTCGTTTAGTATCACGAACCAGTGCCCCGGTGGAGTCTCCGAGTCTGGACCGTCGGCCCAGAATTCCGCGAGCGCTCGCGTATAGTCACCGCGCGGTACCAATTGAGCGTTGTACGCTTCACGTGTTATAGGGTTTTCGACATAACCTCTGCTGCCGTCTCCTCCGTCAGTTTTAAAGAAATTCCTGTGGTCTTCAAATCTTGATGGATATTCGTCGATATTTCCGATCGAAGCGGGTGAGATATCCCAAAGTACGCCATCACTCGGATCTAAATGAGAGGACCAAATCGCGACTAATGAATGTGACCATTTGTAATTCGCGCTACCTTCACCGTCGATCATCGGCGGCCGTCCCGGGTCGTGATACACCCAGTAGTCATGCCCGTCGCGTTGATATATTTTGAGATCGTCACCTGACAGCGCGAACGGTACTACGCTCCCCCACTCGGGACTTAAAAAACTTGGTGTCGAACCGCTCGGATTCCCAGCTTGGTCGACGAATTCGCGTAGGGATAGTGGTTGCCACCGATTCAAATCGGTGATCGAAGGATTACCTGGCTCGTGCGGTTTTAGTGGTTGATTGACTGGTGTGTAGTTTTTATTTCCATAGTCTTGCTCTTCATTAGCTCCATCGACAAAGCCAAACTCGATAAAGCAACGACCGATAAGTCGGCCTAAAGCAGAGGGGGAACCGTTCTCCAATTCATCGTCTTCGACGTCGAAACCTAAAAACTGCATCAGCGTGTTGATATCGCGTAGCGTTTGTGCTGCGCCAGGCGATTGTGCAAATCTGTGCTTGAGGAGCATCTTTGCGGCGTGACTAATCGCTTCCTCCCTTGCGCGCCTCAGATCCGCGATTGGCTCAATCGTGTCCGATCGACAAAAATAGCCAGATCGTTCTTTACCGAACAACCAAGGTGTTGCTGTGGTGTCATAGAGCGTCCACGCATCGTAGACGGCTGCGGAAAAGTGGAAGAGGTTGCGTGCATGAACCGTTGGTCTGGCGTAATCATTTCGGATAGCTTCTAGTAGTACTTCGTTCCAACGACGTGCAACAGATACAGAAGCGTCAGCAGCTACACCCGGCAGATAGTTTGCTACGACGGTCACACTACCTTGAGGCATCGTGAAATACGTCGAAGGCGCAAATGCATTCGTAAACGAACCACCATTGTCACTCCGCCAATGTGAAAAGTAGTAGCCTTCTTCGGAGGGTCCTGCTTCGATTCTGACGGACTCACCGGCGGCGTAAGTTCCGCCACCAACCCCGCGTGACACGGAGAGACGATTAACTGGCGGTGGCTGATCAATCGTGATGAGACGATCGACCGGCGCTTGGAGCACTTCGCTTTCAGCACCGTCGGGCCAAATCACTCGAATATCGACGCGAGTTTCGTTGCCTAACCCGAAGTGGACCTCGTATGGATTATGTGACGCGTAATTGTTCGATCCGCCGAGCTCTCTTATCTGAGAGAGCGCTTCGGTTGTGGCGATGACTCTGGAACCTACACCGAAATGATTTGGATACCGACCGTTTAGCCGGATCGAAACATAGTGATTGGTGTTTCTTGTCCTATTGCGAAAAACGACCACGTTGTCTGCGGCGTTATTCGTTAGCACTATGTCTTGTTTCCCATCGCGATTCATGTCAAAACAAGCAATTCCTCGACCTTGCGAGACGTTGTTGAAACCAATATCGATGGCACGTTCTTCAAACCGAAGATTTGATGGATCGATGTTATGGAAAAATCGAACGTTGTCCGCACTGTAGTCCCATCGTCCCTCGACGAGCCAACCATTCGTTTGGGCTATATCTAAAGCGCCATCGTTATCGAAGTCGGCGGCACAAGCACCCCAACCCCATCCTCCGTCAGCGACCCCTATAGTCACATCGGCAAATACACCGCTTCCATCGTTCTGATACATGCGGTTACCGAAGTAAGTCCCGTTTTCATCTATGTTGTAGATCGATGTAACGAACCAGTCCATGTCGCCGTCGTTATCGAAATCACCGACCGCTGCACCCATACCTGCTTGATCGATGATGATTCGCTTGTCGGTGATGTTTGAAAATGTTCCGTCACCGTTGTTGCGAAGAACTTGACTCTCGTCATAGTCAGCCGCCATTAGAAGATCACCATCACCGTCATTGTCGAGGTCTGTGAAGTTCGCGGTGAAGGTGAAGTCGATATCTCCTTCAAGTAATGCGCCACTAAGACCACTCGATAGGGTCGCCGCAATGAATCTTCCGTTGCCAGTATTTCGCCACAAGGTTTGTGTATCTGCACCCGGGTTGAGGCTATTCCAGTGCGTCGTGGCTAGATCAAGCCAACCGTCATTGTCATAGTCGTAGAACGTCGCGGATACCGTGTTTCGAGCGGTTATGTCGAGACCGGACTCAGCCGTAATATCCACAAACCGGCCGATCGAATCTTTCATACGATTTTCGAAAAGACGCGGTTCGGTGTCATCGATCCCACTGACAAAGAGATCTAGATCGCCATCTGAATCGATATCACCAAATGCAGGACCACTGTACCATCCGTCTATAGCTAGTCCTACGAGAACGGCTCGTTCAACGAACGTTCCATTGCCTTTATTTTCGTATAGATGGCTCGGATCGATCTCACCGCCGACGACGTAGAAGTCGATATCGCCATCGTTGTCATAGTCGGCGGCGGCGACCCCACCTCCAACTAAACCTGCGGCAGATTCTTCAATCGCTCGATACCAAAAAGTAGATGGGTCTCTTTCAAACCAGAGTCCTTCACGAGGTGAAGCTTCAGGTTCAGGTACTGAGGGTGGTGACGTGATGGATTGCGGCGAGGAATCCCCACTACCACAACTCGCAAGAAGTAGGAATAGGAAAGCATTGCCTAGATACGCGCAGTGTTTAGCAACGGTTTGAAGCGTGCTCGCGTACGATATCAAGTTCGTGAAATTGGATCGTTGTACGACAATAACGTCGCCTATATATTAGACCTTGATTTGAACATTGTCGGGTAGGTCTGCAATCACACAGCAGCAGATCCTCGGCGTCAAATATGATTTGGGTCGGGTGGGTTTAGCACAGCCGATCGGACTACGTTAAAAAGTGCTTTCACTCTCTTGCTCGTTCTCTATGCGCTATGGGAACGAAAAAACTCAGCGTACGCGGGTAGGTGACGGCGAATCGACACTGAAACTACGATTTTTTCTATAGGTTTCTATAGGTTGAAGAGAGGTGTCGGGGTCTACTCGTTCGCTCTGCAATTTGGCTTGAGCGAAAACTTTCATACCCTTCTGCTCGCCTAACTAAGACGCAGTACCTAAGTATTTTTACAGTTGACTATTAATACTGAATTGCAGATAGCTTTCGCAGAACGCTCGTAAGTTGGGACATTACTTGTGGCTCAACGCTATTCGGGAAGACGTCATAAACGAGTACTTACGGTCAATGGTGAAGGTGTGTCTTAACGTAACAACGAGATTGCAGTGATCCTGCCATCAGTAGCTAGCTAGAAGAAAACCCCATGCGTAACTTGTGGATGCCCGACCTTCGATTGCAGTCTATTCTTCGTCACAGTGACGCCTCGTTCGGGATCAAGTTCCACATGTGCGTAGTAACCGCCATGGCTCGAAGCAAAAGCTTCGACCGGTGATCCCGAATAGCATGCGATGACATCACCAAATTCAAATGTGTCCCAAACGTGTACATGGCCCAGTGCTAGATAGTCGAATCCAGAGGTCTCAATCTCTGCATGCGTTATTTGCGATGAACTTCCGTTCACGCGCTTGTGCACAACTTGCCCGTGAGCCATACCGACAAACCAGTTATCTCGATCGATGTTTGGTATTCCTAAGAGCGGTTCGTAACTAGGTGAATGCTCATCCATTGCACGTGCCCATATCGTCGTCGAAAGATCGGGGAATTCAAGCAGGTCGCCTTCATGTTCCATGATGGGATATACATGGGAACCTAGATCCACGGGATCAAATTTTCGCCAAACGGAGGTATCGTCATGTACGTCATGGTTACCGGGAATCAAGACCACCGGGCAATCAATTTTGCTGAGTTGAGCTCTTACAAACTCGAAGTCGTGTTCTTTGATGCGTGCGCTGTCGAAGAGGTCACCGACGATCAAGAATAGGTCGCATGCTGCATTCGTTACAGCGTCGACGACTTGAGCAAATGCGTATTCCGCCGCGTTACGAAACCCCTCAACGTCGCCTCGAGATGATGTACTGTCGAGGTGAACGTCTGACGTATGGATGAAACGAAGAGGTCGGCTAGGCACGGTTAGTCATTTAACTAGCTGAAGGAATTCACTACGGGTCGCGTGATCGTCACGAAAGCTCCCCAAAAGAACGGAAGTCTTCATTATCGAATGCTGCTTTTCGACCCCGCGCATTGACATGCAAAGATGTTGCGCTTCAATAATGACACCAACGCCCATTGCGCCCGTCGCAGTCTCGATCGCTTCCGCAATCTCTTGTGTGAGTTTTTCTTGAATCTGCAGTCGCCTTGCGAACATGTCAACGATTCGCGCGACTTTACTCAATCCCAACACTTTTCCTTTAGGCAGATAACCAACGTGGCAATTTCCTAGGAATGGCAAGACATGGTGTTCACATAGCGAATAAAGCTCGATATCTTTTACGATGACAATCTCGCTTAGTTCTGAAGAGAACAATGCACCGTTGACCACTTCGTCTAACGTTTGATGGTACCCCTGAGTTAAGAAGTCGAGCGCTCGCGCGGCTCGGGTAGGGGTTCGAACCAATCCCTCGCGCGACGCATCTTCGCCAACTTCCGTCAATAACGACCGATATAGGTTGGATATGTTGTCGATGTCTCGAGTTTGTTTGGACATGTGTTTTATTAGTTATCGTCTGGACACGGCGCGTCGTGGGGTAGAAGATTTCGTTCGCGCATGCGTTCCCAAAGTTTACGCGGGATGTCAAATTCAATAAACTCGCGGCTGCTTGCCGCTTCAGCGGGGCTAGCTGCACCTGGAATTGCTGCCGCCACCAACGGATGGGTAAGAACAAATTGCAATGCGACTGCACCTATCGGCACGTCAAATTCTGAACAAACCTCCTGCATGCCTGCGGTGCGCTCCCGAATGTGCTCAGGTGCACTCAACCCCGACATCCGACTATACATATAACCCATTTTGTCAGGGTTTACGAGCCAACCGCCCGCAAACGGACTAGCGATGATGACGCTTATGTTTCTTTGTGCACAAGCCGGAAAAACCCGTCGTAACGCACGAGTTTCGAGCAAGGTGTAGCCGCCAGCGACAATCACGAAGTCCAGGTCAACGAGTGACATCACACGTTCAACGAGGTCCTCATGGGACGAATCCTCCCAACTGAAGGCATTCTTCGTCTCGAGATTGCATCCCATCCCGATGGCGTCAATTTCTCCGCTCGACTTGAGTTCATTCAGAGCTGTCGCCCCACGCATCCCGTCGGCAGAAAGTTGGTGAAGAACTATGTCTAGTTGAGTTGGGTGATAGCCGTAGTCGATATCGTGCAGGGTCAGCGTATTTATGCGTGACAGGCCGAGTCGTTGCAGTGAGTCGCGATGTTGCTGCCGAATCGCGTCATACGAATAGTCGAAATGAACACGATAGCCGCTCTCGGCATCCCTGGGGGTACGCGCGGTGCCATCTGCTGCGTCGCTGTCATTCGTCGAGTCCTCGAAGTATTCAGGTTCGAGCGTCCGTCCTACCTTCGTGTTGACACTATATTGGTCCCGTGGAGCTTGAAGTTCCGCGAGAGCGATGCCGAGCCGTCGTTCGGAACGACCGACGCCGTACCACGGAGCCGTGTCGAAAAGACGCGCACCGTTATCCCATGCTGAGCGAACTGTGTCGATTACTTGCGTTAGCGGTACATTAGACGGTGCTATCCAAGCGCCACCAAATCCCATCGGTGTAACGCGTAAGGATGTGCCGCCTACCTGACGAGGCGTAGCGAAATCGGTCAAAAAATCTCTCTAGCTGCGCAAATGACCAGCGCAGAAATTTATCAAACTAATATAGAACAAGGCACCATGCAATGCATGGTGCCTTGTAGATTTAGCTGATCTTAAGCTTGATGTCGAAGAACGGTACCAGCTCTTACGCCAGTATGTTCGCCGTCTTCGAGACTCACTTGACCGTTGACGATTGTCGTCTTGTAGCCAAATGACTTCTGTATGTACCGAGGCGCACCGCCCGGGAAGTCGTGGACGAGTTCAGGTTGCCGTTCTGCGACTTTAGATAGGTCAAAAACGTTTACGTCTGCTCGCATGCCTTCCTTAAGCGTGCCACGATCGTTCAATCCGAGGACCCGTGCAGGTCCTGACGTCAAGCGACGGATACCTTCCTCGAGCGTATACAAGCCGGTTTCTCGAATCCAATGTGCTACTGTGAAGCTCGCCCAACCTGCATCCATGATTTGTGAAACGTGAGCGCCCGCATCGCCAAGACTCGGGAAGCAGTGCTCGCTCTTGAACAGGTCACCGAGTTCCTTCAAGCTTTGATTGAACATGCGAAGGTTGAACAAACCTCTGCCGTTGCTTTCTTGCGAGACGCGGATAAAGGTCTCAACCCAATGCTCGCCGGCCTGTTCGGACATACTCTGTAAACTCGCCTCTGGACCAGCAGCGTAGTTTGGTACGTCGCCGTGTCCTAGGTAGTAGACGTTATTTAGTGGGAATCGTGAATTGATTGCCTTGCCTTCTTCAATCAACTTCGCGCGAGTGTCTGGATCGTTAATCGCATTAAGACGACGTTGTAGATCCATTTCGCGAACTTTCGCCCAAGTTTCACCTTGAACAGGCAAGTTGGACTGTAATCCGAACATGAATCCGGAACCGCGTACCTGCGTGATCGCGGTAATGTCGCGACCTTCGCACAGTCGAGCAAGATGCTTAGCTTGGGTTTCGCCAGAGCCTTCCTGGGGACCCGTACCATAGCTGAACAGGACGCGACCGTTGGTCGTATCACTGATCTTCCTCAGAACATCAAAGTCTGCGCCAACGGCTTGCATAAGACCATTGCGAGGTCCTACCGCCTCTGCAATCGCAACAAGCTCTTTAGGATCAGCAAATGTACCTGGGATGGAACGACCGTCCGGGAGCTTGTGAGGCGGATAGCGATTGGTTGAGAAGCCGATCGCGCCTTTATCTAGTGAATTGCCAACGACTTCGGCCATCTGCTTCAATTCGTCGTCCGAGGCTTGTTCTTCAACGGCGCGTTCGCCCATTACATAGAACCTCACAGCACAGTGTCCCACCATACCCGCGACGTTTACAGCTGGATTCAACCGTTCGAGTGCATCGAGATAGCCGCCATAGTCTTCCCAGTCCCAAGGCAGACCCGTAAGGATCGCATGTTTTGGAATGTCCTCAACGGTCTCCATCATGCCAGCAAGTAGCTCTTGGTCAGTCGGCTTACATGGCGCGAATGTCACACCGCAGTTACCCATAAGCGCAGTAGTCACGCCGTGCCAACTAACGGGTGTCAGTAAAGGATCCCAGCCAATCTGCGCATCAAGGTGCGTATGAAGATCGACAAATCCGGGGCTAACGACATGGTCGGTCGCGTCGATTTCACGTTCTCCTTTGCCGTCGACTTTGCCTACAGCCGATATCAGGCCGTCGTCAATGGCGAGATCGCCGTGAAATGCAGCAGTACCAGAACCGTCGACGATTTCGCCGCCGCGGATTACTATGTCATGTGACATACATGTCTCCAAGAACCAAAATGCGAGGGCGAAATACTACTTGAACACCTATACACGTGTCAAGGTGTTCCGTGGCTCAAGCACGACATGTTAGTCGGGTGGCTACTTAGTGAAAAGCTGACACGATCTCTTTTTCGATGCGCTCATAAGCTTCTACATCACCGGTTTGAACGCCGCCAAACATGATCTCAGAGACGCCGGCTTTTTCGAACGCACCGATGCGGTCAATCACTTCGTTTTTAGGTCCTGCCATTGATCCGCGTCCGAGTCGACGCTGAAATCCTTCAATATGCTCCTTGTTCTCAGTGATAAGCAGAGGCATCAAGAGCGTTTTCTGAATTTCTGCTGGATCCCGTCCAACGTCAGCGCAGTGCTTTTCAAGGACGTTTACCTTGTGTTGAAAGATCTCCATCGACATCCCTTGACCGGCCCAACCGTCCATGTTCATCACATCACCAAACATCGCGAGTGTACGCAAGGTGCGTCGTTCGCCGGTTCCACCTACCATGATGGGCGTGTGAGGCTTTTGATAGCAACCGGGACTCATAGGTGCGTTATCGAGCTGGTAGTACTTGCCGTTGTACGTTACAGGCTCGTCTGAGGTGAAGAGCAATCGGATGAGTTCACAAGCTTCCTGAAATCGGTCTTGGCGTTCTTTCATGGACTTGAACTCCCAGCCATATGCTTCATGTTCTCGCTTAAACCATCCGGCGCCGAGAGCTAGTGTGAATCGGCCTTCTGACGCCTGGTCTAATGTTGTTGCCATCTTAGCGAGCAAGCCTGGGCTGCGATATGGATTGCCTAGAACTAGATGACCCATACGAAGTTTCTTCGTCATCCCGGCGGCGACGGCGATGAGTGTATAGCCTTCAAACGCGGTGCCTTGTTCCGCGTTAGGTCGGCTCGGAGGTAGGAAGTGATCAGCGAACCAAATGCTGTCCCAACTGCCTGCTTCCATCGTTTCGATAGAAGTCTTAATGGCGTTCCATTCCGTTTGATAGCAATTAACTTGTACACCAAACTGCATTACATGTCCTTTTCAGAAAAAGAATCGATAGATTTCGCCATGATACGAACGCTTCGCGTGTCACGAGCCGTAATGTGGTTATTAACGGATTGCCGATAGTTGAATCGAGGCGTTTAGTGAAATGGAAGATTCTGTTGTTGAGTCAGCGGATATAAACACTACGTTTACGCAGCCTATTGTTGTTTGACGTCGTAGGTTGATGCCGATTCGTGCACATGGTGTTCGCGGGTCGGCGTTGGGGAAATAGATGGTCGCTTCAAGCGGCCGCATTCGTTCACTTGATGGTAGGTGACGCGAGGTTGCGTTGTAGATGGTTTATTAGGACTAGTTAATCATTCAGGATTCATCATCGCCTAGACCAAGAAGAGATAGACGGAGCTTTATACGTCGCTCGATTGAAGGTATCCGTGTCGACAGCGAACGTATGCGGCGTATCGAGCCGGATAAGGTGCATTTCGCTGATATCGTCGGCATCTTTCTTCGAGGTTGGCCGTACATTCGACCGATGGCCTGGCATGTACTAGGGTTTATCGGCATCAGTGTCATCGCGACTGCGTGGGGTACGTTCTGGGGTATCACGATCCTGACGATGATCTACCAGAACGTGATTTTGGATCAACCCGTCGCGGTCGTGTCCGCTTCGATCCTTTTTTTAGACCACGATCTTTTGGTTCACGTTGAAGCGCTAACGGTTGATCAACGCTTCCAGCTTGTCCCCCTTATTGTCATGCTAGCGGTCATATCCGGAACGTTAGGTGCCATGATCGATAACGGTGGGGATTACTACCGCGTTTGGGTTATGCAGAACATCAATCAGAACCTGCGCATGCACTTGATGTCGCAGCTTCACCACTTGTCGTTGAAGTTCCATGCTGACTCCAAAACGGGTGATGGAATCTATCGACTGTTCCAAGACAGTGCCATGGTGACCCAGATCATCCAGTCACTGGTGATTGACCCGTTCTTGATGAGCGTACGGTTCTTCATCGGCATTTTTGTCGTAATGTTTTTCAGTCCCCTGTTGGCGGTCGCGATATTGGTCACGTGGGTGCCATTGGTTGTGCTCGCTAACTTCATGTCAGCCAAGCTTCGACATTTGTTCCTCGAAGCTCGCGTGCGCAATTCGACACTTACGTCGACGATTCAGGAGTCTATCGAAGGTATTCGAACGATTAAAGTAAATGGATTAGAACGCGAACGGCAGCTCATCTTTGAAAATGCATCGGTCGACGCGTTCGTAGCCTCACATAACGCTCGTGTGCGCCTCCTGCTTTATGGTTTTCTCGCGTTCATGCTTGCGGCACTCCCTCTAACCTTCATTGAACTCTATGCAGCCGTTCTAGCTTTCGAGCAGGTGCCGACGTTCGCTAGTGATTTGCTTGTGTTGTTTGGATTTGCTGTCTGGAGCCTAGGTGCGCAGGATGCAGCGCGTTCGCGAGCGCGTGAAGGGGTATCGAATATTCAGTTGCTATTTCTGTTGTGGGGGCGCGCGCAGGATATGGCGATGGGTCTGAACCGCGTCTACCAGATTCTCGATCTAGCGCCCGAAATTCAAAATCGGGTAGATGCGGTACCGCTCAAGGTGATTGAATCCGACATTCGGTTTGTCGATCTGCAGTTCGCGTATCCGGAGCGGCGCGTCCTCGAGAACATCACGTTTGATGCGAAATTGGGCGAAGTCACCGCGATCATGGGACCGACGGGTTCGGGCAAATCCACGTTGATGTTACTGTTATTGCGATTGTTTGAATACCAAGGTGGCGCGATCCAAATTAACGACCAAGATATTCGTGAATTCACCTTCGAGTCGGTGCGAGAGAAGATCACGCTTGCGACTCAGGAGAACATTTTGTTCTCTTTAAGCGTGAGGGAGAACATCGCGTACGCACGTCAAGACGCGACCCTCGATGAGATTAAGGAAGCTGCACGGATCGCGTGCGCGGATGAATTCATTGAGCAATTGCCGGACGGATACGAAACATTTTTGGGCGAGCGTGCAAGCAAACTCTCCACGGGCCAACGACAGCGACTTGTAATCGCGAGAGCGATTCTCAAAGACACGCCGATCCTAATTTTGGACGAACCTACGGCGTCGTTAGATGCTGAGACAGAACGACGCATCATGGCTAATCTCAAAGAATGGGCGGCAGCTAGGACTGTATTTCTAGTGACCCACCGACTCTCCACGATACGTCAGGCAGACCGAATTGCTTTCATTCGCGATGGCACCATTGCGGATTACGGCACCCACAACGATTTGATCGCCAAACCCGATGGGGAATATCAGCGATTCGTAGAGGCTGAACTCGCTACCGCGCAACAACTCGATGAAACGGCATGAGTGAGTCGATGATCACGGGACGCGTGGCGATCCAAACGGTCGGTCGGGCATTGAAATATTCGCTGCGCTACGACTTTGAGCTAGCTGTGAAGGGGATGACGCAGGCGACGAGCATTTTTTGGATCTTGCTCTTACCGCTAACCGGAAAGGCGATTGTCGACTTTATTGTGGTTCGAGATATCAGCCCGCCAAGCGATGCCAACGTGCCATTCTTCTTCCTGCCGATCATCGACTACATGCTGACGCTGTCGGTATACGAGACCGCATTTTTCCTTGGTGCGCTATTCATCACCATGCTCGTACTAGTCGGTGCGTACGGTACGGATGGAGCACAACGCTCAAGTGCGGTTGCTTGGCTATCTGAGGGTGAGGACATCGCAACGCGATCAGAGAACGCCGCAAACAGCATGCACTCACTGGTTAGTGGGTTGTACGGCTTGTTTGAGTCGCTCTGGCACATTCGCGTTGCTCATCGACTCAATCACACATTACGAAGCGACATCTTCCATCGATTTAAGTCACACAGTATCACGGAGTTATCGAATCGGGCAAACGGCGATGTCGTTTATCGTGCGATGTATGACACACCGGGTGTATCAAACATCATCTTCAATCTATGGGTTGGACCTATCACTTCCTTCGTGAATCTCGTTACAACGATTCTCGTGATGTTCGTCATATTCCGTAATGAGCCGGTAGTCGTCTGGGGAGCTATTGCGGTTGGACCGCTGAACTTTTTTCTGATGCTCTATATCGCCAAGCTGTCCCGTAAATACGGGACGTTGGCGCGAGAAGCAGGGTCAAAGGCGACCGCGGTCATTGAAGAAGGTCTTGCTAACATGATGGCGGTTCAGGGGATTGGTAGCACCGATATCTATGTAGAAAAGTTTCGAAAGGCAAGTTGGTTTTCGTTCTCGCGATTTCGCCAAGTTGTTTTAGTGGGTGTAAGCGGGAATTTCATCGGCTTTGTCATAGGTGCGAACATGGTGTACATCGTGTTCTACTACCTTGCCGTACCGTTTATCAATCAAGAGTATTCCCCGGGTGACTGGTTTGTCATTTGGGGCTACTACGGCGCGATTTCTGCGTCCGCTGGTTGGTTGGGAAGATTGTGGCTGACCTTGCAGGAGGGCATCGCAGGAATGCATCGCGTGTTCATGATCTTGGACAGTGAACTAGAAAACGTGGACCCCATTAGTGAATTGCAGGAATCTGACTCGTCGCTTACGCTGACAGAGTCGATCCAACTGGAAAATGTTTCGTACAGCTATCCTGGTGGGAGAGAAGTCCTTCGAGAAATTAATCTGAGTGCAAACATCGGTGAGATGGTCGCGATTTCGGGTCCGACGGGGGCAGGCAAGACCACGCTTGCGTACCTCATCCCAGCGCTGATTTCGCCTACGAGAGGCCGACTTCTAGTCGATGGTGTAGAGCCGAGTCAATACGATCTAGTCAGGCTTCGAGAGCAAGTTTCATTCGTATTCCAAGAGACATCCGTCTTCAATGACACCATCGCAAACAATGTTCGAATGGGTCGGCGTGATGCTTCGATAGACGACGTTCAGGAGGCAGCGCGTGTTGCCGGCGCTCATGAATTTATCGAGGACTTGCCAGAGGGCTACGAAACAAATCTGGGGAAGGCAGGCGCAAAACTATCCGTCGGGCAAAAGCAGCGTATTGCAATCGCGCGCGCCTTGGTATCCAATAAACCGGTATTAATACTCGATGAACCGACGGCCGCACTTGACCCTCGCACCGAGAACGAATTGGTTCGTAATCTGCGCATGGCGAGAGAAGGTCGGATCGTGATTGTGATAGCTCATCGCCTCTCCACCATTCGCGCTGCGGATCGTATTTATGTAATGGACGACGGGGCGATCGTCGAATGGGGTGATCACGAATCGCTCATGCGTCAAGACGGCATTTACGCTCGCTTCGTTTCACTTCAAACTGCTTGAGGACCAAATGGACAACTTTAGAAATACTGTCGAACCACCGCGCCAACCCTTCGCTATGAAGCTGGTAGGCTCCGGGGTGATCGTGTCGTGTCTACTCTTGTGCTTACTTTTTGCGTGGGGAATCTACTTGGATTTACAGAAGCAGGATTGCCCGCAGACGGTTGCAATGGTCGAAGACACGCCTAGCTACACTGAACCAGCTGTGACTGTAAACCCTAGATGAATTGGTCACATCCTGCCGTCGCCGGAGCTATCAGCTGTGTGATGGTCGTGATTGCGATGGTGTTCAGCGGCGTGATTCTGGGCATGGGTCTTCTCGTTCCCATTTTGGATTTCTTTATTGAAGCGCGACGCTCATCGGGAGAGAGTGTTGGGTTTGTCGAAGCCGTGACGGTGTTCATTCTCGTGATGGGGTATATGCTGGTTATCACTGTGCTCGTTGTAATAGCCGCACTTTCTGGCTGGGTAGTTAGCAAACTTTCCGCAAAAGGAGCATTCTCCTTACAAGGGTTAATGAATCTATTTCGAGTGGAAGAACCCGATTAAAGTTTTTAAAATCAAATAGATATATGAATAGCTTCCCAATTGGTAGATACGACATCCAAGGTTATCAACTTATCGATTGAGCTTCGGGACGTCCTACGACGCCAGAGATGGCGTTTTTCTTGTCATGAGACGAAGGCAACGTCGGTTTTCCACGAGCGGCGAAGTTATAAGGATCTGTGTCGAGGTCTTCTAGTTCAATCTCACCGTTCAATACTGCGGCTTTCCATGCTTCTTGCTCTCCATGGCGCGCGTGAAATTCCGGCATAACTTCGTTGGCGAATAGCTCCAGGCTTGAACAAATATCTTCGTGAGTGTTCTTACCCGCTTGGTTGAGCAAGATGACTTGATCGACGTTGGACTGTTCCAATTCGAGAAGTCTCTGTCGTATGGTGTCGGGTGAACCAATCAGTTCGCTCCCAGACCGCTTCTGTCCTGCAGGCGTTTGTTTCCATTCCTGATAGCGTTCCCAGAAGTTCATCGAACCCGGTGCGAACGGACCTTCCTTGTTGTAGAGCTGAAGAGCAAACTGAAAAAACGTCCACCCGTCCGCCTTTTCCCAAGCTTCATCATCTGTTGCGGCACACATAAAGCCACTGACAACAGCGATATTGGGATTGGTCTGATATTCCTCAAGTTTTTCTAGATCGCGAACGAACGTGTTGTAGTAAGCATTGACCCAAGCGCGTGCGGCATCCAAACTCACAAATTTAAAACACAGTGAACCCATGCCTCGGTGTGCCGCATACTTGATGGTGTCTAACTGAGAGCAGGCAACCCAAAGTGGAGGGTGAGGTTTTTGAAGAGGCTTCGGTACGACCGCGCGCAGCGGGAACTTGAAGAATTCTCCGTCGTACTCCCAGCCATGATTCCAGAACATAGGGAGAGTGCATCGAACCGCGTCTTCCCAAACATCTCGCTTGTCTCGGAAACGTAAATTGAAGGGATGTAACTCCGTGACCGACGCGCCTTCTCCTAACCCTAGTTCGACACGACCATCTGACACCAGATCCAGCGTCGCGATTTTTTCGGCGACGCGCGCTGGATGGTTCGTGGTCATCTGAACGATGCCGTGACCTAAACGGATGTTTTTGGTACGTTGACTTGCAGCCGCGAGGAATACTTCGGGCGCGGACGAGTGTGAATATTCCTCAAGAAAATGATGCTCGACCTCCCATGCATAGTCGAATCCCAGCTGATCAGCTAGCTCAATTTGCGCTAATGAATTCTTGAGAAGGCGATGTTCACTGTCGTGCTGCCAATCCCGAGGAAGCTGATGTTCATAGAAGATGCCGAATTTCATGAGATGCCCGAGCGGTTTGGGCGCAAGTATAGAGGGGTGGCGTAGCGAGACTTTTTCGCTCAAAGCAAAGAAAGCGAGTTGCGCTTCAATCGACATGTGGTACATCAACGCGGACGTGTTAGCATTTCGCATCTCTTCGATTTAGAGTGAAACACGTGGCACACGACCTGCTAATAAAGAACGGACTCGTAGTGGATGGTTCCGGCACTCCCGGCGTACAGGCTGATGTTGCAGTAAAGGACGGTCAAATAGCAGCGATTGGAAAACTGAGCGAGCAGGCGAAGCAGACAATTGACGCGGAAGGTCATGTCGTCTCTCCGGGTTTTGTTGACGGCCACACTCATATGGACGCGCAGGTCTTTTGGGATCAACTCGGATCGTGCTCGTGCTATCACGGTGTCACGAGTGTCGTGATGGGAAATTGCGGATTTACGTTAGCGCCATGTCGTGAGAACGAGGCAGATCTCGTGTTCAGGAATCTGGAACGTGCGGAAGACATCTCGCGAGAAGCCATGCTTGAAGGCATTGAGTGGCGATGGGAAACCTATCCGGAATACATGGATGCGGTAGCAGCCACACCTAAAGGCATCAACTATGCGGGGTATGTCGGCCATAGCGCACTCCGAACGTACGTGATGGGTCAACGGGCATTCGAGGAGAGTGCGACGGAAGACGAACTGAAAACGATGGCATCCATTGTTCAAGAAGCCGTAAAGGCGGGTGCGATCGGTTTCTCAACTTCGCGCACGAGAAATCACGAAACAGCCGACCGAAAACCGGTTGCGAGTCGGTTAGCAGATTGGTCCGAGGTTAAGTACATCGTGACCAAGATGCGGGAGACGGGTGCGGGAATCTTTGAAATCGCGTCGGAAGATACGGGCCGACATCCAGAACGACTTCTAGACTATCAAAATCGTCTACGTGAACTTTCGGTTGACTACGGCGTCCCTGTGACATTTGGCATGTTCAGTTCCCGACGCGCACCGGATTTTTGGCGAGGTTATCTCGACTTTGTGCAGGACGTTAATGCCGCTGGTGGGGAGATGTTCACACAAGTACATTCACGTGCTCTCAATGTGATATTGAGTTTTGAAACGCGCACTCCGTTTGATAGTTGGGAGCTTTGGCGTGAAATACGAAGTCTTCCCAAAGCCGAGCAGATCATCAAACTTAGCGACCCCGAGATAAAGGCGAAACTCGTCGAAATCGCCTCGCATCCAAGCGAACGACATCGCGCCATTGGTGCAGAAGTACGACCGCCAGATTGGCACTGGACGTTTTTACTCGATGAGCCGTCCGGTGGCACAAAACGGATGGATGAGCTCGCTGCGCACAAGGGGATTTCACCCGTCGAATTGATGATTGATCTAGCTGTTGAGAGCGATTTCAAGGCAATGTTTCGACAACCCATTGCCAATGAGATTGATTCTGAAGTAATCGACCTCATTAAGACGCCCAATACAGTGTGCACGTTTTCAGATTCGGGAGCGCACGTATCTCAGATCATGGATAGCTCACTCCAGACGCACCTGTTCAAGCATTGGGTTAGAGAAGAGAATGCGCTGACACTGGAAGGGGCCGTACGTCTTGTTACGAGCGTTCCGGCGAAGCGATGGGGACTGAAGAATAGAGGTTTGCTGCGGGTTGGCAACGCCGCAGATGTAACGATTTTTGATCCAGCTACTATCGGTCCAGATATGCCCGAGGTCGTCCATGATTTGCCATCAGGTGCGCGTCGCCTCAAGCAGGTGGCGCATGGAATCAAAAATACGATCGTGAACGGTGAAGTATTCCTAGAGCGAAACGTTCACACTGGTTCTCAGAGTGGTGAGCTCCTAAGAGGACCGTTGGCGAGGTAATCAAGCCTCACTGCTGCATGGCTTGACGTTCAGTCGATTGTGGATTCGATTCCGCCCATTGACGCTTCACGTTGACGCCAACCAATAGTTCACTTCGACCTCCACCGAACGTGACGCCTCGAGAAGGCGCGACATCACCGTAATCGCGACCGATAGCCACGGTAATCAGATTCTCATCATCAACCTTAGCGTTGGTTGGATCGAAAGGCATCCATCCTAGTTGCGGTAGCCAACATTCGACCCACGCATGCGTAGCGTTTTCCGCACGAAGCGTGTGTTCTTCCGCATCGTATAGGTAACCGGATACGTAACGAGCGGGTATGCCCCAGGATCGAGCCACCGCGATCATCAAATGGGCGTAGTCCTGACATACCCCGGCTTGCATTTCTAAAAAATGGTCGATGGTGGAATCGACGTGCGTCGATCCCGGTTCGTACTCAAAAGTCTTGAACATATATCGCGTCAATCTTCTTAGACGCGAATAGGGGTCGTCTTCGCCAGATGAGGGAATGGTTTTGAGCCACTCGTTCAACACATCGGATACCGTGGTTCGTTTAGTAGAACGAAGGTACTCCCACATGTCCCAATCGTTCTCTAGTGCCTCGAGTTCAGACCACGAGCTGATTGGGAGCGAGAATCCATCATTTGGTGGATCTCGCGTTTCGCGCTCGATGACAGCCGAGACCGTAATATCGAGTTGATCGTGCGGATGGTCGATATCGAAAAAGTGGTGCCGGTTGCCAAACGCGTCGAATTCCACGCTAAACGAAGTAATGGGTGAGGTATGAATGAAGAAGCTGTTTACCGTCTGACCTCGATGGTTTCGAGGCTGCATGCAAAGCGACATCACGCACGAACTGATGTTCTCTTCATATTGATATGACGTCGTATGCTTGATGTCGTATCGCATGATCTGTGCCATTAAAACTGCCTCGATGCGTTTTCGTTTCGATAGTTAAACCACGCTTCCGCGATTTGATCGTGAAGTCTTTCAGCCAAATTGCCGATCATTACGAGCATGCGCGCTCGATCTTCCGTGTCAGGCCATTCGTGTGCGACAAGGGACTTGAGACGTCCTGAGAACCTTAGCGCAGAATCGCCAGATTTCGCGTCGGGTGCAGTATCCAAGTCTCGAATTCTCTCATCGGTACGTGTGATCGCGTACATGAGGGAGTTCGGAAGGTCCGCGTTTGAGACGAGCATGTCCAAGGCGTCGTTTGCGTTTACGTCGATACCGTAGTTCTGCTGATATGCACCGCTCGCGCGATACGCGTTGAGAAGGCTGGTCCATTCGAAATCGCGCGAACCATCTGGAGGCAACGGAATGCTGTCTTGCGATTGAATAGCTAGTAGATTCACCCGCAACTGCAGGTGTTCGATCGTCTTGCCGAGCTGCAGGAAGTCCCATCCTTCGTCACGATACATTGAAACCGACGCCATGCCAAAGAAAGTATTTACATCACGGACAAGATCTACATAGAACAGTTCTGGTTCATCTTGCCAAATATCGGAGAGCGTCGCGTCTCGTATACGCAGATAGCTCAGGTTTAGCGAACTCCACATGTCTTCGGAAATGCAGTGTCGGGCTTGACGGGCGTTCTCTCTACTTTGCGCGAAGCAGCTCCAGATCGAATATTTGTTGCTCGGTTCGAACGTCAGATCATCGGTGAGTGTATAGGCGTCGGCGAGTGACTCATCCTCCGAGAATGAAAACTCCTCCGCCTTTTCACCGGACGGAGGTGTTTCTTGCAGATGCTTGTAGATTCGATGCCAACCGAACGTCAGTTCACTAACGGGTCGATCGATTAGAGCGCCTATCTGAACCCCTAGTAACTGACATAGGTGTTCCGTCCGTTCGAGGTAACGTCCCATCCAATACAAGCATTCAGCGCTTCTTGCTAGCATTGCTCAATCTCGAACAACCCATACATCTTTTCCGCCACCACCTTGACTGGAATTGACGACATAGCTACCTTCTGGTAACGCTACGCGACAGAAAGCACCACTGACGATCCTTGTTTCTGCGCCTTGAAGAATAAACGGTCGTAGGTCAACGCAACGTGGGCGAAGCGCACCTTCGATCCAGCAAGGCGAACGCGACAACTGCATCAATGGTTGAGCGATGAAATTCGCAGGATCGTCTCGGATTTCCTGCGCATATTTACTGCGTTCCTCTTGGGTTGCTTGGGGACCGATCAACATTCCATACCCGCCAGATCCACCGACCGTCTTAACAACGAGTTTGTCGAGGTTATCAAGTGTGTATTCAAGGTCTTCTGGTCTGCGACACAAGTATGTATCGACGTTTTGGAGTATAGGTTCTTCGCTTAGGTAGTAACGAATCATTTCAGGTACGTAAACATAGACGCTTTTATCGTCCGCTACGCCGGTCCCGGGTGCGTTTACCAGAGCTACGTTTCCGAGCTTAAACGCATGCAGCAGTCCTGGAACGCCTAATACGGAATCTCTGCGGAACGCCAATGGATCGATGAAGTCGTCATCGACACGCCGGTAGATGACATCCACTTTCTTGAGGCCGGTGGTCGTACGCATGTAGACAAACCCATCGTTCACCACCAGATCCTGTCCTTCAACAAGCGCTGCGCCAATTTCATGAGCGAGAAATACGTGCTCGTAGAAGGCTGCATTGAAGAGGCCTGGAGTGAGTAGTGCGATTGAAGGTTCACTTGTTTGCGTCCAGGTTAGTTCCCTCAGTGTCTCGAACAGATTTCGACCATAGTGTTCAACTTCCATGACTTCGTTTTGGCGAAAAATGCGTGGCATGTTGGACTTAACGGCACGCCTGTTTGCGATCATGTAGGAAACACCTGACGGTACGCGCAAGTTATCTTCGAGTACGCGATAGCCGTCGTTCGTTCGCACGATATCGCTACCGCATATGCCTACATATACGTCATTCGGAACTGTGACCCGATGCATTTCTAAGCGATATTGGGGGCAGCTCTTGATGATGTCGACCGGAATCACGCCATCCTTGATGATGCGAGCGTCGTGGTAAACGTCATGCAAGAAACGGTTGAGTGCACTGACTCGCTGTTTCAGACCTGTTTCGATCGTGAGCCATTCACTCTGTGGCACGATACGAGGAATAGCATCAATCGGAATGATGCGTTCGGTTGCTTCATCCTCGTCGTATAACGTGAACGAAATTCCTTCATTTGTAAATGACCGGGTAACACGTTCTTGAATCGTCGCCATCCGTTCAGGCGGCATTTCCGAAAATGCCTCGTACAGCGCGCGCGTGTAGTCGCGAGGTTGTCGATCGGGTTGTAAGAACTCGTCGAAGAACTTGGGATCGAGCGGGTAGTCGTCGAACCTAATTGCCGTGTACCTTATAGCCTAAGACGGAAAGCGCTTTACCTACAGGTCTGCGCTTTGAATGAGCTCCTGAATGCCCTTACGAAGTGGCATTCTGGATTTTGTACTGATTCTCAAATTGTCGTTAGGATACCGCAACCGCGCCACCATCGCAGGTGATGGTCTCGCCGACGGTGTATGCGCCTGCTCGAGAACTGAGGAATATTGCAAGACCTGCAATGTCCTCCATCGTGCCAACGCGCTTTCTGGGGTTACCGCGTCCTACGGATTCCCAATCTGCTCCTTCTACCTCGCCCCCGAAACCGACTCCAGCGCTGAGCATCCATGACGGGAATGGACCGGGTGCGATGGCGTTGACAATGATGTCTTCGCGAACAAGCTGTGCAGCCATTTGTCGGGTTAAGTGGTGGACCGCTGCTTTTGACGGCCCGTATGAGAAGTTTTCGAAACCAGGTGTCTTGATGCCGTCAACGGAGCCGATGTTGATGACTCGAGCGGGGTCCTCTCGGGTCGCCGATTTACGAAGCAACGGGAGGCACTTCTGGATCATGAAAAAGACTCCCTTCACATTGGTGTCCATCACTTTGTCCCATCCGACTTCTGGAAACTCATCTAAGGGGGCACCCCAGGTTGATCCAGCGTTGTTGACCAGGATGTCCAGCTGCGATTCGCGTTCTGCTATTGCGCTGACTAGCGTCTCAATGCTTGAAAGTTCAGATAGATCAGCTGGAATTGAAGTACAACTTCCTCCATATTGATCCTGTAATCTGGCGGCTGTCGCATCACATACGTCAGATTTGCGCGAGCTAATGTAGACCTTAGCGCCATGCAGTAGGAAACCCGTCGCGATCATCTCTCCGATTCCTCGCGAACCACCAGTCACAAGCGCGACTTTGTCTTGGATTGAAAACCAATCGGTCATTTACGTTTGTCCAAATTTTTAGACGGCAATTTAAATACTCGTCAGTGAAACTGGCAGATTTATTCTAATGGGTGCTCTGAGTAGACCCATTCTTCGACGATTGGCAGGGTCGCTGAGCGCGGTTTTATGCTATGTCCGATGCACATGTACGATATTCGATTTGGTACGCCCTTAAGTACGAGCCTATTCGACGTGCTGCGATCTGCCTATTTAGGGGGTGACTTATTCTTCCGCTCCTGACGCACCAATTCACAATAATTGCCGCATACGTAAATCGCGCTGTGAATCAACTCAAATCGAATGGGTCGCAACAGTTAGGAATGAGACGATCTAGATCGATGCTCGTCAGAGACAATCACAATAAGGCTTATCACACGTGATCAGTTGGATCGCCTATGCAGTCTATTGGATGCTCAGTGGGTTACTTGACGTATATGCGTTTCATCGATTCATCCACTTGACGAAAAAACCGCGGAACATACAGATTGCGTTATTGAAGCGCATCGTGCGAGATAACAAGGAATCGCAGATTGGTCGGACCTACCGATTCAGCTTCATCCGTGATCTTGAAGAGTTTCGAGCGCAAATTGGATTAAACACGTACGCCGATATCAAAAACGATTTGCGCTTGCAAGAATCGTCGGGTAAGTACGTGCTGTGTGCCCGTCAGTTTGTCTACCTCAACCACAATGCGGACCCGAAGAACTTCAAAGCTTTCCCATTTACGGCAGACGCGTTGCGTGACGCGCGCCGAGATGTCAGATTGACCGCGTACGCATGGTTACGACACTACGGTTTGTGGCGAAACCGCGTTCTTGCTTTATTGGAAGGCGAGCCTAGGTCGTTTTCCAAAACAGGCTTGCCGCAAGGTACCGTCACTGGGTTTGTTTTCCGAAATCTGCCTAGCTTTATGCGACGGCGATGTATTTCAAATACCGAAATTACCGCTATCAAGAACCCGGAGACTAGGTACTTGGCTCATGCGATCATTGCGCTTGCAGAGACGAAAGTAACCTGCTTAGTGACTGCAAATCCGGCAACGTTGGTACACCTTCTATATGTGATCAATCAGAATTTCGATGAGATTTGTGATGCGATCGAAAAGGGGATTCTGCCTGAACGAATTCAGCAGGCGCTACGCGGTAGACAATTCTTGCGCGCGAATCCGAAGCGTGCGGAGCAACTACGTACACTTGCTGAGACGAAAGATCGCAAGGTATTTGGGGATTTCTGGCCAAAAATCCGAGGCGTTATCTGCTGGACTGCAGGTAGTTGCCGATCATCAGCCCAATTCTTGCGCACGCAGTTACCCGAGGGGACACCGGTTCTCGAACTTGGCTACCAATCTAGTGCGTCCTTTGGCACGATCAATGTTGACACTAGGAGTAATGCTTGTTTACTTTCGTTCCATCGAAATTTCTACGAATTCGCCGAAAGATCAGCATGGGAAGCGGGATTTGGTCAGCTGAAGCTCTTGGACGAGCTTGTCGTCGGTCAAGAGTACTACGTTTTAGTGACGACCCGTTCCGGTTTATATCGGCTCCAGACAGATCAGATCGTGAGGGTTACCGGCAAAGTCCATAACACGCCAACGTTTGAGTTCGTGCAGAACGGGTCGAGTAGCACCAACATTAACGGAGAGCGCCTCGCGGAATCGCACGTGATTTCTGCAATCGAAAAACTCAATGCTGAACACGGGTGCGAAATTAGTCAGTTCTTAATGACGAGTGACACTGATAGCAAGCACTACCGACTTTACGTCGAAAGTGAGAGTGCATGGGAACCAGAGCTAGTTGCTAATTGGTTTGACAATGCCCTAGAAAGTTGTAACTCTGAGTGGGCTGTGAAACGGGTCTCAGAACGCATGCAAGCGCCGGAGTTCCATCGGGTGCCTACGGGCAGCATCAACGCGCTCCGAGCGCGCTCGGTTCGAGATGGATTTGCCGATCCACTATATGTACTTCCACATCTTCAGGATCAGACCGACATTCCATTGAGTTTTTCTGAAGCCATGCTTCAATAGTGTCGGAATCAGACAATAACGGTGCAAGTCCGTCAGTGCCTTCTGAGTCAAGCACTAGTGTGCATATTTCAGTTTTGGACCTAGCACCGATCGTACAGGGCAGTGATGCGGGAACGGCGTTAGCGAACACGATTCCCTTAGCAAAGTTGGCCGAACGCCTTGGTTTCCTTCGTTACTGGGTTGCCGAGCACCACAACATGCAAGGTATTGCCAGTAGCGCGACTGCGGTCGTAATTGGACATGTGGCCGCGGCGACACAGCACATCAGGGTAGGTTCCGGTGGCATCATGTTGCCCAATCACGCTCCATTAGTAATCGCGGAACAGTTCGGGACGCTTGCGTCTCTTTATCCTGGCCGAATTGATCTCGGACTTGGTCGAGCGCCGGGTACGGATCAACAAACCGCATATGCGCTCCGACGTACTCTGAATTCTGCTGTAGATAGTTTTCCACAGGACATTCGCGAATTACAGTTCTTCCTTGGTCCGAGGCAGGAAAACCAGAAGGTTCACGCGATTCCAGGGATGAACACGAATGTTCCGATCTGGATCCTAGGTTCAAGTCTCTATGGTGCGCAGGTTGCGGCGATGTATGGCTTGCCGTTCGGATTCGCATCCCATTTCGCACCCGCGATGATGCACGAAGCCATCACAATCTATCGGGAAAAGTTTCGCCCGTCGGAGCAGCTTGATCGGCCCTATGTCATGCTCGGTTACAACGTGTGTGCGGCAGACACCTTCGATGAGGCAAATTACTTGCGTACGTCTGGTCTTCAGTCATTTTTACGCATGCGTAGCGGTCGTCCAAGTCGATTACCACCACCAGTGAAGGATTTCGAAGCGAATTTGGATCCGACATCTCGGAACATGTTAAAAACAGCGCGTGCCGCGTCCGTTGTAGGTGATCGGGACAACGTCCGAGACGGGATGCAGAAGTTCGTGAACGATACGCAGGCCGACGAGCTAATCGTGGTGTGTCAGATTTACGACTTTGAGAAGCGCCTGCGTTCTTATGAAATCGTTGCAGATGCTGCGCACGATGTTCGACGAAGTAGCGCAACGGAAACAATCGCATTGGACTAATCTGGAACGCGGGATTTGGGAGCATATTTATATATCTTATTGATATAAATATATTTTTAGTAGATTTCGAGAGTTTTCCTATTTCGACCGCAGTCTGATCGGTCCTACGACCGAAAACTAGCGGTCCATAACGACCTCCTCAAGACGATCTTCGTCGACGTCATATACGAAACCACGGATGTGTGTAGTGCGAGTTAAGAACACATTGTCGTGAAGAAGCTGAAGAGAAGATTTGACGTTTTCATAGACGTCCTTAAAAGTGCACATTTCGAACTCAGGACGGTGATGCGTTTCACGTTCGACGTCGTCCTTAAACTGCTCGCCGTCAAATGTAGCCATACCGCATTTGGTGTGTTGAACAACTAGAACCTCACACGTATTCAACAATCTTTGTGAGATCAAAATGGATCGAATGACGTCACTCGTAATGACGCCGCCGGCGTTTCGTAGCAGATGTACCTCACCTTCCGATAAATTGAAAATCCGATAGGGATTGATACGGGTATCCATGCACGTCACGATAACAACGCGATGACCCGGTTCACCAGACCTCTTTGAGCCCTCTGTCGAAAGGTGGCTAGCAAAGCCTCGATTGAGTAAATTCGCGATATTGTTCGTGGTTTTTTCTTGCGACTTCACGGTTCTGTAGTCCTATTTAGATTGCCTATCGATTTCGCGCTCCGTGCGCATTACCAACACATGCTCATTGCTTAGGGACTGCGAATTTCACTTTAACGACCGTTCGTAAAATCGCCGATGTCCGCAAAAACCGGCTAACGACACGTGAAAAACGAACAGATTCAGCTCATGAAACACGGTGAGGGATTCATTGCTGCGCTCGACCAAAGCGGAGGGAGCACGCCGAAAGCGTTAGAGCGGTATGGTATCCAAAACGACGCATACAGCAGCGAAGACGCGATGTTTGATCTCGTCCATTCCATGCGTGTTCGCATCATGACAAACCCTTCATTTGCACGGCCGCGTGTACTTGCCGCGATTTTGTTTGAAGGCACCATGCATCGAGACGTGGAAGGGATGCGTACCAGTCAGTATTTGTGGGAGCAAAAGAACATTCTGCCGTTCCTGAAGGTAGATAAGGGACTTGCAGATGAGTCGGACGGTGTTCAACTAATGAAGCCATTCGAGGACGACCTCGATGATCGACTAGAGGAAGCACGCGGTCTTGGCGTATTCGGAACAAAGATGAGATCGGTAATCAAAGCGAATATCCAACAAGGGATACGCGACGTTGTGGAGCAACAATTCAAACTCGCTTCGCAAATCATCGCTAATGGTCTGGTACCTATCATAGAACCAGAGATCGACATAGCCGCGGAAGATAAGGCAGGATGTGAACTGAATTTACGCGAAAGTCTGCGCGACGGATTGGCGAGTTTAGATGACGGGACAGCGGTGGTGTTTAAGCTAACACTTCCAGAGGAAGCTGGTTTCTACAGCGAGTTTTGTGACAACCAGCGGGTTTTACGAGTTGCCGCGTTATCGGGTGGGTATTCGCAAGAGGAATCCAATAGGCGCCTAGCCGATAACCACAAGATGATCGCAAGCTTTTCACGCGCACTGACGGAATATCTTCGTGTGTCACAGAGTGAAGGCGACTTTACAGGGGCTTTAGATAACGCTATCGGTAGTATCGCCGCCGCATCGGCTACGTAGCGGAGCTGAAAATGGAATTTGACTATATCGTTGTCGGCGCTGGTTCCGCAGGTTGCGTGGTCGCTAACCGCCTATCTAGAGATAGCCATAACAGCGTACTCTTACTTGAAGCCGGGAGTCGAGACTGGCACCCACTAATTCATGTCCCCGCGGGATTCTGGCACCTAATTGATCGACCTAGTGTGAATTGGTGTTTCTCGACTGAACCGGAAGAGGGCACCAATAACCGGCAAATCCCCATTCCACGTGGAAAGGTTCTTGGTGGATCTAGCTCGATTAACGGAATGTTGTATGTCAGAGGACAAGCACAAGACTACGATCTCTGGTCACAGTTCGGCAATCAAGGTTGGTCATACGATGAAATACTGCCGTTCTTCCGAAAATCTGAATCCTTCGAACGAGGTGCGGATGAATTTCGTGGTGGTAACGGCGAGTTAAACGTTGCCGACATGGTGGAAAACCACCGACTATTGGATGCCTACGTTGAAGCGGGTGTGGAGTTAGGGTATGAACATAACCCAGACTATAACGGTACCAAGCAAGATGGCTTTGGCATCTACCAGGTAACACAGAAACGAGGCCGGAGATTCAGCACCGCACGAGCGTTTCTGGATCCAATTCGTGGTCGTGGCAACCTAGAAATCGAGACCAATGCCCTCTGCCAATCTGTTATTTTTGACGGTACGACGGCGGTTGGCGTACATTTCAGAGACAATTCCGGCAGTGTTCAGGAAGTGCGTGCTCGGAACGAAGTCGTTTTGTGTGCGGGGGCCATCCAGTCACCGCAGATTTTGGAACTATCGGGTATTGGTCAGGCTGATTTACTGGACGAACACGGCATCGACCTCGTGCATGAACTACCGGGCGTCGGTGAAAACTACCGCGATCACTACGCGTCAGGTGTCGCTTGGCGAGTGAAAGGTAGCGATTCGCTCAATGCCAAAACTCATGGGTTCCCGATGATTTTGGAAGGTCTAAAGTGGTTATTGGCGCGACGTGGTGCGATGACATACACAGCAGGAATTGCACATGGATTCGTGAAATCGCGTGACGATCTCGAAACGCCAGATGTTCAGTTCCATTTTGCTCACGGGAGCTATCGACGTGGTGCTCTCCGTACTAAACTTGAAAACGAACCAGGGATGACCGTATCGGTCTGTCAGCTACGTCCAGAAAGTCGCGGATCCATTCATATCAAGAGTGCCGACGCCGACGCGGGTCCGGCAATTCGACCAAATTTCCTAAGCGAGGAAGTCGACCGTCGCGCATTGACCGGCGGGATGCGCATTGCACAAGAGCTAGGACGTACCCACGCTCTTTCAAAGTACGTGGATCATGAAATCTATCCGGGTGAAAGCGTTGACTCTGATGAGGACCTTCTCACTTTCTGTCGGAAGACCGGTGGCACGGTCTACCACCCGATAGGCACATGCAAGATGGGTAGTGATCCAGAGGCGGTGGTTGATGAACGCCTACGTGTACACGGCGTAAACGGACTCAGAGTCATCGATGCGTCGATCATGCCAACGCTTGTTTCCGGAAATACCAACGCACCGACGATCATGATTGCAGAGAAGGGGAGCCAAATGATTTTGGAAGATCAGGCTGCATAGGTTTATTTAACGGTTTGTTCGATTTTTGGTGATGAGGTGCGCCAGCGCTTGAATGGTCTAGTCGATCCGCTTAAGCGACTTTTGATTGAAGAAACCGTTCGCACTTCCGGAACTTATGTCTACTTCGAAAATTGCCATGAATACTGAATCCACGCTCGCAATCGAAACTGCGGCTTTGTCACGGGCTTTTGGGGATTTCGATGCCGTGCGAGATTTAGATTTGCGAGTCGAATCGGGCACGATGTACGGATTTCTAGGTCGAAACGGTGCCGGAAAATCGACGACCATCAAAATGCTTACTGGAATTCTCAAGCCGACTGCAGGAAATATCCGGTTACTTGGCACAAACGTTGCGAATGATGAATCAGCAATCGGGGTTCGACGACGAATCGGCGTTGTACCAGAAGATTTGGCATTGTTTGATACGCTGACAGGTTCAGAGTATTTGACATTCGTAGCACGGATGTATCGGCTCAACGACGCGACGCTTGCAGACCGGATTAATGAGGTCCTTGACGTTTTGGAAGTAGGTGCTGACCACAAACAGTTAGTGCTCGAATATTCACATGGTATGAGAAAAAAACTTGCACTAGCTGCAGCACTTCTGCCGGACCCGGATCTCCTATTTCTCGACGAACCATTCGAAGGTGTCGATGCTGTTGGATCGCGCATCATGCGTGACATACTGGATCGATTTGTCAACCGTGGATCGACCGTATTCCTCACGTCGCACGTTCTTGATATTGTGGAAGGTATCTGTAGCCACGTCGGCATCATCGATTCGGGCAAGCTCGTGTTTCAAGATCGTATGGATTCGTTAAGTGAGCGACGTCTTGAGGACGTATTTCTCGAGTTGGTAGGTTCAACGGAAGAAATGAGGTCGGAATTGAGTTGGCTATAGACCACATGTGCGTAAAGGAAATATTGCTCAATCGCTGAACTTCAGTGAGATGCGCGCTCCAAAAATTTGATGAACGCGATACCGAGTAGACACGGCTACGTGAGCGCTATTTTCTGGTTACGCTGGAAATTGTGGCGTCGTCGTTGGCATCGACAGGGTCCCTTGCTACGAGCTCTCGGCGTCCTTGGTACGATCATCGCAATCCCCCTGTGCGCTTTGTCATTTTTTCTCGCGCTTGGGCTAGGAGTCGTGGTACTCCCAACGGCTTCACCTACATTCGTCGCCGTTATTTGGCTTGTATCGCTTTCGCTGTTTATCTACTTACGCATCATGGGATTGTGGTTCAGTTTGCAGCAAGACGACGGTCTTGCCTTCGATCGATTGCTGCATCTACCTATCGCCTTCAGAACTGTGTTCTACATTAATTTCGTGCTGTCGCAAGTCTCGTTCGCAAACCTCTTTTTCTTGCCGATGTTTCTAGGGTTCGCAATTGCTTCTGCGATCGTTCTGCCTTTAGGTAACTTAGTACTGGTGCCTGCCGTTCTTGCATTTGCACTATGCGTTGGAGCAATCTTGCACCAGTTCCACAACTGGCTCTTGTTGTCGATGGTTAACAAACGGACGCGAATGGTGTGGGCCTACTTGCTTTTTGTTTGCGTCATTGTGGCAGCACAGCTACCGAATCTCTATTTCGTCCTATCTCAGAAACCAGTCAATACAGAGCGGACGCAGACTCAGACCGAATTAATCGTTGCTGAAATCGTGAACGAACATTCGGTAAACGAGGAAGAAAACTCTAGAGATAGCGTCGTAGAAGAAAATGAGGTTACGTCAGATCACTGGTCTAGTAGCTGGGTTCTCAATGGTAAACCCAATGAATCGACAGTCCCATGGTGGTCCGCCGCTTTGTCCGTTGGGCTTCTTGGTTTGGTGTTACTTAGCCTTCGGCGAAGTTACCGTAGCACCCTTATCCGATATCGTGACGGACAGGACGTAAGTAAGAAGACGGCGATAAAGAATACAAGTGAGCGACGGAGCGCGCGAGGTTCTAGGATTGCGAGATCACCGACTTATGCGGTCGTCAATATCACGATAAAGAGTTGGTTACGTTCGGCATACGGGAAGATGGTTCTGTTATCGCCGCTCATCTTGTTGATGCTAATCCCTCTTGTCTTGTTGCGCTATCCAGCGCTGTTTGAGCCAAGTTGGCTTCCCCTTGTGCTGATTGGCGCTGTCGCGTTTATTGGCGCGCCGGTAGGCTTGGTTTGCAATTTATTCGCATTTGACAGGTTAGGGTTTCGGCTCTATTTATTCGCGGGGATAAATCTGAAATACGTACTCCTAGGAAAGTTTGTAGCGTTATCGATGGTGTTTAGCGTGATTTGTATCCTCGTATTCGCGCTAGCGGTTACCATGACTTCGATTTCCCTTTTCCATCTCCTTGGTACGGTGTTTCAAACGGGATTGGTTTTCATTTGCTGTTGTGTCGTCGGCGTTATATTGTCGGCACGATACCCCTATGCCGTGTCGTTCACTTCGATGAAAGCGCATGGTGGTGCAGCCAATGCACTAGCGGTTCTGGCTGAGCTGATCTTAATGGGGTTGGTGATATCGATAGCTTCGTACGTATTGGCAATGGACGATGCTGTTGGTGAGATTTTTGGAGTTTCTACTTATTTCCTAGTTTCCCTCCTTGAGTTCATTGTGGCGTTGGTAGTGGCTGGCTTATTGCTTAAGCCGTTGGCAAACTACGTGACCCGACGATCGAACCATATCCTTGAAGCGGTTGCGATTGAAAATTGATTGGCAAAGTGAAGTGTCAAACTCATTTAAGCAATTTGAGTGCCCATTGTGATCTAAACGTGCGATCGAAATCGATCCGAAGTGAACCTTCCAATTACGTGCTCAACGGTTCGATAATTCCGAATGCAAGTTCGACTAACCGATGAATTCGCCGGACCGTAACTTAAGAACCGACTGATAGTAGGACGCAGTACATGCTCGATGAATCCGCAACTTCAGTACAAACAGGACATCCGCTCGACCCGCCAACGAGCGATGAGGTTGAAAAGGGCGCTCGACTCGCACAGACGAAACTCGGGGAAAAAGCGTCATTCTGTTCCGTAAGGCTACAGGAGCCAAGTAAAGAGCTCCTTCGAGAGTACAAGAAGGGACAGTCTTTTGATCGGATCTTGCGATATGACGGCTTCGATTATCCAGACTCCGAGCAACTTGACGGGGGATTTGAAGCGACTGTCAATCTCTCGACCGGAGACGTTCATGTTGATCGAATAACGAACGGTCACGCGCCCATTGGCTTCGCGGATTACGTTAGTGCCGTGACGATTACGAAAGCGGATCCGGGATGGCTTAAGGCAATGCGGAAACGTGGGATTGAAGACGTCACCCACGTCCAACTCGATCCATGGCCCGCAGGAGGCTACCAGCATGCGTCGATCCCTGAAGGCCACCGGGCAAATCGAGTCATCGCGTTTTACCGTGAAAATGCAGCGGACAACGGGTATGCGCACCCGATCCAAGGATTGATTGCACATGTTGACCTCACAGAAGGTCGCATTGCACATCTTGAGGACCACGGCGTTGTCGCCGTTCCAGAAGAGCACGGCAGGTACGAAAACAGCGACTTTGAAACACTTCGAAAAGCCCCGAATGAGCTAGAAATTTCTCAGCCGAATGGTCCAGGCTTCACTGTAGAGGGACACCAAATTCGATGGCAAAACTGGAGCTTTCGCGTCAGTGTACATCCTGTGAATGGGCTAGTTCTACATGAGCTTGGTTATGAGGAGGGCGAAAAGATTCGCACTATATTGCACCGGGCGGCGTTGTCGGACATGGTGGTGCCATATGGTGACACGGACCCTATGCATAGTTGGAAGCACGTCTTAGACGCGGGCGAGGCAAGCATCGGCAACTGCGTAAATTCACTAACGCTTGGTTGCGACTGTCTAGGCGAAATCCACTACCTCGATCACGTGTGTGTAAAGCCAGACGGCACCGCTCGTTTGGTTGAACGGGCGATTTGCATTCACGAAGAAGACTACGGTGTGCTTTGGAAACACCATAACGGTCATTCTCGGAGTACGGAAGTTAGGCGATCTCGCCGATTGGTCGTCAGCACGTTTCATACCGTTGGAAATTACGAGTACGGTTTCTATTGGTACCTATATCTCGATGGCACGATCCAGATGGAAGTCAAGCTGACCGGTATCGTGGGCGTTTCAGCTGTAGAGGAAGGGGAGGAACGACCTGCGTTCGCGCCACTCGTTGCCCCGAACGTCGCCTCACCGATTCATCAACACTTGTTTTGCTTTAGACTGGACTTTGAACTGGACGGGCCGAGTAACTCCGTTTACGAAGTGAATACGGAAGCTGAGCCCATGAGCGAAGAGAACCCTGATGGGACAGCATTCTCAGCCCATGAAACACTGTTAACAAGCGAGTTGGTTGCAAGGCGCGATGCCGATGCATCCAAGGCAAGAGCTTGGAAGGTCGTGAATCATGCCAGCGAGAATCGACTCGGTAAACCCGTCGGATATCGTCTAACTCCACACGCGATACCGACTTTGTTTGCTCGGGAAGATTCTCAGGTCGCAAGACGCGCTGGTTTCGCCAAACACAATCTTTGGGTTACACCGTATAACGAAGCTGAACTATGCGCGGCAGGCGATTACCCACACTTAGGTCCAGGTGACGGAATCGCGCATTGGACTTCGGCTGATCGCAATATCGAAGATACAGATGTGGTCGTATGGCACACCTGTGGTGTAACGCACCTACCTAGACCAGAGGATTGGCCGGTCATGCCGGTTGAATACACAGGCTTCACGCTTCATCCGGTTGGATTTTTTGGACGGAATCCGGCTATTAATCTACCCGGACATAGTCACTAAGGTCTTAGAACTAGGGGACTGGCAGTAGCTCAATCGGCGCCTACGGGTTTTATCAATCAACATAGCTTGTGGAAAGCTATTCCTCAACTGTTCCTCTGAGTCTTTCGGTGGCATTCAGGTAGTCTTCCATGAACTCGAAAACAACGTCTCGCGTCGATTGAATTGAATTCATAAGTCCTACACCCTGACCAACGAAAGACGTTGCGAGGTGACGTGCACCTTCGTGTCCGCCCTCCGCGAGTTTGGTCACGCGAGCGAGCGGTGCTTCTGAGACCAAGGATTGAAGTGGCATTGGAAGCGGTTCGGGCGCTTCTTCCGATTCCCATGCATCGGTCCATGGCGACCGCAATTGCCGCGAGTATTTACCGGTTCGATATTTCGATCGTACGGTCTGACGCGAACTCGCTTGGACGTATTTTTCTTTGATGACTTGAGACGTCTCGGCTTCGATCGTTGTGAGCCACACGGAACCTGTCCAAGCACCGTCAGCGCCCATTGCCATTGCAGCCGCCATTTGGCGACCAGTTACGATGCCCCCAGCCGCAAGTATGGCGACGTCGGAGTCTTTGACTGCCCCGGCAACTTCAGGTACTAGCACCATGGTCGAAACTTCACCACAGTGACCGCCCGCCTCAGTGCCCGCGACCACCAGAACTTCAACGCCAGCTTCGACTTGCTTGACGGCGTGTTCTTTAGCGCCGACAAGTGCCGCAGCGATTACGCCGCGTTCTTTGCTCATCTCGATCATGTAACGTGGTGGAACACCGAGCGCGTTAGCGATCAGTTTGATAGGATGTGAAAAGGCTACGTCGATGATGTTTGTAGCACGTCCTTTAGTCAGAAATCCGCCACCGCCGCCAACCTGGCCTTTGTAGAGGTCTCGCGTATCGATGTTGTGTTGGGCAAGAATTCCTCGTGCGAAGTCACGATGGCCTTCAGGAACCATGCCGAGCGTTTCTTTCGGCGTCGTGTCATCCGTAATCGCGATGCTGGTCGGTGCAATGAGGTCCACTCCGTACGGTTTACCATCGACCCGTTCATCGATCCAACTTAACTGAAAGTCCAAGGATTCCGCACCGTGTCCAGCCGCGCCCAGGACGCCCATGCCACCAGCCTTTGATACTTCTACAACGACATCTCGACAGTGTGTAAAGGCGACTAGAGGAAATTCAATACCAAGTAAATCACAGATTTTTGACTTCATTTAAGACTCCGACAAAAGCTAATCGATTATTCTTTTAAGTGATTCGTAAGGAGAAAAACGTGTTTTCATCACAATTGTATAACCAGGCAACATCCTGGCAGGAGATCGTCGCTGTCCTTGATACTATGGAACAAGGACGGTGGGAGAGCGTCTATTTCTATGATCATTTCGTACCACCTTGGAGCCATACAGCCGAAGTTAGAGAGTCCGATACGATCGACACATTGGAAGGCATTACATTAATGGCGGCCGCTGCCGCCGTGACGACGCGCTTGAAATTGGGGGTATTGGTCGCTGGGAATACCTATCGCAATCCAGCCTTGATGGCGAAGATGGTTGCGACGATGGACATGATTTCGAATGGGCGCGCGCAATATTGCATTGGTGCTGGATGGAATATTCGTGAGCACGAAGCGTATGGCTGGGAATTCCCTTCGATACGAGAGCGTTCAGATCGACTTGAAGAGGCCTGTGAACTCGTCAAGAAGCTATTCACCAATGACGGCATGTTTGACTACAACGGGAAGTACTACCAATTGAAGTCGGCGCCGTTTGCTCCTAAAGGCGTACAAACCCCAATTCCAATCATGGTCGGTGGGAACGGTGAAAAACGCACGCTCCGTACGGCCGCGAAGTATGCCGACATCTGTAATTTGGTAGGTGTCAGTCCGAATGACATACGGCATAAGAAAGAGGTGCTTCACAAGCACTGCGAGGTAGTCGGAAGAGATCCTTCTGAAATAAAAATGTCCGCGCATGTTCCGATGCGAATCGAGCGTGACGAAGAGAAGGCAAAGCAACTCCGCGGCGGTCGCGACCATTTGATGATCGGGTCACCACAATACGTGATTGATCGCTGTGCAGATTACATCGATGCAGGATCAGAAGAGTTCATGTTGCAGTCGATTCTGCAACGTCCTGACATTTACGCCGAACTCAACGAAGAAATCTTCCCAGCGTTCGACTAGACGCTTGTCTATAAGAAAGGGAGCTTTCTGCTACAGGACGCTCCCTTTTTGTTTTTAGCGTCGCTAGTACAGAATTTCGTGACTAGCTAATCTTGAGGAATCCAGGAAGCCTTGCGCTTCTCGCGGAACGCCGCCATGCCTTCGGCACCTTCGTCTGAGCGGAACATGCGACCGCTCCACTCAGCAGTCTTTGCAAATGCTTCCTCGCGATCCCACTTCGGTACTGCACGAACTAGCTTCTTACACTCGACGACCGCGTTTGGACCGCCTTGGTTGATCATATCGATCTCTTCCTGGACGGCAGCACGAAGTTCATCACCCGGTACGGCTCGATGCGCAAACCCCATTTCAACCGCTTGAGCCCCGGTAAAGCGTTCGCCCGTAAGAAAGAGCTTCATTGCGTGGTGCGTACCTAATTTGGGAATACATACAACGGAGATGACGGCGGGGATCACGCCGATCCGTACTTCGCTGAAACTGAACTGAACGTCTTCCCGAGCGACCACGATATCCGCCGCGCCGACCAGACCTAATCCACCCGCGAACGCCGCGCCATTTACCGCTGCTATGACCGGTTTATCGCTATCTTGGATTCGCGTAAGAACATCAGGGTAGGGAACGGAACGACGCCCTTCAATCGAGCCACCTGGTGGACTCTTCAAATCTGCCCCCGCGCAAAATGCGGGATCGGTACCGGTGATCACAATGCATCGTACATCTGGATCGTCGTTCGCGACGCCAAGATGCTCGTACATCTCACTGACCAATACAGCTGAGAGTGCATTACGGTTTTCTGGTCGATTGAGTGTGATCCACGCAGCGCCATTGTCGACGTCATAAAGCGTAGCTTCGGTGCTTGCCATCAATCTTCTCCTCGTTATGTCTCGGTTTCTTCCAGATCGACTAGTACGACGTCCTTTTCGACTTGCTCGCCGACTTCGATATGAATCTTGGTCACGGTTCCTGCTGCTGGGGCGACGATGCGGTGCTCCATTTTCATTGCTTCGAGCACGACGAGCAGTTGACCCGCTTCGACCTCTTCGCCTTCTGTAACTGCAGTTGCGAGTACCTTCCCTGGCATCGGTGCAACCAAACCGCCGGATAGTTCTGCCTCGTCTGGAACAACGAAGCGAGGTAACTCTTCAATTTGCAGATCGCCGGCGGGACCATGGGTTTGCCAGACCGCACCGTTTGCTCGCATTTGGAACATCATTCTGCGCCCGTCGATGACGAGATCGATGGCAGCGTCGTCTGCGTGCCTCACGAGTGCATTCATGGAATGACCGTTAACGTCGACGGCGAAATTTGCGTCCCGTTGGGAGCGGTATTCAACATTGATTTCGGAATCGCCGTACGTGTATCGAACCCGTTCAGGCGGCATCAGTGAATTCCGCCAGCCCGACTGTATATACGTCAACACTCGTGCTTCCTCGCGGCGTTGGTTTTGCGAGAATAAAGACACGGCGACAGCGACGTCGATCAATTCTTCCTCAGTGGCTTCTCGTGCACGCGCAGGGTCGACTCGCTCAATGAAATCCGTTGTCGTATCGCCGGCAAGAAACTCCGGTGTACGTAATACCGCCACAAGAAAATCGCGGTTATTGGCGATACCGTGAAGTTGCGTTGTTTCTAAACCTCTCGCTAGCTTGGCTGCGGCTTCTCGACGCGTCGGGGCGTGGCTAATTACTTTCGCAATCAAGGGGTCGAAATAAATGCTGACCTCGCTACCAGACTCGACGCCCGAGTCCACACGTACGCGAGAGGAGGGTACCCAGATGTCGATGGTTCCTGGAGAGGGCAAGAAATTGTTAACGGGGTTTTCAGCGTACACGCGCGCTTCAATCGAATGACCGTTGATCGTCAAGTCACCTTGCTCATAGCCTAGCGGTTCGCCTTCCGCGATGCGAATTTGCTCTCTGACTAAGTCGATCCCGGTTATTTCCTCGGTCACCGGATGCTCGACCTGGAGTCGTGTGTTGACCTCAAGAAACCAGAACTCTTCGCCGCTAACCAAGAACTCGACGGTACCTGCAGACGTGTAACCGAGCTGTTGAGCTGCTGCGAGCGCCGCTGATCCCATACGCTCGCGTAGGTCTTCGGAAACGGCTGATGAAGGCGCTTCTTCAATGATCTTCTGATGTCGACGTTGGATTGAGCATTCACGTTCGAACATGTGCACCGCATTTCCATGCAGGTCACCCATGATTTGCATTTCAACGTGACGCGACGAAGTCAACCACCGTTCGAAGAATATCGTATCGTCACCGAAAGATGCACCCGCTTCACGACGAGCACCTGCAACCGCGTCTTCGAGACCTGACGGGTCTTCGACGATTCGCATACCACGTCCACCACCGCCTGCTGACGCCTTTACGAGCACCGGATAACCGATCTCTTCGGCGGCTTTCACGAGGTCGGTGTTATCAGAAACCTCCTGCGCAGGGAGCGTAGGTACGTTGGCATCCGTCATGAGAGCTTTCGCGGCGAGTTTGTCTCCCATCTGTTTGATTGCGGCAACCGGTGGTCCAATCCAAGTAAGTCCCATTGCTTCGACGGCTTCTGCAAATTGTGCGTTTTCCGATAAAAATCCGTAACCAGGATGGACCGCGTCCGCGTTAGAAGCCTTGCATGCCGCAAGAACTTTGTCGATATCCAGATAGGTTTGTGCCGAAGTCGTGCCGTGAAGCGCAATCGCAAGATCGGCATCACGCACGAACGGTGCATCCGCATCTCCGTCCGCATAGATCGCGACGGTCGAAATACCCATGTCTTTGGCCGTTCGAAAAACCCGACATGCGATCTCGCCACGGTTTGCGACCAAGATCCGCGAAATGGGTTTGATGGCTACATCCGCCATGTTCCGAACTCCTTCGTACCTTTCACTTCTTTGTTGTGACAGGCTGACAATGAAAATCCAATCACGTCACGCGTGTCCCGTGGGTCGATCATGCCGTCGTCCGTTACACGGGAACTCGCGAATAAGCCTTTCGATCTTTCTTCGAGCGACATTTCAACGGAAGCGACGCGTTGGTCGTTCGCTGATTCGTCGAACTCCAGTCCGCGTCGCTCAGCAGCGGCGCGTTGCACGATGGTCATGACACCTGCTTGTTGTTTCGGTCCCATGACGGCGATCTTCGCAGTAGGCCAGGTGTAAGTAAATCGTGTTCCATACGCCCGTCCGCTCATACCGTAGTTACCTGCCCCGTACGATGCGCCAACAATGACGGTAATGTGCGGGACCGTTGAGTTAGTTACCGCATTGATCATTTTTGATCCGTTCTTGGTGATGCCGTCGGCTTCGAAATCGGACCCTACGATGAATCCTGTGATGTTGTGCAGGAACAACAGAGGAACATCGATTTGGTTACATAGCTGAATAAACTGTGATGCTTTCTCGGAAGATTGAGACAACAACGGACCGTTGTTTCCAAGAATGCCAACCGGATAACCGTGCACGGATGCCCAGCCCGTTACCAGAGTGGGTCCATAGCGTGGCTTGAACTCCTCAAATCGGGAACCATCCACAATCCGCGCGATAACTTCTCGAATATCGAATGGAATGGTCAAGTTTTCGTTAACGATGCCTAGCAGTTCTTCTTGGTCATGGACTGGTGGATCGCTAGGGAGGGAAGGACCCGGTCCGTGTTTTCGCCAATTCAAGTGGCGTAATACTTCGCGACAGAGGCGTATGCCATCCATCTCATCGGCGGCGATATAGTCGCCGAGACCTGAGATGGCAGTGTGCATATCCGCGCCCCCCAGTCTTTCTGGGTCCGCGTCCTCGCCTGTTGCCATTTTGACTAGTGGCGGACTGCCAAGCGCGACCATTGCCTGATTTTTAACGAAGATGTTGTAGTCGCTCATGCCAGGTTGATATGCACCACCGGCAGTCGAAGCGCCAAACACGACTGACACGGTTGGAATGCGCATTTTTGACAGCTCGATGATCTCGTAAAACAGACGGCCCGATTCCGCGAAATGCCCGGTTTCGCCAAGCATGCTATTGATCAATGCTTGTTTGGGATCCACGGGTTCGCCGCCTCGGCCACCGCCACTTCCCCCACCTCCGCCGCGTAGATCCGCTCCTGCTGACTCGACGAATTGCACGTACGGCATGCGATTTTCCCGTGCTATTTCGAGACCACGCATGAGCTTTTTCGAATTGAAACTATTGAACGCGCCAGCGCGCACAGACGGATCATGCCCGAGAATCACGCACTCAACGTCTTCTATAACTCCAATTCCTACGACAAAACCGGAACCGACCGCGTAGTGCGAGCGCCACGCTGCTAGTGGACTCACCTCCAGGAAAGGTGAATCGCGATCCAACACCCACGCGATTCGTTCTCTTATTGGCATCTTGCCTCTAGAAGCCAATCGATCCATGGCTTCCTTACCACCGCCCTTTGCCGCTTCGGTGTACTGCTCGTCCAGATACGCAAGTTTTTCAAGCATTTGCTCTCGATTCTCGGCATAAGCGTTCGATCGAGTATCGAGCGAGGATGTCAGAACCGCCATGGATTCTCCTTCGTCATAGATCGTAAGCGCGTTGAAACGCGGGTCGTTCGTTCATGCGTTGCCAGTAGTCTTGAACTTTCGGTGTAAATGCTTCGCTGATGTCGAGTGAATTGGCGAGGACAAGCGCGTATGCGATGCAAATGTCGGCAATCGTGAATCGATCGGCAACGAGATAGTCTCGATCCGACAATGCGCTTTCGACGCTTCGCATGCGTCCTACAAACCACTTACGGTAGTCGCTCGCGACTTGTGGATTGCGTTTATCTTCCGGTTCAAGCTGTGTATATCTAAGAACTAAAGTCTGCGGGAATGTAAGTGTCGCGTCACTGCGATGCAACCAATTTAGATACTGAGGGTAGTCGGGATGATCTGAGGTCAGACCGAGATCGGTCGGACCATATTTTTCGACAAGGTACTGACATATGCCGGCGGACTCCGTCATATTGACCTCTCCATCAACGAGGCAAGGAACCGTGCCTAGCGGATTTACTTCTAAATACTCGCGGGCCAGATACCGAGGCGGAAACGGTAAGGACTCGAGCTCGTAGTCAAGTCCCATTTCTTCTAAAGTCCAAAGCGGGCGCATAGATCGCGCCCGCTTGCAGTGATAGAGCTTCAAGTTGAAGCGGCGTTATGCAGCACTAGGTCGTGTCAGTGCGTCGCCTTCTCGCCAAGGAGAAATCTGACCTTCGTAGACCGATGAACCTTTACGGAAGTGTGCCGCTTCGTCAAGCGTCTCTACGAATGGCATATCAGCAGGATAAACCTCTTCCGTTGACGGTAGTGGTCCTGCCTTGGAGACGTGACCCCAAAGCGAATGACCAACCACTTCCTCTGCGATGCATGCAGCCTCGATGACTTTATCAAGGTCATAGCCTGTTTCGATTCCCATCTGATGGCACATATGCACCATGTCTTCGGTTGGGACGTGTCCTGCCGATCGACCATTACCACAATAGGGACATCCACCCATCCCGCCGAGCGACGTGTCGAATTCACGAGCGCCTAGCGTCAGCGCTTCATAGTAACTCGCGATGGTCGCTCCTCGCGTGTTGTGCAAGTGCATGTGGAAATCTTCGATTTCGGGATACTTGTCGCGAATCGCCTGGATGAATTCCGCGGTCGTATGCGGCATGTTCCAGCCCATCGCGTCTAGGAATGAGACTCGCTTGACTGTTAGTCCACCGTTGTGCCATTGCTCTACCATGAAGTCCAAGAGCTCCATACGCTGGGCGAGGGAAAACGGTCCCTCAAAATTCGATCCAAACGGATTGCCAAGTGCGACAGAGCCCTGCTCAGCACCGGCTCTTCGAGCATTTTCAACGGCGCCTGCAACGCCTGCCATTTGTTCACCTTTCGTTCGGTTGTAGTTTCGCCGAGCGAAGGTGTCACACAATTCGACATGTGACCCAAAGCTGCGTCCGCGAACATCAACCTTCGGGTAGTAGGCATCAGCTCGTTCGAAGCCTCTCTTATTGAAGACTGCGGCGGTGTACTTGATACCTGGCTTTGGTTCAAACTGTTCGGCAATTTCATCGATGCATGCCATCGAAGGGGTCCATTTGGGATGAGCGAACGAGCCAATCGAGATCGTCTTCGATCCCATCTCGCTTATGGCGTTTAACAGGCGAAGTTTCTCTGAAACTGGGATGTCCGGGCTTTCTATCTGAAGGCCTTCCCGCATCGTATCATCGAGGATCAATACAGATTCAGGTAGATTGCTCATGGTTGTGTCCAATGCCATTCATGGGAATAAGTGCCTGCTCGACGCGATTGACCTTGCCTAGAGTTAACTTAGGCAAACACCTTGCCAAATAGCGTTTTGCCGCCTTACTTTTATTCTACCAACCACGGTTGAGGGAATAGAACCACGCCCGTGCAAAATGTGAAGCGATACGCTACCGTGGTCGATGTCCGCGTAGCTTTGATATTCTTTGTTAGAGCCTTTGATATCGCAGTGCAGCGGCATCGAGGGTTGAGTGGAAATCGAAACTGCGATGTACGACATGTGATAGGGAGTAAACGGTGCTTGTAGAACAGATCTGGACTGGAAATGCGTTACGTAATTTCAACTATCTGATTGCGTGTGGAGAAACAGGTGAAGCGCTCGCAATCGACCCACTGGACCATGAGAAGTGCCTTAGTGCGGCAAAAGAACGCGGATGGCAAATCACGCAAGTCTTAAACACACATGAGCATGGCGATCATACGGGGGGAAATCAAGCAGTTATCGACGCTACCGGTGCTAAGTTACTCGCTCACCATAAAGCTTCTTCAAAAATCCCCGGGATGGACGTTGGTCTTCAAGCCGGCGATACAGTATCGGTTGGTCGAAGCGTTTTACTTGAAGCATTGGATACCCCCGGTCACACCATGAGTCACATATGTCTTCTGTCTCATACGGATCAACCTGCGCTATTTTCAGGAGACACACTCTTCAACGCAGGCGCGGGAAACTGTCACGGCGGTGGCCATCCGGAAGAACTGTACGACACCTTCGTTTCACAATTGGCAAAGTTACCGAAGAACACGCAGATTTACCCGGGCCACGATTACCTTGAAAATAACCTCAAATTCACATTGAATCGGGAACCTGACAATGAGAATGCGAGCGCGTTGCTCAAAGAACTGGAAGGGACCCACGATCCGGCTAACAGTCTCATTACCGACCTAGAGCAGGAAGAGAAAATCAATACGTTCTTTCGACTCCACAGTACAACTGTCATAGCAAAGCTGAAGGAGTCCTTTAGTGATCTACCGGATTCACCTTCGCCAAGAGAGGTGTTTCTCAAATTGCGTGAATTGCGCAATAGTTGGTAGCACGAATGCGCTCAGCGCCATACATCGCAGCCATATTGACGTTAGGGGTCTGCGCGTGTTACGACGCGGACCCGAATCGAACTGAAGCGATGTTGAGTGAGATTTCGTCAATGGCGCGCTTCAGCGTCGACTACACAGGCGTGTCGACCATTGATCAGTCAGTCATCAGTGCGCTTCGTAGGGTCGATCGTTCTGAATTTGTACCTAATGAGCAGCGTCGTTTCGCATTTGCGAATCAACCTCTGGAAATAGGGCATGGACAGACGATTTCTCAGCCATTCATCGTTGCGCTGATGACACACGTACTGGCATTGGAATCGCGCGATCGCGTACTGGAAATTGGCACGGGCTCGGGATACCAGGCAGCAATTCTCGGTGAGCTTGTTTACGACGTCTATACGATCGAAATCGTTGAGCCATTGGCAAAGGAAGCGGATAGCCGTTTGAAACGGCTGGGGTACGAAAACGTTTCCGTCCGTATCGGTGATGGTTGGTTCGGATGGCCGGAAAAAGCGCCGTTCGACAAAATCATGGTGACGGCGGTAGCCCCTAAACTACCACCGGAATTGATCTCACAATTAAAGATCGGTGGCAAGATGGTATTGCCAGTTGGCGACTACGATGGCTACCAAGAGCTGGTGCTTGTCGAAAAAATGAGTGAGACGAAACTTGATCGACGCGTAATCCTGCCAGTGAGATTTGTACCAATGACTGGGGAAGCAGCCCAGTTTGATTAACCGTATTTAGCAATTTAAATTAACTTATTGATTTTTTTAGATAAATTGGTGAGGTAAGGTCGCTACAACACGCCTCGAGTTGTTGGTTTAGATGGATATTGAATTAGGGTGGCACTGACATCGTCAGCGCCGCCTGAGTTACGGTTAGAGCAACTCTTCCGCCATAAACGCCAAGGTATCACGATTGCCTGTTGAGACGTTTATCGTCGTAACAGCGCTTTCTCGCCATGCTGCTAGTCTCTCGCGGATGCGCTCCTTCGGTCCGATGAGCGATATCTCATCACATAGCTCGTTAGGTACGGCCGCCATCGCTTCATCGCGTCGTCCATTCATAAAGAGCTCCTGAACGTGATTCGCTTCATCTTCAAATCCCATTCTGGAGATGTGATCTTTGTGCACGTTGAACGACTTCGCGCCCATACCACCGACATAAAACCCAACATTCTGTTTTACCGAATCGATGCCACTCTGAATATCGTCTGTTACGATGACAGTGACGGGCGCGCAGATGTCAAAGTCCGACCGTTTGTGCTTGAGCGACTCGCCGTAGAGCATGTCCATACGATAGGGAGATAGAAACATAGGAATCCAGCCGTCGCATAGTTCTGCACCAAGCGCGACATTCTTCGGTCCTTCAGCACCTAGATACAAAGGAATCTCTTCACGCACTGGATGCAAGATGAGCTTTAGCGGTTTACCTAATCCCGTACCTCCATCCAGCGGCAATTGATAGTGCTTCCCGTCAAAGGAAACGGGTCCCTCTCTAGACACGATATCGCGGAAAATCGATATCCACTCTCGTGTTCTTGCCAGTGGTTTGGGATACGGTTGGCCATACCAACCTTCCACGACTTGCGGACCGGAGACACCTATTCCTAATTTCATCCGCCCGTTTGACAGATAGTCCAACGTTACCGCATGCATAGTGGCGCTCGCAGGGGACCGCGCCGAGATTTGCATGATCGAAGTTCCGAGATTGATCCGCTCCGTGTTTGCTCCTATCCATGCGAGTGGGGTAAAGCAATCGGAGCCGTAGATTTCTGACGTCCAAATCGTGTCATATCCAAGACTCTCCGCAAACTTCGCGTGCTCGATAATCATGTTGCCACCGGGTGGACCCATCGGACCGACGCCCAAACTCAGTTTCATGAAGATTCCCTCATATTAGTTTGATTTGTTTGGTATTTTTTGAATTGTTCATTTTCTGACTTGCTCCATACGTTTAAAAACGCATTAGACCCTCTTGCATGCATGTCGCCGCGAGCGTACCGTTTTCGGTATAGATCCGTCCAGACGCCATGCCACGACCGTCGCCGGTCCACTCAACTTTCTGATCGAACAGCAACCACTCGTCAGAGCGGACGGTCTGATGAAACCACATGGCGTGGTCCAAACTCGTACCGTCGAAATCCGAGTCATGCCATCGCTTACCGTGAGGTAACGTGATATGGTCTATCAAGGTGCTGTCGGAGAGATACGCGACGCCGATGTCATGTACGTGGGGATCCTCAGACACGTCGCAGTTTAACCTCATCCACATGAGCTGGTTTTCTAGAGTGTCACTTGGTTCGAAGCGAGTTGGTGGGTTAATGTACTTGATTTCGAACGGTCGCTTCTTAACGTCCCGTACGTAATCAGGATTAGGCATCTGCTCTCTACAGAAATCCTCATAGGTGTAGTCCACTTCTTCGGGTTGCGGTACGCTCGGTGCAACGCCGCCGACAAAAGTCGGACTCTCAGATGTAATCGCGTAGGAGCAAACCATTCGAAATACTTCTTTGCCGTTCTGTGTCGCGATGACTTGACGGTGCGAAAAGCTTCGACCGTCTCTAATCCTTGCTACGGTGTATTCGACCGGCTGGTTTGTGTCACCAGGTCTTAGAAAGTAGCAATGCAAAGAATGTACGGATCGGTCAGACTCGATCGTATAGCGGCACGCAGCTAGTGCTTGACCGATAAGAAAGCCACCGAACATTCGTTCAGCTTGATCGGGGCTCTTAGCGCCTATGTAACGATCATCGGCAGTACGCTCGAGACCGATCACATCGTCAAACCGAGGCATCGAGATTTGCCGCGTCGTAGTCTTCTTGAAGCGCGATATGATAGGCTTGAGGTGAAGACGCGTCCGCCTTTCGATGCAGAAACGGCGCACAAAACCGAGTTGGATAGAGACAGAACCATTCGAGAACCGGTGCCATACAAAGCTGATCTGCTAGGTAGCGCAGATCTACAGCTTTCACAGACGGAAGTTGAACATTTCAAACGCGAGGGATTCTTAGTCAAACGCGGGCTAGTACCGGCTAGCGAAGAGTTCAAGGCAATCGTCGACTACGTTTGGGAAACCGTACCTGAGGGCGTAATGTCCCGCGAGGATCCTACGTCGTGGGTTGACGAGCCCCACGAGCGTTGGCCGATAGGCGCGGCGGCTCGGATTGGAGTACTTCAACACTCCGCTTGGAAAATGCGCTCGCCACATCGGTACGGCCGAGAGGAATCGCTGCTGAAGGTCACGGCCAACCATCCCCGGGTGCGCGCTGTGGTCAAGCAATTTCTAGGTGAGCGACTAGAACGAGCGGAGCGCGTTCGAGGAGTATATGTTGTACTGCCCAAATCACCTTCGGTAGAAGGTCGGTTAGGTCCACATGTGGATCACTCAGCCGCTCAATTAAGCGCGATGGTTCTGATTGACGAAATACCGCCTCGTACTGGTGGCTTTACGGTTTGGCCTGGTTCACACGCGCGGCTGCATCGATATTGGACATCTTGTCAGGGGGCGCATTTCAATCAGCGAATAAAGAACGAGTTCGACGAAGAATTCAAGGCGATCTTGAGGGACATTGTTCCCGTCGAATTTGTTGGCGAAGCTGGCGATGTGGTGTTCTGGCACCCGCGATTGATTCATTCTGCGGGTGTGAACTACTCAGCCGAACTTAATGCTTCGCTTATTCGTTACGCCATACCCTGCGATTTCCAAAAACCTGGTTACACGTTTTATGACGACGATGATCTAGGACCCGGAAGCAAACACCAGTGGTGGGTCGATACACGACATTTCCGAGAGGACCCTGCTCCGACATCGACCAACATGTGGGACGATTGGAGTATCTAGTTCAGCTTGAATTAAGCCGGACGAATTTCAAAACTCCACTCACCCGGATCAAACTTTGGTCACGACCGTGTCAAAAGGAAGTCGTTCAATTGCAGGAACCATTGCGCCGACCTTCGGATAACCAACAACGAGCAATAGATAAGGCCTTTCGCGCGCCGGACGATTCAGAATCTCATTTAAGAATCGCATCGGACTAGGTGTATGGGTTAACGTCGCTAGTCCGACCTGATGCAGGGCAGAAATTAGAAATCCAGTCGCGATACCGACAGATTCGCCCATGTAGTAGTTCTTAATTCGCTTTCCATCTTCATCGATGCCGAACCTTTCGAGAAAGATCGCAATCAACGCAGGCGCTTCTGTTAGAAATGGTTTATTTGCGTCAGTACCAAGCGGTTCGAGTGCTTCAAGCCAATCGTCGGGTGCGCGTGTGGAGTAGAACTCTTGCTCTTCCTTTTCAGCTGCGACTCTTATGCGAGCTTTGGTCTCCGGATCTTCTACGATGACGAAACGCCACGGCTGTCGGTTCGCACCGCTCGGCGCAGATGCTGCGACCCGAAGTGCGTCTTCTAGGACACCAGTAGGAATGGGACGATCGTCGAAGTCTCGTACCGTTCTTCGTCGGACCATGAGCGCTCGAAATGCCTGACCGCGTTCGATCATTTCTTTTTCGGTGAACCGTTCGAATTGAAGCTTTATCTGTTCCATCAAATTAACCGGGCAGTAGATGTGATCTTGTATTTGCTTGAGTTTTCATCTTAATGTATACGACCATACTCTCAAATACAAGCGGTTGGTGGCGTCTAATCTTGATCGTGTGTAACGAGTTGATCAATGATCTGAACGATGTCGTACCGGTCGTACGGAGGAACAAGACGTGAGCGATACCGAAAGCGATAGTCCCTACATAACTAAGTTACGACGACTCTGGAAAGGCACGCTTTACATTGGCATTGCGGCACTATACATTGTGGTCATAGTTGCAACTCTCGTATTGATCGGTTGGCAGGCAGGACTGCTAGCTGTAGGTTTAGTGGCGCTATCGCAAGTTTTTCGCTATGTTGCCAGTGAAGTTGATCGCATCGGTTGGGTAATTCGAAGTCAGAACGACGACGAACAAGAGATCGGCGGCACGACAAAGCTACGACGGAGGTTGTTTGCATTACTGACGTTACTCGTTCAGTTCCCGAATATCGCGTTGGTCGTCTATGTCTATACGAATATCGGATTGACTTGGAGTGTGGTACTCCTCATAGCTCTGATGGCAGTTGAATTGTTGTTCCAGGAAATCAGACGCGTAAATCAAAAGGTGGCGTATCGCGAAGCGAGCTACGGTTTTCAAGACCGTTCGCTGCTGACGACAGGCCAGCAGGGAGTTGGAAGCCAAGAAGGGCGAGACGTAACGCTTACGGACCGACTTGATCGATTGGAGAAACTGGTCGATGAAGGCAAAATATCTAGAAAAGGCTACGAGAAAGCTCGAGATAAGTATTGGATTCGTCACGTCATGGAATCAAGAGAATAGTGGCAGACTTGAAATGCAATAGTCCGGTTTATCGTTCAAGAAGATTGAGGAGGCACTGATGTCAGTGGAACCAAACGAAAGAGCGAAGATGATCTTCCTGATCAAACGCCGCAAAGGTTCATCTCGCGACGAACTGATCATGCAGTGGTACAAGAACCACATGCCGGCTGTAATTACGGCGCAGGATCGTGCGATCGAACAGGGTAGAGATGGCGCATCTCGATACATCGCCCAACTATTCAATTCGTCAAACAAAGACGATATGAGCTGGGATGGCATGGCGCAGCTATGGTTCGCAGATCCTCAAAAACCAGCGACGAATGACCACGGTCAAGAACCGACTGACACTTTTCAGGAAAAAGCGGCACCTTATTTCTCTTGGGCTACGCGAGAATATGTCGCGATCGATGGATCTGAGCACTTAAGCGTAGCGCCGTTAACGTTGAACGATCCATATCCCTCAACGCGATCTGGATTCTTCCGTGTTAACTTTCTAGTTCCTGCTCAGGAAGGCACTGACTACGACGCGTTTTACAAACACTGGCTCGAAGTTCACGTGCCCAACATCAGCGCTTGGACGAATCAGGCGGGTGGTTTTCGCTACGTGGTGAGTCACAGTATCTATCCCGAGCTCGCTCCGTACGCGGGTATGGCCGAACTGTATTTCCACAGCGAGGACGATTGGAAGAAATGTCAATCGCTAATGCGAGCGGACGGGATGGAGAATTTCGTCGACTCGGCACGTATGGACATCATGTTCGGCGATACCGAAATGGTGGGTGTTCCCTAGCGTAGCGTCCTTATCACCACGAAATTCGTTTAAGAGCGCTGGGCTCTAGAAACTCATTCCTCGGTCATTCCGATTAGGCGTTCTGTAGCTGATGCGTAGTCCTCCATGAATTCATAGACGACACCGCGAACACTCTTTGCTTCGTTCATAAGTCCGACGCCTTGACCGACGAAATAGTTCGCCAGCTGCTTTGCACCTTCGTGGTCACCCTGAGCCAGTTGGTTGATCTTTCGAAACGCGGCTTCTGCTACAACACCTTGTAAGGGCATCGGTAACGGATCGGGGCTCTCCTCTGCTTGCCATGCATCGGTCCATGCGCTACGCAGTTGTCGCGTGTACTTCCCCGTACGACTGCGTGATCTCACCGTTTGTCGCGAATTCGCGACTAGCATTTTCTCTTTGACCACTGGCAGCGTTTCTGCTTCTGCAGTCGTCAACCAAACCGATCCCGTCCATACACCGTCAGCGCCCATTGCCATACATGCGGCCATCTGGCGGCCGGTCACGATCCCTCCAGCCGCCAATACCACCATGCCGGAATCCTTAATTTCCTCGATCACCTCGGGCACTAAGACCATCGTCGAAACCTCTCCACAGTGACCTCCCGCTTCGGTGCCTGCGACGATGATCAGGTCAATTCCTGCGTCCGCGTGCTTGATTGCGTGTTCTTTCGCGCCTGCAAGTGCACCAACCACCACGTCGTTTGCACGTGCCCTTTCAATCATGAAATCAGGTGGCACACCCAGCGCGTTGACAACCATCTTGACAGGGTGGTTGAAGGCGGCTTCTAGTACAGAGTCGGCACCTTCTTTACGCATGTTGTCGCCTACGCCATCGCGCATCACATCATCCCAAAGATCGCTTGTGTCGATGTTGTGACGAGCTAGCAACTGTTCGACGTAGCGTTTGTGATCAAACGGAATGCGATCTTCTAATTCCTGACGATCCAGAGCCGCTTCTTTGCTATCCATGCTTGTCGGCACGAGCAGATCGACGCCATAGGGCTTCTTGTCGCAGTGTTCGTCGATCCAACTCAGTTCGATGTCGAGGGATTTTGGCGAATGTCCCACGGCACCTAAGACGCCGAATCCGCCGGCAGCGCTCACTTCCGCGACGACGTCGCGACAGTGACTGAACGCGAAGAGGGGGAACTCGATACCAAGTAATTCGCAGGCTTTGGATTTCATAGGAGTACTCCGAGACGCATGCCAAAATTATGCCAATGGTTACGCGAAGGTAGATGCTGATTAGGGAATATTCGCTAATCCCTAGAATGCCTCGCACGCAAGTGAGGTAGCCAACGGAAATTTACAGTGTCAGAACCATCGAAGCATCGGAATGACATCTACGGTGACATCGAGAAGCGCGAAACGGACACACCCGCTGTACCAGCGGCGACGGTTGCGTTGCTTAGAGACCGCAACGGCGTCGCGGAAGTTCTCATGTTGAAGAAGAACTCAAAAATAGCCTTCGGAGGCCTTTGGGTGTTCCCGGGGGGACGAATTGATGCCAATGACTTCGAATCCCCGGACGATCTTGAGCAAGCAGCGCGAAACGCGGCGGTGCGTGAAACCCTCGAAGAGGCCAACATCACGCTGGAAGGCAATGCGTTTCATTGGTTCGCCCATTGGACGCCTCCAGCGAGCACGCCTGTACGTTTTGCAACTTGGTTCTTCCTCGCGTATGCGGCTAGCACTAGTGATGAAGTTCAGGTAGATGGCGGTGAAATTAAGGAACACGCATGGATCACCCCCGCTGAAGCTCTTGAGCGTCACGTACGCGAGGAGATTGATCTAGCGCCTCCAACATGGGTGACGCTTTACCACTTATCAAAGTACAGTCCCAGCGCGGAAGCAATTGCACACTTCAGCAAATTAACGCCACGCTATTACGAAACCCATCTAGCGAAGAGCCGTTCTGGAACTCGAATCGCAATGTGGGAAGGCGATGCCGGATACGTGGATTTCGATGCTGACGCCCAGGGCGATACGCATCGTCTTGTGATGGAACGAAGTGGGTTTAAATTCCTCCATTCAGCTGCCGCTTACTAGACACCTCAGAATAATCGTGCTGACCGAATCAGAACTACAGCGATACCGTGAAGATGGTTTTGTTGTACCAGACTTTCGCGTGTTGAACTCGACGATTGAAGCGATTCAACGTAGTCATGGGAGACTTTTAGGTAGGTTTCCGCAGTTCGCGGACTACTGCCCCACCTTGCTAAGTTACGACACGAGCTTTCTTGACTATGCACGAGATGACGGCATCTTAGATATGGTGGAGCAGATTCTCGGTCCCGACATCGCGTTATGGAACTCGAGCTTTTTCGCAAAACCAGCGAAGGTCGGTAGCAGGACACCTTGGCATCAGGATGGGGAGTATTGGCCGATACGCCCGCTCGCGACTTGCTCGGTCTGGATTGCCGTCGACGACTCCAGTACAGAGAACGGGTGCTTGCAAGTGATCCCGGGATCACATCGGCGCCGTGAACTAAAGAGCCATCATGTCAACAAAGCGGATGGGCTCGCATTGCCACTTGAGTTGGACCAGGACGCTTTTGACGCGCGTGAAGCTGTCAACATCGAACTTCAAAGAGGGCAGATTTCCTTACACGATGTTTACTTAATGCACGCATCCGAGCCTAATCAATCAGACAATCCTCGACGAGGAATGACATTACGCTTTATGCCGACGACCTCGATCTATAGGCGCGACATCGAGATGAAGATGGGCGGCAGCGCTTTACCGCAACAACGGTCTTTGTTCTTGATGCGAGGTAGGGACGTA
>JAPOVV010000077.1 GCA_026707945.1 Gammaproteobacteria bacterium | reverse complement strand
GTTTTCTCCTCCGTGTTTATTAAACAGGTGTGGACAAAACTCAGAACACTCCACACTCTCTAACTACGAACAAATTCGATAAGGGCGGCTTCTCGGAACTGTACTCTTTAACGATTCTGATCTTGAGTATGCGCTTGCCTACCGTCTGGCCATACTCAGCAAGTAAATAGGCTTGACATATAAACGTTATACCCATCAAGATCAGCCAGTATGCCATATTTTCAATTGATAAGTCGGGAATTACCCACCATTCCCAATCTTGGTACAACCAATCCGTGGATTCAAAGCTCGATTCTGTGCTAGTCGGGAAGAGGAAGTCAGTTACTCCGGGCACTAACGATACGAATGCCCAATAGACTAGGCCTTCAACGAAACCGTCGACTATACGTGCGATGAGGCGTTTGAATCTCGACGCTAAGACAATCTCTGGTGGGCGATGTTGGTCTCGCTCTGAGATCGTGGCGCTTGAAGCGTAAGGATTTTCTGACACGTGTTGTCTGTGGGTTAATCACGCGTTTATCGCGTGAGTGAGCAATCGATTACGGAGTTCTTTCGGCTTACAGAGCGCCGCTTCGCTTGATCTGCCAGTATGCGTTCAGGAGCCGAACTAAAAGGTCCTGCGGTCTGCAATCTATGCTCAGGTGGCAAGATCGTGCGCAATGCGTGAAAAGCCTTCGTCGATCTTGGAGAAAGTGGGAACGCTCCGCAAGCAAGATCGCGTCGTCGAATTTTTCAACTTTATGGTTTGGAATTTCGTCAATGATGCTATCGCGAAGGTTCACGAAGAGAGTTAAGTGCCTTTTACTGAGCAAGCGCAAAGCACTAGGTATTTCAGATTCTTTCTCGCGCGAATTTGTAACAAGCATTACGAGCGATCGTTTACGCTGATGGGTGAGAAAGGACTCTGCGGCAACGACGTAGTCTGACGGTTCCGGTCCGCTCTGAACATCGAACACTGAATTTAGGAGTGTATTGATGCTCTGAGCTCCTCTTATTGGCGCTAACCATCTGTTCGTATGACCGAAGAACTGAACAGCAATTGAATCGCCTTGATGCAGTGCAACATAACCAAGCAGAATCATGGCGTTCAACGCGTGATCAAACGACGTTAACTCTCCGTCGTTCATTCGCATGGTCATTCCTGTATCGATTAATACACAGATCATCTGATCCCGTTCATCTTGAAACTCACGGGAGATAAGCTTTTGATGACGTGCGGTCGCTTTCCAATCAAGGTGATTAAGAGGGTCACCTAGACGATACTCCCGTAATTGTTCGAATTCGAGGCCGGAACCTCGTCTAGCGACTAGCTTCATACCGAGTTGAGCTCTGTGCTGCTTTGCAGCTAGTTCGAGATAGCCCGATATGGCGACGAAATCTGGATAGACGTTGACGTTGGAACGAACCGGGCGCGTTATATTGAATTCCCATAAATGCAAGATCGAACGGACGATCAACGTCGTTGAATCGAATTTGAAACTTCCACGTTGAATTGGTCTGACGTTGTATTCGTAGGAAAGCTCATACCCGCTGTTTACTTGAGTAAATCGATTGGATCCCGCGGGATTGAACTCAGCGGGACAGGTATCGATCACCTTCATGATCAATTGCCGTTGTGTCCGATTCAAGATTTTCAGTCTAATGACTGAATTTCGATAGATCGCTAAATTAGATTGAATGATTCGTTCAATCGAAATATCGGGCCGTTGTAACCAATAGAGTGCTACGTCAGCAATAACAACTGCGGCACATATGGACGAGATCCAAGTCCAGACTTCTAATGGAATCGGTAACAGCCCCAATGCGGCGACACCGCCGATGAGAAAGAGTGAATACTTCGAAGGTTTCAAGAACGTGGCGCGTCAATCTCGCTGAGTAGATCCTCTAGGACCGTGTCAGTGTTCTTTCCCTCGATCTCAAGGTCCGTTGTCAACGCAATACGATGTCGAAGGACGGGTAATGAAACGGATTTGACATCGTCTGGAATAACGTACGAACGGGCCTCTTGCATCGCGGCTACACGTGCCATAGCGATTGTGGCAATAGATGCCCTAGGACTCGCGCCACGGCTGATCCCCGGAGCTACCCTGGTCGCGCGAACGATTCGAACCGCGTAAGACAGAACGCTCTCGTCCACTTCAACCAACGTAGTCGTGCGCCGAAGACGACCAATCTCATCGATGGTAACGCAAGGCTCGATGACATCAACGTTCAATGACGTCGAGTGTTTCCCTTTAGTCGTGAGCTCGACGATATTCGCTTCGGTTGTTTCATCAGGATAGTCGATCAGAGATTTGATCATGAATCGATCGAGTTCGGCTTCTGGAAGCGGGTAAGTTCCGTCTTGCTCAATCGGATTTTGGGTTGCAAGCACCATGAAAGGGGATGTGACCTGAAATGTGACGTCATCAATCGACACACTCTGTTCTTGCATGACTTCTAAAAGCGCCGCTTGTGTTTTTGCAGGCGCTCGATTGATTTCGTCAGCGAGCAGTAAGTTCGTGAAAATGGGTCCCTTTCGAACTTCAAACTTGCTGTCCTTCATATTGAAGATTGAGTGTCCCGTTATGTCACTCGGCATCAAGTCAGGCGTAAACTGGATTCTCCCGGTTTCCCCACTAAAACAAGCTGCAAGCGCTCGAACTAACAGTGTTTTGCCCAATCCGGGCACGCCTTCGAGAAGTACATGACCGCCAGCAACGAAACATCGAAGCAGGTCGTTGACAACCGATTCCTGTCCAATAAATACTCTACGGATCGATGACGAGATTTCGTTCAATGCGTCTGCCGCGAACGCTAGCTCTTCGGACGGGTTATTTGTTTCTGAGTTCAACCTATGCCTCTCATTCGTGAAAGCGTCGCCACGAGCTTGACTAATTCTCGTTCTCCTAGCCACGCGTTGCTATTTAATGCAGCCTTGATTTCTTCTACCGATTTACCGGTTGCGTTAGCAATTCGTTCATAGTCCGCTTGGGTATAGCCTGTTCTCGTTCGGCCGAGTATTTCGGCACGTAGGGGTTTAAGTTGCTTGAGTGAACTTGCCGAGCGCCACCGAAAGATTGCCTTCCGCAATAGGTAGTCCTCTAGCGCATTCTCACGCCTCTCTGTCGTCGCTGTGATTGGTTGTTCTCTAGGAATTCGATTCCATAGCCACCACAGCAGCAAAACTGCCAACGTCAATATAGATTGCGGGAACCAATGCCAAAGTTGAGCGTACAGCGCTTGAGATTCGACACCATCGAGCCAAGCAAGCCGAATGTCACCCTCAGAATCACGAACCACAAGGTGATGGAGGAATCGTGCGTTATCGTGGCATTGGATAAGGTTATTGCGCCATGGTCTGAGATCGCTAAGAATGACAAAATTCGCATTTCGCCAATTTGGTTCCGCGTAAGTAATACTCGGCGCTGAGTCGATGTCACTAGTGGGCATCAAAACCACGTCCTTTGCTAAATCGATCTGCAACCTTTGGTCCGCTCCGAAGGAAAGGAATGTTGTGTCTTTCGACTTCGGACACGAGACGTCTGAATGGTGGACGTTTGGAGATGGCGTGTGCGTACGGTCTCGCTTTTGATTTACGGCAAGTCTTTGTGAAGTGCGTGCAAGAACTCGATCGAAGTGTTCGCCGTCTTCCGCATAAAGTGTCGTTGGCTGGTAGATTAAGGTCCCACCCGCTTCGACCCAATCGAAAAGAGCCTCAAATTGTTCATCGGATAAGTTACCGGTTTGGTTCGTCATCAGAAGTACATCCGAACTAGCGATTGCAGAATCCAGATTCGACGTATCGCCGTGATGTTCAATCGTGACACCATGGCTATTGAGAAACATCTCCGCGGCGAGGTAAGGATTGGTCAGCGCCTTTGGACCGTAAAACGGACCAATGGATGTCGATGTCCAGGGAATTAGCGATAAATACAGTGCGAGTCCTAGCGCAATCGCACTAAAAATCGTCAACGGCATGTTGTGTCGGACGAACTTCATGGATTACGGAGCCACGATATGTTTCTCAAACCGCAGTAAAGCAGATTCGAAGATTTCATCACTTGGTTTGCTATTCCCGTACGCAAGACGCAACCAAATTCGAGTAACCTCCTGAAATGCGTCGCGTGATTCCGTGTCGATGGTGCTCGTTTTCCTTAGGCATTCACCTTCTGTATCACTCTCTAGGATGTCGCAAGAGAACTTCTTGTCGATGTACACCACCGCTGCGCTGTAGAGAAGCGCCAACGCATCCCTAATTCGACCATTGGACCAATCCTCTCTGATGGTCTGTACGAGGTTAGTAGGAAGCGCACGAATTCGGACGGTTTGAGAAGGCTCGGATTTTTCTCCTGTACGAAGTGAGGATCCAATCCCGTAGGTGGCGTAGAACTTGTAAAAGAAGAACACGAGTGCGACGATTAGTGCTCCGATTAGGAGGAATTTCAGAATCCACGCAAAAATCGTACTTCCTATTCCGACCCGATAACGCGTCGGTCCGTCGTCTTCGACTTTGAACATGTCCTGAAAATATTGACTTAGATGTTCGGGAACGGTGATCGTTTTCGTTTGATTGAATTCAGGCGCATCAAGGACGTTTTCAAGAATCGCATCGGTTTCCGCGTCAGATTCACGAGCAATGAGATCAACATTTGGTAGAACTAAGAAAACCCCTAAAGCTAAAACGCCCAGTCGGTTTACGATTTTCTTGAACCCTAGTTCAAGATCCCAGCCTTCCTTGATAGTCCGTCGGTCTATATACGTGGCAAATCCCACGGAAACATAAAAAATAGCTGAAACCCACATCGCAAGAAAGACTGCAATCAGGAGGAAAATTGATTCTTCTTTACTTATTTCGTTGATATTCAGAATCTTCAATACACCTGAATAGGCGGAATTGAAGTCGCTTTGGGTAAGAAAGTAGAAGAGAGAGATTATTGCAAGCACAATAATCGCTTCAATCATCAATCCGAATAGACTAACGATTAATGCAATTCGTGTGTCACCGGCATATAGCCAATTGCGTCGCTGCGATTGCGTATTGAAATCTAAGTCCTCTAATGCATCAATAGGCGTATTTTCGGATCGACGCCACGACAAGCGAAAAAAGGTAAGGTAGAACCAGAGTCGAGAATCCGCGAATCCCTTGAGAACGCCACCAAGCGTTATGCGCCCATCGAATATCAAAATTGAGAGCGTCATGAGCACGGCTCGTTCGTAAAGAGGTTTAAACCACCATAAAAAGAGAAGCTGGATCACGAAACGATCAAACTGAAAGGAAATCAGCAAAAACGGAAGTGCCAGAAGAACCCACGACAGCGAAAGCGGAAGAAACCAACGCATTGCGAGCTTCGTGCCAAGATCCGCGGATTCCCACATCGTCCGCGGTTTAAGTACGACTTGTAGTCTCTCGATCTGCATTTCGACCGGCGAACAGAAAATAGCTGAACGTTAATACCCAAAAACAAGCACCCACGAGATACTTTATTTCGGGTGATACAAATCGAAGCGAAGACCAGAATGCTTCGATAAATGCGGCAAGAATGAACATAAGAGCTGCGCCGAGTGCAATTTTCGCGGCGCTTGCACCGATGCGACGCACGGCTTCTCGACGTGGAAGAGCACCTGGGTGAATGAGGGCGTATCCGAGCATGATCCCTGCAGCACCGGAAAGGACAATCGCAGTTAGTTCGAACGCAGAGTGCCCTATCACAAAACTAAATATCGTGTTTCCTAACCCAATGACGGACAGATGGTTGATGATGGCTGAAATGAATAAGCCGTTAAAACCTAGTACCAAGATGGAAGGTAAACAGAATAAGACGCCGCTCGCGAATGCTCGAAGACCGATCTGCGTGTTGTTGTATACGTAAAACCCGAACATCGCAATATCAGATGCGCCAGATCGTTCTCGACCGATCCTCGCCTCAGTTGACGAGTACATGCGTTCAAATTGCTGTATTTGCCCCGAACTTAGTACGCTCGTGATGTAATGAGGACTGTATTGAATCATCGCTCCGATGACAATCGCAGGAAGTAGGAAGGAGATCGCTGCGACCAGCACGAAATAGCGAGCACGTCTCACTTCTCGCGCGAAACCTGTGACAAAGAACTCGAAAATATTGTCGAGAGGGTTTGCTTGCGATTTATGAAGCACGAAGTGACCGCGGGTTACAAGTTGGTTTAGATGATCAACTAACTCGAGACTGTACCCTCTAGTTTTCGCAAACGCCAAATGCTTGGAGATCAGCTCAAAATTGTCGATAAATTGCTCACGGTCCTCGTTTTCGACGCTACGTCGCATTGCCAACGCCTCAAATTTGACGAGTTGTCCCTCAAAATCATTCCAGAGACCTTCGTGGATCGACTCAAAAGCAGATTGCTTCATGTCCCGATTCGAATACCTTGGGCGATAGCATTGACTTCAATCACGGCCTCTTGTCCGTTTTTGCCTAAGAGCGGTTCTAAGGTCTCAGCTAGTTCTATTGCTCTTTCTGGTGAAAGATCGGATAGACGTTCTTGGAACGAGAGAAAGAGCAATTGGTCGTCCGCATTGAGACCATCAGGGATGGGTGAGGCACGACGGATGTCAGCGGATTTTCGCGTATTTCGGGAGCGGTTGTAGACGACTATGGTGCCGGCGACGATATCACCTATACGTTGTTGCGTTCTGGACAGCGCCATGGTAACGATTCCGATTAGGTACCCGAAGGGGAGGAAATCAACGACTAACAACGTTGACCTAATCACAGAGTTTATCCACCCAATCGGTGTACCATCAGCGTTTACTGCTCGTAGACCCATGTAATACTTGCCTGGCGTAACACCGTTGTTTAATACTTCGAAAAGTACGTTATACGTCCACCAGATGAAAAACCCTAAAACCGACGCTAAACCAATACCCACAAGCCCCGTAGGAATCAAGAGGACCGACATTGCCGAGACGACGAGAAACCTGATTACATCGTCAATCAGTCTCGCAACGCCTCGTATATAAACTCCGGCAACTTGAAGTTCGATTTCGACACCCGTAAACGTGTCAAGCATCAACGTGCTGTCGACCTTGTTGACTTCGGTCAGGTCATCAGCCGACATATCGATGAATCGTGATGCGTCGAATCAATGCGTTGTCTTTCAGTTGAACGAAATCAGGGACCTTAATTCGCATTAATATAGCATGCGGGCAACTCCCCTTCGAGAGTGTTGAAGAAATTCACGGCGTCGCCTCGAAGGACGATATCTATCCGGAAGGTGTAGATGCGAAACGAAAACTCAGTTTTTGGATCTGGTTTTTTAATCCGGATCGGTCGAGCTAGGTCAGTTCGTTTTATTACCACTTTCCTAATCATGATGCTACTTCTATCGATGGCTGGCGAGCCATCAGCCGGGTCTCTACTACATTGTCGAGTCGAACAGCAGCAACTCAACGACACGCTATACCAACGATTTGTCGAGAATTGTGGACGGATATATGCTGCCTGTATGGACTACCGCGAGGAGGTATTAGGTGAACCAAGCGAAAAAGCAGAAGACAACTGCGTCTTTCCTGTAGAAAACGACCCGGAGTTCTCGGGGCCATGCCCAGAATTGCTCTATGAATTGGAAAGTCCTAAGTACGACGACATCGACTCAGTAATTGCGCGGGTCAGACTTAGAGATTGGTTTATGACGGAGAGCGGAAACTCGACGATTCGATTCTATAAACAAGCTGATTCACTAAGGTCGATCCGGAAATTAATCACAGTAGAGCCGAATAACCTTCAAGCATTATTCTATGAAAGGCATAACAAGCATTTATTGGAAATTGAGGAAGACGTCATCGCATCGCTCAACTCGGCAATCAAAATATATGAGCTCGATCCAAACTGCAGCCGAGACTGGATGTTTAATCCAAACGAAATCGTGAACCTCATTAACGATTTACTAATACAACGAGCTACCAATGACAGTAACGTAGCAGCGCTTTCGAAACTTGAATTCTCAGAACTGGCAAACGCCGCATTTGTAGCAATGCAGAGCCAATATGAGCATGTCTATAGCACAAGTGAAAACATACGTAAACTCGATTATGCAAAGAGGTTAATCGAACATCCATTTTTGTTCCTTAATGAAGACTTAGCGAAGGAACTTGGAAGCGTTCTGAATGTTGACCCCGAGGGATACATGGACGCTCGGCGTAGGTTAGTCACTAAAGAACTGATCGATCTATACGTCGGTGATCCAACAGCCGACGAAAAGCAATCACTCGGGATGATCTGTAACAGTTATGCTTTTGAGATTGGACTCGCAGAGCAATGTTTAGCTTTAGTCGATGAAGCGGTTCACCACTATGATCGTGTGCAGCGACCTCTCCCTGCTTGGGTATGGGAAGCGGCAATGTCTCTATCAATCACGGCTAGTCAAGCATGCGACAGGCCGTCGAGCGAAGACGATGGCGTATTTAAATACCTACATTGTACGTTTTGTTTCTACGCGTCCGAATGCTTAGTCGACGAAGGAACGCACATAAATAAACAACTCTTTGAGCTACTTGAAAATCGACGGATGCTTAATGATAGGTTCGAGTATTACTTAATCAAATCGTATGCACAATCCAACGAAGAGTCAGTTCGAAGTTTTAGGCGATCAGTTGAGCTTAGTAACGCACCAATATTGCATTCGTTGTTATTAGCGAAACGATTGCAGAACAGAGGCTATCGCAAATCCGCTATTTCCCTTCTTGATATCGCGCTGGCGCGAGTACGCGAACTGAACGTGAGAGCCGTGGTTCTTGTGGATCACGACTATTTAGGTTCTGAAACATGCAATTCCACGTTTAGACTACGTCGAAATACCCGGGATCTAACAAACTACGTTTCTGAGGTAGAAGAGATGCGGAAGCTCTTATCAGAAGATAAAACATATGATTTTTATGAATTTGGACATTGCGGCTTAAGGTGGGACAATTAGATTCGGCGTCGAAAAAAGGGAGTATTGTTGATAGGGGCTTTGATTCGACGTTGAGGATGTCGATTTTCTTGAATACAGTTCGATCGACGTGAATTGCCGAAGCGAAGAATATCTCGTCGATTAAGAAGTAGTACAAATTCACCATTTACTCGTTCGACTAAAAGTTTAGGGGTTAAATAACGGCTTTATAGTCCAGCTACAGTTTCCAAAGAGTGAGTAATGTCAAAACCAAATATTTTATTTGCATTTGCCGATGACTGGGGTAGATACGCAAGCGCATACGCGAATCTTGAAGGCCCAGATTCGCTCAATCATCTGATCGACACACCCAATTTCGATCGTGTTGCAGGGGAAGGGGTGCTTTTTACGAATGCGCTTGTTCCCGCACCATCATGCACGCCTTGTCGGAGTTCTTTACTTTCGGGACAGTATTTCTGGCAAACTGGACTGGGCGCGATTCTGCAAGGTGCGCGATGGGACGAATCGATCCCAACATATCCACTTGAACTTGAAGCGCGTGGTGGCTATTTCATCGGCTACCAGTACAAGGTTTGGTCGCCTGGTAGAGCGCTCAATGCACCCTACGGTGGGACACGGACACGCTATCAATCCGCAGGCATCAACTTCAATCAATTTTCACACTGGGTCACGCGTCACGCAGATGAGTTGGCCGTCGAAGCTGCGAAGCAAGTCTTGTATGACGAAACGAGAGCCAACTTTCGTGAGTTTCTGGATGCACGACCAGATGATCAACCTTTTTGCTACTGGTGGGGACCGACGAATACACACCGAACTTGGGAGAGAGGTTCAGGAAAAGCGATTTGGGGAGTTGAACCGGACGATCTCAGAGGACGATTACCAAAGTTCCTGCCTGATGTACACGAAGTTCGAGAGGATGCCGCGGACTATCTAGGAGAGTGCTTGGCCGTTGACAAAGGACTCGGCGTCCTTTTAGATGAACTGGAACGGATTGGTGAACTTGACAACACCCTAGTTGTTGTCAGTGGTGACCACGGCATTCCAGGTATGCCGCGAGCCAAATGCAATCTCTACGACATCGGATGCGAGGTTTCGCTCGCTGCTCGTTGGCCTAATCACATTAAGCCAGGACGTGTTGTTCACGATTTCGTCAATTTGATGGATTTGGCTCCGACGTTTTGTGAGGCGGGACAGATTCATGCACCGCAGGGTATGACCGCACACTCGTTGATGCCGCTACTGACCAGTGACGAGAGTGGGCAGATCGATCCAACGCGCGATTTTGTTGTAACGGGACGCGAACGGCACGTTGCATTCGCGCGCGAGAAGTACTTACCGTACCCTCAACGTGCCATACGAACCGAGGACTATATCTACATCGTTAACTTTGAACCGGATCGTTGGCCGATGGGCGACCCTAAAGGCGTGGATCAGCCAAACGCGGTGTTACCGTCCTATGAAGAACTGGCATACGACACATTTGCGACTTATCCCGACCTGGATGCGAGTCCGACGAAGGCTTACATGATTCAGCACCGAGAGGACTTGGACGTTGAACCACTTTTCGAATTGGGCTTCGGCAAACGTCCTCGCGAGGAGCTATATGACCTTAAACGCGACCCGGATTACCTGGAAAACGTCGCGGAAAGGGAGGAGTACAGCAATGTACGGGGTGAACTCGAAGGAAGGTTGCTTGACGTCTTAGAAAGCCAGAACGATCCGCGGTTAATGGAGCAACCTTGTAGGTACGAATTTGAACCCTACGCCGGTCCGCCGAAATCGTAGAATGAATTAGCTCGTCACCGCAGGAGAGCGCTATGACGTATTACTCAAGACTTGGATCGGCGTCAATTGTTTTGCTGATTGTCACATTACAACCTCTGTTCGCCGAAGAAACTGTTGATGTTCCGGAGAAGGCAATAGGTGACAAACTAGCTGAGGCAAAAGTCCACAGTTGCGAGAATTCGGATGAGCGCGTCGGAACGCTCACCCTACTCGAACGCGTTTCGGAGGAAGGTATCAAGCTAGTCGACGTCGAGCTAGAGATCTTTGGCGAATCACTCGAACCCGGCAAGCACGCGGTTCATATTCATGAGACAGCGGCTTGCACACCTTGTAGTGCGGCTAAAGGTCACTTCGATCCGGGTCCAAATTCGAATAGCAGCCCAGACGGAAATCATCCCTTCCATATGGGAGATCTGCCGAATATAGAAGTCGATGAGAATAACCGTGGCCGGTTATGGACAACGACGTCACGCATCACGTTGTCTGATGGTCCGTTGTCAATATTCGATGAGGACGGTAGCGCCGTAATCGTCCATGTTGGAGCCGACACCTATTGTCCAGAAGGCGAGAAAGCTGGCTGTGCCGGAGGGGCGCGAGCCGCCTGCGGTGTCATTAAGCGTGTTGAATGACAGCGAGTGAACGCCACATTCATGGGATTCGAGGCGATCCATGATTTCGTCTAATAGAAAGGCGGTTGATCCTCAATAGTAGAATCACCCCTTCCACACAGTTCAAGTTGACGTCAGCTCTAGGGGAGGATTTCTAAATGCGTGACGTAGTAGTGGTAGATAGCGTAAGGACCGGCCTTGCCAAGTCGTTCCGCGGGAGCTTCAATCTGACACGGTCAGACGACATGCTCGCGCATTTGATCGACGCCTTACTAGACCGAAACCCGAAGATCTCACCCCAAGAAGTAGAAGATGTTGTCGTTGGTGCGGCAAGTCATGCGGGGGAGCAGGACGGAAACTTAGCGCGACTCGCCGTTGTGCTGTCGAAACTGCCCATTACCACGGCAGGGATGACAATCAACCGATTCTGTTCTTCTGGACTGCAGTCGATCGCAATAGCTGCGAATCAAATCGCTTCTGGGCAAACGCAGATTGCAATCGCCGGTGGTGTTGATTCGATTTCTATGCGGAATCGTCAGACTACAGGAAAGGCGGATCAGAACAAGCGCTTGATCGAAGAGAAACCTGAAATATTTATGGCTATGGGCAATACGGCTGAGGTCGTTGCTCGTCGCTATCAAGTGACTCGAGAGATGCAAGATCAGTACGCGCTCCAAAGCCAACTCCGATATGCGGCGGCTGAAACGGCAGGTCATATGAGCGAAGAGATCGTTCCGATGACCGTCGAAATGTTGAAAGTCGACAAGGAGACGAAGGAAGAGAGTCGTGAGACCGTTGTTGTTGCTAGCGACGAGTGCAATCGACCTAACTCGACAATGGAAGGCCTGAGTTCACTTCCACCAGCTTTCGAAGAAGACGGCACCGTAACTGCAGGTAATGCATCACAGTTGTCTGACGGTGCCTCAATGACGATGCTGATGAGCGCTGAGCGAGCGGAGCAGCTGGGTGTAGAACCTATGGGAATTTACCGTGGTTTCTCCGTAGCCGCTTGTGAACCTGACGAAATGGGAATTGGTCCCGTGTTCGCGATTCCGCGGATGCTTGAGAACGCAGGTGTCCATCAAGACGATGTTGACCTGTGGGAACTCAATGAGGCGTTCGCCAGTCAGTGCGTCTATTGCCGAGACGAGCTAGGCATTGACAATGAAAAGTACAACGTCAATGGCGGTAGTATCGCAATCGGTCATCCATTCGGAATGACTGGGTCTCGACTAACTGGCTCGATTCTTCGCGAATTAAAGCGTCGTAATAAGAAATACGGCGTTGTCACCATGTGTATTGGTGGTGGCCAAGGCGCGGCCGGACTTTTCGAAGCCGTATAGATAGCGCAGCCGTAAATTTAGTGGGTCGGTGCTATATTCTGGTATAGCACCGACTGCTGCAAATATCCTGCCAAACTTTGATACGGCTTAATACATGTGAAGGGGGTAAACTTCTCTCCTGACATGCGACCAAAATATTTTCTAGGCGTTCTAGTCCTCTCGATCGCCGCGTTCGTCCTTGGCGAAGATGATCCGCCGTCGACAAAAGACGTGAGCTCTAGAGACGCAACATCGAATGAACCCGTACAGACAGTTGTACATTCAGCGCGTTTGGGTGAAATCGATGCCGATACGCTGGTCTATCGTTCGCACACAAACGCCGAGATAAACCAGAAGCTGAATCAGATTCACCTACTGACTGCGTACGAACGTCTGGAATTACTCCGCGAGGTCCGTCGTCGAATTGAGCGCGATGGCGAGTTCAAGGTCGAAAAACATGAACGCCGCTTTGGGCGCGTGGTAAGTGCTGAACCTCTTCCAACTAGCGACGTATCAGAAGAACCCGTGCTCGAAGATATCGTGATCCATCGCGTTGATTCGAGCGAGGAAGAAATTGAGGCGGCGCGCGAACAAGAGGCGCGAAAGCCGCGACCACCTGTTCGTAGGCTCTCCTCTGGCCGATCCTATTCTTCGCAGCAATAACGTTCAGGCTGCGCCTTCGGGTCCGAAGGAATACACGGGCGCACGCGTTTTAGTCGTTGACGACGACTCTTATATTCGCGAATCTCTAGCAACTCTTTTTACCCGTGAGGGTATGGAAGTCGTTACAGTTGGCAACGCACGTGGGTTAGATCGAGAGCTTTACAAACGCTCATTCGATTTATTGATCTTAGACTTAATGTTGCCTGGCGAAGACGGTTTGTCGATCGCTAAACGCTTGAAGCAAATCGACGGCATGCCCATCGTGATGCTTTCGGCTAAAGGCAGCGACGATGACCGGATTGCGGGATTGGAGATTGGTGCTGACGACTATCTCCCGAAACCTTTTAATCCGAGGGAACTACTGGCCCGCATGTCGGCGGTGCTTCGACGCTCGCGGCAAGGCTCGTCACTCGAACAGGATCGTGTTCACTTGTTTGGTCCTTTCGAGTTGAACATGCGCACGAAGGAACTCCGCAAGGACGGTGATTTGGTCGGGCTTACGTCGGCGGATATTGAGTTATTGGCTTTGTTCGTAACCGAGCCATTTCGTGTCCTCGATCGCGAGTTTATATACACCCGCCTGACTGGTTGTCATCAGATGCCTGCGGGACGGAATGTCGATGTGCGGGTTACGCGACTACGCAGCAAAATCGAAGTCAACCCAAACGATCCAAAATACGTAAAGACCGTTTGGGGTAAGGGATACATGTTTCGCCCAGACGCCTAAACGGCGTGATTGAGTTTCGCGGGTCGCTTCTGACCCGTACGACTGCGGTATTTGCGTTGGCTGCTACCGCAATATTAGGTTCCGCCCTCGTTTCGATCAACTTACTGATCGTAGAGCCACTCATGCAAAGAGCGGCTAATAATCAAGCGGCGATCATCGAACTGGCAGCAAATACTTACTTTGAACTACCTGCCGATCGGCGTGCGGAGTTCGAGCTACAAGTACTCGTCAATCATGACTTGCTAGTCAGCACGATCAATCAAGACATGCCAGCCGCGACATGGGAAGCTAGTTATTTTTCGTTACTGCGTGACGCGCTCGTCGACCGGTTTGGCGCTGATGTGACGTTTTACGAAGATGTGGAGCACTACTGGGTCAATCTGCCAAATCCGACAGGTGGTTCACTCGAGCTTCAAATAGGGTTTTCTTCTGAATTGCCTTACTTGACGCAACAAATCGTCGGATTTGCCGTTGTCATCGTTGCGGCAATCATCGTCATGCTTGCGTCGTATATCGCTGTCAGGCGAATCGCACGACCTCTGCAGCGTGCGTCCAATGCAACAGAAAGATTTCGAGGTCGAACCGCGTTTGAGGCGATCCCTGTCGAAGGCCCTAGAGAAATTCGAACGCTTACGGCAAATCTCAATCAGATGTACGAAGAGATCACTGCATTGCTTGAGAATCGAACAGCTCTGCTAGCAGGGATTTCCCATGACATCCGTACTCCTTTGACGCGAATGCGACTCGCGCTCGAGATCAATCGCGATGAACTCGGCGATGGCGTCGCTGATCAACTGGCGAACGATCTATCTCAAATGGATGAGCTCGTTGAGAACGCGCTCGAGTACGCAAGAGGTACGCAAGAAACCTCCGAACGAGTTCCATTCCACTCTTTTTTTACGTCCCTAGTCGATGGAATCGCTACGGACATAAGTATTGAGTGGGAAGGTGAACGACAATTTGAGGTTGAACTAGCGCCTAGTGCCTTCAGTCGTGTCTTAACGAATCTCGTCTTGAATGCCATAGAACATGCAGGCGACGTTTCGATGTTTGTTGCAGTAGATGATGATCACGTCGCGATACATGTACGGGACTGCGGACATGGCATTCCCGAGGAAGAACGTACGAGAGTGTTTAGACCTTTTTACCGAATGGACAGCGCACGGGGTGGCGAATTCCGTCATAGCGGTCTAGGCTTAGCGATTGTCAAACAGCTGTGCGATAACTTCGGATGGTCGGTTGCAATCGGCGAAACCAAAGGGGGTGGTACCGACGTCTGCGTGACCATTACGCGATCTCAGCCAATGGAAACGATACCGTAGTTCCCGCATTTCGCCCTAACTAAAATCCGCCGTTCACTTCGGTGGCGATCATGAGCTATAACCAGATCAGTCTCGATATCGATACGCCTATGGCGTTGATTACGATCAATCGACCTGAGAAACACAATGCAATTTCGTTAGAAACGCTAGCAGAATTGCAAGATGCAGTCGCGGAGACCGAGCTCGACGACCGCGTGCGCGCCGTAACCATTACCGGTGCTGGTGGTCGTGCGTTTGCGAGTGGATCAGACTTAAGTGAAGTCAAAGATCGGGACTTCAAGAAAGCGCTTGAACCCATCGTTCAAGGGTTAGCTGATCAGTTAGAAAGGTTATCGAAACCAACAATTGCTGCAATCGATGGCATCTGTATGGGTGGTGGGTTAGAGGTTGCATTAGGCTGCGACTTACGAATCGCTACACCAAAGTCCCGATTTGCAACGCCCGAGGGGAAACTTGGCATCATTCCGGGTGGAGGTGCGACTGCTCGATTGCCTCGCATAGTTGGTCGAGGTTGGGGTTTAGAAATGTTGCTCATGGGAGACCCTATTGACGCTGATCGCGCACTAGCGATAGGTCTAATCACGCGCATCGTTGAATCTGAGCAACTCATTGATGAAGCGCGTGCGATGAGCGAACACATTGCAGAGTTTGCTCCGTTCGTCCCTCACACCATGAAAATGATGGTGAACTTTGGGATGGAGGGGAGTACCGCAGCCGCGCAGATGCTCGAAAAATACGCGCAAGGAGCGCTCGTGCAGACTGACGATGCGAAAGAGGGGATTCGAGCGTTTCTCGAAAAGAGACCGCCGAGGTTCAAGGGTAGCTAATCGAGCTTCGGCGGTACGAAATGCGAAAAACGAGATCCATTGAACCAACAAGGAGGAAACATGGCCGTTGATAAATTCTCGATTGAAGCGAGTCACATCATGATGTTCGCTCGCTCGATCGGTGATGACAATCAGATTTACTACGACAAGGAATACGCTGCGGATGCGGAACCCGGTGCAATCATCGCACCACCTACCTTTGTGCAGGCAAGTGCACAGTTTGACCCAACTTACGGGTTGCGCCCAAGGGTAGACGGTATTGGGTGGATGGGTTCTGGATCGAATCCCACTAGTGCAATACGACGCGAAGAACCCAAGAGCGAGGACACTAAATCGGGCGACGGTGAAGGCAACAAGCAACGTCGAGGTGGTGGAGGCGGAGGCTTACATGCGGAACAACGCTACGTTTATCATCGACATCCGAAAGTAGGAGACGTCTTGACCGCCTCGTCGCGACCGGGTGAAACTTGGGAACGGGTTGGACGACGCTCAGGTAAGTTGGTATTTCGCGAGTCAGTAACTGAATATCGAGATCAGAACGGTGAACTGGTCGTCACGGCAACTAGCGTCGGGGTATCGACCGAGCGACCAGTTGATCAGAAGTAGGAGAAAGAGATGACACTTAAAGCAAGCGAGTTAAACGTCGGCGATACTTACACGGAAACGGTCGTCGAAGATTTGAAACGAACTCAAATCGTGATGTACGCAGGCGCATCTGGTGATTACAACCCAGTACACACTGACGAGCCGTTCGCGACAAAGGTTGCTGGCTATCCGACCGTCTTTGCGCATGGAATGCTGACGATGGGGTTGACTGGACGGATGTTGACAAACTACGTTGGCGACGGTCGCCTTACGGAATTTGGTGTTCGATTCACTAGCCAGGTGTTCCCTGGGGATACATTGCAATCGACCGCTACCGTTGAATCGATTGAGAATGGGCTGGTCAATCTATCCGTAACTACGACGAATCAGAACGGCGTAGAGGTTGCGAAGGGAACTGCGCAGGCCAGAGTCGAGTAACGTCGAACTAAGAGAAAACCGCGGGTATTCCGCGGTTTTTCCTTCTCAATTCGTCGTGTTCACAAATCCTGAGGATTTACGGGTGTGTAGGCGCCTACAAGCGTAATGGTTGAGTCGATTTACCATTTCTCGATCGAAGTACGTACGTCTACTTCGAAGGTCCAAGCTCTGCGCGATTGATCGTACATGTATTCGTACGCGTCAACGATTCCTTGAAGATCGATCAATCCCGCTTCGCCAACTTGCTCGGCATATTGCGGGATGCCTTTAATAATCTTGTCGCCGCCGATCGGACCGTCGATCACGACGTGTCCCACATGGATTCCGTCCGGTCCACATTCCTTTGCCAATGCTTGTGCCATTAAGCGTAGTGCGCCTTTACCTGAATTGAATGCACCGAAGTTTGCCCGGCCTCGCATCGATGCACTCGCACCCGTAAACAGCAGCGTACCGCCGTCAGGAAGCATGTGATTTACAGCTTCTTGTGCAAAGAGAAAGCCACCAAAACAGCAAGTGCGCCAGCTCGCTTCGAAGTAGCCCGGATCCATACTAGCGATTTGACCGGGAGTGTTGTTCCCGACGTTATAGATCGCGAGAGTCAATTCATTTTCACCAGCGGTAGCTAGGTCGAACAATGAAGAAATCGAATCGGGATCACGGGCGTCAGTCGCAACACCAATGGCATCGTGACCTTGTCCTTGAATATGTGAGGCAACCGCATCTACATTCGCTTGCGTTCTACCGGCAACAAATGTGCGCAGACCACGTTGAGCGAAACGAACACTAAGTTGAGCACCTAGTCCATTTAGTGGACCTACGCCAATGACGATTGCTGTTTTCATGTCTTACCGGTTATCCCTATCGATTGAAAGCTTCTTGTAAAGCCGCACAAGCGTCATCCATGGCAATGCGCGTAGGCGGCACAGAATCAAAATGAGAGAAGAACCCATGAATGAATCCTTCATAGCAATGTGATCGCGCTTCGCCTCCTGCGGCAACCAGTGCTTCTGCATATTGAAGACCTTCATCTCGAAGAGGATCGAACTCAGCAACCTGAATTAACGCGGGAGGTAGATTCGAAAGTTCAAGGGAGCAAATCGGGGAGGCGTACGGATTGGAGCGATCAGCGGCATCAGCATAGTGGTCCCAAAACCAGTGCATTGAATTCGCAGTGAGCATGTACCCTTCGGCATTCTCTCGGTATGAGTCCGTTTCAAAGACATGACCGTTGGTAACCGGATAAACAAGCAGTTGAAATACGATCGGTGGTCCATCTTTGTCGCGGGCCATTTGTGCCACAACGGCGGCCAAGTTCCCACCAGCACTATCGCCGGCGACAGCTAGTCTAGTTGGATCTGCGTTAACTTCAGAGGCGTTCTCATATGTCCACTCGGTAGCGTCGTAGCAGTCCTCTGCAGCGGCAGGGAAGCGATGCTCGGGAGCAAGTCGGTAGTCAACGGCGACCACAACACAACCAACTTGATTGCAGACCTGGCGCGACTGCGCATCGACAGTCTCTAGATCGCCAATCACCCAACCGCCGCCGTGAAACATCATTGCAACGGGGAACGGCCCAGGTCCGCTCGGTGTGTAGACCCTAATTGGAATTGATCCGTTTCGACCTTCGATTTCTCGATTTATGACAGTACCGACTGCGATATCCGGCCGCGTTGGTTGCGCGACACGAAACATCGCGCGAGCGGCTTCGATAGGCATCTCCGTGAGAGGCGGTGCGTCAGCTTCAGCTAGTTGGTCGAGGAGGGCACGGTATTCGCTTAGTAGAGGCACTAGTTCACTGTATCAAGTTAAAGCGAGCGATTATCTACGCACATCGCTACAGCGGGTTATCTTTAAAAGTGAACCGTCGTAGATATTCAGTAATCGCAACGCACGTCCGGATCGAATTAGAAATTGACGTCGAACATATGACTGTATTTCAGCACGACAGATCGTCGTTGAGACGCGTCTGCGAATCTACCGTCGTCAACCTCGCTATACACCAGATAGAAACCAGTGCTGGCCGACCGTAACCACGCAAAGCGCACGTTAGTAGACAATACATCGTCGGCATCGTTATATTGCAACCGACCGGAAAAAGTGAGTTTAGGAGTAAACGCAGCGCGGAATCCAAAGCTCATTAGAGAGAAATCAAACGGTTCTTCTAGATTTGGGAAGTCCACCTCACTGAAGTTGTAGCCGATCGACATATTGAGGTGTTCGCTGAACGTGTAGCTTGAAAAGACGTTTACTGCTGTTCGATCTCCCTGGTAGAAACCACCGACCCTAAGCGCACCACTAATCCCCCACTTCCTATCGAACGGTCCATTGACGGCGATATTTAGTTCGGGTGACCTGTATTCGCCCACTAGAACTTCCTCACCTGCAACGTAAAACGGGTATCGGACCCGTTCTTCAGCGAGATTTATGGCGGACGAAAAATTAGCACCGTTTTTCCAGATGAAGTCGCTGTCGAGAGTAAGGTATCCGCTCTCTTTCTCTCCATCAAAATCCCAATAAGCTGTGTAGATGCCTTGCGGTCGCCACTCACGCAGACCCCATTTACTATCGATTAGTACTGATCGTCGAGACGCTACATGGATTTTTCGCGAATTTCGACGCTGTACGAAACCCATGGCGGGGTTGAATCCGGCACCAACTTCGTGATAACTCGCGCTGGATTGCCAATCAGGTGAGTTGTAGACTCCGTAGATTGCGTACGTGTACTCGTCATCGCGATCAATTCCGTCGTTTGCGCTAGACGTTGCAAAAAACGATCGGATTTCACCGTACTCCCCAATCCCCCACTGTAGATCGCCGGCGAATGACTGAGATTGGAAGGACCCTGAATCACGGTTCGTCGCGAGAAATCCAAACTTAGAGCGGTTCGTTAAGGTTCGACTATATCGAGCAACCGCAAAGTCCTCATAGCTTTCGTCAATTGCGCTATCTGCACGGAGATACATCAACCCGACTTCATTTTGTCGGCCGACGTGACCAGCTAACTTAACCCCACCGTCCATGGGTAGTCGTGTGCCGTCACGTGCAATTCCGATTCGGCGACTATGAAACACAAGTGTTTCTCTAGGTACACCGATTGAGAAAAGCGCACTGTTCTCGAGAAAGAATGGTCGAGTCTCGGGGAAAAACAAACTAAATCGTCCCGTGTTGATCTGTAATCGATCCGATTCGACCTGTGCGAAATCTGTATTGAATGTCGCGGTGAGATTAAGGGTAGGCGACAACGAATACAGGACATCAAAACCGTAATCCGAACGGTCGACCAGTTCCTGATCTTCTCCTTCGCCTTGAGCCGTAATCAGGTACGGATTGAATCTGATATTGCGCTTGGACGGGGGTGGTTTGATGTCCTCTATCACACCAGCTAAACCAAGTCTCCAAATCGAAAACTGTCGCGGTATTGGCGCCCAAACGGAGTTTTCGTTGCGATTCTTAACGTATCGGCTGAAATTGATCCCCCACGATTGAACCTCTTGTTTGGGATACTGAATTGAAGTAAACGGAATGACCATCTCGACACTCCAGTTATCTTCGTTCACTTTCGTCTTCGCGTCCCAAACCGTTGACCAGTTCCAGTCGGAGTTACCGTTAAAGAGTGATGCGTCCCATTCCACACCTGTTTGGTTGGTCGAAAACACCGTACCGCTCAATTCACTTCGATAGGGATCAATGACGACCATGACAGCGTCTGATTCCCAGCCATTACTAGAAGGTGCCATGTCGTCAATGTCATCCTCGTATGCGATGAACGCAATATGTAGCGCTTCATCGGTGTAACCGACATACACCTTCGTCATCAATGTCGCTGGCTCGCCATTGTTCGGATTTTGCTGTGTGAAGTTAGTCAAAGGCGTCAGTGGTTGCCAAGCTGGGTCGTCTTCAACGGACCCATCAAAGATGGGGGCCGTTGGCAGATATTTCGCTTGCGCTCGAGGTCGAGGATCCGTACCCTCGCGAGCGACGATTGAATCCATGCATAGGCATAGTAGGAACAACATACTAAATAGACGGAACGTCCGATTCTTCATCGCACTTCGCCTAGGACAGAGATCGATTTCGCCAGTTGGAACACAATACTGCTGATCTTGGTTGCAGCCACTCTTCTCAATATGAGCAAGGTGGAGGCTTGTTGTGTTACAGATAACAAAGATTCGCAATCTTAAGAACTATCAGTACAGGTATCGTTGCAGATCGGATCATTTCTATTTTGACGCCATGCATCGCTAGTGTATTTGTGCGCGTTAAGCCTGTCTAACATAGTAGAGGATTGACGAGTGAACAAGACCGTGTAAACAGAGTCAATAGGAGTTTTTCGAGCAAGAGAGGCACCTTAAGTTTCAGCACGATCTCAGTACTCGAGGAGAAAAGGAATGATCAGCCTCATCGACATTCTGGTGCAACTCTTCATCTTGATATTAGGTATCGGGGTATTGATTGTTGTCGTTCTATATGTCATCGATCGGACGCAGACTACGCATGCGATTCGGCGAAACTATCCTGTCATCGGGAGATTTCGCTACCTATTTGAAACGCTCGGTGAGTTTTTTCGCCAATATTTCTTCGCTATGGATAGGGAGGAATTACCGTTTAATCGCGCCGAACGCACCTGGGTTTATCGAGCGGCAAAAAACACGGATAACACGACGGCGTTTGGTTCAACCCGCGACTTACGGCCTGTGGGTACGATCATGTTTGCCAACACGATGTTTCCGAGATTGGAGGAGGAAAACAGGGAAATAACCCCCCTCATTATTGGGCCGTACACGGACTTTCCGTTTCTTCATCGCTACATATTCAATGCATCGGGAATGAGTTATGGTGCGATTTCGACACCAGCGCTGACGGCACTTGGCGAAGGTACAAAGCGTGCCGGCATTTGGCTAAATACAGGCGAAGGAGGTCTGTCAGAGCATCACCTTAAAGCGGGTGGTAGCGTAGTCTTTCAAATCGGTACGGCGAAATACGGTGTACGAGACGAAAAAGGCAATCTCAGTGAAAAACTACTTGAGGAAGTTGCCGCCCACGAGCAAGTTCGAATGTTTGAAATCAAGATCTCGCAAGGCGCTAAACCTGGCAAAGGCGGTATATTGCCGGCGGTCAAGGTAACTGAAGAGATAGCGGCAGTTAGAAAAATCCCAGTGCGACAGGCATCGATCTCACCAAATCGTCACATCGAGATCAACTCCGTACCGGATCTTCTCGACTTCGTTAATCGCATCCGTTCGATTACCCGTAAACCGACGGGATTCAAAACCGTCATGGGCTCGTTTGATTGGTTAGATGAACTGTGCGTGTTAATTCGTGAACGAGGCGAAGAATCAGCTCCCGACTTTATTACGGTCGACAGTGCTGACGGCGGTACGGGAGCGGCGCCGATGAGTTTGATTGACAACGTCGGGATCCCGATACGTGAGAGCTTGCCGATCGTAATCGATACATTGACCAGACATGGCTTGCGCGATCGAATTAGGGTGATCGCGAGCGGCAAGATGATTACACCAACTGGTGTTGCTTGGGCGGTCTGTACGGGCGCTGATTTCGTAGTTAGTGCGCGTGGGTTCATGTTCGCGCTCGGATGTATTCAAGCCCTGCAGTGCAATAAGAACACGTGCCCGACCGGGATCACAACTCACAACAAGCGTTTACAACGAGGTTTGGATCCAGTCGACAAAGCCGAACGTGTTTATCAATACGCGATGGGCATTCGCAAGGAACTTGCGATCATTGCGCATTCCTGCGGAGTGAATGAACCGCGTGAACTCCAGCGAGAGCATTGTCGCATCGTGCAAGCAGACGGCAGGTCCGCTCCTTTGATTGAGTTGTATCCATACGTTCAAGCAGCCTAATTCGCACTATGGAACCAAGCTGAGGCGCAAAATACGCGAGGTTTGAGTCTTTCCGATCAAAGGAAACTAAGTGTCGTCAGAATTCGATGTCTCCGAATTCCGTCATGTTGTCAGTCACTTCGCGACGGGCGTTGTCGTAGTGTGTGGCAATGAAGAGGGAGAGCTCGTCGGCTTTGCAGCACAGTCTTTTGTGTCTTTGTCGCTAGAGCCTCCTCTCATCTTGTTTTGTCCCCAGAAAACGAGTACTAGTTGGCCGCGTATTCGGAGTTTGGGTAAGTTCTGCATTAATGTACTAGCCGAGGATCAAGGCGACGTCAGCGACGCATTCGCGATGATTGGAGAAGTAGCTGATATCGCATGGCATCGTAATCCGACGTCAGGTACTCCGGCGTTAGAAGGCGTCATCGCAACGATTGATTGCTCGCTGAACGCGGAACACGACGCTGGGGATCACACGATTGTGGTCGCGGATGTACAGGGTTTGAGAGTCGATCGACCCGAACTAGGTCCGTTACTCTTTTTTCAAGGGGCGTATGGTCACTTTGCTCCTGCCTCGTGACTTGCGCGCTATGCGAGGCCAGTCACGGGTAGTGCTGCACCATGGATTGGATCGGCATCGGTAGAAGCAAGAAATAGAACAACCTTCGCCATTGCCTGAGGCGTTACCCATGTGGAGAAGTCGGCTTTCGGCATGTCCTCGCGGTTTCGCGGTGTGTCGATGATGCTCGGTAGGACACAATTTACGTTAATGTGTTTCGATTTGAGCTCCTCAGCGAGGCTCTCAGTTAACCGTATTACGACGCTCTTCGACGCGGAGTAGGCGGCCATTCTGCCGACCCCACTTAATGCATTAAGCGCGCCGACATTTACGATTTTTCCTCGCTGACGTTCAACCATTTGTGGAACGACGGCTCGGACGGTGTTAAACACCGTCCGAGCGTTTAGGTTGTACATGAAGTCCCACGTCTCGTTGCTGGTCGTCTCAACCGTGTCGCCCATCGTAAAGCCGCCAGCGATGTTTGCAAGTACATTGATGCGTCCGATCTCGCGCATGACGCGACGTGCGTCTTCGAAATCGATAAGATCGGCCTTGCAAAGTGGAAAAGGCGTCTCTGTTTCGACGATATCGATCCCCGTCACTGACGCTCCTTCCGCTTGAAATGCTTGTGCTACTGCCATCCCCAACACACCGGCCGCGCCTGTGACGGTGACGCTTACACCTTCGAATCTGCTCATATTTCCCTTCTACATAGCCGCGAGCGCTTCAAGCGCGTCCCAATCTGGTTGTTGTATGTTGCCGTCGGAACGAATCGGTTGTACGCAGACGTGATTTGCACCGGCTTGCAAGTGTTCGTCGATGCGTTGTTGAATCGCGTCGACGTCGCCCCACGCAAATGTTGTGTCGATGAACTTGTCGCTACCCGTGTCACTGATATCAGCTTCGCTTAATCCCATGCGGAGCCAATTGTTACGGTAATTGGGTAAGCCTTGATAGGTAGATGCGGCACGTCGAGCAGCAGCACGTGCCTTGTCCGAGTCGGTCTCCATGATTACTTTTTGCTCGACGCACAGCCATGCGTCCGGTCCCATGATTTCTCTTGCTACTCTTGTATGTTCAGGTGACGTGAAGTACGGGTGTGCGCCATCGGCTTCGTCTGCCGCAAGTTCAAGCATCTTGGGGCCGAGTGCGGCGATTACGGTTTTCGGTGACTCGTTAATACGTGGCGCAGTGTAAGGCGAAGCCTTCATTTTTTGCAGATACGCACGCATCGTCGAGACGGGTTTTCCATATTTCAACCCTCTCAATCCTTCGACGAGCGGTTTGTGTGAAACTCCTAAACCGAGTAGAAATCGATTGTCACTCTGTTCTGCCAACGTGTGTTGCGCCGCGAGCGTGACACCCGGTTCGCGATGGTAGATATTTGCAATACCTGTCGCCACTACAAGCGATGTCGTATTTGCAAGAAGCCAGGCCGCATGCGCAAACGGGTTGCGGCCAACCGTTTCAGGTAACCACAGCGCACTGTACCCGAGATCTTCAATCTTCTTCGCAGCTGTTGCGGCGTCCGTCGCGGCCATGCCGTCAGTGAAATACCAAACACCGAGTTTTCCGAGTTCCATGCTCTAGTGACTCACAATCAATCTATTGACCGACGAAATTTCCTGCGCGACGTTCGGCGACTGCTCGAATCCCTTCTGCCGCATCATCGGTTTCGCGCAACCACTGTTGCTCTTTTAGTTCATGATCGGTCGCAGTCTTGATATGGTCGGCGAGCCCTTGCCGTGTGGTAGCCCGCGTTGATGCCACAGCGAGAGGTGCGTTTTCCGCAATCTCTTTCGCCAGCGCAACCGCTCGTTCGCGGACGTCTTCTAGCGGCACTAGCTCGTCGACCAAACCACGTTCTAGTGCTTCGTCGCCTTTGATTCGCCGCCCAGTAAAAAACATAAGGTTTGCGAACTGCTGTCCGACTAGCCGAGGAAGCGTCACTGTCAAACCGAAACCTGGATGTATCCCGAGTTTTACGAAGTTAGCAGCGAAACGAGCTTCGGGTGCAGCGACTCGAAAATCTGCGACGAGCGACAAACCTAGGCCTCCGCCAATCGCCGCGCCTTGAATCGCGGCGATTAGAGGTTTCTTCGCACGGAATAACCGAACGCCTTCTTCATATAGCGAGCCGGTTCTGTTTCGAAAACCTTCCTCCGTAAACTCGTCGTCGCCAGCACTCTCTTCGTTGCCGCTGCCAAAATTAGCTCCGGCACAGAAGGACTTGCCTTGCGAGGCTAGGACGACTGCACGACAACTCATATCATCATCCAAAGTATTGAAAGCGTCGGCGATTTGATGAATTAAGAGTACGTCGAAAAAATTGTGCGGGGGACGTTGAATTTCGACAATTGCGACAGCGCCGTCCCGCGTTATTTCGATATCTGGGTATTTAGTTCCCACGTAGTTCGTCTCAATGATTTGAAAGAGTAGATGTTACCCAGAGAAAAACCGTCTTCTGAACGACCGCGACTTGGGAGCTTAGCGTTTCCTTCGATTATCACGAATTTAATGTTCTCCCTCGTCGTGATAGTTCAGACGAAATTCGTCGGTGAGCTCGGCGAGCAGGCGATCGCGGCGGTTGGTATGGGGCAACGAGTGTTTTTCGCCACGCAAGCATTGCTGATGGCGATCACGGCTGGTACGACCGCGTTGGTCGCCAGGAATTGGGGAGCGGAGAACTACGTAGAAGCGGGGCGCATGACGATGGCGAGCCTTGCACTTTCCGCTGTTGCTAGTATCGCGAGCGCGATTCCAGGGGTTGTGTTTGCCTACGAAATCGCATTGGTATTTGGAGTTGACGAGCACACCACACGCCTTGCGGCGGAGAACATCCGGTGGTTGTCCGTTTTCAACCTAGCGTTTGCGGTGAACTTTACGATTGGCGCGGCGTTGCGCGCGGCAGGAGACGCTTGGACTCCCTTTTGGATCAGCGTAGCTGTCAACGTCGTGAATATCCCCCTACTTTACGCACTGGTTTTAGGTCATTGGGGATTTCCCGCTTTAGGTGTGAAAGGAGCGGCCATCGCGGGTGGGGTTGCAGGTCTACTCGGGGCAGTCATCAGTTTGATTCTCTGGATGGGTCAATTCGTCAGAGTAACGTACGTACGAATCGCATGGTGGGATAAATATCGATTCAAACAACTGATTGACGTTGGCTATCCGGCTGGAATCGAGATGATGGTCTTCCAAGTCGGTTACTTCTTTTTCTTGGTTCTGCTCGGTAACTACTACGGCACTTCTGCGTTTGCTGCGTATTCACTTTCAGGCACCATGTTCATGGTCTGTATGGTCGTTGGCTTTGGTTTTTCAGTTGCGGGTTCAACCCTTTCTGGTCAATATCTTGGTGCTAGCGATCCTCAAGGCGCGGTCCGAAGCGGCTGGCGCGCGTTGCTGTATGCCGCAATCTCTATGGGAAGCCTCGCTTGTGTCATAGTGCTGAATGTCGAAACCATCGTTGCCATTTTTCTCCCGAATCCAGATCCTCAGACGGTGGCGTATTCAGTACAAATAGCATGGATGCTTGCCTTGTCTACGCCGCTAATGGCCATTGAATTCGCGATTGGCGGCGCTTTACGTGGCGCAGGTGATACACGGTTTCCAATGGTCTCGACATTGATAGGATTGATCGGGATTCGATGCGCGATCGCTGTCGTTTGCGTGTTGCTCAGTTTGGACGTAATTTTTATGTTCGCGGCGATGGTCGCGGAGAACATCGTAAAAGGTGCCCTCTTAATCGGCCGATATCGAACCGATCGATGGAAGAATTTAGTCCAATTGGGAGTGGAAGCGAGTGAGGAGCAGCGAGACGCTCAGAGTGACCATCGGAGCAAACCAAATACGTCCTCTCTTAACTTGAGCTAACCGAGAACAGTTTGTTGTAGTACTGGAGCGGTTGTGCTAGCGAAGTCAGTTTCTCCGAATATATAAAGCCGCAATGCGACAGGTAGTTAGAGACTAGGTCTAAGTTCGAATCAGCTTCTATATCAGTGGTCCCTAGATTCGATAACAGATGACAGACAGGCTTTGAACTCAGAGACGAAGCATGACGTTATTGCAAACCCAACCCATCTACAACGCTTTTCTGATTGCGTTCGCATTTGTCGTTGTGCTTGCGTTAACGCGACGAAAGTTACGGCGGAGCGAGCTCTGGCAAGCTACGTTGACGCCACTCTCGTCGATCATCGGGAGTGGCTTTCTTGTCATGGCGCCACTTTTGGCCAGCATAGTTGGTGTATGGGCACCTGTAGCTGTCTGTGGAATCGTTGTTCTCGCGTATGCGATTGGATCGGTGATCCGTTTCAACATCGTGCACATGTCGAGTCATACGCAAGAGAACCATGGATTAATCACGCTTCATGACGTTGATTATGTCGGCAAGGTTGTGCTTGTGATCGCATACGTAATCGCGGTCGCTTTTTATCTTGATTTACTTTCGAATTTCTTGCTCAACTACGTTGGAATCCATGATCCATTTCTAGAGCGATGCCTCACAACGGTCATCATCGCTTTTATCGGTCTAGTTGGCTATCTGAAAGGCTTAGGCGGATTGGAGAAGCTTGAGATGTTCTCGATGACGATACAGCTCGCGGCGCTTTCGGCGTTAATCGTTGGGCTTCTTGTCTATAGCTATGTCGTTTTAGATGTTCATGCAACTATGGTCGTTAATGAAACACATACCGTCGATGTTCAAGCGCGCATGCTTGCGGGCGTCTTGTTGATCGTGCAAGGATTCGAGACTTCGCGTTTTCTCGGAGAAAAGTACGAATCCGCAGTCCGCATTCAGAGCATGCGTATCGCGCAATTGATGTCTGGTGCATTCTTCATTGTCTCGGTCACGTTACTCATGCCAGTCGTTCAGACAATGAACTTGATCGACATAAACCTAGCTGAGATTGTGTCGTCATTGACGCCCGTCGCACTCGTGCTGCCAGCGATACTCATGATCGCGGCGCTAATGAGTCAGTTCAGCGCGGCTGTTGCAGATACAGGTGGCGGTGGAGGCCTTCTCGCCGAGAATAGTGCACATCGTCTATCGTCAAGGTTCGGCTATATCTGCGTATGCGTCAGTTCGATACTGTTGGTATGGGCGGTCGATTTACTAGAGATCATAGCGTTGGCTTCTCGCGCATTCGCGGCGTACTATCTTGTTCAAACAATCATCGCACTCATCACAAACAATCGATCAGCCGAGGAGAAAACTCCCGTATATTGGTCAAGGCAAGCGTTTTTTACTTTTATCGCATTGGTGCTCGGTTATATCGTCGTGTTTTCTATTCCTGCTGGTTAACCGTTCATGGTTATTCGTAACGAAAGACCTCTAGCAGCTTATTCGCTAGTGATAGATCAGTCTTCTAAACACGCAAAAACCAAATCTCTTCGATTGACGATGCCAATAGGGTGACGTGTCTCGTCCGTTACCACCGCTTGAGATAAATCCAGATTTGCCAGAAGCCTCGTCGCGTAGACCACCTTCATTCGTGCGGGTACAGAGACTATAGGTTTTGTCATGATCTCGAACACGTATGTTCGATCTGGCGGGCGATGTTTACCCATAACTTCCCTAGCCACATCCGAGACCGTAACCAAACCAATTTCATCGTCCTCGTCGCGTCGATCGACAATTACGGCATTCAGGTTGTGTTGTTTGAGCAATGAGATTGCTTCGTGTACTGTAGCATCCCGATCTATTAAGTGAAAGTCTTTAGACATGTGATCTTCCACCCTATCGACGCTGTTATCTGTCATGTGTCTTCATCCATAGATTCAAGAATGTAAGGCATTTGTGAACGAAGACCAACCGCATCTTCGATCGCTATTTGGAAGGCAATACCAGAACCCGGATTGTCATCGAAACCACCAACTTCCTGTATTGCGTTCATGATGTCCTGCGCACACGAATCTGCGGCCACGAACAAGATCGCATCGCGAATAGAAGTGAAATCAAGTCCGAGAAATGTCTTAGATGCCTTCAATCCCTCGCCACGGACCTCATGAATAACAGTGGCACCGGTCGCTCCCGCTTTTCGAGCTGTCTCGATGATTTGATCCGTTATATCCACGGACACGATCACAACGATTAGTTTTAGCATGTCGTCAAAGCTCTTTTGGAGGTCGAATAGTTTTTAGTCTCGCTAGCTTCGCGTTGATGAGCGAATAGCTCAGCACAGACATGATCGGAAAAACGCTTGCGAATGCGATCAATCCAAAACCATCTACTAGTGGACTTCTACCTGGAATGTTGCTGGCTAACCCCAACCCAAGTGCTGCAACTACGGGTACCGTAACTGTGGAGGTCGTAACTCCGCCGCTGTCATAGGCTAGTGGCATGATCTTTCTGCTAGCGAACAACGTTAGGATCAATACGATGGCGTAGCATGCGATGATATACCACTGCAACGGGGTACCGGTCACGATTCGAAAGCACCCTAGTGACACGCCGAACGCAACTCCTACAGCAACTGAGAGTCGCAGCGCCCACGCACTAATCGCCCCGCCGGATGCGCTTTGTGCCTTCAATGCAACTGCGATCAATGGGGGTTCAGCGATCGTTGTAGCGAATCCGATCGCTGCGGCAAACGCGTATACGACGATATAGTCGGTCCATACGACCTCATTTTCCGTTGTAGCAACGTTGGACGCGGTCAATTGCGCTGCCATTGTTTCACCAATTGGAAACAACGCGTCATTCAATCCAACAAGGAACAAAGACAATCCAACTACAACTAACGCAAATCCAGTAACGATTTGTTTTAGTCGCGGGAGTTTCTGGCGCAAAACAAGCGCCTGAAATACAACGAGGACTAGGACAATAGGTGCTACGTCTCTTAGCGTTGAACCGAAGGACGTCGCAAGGTCAAGTAGAAACCTCATATCAAGCGATCATGTTGTACGCGAGAATGAAGATGATCGGCGCTAGGCACGCGAAGGCGATCAGTCCGAACCCGTCAAGCATTGGGTTGCGTCCCTTGATGCTCGTCGCCAACCCAACTCCCAATGCCGTAAGCAGAGGTACTGTGATCGTACTAGTCGTCACGCCTCCCGAATCGTATGCGATGCCGATGATTTCGGGTGGTGAGAAGAACGTGAGCGCCGTAACGATTAGGTAGCCTGAAATGATCATCACGTGAATCGGCCACCCTTTTAATATCCGCACGACGCCAATCACGACTGCCGTCCCGACCGATACAGCTACGACTAAGCGTAAATTCAGCGCATAGGAGTCTCGCACGCTCGCTTCATTTCCAATATGCCCCGCGAGCGCTACAACCTCAGCCGCCTCTGCTGCAATGGCAATGAGTGCGGGTTCCGCGACAGTCGTCCCGAAACCGAGGCAAAATGCGAAACTAAGTAACGCGATGAGACTGCTCTTCTTGGCGAATGCTTGGGCAATCGCTTCTCCGAGTGGGAACAGCCCGCTTTCGAGTCCGTGGATAAATAGGGCGAGACCGAGCACAACACAGACCAAGCCGACCAACGTGTCGCCAAGGTTTGGAAACGGCTGTTGCAGGACCACAATCTGGAATACGGCGATAACGATCACGATTGGCGCAAGATCTCGCACTGCATTCACGATGCGTCTGAACAACGACTTCAGTATTACCGTCAATGTGGCGCTTCTAGGCTAAGCGAGTAGGTTTTAGAATCGGCGTAATCGACTGGTGTGCCTTGGCGTAGCCGAAGGATTGCGGTACCTGCCGAACATACGGGATTCTAACAAGCAGATTTCGTTGTACGTTGAACGATTGCAAGTTTGTTGATTTGACAGAACGCAAGTAGAGCAACAGCTGGAAGCGAAGCGAGTCAAGTTTGAACCGAATTTGGTTTATTTCAGGTGACCATCGCCGCATATCTTTGATTTCATTCTTGATTTGCATGGTTAGTGCGAATCAGCAGACACACCAATTTAAATGATTGGATCGGAAACTCGAAACACAGCGGGTGTTCTCTTGAACAGGCGGACAATTGAAACAAATTGAGTTTCGATTGTTCTAGAGAGTAGAACCTTACGACTACGTCCCGTCTTGCTTCCTTAGTTCGGTTGATGACACGTCGGCGCGGAAATCTGACGCTGTTACACCGTCGCAAAGCCTTAGAAGGTCTGACCCCAATTCGAGATCGTCCAGAGTCAGGAATTTGGATCCTTCTAGACGTCCGAAGACCAAGAATCTAATTCCGATATTGCTCAATTCGGCAATTGCTTCGTCTCGGTGTTGCCGGGATGTGTAGTAACGGGCATGATCGATACGAGATAGGGTATCGGTCCCAACAACGAACGTGCCTCCTGTCGCGTTGAACAGGAGCCGCGCCTTCTCTATGAATGTCGGTTGGTTAGTCAGGACATACTCAGCGGCGTCGAACTGTTCGATGCGTTCATTGATGTCGATAAAGTCGAGATCTGGTTTGTCGACATTTCGAACGCTCAATTCAAATACGACTCGCTGGTTTAATCGCTCTTCTGCTAATTCACGCATTCGACGATGACCATCGTGTAGTGGGTTAAACGCTCCCGGTAACACAGCCTCTCCGGGATCACCGTGAACAGTAGGCGTCTCGTCAAGTAGTTGCGAGACACCCTCGTCGCATCGCGCCTCAATAGTGGGACTCGATTCTGCACTTGTCGCGTCAAGCTCGAGTCCATAGTCGAGAAAGTTGAGCGCGCAATCTGTTAGTTTGCGCTCTTCCTCGAGACGGGTCAGCTCGCCTTTCTCGAATCGCACGTGCCATACGAGGGTTTTGTACATCGTCTGTAGAGCGACGTAGGCTCTATGGTCCCCTCTCTTAGGTTTGTCAGAGCGTAATGCGGCAGTGATTCCAACGCCGAAGACAAATTGATGATCTGACGTGGGCGCGAGCTGACGTGCACGCATAAACGCACGCATCGCTAACTGCCGTGAAGTGAGGATGGAGCAATAGCTTTCTGGTTCACAACCGAGCAGGTCATTCATCGCTTGATTGTGATAGGGCACGTTTCCCGCTAGCAGGGCGCGTGACGCGCCGGGTCTGGTGGCTACATCAGAAATTAGCATCGATCCACCAGCAGCATAGATGACGCCGCGCCATGGCGATTCGATGATGCGTTGCGCTGTTGTCACTCGGTTAAGAAGCTACGAACGATGTTCATGAATACATCAAACTGGTCATGGTGGCTCCAATGACCTGCATCGTCGATCCCTGCAACTTGAACATCTCGAAACACATCGGCGCGTCCGTCCTTCAGTGGATCGCTTGCCCACGATTCCTTGCCGTAAATCAATAGTGTGGGACAGGTAATCCTGGCATACAACGACTGAATCTCGTCGTCAGACAAACCGATTGGTGCGAAAGTACGTACGTAGTTGTCGAATTTCCAGCTATAGGTCCCGTCCTCGTTCTGATTACTGCCATGTACGGTCAGATGACGGGCTTGTTCTTCCGTAAGATGCGGATTCTCAGTCTGCATACGATGAAACGCTTCCTCCAACGAGGTGTACTTCCTTGGGACGCGACTGGAGAGGTGACGCAGGTTCTTGACCCAATTCTGAAGGCGAGATTCGACTTTCGGTTGGTTTCCCGAGTCAGACCATCTAGGTGGCGCTCCCATTCCTTCGATCGAGATCAGCCTAGACACAGTCTCGGGATAAAGACCAGCATAGATAAGAGATATCGAGCCGCCAAGCGAATGACCCATCACGGTAACGGGAGACATGTGCTTCTGCTGAACGAGCTGTGCGATGTCGTACACGTAGTCAATGTGAAGATACCCACCACCAACCATCCATTGAGAGTCGCCGTGGCCTCGCAAATCAGGTGCAATCACGTGGTAGTCGTTCCTGAGTTCGGATGCGACCCAATCCCAGTTTCGGCAATGGTCGCGTCCACCATGAATAAGTAATAAAGGTGGCGCATCGTCGTTCCCCCAGTCGACGTAATGCAAGCGCAGTCTCTGAGAGAAATAGATATGAGAACTAGGTGTCTCGGTCAGCATACCCAAATTTTAGGTTTAGTGTTTAAATAGGCGTTTGTAACCAATCGAACCTAACAAGAGGTATTGAAGAGGCTAAGTTAGGCTAATGTCTGAAATCTTCGCGCATGTTAGTGACTGGAAATCAGAAGCATGCGCCCGTAGAAACACGATGCAGTAGCTTTACGCGGTGTTACAAAACAATCACTTTGTCGATGCTAAATGACTAACGCGCAGCAGTTCATACGACTTATGAAAGAAGAAGGCGTACTCCAATTCGGAGATTTCACGCTCAGGTCCGGGAAGAAGAGCCCGTACTTTTTCAATCTTGGAAACGTGTCATCCGGAGATGGTTTGACATTACTCGGACAGGCCTACGCCCAGTGTATCCTAGATCACGATCTTCAGCCGGAAATCTTGTTCGGACCAGCTTATAAGGGCATTCCTTTCGTGGTTACCACCGCCATTGCACTAGCAGCGAAAGGAGTGGAAGTGGGCGTTGCTTTCAACCGAAAAGAATCGAAGGCATATGGCGAAGGTGGCTGGCTCATCGGCGAAGCGATGGATGAACGACGCGTGGTGCTTCTCGATGATGTTGTCGTCGACGGCGCTACGAAAATCGAAGCTGCAGAGATGATTCGAAATGAAGGCGGGATCCTATGTGGGATGGTCTTGGGCATTGATCGACTGGAACTCACTAATGAGGACCAAACGGCGGCTGAAGCGTTAGCAGAAAATCTGCACCTAAGCGTACACGCCATTTCAGACCTACGCGACGTTCTCAACTATCTTGAGACGGATGCGACTGACCGGCAGTGGCTAAGCGCGGTGCAGGAATACGCGTCAAACCATTGCAAGCTGTAGAGTTAGCTCGGAAAAATCTGCGCACCACCATCGACGCGTAAGACCTGACCAGATACGTAGCTTGAATCCGAAGTAACGAAAAATTCGACCGCTTTTGCGACTTCCATCGGCCAACCATAACGCGTCAACGGACCGACTTCTACTTTACGATCGTCGTTTGTCGGGCGACTTGCAACAAAACGAGGTGTGATGATCTCGCCTGGCGCAATTACGTTCGCATAAACCCCGTATGGACGCATCTGTGCAGCCAAGCAACGCGTATATTCGTGAACAGCAGCCTTTGCTGTTCCATATACAACTTCAGATCGATGTCCAGATAGCCCGGCGATGCTTCCTATGGTGACTATCCAACCGGCGTTGCGTTCCATCATCGAAGGTACCGCTGCTTTGCAGACGAGTATGCAAGTCGTGAGATTACGGTCAAGGATGGTGTGCACGTCTTCTAGAGAAACCTCAATTGCATCGTTGACTAGAGGTTTACCTGCATTAGGTCCCGACGTACCCGTTGAACCGATATCTCCACCGGCGTTGTTAATCAGTATGTCAACCGGTCCTAATTGATCCTTGATAGCCGCATAGTTCTCAGCCACTGTATCTGGATCGGTAAGGTCACCGTGGACAGCAACTACGTTAACCCCGGTTTGTTCAGCAATTTCGCTTGCAACGGCATCAAGCGAGGTTGCTTCGTTGAAAGCTTGCGTTGACGTGGGTGTCGTGCCATGTACAGCTACGCTCGCACCAAGATCTGCTAAGTGGGTTGCGACGACTCGGCCGATTCCTCTTGATGAACCGGTAACCCAGGCAACTTTTCCAGACAGTCGTTTTTCCACGGTGATTGGTATCCAATTGATAGCGCTGCTATTTATAGGGGTCGACGTTTGTCGCTTTGTGAACGGACAGGATTCTGAAAGAAACCGATTTGCGTCTGACCTAACCGCGTCAAACGGAAATCCCGTTAGTGTGAATATTCATCGTGAGAAGAAGGCGGGTTCGTTTCCACTGTCCATAATTTCCAACTGGCTGGTGCGGACACGCTCAGCCTGACAGGTTGCCCAGGTGTTGGAATTGGTAGACAAGCTGGCCTTAGAAGCCAGTGCCTTCGTGGCGTGAGGGTTCAAATCCCTCTCTGGGCACCATCCGGGAGATAACAAGAGCGCACATATGAATCTGTTCTGTTTGGATGGTATCCCGGAGATTCACACCGATCCTGCAGAAGTCCCCGGTATGTATATGGTGCTTGGGCGCGTAAGCGACCATACCAAGGAGCTATCACCTGAGGAGCACGATCTAGTTCGTGATTCGAATCCATCCAGGCAAAATTCTTTCGCTACCGGTAGGCGACTCGCTAAGGCCGCGCTTACACATCTTGGTATCTCTCTTCGACCAATCCTGCGAAATGAACGACGACCTGTATGGCCGGAGTTCGTCGTAGGCAGTATCTCACATACGGATCACCTTGCGGTAAGTGCTGTCGCGAGTGCCATGCAATATCGTGGTATCGGCGTAGACATTGAAGTAATCAGTGCTGTCGACGAGCGTGTCGCGAATCGGGTGCTTGACGAGGATGAAATTGGCTGGATCAACTCGCTTCAACTTCCGGAATGGCGAACCGCTCTCTTCTCAGCGAAAGAAGCGATCTATAAAGCGACGAACCCTATTACAGGAGAGTTCCTCGGCTTTCGAGATGTAAGCCTAAAGGTTGATGAGGATGCACTTTCGTTCACGGCGCAAACTCAGAAAGACTTCAAAGCGTCACGCTTGTTAGAGCACGCCCGCGGGTATTTCCATCGAATTGAAGGTCATTGGCTTACGACATTCGTAATCGAGGGGTAGGATCGACTCAAAGCCTGTCCTGAGATTCGAGATTCATATTAAGGCGGCGATCAACGATTTGGCCCGCGGAGCATCGGGACAGGTTGCCATCGCTCGAGCGGAGTCTTCGGAAGGACCGTTGGATTTACACAACTCATAGGCCACTTGCCTCGTAGCACGAGCGAAACCTCATGACCGACACGCCTACGCGCCGTAGGACGCATGCGAGTACTCGCAGATGCGACGTGAGGCGTCACTGTGACCTGGGGCATGTTGAGCAGGGGGTTTTGTGGATCAGGCGGTTCTTGCTCTAGAACGTCAAGACCCGCTGCTTGTACTTTTCCGCTATTAATCGCATCGATCAGATCCGTCTCCTTCACGATAGGACCACGTGCGGTATTCACGATCACCACGCCATCTTTCATACGATTGAACGCGTCGACATTTACTGAATGCTCGGTTTCTTCGTTGTGTGGTGAGTGGATACTAATGTAGTCCGATCGTTCGAGCAACTCGCCCCACGCCACTGGCTCGACACCAAATTCACTCATCGTTAATTCGCTCACGTAAGGATCATGTGCAATGACGTGCAGTCCAAACGCTTGCGCTCGTTTTGCAGTGCATCGAGCTACGTTCCCAAACGAGACCAAACCGAGCGTCCGGCCCATCAAACGAGGTACGTGGTTCAACAATGGCCGACCTTTGTGCCATTCGTTTTCGGCCGCGAAAATGGTCATCTCCTTGGTGCGGCGAATCGAGTTCAACAGCAACGCCATCGCGTGATCCGCTACTTCCTCTATGAACACATCAGGCGTGTTCGTAACAACGATTCCTGCATCTGTCGCTGCATCGACATCCACCATGTCAACGCCGACGCTACCTAGACCTATGACCACGACGTTTTCTAGTCGATCGATGACGTCCTTACTAATTCGAATGCCCCATGACGTGATGATCGCGTCGCATTCTTTCGCACCTTCGGCAAAATCCAGAGGCGTCGGAGAGGCGACTTCAACGATATCTGCGACGGGTCGTAATGCTTCTAATTCAAGCGAGTATTTCTCGTCGAGGTTCGTGACTTCAGCAATACGTGGTAGCTGCATCGCCACCTTTTTCTTGTGACTCATTGGTTACTTTTCCAAATCTAAATTTTTGAGAGTTTCTTCACGAATTTGACGTTTGAAGATCTTTTCAGAAGCGGTTCGAGGTAGTCGATCATGACCTATCCAAATGCGGGATGGGACCTTAAACTGAGCTAGTCTTTCGCTCGCAAATTCTTTTAAATCGTCTTCATTGAGGCGGGTATTAGGCTCGAGGCATACCACTGCTGCGACCGTCTCTCCGAGTCGTTCATCAGGGATACCGAATACGCTGGCCTCCGCCACGTGAGGATGCTCGTAAAGCACGGCTTCTACTTCTTGACAGCCGATGTTTTCCCCACCTCGAATCACGATATCTTTCATTCGATCTGTGATATAGACGTAACCTTCGTCGTCTAGGTGGCCGACATCACCAGTGTGCACCCATCCGTCAACGAGCGTTTCTCGCGTTGCATCGAGGTTGTTCCAATAGCCGCTGAAATTCTGGATTCCCCAAATGCATAGCTCGCCCGTCTCAAACGGCGGTAGATCCATACCTTCTTCGTTGACGGCTTTCACTTTTACAAGCGGTGGTAGTGCACGACCACAGCTTCGAGGCCGAAGAGTGAATGCCGGCCCACCGATACTGGTCGCGAGACCTTGGGTTTCTGTCATCCCCCAACCAGTGCCGGATGCTCCTTTTGCGATCTTCTTGTCAATTTCCTTAGCTTGCTCTGGTGCCATCGCTGCGCCGCCACCACCGGCACTTTGCAGGCTACTTAGGTCGTAATTACCGAGGGACGCCGACTTCACGAGTTCGTAAGACATAGTCGGGACGCCATTGAATGATGTGATACGTTCAGCTTCGATGATTTGTAAAGCACGCTCGACATCCCATTTGTACATTCCCACCAATTTACGTCCGTAACGAAACGAGGACAGAAATTGAACAACCAGGCCGGTTACGTGGAACAGCGGTACGGATAGGATGGTTGAGGGTGGGAACGCGGGTTTTGATGGTTGGACTGTCCTCACGTGTTCCGCGAGTGCTGGATTTTCGTTGACCGTTAGTTGATATCCAACGGCTCCGGCCGCTTCCCAACCGAGTAGTGCATTGCAAATCGAACAGTGTGTTGACAAAACCCCTTTAGGGTGCGCAGTCGAACCCGATGTGTAGAGGAGGGTTGCATTGTCCTCTGGAGCAATATCGTTTTCAGGCATTGCATCGCTACTGCCTTCAATGAACGCATCCCACGTAGGGAAGGATTCGTGCTCGCATCGCACCGTAACTAGCTCGATACCTAGTTCACTAGCCAGTGGACCGACGCGCTCAAGTCGTTCTCGATCGACAAATAGCAACTTCAACCCGCTATCCTCGATACCGTATTCCATTTCTTCCGCAGACCACCACGCGTTCATGGCGACGGCGATACCTCCCATAGAGGTGATACCCATGAATGCGAATATCCATTCGGGATAGTTTCGAAGAGAAACACCAACGCGGTCGCCAGGGCTAATACCTCGGGCAATTAGCGTATTAGCTACTTGGGCCGAGATCTTCCAAGCATCGTTAAAGGAGTAGCGCTCGTCGTCGTAGACATAAAAATCGACATCATGTCGTAACCCCGAACGGTAAAGCTCGCGAAGATTGGTCGGCGCGTTTACAAAACCGATGAAATCCACGCCGTTTACGTGGACGGTTTCGGTTTCGAATGGTTTGCCAGGGGCAGTTACGTCTGCAATTGCGCGTTCGAGCGATGTATTACTCGCCATGGTCTAGATCGTTCCTTTGGAACGCGCGTGCGCCTTCATATGAGGTTCTGAAGATTTGCGAAGCGAGGAATGATATTGGAAGCCTCGCTAAAATCGCCGCCGAACCATCGTATAGGCACTTCGTCTGACGTGCGCGAAGCAGCCATTGTCTACCTGGAGCGAGAACGATCATGCGAGAGAACACTGTACTTACATCATGGCGAAAAGGCGGACAATCTGTGGGCGGCTGGCTCAGTATCGGCAATTCATACACGGCGGAAACGATGTCTAATCTCGGGTTTGACTACCTATGTGTCGACCTACAGCACGGTATGTTGAGCTACGACGATCTCAAATACATGCTGCCTGCAATCTCGAATTACGACTCAATCCCCTTTGTCAGGGTACCTTGGAACGAGCCGTATGAGATCATGAAAGCGTTGGATGCAGGCGCTTACGGTGTGATCGTTCCAATGGTCAACAATCGAGAAGAGGCAGCGTTAGCTGTCGACTCCTGCCGCTATCCACCGGTTGGTCATCGATCTTTCGGTCCGATCCGAGCGGCCATGTATGGCGGGCGGGGGTACACGCATGAAGCAAATGATCAGATCGCGTGCGTGGCGATGGTTGAAACCGCCGACGGAATTGAAAATCTGGACGAAATCGCTTCGACCCCTGGGCTCGATGGAATATACATTGGTCCCTCCGATCTAGGCTATGCGCTAGGTTTGAGCCCGACAACCGGAAGTCAAGACCAAAAGCACATCGATACCGTTGAACTCATTCGCAGGACATGTGAAAAACATGGCATCGCGGCTGGCATCCACACAGGTAGTCTTGATGCGACCAAACGATATCTTGAACAGGGGTTCAATCTCGTTACGCTAGGAACGGACAGTGCTTTCCTTGCTGGTGCGGCGAGCGCGCAACTCGCGCAAGCCAAGGAAGTCAGTGAGGCAAAACGCGAAGCTTCAGGTTACTAGTAGGCTGGCTTCGCCGACTCGATGTCGGCTTCCGTATACGCAAACGCTGGTGTTTCACAAATAGCGTAAGGAAATACGTGTACGTCGTCGAGGTGTTGTCGATACTTCCGAATCGGTTCAAGCGTCTCACGGTGAACCTGCTCGCTTGATGGCAGCAATACTATGCTATCGAGTGCTTCGAAAATTGGATTGACGGGACGCAGGCGTTCAAACGCACATTGGGTCTCGTAGGCTTGACCCGAATACGTGACGACGTCTATGTCACGAACAATTGCCCAATCTTTCAGTTTAAGGTCTGGTTCAACGACGAACACGATGGGTACTAGCTCTTCGTTTGAACTTGCTAGTTCAAGTAGCTCCCGTGCGACTAGCCATGGATGGCGATCTCGAAATGACCCATTGCTTGAACCGGATTCATGGACCGCATCGAGCGCCTTTTGGTCGGTGACCGTCACAAAACAGTACGGCGCGAATTTAGGCACGTTGATGACGAGGAGAGCTAGCTCAATTGACGCTCAAGTAGAGGTAGCTCACTTAGAAGACAAGCCGGAGCTGAATGTCGACGCCTTTGTCGAACTCCTGCTGATCAAATCGAGACTGTACGGTCGCGATCTCGAGATTGAACAATCGGTCAAGGCTTGAATTAAGCGCTACACGAACTCCCATACGCGTTTGGTTGAGGGTCGAAATCGCGATTTGCCCGAAAGGCGTGATAACGCCAGTGCCACCAACCGGTACGCCGTAACTTAGCGAGCCGCTCATCGCCCAAGCATTTTGATGACTCGTGGTAAATCTTTCGTCTCCGTAATGAGAGTAGCGAAACGCCGAATCGGGCGTTAGGAACCCTTGAGATCGATTGACACCATACATTGGCGAGACTGAGAGCGCTAGTCCTTCACCACGCAGACCTGGATCTAGATGCGCTGCAACGCTGAACACCAGTTCGGGATCTTCAAACACGTCTTGGGCTGAAAGTGCGCGTCCTTCAGCTTCAAACGTTAAGCCGCTTAGCGAGGTGTAACGAACGCCCCCGAGAGCTTCTAATGACGTGTCTCGAGTCTCGGGACTGCTATTTATGCGACCGCTCAATCCAACATACGGTTGTACTTGCTCACCGGAGAAGGACATTTCCAATCCTGCGCTGAGGCTTCGCGAACCGATGTAGGTCAATAGCCCTTGATCCGAATCAATTGCGCCTGAGCGCAATGGAATGGTGAGACCCGCGTCTCCAACCGTCGCTAGTTGGACACTACCTGTTGAACCGAGTAGTTGCCGCCATCCTACAGCGCCTAAGAGAAGATTTCGACTACGCAAGTCTGAATTCGGCGCATTAGTGCCGTCGAATTCTGACAAATCTCGAGCTAGACCCACTACGCCCCAGATTTCTGCGCCACTTCCATCGTGCCAACGGGCATAGGGCAGGATGCTAGCGAGGTTCGCTCCTGCCAGGTCGTGAGTGCGATTCGAGTTCCGCAGTGAGGTGTTTGTGAATCCTTGGCTATCAAAACTGATGGTCAATCCTGTCGTAATGTTCTCTACGAGCTTGGTGTCGAAACCCACGTAAATGCCTGAAGGCTCGATGCCAGGTCGCGATGAATTGGCAGAGTAGCGCGTGCTGGCGTAGTTCCACAAGGTATATGTACTTGGTTCGGAACCAGCTTGTCGCAATGACACATCGCGAAAGCGCGAGTGCATCGCGCTAGTTACGCCGTGCAGGAGATTCTGATGGGTTGAAATATCACTACTTTCCGGTCGGAACGGCCGCGACGCTGCGACCGATCCCGTTGGTGTGGCACGTGGTGAAGTTGACGATCGATGGTCTACGAAACTAGCTGAATCGACTGTGATCGTTGGTGGGAGCGACTCTTCGAAACTAAGGACTGGCGTGGACACGCTCGATGTCGCGGCCTCGACTTCTCGCTCCTGGTGAGGAGCGAAAGTGAACTGCTGAATACCTGCTCCCAAATCTGATACACCAATCCAGTAATAAGTCGATGAGGGTATTCCTCCCTCCGGGCGACCACGAATCGATTTATTTAATTCGTCGTATACAAGTCCAGAGGGTAGGTCGGGTGCGATGAGGTATTTCGCTGAACCCGTAGTAAGTTCTGGCAATCGCAGAGTAATTTCGCTCTTGAAGCTAATAGGCGCCGTCAAGAATTCAGACTGAAAGACTGCTTTCGCCTGATTCGAACGTTCCGTCTCTTTGCGCTCCTCGACGTGGACGATAAACCAGTCGATCATTGACCCGAATTCATTGGAAGCTGTTACAGCGACCTGTGCGGAGCCGACTGATTTCGCTAATACGATGAGAAAGTTCTCAACAACCCATGCGTCTGCTACCGACTTGTTGTACGGATAGGCGGAGAACTTCTGATCGGTTGACTCTCCGAAAGATAGATGTAGATCCCGTAAATAAATCCTTTGTGACGCAACCGATCCCGCAGCTTCGACGTACACAGGATTGAGAAAAAGTGTTTGGTCACTGATGGCATCTAAGAGTTTGGGAGCAGGTTGAGACGTCCCGACGGTTTGTTGCGCCGCTATTGAAATAGATACAAAGGCAAAGCAAGATGCGATCACGACTTCGAGCAGTCGCTGACAGCGAAACCCTATGCTAGTGAGGTGAGCGAAGTTCGACACGGTGATCTTGGCGTGTTTAGATAGCCGATAGTCGCTGAATATAAACGATGAAGCGTGTAGTTTTGCGCGGGCGCTGCGGATGAAATTATAGGATTCAGATGAATTCTTTAGGTTGTGACAGAGGCACGTAGCGAGAGAACGGATTCGATTGTTAGAAAAAAGAAAAGCCGTGGATGCAAGCACCCACGGCTTTGCTACTTTCGATGAGTAGAAGCTATGAACTAATCGGACATAGCGAAGTCAGTCGAAGCTAGGCTTCTTCTTCCTCTTCCTCACCTTCCTCTTCTTCGCCGCCGTCGTCTTCACCACATTGGCCTTCGCCGCACTTACCTTCTTCGTCTTTCTCACCGCATTCACCTTCACCTTCATGAGAGCCAGCGATCGTTAGAAGGGAGTCATCTAAAGCACTCGTATCGAGCGCTGCATCCATATCTGCGGCAAGAACCGAGGAACCTGCGGTTGCTACTACAAAAGCACCCACTCCTAAGACGAGAGGGTTAACAGAGAGTTTGGACATAGTTTTCCTCAATCATCCAAAACCAATTTGTAAGCGAGCAACTGACCCAGAAGTCTCTGTACCAGGTCCCGCCATCCTGACGTAATTACGTCAATGTTTACAGTTTTGACCTTAAAGTTCCCTTCAAGTTCACAACTGCAGTGCAATCATAATGCCAACTCGCCTACCAGCAGCTCACAACCATAAAAGAATCGGCGTCGTTGCCTCGTTCACACCTTGATAACGGGTGGTATCACGGATCGCACATTGCCTCGTTTAGCCCCCAATCAAGCGCCACCGGACGGTTACTACGCGGAGAATCTAACTGCGGTCATCAGTACGGTTTGTAATCAGTACAGTGATCTCCTAACAGCTGACGAGTCGAGATTCGCTGAGTCCACGTTATCGTTATCAGTCTCAGCGCTGCGATTGCTCGCGCGGCTCCTTTCAAGAACAAAGAGCTATATTCGAATCGATTCACTCGCGTATGCGGACGTTGATGACGTTTCAACAGCGCTCGAAGAGTTGAGGAAGGCGTGTCTGATTGCTGTTAATGCAGAAGGTGATAGCACCGAAATACTTGCCTTACTGACCGTGGCAGAATTGAAGTCGACATTCATTCAAAGTGAATTGAAAGGAAGAAAGTCCGAGCTGGTCGACACGATACTGTCGGAACATGATGACAAAATCATTCGCGATCGCGTTAGTGAGTGCTGTCCGTGGTTGCTTGTAACGGCGACGAAATCATTCGAATTCTTCTGCCTGCTGTTCTTTGGAAATTCGTTGCAAAGGCTCGACGAGTTCGTCATTCGCGATCTCGGCGTCACGCGATTCGAAACGTATGAGTTGGATCCAGCATTTCGATTGTTCCAGACTAGGCGAGCTATTGATCGCTATATAGAACTTAGCGAGCTAGCGGAAGTCGTTGAAACTCTCGGTAAAGCTGTATCGACTGAGGACGCGAAATCAATCTATCGTGCGCTTAAGAAGCGGGAGAAAGACCGCGTCTTTGAACTACGTCGTAGTCGTACTTTGAATGCTCTAGGTCGCAATTTAGAACGAGCGAACGAACACAACCTAGCGCTACGGTGCTTTCGAAGCTCGACCGCGCATCCCGCACGCGAACGCACGATGCGCATTTTGATGAAAGAAGGCCGAACCGAGGACGTAGAACGAGTCAGGGTCGATATCCTGAAAGCGCCACGTTCGTATGAAGAACATGCGTTCGCCCAACGATTCGGAAGACCAAGATTACCGCAACAAAAAATCGAGATTCGGGAGGACCTAGCACCCACTACGGACTATCAAAGGATTGAGTCGTTTGCCACTCAACAGCTTATGGACGAAGGGTCTCAAGCATGGCATTTGGAAAATCTGCTCCCGAATGGTCTATTTGCGTTGGCGTATTGGGACTGGCTATATGCCTCTGTACGTGGTGCGTTTGTAAACCCGTTCCAAGCTACCCCACTGGACCTGTATTGGCCAGAGTTCTTTCGCGTCCGTCAAGACGTTTGTGAAGACCCACTTGCTCGTCCGATTGAACTAAAAACTCGGATCCTTGCAACTGCTCGCCATAAGCGCGGAATCAGTAGCCAACTTGTCGCGTGGCCGATTCTGACACCTAGTCTACTCAACTCGATTCTTGATGCTATGACGATAGATCAACTCGAAAAACTGTTGAGGATTGTGATTCAAGATCTTCGACAATTTCGTGCCGGGTTTCCGGATTTGACTGTGATAGATCAAAACGGTGAGATTGCATTTGTAGAGGTCAAAGGTCCAGGCGACCAATTGCGACCTAATCAGCGTCTCTGGATCGAACGATTGATGCAGGCGCAGTTCAACGTCTACGTATGGAGATTCAGTTAATCCGTGGAAATCTCGATCGGTGTATCTGAACTCGCGACATTCGTACACCGACGCGGCGATATCGACGACCGCTCAGAGGACCCGACTACCGCTCGAGAAGGCATCGAGGCACAAGGTAAATATCAAACACGAATCAAGCTGGAACGTTCTTCGTATGAATCCGAAGTGCGTGTTAGACGCGAATTCCAGCACGAGTCCATCACATTACACGTCACTGGTCGCGCGGACGGCGTTTCTATTGAGGAAGAGTTAAACGGTTCTCGACTTCTAGTAGAGGAAATAAAGACCACCAGAAAGAACCCAAACGCCGTACCTTCGTGTGATCGTACGGTTCATGAAGCTCAGGTGCGTCTCTACGCGGCGATGCTCGATTCACGAGGCGACGTTGCATCGATCGCCACCCGCCTAACGTACATTCATCCAGACTCAGGAGAGACTCACCATTTCGATCGGGCGGAGGATTCCAAAACACTCGACGAGTATTTTGAAGGTACGGCTCAAGACTACTGTAATTGGATAAGCGATGTTTTGACCCGTCTTGAAAGACGAAATGAGATAGCGTCGTCCCAATCGTTTCCATTCGAAACCTACAACAAAAACCAGCTTCAGCTAGCACGTCATGGTTTCGTGAGCCTGCGTGATAAAACGAACCTATTGATTGAAGCACCAACGGGCACAGGGAAAACAATGGCTACGGCTTTTCCTGTGGTTAAAGCAATGGGTGAACGAGAACTCGATCGCGTGGTATATAGCACAGCGCGAACGACGGGTCAACGGGCAGCGATAGATGCTTTTTCGGCTCTTCAAGAGCAAAACGATCGGCTTGTTCAGGTTACCGTGTCTGCGAAGGACCGTGTCTGCTTGACGCCGGGTGCTGCATGTCGACCAGAGGAGTGTGATTACGCAAAGGGTCATTTCGACCGTGTACGAGACGCTACGAAACATCTACTTCAAAACGGTAAGGTCGATCGAACTGCGATTGACGCTGTTGCCAAATCGAAAAAAGTATGTCCCTTTGAGTTGTCACTTGACGTAGCAGAGTGGTCCGACGTAGTGATCTGCGACTACAACTACGTTTTCGATCCATTGGTACAACTCAAGCGTCTTCGTTCACGGCTGTTCAATCGAGTCGGGTTGTTGGTTGACGAGGCACATCGACTGACCGAACGGGTGCGAGACATGCTGAGTTGTGAATTTGATTTCGAACTGATTGAGAACGCGGTCAATGAAGCTAGAAACTCATCTCTGGAACCACATTTCAAAAAAGTGCAGTCGTTATTGAATGATGTTCTCGATACTGTTCTTCCTTCGGTCGGAGAAGCGGTCGTCGACGAGATTGATAACAGATTAATCGGAGAGGTTGATCGATTGTTTGAGTCAGATGATTTGCGTCTCAGAATTATGACGGATTCAAGTGCGATTGACGATTGCCTCTACGAGTTTTTACGCTTCCGATCAATCGCAAAGATAAGCGAGGAAGATCCTCGGAAATTCGTATGGTTGCTCAACCGGACGCAAAGTGAACGTCGCATACAGTTCCGTTGCTTGCTGCCGAATGCTTGGATCAAAGACATCGTTAGTGAATTTCACGGATCCATTCGATTTTCGGGAACGATGTCCCCGGGGGACCTCTTCAATGAGGAGCACGGTCTCGAAGGGCCAATTAAGAGTGCAACATTGACACCTGACCTAAGTCGACTCAGCGTCGTTGTTGTACCGGACGTCACGACGTATTACAACGAGCGTAAGCGGACAGCACCAGACTTGGCACGCCTGATTGAGGATATCCGAGGTATTTCGAGCGGTAATTGGCTGATTGCCTTTCCGTCGTTTGAGTACATGGATTTGGTGCTCGATCATCTCTCTGTTGCTGAATCGACACTCGTACAACGACCTCGAATGAATCTCGAAGAACGCGATGAATTTTTGAATCGACTGTCACTTGATGACAATCAACTCGGGTTTGTGGTGATGGGCGGAGTGTTCACCGAGTCAATCGATATCGAACAGGCTTCACTCGAAGGAGTTGTCGTTGTGAGCCCGGGAATTCCACCGCGTTCAGTGGAACGCGACCGCATTGCGACTTTGTCTGATCGCGGTTACGAGATTGCGTATCGCCGACCAGCAATGACTAGGGTAGTGCAAGCGGCCGGTCGTGTCGTTCGTGGTGAGAAGGATCGCGGCGTTGTCGTTCTAATTGATCCTCGGTTTACACGTAGCGATTTTGCTCGCTATTTCCCATCCCATTGGCAACCTGAAACCATCAAGGCTGCGGAAATAGCTTTACACGTCTCTGCGTTTCAGCAGCAAGATGTGATCTAGCTAGATGGTGGTTAGCCTCCTATCAGTCTAGTCGCATAAGGTTTCGTGTTGAGGGTGAGCTGTCCGCGCGCGCGGAAATTCGCACGCGCTTCTGGTGCTGGTGTACGTGAGACTTGCCATGAATTCAAACCGTCGTACCAAGTGCAGAGCAGCATTTTGCCGAATTCACTCGATCGATCCTGTTCGCAGAATAGGGCTTGCGGTATCGCTCGATACTCGTCCGACACTTCGAACGTCTCCCACGCCGTCTTGGAGAGCTGTGCGATTTGATTGACGTCGCTATTTCTCACATCAAAGAATCTAAACACATACAAGCCTTCGCGCGTTCGCGGGTCGTAGTCGTCTGGTCTAACGGTTGGCTCAAGATAGATGGACTCAGCTGTTTGAACCGGATCGACCAAGCAGAGTCGATCATCCATATTTGTGATGTCGCCGGTGGTAACAAGAATCATTTCGTTTGAGGCTAGACCGAATAAACCATAGAACGCCCCCCAGATTCCCGCGTCACCTAGCTTTTCGCGTTCGCTACCGACGATTGCATCGTACATCGGTCGAAAGTTGGGTCCATCCGTTTGGATTCGATTAAAAGCAAAATGAAGAGCCATGGGAGAGCTGACCTCGCTGAAAGAGCTCGGATTTTCCCATACATGCGTGCGTACAAAACAGTGGGGCTGTCAGTAACCATATAGAAAATTCGACAAACCCAAATCGCAAAGAGGCACGAATGAACGGCGCTGAGAGTCTTGTCCGGACATTAGTAAATCACGGCGTCACCCAGTGCTTCGCCAATCCGGGAACGTCTGAGATGCACCTCGTGCAGGCGATTGATCGCGTAAGCGAATTCAATGCAAGTCTTTGTCTGTTTGAAGGCGTATGTAGTGGTGCGGCGGACGGATATGGTCGAATGTCTGGTATGCCGGCGACGACGCTACTGCATTTGGGGGCAGGTTTGGGCAATGGGATTGCGAACCTTCACAACTGTCGGCGTGCGGGGACGCCTCTGATCAATGTCATCGGCGATCATGCGATTCATCATGCACCATATGACGCCCCTTTAACGTCGGATGTTGAAGCAGTCGCGAAACCTGTTTCGAGTTGGATTCGATCCTCTCGTACATCCAATGGCGTAGGACTTGATGTGGCCGATGCGACGCACGCAGCTATGGGGAATCACCCAGATCCAAATGGCAACATTGCAACTCTGATCGTTCCAACAGATTGCGCATGGCACGACGGTATTGAACGACGCCAAACGCGACCATTCGTAGAGCGTGCCAAGATCGATACCCAGGTTATCGATACGGTTGCACCTCAGATTGACGCCAATACGGTGCTCCTACTCGATGGCAATGCTCTAACCGAAGATGGCATAGAGGCGGCAGGGCGAATAGCAGAGAAAACACGGTGCTCGCTATTCACGCCTACATTTCCAGCTCGTGTAGAAGCAGGTCCGCAGCTACCCTCGGTGAATCGCTTACCGTACTTTCCCGAACACGTACTTGGAACGTTAGCGAACTGTTCGAAATTGGTACTCGTTGGTGCGGACGTTCCAGTGAGCTTCTTTGCGTACAGAGATCAGCCTAGTTCGCTTGTTCCCGACGGTTGCGACGTCATTCACGTAGGTCATCGGCATGAAGATGTCGCAGATGCGCTGATCCAGATTGCAGATGGGATCGGTGCAAATAACTTTGTTGCCATGAACGGCGAACGACCTAATGTTCCCCAAGGGCGTCTCGGAGCGCGGTCAATAGGGCAAGCATTAGCAGCACTTGCTCCGCACGAGAGCATCGTTTCCGTCGACTCCGGTGGAGGCGGTGCGGCTTACGACGTAATGCGAGGTTGTGTTCGTCATAGCTGGTTAAACCTGACGGGTGGCTCGATCGGGGACGGTGGTCCAGTGGCCGTTGGAGCGGCGCTTGCATGCCCGGAACGCACGGTATTCGCACTTCTAGGCGATGGTGGCGCAATGTACACACTTCAGTACCTGTGGACTGCTGCGAGAGAAAACTTGAACATTAAGTCCGTAGTGTTTTCTAATCGTCAGTACAACATTCTTGAAGTTGAGTACTTGCGGATGGGCGTAAACCAGGTTGGTGATCGAGCTGCTAGATTATTTGACCTGAGCCATCCGGCTTTAGATTGGGTAGCACTTGCGAAAGGGCAAGGAGTCCCTGCGGAGAAAGCCACGACAAGCGAAGAATTTTCGGATGCGCTAGAGTCTGCGTTGGCGTGCGATGGACCGTATTTGATTGAAGCTGAACTCTAGCAGCTCTTGGAATGGTTTTCACGGAGTAGATTGAAGATGTGCGGTCGCAGGGAAAGATGCTCTCGTAAATCCGTGCGGCGACCGCTGAACGTGAGATGGGATGTATCTGCCATTCTTCAAGGATAAATACTGTAGGTGACGACGAAATTTGTCGGTGCACCTCTATCTACCGTCACCGCTCAGCGTCCGAGGACGAGTAATTTCCCGAAACTAAAATGCGCGCTGCCTTAAACGAGACCCGACATGCTCGACCGATTTAAAGTTCCTGACGATATCGCGGTGCGCGTAAATCAAGAAGACATGCGCCAGGTCGTTGAGGGTATTTTCAAATCACTAGAGATGCCCGATGCAGAGGCAGAAGCTGCCGCAGACGTGCTGATGTATGCGGATATCCGTGGTATCGACTCGCACGGCGTTTCCAACATGATGCGTGCGTACGTTGCGGGTTTTCGTGCTGGTCAAATAAACCCCAAGCCTAATTTGAACCGTACGCTCGACCATGTCGCAGCGCTTAACTTCGACTGTGATCGAGGACTAGGGCTCGCGCAGAGCAGAGAGATGATGCTCGCAGCTTGTGAGAGAGCGAAAGAGACCGGCGTAGCGGTGGCGACCGCATTCAACGGTCGTCATTATGGTGCGTGTGCCTACTACGCTCACGTCGGATTAGACCAGGATATGGTGGGTATTTCGATGACGGCAGGTGGCCTCCTGGTTGCACCGACGCAAGGCGCAGAACGGATGCTGGGACTGAATCCGTTAGGCATCGGGGCACCTGCAGATAAAGAGGTGCCATTCATATTCGATGCCTCCATGAGCTCGGTTGCCGGGAATAAGATCGAGCTACTTAGACGAGTCGGGGGGCATGTATTGCCTGGATGGGTAACCGACGCCGATGGAACGCCCGTCATGGACGAGACGCAGGTACCTCAGGATTTCATGATGCTGCCATTGGGCGGGACGCGAGAGATCGGCTCGCACAAGGGGTTCGGACTCAGTTTCATGATCGAAATCCTGTGTGGCATGCTGCAGGGCACCGGCGGAGGTCCGCATCGCCGTAAAGGCGTAGCCCATTACTTTATGGCGATTGATGTCGCGCGGTTTACAGATTTGGATGAATTCAAGAAGGATATGGATGAGTATCTTCGTAGCATCCTAGAATGTAAACCAGCGCCGGGCGAAACTCGCGTTGTCTATCCGGGCTATCCAGAATACGAAGCAGAGGTCGAACGTCGAGCACGGGGAATTCCATACCATCCCGAAGTCATTGAGTGGTTCAAGAAGACGGCGGACGATTTAGGTGTCGAAAACAACCTGCCATGATCGTCAAGTCTCGCAAACTCATCTAATTTAATAAGAACTGGAATGAACGTCGTTCTGCTGGGACCGCCTGGTTCAGGCAAAGGTACTCAGGCTCAATTCATTGTCGACGAGTTCGGTGTTCCTCAAATCTCGACTGGTGACATGCTTCGAACAGCTGTTGCTGCCGGTAGTGAGTTAGGGATTGCTGCGAAGAAAGTCATGGACGTGGGCGATTTGGTGTCCGATGAAATAATCTTGGGGTTAGTGGCAGAGCGTTTACGGGAACCCGACTGCGCTTCTGGCGCATTGTTCGACGGGTTTCCACGAACGTTACCCCAAGCCGAAGGCATGGGTGAAATAGGAGTAAATGTCGACGCGGTCGTCGAATTGGTTGTTCCAGACGATGTGGTGGTTGAGCGAATCAGCGGGCGACGAGTCCATCAACGAAGTGGACGCGTGTATCACGTAACTTTCAATCCCCCAAGAATAGCTGATCAGGACGATGAAACGGGTGAGGCATTGATACAGAGGCCTGATGACACTGAAGAGACGGTTCGTGACCGGCTGTCGGTGTATTACCAACAGACCGCGCCATTGATCGATCATTACCAACAGAGCTCATCTCTATATTTCAAGACGGATGGCACAGTCAGCGTGGACGCGATTAGTGTGGCGATCCGCGACTTCCTAAGAAGCTTCGCGCAGTAACGTCTCGATTGGATTGTTGACAACGTGATGTGCCTCATTGGGTAGTAGGAGCACATCGACTACTTCGCCTTTTTCTATCGAATCCTCGGTTTCCGGCACCAAAATTAGGCAATTCGCGACCGCCATCGTCGCGAGCCGATTGGAACTCTGATCACCGGTCGGCCGTACACATAGCCGATTACCGTCGCGAGAGAGGACGCCGCGTTGATATTCTCGTCGTCCCTTTGAATGGCGGAGCGGCTTGGTTAATTCGGCAGGCACGGTTAGCGGATTTGCTGGCGCCATTCCACCTAGTGCATCGATAGCCCTTGCAACGAACAATAGGTAAGTCACGATAGTCGAAACGGGGTTACCTGGTAGTCCGAGGAACAGTGCTCTTTCAACCTTTCCGACCGCGAGAGGTTTACCGGGTTTGAGTGCTACGTTCCAGAAGGTCAATTCGCCGAGTTTGTCGACGATTGGACGAACGTAATCGGCATCTCCGACGGATACCCCTCCGCTTGTTACGATCAGGTCGACGATATTTGATGCTCTAGATATGGCTTCTTCGATGACGACGGGGTCGTCTCGTAGCCTACCCAAGTCGTTGACTTCAACGGGTTTTGAGCGTAATAGTTCCTTTAAAGCAGTTCGATTCGAGTCATAAATCTGGCCGGGAGACAAACGTTTTCCAGGATCCTGTAGTTCATCACCGGTTGAGAATAGCGCAACACGAATCCGTCGAATGACATCTACAGAAGCAACGCCACAGGCTGCGAGCCAGCTGACATCGAACGCGCCTAGTTTCGTTCCTTGCGCGAGCAGAAGTGCTTCCTTTTGAACGTCGTGTCCGATGTGGCGTATGTTGTCGCCTGACGCTGGCGCATCCTTTAGGGTGATCGTCTCTTCTTCGCGATCGACGTCTTCCTGCAATACGACGGTATCAGCCCAAGCAGGCACCTCGGCGCCGGTGAATATACGTACGGCTGTGCGTACGGAGTTAGCAGGGTTGTCAAAGGGCTTTCCTGCGAAACTTGATCCGATAACTCGAAAGGTCGATCCAGCGCCACCGGATTCCGATGACTTGATAGCGTATCCATCCATCGCCGAACTGGTGAACGGTGGTAGCGAAACTGGCGCGTACATATCGTGAGCAAGAACGCGTTGAAAAGCTTCTGCAATCGAAACCGTTTCGGTTTCTTCGATCGCATGGATTGAGGAGGCAAGTCGAGCGACGGCGTCGTCAATGCTTAGCATTTCGGGCATGTCAGTCATTCTCGCGCTTGAAACAACCTCTGAAATATGTGCTGTCGCGTTAGGTACAGCAGAGAACTACGTTTTAGAGTCACAACATGCGCCAAGACAGCACAACAAGCGAATACTGCCGATGGTGGACGCGGTATGTGCAAGTTTAGGCATTGAACAACAAGACATTGCATGCGTCGCTTTCTCTGCAGGGCCGGGGTCGTTTACTGGGGTACGACTCGGAGCTGCGGTTGCACAAGGTGTCGCAGCCGGGATCACCGCGCAAATCTATTGCGCACCAACGAGTTTGTGCATGGGAGAACGACTCTATCGGACATCATTACGGACAGGTGAATATACCGTACAGCGAACCTCCCGTCGAGATCTAGTTTACGAAGCTCGTTTACGCCACGATGGTAAGCAATGTGGCTTCGTTGTTTCAGACCAACTAGTCAAGCAGGGCGAGTTAGTCAGCGATTACCCGATCTTTCACGACACAGTGGTACCGCTTTGCGCATACGATGTCCTACTGTTGGCGTCAGTTCACGAATCTGAATGGCAATCACCGGCTTATGCGTTACCTATCTATGTAGAAGGCGATCATCCTTGGCAGCCGGTGAGGTGAGGCCTGACATCGTCATTTACGGCAATAAGACGGACTCGCGATCTATCTCGCTCGCTCAAGAACTAGAAGCCGAGCTAGAACCAATTCGAAAAGCTCCTGCTACGTGGCATCTAGAGACTGTGCGCGGAAGACTCGAATTGGTAGGTCGTCAAGGTCTTCGTTTTGCACTCAATGAAAGCGACATAGAACGGAGACTAGTAGGTTTTTCACATAGTGGCTTGGCGAAGGCATGCGGTGCGTCAAGGATGCCGCGAATTCTGGACGCGTTGAGCGGATGGGGTACCGATGGTCTAACGTTGTCGGCGTTCGGATGCCGGGTAGCGTGTTGTGAGGTCGTACCATTAATTGCAACGCTGAGTCGAGCCAGAGCTTTGATCGTTGCGCCACAGATACGTATTTTTTGCTGTGACGCAGTTGACTTTATGAAACGTGGACGTCACGAATTCGATGTCATCTATCTCGACGATATGTTTCCGCAACATCCTAAGGGGGCACGACCCTCAAAATCGCTCCAGATACTTGCAGCGCTTGCGGGGAGTTGCGATTTCGAGGAAGTATTTGACACAGCACTGAACATCTCCAAAGACCGTGTTGTGGTCAAAAGGAGACGTAACCAACCGCCGGAACGCACGGACCCAGCTTGGTCCGTCGACGGAAAGACCGTGCGATTTGATGTCTACCGCGCTTCGTCTATATAGCGTTGTAGTTGAGATCGAAACGTGCTGTCTATTGCTACGGTAGAACGCCGTTGAATTACGACTAACCTAGGTGAAGGTTCTAGCTTAGCTTCGGAATTTGCTTGGACCAACCCCGATTTGACTAGCTGTTCGAGGAAGGATTCAAAAAATCGATGGTCGAAACCGAGCATCGCGTCCTTTTGACGGTCTGACGTTACCTTTCGAATCACCAAGAAGGATTTATCGATCAATTCGTCGCGAGTCATGGTGAAAGGTTCCCATACGATCACGCATGTGATCATCACGTACATGCATTCAAGCACTGGCATGATGAGATTTACTAATCCACGGAGATTAGCGTCGGCCTGTATATCCGATGGGGCTACTTCAACTAAACCTTGATCGTCTTCACTGATTAACTGGGCATTTCTGAAATGCGTCAACCATCGCTTGACTGACTGAAGGTCGGTACGGAACTTCAAGACCGCGGCAACGTGCGGTAGAAGACCTGCTACTTGCCGGATGACTTCCAACTTTGTCGTTGGCTTATCTTGACTTAGCATGACCACGGCAACGATTGAAGGCGCCGCAAGCGTATGCAAAGTGTTATTTCGGAACCACGCAAGGTTGGCTAGTGTTTCATTTGTGATGCGGATTTCGGATTCGTCGAGTTCAAGGAATCCGAGGTCATTCACGTGATGTAGCAGATCGCTTGCACTGCCCGATGCAACTGTGTAGGCATGTTTTAGCGACTCAACCCGCACCAAGCCGCGCAAGAAATCGATGCGACCTGCAAGTATCTCCTTGGTGATGGAACCAGTACCAACACTGAACGCCGCCGAAGCGACGAGATTGGTTGGACTGAGCACGGCGTTGTCATTGATCGCATATGCGATACGGATAGCAGCCGCATGAGCTGCATCGGTATCGGTACCTAATTCCTCTGTTAGTCGGCTCAATTCGAGTGGTTCACCTAGTGCAACTTGGATGATGCCTAATCGCTGTCGCAGCAACTTAAGCGCGCTAAAAGCATCCAGAAGGCTTTCGCTCTTCTTGGACTCGCCTAGCAACTCAGCTCGGTAGCTCTCGCTTTCGATTAGCCGTTCATATGAGGTGTAAACGGGTAACAGCGCGATTGGTCGAATTGGCACTTGACCGTGCAGCTCCATGATCATGTGAAGTAACCCAAGCCGAGGTTCGAGCGTCCAGCCTGGCCGACTTCGTGTACCTTCGATGAAGAATTCGATTGAATGTCCGTCGTTCAGAAGGAACTTCACGTAATCGGCCAGTAAAGCACGATATGCCGGATCGTCGCGATAACTTCGTCGCATAAAGAACGCGCCACACCGGCGCAATAGACCGCCCAATATCGGTAAATCGAGATTGTCCCCTGCCGCGATATATGGAATCGCGATGCCCTCCGTGAACAGAAGATAACTGAGGATGAGGTAGTCGATATGAGATCGGTGATTTGGAACGTAGACGATCGTATGTGTCGTTGCTATATCGTGGGTTCGACTAACATGCAATAGTTCGACACGATCGTAAACCTTCCGCCAGAATATGTCGAGAATGCTCTTAAGCGTGCGCATAGCGGGGTAAGACAGATTCGAGACAAGTCGCTTAGCCATCTTGCGACGACGGGCGATCTGGCTAGCCTCATGCTGACCTTGGAATGCGAGTTGGTTCACAATTGACTTGCGCTTGACTAGGGTTGGACCTAGAGCGGCAACCCGTTCGGATTTGAACGCGGCTCTCAGTATCCGAGCAATGTGCCGAAGATTTTGTGGTATTGAACGACCGACTAGTGTCTCTGCCCGCCAATCAACTATTGGGTGAATGTGGACCAGTATGTCTGTCCGGAACAACACGATGCCGAGCACGCGGCGTAAGCCGCTTGAGGTGCGCCATTCGTCAGAAACGGCTCGACGAGCGATTGAGCCCTCTTTCTCATTTGTCCGTCCCCAGTAGATGCTGACGGGTAACACCACGACAGAGGGTGGCTTGTCGGTCGTAAGTCTTGCCTGGATTCGTTGCATCCGTTCTGAAAAACGATACATCGTGACTTTGCCACGCGCACCGACAGCGCGAAACAGAAAGAAAAACCGTCGTTGTTCGTCTAGTCCTTCGTGAGAGCAAAGTGGACTTTCGAGACCGAGCTGCGAAGCGACAATATCGAGAACTATTAGATCGAATAACGAGCGTCGTTCAAGTACATAGATGAGATGTGTTGTTTCTGTGTCGACGGAGCCCGTGACGACCGGACGTAAGGCAAATCGCAGTGTGCCACGGAGAGCCTTGTAGCTAAGTTGCTTGAAGGACCTCCAAGCTGTCAGTTCGCGTCACCTTTGAATAAATCATCGATGGCAGGTTGGTCCTGCTCTCTCCTATCGATGGTGACTTCCCAGTATTCTTGATATTTGCGATCTGTAACCGATTGCGCATCGTCAGCATCAGCCATGACGGTTGGACGCAAGAATATGAGCAGCATGGTACGACCGTTTGTCTGATTCTCCGAGCGGAATAATCGTCCGATTAGCGGTACATTGCCTAGAAGTGGAACGCGCCTCTCAGTAACTCGAGCCTCCGTTCGAATTAAGCCGCCTAAAACAATCGTCTGTTCATTTTCGGCGACGACAACCGTCTCAAGTTCGCGCTTGTTTGTAACAATGTCGGCTAATCCTGTTTCACCAATACCTAATCCTGTATCTTGAATCACCTCGATAGTCGATTTGATTTGCATACGAACCGATAGGTCTTCGTGAATTGAGGGCGTAACAGCCAATTCGGTACCAATGTCGTTACGACTTGTCGGTCGTATGCCAGAAAGACTCTGTTCGTTGGGAAATATCAGATTGCCTGATCGAAACGGTACGTTTTGACCGACAAGAATCCGGCTTTCTTCATTATTCAACGCCACTACGCTTGGCGTAGACAGCAAGTTAGCGTAGGTCGTCGTGGTAAGTGCATTAATGATCGCGCCGAACGAAAACCCATCTGGGTCTAGTTGGGAAATGGCAATGGTCGGAGAACTAAGACCGCCAATCACGTCGACCGGATTAATGCCGTCCGCAGATGTGTCGCTCACGCCTAGTCGAGTAATGAGTGCTGAGAGCACACCGTTCAAAGATGTCGAGAAAGCTGGTATCGTGTCGCCATCCTCATCGGCAGCCGCTAGCTCTACGCCAGAACTCGAAACGTCGGTTAAATCAACTTCAACGATCGCCGCTTCGATGAGAACTTGAGTTCTTCGTTGGTCGAGCCCTTCGATGAGCGATGCGATTCGTTGCATATTCGCAGGATTTGCCTTTACGACAACTGCATTAAGTGACTCGTCGGCGACGATTCGCGTCTGCCGATCACCGACTGAGTTGCTTTCGGTTTGCGTCGGACCTTCTCTCACGATCTCACTGACGATCGCAGCGACGTCTTTTGCGATACTCTGACCCAGTCGGAAGACACGCGTATTGACGTTGTTTTCACTTGGTTGATCGATCAGATCAATCGATTGAAGTGCATTCATCAATGCCGAGTCTGTACCTCTTAAGAGGAGTGTGTTGTTTTTGTCATTACCGATGATGTTTAACGACTCGTCACCTTCCAAGAGCGCCTTAAGTAGCTCAACCACCTCCGAATTGAGGGTATGTTTGAGATTTACCACGACGGTTTTTTGAGTGGCTGCACTCTTGAGTTGTTCGACGACGCGCAACATCGCTTCAACATTGTTCTTTCTATCGGAAATCAGGACCGCATTGCTTTCTGCGATTGCGGAGAACTGCGCGTGCTGAGGTGCTAGTTGTCTCAGAGATTTCACTATTTCTGCTGGGTCAAGGTGTCCTGCATCAAGTACATGTGTTACCCAGAAGTCTGCGCTTGTCGCCGCGTCGATCGCCTCTTTTGCCCCCGCGAGTGTCCTGGCCCGTGACGACTGAATAACCTCTACGACGTCGCCGCTCTCGATTACGCTGAACTCCTGTATTTTTAATACACTAAGTAGCAGCTCGTATACACCGTCTTGTGATAGCTCAGTATCGCTGATGATGGAAGCCGTACCTTTAACTCGCGGGTCCACGACGAACGTTTTGCCAGTAATCGTGGCGACTTCCTCGATGAAACTCGCAATCTCGACGTCCTTGACGTTGATCTTCCAAGGACCGTTTTGTGCACGAACGTCGCTAGTCCATGTAAATATCGCGAGGGATAAAAATGCGCAACTCATCCCCCGCCGAAGCTGTTTCATGGGATTGGCACTGTCAGGAAGAACGTACGATCTGCGCGCTTGATGCCGAGACGAGCCGTATTCGAGTCACGTACTTTTTCTATTAATTTCTCGTCACTACGAAGTGCGTCTAGCGAATGCCCGTTAACCGAGAGCACGATGTCGCCAGGTCGCATTCCGAGTCGCGCAAGTGGCGAAGTACCGGACGAATCCGTAATCGCAAGCATGGCGCCGTCACCTGTCTGGATCTCCGTTAATCCAAGCGTTTTTAAATCTTCGATAGTCGTCGCTTGAAGGCGTTTGGGGTCAAGTTCGCGTACGCTCGGTGTCTGGAGCAAAGGCGTTTGCATGGGATCTGTGGGTTGGCGAGTACCAACGCTCGACTCCGTTCTCGCATCGAGAGGTGGCTCAGAGAAAACTCTATCGATTTCGAACGTCAGCAACTCGCGTTCACCAGCGCGTGAAATCACGACGAAGCGGGGGTGAATTTCCTCAATCTCCGCGAAACTTGCTACGGCGTCGCCGATTCGATATTCGCGAGCGGCCGCCCTACTATCTCGGTTTGAAATAAACGCGATGGATTGAGATCGATCGTCCGTGGCAACATAAGTGCCCTCGAGGGTCAAACTGAGGGTAGTTTCTTGGAGATTTGCCAAAGAATCGGACTCTTGAGCTCCATCGCTAGAACCGAACAACTCAGTAGCGAGGATGCGAGCGGTATTTACCTCACGTACTTGGGGACGGGTACCCTGAGAAGGCGTCAACGCATCAGTACGTTCCGTGGGTCCGACTACGAAATACCAAATCGCATCCGCCGTAACAAGCAGAACGGCAGCAATGCAGCCGAGTCGGACCAGCCAAGCAAGTGTTGATACCAAACCAACACTAGTGAATCGCGTCGCGAATCCGATATTCCTCATGGCTCAAAAGAGTTTTTGCGACACTTCAAATATGAAATCAGAGTCTTGCATCAAGTAATTCGGAGGTACGTTTGCAAATTCTAGGAATGCTGGGAAGGCTCTAAGATGTACCCAACCAGTTTCCGGATCGATTCGAAACGCCAAAACCGGCTTTTGGGCGCGCAGTCGTTGGACGGTCAATTCGACGAAACTCGAACCTTGGGAGAGCGTACCCAGCACAGGATCCAAGGTCACTTCGTGCACTACATTCGCCAACTTAAAGCGCACCGGACCACCGTCCCACGACACAGTCCCTTCTGCTGATTCAACCTTTTTTTGGTCATCGACTCGAAGTTTAACGTCATTTATCGTAAGTTCTCCCGACATGCGGATGTCGTAGGCTAAGGTAAAGACATTTACAAGCCTACTACCTATGACACCACTCAGGGAGATCTCGTGACCGTCAGCGTTCGATGTACTCACGCCGGCGATTGAAACACCGTCCCGCTCAAGCGTGAGGTCGACAGTTAGTCTTCCTTCGATTAGCTCTAGCGGCTTGACCTCCCAAGAGAGTTCGCCGATGTGCTGGTTGTTAATGAATGTCTCTGCGTCACCACGCCACACAGTGCCTTGGGCATGTTCGAGTCTTACATGCGGGCTTGATAGTAGCATGGGTATAAGCGCCGCGGGGGCTATTACGATCAGCGCTATAAGCAGTGTCACGGCACCGCCAATCCACGCTGACCGTTTTAGCATGTGAATATCTGCTGCTTAGCTAGGCTCGGGATCGCGTAAACTAAAAAGACTCGGGAAGGTCTTGAAGATAGTGCCTCAATCAACAGGACTTTGGTTAACGGTCCGCCTCTAGCAGATGCATACCATCCCATTCGCTCCAGTGATCACACATCTTGTTCACGGATGTCTTATAGGGGTTATAGGAATCGGGATAGTCAAGGAACTCGCCATTAAGCTGTCGATCGGGGTGATCCGACACGCCCCAACCGATGCGTGGATCTCCTTCGTAGGGATTTTCCTCACGAAAACGACGAATCCGGAAGAAGACATTCATGCGTGGATCATCGCTCAAGTTAGGTGTGGCGGTGTGGGGCAGAGCATGAAGCGCTATGACGGCGTCCCCTTCATTCATTAGTGTAGGGGTTAACTCAGGCCAAGGCCATGCCTCCGCTTCAAACTGAGTTGCAGGATATGTATCGACCATTTTGCGAGGCATTATCCCGGCGAATGCGCCATCCTCTCCCATCGGTTGTAGCCGAGGCCAATCTGGACCGCCACCGCCAATAGGTCCTCCGAGGTCGCGTTGATGGCGGAAAAACGCTTCAACTGCTTCGTGTGCGCCTCTGCGCACAGAAAATTGCCCCTTACCTGGTTGCCGTTGGTCGTTCAGACATACTCCAACCAATGCCGTGTAGCTTCCAATAGCAACCGTTCGTTCACGGTCTTGCCACAGTGGGGCGTGACCCGCCGGTCCCATTGACTGTGGGTCGCCATCGCTTCCCCATGTTTCAAGAGTTGCACCGGACGACAATATTTCGGATTTAGACATTGGGCACTGTCCCGCCCAACCGCCATCAACGTGAGCCTGTGGGTGATACACAGATGAGGCAGGTCTACGTACGACGGCGTCGGCGAATTGAGGCAATGTAACGGCAACTTGAGCGTTTATTGGTGCCGTGTGAGGTCCCATCGCTTCCATCATTATCCCGCGAAGGGCAGACTCGTTGTATAGGTTGTTGATACTTGCGACGTCGCCATGAACAATTCGCGTTGGATCTTGGTTGATGAGTTCCTTCGCTTGTACGATCACGTCACGTGGAATGACGTCTCGAAGGATGACGAACCCGTCTCGCTTTAGCGTTTGTTTTTCTGCGTAAGAAAGGGTCGTAGCGTGCATATTCAGGCAGAAGTACCGGGATTTCAACGGCGATGTGGGATTATAGAAACACCCTTAAACGGTGGGTTTTTGTTGAATAGGTCCTTATTTAAAGTCCTTCGACGTACGGTCATAGAAGCTTGCGCAACCGAAATCTATTGGTCCGGTCGTAAGACTTGAATTGAGAGCCGCGAAATGAAGAACGGTGAATAAATGGATGAGCATATAGAAGCGAGGTTCCTCTTCATTACTGCGGATGATCGTACAGGGTCGCTCGAAATAGGCGGCATCATTGCGGCGGAAGGCAAACCCGTGCCCGTCGGTCCGAACGCTGATGACGATCGGTGTTGCGTCGTCGATTTAGCATCTCGTCACATTACTTCGGAGCAGGCGTTTTTGACGGTGTTGGAAGCGCACCAACGCCAAGCGAGTTATCGTTCACACAAGATGGACGCCGGTCTGCGTGGTAACTGGCCCCATGAGGTCCATGCATTAGTCGAACTGGGCTACCGGGTCGCGGTCGTTCCAAGTTTTCCTGATGCAGGCAGACGTTGCAAAGATGGCGTCGTGTACATTCAAGACGTTCCCGTGCTTGATTCACCTTTCGGATCGGACCCGCTCACTGCGCCTTGTAGCAGTAGACCTATGGAGGTCCTTGAAGAAGCGAAATGTACGTTCAGCGAGGTCGTCGTCTGGGATGCGAACGACAATGAGGAACTTGATCGAGCGACACGTCGAAGCTTAGATGAGGATCGTGTTCTAGTCGGCCCATCTGGCGCGGTTGGATCCTATGCCGCACACATACTCGGCAATCCGATACCCGCATCGATTCGTTTATCGCAGCCGATGTTGATTGTTTGCGGTAGCTTGAATACAACCAGCCGAGACCAGCTTGACAGGTTAGATGGTGTTCGACTCGATTTAGACGACTCGATTCCCACCTTCGACGATGTTCGGGTTATCACCACACCAGTTCCGAAGGGCGAAATAACGAACGCGATGGCTGAAGCGATGGCACAGCGAGTGGCAAAAACAATTCATGGCACTCAAATTGACTTAGCCACTCTCGTCATCGTAGGCGGTGACACCGTCGCCGCGTGTGTTGGCGATAGAACCTTAGAGGTACTTGGGACGGTTGAAGCCGGGATTCCGGTTTCAAACTACGAAGGCAAAGCGTTGGTTACAAAAGGAGGTGGCATAGGCACGTTGGACTCGCTTCGAAATATCGTCCGAAGCTCAAACACAACGTAGTTCTTATACGGGTCCTGCGACGTGGGATGAATTCACTGGGATTAAGTAGCCGGTAGGTGTAGTGACAGTGAATGAATCATGGATGTTACCGCGCTCAATTGGCGAGGTGCTCAATCCGTCGTCAACGTACTTTGTATGCGCAGCATCAATGTCATCGACCATTAGATCGAACGGCGTACGTAAGCCTGTCTCAACTTGCCTCTCCGATTTCTCCAGTATGAGATGGGTACCGCCACGTAGTTCCAAAATCGCAAAGTTGTCACGATTTAGGATTTCGCGCATCCCGTGGCTGACAAAAAAACTGAATTCAGCAGCGACATCATTCACGTTTAAGCGGATATGACCCACTGCAACATCTGGTCTCGGATCGGTCGACATACGGGTTCTCCTACGTGTTTCGTGCATAGTTTAGTAGTTTGTACACTAGCTGAGCTAACCGTCTAGTGGTCGATGCCGGGTTTCTGGGATGATGAGATATGCAGCGACTGCTCCAACGACACCGATCGCTCCGGTTACGCCGCAGGCGACGACCATGGTGAACGACTGGGCGAGCGTTCCGAGTACCGTAGGTCCAGCGGCACCGCCGCTATCGCCGATGAGTCGCCAAATCCCCAAGAACTGACTGCGACCGTAGCGAGGTGCTAGATCGCCGCCTATCGTCATAAAGATACCTGTGCCGAATCCGTTGCCAAGTCCGCCTAGTAGTGATACGAGCAAGAAACTTGAAAATGATTCCGTCCAAGGGAGTAACGTCAAAGCCACACTCATGATGGTCATCGCCGGGATGAGTGCTGCGCGTCGGCCGAGATGATCAAGGATCAGACCGGCAGGAATGAACATCATTAGATCGACGGTCGCGGTGAGACTCGAAACCAAGCCAATTTCTGCTGGTCCTAGTCCTATGGCAGTACCCCAAACGGGGATGATGAGCTGCCGCGAGTTCCGCAAGAGCGATAGGCAGATCATTACTCCACCGCAGCGTGAAAGGGTACTAGCATGCTTGCTCGCGATTTGGAGGGCGCCGACCGGTACGTGGCTCATGGTTCGCAATTGGGTGCGCGTTGTCAGAAAGGAAACGAGCACGAATGAACAAAGTGAAATGACGCCGAGTAAGACAAAGACAGGCGCGTAGCCAATTAGCTCGACACCTACGCCTGCAGAAACGGGTCCGATCATCGCGCCTGCGCGCTCTAGACCTGCAAGTACCGAGATGACGCGGCCGCGCCGCTCAAGACGGACGTTTTCGGTTATGTGCGACAATCGTCCTAGGATCCAAGCGCCGCTTCCTACGCCAAAACCTACCGCCACAGCAGTTAAAGCGAGCGGCGAGCCGGTAAGAGAAGCGAGAATCGCGGTCGTCCCCACGATCGCTAGACCGCAGAGCATGACGGCTTTATCGCCGATTTTTGCCGTCAGTTGTCCAGCCGGAACGTCCGCAAGCATCGTACCAAGCGCGCGTAGACTGAGGATCGCGCCGGCGACGACAGCCCCGCCTTCGCTCTCCAATGCGTAGAGTGGTAGCAGCACTAGCGCGCCACCACGAGCGATCGAGTTTAGGAATGAGGGTAGGTAGATCGAGAACGCTAGCCGTCGCATATCTTGTACGACGGTTGTGCTAGCTCTTTGCACACGCAACTCGATCGGTTGCTGCTAACGCATTATGGGAGCAAGCGTAGCGCCGATGCCAGATTCAAGCTGTAGAGATGCATTGAGATTGTCACCGAATCGGTTCCGCAGAAAACCTGCGAATGTGATGTAAGCAACACGCGCGTCACCCTGCGGTTGGAAATTGAGATACGTGCGGTTCCCCTGAGTAGCAACCGAGAGTTCAGTACCCAAGCCGGACGCGTTTAGATGTGCGCTCGCTGCATCGAAAAGACCGTCGGTTGAATCTAAGTCATAGAGCACAAACGTGACCGACGTTGGAAGGTTGGGGGCTTTCCCCTCGAATGGGAGGTTATCTGGTGTTACGCGAATCTCGGTACTCAGCTTAAGTGGACGAACGAAACCGATGTCGTAGGACATTTCTAGGTACCAAGCTTTCCAACCAACGGGAGGCGATTCAACGCGATATCGTCGAGCGGATCCAGGTTCGAGCGCAGTCGTGTCGCGCAGGGTTGCTTGGTAGCCAGGGCCGAATGTCTCGATTCGAAAATCACGAAAATCTTCGTTGGTCGCCTGCCACAATGTGATCGTGTTCGGTACCGTACCGAATATGACGTCGACCTCATGGTCGTTCTGATATTCCCATGCCAGTTCGGGTAGTCGTATATTGCGCGTTACGGCAAAGTGAAACGCGGCAATCGACTCGCCTCCATCACTATTCCCGAGACCGTGATTCGTGTTCGGAACATAGCGAAGGTATTTCTGATCTAGCAAATGATGCCAGTAGAACTGTGCCGAATCAGGTAGAAAAAACTGGTCACCCGAGGCATTAACCACAAACTGCGGTATGTCCAAACGATTTACGTATCGGAGAGGATCGACTAAGTCATAGATCCGTTTCAGCTCGTCGTTACCCATCCTCTGCATGATGCCATGATTCACGTAGTCGCCGATTGACGGTGCCCAATATCCGTATGCGGCGAAGTGATGGCGCATGGAAACGTCGATGTTCAACACGTCAATAACGATCGGGACTATGGCGACGACCCGTCGATCCATCGCACCGGTGAGCCATGTCGTCCAGCCACGCTTCGAGCCACCCCCAACGACGAATCGATGGATTTGATGTTTGCCGTCTCGATATTTCCGCATGAATTCGCTGATAACGTCCATCGCGCGGACGGCACTCTTGACCATCGCATTGCGCGGTAACCATGTAGGGTCTCCTGATTGGAGATACTGAACCCACGCGTACGCGATGAGGTTGTCTTCATAGCGAGGTTCACCATCCTCGCGAAATACGAGAGGTTGGTTTGGGACGTGGCGTAGTTCAGCAACAACAGTGCCCGTCGTGAGCGCAATCTGACGAACAAGATCACGCGATTCGCGTTGAGGTGTCTCATCATTTGAGCCACCACTAATGTAGAGAAAAGCGATATCCGAGGAATGGAGCTCTTCGGGTATGGTCAGGATGAGGCGATGACGCCAAAGCTGTCGATCAACTTCATTTTTCTTCAACCACCGTTGAGATGTCATGTCGATTAACACGGTCTCGTATCCGTCGCGAAGAATCCGTTCGGATGCTCGCCAATCGAATGATCGATCCTTCGCGGCAACGTAGGCGTCGATTGAATTGCGGTAATCGGCTGGTGGAGGATCACCAAGTACTGGCTTAGACAACATAGCGAGGGTCAACAAGACCGTCGCGATTAGATATCGACTCATGTAGTAGTGCCCGTTCTCTTTGAAGCGATTAGCACTTTCTCCATGATTCGCTGGTAAACCGCAGCAAGCGGTTCAAGGTCCGAGAGCGCTATCCGTTCGTTGATCTTGTGGATTGTTGCATTCACCGGGCCGATTTCAACCGTCTCAATGCCAGACGGGACGATGAATCGTGCGTCGGAAGTGCCACCAGCGGTCGACTTCTCAGTATCAAGTCCGGTGATTTCTTTGATTGTGCTAACAACGGTGTCAGTCAAAACACCTTGTTGAGAGAGGAAAGGTAGACCGGACGTATGCCAGTCAATTTCGGAAGTAACTCGCGAATCAATTTCGGCTATGGCGTCCTCTACGGCACTTTTTAGCGTAGCTTCGGTCTGTTCCGTGCTGTATCGAAAGTTAAAGGCTACACGTACCTTGTCCGGGATTACATTGACCGCACCGGTACCACTGTTCAGGTTTGAAATCTGAAACGACGTTGCACGGAAGTACTCGTTACCTTCGTCCCATACCCGACGAGTCAGCGGTGTCAGGCAGCGGAGTGCTTCGTGTAGCGAGTTCGGTGTAGCGTCAGGGTAGGCTACATGGCCAAGGGGACCATTCAACGTTAGTGTGCCATTCAAGGAGCCTCGACGACCTACACGGATTGCGTCGCCAAGTCGGGCGCTTGAGGATGGTTCGCCAACGACGCAGTAGTCTATCGTCTCGCCACGTGCCTGCAGGGTCTCAATAACGCGTTTGGTGCCATTGATTGCTATGTCTTCTTCATCGCTAGTGATCAGCAATCCGATTGAACCTTCGTGCGACGGATGTTGTGCAACGAATCGCTCTGCCGCGACGATCATTGCCGCTAAACTGCTTTTCATATCCGCAGCACCTCGGCCGTACAAATAGCCTTCCCGCAATGTTGGTTCAAACGGATCGCTCTGCCAAGATTCAAGTGAACCAACAGGTACAACGTCTGTGTGGCCGGCGAACACTAGTCGAGGTTTTGCTTCCCCCCGCCACGCCCAAAGATTGCTTACGTCTTCAAATGGCATGTGCTCTACGGTAAATCCAATCGCTTTTAGGCGGTCGGCCATGAGTTCCTGGCATCCTTCGTCTCGTGGTGAGATAGAAGGCCGCGCGATCAGCTCTCGCGTGAGGTCAAGAACCTGACTACGCATCAGCGTATCCCTTCGGCAGCACGACAGAGGCGACGGATTGCGTCTACGCAATCTTGATGCGGTGCCACAAGGGCAACGCGGATACGACTTGCTCCTGGATTCTGACCTTCTACCGTTCGACCGAGATATTTACCCGGCAATACAGTAATGTTCTCTCGGCGAAATAGCTCAGTGGCAAACAGTTCGTCGTCGATACCCACATCAGGCCAATAGTAAAACGCGCCATCGGGTAACTGAGCACCGAACGTACGGGACATCATCGCGTGCGTCGCTTCAAACTTTCGTCGATAGACAGCACGATTCGAAATTACGTGTTCCTCATCCAACCACGCTTGTTCACTTGCCGCTTGGACGTGTACTGGCATGGCGCAACCGTGATACGTGCGATAGTTGTAGTACTGTTCAATTACGAGAGGATCTCCCGCAACAAAACCTGAACGCAATCCCGGGCAGTTTGAACGTTTTGAGAGACTGTTGAACGCAATACAGCGATTGAACTTCGGAAGACCCATTGCCGCTGCGACTTCCAGCAGCCCTACTGGCGGTTCGTTCTCTTTGACGTAGATCTCGGAATAGCACTCATCAGAGGCTATGATGAATTCATGCTCTTGTGCCTTTTCTATGAGGTATGAAAAAAGCTGTCGATCGGCCACGTAGCCTGAGGGATTTCCAGGTGAACAGACGTATACCAGCTCAGCCCTTTGCCAGATTTCGGAGGGAACCTCCTCGATTTCGGGCCGTTCTGTAGAAGGAACGTAGTAGGGCGTTGATCCGCGAAGAAACGCTGCGCCTTCGTAGATTTGATAGAACGGATTTGGTAATACGGTGATCGAGTTCGCATCACCACTAAGCACCGCCTGGCCTAAGGAGAACAGACCTTCACGGGTTCCACTTACGGGCAGAATGCTAGTTTCGGGCTCTACGTCTATGAAGTACCTTCGTTTCAGCCACTGAGAGATGGCTTCGCGCAATGACGCATCACCTCGTGTAGGTGGATAAGTCGTGAGACCGCGATGCAATACATCTGGGTCGGATAAACACTGGATTACGAAATCCGGCGGATCGTGATTAGGTTCCCCGAGCGCTAACGACACATGCGGTAAGTTGGTTTCAGATCGAATGCCTTCTTTCAGTGCGTTAAGCCGTTCGAATGGATATGGGAGTAATGCAGCAAGGTGACGGTTCAAAGGGTAGACCTAATACGTCAGCTGTGGTAATTCGGCATTAATGCGATCCGTCAGACGTGACTTGAGGGCGTCAACGTGAGCTGGATTAACAAGAGATGTATCGTCGGTTGTACTCACCAAGAAGATATCCTCGACGCGTTCACCCAGTGTTGTGATTCGTGCTTGATGAAGTTCGATATTGAATTCGACGAACAACGAACTAATAAGCGCTAGTAGACCCGGACGATCAGCGGTAACGACTTCAAGTCGACTGATGCCGTTCGCATTTGGTTCGTTGATCGTCACGCGAGCAGGTCGATCAAATTGCTTTAGTTGCCGTGAAATGCGCCGATGCTGTCTTCTTTCGGGCGCTGGATTACCGTCAATCACGCGTTGCAGCGTGTCCTGAATTTCGGATTTTCGCGTATTTGGGACTAAGTTAGCCTCGTCCTCCATGACAACGAATGAGTCGTAACAGAAATCAGATGCACCTGTACTGATGTTTGCACGCATAACGTCCAGATTAAGGACGTCTAGGACCGCGACACAATCCGCAAAAAGTCGCGGTCGGTCGCGAGTGTAAATGAAAATCGTGTACAGTCGCTCTCCGGTTGCTTCAAAGAGTTGGACGATTCCTTGTGAGTCCGCAGGTCGATTGACGATTGCAACCGCGATATCTGCGAGAGTGGGTGCTTCGTGCGAAAGTACAAAACCGGGTGAAACATCGGTCCATAGGAAATCCAGATCGACATGCTTAATCGCGCGTTGCTCAAGCAAAACAGCAGTTTCTTGCTGTCGTTTTTCAACCGCTTGGACGCGTTCATTTGTGCCGTACCCTCCTTGCTCAAGCACGGCTAGAGTCGAGTTGTAGAGTTGGATCAACAGTGATTCTCGCCACGCGTTCCACTCCTTCGGATTCGTAGCATGAATATCTGCTGCCGTCAGTGCCATGAGATAGTGCAAGCGCTCGGTGGATTGGACGATCGTTGCAAATTTGTGAATATTGGCAGGATCCGAGAGATCTTCCCGTTGTGATGTCATGGACATGTACAAATGCCGCTGTACCAGCCAAACAACTAGGTCCCGTCCATCTTCATCGATTCCAACTTGGTCGCAAAACTTGCCTGCGTCGACCGCCCCTAACGAGGAGTGATTGCCGCCGCGCCCTTTTCCAATATCGTGAAATAACCCAGCGATGAATAGCAGCTCAATGCGATGGATTTTGGCGACGACACCACGCAAAAATGGGAAAAGATCTTCGTATTCGGGTAAGTACATGCGTCGCAGATTTCTTAGCAGCGTCATCGTATGCGCATCCACGGTGTATATGTGGAATAGGTCGTGTTGCATCTGTCCGATGACGCGACCAAACTCAGGGATATATGCGCCGAGGATGCCATAGCGACGCATCCGGGTGAGTTGACTGACGACTGTATACGGTGACTTTAGCAGCGTGACAAACAGTTTCCCGATTTCCTTGTCATGTCGAAATCGATCGTCAATCAGCTCTAGACTTTGCCGGATCTGACGAATCGTGTTCGCCCGAACGCCGCGAATGTCTGTACGGTTCGCCATGATGACGAATATTTCCATCAACGCGGACGGTTGACGTCTGAATACATCGCTCGCAGTCGTTTCGATGTAATGGTTTCGAATGCGGAAGTTGCCGTTAATTGGTTCAACGACAACGCGGCGGCGCCTTGAGGGTGTTGCTTCGGTGAAATGCTGTATCAATATATCGTTGACTTCTCGGAGTTCGAGAACGAGCCGGTAATAGTCACGCATGAATGCTTCAACGGCGAGCAAACCATCAGAATCCTTGTAACCGAAACGATCTGCAATCTCGCGTTGATGGTCGAAGTAAAGTTGATCTTCCTTACGACGAGTCAATAGGTGCAATGCAAATCGCACTTGCCACAAAAAACGACGTCCGTCGAGCAAAGTTTTGCATTCACTTTCGGTCAGGAAACCGCGTTGAATCAGCTCACTCAGATCGGTAGTCTCGCAGTGCTTTTGGGTGATCCAGCTGATGGTTTGGATATCTCGAAGCCCGCCTGGAGAACTCTTGATATTCGGCTCGAGCCCATATTCAATGTCCGAATAGTGCTCATGCCGGGCGTTCTGTTCTTCAAGCTTACCGCTAAAAAATCGATTACTTGGCCAAAGAAACCTGCTACTTAGCGCACGATCTAATTTCTGTGCCAGGCGCGGCGAACCGATAAGCAACCGTCTTTCGATCAGGGCGGTCATCACGGATAAATCTCGAGTCGCCTCGCTCTTGCACTCGCGGACCGTGCGCACACTGTGACCGATTTCTAGTTTCAGATCCCACAACAGTCGAATGAACTCGCCGATCCTCTCGCTATTGCGTAAGCGCTCTTTAATAAGGATCAGCAGATCGATATCGGACTTAGGATGCAGTTCACCTCGTCCGTAACCCCCTACTGCGAAGAGTGCACAATCGTCGTCGTACTCAAACCAGTGGTGCCACAGCTCACAGAGGAATGCATCGATGAAAGTTGCGCGCTCGCGCACCAACTCTTCGACGTCTTGGCCAGCCCAGAATTGATCGGCGAGTGCATCCTCCATCACGTGGATGCGGCGTTTGAGATCGTCGATCGACTCTAACGAAGCGTCAATGAAACGTTTCCTCTTCGCGCAGTGTCAAGATCTCGTATCCGGTTGAGGTAACGAGGATGGTGTGCTCCCATTGTGCGGAAAGGCGGTGGTCCCGGGTAACCACAGTCCATTCATCAGTTAGGAGTTTGATGTGGCGCCTCCCGGCATTGATCATAGGTTCGATCGTAAATGTCATACCCGGTTGAAGCTCGACGCCTTCGCCTGGATTTCCATAGTGCAACACCATCGGTTCATCATGAAATTTATCGTTGATTCCGTGTCCGCAGAACTCCCGTACGACGGAAAAACGAGCACGTTCGGCATGTGTTTGAATTGCGTGACCAATATCACCGAGGCGTGCGCCTGGACGAACTTGCTTGATTCCTAGATATAGACACTCTTGCGTAATTGCGATCAGCCGATTCGCAAGGACGGTTGGTTCGCCAACGGTGAACATCTTGCTCGTATCGCCGTGAAAACCGTCTTTGATGACAGTGATATCGATATTTAGGATGTCACCGCGTTTGAGCACCTTACGTTCAGATGGGATTCCGTGACACACAACGTGATTCACAGACGTACAGATCGACTTGGGGAAAGGTGGCGAACTACCGTTTCGGTAGTTGAGCGGTGCAGGAATGCAGCTCAAGTCATCGACGATATATTCGTGGCATATCCGATCGAGTTCTTCAGTACTGACGCCCGCTCTGACATGTGACCCAATCATGTCCAAAACGCTTGCCGCCAGCTTTCCGGCAACGCGCATCTTGTCAATTTCACTTTCACTAAGCAGGCGGATGCTCACGGGACGTCCGAGCGAGTTTGTATATCACATTGAGGATGCAAATAGTAAGGAATGGCGGTCGAAACTCGCACCATTTCTATAATTTCGCCGCGAATTGGCGGGCTGTGCTCGCCAGCAATCACTCGTGCAACAGACGATTACGTTGCGGGTGGTCGTTTTTGAACGACGTATACAACGTAACTTGCACGGTAAAGCGCCAGCTGGTGCAATCCAACCCGGAGTTTAACTTATGGCAGACATCGGTCTGCGCGACATGCTTGATGCGGGAGTCCACTTCGGACATCAAACCCGTTACTGGAATCCGAAGATGGCGCCCTTTATCTTCGGTTCGCGCAATAAAGTTCACATCGTTCATCTCGAACGAACATTAGAGCTATTAGAAGAAGCACTTGCGTCAGTTCGCCTGCTCGCAAGTCGCAACAAGCAGATTCTTTTCGTCGGTACGAAACGGTCGGCATCTCGCACGATTCGGGAACAGGCGATCCGCGCCGAAATGCCTTACGTCGATAGACGATGGTTAGGCGGAATGCTGACGAATTACAAGACAATTCGACAATCGATTCGTCGCTTAACTGATCTCGAAGCGCAGGACGCGATGTCGCAATTTGACTTGCTGCCAAAGAAGGAAGCACTTCAAAAACGCCGTCAGATGGACAAGCTAACGAAGAGTTTGGGCGGTATTAAGGATATGGGTGGCCTCCCGGACGCACTCTTCGTCGTTGATGTCATGCACGAGCGGATTGCGGTAGACGAAGCCAACAAGCTTGGTATTCCCATCATTGGTGTCGTGGACACTAATAGTGACCCTGATGGTGTGGACTGGGTGATTCCAGGCAACGACGACGCGTTTAGAGCAGTGAGTCTATATGTGACGGCCGTCGCAGACGCCATCATCGAAGGCAGGAAACTAGAAGAACAAGGTGGCGTAACCGCTGAAGACTTCGTCGCTGAAGCGACTGAAAATGAGGAAACTCCTTCAGAAGAAGCGACGAACGGCGAAGATAGTCCCGACGAATAGTTCATCCATCTTCATTCTTTCCATTTGATACTCAATTCGACTTTGGAGTACGGTTGTCGTGAGTGACATTGCAAAAATCAAAGAAATTCGAGAACGAACCGGCATCGGTTTCGGGGACTGCAAGAAAGCACTCGCAGCTTCTGATTGGGACGTAGAAAAAGCGATCGATCACATACGCAAGCAAAGCGCGGTCAAAGCCGCAAAGAAAGCTGATCGCACAGCGGCAGAAGGCCGCTTGGCTATTAAGATCGCAGATGACGGCAAGTCCGGTGCAATCGTTGAAATCAACGTTGAGACGGACTTTGCGGCCCGTAATGAGCGCTTTGGCGCATTCTGTGACACCGCGGTCGATACGGTCCTGCGAGACGGTCCCGATTCGCTCGAGACATTAGATGGTCTCCGAAAGGAGCTCGTGCAGACCATCGGCGAAAACGTCAGCTTGAGGCGAGCTGACCGTTTTGTAGCCAAGTCGGACGATGGTTTTGTTTCATCTTATCTGCACACTAACGGTGTGGTTGGTACATTGGTTGAAATGTCGAGTGGCGATGATCAGACTGCTCGTGATGTGGCGATGCACGTTACTGCATCCGAACCGCTGGTGGTCAATGCTGACGATTTGCCCGAATCGGTCGTGGCAAAAGAACGCGACATCTTGCTTGAGCAAGCACGCGACTCTGGCAAACCAGAAAACATCATCGAGAAGATGGTTGAAGGTCGTTTACGCAAGTTTCGCGCAGAATCGTGTCTCTCCGAGCAGCCGTTTGTCAAAGACCCGGAGCAGAAGGTAAGCGACGTTCTGAAATCGCGAAACGCAGCGTGTGAAAGGTTCGTGCGCTATCAAGTTGGCGAAGGCATAGAAAAACGAGAAGACGATCTCGCCGCTGAGGTGCAGAAACTAATCTAGTCACCAAACGTAGAGATCTGTCAAGTGACTTATCGACGCATACTACTTAAGGTCTCTGGCGAAGCACTCGGTGGTGAACACGGCGCGGGTTTCGATGCGTCAGCGCTTGAACGTCTGACGGCAGAAGTTAAATCGATTCGCGCTGATGGGGTCGCGATTGCGCTTGTTGTCGGCGCAGGAAACCTCGTACGCGGGCGCGATTTGCGACGAACACTTGGTCAAGTCGGACTACGTCAAGCATCTGCAGACCAGATGGGCATGTTAGGAACGATTGCTAACGGATTAGCGGTACGAGACTTACTCGTACACGCCGGCGTACCGAGTGTTATCTTCGCGACCCATGGCATACCGAGCATGGTTGCGACGTACTCGGTTACAGACGCTCTAGCGGCGATGCACGATGGTAGCGTCGTTATCTGCGCTGGCGGTACAGGCAATCCGCTCTTCACAACCGATTCTGCAGCATGCTTACGTGGTATAGAACTAGGTGTCGACGTGGTGATCAAGGCGACCCAAGTTGATGGTGTTTACGATGGGGACCCTCGAAAGGATCGTAACGCGAAACGCTTCGACTCGCTTACGTTTGACGAGGCGATCGAGAAGCGCCTCGAAGTGATCGATACGACCGCAAGCGCGCTTTGCCGGGAAAATGGAATGCCATTGATCGTATACGCGTTCAAGAACGAAGGTGCACTATCTAGAATAGTAAACGGCTCTAACGAAGGCACGATAATCCGCGCGAACTGAGTGTCGGTTATGCGCGATTGAAGGGAGCGCAACTTGTGATCGATGAAATTCTCAGTGACGCTGATGAACGAATGGACAAGTCGGTCAAAGCGTTAGTTGGACAGTTTGCTGCGATTCGCAGCGGTCGCGCCCACCCGTCTTTTCTGGATCCGGTCGAGCTCGACTACTACGGCGCTCAGACGCCGATGAAACACGTTGCGGCCATCTCAGTCGAAGGAGGCAGAACGTTCGTCATCAAGCCGTTTGATGCCGGGATATTGAAGGCTCTTGAGAAAGCGATCTATGCAGCTGACTTGGGATTGACGCCGAATAACAATGGAGAGGTGATCAGGCTTGAGCTACCGCCACTTACCGAGGAAAATCGTCGGGACCTGATTAAGCAAGCGCATTCGGTCGCTGAGACTGCACGAGTTGCCGTACGAAATATCCGACGGGATGCCATACACGATATACGAGAATGCGTCAAAGAGAAACTCGCGACACAGGACGAAGGTCACGAAGGCGAGGATGAGGCTCAGAAACTCACTGATCGACATGTTGATCTTGTTGACCAGCATTTGGCGGACAAAGAAACCGATTTGATGTCCTTTTGACGTCACTCAGGCAAGAATATCCCTAATTCCATTGGTATTTTGAATTTTTAGACCGATTTGCTGTCTAGTACGCGAACAGGAAAGGAATCCTGTCATGTTCTCAGAAACTAAGCCTGCGTTGCTTGATCTCGAGCCTAAATTAACAGTTTCACCATTAACGAGGAGGATCTTGTCGCTTGACTAGCTACACGGAACTAGCTAATCCACCTTCTCATCTCGCAATCATCATGGACGGTAACTCGCGCTGGGCTGAAGCCCATGGTTTCCAACGCGATGAAGGACACCGTGCCGGCGCTAAACACGTTCGAAGGATTGCTGAAGCATCTGCAGATCTTGGTGTTCGATACCTCTCATTGTTCGCGTTCAGTACCGAAAACTGGGATCGTCCTCGCGACGAGGTTGAGTTCTTGATCGAATTGATTGGTGAAACGCTCGACAATGAACTCCATGAACTCATTGAGCGAGAAACGAAGGTGCAATTCATTGGCGAAAGATCGCGATTTCCGACGGCGATCCAGGACAAGATGAGGAAGTGCGAAGCACAAACATCGCATTTCGATAAGTTATTTCTAACCATCGCGCTGAACTACGGTGGTCGCTGGGATCTCACCAATGCGACTCGGGAGATCGCGCAAGCGGTTCAGCAGGGATATCTACATCCGAACGAAATCGACGAATCAGTGATCGGCTCGTACCTTGCGACTCGTAGTTTGCCAGCGCCAGATCTTTGTATTCGGACGGGTGGTGACCGACGAATTAGTAATTTCCTGTTGTGGGACTTTGCCTACACGGAGTTTTACTTCGCGGATTGCTTCTGGCCGGGATTTACGACCGATGCACTGCATATCGCGCTGCGAGAGTACGGTCAGCGCCAACGTCGATTTGGCGGAAGACGTGAACTAACGCGCAAGCCATCGCTTGTCGAATCTAACTAGACGCCTGATTACAGCGGGCGTTGGTATTCCGCTACTTTTTTTAGCGTTATTTGCCTATGATGGCATTGCGGTTCCCGCTGTTCTTTTGGTTCTCGTTGTCCTTTTATTGTGGGAATGTTCTGGGTTATTGCAGCTCAAACACGCAGGAATCAGAGTCCTATACGCAGGCATCGGTGGTGCCGCCTTCTTTTTTGTTATCACCATTAGTCGAGAAACGTCTTTATTGGTTTTCGGACAAGCGTCTTTCAATCTAAATATATTGCTGCTCTCGTGGTTCTGTGCATGGACAACGTTAAGTAGCGATATGCGAGAATTTTGGACGTCGAGAAAAAAGAAATCATCCCCACATTACCCTTCTGAGATTTCCACTAGGATCTCTTCAGCGTCGCGAACGGCGAAGTTCTTATTGACTGTTGGCTGTCTTCTCGTGTTAGTTTCGTTATGTATCAGTTTTTGGGGGCTGTACGCGCACATCAGCCCTTGGATCCTGATCTATGTTCTCGCCGTCGCTTGGGCTACCGATACCGGCGCGTACTTCGCCGGGCATGCGTTCGGTAAGAGGCCACTGGCAAAACGTATCTCCCCTAAAAAGACAGTTGAAGGTACGATTGGGGGTTGCCTTCTCGGATGGGCACTTGCTTTAATTATTGGTTTCTGGTGGATACAACCTGAATTTGGTTGGCCCAAGTATGGCGTAATCCTCGTGTCTATTTCTATTCCGATACTAGCCGTTTGCGGCGACTTGTTTGAGAGCGTGCTCAAACGGATCAGCGAAGCGAAGGAGTCGGGTTCGATCCTACCCGGTCACGGAGGCTTGCTCGATCGAATTGATTCACTCGTAATTGCAGCCCCGTTCACGTTTGCAGCTTGCATTCTTTTTGGACGCTACACGCAATGACCTATCTAATCGCTTTTATCGTTGCGATCCTGATCCTTGTATTTTTCCATGAGCTGGGTCACTTCCTTGTCGCACGATGGGCGGGAGTTCGAGTTCTGACGTTTTCGATCGGATTTGGACCGAAAATCTGGTCGTTCAAAGATCGACGCGGTACCGAGTACCAACTTGCAGCTTTCCCTATCGGCGGCTATGTGCGAATGCTCGGCGAGGATGAGTTTTCTGCGCAACCAAAACCCGACGAGGTCGCGGAAGCGTTTTCCAATGCGAAACCAAGTCGCAAAGTTGCGATTGCTGCCGCGGGACCCTTTGCAAGTTTGTTGTTAGGGTTCGTCATCATCTACGTGATTCTGATCACGGGCACGCGAGAACTAGAACCTTATGTAGGTGAAGTTGCTGAGGGTTCCCCTGCGATGGTTGCAGGCATCGGTGAAGGTGAAGAAATCCTTCGGGTAGATGGCCAAGAGATGAAATCGTGGCAGGACGTCAATCTTGCATTCGCGGAGCGGCTAGGAGATACAGGAACAATATGGATTCAAACCGATCGAGGTGAATACGGCGTACAAATTACGTCATGGCTATCCGATGAGGTCGATCCTGACGTCGTGACCGAAATCGGACTAGAACCTCAGCTTCGTGCCCACATTGGCTACGTCTCCGCGGACTCTGCGGCGGCACAAGCGGGAATTAGCGTCGGAGACTATATATCGCACATCGACGGTCGGTCGATTCAGTCGTGGCAAGACATAGTAGAGATCGTTCGGGACAATGAGGATCGTAGGCTTCTGTTAACAGTGGAACGTGAAGGCGAAATTGTTTCTCTCACCCTCGTTCCAAGATCGATCGTCGCTGATGATGGGACCACCTTTGGACAAGCAGGGATTAGACCTCAGGTTGGACGTCTCGTTCGCTATGGGCCGATTGCTGCAATCCCCGTGGCATTCGACAAGACGATTGACTACATCGCGCTGACAATCGAGTCAATCTACAAGATGATCGTTGGCGACGTTCACGCCGGAAATCTTGGGGGTCCTGTGCGAATCGCTGAATTTGCGGGTGACCTAGCCGAACTAGGCATTACGCCATACCTGATGCTACTTGCATTACTCACGATTGCTCTAGGATTGATCAACATGCTACCGATACCAATGCTGGACGGTGGACACGTGCTGTTCGGTCTCATCGAATGGATATCGAATAGACCGATCCCGTTGAAGATTCAAGCCATCGGAATGCGAATCGGCCTTTTCGTCGTCGGTTCAATCATGATTTTTGCGCTTTACAACGATATCGCACGATTGGTAGCATCGTAGCGTCCATGGTTCTATTGGACGTTCAGTGCTCAGTGCTCCGGTAAGCAAATCTAAAGAAGACTTGTGAGCGCCAAATCCCACCGAAATTGCGCCTGATACGGCGGAACTGACCAGTGATTTGCAGGTCTATAATCGAACGAAAACCGTATTTGGGTCCATTCGCGGCGGCCCGGGTAGTGAATTGGATCCATTGAAGGCATCAATATGCATCGACTAAAGATCTCGATCGGTCTTGCACTATGTTTGGCGTGTTCGTTTGCGCTTTCGAACTACAGCTTCGAAATATCCGATATTAGGGTGCAAGGGCTCCTGCGAGTAACGCCAGGAACGGTATTCAACGCGATGAGTATTGAGCTCGGTGATGTTGCGACGCCGCAGACAGTTCGAGAGACCGTTCGCGAACTGTTCAAGACTGGCTATTTCAATGAAGTAACGATAAAACGCGACGGCGATATCTTATTGGTTGAGGTCGATGAGCGACCTTCGATCGTTGAGATCGAAATCACTGGTAATAAGGCGGTTCCGACAGAAGCATTACTTGAGGGGCTGGCTGCCGAAGGTTTGAAAGAGGGAGAGATCTTCAAGCAAGCGACGCTTGACAGAGTTCGCATCGAATTGGTGCGTCAATATGTGGCGCAAGGTCAATACACAGCCAGCATCGAAACGGATATCGAAGTTTTGGCACGAAACAGAGTCAAGATTGAGATTGAGGTTGAAGAAGGTAAACGTGCAACGATCGTGCAAATCGCTTTTGTTGGAAACGAAGTATTCGACACAACAACGTTGCTTGATCGAATGGAACTGAAGCAACCGACCTTGTTTGGTTTCATTAGTGGCGAAAACCGGTACTCTCGTGAAAAACTTCAGGGGGATTTAGAGGCGATCGAAGCGTTCTATACGGATAGAGGGTATATCGAATTCAAAATCAATTCGACGCAGGTCAGTATGACACCGGATCGAAAGCAGGTCTATGTAACGATAAATGTCAGTGAAGGCGAGAAACACTTGATTGGGGACGTGGAATTGGTCGGCGATCTTGATGACGTCGATCCTGACGAGATCGAGAAGCTCATCATTGTCTCGAAAGGACAGCTCTACTCGAGCGCGCTTTTAACCGCCACTGAGGAACTGATTACGCGTCAATTAGGGCGTCATGGCTACACATTCGCCACCGCGACCGCTGTACCAGAGATAAATGAAGACGGTACGGTCAATGTCCGATTCATGGTGAATACTGGCAAGCGTGCGTATGTACGACGATTGAGCTTCGCGGGTAATACGACCACGCGAGATACGGTGCTGAGAAGAGAAATGCGCCAGCTTGAAGGGGCGTGGGCGTCAACGGACTTGATTGATTTGTCCAAAGTTCGACTTGAGCGGATGGGTTTCTTCTCAGATGTAACCGTTGAAACGCCAGAGGTGGCAGGAGAAGAAGGGCTTATCGATGTTGATATTCAGGTAGAAGAGCAGTCGACCGGATCAATCACAGGTTCGCTTGGCTATCAAAAGCTATCCGGGATGATTCTCGGAGCGTCTATCCAAAAGTCGAATATCGCTGGAACAGGTAAGAACATTGGTCTTTCGTTGGATTGGAGCGACTATCGCAAGTCTTTTTCGTACACCTATATCAACCCGTATTTCACGGAAGATGGCGTCAGTCGCGGACTTAGCGTTTTCGTTAGAGATACTGACTACAGCACCTTGAATTTGAACGCTTTTTCGACATCTGCGGTCGGCGCTGGCGCTCGTTTTAGTTTTCCGATCGGAGAAACAAAGCGACTTCAGTTCGCCGGTCGAGTCGAGTACACGGACGTAGAACAGAGTGGCACGGAGGCGGAAGAAATACGTGACTTCATTCGCTCCAGTGGCCAAACTTTCTTGAACTACAAGGTTGAAGGACTATGGTCCCGCGACACTCGTAACCGGGCTATCTTCGCAACACGTGGGTCTAGACAAACCACGGCGTTAGAGATTTCGGTGCCGGGCAGTGATTTAGAGTTTTATCGGGCAACGGTTCAGCTCGAACAGTATTTTCCTGTACCAGGGTTAAATCCGAACTTCGCCTTTCATCTGAATGCCGACCTCGGTTATGGCGGCGCTTACGGTGATACGGAAATTTACCCGTTCTATGAACATTTTTATGGTGGCGGTTTTGGCTCAATTCGAACGTACAAGAGGGCATCGCTAGGTCCTAGAAGCACGGCGTTGCGAAACTTTGCGTCGAACGTTCCGGGCCGACCGTTTGGTGGCAACATCATGGCAGAACTTTCAGCAGAATTCGTGTTCCCTCTTCCTTTCATGAAGAACAAAGGACAAGTCCGGTCACTGTATTTTGTCGATGCTGGAAATATCTTTAGCGATCATTGTTCTGAAACCTCTTTGAATTGCTTTGCACCGAGTTTTAAGGAACTGCGTGGTTCGACAGGAATTGCTGTGTCTTGGTTAACTCGCATGGGACCGATGTCATTCTCGCTTGGGTATCCGTTCAACAACAGTGATTTGGACGAGACGGAAGTCTTTAGTTTCGAACTAGGTCAGACTTTCTAGCCTAGCTCGATATTGACTTTCCCGCTCCGAAAAATGACCGTGAAATCTCGACCCAAGAATATAATGCGCCGCCCTGCGTAGCGTGCTTCTGCCATGGTCTGCGCCCACGAAACCCTGAGGCATTCATGATCTCTAAATTGTTGAAGCTGCTTTGTGTTGTGCTAGCGCTCAATGTGGCGGTGGCGGCGTCTGCCCAGTTACGCATTGCAGTCGTGAACTCGTCAGAAGCCGCGATGGCGACGGAGGAAGCAAAGGCAACACTTGCGCAGATCGAAGAAGAATTCGCGCCAGAGAGCGATCGCTTGAAGCAATTGCAACAAGATTTGATCAAATTGCGTGAAAAACTAATCAACGATAGTGCTGTAACTTCAGAGGAAGAACGCCGCCAGATGCAAAAGCAGATGGAGGACATGCAGTTTGATCTCGAGGTAGGCGCACAAAAATTACAACGCGAGCTGACAGAACGACGCGATGAATTGCTGAGTGCGCTTAATCCGAAATTTCAAAAAGCGCTCCGAGATCTTGTCGAATTGGAGAACTTCGACATGGTCTATCAATACAACCCCAGTGTATTGCTTTTCGTAAATCCACGTCATAACATCACGCGTCGAGTCACGGAGGCAATGAACAACATCACCGAGTAAGTGATGTATTTCAATTTCTGCTAGTCCCATCATGTTGTCGCTCGCCGAGATCGCGCAACGCACTCAAGGGCGAGTGATAGGCGACGAACTGACTTGTATTTCAGGTGTTGGATCGCTTGCAAACGCACGGCAAGGCGACCTGACGTACCTTTCCAATCAAAGATATCGTGGGCAATTGCAAGCGACAAAGGCTGCCGCCGTATTGCTTGCAGAACAGAATGTTTCTAATTGCCCCATCCCGGCGATTGTTGTTACTAACCCACAACTCGCTTTCGCGCAGATCGCCGTCGAATTTGACAAACGCGAGCGAATCGAGACTGGTATCGATTCAACCGCTCGTATTGATCCAACTGCGCAATTGGGCAGGAATCTTCGGATTGGACCCAACGTAAACGTAGGTGCACATTCTGTGTTGTCAGACGGCGTTGAGCTTTGCGCGAACGTTTGTATTGGCGCTTTTACCTCAGTCGGTCTGGATACCAGTATTCGTGAAAACGTCGTGGTATACCATGACGTTCGAATCGGCGCACGTTGTACGATTCACGCGAACACCTCGATTGGGGTAGATGGATTTGGTATCGTGGCGGATGACGAGGGACAACTCCAAGAGGTACCTCAAGTGGGTCGCGTTCAGATTGGTGACGATGTGTTGGTTGGCGCGAGCGTAACAATTGATCGAGGCACGATCGATGATACGATCATCCACGACAATGTGAAAATCGATGATCAGGTCCACATTGCCCACAATTGCGTAGTGGGTGCACATTCGATCATGTGTGGACGCTCCTCGTTAGCAGGGAGCGTAACGTTGGGCGAGTACTGTGTACTTGCCGGTGGGGTCGGTATCGCGGGTGAAGGCCCAGTCTCAATTGCTGGAGGCGTAGAAATCGGCGCTATGACGTTCGTCTCTAGAGATATAACCGAACCAGGTCGCTACTCAGGTTCAACACTCCACACGGATAATCGAACGTGGCGCCGAAACGCTCTGAGGTTAAATGAACTCGATTCAATGGCGAAGCGGTTACGTCGCATTGAGCAAATCTGTGAAAAACAAGAACGCGCAGAGTAAGCGAATCCATGTCTGAGCAAGATATCGATTTTGAGATTACGGACTACCTGCCACATCGGTACCCGTTCCTGTTAGTAGATCGTGTACTAGAGATTGAGTTGGGTAAGCGAATACGAGGTTTAAAGAACATATCGGCCAACGAACCGTTCTTTCCGGGCCACTTTCCTACCAAACCAATCATGCCTGGGGTACTTATCGTGGAAGCATTAGCACAGGCAAGCGGTATTCTGGCTCTTCGTTCTCGTGATCTCTCGATTGAGAAACATGGGGGCGTCTTCCTCTTGGCAGGTATGGATAAAACGCGTTTTAAGAAACCGGTCGTACCAGGCGATCGATTAATTTTGGATGCTAACGTGGTAAGTGAACGTCGTGACATCATGAAGTTCAGTTGCGAAGCGCTCGTCGACGAAAGCGTTGTATGCTCAACGGAGCTTCTGATCGCGAGCGGCTAAACGCGCATTGACTCGCGTCGAATCTTGTCGTTAACACCTCTTCGAGTGGGTATCGTGGCTGGCGAAGCCTCTGGTGACTTGCTTGGATCTTCCTTGATGGCAGCGATTTCAGAACGTATATCTGAAGTCGAATTCGTCGGTGTTGGTGGCCAGACGATGATTGCTCACGGGTTAAGAAGCTTGGCGAGCATTGACAACTTTGCGGTCAATGGATTTGTAGATCCGCTATTGCGTATCGGGAGTCTCTATCGGCTCTTACGACGGTTAATTCGTGAGCTGTCAAGCATGGATGTCGTGGTTGGTGTCGACTTTAACGTATTCAACCTTTTCTTAGAACGTGGAATACGGAAACGAGGAATACCGACCGCTCATTACGTGAGTCCATCGGTCTACGCGTGGCGTCGCGGACGAGTAAAACGAATCGGCAATGCTGTCGATGTCATCATGACGTTGTTTCCGTTCGAGACTAAAGTGTACGACGACCGAGGCATCCGGGCTGTTTTCGTAGGTCACCCTACGGCGGACAAACACGATCCCGCCGAGGACAAATCTACGCTTATGGTGAAAGCTCGAACTGCCAATGGGTGGGCAAGCGAATCGTTAATGCTCTGTCTGATGCCAGGTAGTAGAGGCTCGGAGATCGGATTTCATTTTGAAATCTTCTTAGAGGCGGCACGAATCTTCCAGGAGCGAATCGAGAAGAGGAAGCTCGAGGTGCTCGTAGCGGCACGACATCCGGAAGTTCACCGAAGATGGCGCGAGATGTCCGGTGATTTTCCTTCGTTGAACGTCGAGATTACCGACGTCGAAGCAACGCAGGTTTTGGCGGCGAGCGACGTCGCGTTGGTGAAATCGGGGACGAGCACGCTCGAAGCAATGTTGATGAAAACACCGATGGTTGTCGCTTATCGAATAGGCGCATTAACGGCAAAGATCGTCCGTTCCATGATGTTTATCGATCACGTTGCATTACCCAATATACTTGCTAACAAGATGCTCGTACCCGAGTTCTTGCAGGACGATGCGTCACCACAAAACCTAGCCACAGCGCTCATTGAGCAGTTGAACCGCAACGACACAACACTGACTGACGAATTCGCATCGCTCCATAGGTCGTTGAAGCAAAATGCTGCGGATCGTGCTGCGGAAACTGTGCTCTCACTTGTCGAATCGAGTTAGTTCCAATATTCAGGTTCTGGTCGGAATTGATGAAGCCGGGCGAGGTCCATTGGCAGGTCCGGTTGTTGCTGGCGCTGTTGCGCTTAATGCACGAGTACCAATCGAAGGTTTGGCAGACAGTAAGCGTCTGACGTTCCGCAAGCGCGATAGATTGTTCGACGAAATTGAACGTAGCGCACTGGCGTACGGTGTTGGATTAGCGGATGCGCGCGAAATTGACGTTCACAATATTCTGCAAGCAAGTTTGCTCGCAATGCGCCGTGCGTACGAGGCGACCGCACTCAATGCGGACGAAGTTTGGGTCGATGGAGACAAAGATCCTGGGGTATCAGCGCCAACATTCACGCTTGTAGGTGGCGACGCCAAAATGCCTGCGATTAGTGCAGCGTCCATTTTGGCGAAGGTGACCCGTGATCGTATGATGGTGGAGTATGACGCAACTTACCCCCAGTACGGCTTCGACCGTCACAAGGGCTATCCGACTGCATTACATCTTGCGCGTCTCCGCGAACATGGTCCGTGTCCCATTCACCGTCTCAGTTTTGGCCCGGTACGTGAAGTACGCTATAGCCTATTCGGATCCATGACATGACTGACTTTGTCCACTTATCCGTGCACAGTGAATACTCGGTTGAAGACAGTGTTGTTTTCCTAAATCAGCTGGTTCCTGCGGTCAAGCGCCTAGGAATGTCAAGTGTCGCATTGACGGACAAAGGCAACTTAACAGCGATGCTCAAGTTTCAGAACGAGTGTCGTAAACACCAGATCAAACCGATATTTGGTTGCGATCTAGCACTTTCTGGCGCGAACGGCAAGACGAAACTCTTGGTACTGTCCGCGAATCAGGCTGGTTATCACAACTTGATACGGCTGGTCACAAATGCGTCTCGAAATACCGGAAATCAACGTTGTGCCGATTACGAGATGCTATCGGAGCTCAATGACGGTTTGATACTGCTGTCCGGTGGCGTCAATGGAGATCTAGGTCAAAGGCTTCTCGCTAAGGAATACGAGAGTGCCGAGAGGTTACTTGATTGGTACCTCGAACACTTCGGCGATCGGTTTTATGCAGAGATCTCCCGGACTGGTCGTATCGATGAGAACGATTACATTGATTCAATCGTCCCGCTTGCCGCAGCGAAAAACGTCCCCCTCGTCGCTACGAACGACGTTGTTTGCGTATCGGAGAATGACTTTTCGCTTCACGACGCGAAACTTTGCATTCAACGTAGCGAACATATGGGTGAGACCTACTCTTGGAAAGGCCACTACAGTCCGCATCAGTATTTACGCTCCATTGACGAGATGGCTGCGCAATTTGCAGATCTACCCGACGCAATTGAGAACACGGTTGAGATTTCAAAACGATGTAACGTAGAGGTTGAAACGGGTAAGTACTTCCAGCGTCCATATCCAAAACCGACGGAGAATGAAAACAACGAGATACTAAATACGACGGTCAATGAAGCGCTTGAAGCATTCTTATCAGACGAACAGTCTGACATTGATGAATCCGAGTTTGATACGTACCGGGAGCGTGCCAGATACGAACTAGAAGTGATCGTTGAAATGGGCTTTGCCGGGTACTTCATGATCGTTCGAGACATCGTCTTATGGGCGAAAGAGCACGGGATCCCAGTCGGACCGGGCCGCGGATCAGGTGCGGCATCGTTGGTTGCCATGCTGCTTGGAATCACGGGATTGAATCCAATCAAACACAATCTTTTCTTTGAGCGGCTACTCAATCGCGATCGACGATCTATGCCCGACTTGGATATCGATTTCTGTGCGAAACGCCGCGATGAAGTAATGTGGCATCTGGTAGAGCAATTCGGTCGGGAATGTGTAGGTTTGATAGCCACCCAAGGTACGCTCGCAGCAAAAGGTATCGTCCATGGCATGGGTAGAGCGCTCGAGTACTCGCATAGCGACGTATCTCGAATCACACAGTTGATTCCAACCAAACCGGGTACGAAATTGGAGGATGCTTGCCGGGAAGAACCTAGGATAGAAGAAACTGCGGAACGCTACGGTTGCACCGAGCTACTGGACGAAAGCAAGAAACTTGAAGGCATCGTGGCAACGTCAGGCATACATCCGGCAGGGATTGTGATTGGACCCGATCGTCTTGAGGAATACGTGCCATGTGAGCTCGATACTGATACCAATTTGCTTGTCACACAACTCGATAAAGATGATGTCGAAAAAGCTGGATTGGTTAAGTTCGATCTGTTGAGTCTAAAAAACTTGACCGTCATCGATCGAACGATCCAGTTTATTAACGAGAAACTACAAGACGGCGAACCTCGTCTCGAACCCACACAGATTCCGCTTGACGATCGCAGTACTTTCAAGCTAATCGCAGCTGCGGACACAGAAGGTGTTTTTCAATTGGAATCACCCGGGATGAAACGGTTGATTCGACAACTACGACCGGATAAGTTCGACGACATCGTCGCGCTCGTCGCACTGTTTCGACCTGGACCCTTGAACGCTGGTGTCGACAAGAGCTACGCGTTAAGAAAGCGCGGCGAGGAGGCAGTTAGCTACGATCACCCGTTACTTGAATCGGTATTAAAAAACACCTATGGGCTCATGATTTACCAAGAGGATGTCATGAGTGTTTCGAGGGCTCTCGCCGGATTTTCTGGCGGAGAAGCAGATATCCTTCGAGAGGCAATGGGGAAGAAGATTCGAGAGAAACTCGAGGAACTAAAGGACCGATTCGCCGAAGGTTGCAGCGAAAAACACATCGACCCGAGGATAGCGGGAGAAATCTACGAAAAAATGTTGGGGTTCTCTGAATACGCTTTTCCAAAGGCGCACTCTACCGCATACGCCGTCGTTACATATCAGACTGCATACCTAAAAGCCAACTACCCTCACGAATACATGGCAGCAGCGATTTCTGTTGAGCGAGGTGATCCGAACCGCGTTCGGCGACTTCTCGCGGAAGCTGAACGGATGGGGTTCATGATGGAACCACCCGACGTGAATCGGCCGACACTTGATTGTGTCCCGTTGGAGAATGGGTTGCGAGTTGGCATGCCATGTCTGAAAGGAGTTGGAGAAGGGGACGTACGCACCATAGAACAAGCACTTGGCGAAGAGGAATTCACAAGTCTCTTCGATTTTTGCACGCGAATCGACGTGACCAAGATGCATCGCAACACCATAGAGAGGCTGATAAAGTCAGGTGCGCTTGACTTGATAGAACCGGAGTTTCAAAAGCGAGAGTTAGTTCGAGCGGTGCTTCTTGACAAACTAGAACTCGCATATCAAGCCGGAACAGACGGTACGCAATCAAGTCATAGCTTGTTCGGCGGTCCTCAGGAGAAAGAGGTATTCGTTAACTACGTTGCCCCCGAACCCTTATCGAAAGACGCACTACACGACGGGGAAAAGCAGACCATTGGATTCGCGGTGAGTGACGAGTCCGCGCGTTCATATTTCCGTGAGTTTGAATCAATTTGTACGTGCACTTTGTATGAAGCTCAATCAGCACAAAGAAATGAGGAGATCGTTGTCGCTGGTAAGATCAGGGATTCGGAGGTACGTTTTCAACCTAACCGCGGTGAGATAGTCACGTTGACTTTAGAAGGTCAGCAAGGCTCTCTAAGTGTCATTCTTTGGTCAGATCAGTATCGCAAGTATTCGCGATACGTAATTGATGACGAGTTCGTGGTCGTTAAAGGGCGCATGCGTTACGACAGTTTTCGCGACGAGCATCAATTGTCCGCTAGCGCGGTGTTTGATGTGGTCAGCGCTAGAAAGCACTGGCAAGCGTTTATTACGCTACGATTCGAAACTGACGAGACGCGCACCCTACTGACGTCTGATAACTTACATAAATTCGAAGAGGTCTTCAAGCATTTCGAGCGCAGAGAAGGACGTCGGGTCGAGATCGCAATTCACAAAGATAGTGCCGCGTTGCGGGTCAATCTGGGTAAAGGCTATCGGAAGCTCCCGGTAACCGATCGGGTGTTGGAAGAACTGCGCGAAATTTTTGGACTCAGTGTCGTCAATGTCGGATTTCAAAAGGTCGCGAACTAACGACGTTTCGCTCGGTCAGGTCATTCGACGGCTTGCGGAATTAGACCTCGAACCTGCTAGTCGACTTTGGATCGCTTTCAGCGGCGGTGTTGATTCAACGGTCTTATTACACGCAGCCGCGAGAGCTTTCGATTCAGAACTCGTAACAGTCTTGCATGTTAACCATGGCTTGAGTAGTAACGCGGACGCGTGGGAGACACACTGCGAATCAGTTGCTGCTCGACTAGGTCTGACGTTTGTACGACGTCGAATTACGTTGACAGGTCGAAATCCAGAATTCGAAGGTCGTCGGGAGCGATTAAAGGTCTTTGATGGGATTCTAAGCGCAGGAGACGTTGTAGCCACTGCGCACCATCTAAATGATGAATTGGAGAGCTTAATGTGGCAGCTCGCCACGGGTAGGGCGCTTGTCGGTATTGCCGAATGGCGAAATTTGAAGCGTGGGCGTCTTTGGCGACCATTGCTTGAATACAAACGTGACGAATTGCTATGCATCGCGCGTCAAAATAAATGGCGTTGGATCGAGGACGAATCGAATCTAGACGTTTCACTTACTAGAAACGCGCTTCGACACGAAGTTTTACCCCGCCTAAGGACAGCTTTTTTAGATTTTGAGTCGCAGCTATTGCGGCTGAAAGAACCTCCGCTGGCGAAGATGAGTCGTGAACCCATTGAAGCTGAAGCGCTTTCGCAGGATTCGACGCGAGTACGGGCATGGCTCCATGCGTTTGACATCACACCGAAGACCGCCGTCGTGAATGAGATCATGCGCCAAGCAACTGCTCGCGAAGACGCGCAGGTTCTCGTGCGGGTGTCTTCGAGCGCGAGTGTGCGCAGATTTAAAGGTTTGTTCTTTGTCGTCCCCGTCGCGGTTCCACTCCTCGAGCATTCGATAAACGTCGGTGAAGATTGCAGTTATGCGTTTGGTAGGTTAGAGTGGCGGAAAGAAACCGTTGGTCTGCGTTCGGGCACTCGGCTTCGTTGCGTCGCGAGAAAAGGAGGCGAGACGCTTCAACTAAACAAACGAAGGGTACAGCTCTCGAAATGGTTCTACCATCAAAACGTACCGCCGTGGGAGCGTGAGGCTTGGCCATTGTTTTATCGCGACGAACAATTAGTGGCGGTACCGGGTCTAGGGGTTGCTTCTTCGGCTTGCTCACCTGGCGGCTGGGTACCGCAATGGCGTCGAGTAGACCCGCTGCTGTAAGGTGCGGGTGCATAGTGAATCAAGCAACCTGTTGTAGTCTCTTCGACGCTTCGAACCCACATGCGAGACTTCGCCATTAGAATTAACGAACGAACGCTTCTTGTTAGCGTCTCACGAAGCCTTAAGGGGTGAAGCTCTGACACATTACGTGTTCGTAACTGGTGGTGTGGTATCCGGCCTCGGAAAGGGTGTCACCACCGCATCGCTCGGTGCAATCCTTAAGGCGCGCGGTCTTAAAGTCGATGTCGTCAAGATGGATCCGTACATCAACGTGGATCCCGGCACGATGAGCCCTAACCAGCACGGCGAGGTATTTGTCACCGCTGACGGTGCTGAAACAGACCTAGACCTCGGTCACTATGAGCGATTCATCCAAAACAAGATGGCGCGCGCAAACAACTTCACAACGGGCTCCGTCTACGAATCCGTCATAAAGAGCGAACGCGCAGGTGACTACGGTGGTTTAACCGTACAAGTCATACCTCATATAACAGACGAGATTAAGCGGCGCATTCGCGCCGTAGCACGAGACAATGACGTGGTTATCGTCGAAACGGGCGGTACGGTCGGTGACATTGAATCGCAACCATTTCTTGAAGCTATTCGACAAATGCGCCTTGAAGAAGGTATTCGCAATACCTTGTTTATGCACTTGACATTGGTTCCACAACTCAGCGATGGCGAAGACAAAACCAAACCTACGCAGCATTCCGTTAAGGAACTACGCTCGATTGGTTTGCAGCCAGACATCCTGATATGCCGATGTAAAGAGAAGGAACTCGACGCAAGTCCTCGCAACAAGATTGCCTTGTTTACCAATGTGCCTGAAGAGGCAGTCATTTCACTAGCCAACGCGGATTCAATCTATCAAGTCCCACTGGTTTTGCACCATCAACGACTTGATGACATCGTGTTGGAGCATTTTGGAATCGAAAGTGATGAAGCGGACTTATCGCACTGGGAGGAAGTCGAACAAAAAAGATGTGGCGCGAATGACTCGACGCGGATCGCTTTGGTTGGTAAGTACGTTGATTTCACGGATGCTTACATGTCTTTGATTGAAGCGCTCATTCACGCGGGAATTCATACCGGTGTGAAAATCGAGATTGAAACGGTTGATTCGGAATCGGTTGAACAGAACGGCATTGGGGCATTGGAGAATGTCCACGGCGTATTGATTCCAGGTGGCTTTGGTCCACGTGGGTTCGAGGGGAAAATCAAGGCTGCAGGATTCGCCCGTCGGAAGCAAGTCCCATATTTAGGTATCTGTTACGGATTGCATGCGGCTGTGGTTGAGTTTGCACGGAATGAAATCGGCTGGGCGGATGCAAACAGCACGGAATTGATCAGAGATACAAAGCACCCTGTCATTGCGCTGGTAAGTGAATGGCGCGACGATACAGGTGAAATAAAACAATATCAACCTGGTGATGACCTTGGCGGTACCATGCGTTTAGGTGAACAGGAATGTACTTTGTCGATGGACTCTCGCGTCAGTTCGATCTATCGTTGTAACTCGATTCGCGAGCGACATCGTCATCGGTATGAGGTCAACGAAGCCTTCATTAATGCGTTCGAGAAAGCCGGAATGCGTTTCTCGGGTCGAAGCAAGAACGAACAATTGGTTGAAATGCTCGAACTGGCGAACGATCAGTGGTATGTTGCGTGCCAATTTCATCCTGAATTTACTTCGACGCCAACGCACGGGCATCCACTTTTTAGTGACTTTGTCCGCGCCTCAACGGCTTACGCAGCGGCAAATGCATGAAACTCTGCGATTTTGAAATAGGGAGCAAGCGACCATTCTTTCTGATTGCCGGACCATGCGTGATTGAGGATCGAGCGCTTGCATTTGATGTTGCGTCCCATCTCAAGGAAGTCACTGACGCGTTAGACATCCCCTATATCTTCAAAAGCTCGTTTGACAAGGCCAACCGATCGTCGATTGGTAGCTATCGGGGACAGGGGATCGATGTGGGGCTCTCAATCCTTCAATCGGTCAAAGATGAAATTGGCGTTCCAGTACTTACTGACGTGCACGAATACACGCCTCTTGATGAGGTCGCAAGTGTGGTCTCTGTCTTACAGACCCCTGCTTTCTTGTGTCGGCAAACTGATTTCATCCTCAATGTATGTGAGCAAGGCCTTCCGGTCAATATCAAGAAAGGTCAGTTTCTAGCACCCGGCGACATGACCCACGTTGTGGCGAAGGCGAAATCAACAGGTAATGATCAAGTCATGGTGTGCGAACGTGGGGCAAGCTTCGGCTACAACAACCTTGTTTCCGATATGCGTTCTCTGGTTATTCTTCGAGAGACAGGATGCCCGGTAGTGTTCGATGCGACCCATTCTGTCCAGTTGCCAGGTGGGCAAGGGGCGGTGTCAGGCGGTCAGAGGTCAATGGTGCCTGTACTAGCGCGTGCGGCGGCGGCTGTCGGTGTCGACGGATTGTTTATGGAGACGCACCCGCGTCCCGCAGAAGCGAAATCGGATGGACCGAACTCCTGGCCCTTGCCACTCATGCAAGAGCTTCTTGAGCAACTGGTACAGATTGACTCGCTTGTTAAGGAATTTGATTACTTAGAGGATCAGCTCGATTGAGCAGGATCGTCGCGGTACACGGCCGGGAGATTCTTGACTCACGCGGCAATCCGACAGTTGAAGTCGACGTTCATCTAAGTAACGGTTCTATCGGATCAGCGATGGTTCCGTCCGGCGCATCAGTGGGTTCGTTTGAAGCCGTAGAACGACGCGACGAAGATCCTAAACGCTACCTGGGTAGAGGCGTACTTCAAGCGGTCGCTAACGTTAACGGCATCATCGCTGAAGGTCTTCATGGACTTGATGCAGTTGACCAAGCGGGCGTGGATGAACGGTTGATCGCACTTGATGGCACACCAAATAAACAACATCTCGGTGCGAATGCCATCCTTGGCGCGTCACTTGCGACGTTAGAAGCTGCAGCACGTGCGAAAGGTGTGCCGCTTTACCAGCATGTCAACGACCTTTACGACTCTGTGCCTATGCGGATGCCTGTACCGATGATGAACGTTCTAAACGGTGGCGCGCATGCAGACAACGATGTCGTTTTTCAGGAATTCATGGTGATTCCGGTGGGTGGTGGCTCGTTCCGCGAAGCGTTACGCATTGGAATTGAAGTCTTCCACGTGCTCAAGCAGAATTTGCAGAATGCACAGCCAAAGCGATCGACAGCGGTTGGCGATGAAGGTGGTTTCGCGCCGGATTTGGATTCAAATCACGACGCGCTTGAATTTTTAAGTAATGCAGTTCGGGATGCGGGTTACGAGCTTGGCGTCGATTGTTACATCGGGTTAGACTGTGCCGCCACCGAGTTTTACGACGAAGGCGGCTACGCTGCGGAAGCGGGTTCACCGCCTTTAGAACCGGCTCAGATGATCGATTCGCTTGCAGAAATCAAAGCCGCATGCCCGTTCATGATGTCGATTGAGGACGGATGTGCTGAGTCGAGATTCGATGATTGGCAACGATTGACGGAACGACTTGGCGAATCGACGCAGCTAGTCGGTGACGACGTGTTCGTAACGAATAAGGCGCGAGTTCTCGACGGCATCGCACAAGGTATGGCAAATTCAGTTTTGGTGAAATTGAATCAAGTAGGTACAGTTACCGAGACATTGGATGTCATGCGTGTGGCGCATGACCATGATTACACTACTGTTGTCTCGCATCGATCGGGTGAAACGGAAGACACCAAGATCGCCGATATCGCTGTAGGTACGGGAGCCGGGCAGATCAAAACCGGCTCAGCATCGCGATCCGAAAGAGTCGCGAAATACAACCGGCTGTTGCGTATCGAAGAGCAAGTCGAGACCCTAGCGTTTGGAGGAGCCAGCGAATTCGCCAAGTTCAAAAGGATTTGAACCTATGAAGCTCTTACTACCTTCTTTGTTCTGCATGTTTGTCGTGATGCAGTACATGTACTTATTCGGGGAATCGGGATTTTTCGCGACACGATTGCTCGTGCAAGACGTGAAAGCTCAAGCGGAATTCAACCAGCGCTTAGCTGAGCGCAACGAATTACTCCGCATGGAGATTCAGCGAATCAAACACGACAAATCGGTCATCGAGTCCATCGCCCGTAACGATCTCGGCATGATCAAGCCGAACGAAACCTTCTATCTATATGTCGACGACTCATAAACGGGCAGCAATAGAAAACCCTAGCCCGGATGAGTCAGCTCAAAGAGAAGCACCTTACGTTTTTAGAGACTTACCTCGTGCTGGCGACGTTCTACGTTCCCCGGGTCACATTCGCCGTGAAGTCGCGGACTTCAAGGTAGAAGAGGAATTACCGTTTTCACCGACAGACGACGGCGAGCATCTCTTGTTATGTGTACGCCGATCGAATCTAACTACGCCCGAGGTTCAGAGTCGCCTTGCACGTGAGTTTCACTTGAAGTCGAAAGAGGTGGGATACATTGGACTCAAGGACAAGCGCAGTGTTGCAACGCAATGGTTCAGCGTACCTGTACCAGCAGAAACAAGATTGCCCCACGTACCAGACGTCAAGATATTGAAACAACGCCGACACCACAGAAAGCTACGAGCGTCAGATGGATGTCAAAACTGGTTTGAGATTCTGATCAGAGAAGTCGCACCGGAGACAGTCGAGTGGCGTTTGATGCACTCGGTACCCAACTACTTTGGCCAACAGCGGTTCGGCCGAGATGGGCGTAATGTAAGAAACGCAATGAAGTGGGTCGGAGAAGGCAAACCGCATATTTCTCCATTCCTTAAGTCGATCTATATATCGTCCCTACGAAGCTACGTTTTCAATCTCGTGTTAGCGTCACGAGTCAAGCGTGGCGATTGGTGCAGCAGGATCGACGGAGATGTCGTAACTAGTGAGGAAGTGCCAACCGGACCTCTATGGGGACGTGGACGTAGTCTTACGAGGGGACTTGCGCAGACGATTGAAGAGACAACACTGAATAGCGTTGCGCCGATAAAAGAAGCATTAGAGTGGGTCGGTTTGAAGCAGGAACGCCGCTCATTAGTAGTGACGCCGATTGATTTGAATTGCGAAATCGAACAGGACACGGCGAAGGTGCGGTTTGCACTGCCTTCTGGGAGTTATGCAACGAGCGTACTCCGCGAGTGCTTCGATTTTCAAGACGATCGGAGTTAACGGGTTCCGGATGTTTGGTATTGGGATGACCTCGGCGCGGGCACGGGCGCGCTTAGTCAATAAATTAGCCGCTCAGGATCTCGCGACGGCTGAAGTGCTCGAGATCATGAATGATGTTCCCCGACATGTCTTCGTTGACGAAGCGATCGCGCACCGAGCATATGACGATACCGTGCTGCCGATCGGTTTCCAGCAGACCATCTCGCAGCCTACGGTCGTTGCCATGATGTCGAATGCGGCAGCTGGCGTATCAGAGCGATCACGCGTACTGGAAATAGGTACTGGGTGCGGATATCAGACTGCGATCTTGTCGCGATTGTTCGACGAAGTTTTCACGATCGAGCGAATCGAACCATTGCAGCTGCATGCTCGTCGGACATTGGCGAATCTCGAAATAACGAATGTCACGTTCAAATTCGCGGATGGACATGAAGGTTGGCCCGAATACGGTCCATACAACGCTGTGATCGGTACTGCGAGCGCAGAGGAAGTTCCTTCGGAGTTGTCGGATCAAGTCGCGATGAACGGCCGCTTGATCATGCCGGTCAGCAACGCATTGTTCGTCGGGCAATCACTCATTCAATGGGAACGCATAGAGACAGGGTTCAGAAAAAGGGATATCTGTGGGGTACGGTTTGTCCCAATGCTCAAAGGTATCGAGGCAGGACCATGACCTGGCTAGGGTTGTGTTGGCGCGGTTTGTTAATGGGCATTGTTGAAGTGCTACCAGGGATTTCTGGTGGCACCATTGCGTTGCTCACACAGATATATGACAAACTCATTAATTCACTGAGCCAAATTGCCAAGTTTCGCGCGGTTGATGCTGAACGTGCGTCTTGGCTAGCCTCGCTTAAGTTCCTCGTTCAACTTGGGTTTTGGATGGTGTGCGGTTTCATCGCATCAATGCTGACGATCCTCGAACTCGTGGGTCGAACACCTCAGCTATTTTGGGGCGCGATATTGGGGATTGTTGTAGGAGTAGTTATTCACCTCACACGCACTGTCGATACCCAATACTTGATTCGCTTCGTACCGGTTGGGTTGTTCATCGGTATCCCCATCGTGGCTCTCCCACCCGCGTCGTTAGAACCTCCTTTGTGGATGTTCGCGATCGGTGGAATCGGTGCTTTTAGTGCCTGGATACTTCCTGGAATATCTGGTTCTATGATGTTGTTGCTAATGGGGATTTGGGTGCCAACGCTTGAAGCTGTTCGAGACTTGGAAGTGACAAAACTTGCACTTTTTGCGGCAGGTATGGCGCTAGCGTTTGCGATAGTGCCGCGAGTCCTTGCGAGTGGGATCCGGCGTTATCGACAACAGATGCTTGCGTTTTTCATCGGTCTGGTCGCTAGTACGGTGTATCGTGCGTGGCCTTGGAGATCGGATTCGGATTTACCGGAACTACCCGTCTTGAGTATCGATGCGCAGATGCTTGCTGTGATCGCGTGCATGGTCATTGGGTGTGTTGGCGTGCTAGTCCTAATGCGATTGGTGGATCGTGATGTTGCATAGTCGGTTTTGGTGTCTATTCCTGCTCATTTCGATCGCGGGGTGCGTGTCGAAAACGCCGGCACCGGTGATTGATAAATCGCGTCAGAGCGATTACGCATATTCTGAAAATCAATCTGCATGTCAGGCAGAGACCGCGGAGGAGTTTTGTCACGTCGTTGAACGCGGGGATACGCTGTACGCAATTTCTCGACGATACGGCTTGAAAGTTGTGGAAATCGCTTCGCGCAATGTCATCAAAGCGCCGTACATCATCCGCCCAGGAGAATTGCTCGTTGTGCGTCAAGGAGCAGAACCGGTTCCGAGCGCGCCACAGGTGATACCCTCTCAGTCTGCACGCAACGTAGAAGCAGCGCCTCAACAAATAGCTCAGGACACATCTGCGACCGTATCGTCGACACCCAGCGAGAACACAACACCAGCACCTGCGACTGCGGAACCCGTGGCAACGCCACGACCAAACGCGCAACGTCCACTCTCGAATGCGAAGCCGCCGAATGCATCTACGCCTCCGGTGAAGATGACCTTGCGAACCACTCGCACAAAGTCTGGATGGCAGTGGCCCGTACCGTATGAACCCATCGCCAACAAAGGTGAAAAAGGTTTGGAGTACCGATTGGCAGACGACACTGAAATCGTAGCGGCGATTGGTGGAAAGGTGATTTACGCAGGGGCTGGGTTGAACAAGTTCCGTCATTTGATTATCGTGGATTCTGCGACGTCGCACCTTGTTGCATATGAGTTCAACACACCTCACGATATTTCAGAAGGTCAGAACATTAGTCGCGGCGATACGATTACACGAATAGAGCGTCGCGGCGAAAATGGTTCTGCGGATCCAGAACGTTATCGACAGTTTCGTTTTGAGATTTGGGCTAATGGAAAACCGCTGAATCCCGATAGAGTGATCGCCGTAGCGACCCGAAACTGAAAGGTCTGCGTTAGCGCTCCTTAGCGTTCTAACCCCATTGCATTGAGAATAAACGCGTACTCCTCGGCAACCTCGCGTAACGAGTCGTAACGACCAGATCGACCGCCGTGGCCTGCGCCCATTTCAGTTTTTAGAACGAGAGGATTGTCGTCCAGCTTGAGGTGTCGGATTTTCGCGACCCATTTCGCGGGTTCCCAGTAGGTCACGCGAGGGTCGTTCAGTCCTGCGGTAACAAAAAGCGGTGGATAGGAGGCAGCTTTGAGTTGATCATAGGGTGAATAAGAGAGGATGTATTCGAGATCTTCCTTATTCTCGATAGGGTTTCCCCACTCAGGCCACTCGATAGGCGTTAACGGTAGCGAATCGTCAAGCATCGTGTTGAGTATGTCGACGAATGGGACGTGCGCGGCAACAGCACCCCAGAGATCGGGGGCTTGATTAATCGCAGCACCCATTAGCGATCCACCCGCGCTTCCGCCAGCGATAGCGATGCGACCGTTCGCAGAATAGTTCTCTTTTACTAGATAACGCGCGACGTCGACGAAATCGTTGAAGGTATTTGTTCGGTTACGAAGTTTGCCGCTTTCATACCAGTGATATCCTAGCTCAGCACCTCCGCGAATGTGTGCAATCGCGTATACGAAACCGCGATCGACCATAGAGAGTATGGTGGTACGAAAATACGGATCCATCGTCGCTCCGTAAGCCCCATAGCCGTATAAATAAAGTCGTGCGGAGCCGTCACGTGGCGTGCCTTTTCGATAAAGCAGGGATATTGGTACTTCTACGCCGTCACGTGCCGTTGCGAGTACGCGTTCTGTCACATACTGTGTCGAATCATGTCCACTAGGAATTTGCTGTATTTTTCGGGTGCGTAGTTTCCCTGATGCGAATTCGTAATCGTAGGTCGTTTCGGGAGTCGTGAGCGACGAGTACTCGAATCGCAGAAAATCCGGGTCGGATTCAGGATTTGCACCGAACCAAAGACTGTACGTCGATTCAGAAAACGGAATCGACTTGTGCTGACCTGTGGCGTCAAGAATTTGAATTGTCTCTAAGCCATTCTCCCGTGCCGCGACGACAACGTGAGACTCAAACGCTAAGACGTCGGTAATGTATCGACCATCTGTTGGTGCGAGCAATGGCTGCCAATGATCGATCGTCGGTGTATCTTCAGGAGCGACTACTAGTCCGAAGTTCTTATGGCTGTCGTTTGTGCGAATTACGAATCGACTTCCGTGGTGGTCCAGGTCATACTCGTGCTGATGGCGTCTTGGTGCAATCAACTTGAGCTCTGAATCGGGAGCGTCCAGCGATAGCACTCTGACTTCACTCGTGACGTTCGAAGCAGTACTCACAATTAGGAAGTTTCGAGAGGTCGATCGATCAATGTCGACAAAGAAACCGTCATCCTTTTCCTCGTAAACGATGACATCTTTTTTTGTGTCGGTTCCGAGCGTGTGTTTTAGTACTCGATACGGTCGCCAGTTCTCGTTGTTAACGACATAGAACAAGGATTTGCCGTCTTTGCTCCAGATCGATTCACCTGTGGTATTCTCGATTTCGAGTGGTAAGTGGTCTTTAGATGCGATCTCCAAAACCCGTAATGTAAACCGTTCGTTCCCTGAGAAGTCCACACCGTAAGCGAGAAATTGATCGGTAGGGTCAATCGAAAACCCACGTCGTTGGAAGTAATCGTTGCCTTCTGCAAGCACGTTCTCGTCCAATACGAGCTGTACGTCCGAACTAGGTAGCTGTACGCTCTCGTCCAAGGACACCGCTTGCGACGACCAACGGACGTGCTGCCGATACTGTTTATCGGGGAGATAGCGAGACTGGTAAATGTATTGTCCGTCTTTAACGGGTACGGATGACTCGTCTTCGACTTGTCGTCCCTTGATTTCTTGAAAAAGTTGCTCAGTTAATTCCTGAAGCGGCGCCATGTGCGTCGCAAAGTACTGGTTTTCGGCCTTCAGGTAGTCGAGTATGTCCTGATCATCAATTTGGGGATAGGAGGAGTCTTTTAGCCAGGAATAGGGGTCGTTAATCTCGATCCCGTGAATCGTCTGAATGTGCTCGCGACGGTCGGCTTTTGGCGGCTTGGTTGAGTCTTTGATGTCCGTCATTTGTGCAAAAGCGGTTGAGCAAATTAAGGTAAAAATGAAGTAGATTCGACGCATATTGGCATTTGTGAAGCTTGGCGGCCAAACCAATATATGAAACTGATGCTTCGCCTCGACACGCAATAGTTCGCGCCTCTTAGGCTTCACGTTTGGTGAATGGCATAGTACTGGATCGGAATGAAACTCTGTATCAGAAGGACTTCGATTTGGGAAGGCGTATTTAGTGAAATGGTTTAGCGTTCGAGGTACTGCAACTTATTTGGGACGTCACGCCACTCAGCTTCGTCTGGTAATGCGTCTTTTTTTTCCGCGATGTTTGGCCAGATTTCCGCCAACTCAGCGTTGAGCTCAAGAAAGCCCTCTTGATCGGGTGGTAACTCATCTTCCGAAAAGATTGCGTCAACAGGGCATTCCGGTTCGCACAGCGCACAGTCAATGCACTCGTCAGGGTGAATGACGAGCATATTCGGACCTTCGTAAAAACAATCTACTGGACAAACTTCCACGCAATCAGTGAGCTTGCACTTGATGCAGGAGTCTCCGATAACGAAAGTCATAGTTCGAAATATCGATTCGTGCGATTTGTGACGGCGCGGAATTTTACAGAGATACGCCTTTGCTGCGGCGGTTTATGCGACTAGGGCGATGTGAATAGCCATTACCGACGTGACTTTCAGTGAATTAAGCGGTAAACCATCTACTGTTGGAAGATGGAGACATTCCTGTTCTCTATTTCCGCAGATCAATCTAGCGAAGTATGTGTGGCTTTAGATCGCCGAGTCTTAGACGCTTGAAATTCGAGGTTAAGAACTTCGGATTTTCTTCTGCAAAACTCTCATGTGCCCAACGTGCCGTATCGTCATCCTCATATAGACCAAGATAGACGATGTATCGGATGGATTCACCGTCGGACAGACGTGCCCCATAGAGTTGTATGCTGGAGTGAAACTCTATGAATAGGTGAGCCTTCGTTTGATCGGTAAAGCTCGCGATTTGAGCGACAATCAATTCGTTATCAAGATCTGCGAGATGGGCAGTCTCTCTCGGACGATATGCGAGCAATGCATAGATTGGTGTGACCTTCGATGCGGATCGTAGCGATCTTGTTTGGTTTTCCTGCGGCTGCACAAACTGAACCACCGCGAAGCAGAGCGCTGCAAACGCAGCAAAGAGCGCAATCCGTTTGAAGCTGAGTGTTCTTAGCATGGTATTCTGAGAATTGTGCTGTCCTTTACCAGCTCAATTCCCTATCAATAAATCTATTTAAACGTATATTCATTGCTCGATTGTTTTTGATTCAAGTACTCATACTAGCGTACTTAGACATTAATCGTAGTTTTTTTGCATGTTAAGCGCGGAGATTTAGCGATTTGAGGCACTTGGAATTGTCGCGATGATCTTTTTTGCATCCGCGATGGTATCATCGAAAAGCTCAGCGGCTTGCCGATAGGGTACACGTTTATAGGCTGGGTCTTTGGATAGATCGGGGCGAGCGTCAATCCAGCCAATGTGTACAAGGTGCCTAATGACACTAAAAAGTGGCACGAGATTTTTCACCCAAAGTTTCAGACAACGCTTCGCTTCATACCCTTCGAATAGTGACTTCAACAACGGTTCTCGCAGTTTTGTTTCTTGGACGCCACTCAATGCGACAGCGAAATCGTATGTGTGCCAACCGAAGCCCGCGTCGTCGAAGTCGATGATGTGCAGACTGTCACCATGCGATATCAGATTACCCGTATGCAAGTCCGCATGGATCAGTGAATATACATCTGGATCTTTTGGTAATTGAGTTAGAAGCGCGAAAATCTGATGACGCATATCAAGTAAGTGATCGAGTTGCTTGCGCGTTAGATCGCCTGCTTCCCAAAACCGACCCCAAAACGGTCGTTCGCCCATCAGTCCGTGTTCATCGAATGCGTGCCTTTCGAAATCAGGTGGTGGCATCCATATCGACGCTTGCTCGTGCAATATCGCGAGAAGGCTTCCTACATCTTTGTAGACTCGAATGAGTTTCTCCGGGTTTTGGGATTCGCCCGACTGTTCACGAAGTGATTTTCCGTTGACCCATCGAAGTAGCCCCGCGTTTCTCTCGCCGCCGTTTACAACAATCTGAGCATATCGCTTTCCGTCAGCGGTCCTGACCACAATAGGCACATCAATGCCTTCAGAAAGAAGCGCTTCTGTCCAAACTTGCTCGGAAATTAGCTCCGATAGTGTGTGGTATTCCGGTCTGTGTATACGCAGCACGAATCGTTCGTTTTTTTTGCTTTCGACATAAAAACTGACGTTCTCAGCCCGCGAAACAAGACTGACTCGTTTAGGCGAAACTGGGAAGTGCCCTAACGCTTCATGCGCACAAGCTAGCCAATCAATTTGCACTTTAGAAGTTGACGGCGTCTGAGTATGCGTCGAGGAATTGGTCGGCGTGCTCTTTCGCGAACACTAACGGCGGTCGGAGTTTGAGCACGTTTCCGAATGCTCCGGCGTTACCGATAAGGAAACCACGATCCTTCAGTTCATTGACGATTCGCACCGCTCCGTCGCGATCCGGCTTCTTGGTTTCACGTGATTCGACCCACTCGATAGCGACGAACAAACCTTTATGGCGCGTGTCGCCTACTTGATCTACGCGGTGGTTGATCGTTTCGAGCTGACCCGCCAGGTAGGCGCCAACCTCTGCTGAATTCCGTACGAGTTGCTCTGACTCAAAGACGTCCAGTACAGCGTTCCCAGCGGCTGCTTGTAACGGCGAAGACGCAAACGTGTTGAAGTAGCCACTGCCTAGGCGAAACTTCTCGACATACTCTCTAGAGGACGCTGTTGCAGCGAGCGGTACACCCGCGCCAAGAGGTTTACCCATGGTCACGATATCGGGGACGAAGTCACTCGCTTCGTAGCCCCACCAATTACCGCTTCGACCAAGACCGGCCTGTACTTCATCGGCGATTACAACACCACCAGCATTTCGAACCATCTCAGCGGCGTCGCGCATGAATCCATGCGGGATATTGGGCAATCCTTCGTTCGCACACAATGAGCAAATCAACAATCCAGCTAGTTTGACGCCATCACCTTTAAAGGCATGTAGCTGTTCACCGACTCGGTCAAGAAAATACTTCTGTTTGTCTGGCTCATCGCATCGATACGACTCAGGAAATGGAATTGATCTGATGAGTCTTGAGTCGCGCGCGCGTGTCAATTGGCGTACTGCAGCCGAATTACCGTGATATGCAGCGTTTGTGCAGATAAAACCTTCGCCCTCGGTTAGGGTGCGTGCCATCAACATCGCTACTTCGTTTGCTTCGGTTCCGGTGCAGGACATAACAATGCTCTCGATCCCATCGTGGTGGGTCGCAACAAGACGTTCGGCGTAACTAAGAATCCCATCGTGCAAATAGCGGTTGTGCACGTTAAGTGTCGCTACTTGTGTATTGATTGCTTCGACTAGATGTGGATGGCAGTGTCCAATGCACGGTACGTTGTTGTACATATCAACAAATCTCTGACCGCTCTCATCGAATAGGTGAACGCCTTCGCCTCGTACGATGGTGAGAGGTTCCTTGTAAAAGAGGTGTGCGCCTCGACCGAATACCTGCTGCCGTCTCTCAAATAGGGCTGTGCTCATGTTCGACTCGTATCTTTGTTCAGGTTCATTCGTTTTCCGCCTTAGCGTCATTAGCTTGACCAACCAGCATGTAGAGCAAATCAAGCGCTTCACGCGGTGTTAGTTCATCGACATTTACATCGGAGAGCTGCGCTACGATCTCCTCCTGTCTTGACGCTTGGCTGTTTTCTTCGGCGAACAATCCCAGTGCGTCATCTTCAGGTCGCATCGCAGCGCGTTCAAGTTCAGTTAGTCGTTTTCGCGCTTTCCTAATCACGTGCGGGAGCACGCCAGCAAGTTTTGCTACGTCGATACCGTAACTCCGGGAAGTCGCGCCATCCTTTACGGTGTGAAGGAATGCGACATTACCACGATGTTGAACGGCTGTCATGTGTACATTGCTGGCCGCGTTCTGTTCGTTCGCAAGTGCCGTGAGTTCAAAGTAATGGGTTGCGAACAGCGTAAACGCACCCACGCGATCAAGCAAATCTTCGGCGATCGACAGTGCGAGCGCGAGTCCGTCGTATGTGCTGGTGCCTCGACCTATTTCATCTAGCAAAACCAAGCTGTTTGACGTCGCGTTGTGAAGTATGTTCGCAGTCTCGCTCATTTCAACGAAGAAGGTGCTGCGGCCACCTGCGAGATCATCGGATGCACCGATCCGAGTGAAGATCTGATCAACTGGTCCAAGTTCCGCTGATTCCGCCGGAATATAGGCACCCGTGTATGCCATGATTACGAGCAGAGCAACCTGTCTCATATACGTGGATTTTCCACCCATGTTTGGACCAGTCACGATCAACATGCGTCGCAATGGACTCAACTCGATTGAATTAGGTACAAAGGTTCCGCCAGGGTCTGCGTCCAATACCGGGTGCCGGCCCATTGCGATTTTGATTGACGAGACATCCGTAAACGATGGTCGGACTAACTGGTATCGATGAGCATATTGCGCAAAGGAGTTGAGTACATCAAGTCGGCTGAGCGCAGCTGCAATTTTCCGAATTCCTCCAACGTCTTTTTGCAGGTTCGAAACAAGCTCGTCCCATAACTGACGTTCGAGCGCGCGTTCTTGCTCCTCGCTATTCAGGATGCGCTCTTCTATATCTCGGAGTTCCGGTGAGATGTAGCGTTCTGCATTTTTCAAAGTTTGGCGCCGAACATAGTCGTCGGGAATGTCGAACGTCGCTGACTTCGGCACTTCGACGTAATAACCATGGACGCGGTTGTACCCGACCTTTAAATTCGCGACACCGGTACTCTTACGTTGCTCATTTTCAAAGGCTTGTAAGACGTCGGCTACATTCGTTCGAAGAGCTCGTACGTTTGCGAGTTCCTCGTTGTACTCGCTTGCAATCATGCCGCCTAAACGGGTGTTTGGTGGTGGGTTATCCACTATCGCTGATTCGATTAGTCCGCGACAAACTGGAAGATCGTCCATAGATGCAATTGCCTCAAACTCGCTTACAGTCTCAAGTTCAGAAACAAGCTCTCTAATTTCCGTGAAGGCCTTCAACCCAAGTGCGAGACGCGCCAAATCGCGAGGCGTTGGTTGCCCTAATGCGAGACGCGAACCGATTCGATGCATATCACCTACCGGTTTCAATGCAGTGCTCAAGGAAGTCATAGCGAGCCGTTCAAGCAATGCCGCGACGACGCTCTGACGACGATCTACTTCATTCACATCACGGAGTGGCGAGCACAACCAATCCTTTAGTAGCCGTGCACCCATAGGAGTGTCTGTGTAATCCATGGTATCAACGAGTGTGCCTTGTCTCGTACCGTCAATCGAACGTCTTGTGATCTCTAGGTTATGCAGACTCTGCGCGTCAATTTGGAGTCGGCTCTCATTACGATCCCATCGAATACTGGACAAAAAGTCAAGATCTTGACGACAAGCTTGCTTAGCGTAATCCAGAACGGCACCTGCGGCACCTATGACAGCATGCTTACCTGATAACCCAAAACCTGATAAATCTTGAGTTTGAAAGTGCTGCAGGAGAGAACGCTCGCTCAGGGAGGATTCAAATTTGAGCGGGTCCAGATGGGTCGTTGTCGCAGCGTTAAGCGATATGTCAATCGACTCCGCTACAAGAACTTCGGCTGGCTGTATCCGGGCGAGCAATGCTTGAAGTGATTGAAGGTTTGTTGCTTCCGAAACGTTGAATTCGCTAGTCGATAGATTGATCCATGCGATACCAAACGCATCCGTGTTTGACCCGCGGGTATTGATAGCTAGCAACACACTGTCTTCCGATTCGGCAAGATGCGCATCCTCGGTTAATGTACCCGGCGTAACAATTCGTATGACCTCACGTTCTACTAATTGCTTCGTAGAGACATCGCCGACTTGCTCACAAATTGCGACCGATTCACCCATTTCGACTAGTGTACGAAGATATCGATCAACTGAATGAAAGGGAACGCCGCACATCGGGATAGGTTCGCCACGACTCTGCCCGCGTGCTGTTAAGGTAATTTCGAGGAGATTCGCAGCGCGCTTAGCGTCTTCGTAGAACAACTCATAGAAATCGCCCATCCGATAGAACAGCAAAATGTCTGGATGTTGTGCCTTGATCGACCAGTATTGCCTCATTAGGGGCGTGTCTTCGTTGTCGGGCACGGCTACGGAGTTGAACCTGCGAGAAATGACCTCATATTGAACTGAAGGATTTTAGTTTTAGAACGTCTGATAATTTGTATATACTTTACAGCTAACAGGAGGAAGACGTGACAGAGTCAGCAAAAGAACGCGCCCTTAAAGTGGCACTAGCGCAAATTGAACGACAATTTGGTAAGAACGCGGTCATGCGAATGGGTGACCACGAAACGGAAGCGATCCCTGTTATACCCACAGGATCGCTTGGATTGGATATCGCGTTGGGCGTCGGTGGTCTTCCGCGAGGTCGTGTAGTCGAGATTTATGGACCTGAATCTTCGGGCAAAACATCGCTTACTTTGCACGTTATTGCCCAAGCACAAAAAAGCGGCGGTACGTGCGCATTCATTGATGCAGAGCACGCATTAGACCCGATATTTGCCGAGACCCTCGGCGTAAATATCGATGACTTACTTGTATCGCAACCGGACACGGGCGAACAGGCATTGGAGATTTGTGACAACATCGTCCGATCAGGCGCGGTTGATGTTGTAGTGATTGACTCGGTTGCCGCGCTAACTCCGAAGGCCGAAATCGAAGGTGAAATGGGTGATACACACGTTGGTTTACAAGCACGACTGATGAGTCAAGCTCTGCGAAAGATGACAAGCAACATCAAGCAGAGCAATACGTTGGTGATCTTTATTAACCAGATTCGAATGAAAATCGGTGTCATGTTTGGTTCACCGGAAACGACGTCAGGTGGTCAAGCGCTCAAGTTCTTCTCGTCGGTACGTCTTGATATTCGACGCATCAGCCAAATCAAACGTGGCGACGAAGTCGTCGGTAACCAGACGCGCGTCAAGGTTCAAAAGAACAAGGTCGCACCCCCGTTTCGTCAAGCCGAATTCGAGATACTGTACGGTGAAGGTATCCACAAGAATGGTGAAATACTGGATCTTGGCGTTCAAGAGGACTTGATCGAGAAATCAGGAACGTGGTTCTCGTACAACGGGGAACGCATTGGACAAGGTCGTAAAAACGCGTCTGATTGGCTGAACCATCACGAAGATTTGCGGGATCAGCTTGAAGTAGAAATCCGGGACCGACTATTGCCTAAGAAAAAACAGTCAGCGGACGTAGACGGCGCAGCCAACGAAGAATCAGCGGTTGACGTAGAGGAAGCGTAGACCGATAAAGCAACTCTTGGTCTGACATGTCTCCTATAGGTTGGTATAGCTACCCATAGCGTCTCGCATCTGATTCCGTCGAGCTTAAAAAATCCACGATGAGTCGATGAGCGACATTCGAAATTCGCCTGAGCTCGAACGTGCAATACAGATTCTGACGCCACGCGAACACTCGGTGCATGAGCTGCGGTTGAAGCTCGCCAAGCGAAATGTTGATCGGGAGAAAATCGAAGCAATAGTTGGGTATCTAATTGATCTCGACTATTTATCAGACGAACGCTTCGCAGAAGCCTACGTCGCAGAACGAATACGTAAAGGCGACGGTCCGCTCAAAATTCGTTCAAATCTGCAAAAACGCGGAGTGGACCGAAAATTTATCGAACGATATGTGACATCCGACGATGAATTCTGGATCGAACGAGCCAACGATGTCCTTGGGAAGCGTTTCGCGACGAACGACGATGGTCAAACACCACTTCAATTGAGTGAATGGACGAAACGTCGGAATTTCTTATCAAATCGAGGATTTCCATCGCACGTCGTGCGTTCGGCGCTAGGCGACTTTAGTCGCCCGTAAACGAAAAAGCCGCGAACGTCCTTCGACGTCCGCGGCTTTGATTTAGGGCTAACTATCTCACTAATTCGTTGTTGATACAGCTTGGACCTTATCTGTTTCGCTACCAATATGTTCGTCGAGAAATGCGAGCTGACGACCATACAAGTCCATAATCGTGTCGCGTCCGAACCAACTATGACCTTGGTTTCCTTTGTAGTGGGTCACGACCTGCTTTCCGACCTTATCGAACGCTTCCTTCATACGATGGTAATGCTCTGGCGGAGTTCGTCGATCTTGACCTCCATGAATCAACATAACGGCAGCTTTTACATCACCAGCTACGTTGATAACTGATATCGCTTCGCGTTCCTCTTGTGTGCGCCCCATCGTTTGACGGATTTGCTTCACTGATGCAACTCTTCGAGCAAGGTCGCCGATACGTAAGGTCAATACAGGGTCGTATAAGCCGGATTGACCAATCGCACATTGGTATAGATCGGGTTCTTTGGCGGCGCCCATGATTGCCGCGTATGCTCCATAACTTCCACCTGATATGCAAATGCGGTCCTTAGCTGCAATGCCTTGTTGAATCGCCCACAGAGTGGCGTCTGTGACGTCGTCTTGCATTTTGCCACCGTATTCTCGGAAACCAGCTTTAACGAACTCAGTACCACGGCCTCCGGACCCGCGGAAATTCACTTGCATAACGTGATAGCCTCTCGACGCCAATACCTGCACAACGCCACTGAATCCCCATGAGTCTCGAATGCCTAATGGACCGCCGTGAACGTATACCACCATAGGTCCCGGTCGAGGCGTATCTTTCCTTGAGGTCAGGTAGCCGAATATAGTCTTGTTATCACGGGCAGAAAAGAGGAATGGTTCCATGGGTGCGAGTTCGTCGGACGTGATACCGATCTCTTCTGCGCGGTTTGTAATCTGATCGATGGATCCTTTTTCTGCATCCAGAATCACAATCTCAGGTAGTGAGTTAGAGGAACTCACATAGGCGAGGACCAATTTATGATCAAAAGAGTAGCTCGCAAGTGATACCGTGCTCTCAGGAAATTGGAGACGGATCATCTTGTGTGCTTGCGCAAGTGGGTGTGTCGGATTTAAATACATCACGCGTGGAAAATGGTGATTGATCGACAATCCCCACACGTTTCCTGTTTGATCCGCGATGGGTCCAAGGATATCGAACGTATCGTCTATATAAACCTCCTTGTGTTCACGCGTTACACGGTTGTAAATACCGAGTGCGGCGATTCCTTTCGGATTGCGAGCGTCTCGCGTGAAATATTCGTTCGGTTTGTACGCAGCTCGTAATGGCACCCACCCTTTCTGATCGAAAGCTGTTCTCGTTAAGAGCTTCCATTCGCCGTTCTCCGTTCTCTCGTGAACAAGTGTCTCGGCATCGTCGTTACCTCCGACATGAAAAGCAACGTCCTGCAAATCGGGGGTGAGAATAAAACCTCCACCAAGTGCCGGCGCTCTCGCGATTTTTGACGAAGCGGCGCCAGATAGGAGATGCATCTTGTACAGTTCTACGTATCGACCCGATTGGTGAGCGACTAACATGTGATCAGGATCTTCGGGAAGCGTGTGGAAAACTCCACCACCGCGCTCTCTCTGTGCGAAGAGATCGATTGTCTGACCAGTTTTGACTATGACCTTCATGAGTCCGCCCGTCGCCTGATACGCTTCTTCGTTAGGGATTTTCCGGGCCGGTGAAACTATCACGGTCTCGTCGTCAGCCCACCTAAGACTCGCGATTCGTTGTTTATCAGGCATTCCAAATGAAATGACGCGCTCACCTGTTACGCGGTTGAGAACCTGCAGTTTGTTATCCTGCTCGGCACCGTCGCCTTCTAGCAGAGAAGCTGCAAGGTACGTGCCCTCAGGTGAAATGCTCACCTGATTCATATCGAACGGTTCAAAGAACTTCCAAAGCGGAATAGGTTCCGCAATGGCAGTAGCTGCAAAAAGAAGTGTGCAGATGGTTATCAGTCGACGCATGACATCGCTCCCACGAGGGGTCCTGAAATGCTGACTAGGTCCTGTAGGTAAGACCTATCGTGCGGCGACGTATTAAGGCACCCCGCCCGAGGCCGCCTTTTTGCTCTAGTCTTTAGCGGTCATAGAAAGATACTCGTACTAGTGTTGAATTGCAAGTGAATTAGTAACGACTGTGGTCTTCGGGTGATAGGTTGTCTACCAGTCTTAAGAATTTTCAAGTGGTAAGCAAAAAATTTGCCGTTTGTCAAATGATCGTCTTGCAACAGAGAAATTCTGGTAGCAACACATCGTTGAGATTTCGTCCGTTCCTATAATTCCGCTCCTCCCAACACCCCAGAACCATGGATACGGCCGAGATACGCTCGACCTATTTGGCGCACTTTGCCAATCGTGGACATCGGGTGGTACCTTCCGCACCTTTAATTCCTAGCGATGACCCCACGATCTTATTTACTGTGGCGGGCATGGTGCAGTTTAAAGACGCACTCACTGGCGCTGAGACGTTGCCGTATCTTCGCGCGACGTCGTGTCAGCGATGTGTACGCGCCGGGGGTAAGCACAACGATTTAGAAAACGTTGGCTACACGGCTCGGCACCACACGTTCTTTGAAATGCTCGGAAATTTCAGTTTCGGCGACTATTTCAAAGAGGAAGCGATCGAGTGGGCTTGGGAATACGTGCTCGACGTTGTAGGTTTGGACAAAGACCGATTGTGGTTCACCATTCATCCTACCGATGACGAGGCGAAAAAACTCTGGATTAACAAGATTGGGATCGACCCCGCTCGAGTTATTACGCATGAAGATAACTTTTGGGCAATGGGCGATACCGGACCGTGTGGTCCGTGCACAGAAATATTCTTTGACCAAGGACCTTCAATCGACGGGGGTCCGCCTGGGTCCAAAGATGAAGACGGTGATCGCTTTCTTGAGATTTGGAATTTAGTTTTTCCACAATTCGACCGACAACCTGACGGGGAGCTGGCACCTCTTGCCAAACCGGGCGTCGACACGGGTTTAGGCATCGAACGACTAGCCGCGATCACACAGGGGGTCGATAACAACTACGGCATCGATGTATTTCGTCCGATTTTTGTAACGCTCGCGGACGTCGTCAAGCGAAAACAAGACATCGACGCTCTCGCTACACCGTCATGCCGCGTGATTGCAGATCATGTCAGAGCTGCGGCGTTCTTAATAAGCGATGGGATTCTCCCCGATCGAGACGGTCGAGGCTATGTACTGCGGCGAATTATTCGACGAGCCTTACGCCATGGGCACAAACTTGGCATCGATGAGCCTTTTTTCCACGCGCTTGTTCAACCATTGGCGGAGTCGATGGGCGACGCATACCCAGAGCTAGTAAGTTCTCAGGCTCGCATTACTAAAGCGCTACTCGACGAAGAAGTGAAGTTTGGGGAGACCATGCAGCGTGGCATGGACCTTCTAGAAGACGCGCTCAAGGATGTATCGGGGCAGACGCTTTCTGGCGACATCGTTTTCAAACTATACGACACGTTTGGCTTTCCCGTTGACCTAACTGCAGATATTGCCCGTGAGCAAGGGTTGACGATAGATCAATCTGGATTCGATGCACTCATGACCGAGCAGCAAGATCGTGCACGTGCTGCTGGTCAATTCAAGAATTCGTCGAATACTGATATTGCGGTGGACGGCGTGGTCGACTTCGTGGGCTACGAACAACTGGAGGGTGAATCGAATATCGTCGCGGTTCTCGCACTGAAGGATGGTCAACTCGTTGAAACGGATGTAATACGAAATCGACAAGAAGGCGCTATCGTACTTGACCAAACGGCGTTTTACGGAGAAGCGGGCGGTCAGGTCGGTGATATCGGTTCGATTGTTGGGTCTGATTCGCAATTTAGCGTTGAGAACGTCTCTCGTTCAAACGATCAGTTTGTTCACCACGGGCGCGTCCAGAAGGGCGAGTTTTCAGAGGCTCAGAACGTTCGTTATGAAGTTGATGCGATCCATCGTCAGGACGTTGCTCGAAACCACTCAGCCACACACCTGTTACACGCCGCGCTAAAGGACACGCTCGGAGCACACGTCCAACAGAGGGGCTCTCTAGTCGAGGCACCGCGACTGAGGTTCGATTTTTCACACGATGGACCTGTAACAGTTGAAGAACGCATGGCGATCGAAGCCGCAGTGAACGAGCAGATTCTTACGAATGGAACGGTTGAAACCAAGATTCTGCCATACGACGAAGCCATAGCTAGTGGTGCGGTTGCGCTCTTCGGAGAGAAGTACGCAGACGATGTACGTGTTCTCAACATGGGTACTGGATTCTCAGTCGAGTTGTGTGGTGGTACGCACGTCGGACGCCTCGGTGAGATCGGCCTCTTCAAGATCGTTTCAGAATCTGGAATCGCTGCGGGGATTCGACGCGTCGAAGCGATCACCGGCCGTAAGGCTTACGAACATTTTCGTGACAATGAATCTCTTTTGGAAGAAATCGGCGATCAGGTCGCCGCTTCTGGCGATCAGCTATCAAAACGAATTGAACAGTTAGTCTACGAACGCAAAGAACTACAGCGTCAGCTCGACGACGCGCTTTCTCTGAAGCTACGAGACCGAGCTTCTGAGTTAGTTGCTGGTGCGCAAGACATCGGTGATATGAAACTAGTCGCGTCCGTCGTTGATGGCACTGCTCAAACCATGATGGCGAGTTTCGACGATGTTCGAAGTCGCTTGGCTGACTTTGTTGTCGTACTCGCTGTCGCAGACGGCGATAAATGTCAATTAGTGTGCGGCGTTTCGAATTCATTGACCAAACTAGTGAGTTCGAACGATGTCATAGCTCATCTAGGCACGTATATAGCGATTCGAGGAGGTGGAAAACCATCGATGGCGCGCGCGGGTGGGACCGCGAGCGCAGCCGCGCTCGAGAAGGGCTTGGCATCGCTATCTGAATGGCTCGAATCCAAGCTAAGCGAATGAGTCTGCTCGTTCACAAGTACGGCGGAACGTCGGTGGGTTCGATTGAGCGAATCGAAGCGGTTGCGGATCGGATTGTTGACGCTCGGTCTAGCGGCAATCAGGTGGTCGTGGTGGTGTCCGCCATGAGCGGCGAAACCAATCGTCTAACCTCACTTGCCCTCGACATTACCGACCGACCGTCTCCTCGAGAAATGGACGTACTGTTGGCGTCAGGTGAGCAAGTGTCGATTGCGCTCCTCGTGATGGCATTGCATAAACGAGGTGTTGATGCGCAATCGTTTTTGGGAGACCAGATTCCTTTTAAAACCGATAGCGGTCACGAGCGTGCCCGAATCGAGTATGTTGAGCCAAAAAACCTCCTAGAGGTTGTCCATAGGGGCGCAGTACCGGTGGTCGCAGGATTCCAAGGGGTCGACGACGTTGGCGACGTCACGACAATCGGTCGTGGGGGATCTGACACATCAGCAGTCGCAGTGGCACACGCGATCGAAGCGGAGGAGTGCCTGATCTATACGGACGTCGATGGCGTTTACACGGCCGATCCCCGCATCGTGGACCGTGCGACCAAGATGGCAAACGTTGAGTTCGAGGAAATGCTCGAAATGGCAAGCCTTGGTGCAAAGGTCTTGCATACGAGAGCGGTGGAATTTGCACACAAGCACGACGTACCGATGCGTGTGCTGTCAAGCTTTGAAGATGGAGAAGGTACTTTGATCAACTCGGGCACTGACCATATGGAGAAACCCATGGTCTCTGCGGTTACCCACGAGCGCGACGAAGCGAAGCTCACGGTGCTTCGCGTCGACGACGTACCAGGTATCGCTTGGAAGATTTTGGGGCCAATCGGCGAAGCCAACATTACGGTCGACATGATCGTCCAGAATACGAGCGTGGACGGATTTACCGATTTCTCTTTTACGGTAAAACGAGCTGATTTCGTACGTGCTAAGGACTTACTTGAGGATTCGGTAAGGGAGAACGGGTTTCACGAGTCTGCCATCGCAGGCGACGATGCGATCGCCAAAGTTACCATCGTCGGCGTTGGTATGCGCTCTCATGCAGGTGTTGCGACCAAGATGTTCGAGACCCTTGCAAACGAGAACATCAACATCATGATGATTTCGACGTCTGAGATAAAAATCTCCGTAGTCATCGATGAACGTTATGTTGAGTTAGCTGTGCGCAGTCTCCATGACGCCTTTGCGCTGAATGAATGAACTTGGTGTTTAAGTAGCTAAGTCGTCAAGATTGGCTAATAGGAACGCACTGACGAAAGATAGTCCCCGTGTCGCATACGTACACATTTCATACTAACGCGATTCGTGAGGTTTGCTATTAGCTTGTTAGAGAAGGCGCAAGCAGTCTCTACGACTTGGCAATAGTAAATAAGTGCGAATTTATGAAATAGTATATTTATGTTCAGTTAATTTTAGTTATATCACTAACAACTTGAGTTTTGACGCGATTGTCATAAGATTTCTAGTCTATATGGGCGCCAAGTAGGCTCCCATGCAGCTTAGCAGTCAGAATCAAGGGAAGGGTTCGAATGCTTATCTTAACTAGGCGCGTCGGCGAGTCCGTCCGCATAGGCAACGACATCAAAATCTCTGTGCTCAACGTCCGCAAGAATCAAGTGCGGATCGGCTTCGAAGCTCCCGGTGATCGTCCTGTATATCGTGAAGAAATATGGGAAAAGAAGCATCAAGATGCAGAAGACACCGAAATGGATGTCGTCACCTAGTCAATTTAACGACACACATCAGTTCGTCTCGCTATCATTTGCCCTCGACGGCGAAATTGCTTGACGATTCGTTAGCACCAGTGGCCAAATTGGATAAGGCACTAGTCTACGAAACTAGCGACTACAGGTTCGAATCCTGTCTGGTGCGCCATGGAGAGGTGGCCGAGAGGTCGAAGGCGCTCCCCTGCTAAGGGAGTATAGGTATCCCCTATCGAGGGTTCGAATCCCTCCCTCTCCGCCACTAACATGATGTAACCGATTGTTTTATAAAAGTAAAAAGTTCCTATCGCATCCCTAGATATCACTTCTGCTATCAGAAACGCAGCGTCTTGGACTGCGTCAAGCGAGTGGTGTCGGCGGCGGGGCGGAGCATCAAGGAGATTAGGACGATTGCAACAGAGCTTGGTTGGCGCGGTAAGAACTGACGCATGAGCGCGAGCATATTCGACTATCCCGAAGTCTACGATGCGATCTTGTGTCACTCGGACGAAGTTGTAAAAGCAGAAGTGGCCACGATTGTGGATCTCTCGGAACGGCACGGAATGACATTGGGCCGAGTGCTCGATTTAGCCTGCGGTACGGGAGTCCATTCGGTGGAGCTTGCGCAGGAGGGGATCGAGGTGGTCGGCTTAGATGCATCGGTCGCGATGGTGGAGGCTTCCCAGCGTCGAGCGAAACGCCGCGGTGTTGAGTTGAAGGTTGTTGAAGGAGACGTTGTTGATTTCAATCTCGGCGGTGATTTCGACGCAGCGATTTTCATGTCCGAGACGTTCCCGTTGATTCACCGTTATCAGGATCTGGTGTCTCACTTCGCGAGCGTGCGACGTGCGTTAAGGCCGAAGGGTCTCTACATCGTCGACGTCGATGCTCATCGTCATGGAGTCCGCGTTGACTACGAACGGTGGGGCGACAAAACCGTGCAAATCGGCGACCTGCAGGTCGCCATTTGGCACGAGAGTTTTCCTGGGAACTGGGTTGAGGGGACGTCACGACTAGTGATGCATACCCGCATTAAGGATGGTGACAAAACGATCACGACCAGGGATGACTGGACCGGTCGTAGTGATGCGCCGTGGCACCTCGATCTGTTGGTTCGGACACTAGCTGGTTGGTCGCTCTGCGGCTTTTGTTCGTGGCGCGATGCGTCGGGGGACATCGCGGATGAAGATCATTATTTCATGGTGCTCCAGTCGGAATGACTGCACTCGAATGGGACCGCACAGAGTCTTAAAAGATGTGTGGGGCTGTTTGATTGAGATCGCACGCCGAGGCGTGCCGACAAATTCTGTTTCAGGTGGTTCGCTCCCGTTCGCTTCGCTAAAGGTGGGTTGCGCGAGTCCGATGTTCCATCAACTCACATTGTTCGACGGGTCCATACCGGTTACTTGGTCTACAGTTGATACCGGAGACCTGGTTTACACTTTTGCCGGTGTAATAATGTCGGAACTCTATGCGGCTTCGATGACCGCTTCTCCTTAATCAAAGACTCGAAGGTCATGCGTTAGATAGTCATTTAGCACTTTTGATTTCGTGCGTTTCGCATCAAAGAGATTTCTGAACTGGATGGACTTCCCATGATTACGGCTATCAAATACGGTCTCGTACTCGGTGTCATTGTTGCTGCTTTGGGATTCGTCCTAGGCATGTTGGGTCTTCACACCAACGAGATGGCTCCAATGTCTTTCGTCATCGTCGTAATCATCATCAATGCTTTGATCGTGGTTCTTGCGGTGCGTCGACTAGCGTCAACTTCCAACTGGGTGCAGCAAGTCCGGAACGGGCTTGTTCTGGGTTTAGTCGCTGCCGCAATCGTTTTCCTCGGTTCTTGGCTCATGACCGCGATTGTCTTCCCAAACTACTACGCGGAGTTCGCAGAAGCTGCTCGTGCGAGGGCGGTTGCGGAAGGTATGACTGCAGAGGAAATCGTAGCAGCGGTAGAGTTGGTTACGGGCACACCGGTGGGTTCCGCGTTCCAAGGTGCTCTAGGCACCGTGATTACAAGCGTTGTGGTTGCGGCCATTGCAGGGATATTCAATCGTGCTGATAAAAGTTGAGAACGTCGAAGAACGGGACTGCTAGTTGAAGAGTGTGGATTTGCTTTCACGTAGAAAGCGCTACTGAATTGCGATGTTGCTGGACATGCTGCAAGAACATACCCGTATCCTTGAAGCAATAGAAAATCTCATACCCCGTCACTCGCGAAATGCCGAATGCGCGACAGAACGACGCCATTCTTCGCCTTCGAGGAGACGAGCCACAAACTTTAGACGTTCGACCATCGATCTACACTCTTTCCACGGCATCGGGACACTCCCAATTGCCAAATTGTGTATACCATGTCTCCGGTATAAAACGTAAGGTATGTGTCGAGAACGACACATACTAACTTGCCGATACTATTGCAAATATTTCTCGTACCAGAAGTGTTTTTATCACTTCCGATGCCGGTTTTGCCTTTGGTGAACGCTATAACGTTGAGCGGCGAAAGGCAGCACGCCTTGTCCCCTGTTCACGCCCAAATAGCTCATCTACCGGGATGGCGCAATATGGTTCACGCCGCGGGTGCGATCCGAGCGGTTCACCTGCCTGCGCACGGCCCCCAGGGTGTCGCGTAGCAATGACATCTGTTGCGACCGGTATCACGGCTAGCCGGTCCGACCACAACTGCGTGACCGTCGCCCGGAGCTCTCGCTTGCACGCCCCGCCTTGACGACGCCGGAGCTGCACCTTGAGACCCTGTTCCGGTTCGACCAGCGGGGACGCATCGCCGGCACGCGGGAACCGGACTCAAGGCGCGGTCCCGTGTTCAAGCTGGTGCGCGGACGCACACATTGCGCGTGGGTCGTACGGGCCGACACTCCGGACCGCGTGGCCGACGCGCTGCACGATCTGGCCGCCGAGGAGAAGCCCGTCGAAGATGGACGCCTTCCGCCGCTACACGCAGACCGCTACCGCGCGTTGGTGGGCGAATTGGCCGACTCGGGTCCCGCTTTCGCTTTTGCGGACAACATTCCGGAGGTCGACGGAGTCGTGTTCGTCCAGACCGTTGATCGGCTCGTCCGGCACTTTCCCAACTGGAGCCAGGCGGAGATGGCTGGACGCGCCCCGATCGCGGCCATCGAACGCGACGGACACGCGATCAGCGTCTGCTGTTGCGCGCGACGGTCGGGTCACGCGGCCGAAGCCGGTCTTGAGACCGCCGCCGCATTTCGGCGCGCGGGCTTCGGCGCGCGCGTTACCGCGGCTTGGGCGACGGCGATCCGCGCGTCGGGCCGCGTACCACTGTATAGCACCTCCTGGTCCAATTCCGCCTCGCTAGCGGTGGCAGCAAGGCTTAATCTCGTCGCCTACGCCAACGCGTGGAGCTTCAGCGACGGGCGCGACACACTTCCATCAAGATACTGATTTGCTGATTCGGCGTTACATTCGCCGCATGTTCATAGTCACTACCGACATGATCGGTCGTTTGATGGCGTGAGTGGGTGCGGCGTTAAGCCGCAATCTGCGAGCTTGAGCGACAACGTCCGTGGGCGGACTCGGGTGGCGTAGAAGATCTTCGTCAGTAATGTGGTCGGCTACGGCGTTGCAACACACAACTCTCGCCTAATCTAAGACGTTATAGTCTCGGTGCTGTAGACGGAATGAAAGTGTTCGACCGTGGGAAATGGGTCATAGAAATGATGAAGTAAGCGTTTCCATTCTCGATATTCATCGGACCCTCGAAACCCTTCTGTGTGATCCGACAAGGTCTCCCACTGAACTAACAGAATGTACCGACTTCTATTTTCGATGCATCTTTGAAGCTCATGTGAAACATATCCATCCATCGAACTAATGATCGATTGGGCAAGAGCAAATGACGCTTCGAAATCAGTTTCCATTCCTTGTTTTACGTCGAGAATGGCTACTTCGAGTATCACTGGTCGTCGTTAGCGTCTTCGCCACAAGAACGTGGCGATTGGTAGAGTGGTCGCGATACCAATACCAATTGTGTTACGTCAATCAAAATTACTTCCGCGATTGCTTTGTCATTCACAACGTAGTTCCCCCATTATCTCAATAGAGGAGAAAATGATCTGCCTGTTGAGTGTTGACGGGGACCTGGGCGTGTCACACACTGCAATTGCTATTGCAAGTGTCGACTAGCTCGTTGGAAAGCGCGATGAGACTCCCTTTATAAACTAGAAAATGTGTCACTTGGAGGTCGAAAATTACGTCCAGAACTCCGAACGATCTGTTGAGAAGTCAAATCTCTTTATCGGTTGAACCTCATTCTTTAGGCAAGAGTCTTTTTCTCCACTTAGCACCTGGCGTCGCAAACATATCAGCAACAGTACTGGGATTAGCAGTTCTTTGGAACCCGTCTTTGCCACCAGAGCTATTTTTCGGCGTATTCGCGAACGTCTTTGTACTGATTCCCGTTCAGCTAGGTTATCTCTACTATCTCGCTAAAAAGCGAAACAATCCTGGGTGGTCGCTTGAAGGCATTGTCGTATACACCCAACCACTTCGCTGGTTTCGTTACTTCATTTGGGTACCCGCGATCCTAATTCCAACCGGGCTCATCTTCATAGTCCTCCAGCCTTTATCACATTGGCTAGAGGCTCTCTCGATTAGCTTCAACATCTTCGCAAAGTACCAGTTGGCAGAGGTTTCGGAGGTCGCATGGATCGTCCTAATCGCGCACATCGTGCTATCTGGAGTCCTAGTTCCAATAACGGAAGAGCTCTACTTTCGAGGCTATCTACTTCCAAGGATGCCCAGCCAGTTCGGTCGTTTAAAACCCGCCGCACATAGCTTTCTGTTTGCGGTATACCACTTCGATGCACCTTGGATGATCCCAGTGCGGACTTTAGGGCTGTTGCCGCTAATCTACGTCACAATGCATACTCGTAGCGTTAAACCTAGCATAGTTGCGCACTGTCTGGTCAATCTCACAAACTTCATCGAGACTATTTCGAAACGAGTCGGTACACCTTGAGTGTTCGATTTTCAAGCGTTAGCGATGATTGGATCGTTTGAAAGAGATCTAAGGTGCACTTAGCAAGATGGTTAGATTTGACAAGCTCGCTCCGTATCACTGAAGTCAGAAGGGAATAGCGTGGTGAATAGCCGGACCGAGTTTGAGAAGTGGCTTTCGCCTATCGGCACTCGTATTCATGTCATCGGAAATAGCGCCTCTGGTAAGAGCACACTCGCGAGGCGATTAGCGCTGACGCTCAATGCAAACTTCGTCGAGCTCGATGCGCTCAACTGGCTACCCAATTGGGTCGGTCTAAACGAGACAGACCCTGACGAGTTATTACGTCGGTTCAAGAATGCAACCCAAGGTGATAAGTTTGTCGTCGCAGGTTCCTACACGCGCTTCGCAAAACAGTCGTTTTGGCCTCGGCTTGATACGGTAATCTGGTTGGATTTACCAGTACGCGTCCTTATATGGCGAGTAATTCGTCGTTCATGGCACCGTTGGCGCTCGAAGGAACTTCTGTGGGGTACGAACGTAGAACGGTTCTGGCCGCATCTTGCTCTTTGGCGAGGCGAGGATTCACTTATCTACTGGATCCTCAGTGCCCAGCGGGGCAAACGAATTTCGATGTTAGAGGCTATGGCGGACCCTCGTTGGGCTGGTATTCGGTTCATTCGTCTCACGTCAGCGCGAGAAATTGAACGATTTACAGCTAGCATTGAGGCGATGCGTAAAAACTGAGTTCGTCGACTACGTGCTCTGGCCTTTTAACTTGGACTCAAGCTTGTTCAATATCCGTATGGTTAGCGGCACTCGAAACTAGAGGGGTTTCGATCATTTCCTTCAATGAAACTGGCTTTCGCAGGATACGCACAGAGACGTCGCGAACCACTCTCGTCGATAAATCCAGCAATCAGTTCGTCCGGCGCTTCGCCGCTTGTGACCCATCGTTCGATCACGTCCAGATAGTCCACCATCCAGGGACCTGGTCCGCCAGCACAATGTGATACACCGGGTAGCAGGAAGAGTCGGACATCGTCGCGCGCTGCCGGATCACGAGCGTAAACTGCATCGACGTAGTCGATCGTGGCTAGCGCTGATAGCGCGGAATCAGACCAGCCGTGGTAGAGAAGGAGTTTGCCGCCAGCTTGCCGAAATTCGTCAAGATTTGGATCTTTCGCACTCAGCACCGACTCAACGACTGCGACGCGCTCTCGATAACCATCGAAGCTAAAGTCTTCATAACGCCATTTCGGATCGTGTTCAACCATATACCGCATCAGGTCAACTCCGAATCCGAACGCCGCGGATGGCGGTGCACCCTCCGTCTGTTGACCGGGTCCCGCCAACCACGAGCCCCAACCTCCATCTTCATCTTCGCCACCAAAAGGCCAACCGTGAAAAACCGGACCGGAGGCGTTTTGCGGGCCATCGTAAACAGCTCGAATCGCTGCGATCTTCTCCTCCGGTAAGTCCAAAGCAGCCGGATCAAAATCACACTCGCGTGGATCGTTCATGATGCCGTCCTCAAGGCCATCAAGTGCGTCACATTGGGCTAGTACCGCTTTGGCTAGAGTCGAGCGGTCTACTGAAGATAAGAGTGGTGTCGTTAGATTGTCCATGTCGGGGTACATGTGTTGAGAAACATTAACGAACGCCGCTGCGATACCTCCGAAATCAAATGCGGGAGCTCCTGCAATAATCGCGTTGAAGTCATTGGGATAACGTTGCGAGAATGCCATCGCTTGGCGACCCCCATTCGAACAACCTGCGAAATAACTACGGTCAGGCCACTTACCGTAATTTGAATCCGCAATGTGTTTCGATGTTTCAGAGACACGATGAATTGCGACGTGGCCATAGTTCACGATTCGCTCGAGATTGTGTAGTGCCCACGACCCATCGATGCCGTTAGCCTGATGTCCCGTGTCGGTACCGGCGGTGGCGTACCCCCGTTGAAGAGCACCGAGAGCAAGTGCTTGATTCTGAATTGAACCGACGAATCCTCCGCCTCCTCCCATCAGGAATTTCCCGTTCCAATTGACAGGAAGCCATACAGAAAAGCCTATTTCACGTCCGAGTTTGCCGGTTAATTTGCAATGGGGGACCGGATTCTCAAGAGGTTCAACCATGTCGATCGTGAGGTCGGGTAATGAAATTTCCTTGACGTTTGCACACGCATCTGTCTCCGAGGATTGGGCAGATATGGATGCGATGACTACGAAGCACGCGAACAGTCGTCTCAACATGTATTGGCCAAATTTGAGAATGGTCGTTGGTGATGTTACTGAGTTCGTATTAACGCTAAATCAGTCGTTACCTAGCGACTCAATGCTCGCTGTGAAAAAGACCGGCATACCTCAAGGTAACGTCTCAGGGATCGCCCGATTGACCTGACCTCTTTCGCGTGATTGGTCTAATCCATCCGAAGTAGACGTACACTACGACCAAGACCGATACCGATATAACGCCGGCGTTTCCAAAGAGCGGACGGACCTGCAAACCCAAGAACAATGAAAATGAGAATGCGACGTAGAGCATCACGATTACGAGCACATGCAGGAGAATCTTCAGAACCACACGCACCCGTTTGCTCTGCATCTTTAATTCACTGTCTTGCGGTTCTTGGTAGGTTTAGACAACAAACGAGACTTCGAGTTAATTCACCGCTGTAAGTGAATCTACTCGGCTCCTGTACTTGAGTGAGAGCGTTGACCTGTTCTATTAACGTTTAGTCATATAGAGTAGAGAACGAAGGTTTCTCGTTACTAGTCCTTGCTTCTCTCAAACACTGGATAAGAACGGGTATGCCATCACGAATATCGTCATCGGGCACATGCCCGAAAGCAAGACGCAAGTAGGGGATCTGCTCTGAGCGTATATGAAAGTTTGCTCCCGAAGCATAGAAGAAGCCTCTTTCTGAAGTGAGCCGTAAAAGTTTTTCTTGATCTACATCATCGGGGAAACGAACCCAAACAAAGAGACCGCCGGATGGATTCGATGAGACGCAGATACCGTCTGCCGCTTCGCGTATGCTATCGACGACAAGGTTTTTCTTCACCTTGAGTGAATCGTTTAGCTCTTCGGTAAGCGCCCAAAGTCCATCCTTATAGAGCTCGGCGACCACTGCTGCGGCGAGATAGTTGCCACCCCCATCATGTCGTCGTGCCAGAATGGTCTCTAACAATCTCGGTTTGGCATAGATGTAACCGAGGCGCATTCCTGGTGCAAGGATCTTGGATAACGAACACATATAGATGATATTCTCGTAATCACTAAGGGCGTAGAGAGATCGTGGTTTTTCGCCGTCGTAGTGGACGTCACCGTAGCAGTTATCCTCCACGATTGGAATGTTTCGAGAAGCGGCGATGTCAATCAATTGACGTCGACGATTGAGGGATAGGTTTGTGCCTGTTGGATTTTGGTACGTAGTAAGTGCGTAGATGAATTTCGGTTTTCGTGCTTCTCCGAGTTCGTCCAACGTCGCTTCAAGTAAATCCACGCGCATGCCATCTTCGTCCACCGGCATGCCCACCATTTCGATCCCTAATGATCGATATGCGCTAATAGTTCCGGAATACGTGAGTTCTTCGCAAATGACGGTATCGCCTGGTCGGGTGAACGCCTCGGCGGTCAGCGTGACAGCTTGCATCGAACCATTCAAGAGGGTTAGCTCGTCGGCACCGATTTGGATGCCTTCCCGTTCTGATTCTCGCTTCGCCATGACAGCGCGCAACCCAGCGTGCCCGAGTTTTCCTGGATACGTTGTAAGTTGCGCATACTCGTTAGCGATCGCTCTATTGGCAGCATCTTGGACGCGTTCGATCGGAAAAGTCTCCGGATTGGTTTGTCCTACAGCGAAATCAAATGTGCGCATTTCGATAAGCCTTTTGTCCAGTGCGTGTTTAGTGATTGATTTAGCGTAACGGCAATTCAATTCTTGAATGACGCCTTGCTAACTCGATGTGTGTTCTCGGCAATTTCATGAGTACCCGCGAGTGTGCAGAAGCTGTCGGTTCGCTGCGACATTCTCTCCTTCCGTTGGTGCGCCAAACACGTGCGAGTATGCACAGTGAACAGCTCGACTCAAACTTGAAGAAGCTTTGATCGGCGCAAGCCAAAACGCTGCGCAGCCAAGACTATCGTAGGTACAAGCCCTACCAACAATATCAAGAGTGCGGCGGTTGATGCTTCTGCAATCCTTTCGTCGGATGCTAGTCGATATGTACGCGTTGCAAGCGTTTCAAAGTTAAACGGCCTGAGGATGAGCGTCGCAGGCAGTTCCTTTACGACGTCGACAAAAACGAGCAGGAATGCGGTTAACAAGGCCGGTGTCAAGAGAGGCAAGTGAACGCGACTTAGCGTTCGAATCGGTTTGGTACCAAGGCTGCGCGCGGCGTCATCGTAATTTGGATGGATTCGCGCCATTCCGCCCTCGACACTGTTGAATGAGACAGTCAGAAACCGAGCCAGATAGACGAAGACTAACGCTGCGGCGCTTCCCGTCATTATTAAGCCGATATTCACGTCAAACGTGGACTGGACCCACATCGCAAACGTCCGATCGATTGATGTGAGAGGACCGAGGACCCCAATAGCTAAGACCATACCAGGTATGGCATACCCTAACGTTGCGGTTCGCACGCCTAGTCGAAGTATTGCGCGATCACCTTGTAGTCGAGCTGCATATGTCAAGCACACTGAGAAAATGACCGCTAGTATTGCTGTGATCGTCGCTACGGAGACGGTGTTCAGAACGTAATCCAGGAATTGCATCCCGAACGTAGGATCCCCGGTTTCGATAGCGTGTCTCAAGAGAACTAGCACTGGAATAGCTAAGCCGAACAGCAACGGAAGAGCGCAACAAACTACCGCGATGAGCGACCGCCAGCCGCGTAGTCTTGTGCGCACGCCGGGAGCATTTCTCGATACGGGATTCGCGTGAAGTCCTCGCCGAGCGATTCGCTCAAGCACGACGAGTAGTACTACAATTGCGAAAAGCCAGCCTGCGAGTTGCATCGCCGCTTGATGTTCACCCATTGCATACCACGTGCGGAAAATCCCGTTCGTGAGTGTGGGCACTCCAAAAAATTCCACAACCCCAAAATCCGCTGCGGTTTCCATTAGTGCCAATGCCAGTCCACCGGCGATTGCGGGACGTGCATGCGGTAAGGTAATTTTGAAGAAGACGCGCCTCGGAGTCAGTCCGAGTGTCCGGGCTGCCTCTGTCATCGGTGCGGCTTGTTCCGCGAACGCGTTGTAAGCTAGTAGATAAACGTATGGATAGAGTGTGAAGCCGAGCACCAAGGCGGCACCGGGTAGAGAGCGGATCGACGGAAGTCTTAGATCGCTCACGGTAACTTCTTGGATCCAAGATTGAACTTGCGCCAAGTTCGCAAATAGATCACCGTAGGCATACGCTACAACATAAGCTGGGGCTGCTAACGGTAGAATCAAAACCCAAGCAAATACGTGCCGTCCGGGAAACTCTTTCGTCGCGGTTAGCCAAGCGCAACCTACGCCAACTAGCGCAGTGACGCATGCGACACAAAGAAGTAGGGCTACCGTATTACCTATGTACTCTAGAAGAACCGTTTCACGAAGGTGAACCCATGTCGCGGATGCGGGCACGAAGAAATACAGCAGGATCGCAACGATTGGTACTGCTATTGGAAGTGCAATCGCAAGTGCTATCAACGTCCATACGGACGGAATTCGAGGTCTGCGAAAGCTCCGATTTTTTGCGACAGGACTGGGATCGGACATGAGCACGGATTCTAAGGAAGGTTCAGTACAGACAGGCGCAACTCAGTTGTCTCTACGCGATCCAGTTGTGATTTCAGACGTTAGCTACAGTTTTGGGGTAAAACGAGTCCTTGATCATGTGAGCTTGAAAGTCGCGCCTGGCGAAATTGTTTGTCTGCTAGGTGCTTCGGGAAGCGGAAAAAGTACGTTGCTACGCATCATCGCTGGTCTGCTACCACTGCAAGAAGGTACCGTACGAATCGGTGGCTTAAAACCGGCTGTGCCCGGTGACGAGCCGCCCCCGGAGATCAGAAACTGCGGGTTCGTCTTTCAAGACCATGTGCTGTTTCCTCACCTAACCGTCATCGACAACGTCGCATTCGGCTTATTCCGCACATCAGCTAGCGAACGTATATCACGAGCGTTGGATCAGTTACGAGAGGTGGGTCTGGCGGAACACGCACAACGCTACCCGGACACGCTATCCGGCGGCGAACAGCAGCGGGTTGCTTTAGCAAGAGCGTTGGCACCTGATCCTTCAGTCATGTTGTTAGATGAAGCATTCGCGAACGTTGATTCCGCACTTCGACGAAACCTACGCGAGGATGCGAGATTAGCCTTGCGAGCAAGCGGCGCACCATGTATCGTGGTAACCCACGACCCCGAAGAAGCGATGGAACTAGCGGATCGCATAGTAGTACTTCAGGACGGTCGAGTCGTGCAAGACGACCTTCCGGAAGCAATTTGGCGCAACCCCAAAACCCAATTTGTCGCGTCACTATTCTGCGGTACCGATGCAATTACAGGTCGTGCAATGGAAGGCAAGGTTGAAACAGTATTCGGAACAATGGAAGGTGTAGATGTGAAAATGCGCGATTGTCAAGAATGCTTGGTGATTGCACATCCTGAGTCACTCCATCTAGAAGCATCATCAGTTGATACCGTTCGAGTTGTGGACATTCGATTCCTAGGTGATCACTACCTGGTGATCGTAGAAGCAAGCGGCGAACGATTACGAGTAATTAGTGCAGTGCAACCAACTTTCGCAACGGGTGATTCCGTATCTGTAAGCGTTGAGCCTGAAGGGGTATACGTTTACCCCGTAGACGATAATGAGTCTCATTAAAATTAACAATCTGATTATCGTAGAACGCAAAGGAAGCTTGGTCTGATTAATCTCGAAGGTTCACGAATACATCGTTTTGGGGTTTGGATATTTGTATTCCTGTTTGGATTTGTTGCATCTGCTACAGTATTCGCGAAGGAAGTAAACGTCTATTCGGCGAGGCACTACGACACAGACCTCGCGTTGTACGAGACATTTACCGAGCAAACTGGCATTACCGTTAATCTCATCGAGGGTGGCAGCGATGCATTGATTGAGCGGATCGTCAATGAAGGCGAATTCACTCCTGCAGATCTTCTCATTACCGTAGATGCAGGAAGGCTTTGGCGAGCACAACAGCGTGGTGTATTCCAGCCGATTGAGTCTGAGGTGCTGGAGACCCGCGTACCGGCGAATCTTCGCGAGTCAGATGGGCACTGGTTCGGATTGTCCAAGCGCGCCAGGGTTATCGTGTTTCGAAAGGACGAGGCATTGCCTATCCAAATAGGTCGGTACGAAGACCTCTCGAATGCAAAACTCCAGGGATTGATCTGCATGCGTTCGTCGTCAAATATCTACAACCTTTCCTTAATGGCTTCTCTGCTCGAAGCTCACGGTCCCGATGAAGCGGAAACGTGGGCGAATGGTGTGGTTTCCAACTTTGCTCGTAATCCGCAAGGCAACGACACTAGCAATATCACAGCGGTTGTGAACGGTGAATGTACTCTGACGATCGCGAATACGTATTACTTGGGGCGATTCCTCGCAAGCGATGACGCGAAAGATCACGACATCGCCAAGTCAATTCAGGTCGTGTTCCCCAATCAAAGTGATCGGGGTACGCATGTAAATATCAGTGGTGCGGGCGTCACCAAGCACGCGCCCAACCGTGATAACGCAGTACAGTTCTTGGAGTACCTTACAGGTGATTTCGCACAGAAACTGTTCGCCGAAGGAAACAACGAGTACCCGGTTGTTGGGGAAGCGACGGGAGCGATAAAAGAGCTAGGTACATTCAAAGAAGACCAAATCCAAGCGCAACTCTTAGGTGAAAATCAATCGGCTGCCGTGCGACTCTACGATCTCGCCGGTTGGCGTTGATTGTTTCACCGGCTTACTCAATTCAAGGATCTCCCAATATGAGCCTTCGACGCCTTACCTCACAAGCGTCATGGATTCGAAATGCAATCCTTCAGTCTATGTTCATGAGCTGTCTGGCGGTCATTCATTTCTTCACTCTCGCAATTAGCGAAGCCGAGGAATTTGGTGTCGACTCCACAGATGAGGTTGACGGTTCAAACGCAGTTACGCCTTCGCAAGCTGTTCTCATCACGGACGATGCGGCGTACCTAACACAGCTGGGGTTGCTACGGGGTCATCTCATGGTTGGCTATGAGCTGTATCAACAATCCCTCCCAGAGATGTCGGAAACGCACATGAAACATCCGGGCGAGGAACTCTATACCGATCTCATTCCTGCGTTTGAAAGTCGAGGCTGCGAAGGATTTGCGGACGAACTATCAGACCTCGCACGCGTTGTTTCGGTCCGGGACGAGAGAGGTGTGATTGCTAGCTACGAGTTGCTTACTGCGTCGATTGTTAGGTGCGAAGCCGTTGCCGAGCGGGAAACCCGCGCTATTGTGATGCAGGTGATATCGAATCTGCTGACTAATGCATTGCTCGAATACGAAATTGGCGTTGTCGATGGTGCGATCAACAACGTGCACGAATATCAGGACGCTTGGGGTTTCACCCAGGTAGCTAGTGTTTACGCACAATTACCCGTTTTTCTGAAAGACGGCGAAGGTCAGCTCATCTCTCGACGTCTTCAACGTCTGATCACGAGCCTTGAGCCTCTGTGGCCATCCCTGAATCCGACTAGGATCGACGACCAGACGGTCTCGAGTTTATTGCACCGTTTGCGTGTATATACAGGTCGTACGACGGAATAGCTGACACTAACCCGAGCTACTCAACGCATCTCTACAGCTGATGGCTGAGGTGCCTCGATAGAGCAAGAGGGACCCGGAGAAACTCACTAGAACGCACGCTCTATCTAACGTCTCGCGAGTTCTTGATCTGGATGTCTCGCAGCGATCCATATTCAAAATAAAGTTTCGAGTGCTGCGAGGCGTAACATATGACGCAATCACCAATTAGCGCCTTTCGGAGCAGTTTTAACCGTGAACATAAAAATCAATGGCGAAACGAAAGATCTAGGTGATCTTGATTCACAAACGCCTCTATTGTGGGTACTTCGAGACGAACTGAATCTAGTTGGTACGAAGTATGGCTGCGGCATTAGCCAATGCGGCGCATGCACGATTCTCGTCGATAACGTCGCGGTAAAGTCGTGCTCCTACCCAGTTGCTTCAGTAGGAAACGCGGAAGTGACCACGATTGAAGGTCTCGCAGGGTTGAACGGTGAACTCAACGCCGTGCAGAAAGCATGGGTTGATTTAGATGTTGCCCAATGTGGCTACTGTCAAAGCGGTCAAGTCATGGCGGCGGAAGCGCTGTTGCGCGAAAATCCCAATCCAAGTGACGAGGAAATAGATCAAGCAATGGCGACGAATATATGCCGATGTGGCACTTACGTTCGAATCCGTGAAGCCATAAAGACAGCTGCAACTCAGTTGGCAACCGAAGCAGGGGGAGATGCGCGATGACATCACTCAACTATGACAATATCGATGACATCGTTGAGGCCATCACGTCAGGTCGTGAAATTCTGAATGAAGTTGGTGCACCGCTTCGGATCACAAAGCTCGACCGTCGTCAATTCTTGAAAATGACTGGTGCTGTCGGTGGCGGACTCATGCTCTCGTTTAGCGCGCCGAAGGCATTCGCGAGTAAGAACGCGAGCACTTTTCAGCCTAACGGGTACGTCAAAATCGACGAATCGGGTATCGTTTTGTACGCAAAGAATCCTGAAATTGGTCAAGGCGTAAAGACGTCTCTCCCGATGATCGTTGCCGAAGAGCTTGACGCTAATTGGGAAGACGTAACGGTTGAACAATCAAGCATCGACCAAGCCGCGTACGGGATGCAGTTCGCGGGAGGTTCGACCGCAATTCCGATGAATTGGATGGCATTGAGACGCGCTGGTGCGACGGCACGATCAATGTTGGTAGAGGCTGCCGCGAAACGATGGAATGTGAGTGTTGACTCGCTAGCGACGGAAAGCAGCCAGGTAATTCACGCGTCGAGCGGTCGTCACGCGATGTACCTTGAACTGGCAAACGAAGCCGCGGCTGTCGACGTACCGAACGCAGATACGGTCACGTTAAAGGACGCGAAGGATTTCCGCATCTTAGGCAAACGGGTGACCGGCGTTGACAATGACGGGTTAGTGCGTGGTGAGCCTTTGTTCGGTATTGATCAGACAGTACCGGGTATGAAATATGCGGTTTTCCAGAAGTGCGACGCTATAGGCGGTGACGTCAAGTCGGCCAATCTAGACGAAATCAAAGGGATGCCTGGAATCCATGATGCGTTCGTTTTGGAAGGCAACGGCAGTGTTCGCGAGCTCTTGCCAGGTGTCGCCATCGTCGCTGACAGTACATGGGCAGCCATCAAAGCGAAACGAGCGCTCAAGATAGAGTGGGAGGAGACTGACGCGTCAACGGACAGTTGGTCCCATGCGATGAATGAAGCAGAGAGACTTCGACACGAGTCGGGTCCGCGAGTCGTAGACAATGGGAATGTAGATACTGCGTTTGAGACCAGCGTGAAGCAGGCAAGTGGTTTTTATCGTTACGCGTTCGCGAGTCACGCGCAACTTGAACCACAGAACTGTACTGCGTCTTTTAAAGACGGCAAGCTTGAACTGTGGGCGCCGACTCAAACGCCTGGTTCAGCAATCATGAGTGCTGCGAAGATTGTTGGCATACAGCCTACCAACGTGACGCTTCATCAGAAACGATGTGGTGGCGGTTTCGGGCGTCGCTTGTACAACGACTTTGTGTGCGAAGCCGCCGCGATTGCGAAGCGTGTCGGTGTACCAGTGAAATTGCAGTGGACGCGCGAAGATGATATGGCGTATGACTGGTATCGTGCTGGTGGTTTTCATCAGATGCACGGTTCCGTGGATGAGAACGGAAAGATCTCCGGTTGGCGAGACCGTTTCATTACGTTCACAAATGATGGTAACCGCCCCGTGTCCGGTGGTGGAATTTCGCCGAGTGTTTTCCCGGGCGGGCTTCTTGAGAATGTGCGAGTAGAGCAAACCGCATTAGAGTGGAAGAATCGTTGTGCTGCCTGGCGTGCACCCGGGTCGAACGTGTTTGCGTTTGTTGTGGGTAGTTTTTTACATGAATTAGCCCATACTGCAGGAAGGGATCACCTTGACGTGCTCTTAGAGGTTCTGGGTGAGCCACGTCAGATGGGTCCGCGCGGAATGCACACCGGTCGTGCAGCTGGCGTCGTGAAGTTGGCTGCTGAAAAAGCCGGTTGGGGACGTGATTTAGAACCTGGTCGCGGTATGGGGGTCGCGTTTTATTACAGTCACGCCGGTCACATTGCAGAAGTTGCTGACGTGAGTGTGAGTGATGACAAGAAAGTCAAAGTACACAAGGTCACTGTCGCTGCAGATGTTGGTCCGATCGTCAACTTGAGCGGCGCCGAAAATCAAGTTCAAGGCTCAGTAATAGACGGTTTATCGACTATGTTCAATCTAGCCGTGAGCTTCGAGAACGGTCGCGTTCAGCAAAACAATTTCGACAAGTACTCGATGCTTCGAATGCCCTCGGCACCCGATATCGATGTGCATTTCGTGAAGAGTGACTACGCCCCAACGGGGTTAGGTGAGCCGGCATTTCCACCGCTAGCTCCCGCGGTTTATAACGCGATCTTTGAAGCGACTGGTCTTCGAGCTCGGACAATGCCGATTAGTGAGGAAGGCTTCTCATTGGCGTGAGCTGATTTCGTTTTTGTTGCGAGCGCTAACCGGTGCGCTGGGCGTTCGGTTTGGCGTTAGTGGAATGCGAATCGCGAAGGCAACTTCGTGCTATAGCTGGTGTCTGCTAGTTTGCGTTACTTCGATTGCCGTCGGAGTGACGCAACGAACCTTGGCATCTGAACGCGTCGATTCGATCGAGGAAATCGTCGTCACGGCGATGCGTCGCGAGGAAGGCGTCTACGACGTTCCAGCTGCACTCTCAGTGTTCGCGCGCGAAGTAATCGAGGATCAAGGCATCGTAGATCTCGTCGACATCGGCAAATTTGTTCCTAACCTCAATGTCACCACATTCTCGGCAGGACACACTTCTTCAGCAAACCCCTTCATCAGGGGTATTGGGCTACAAGATCACTTGATCACGACTGACCCTGGCGTAAGCGTATATCTTGACGGTGTCTATCTTGGGCGGCAAGTTGGCCAGCATTGGAATCTGAAGCACATTGATCGTGTAGAGGTTCTGCGAGGTCCGCAAGGGACGCTATATGGTCGTAATTCCATCGGCGGCGCGATCAACATCGTCACTCACGCCCCAGGTACGAATCCGGCGCGGACTTTCGATGCGCGTTTCGGCACCCGAGGTCGACTTGATACTAGTTTGCATATCGATACCAAAATGACGGAGAAGTTTGCGTTGACACTCTCAGCCGGTATCCGAAAGCGCGGTGGAGTCGGCGATTTCCTAAACCTTCCAGACTTGGGTATCTCCGTTGGTGAGATGCGTGAAATATCGGGTCGACTCACGTTCTCGTGGGAGATCAATCCGGCGGTTTCGATGCTGGTCGCGGTGGACGCGAACGATGGAACCAACGGATTGAACCCGTACACAACTCACATCGACGAATTGCCTTTTGGCGCTTTGTATAAGAACGGATATCGGAATTCCGACGTCAGTAGAGACCCATACGACAATAACACAGGACAGCAAAACCAGGCACGTACCACAAATACCGCACAAGGGCTCGCGATCACGTTAGAGTGGTTTCCATCAGAGGCAGTAGCGGCCAAGTTCATTGCTAGCAAACGAGAATCAAGCTATCGAGCAGGACTAGACGATGATGCGCTTTTTGATGACTTCCTTAGTTTCCCGGAGAACGGCGATGCCGATCAGACATCCATCGAGGGTCAGATAACCGGAGAACTCGGCGGCTATGACTTCGTTGCGGGATTTCTCGCGTTCGAGGAGAACGGTGGCAATATTCAAGATCCGACGGTATTTCTTGGATTTAAAGGACGGTTTGAGCTAACTCAGTATGTTGACAGCCGCGCCATATTTTTAAATGTCCGCAAGTCAATCACAGAACGATTGCGGGTAAGTGTTGGACTGCGCAATACGGAAGACCGCAAACAGGCTTCAACCGACGTCGGCACTGGACTCGTGTCGGGCGAACGATCGTGGTCTGAAGTGAATTGGGATTTAACGACTAGATACAGCTTTCGCGAAGGACTTTCTGCCTACGTGACCGCTCAAAGCGGGTACCAATCTGGTCAATTTCCCGCGCGTCCGTATTGTCTATTTGCGAACCCAAACTGTTTCATCGCGGGTGAAAACATTACGGCATTGAACTACGAATTTGGCTTCAAAGGTCAAACGCATCGCAATCTTGCGTTGAGCGCCGCAGTATTTCGAACGGAGTACTTTGATTTACCTTATCAGGTCAGCACGACCTCAGGTGACGGATTCAGTACAGAAAATCTGATCGTCGATCAGTTGACATCAGGTATTGAGTGGGAGAGTACGTTGCAGGTTACTCCTTCGATTTCGTTACGGTTGGCGGTTGGACATCTCGACGTTGCGGTCGAGAGAATTGGCTCGACAAAGCCGGTTGCGCCTCTAACTCCCGAACTCACAGTCGCGATCAGTCCGATATTGGATCGTGAACTGTCAGGCGGGGGAAGATTGACGGCTCGGTTGGATTATTCCTGGCGCGACGAGATGTGGGGCGAGCCGAGTTCCGATCCTGGAAGACTAACTCGTATCGGCAGTCGAGGTTTGATTAACGTACATTTCGGATATGAACCATCGTCAGCAAATTGGCAGATATCCATCTACGGCAGGAATGTCACTGATGAACGTTATGACAATGCACGTCTGAATACAGGTGATTACCTACTGCGCATACTTAGCAATGACGTCAGCGAATTTGGACTACAACTCGAGAGGTCGTTCTAAGTTCCGTGAACTTGACTTGGTCGACTGACCTGTAAATAGGAAGCGTAGATTGTGAGCCATCGCCGTTCCTGCCGTATCGAATTGTCTTGGTGACTCGGGTCGATGCGTCGTACCGCCAGCTTATTCATCGTCTTCGTAGTTGTTGTACTCGTTGGGGCTATCAGTTTCGTTACGTTCTACTTAGGAACGGGTTTCTCTAAACTGACGTTTGACCCCGAACGTCGCAGACAGCCGCTTGTTCTGCTATCGTTGGAGCGTTTTGGCGCTGAACATCAAGCGGAAAGGTATCAACAATTCCAGCGCAGCCGAGTATCAGCATTCGAAAACTACGACTATGAGGTAGTTTTTGAAGGTAGCTCTTGGCTTAGCAGTGACGGTAACAGAAGTGAGCAATGGCACCGCATCGCCGTTGAGTCGTTTCCGTTTACAGCGAACTTTGTCAATGCTGTGACAGACCCTGCATATACGGCAATCGAGGACTGGTTTGATGAAGAGAACTTCGAGGAATTTGGTCGGTTTGTAGGGCACGTTAAGTTAATGCAATCGTTCAAGAAGCCCGTGGTGTTTTTGCTGTCGGATACAACCGAGGCGAACCAACGCGAATTGGTCGAAGTCGTCAGCGAGACGCTTGCTCCTTTTAATGGCCATATTGCCTTCGCAACGCCTATCGTGAAGATTCGTGGGAACTCTGAACTGGCAATTAACTATTTCGCTTTTATCGAATTCAACGAACCCAATGAAATGATGGATTGGCTAGTTAATACAATCCGCAAGTCGCGGTTTGCGCAGCTACGCAGACACATGGACAACCTCTCGCTTGTCGTTGCTACGCCAAGCTGAGACTACCCGACGCATGGTGCATCGTAACTCATTCGTGCGCTTTAGACCCTAATCGAAGTACCGCAAGGAATCACGCAATGCCAATGATTCTCAATGAAGACCAGAACATCCTGAAGGACACTGCAAAGGAGTTCTGCACGGACAACACCCCAATCAGCCAGTTGCGAAAACTTCGTGACGAGGAGAGTGCGGATGGCTTCGATCGGGATACGTGGCAATCGATGAGCCAACTTGGCTGGGCGGGAATCCCGTTCCCAGAGGAGGTTGGCGGCTTAGGATTTGGCTACAAGGGGCTGGGCGTCGTGACAGAGGAACTTGGTCGTCATCTTGCCGCCTCCCCATTGTTTGCGAGCGTTTGGGTGGGAGGCACGATCCTTAATCTTGGTGGCAATGATGCGCAGAAGCGGGAACTACTAACGAAAGTTGCGAGCGGTGACCTACTACTCGCGCTTGCGCTGGAAGAGTCCCATCGTCATAACCCTTATGGTGTTGCGACAACTGCCGAGGGTTCGGGTGACGGCGTCGTCTTGAATGGGAACAAGACGTTTGTACTTGACGGTCATGTCGCGGACAAACTCATCGTGGTCGCACGCTCGGCTGGAGAGGCTGGTGATCGGGATGGGTTGACTTTAGTACTAGTAGATCGAGACGCGGATGGTGTCAGCGTGACCCGTACCAAGATGGTCGATAGTCGGAACGCTGCAAATATCGAACTTTCCAACGTTAGCGTGAACGCAGACGCGGTGATCTGTGAAACGGGTCAGGGCGCGGATGTACTTGATGCGGCGCTTGATATAGCGCGCATCGGTCTGTCGGCAGAAATGCTAGGAAGTGCTCAGGAGTGCTTTGACCGTACGATCGCGTATTTAAAAGAACGTGAGCAGTTTGGCGTGCCTATCGGTTCATTCCAAGCTCTAAAACACCGTGCGGCCAATATGTTTTGCGAGGTGGAACTCTCTAAATCGGTTGTCTTGGAGGCGTTAACCGCGCTTGATGAAGGTCGATCACCGTCAGAGATCGCTATTCTCGCAAGCCTTGCTAAGTCGAAAGTGGGGGAGATGTTCCACACAGTTTCGCGCGAAGGAATTCAGATGCACGGTGGGATTGGCATGACCGATGAGTTTGATATTGGGTTTTATCTCAAACGCGCCGCAGTCGCGGAACAGACGTTCGGTGATATGTACTTTCATCGTAATCGTTACGGGGAATTGCAGGGATACTAAGCAACGTATCAGTTCATGTTGGCATGAACATTAACTGTTCATTCTCTCTCAGAATTCGTCCAGTTCTTGCCTGAGTTTGTGTTTGTCGTCTTGTGCTTCTTGAAGCGCCGGCAAATTTGTTGTCGGAGGATCGCACTAGATAAGTGACGATTCTCAGTTGAGTTAGCGCTCGGTGCACGCTTTTTTCGTCATCGTTGGTCGAAAGTCGCGATTTTTTGGTCTAAACGCAAGCTAAAAAGTAGCTTGCGTACTATGATTCTCACATCAATGCGGAATGGCGTGCATGAAGCACGTCGGGCTAGATGCCTCGATTCCCATTCGTACATCAGGGGTGGATGCCATGGACGGCTTCCTTTCAACTCTCACCCGTGCTCGTCATAGTCGATTTCTATTAATCGAGCAATTCTCGTGACTCACATGCGACGCACTAAGATCATTTGTACCGTGGGACCGGCTTCAAATAGCTGGGAAACCATTAAGGGCATGTATGAAGCGGGTATGAACGTGCTTCGTATCAACATGTCCCACTCGGGTCACGAGGATGCGGAACGAGCGATCCGGTGGGTAGGTACTCTTAACCGCAATTCGCCTTACACCGTGCCGATATTGCTCGATACCTCCGGACCAGAGATTCGAACGGGTCAATTGGAGATGCCCATGAAGCTCCGGCGCGGTGACGATGCGTGGATTTCTTCATCTGCAAATGGTGCAGCCGAAACTGCTTCGCCTTGTATAGAAGTCAACTATCCAGACTTCAATGATCATGTCATGGTTGGTGATACGATTCGGCTGGACAATGGACTAATAAATCTACGGGTCGAGTCCTGCGAACAGGATGCCCTGATGTGCCGAGTTGTTGATGGTGGCGTACTCGAGAGTCACAAGCACGTTAATCTACCTGGCGTACATGTAAAGTTGCCGTCGATCACGTCTAAAGACGTGGACGATATTCGATTTGGAGTCGAAAACGCGATTAGCTACGTTGCGCAATCGTTTGTGAGAACCGCTGATGACATACGTGAAATGCGGGAAGTCATAGGTGAACGCCATCGATGGGTAAAGATCATCGCAAAGATCGAAAACCAGGAAGGTGTCGACAACATTGAGGAGATTGCTAACGAAGCTCACGGAGTGATGGTAGCTCGTGGTGATCTCGGCATCGAAACGGACATGGCCGAATTGCCGTTTCTGCAGCGAACCATTGTTGAAAAGACGATCAGAGCAGGTCGTCGTTGCATCGTTGCCACGCATATGCTCGAGTCGATGGTTGAACACCCGATTCCAACGCGTGCTGAAGTGCACGATGTTGCGAACGCGGTCGAACAGGAAGTGGACGCGATTCTCTTGAGTGCCGAAACGAGTATTGGCGCATATCCGGTGCGAGCGGTTGAATACGTACGTCGCGTTGCTGAAGCACAGGAACAGCTGCCGGGACTTCGTTTCGCGCGTTCGCAATCAAGTGACAGCCATCGTCAGCAACTCGCGTGGTCAGCTGTTGAACTCGCAGAGCGGATTTCTGCAACCGGGATCATCGTGATTACACGAAGTGGGTGGACGGCAGATATCCTGACGAATTGCGCACCTCCGACCGTACCTATTTTTGCATTTAGCAACGAAAGTCACACACGACGCCGTTTAGCGCTCAATCGTGGGGTATATGCATACCGTATAGATTTCAGCAGCAATCCAGAGAAGACCATCCAACGTTGCATTAAGTCATTGCTTCGGCGCGAGAAACTGCCCGAAGGCTCACCCATGGTGGTCGTAAGTGATGCAGTAGGACTTGGAGGCAAAGCCTCAATTCAGATTCGGCAACTACAGATGCCGGTACCGTCTCAAAACGCGCTGTAAATCATTCTCGCCGCTACGAAATACATCACAATACCGAATACGCGACGCAGGTTATGTCCTTGCACGCTGTGAGCAACATGAACACCGATTGGGGCACACAAGGAACATGCGATCGCCAGCGGAATCAATGCGGGAAGATAGACGTATCCAATCGCCTGGGGAACGTCGACTGGTAACCCGTTTAAGATATATCCAATCGTTCCTGCGACTGAGATCGCAATACCAAGCGTGCTCGCCGCCGCCGTGGCGGTGACGACCTTCGTATTGAAGAACAAGAGTGTCGGTACAACGACGTTGCCGCCGCCGATACCAGCCAGACCGCAAATCACACCCCCCACTGAAGCGAGCATGCCGGTTACACCACGACCAGGCGGTCCGTTTCGAATCTTTGGTACCCAATTTGTGATCATGACTGTTGCAATAGCGGCGATAAACAGGCCGATAAACAACTTGGTAGCAGCGGCCGGAAGATGCGTTGCAATTACGGTTGCGAGCAATACGCCTAGAATCAGATAAACAACCCAGTTTTTTACGATTTCCCAGTCCACCGCATTGCGACGAAACTGTGCAATTGACGATGAAAGCGTCGTGAAGACGATCGATGCCATTGATGTTCCAAGTGTGACGAGCACGACGGTGTTCTCCGGATATTCGGCTGCATCAAACGTGCCCACGGTGTCGAAGAGCAATATGAGCGCTGGGACAACGATTACGCCACCGCCTAAACCCAATAAGCCACCAAGGAAACCCGCGATCGAGCCAATGCAGAGGCAGATCAATACCAATAGGACGGGATCCACTATGACTCGAACGCAAACGGGAGTGCGAAGTGTAAGGAGCGCCTTAAAGCAGCTTTACGTTGTGTTGTTCACGGTTGCGACCGTATTGCCATTGAACGTTGATGTAATCGCACAAGATGCGGAGGTGGAATCGAAATCTACTGAGGATGTATACGAAGGACCGCTGGTTAACGGTTTACGCGAAGGGTTCGGCAAACTCACATACGCTGACGGCTCGGTTTATGAGGGCGAGTTCGCGAACAATCTCCCTTCAGGTAACGACGAAATATTGTCATTTGCGGACGGACGACGCTATCAAGGCACATTCATTGAAGGTCAGATGCAGGGCTACGGTACGTTGGAATGGCCGAACGGCGATGTATATGTTGGTACGTTCAACGCGAACGCTATTACGGGAACTGGGACGTTCTTTTGGCAAAACGGTAACGTCTCGTACACCGGGACGATCGAGGACGGCAAACGTCACGGTCTCGGCGTGATGATCTGGCCAGACGGGAGAAGGTACACTGGGGCGTTTCGACAGAACGAACGACATGGTTTTGGCATTTATGACAACGCGGACGGGTCAAGTTATCGTGGTTTCTTCGAGTCGAATCAGCGGCACGGGGATGGTGTGTTCGAATACGCGGACGGGATAAAGGAATTCCAGCAATGGAATGCTGGCGAGTTGGTCGTGCGGAAACCTCTCGCTGAAGTGAGTCGTTGTCGACTAGAGATTGAGGGTTATCGTTGGATGTTCGAGAGCAACCAGTGTATTAACGGGTTGGCGCACGGGACAGGGACGGCTGTTAGGTTGGATGGTCTGGCCTACATCAATAACGGCCGATTCGTCGTAGGTCATATGGTTTCAGGAATCATCAGTTCTCTCGCCGGGGAGTCGTCGGACTAGATGGAAATCTCTGGGTATCAGCTAACCGAGCGCATAGAGGCCAGTGCTAATCACGAACTTCATTTGGCAACGGGTGAGCAACAATTGGGACATTTTGTCGTGCGGATTCAAGCGTTCGACAGCGATCCCGAAAGTCAGAATCGATACGTTGAGACCCTTGAATCGTTACGAACGATACGTCACCCTAACCTCTGCGAGATCGTAGACGTAGGGCTACTTGGGTCGAGCGCCTACGTTGTAACACCTTATTACCCGGGTGGGAGTCTCGGAGACATGCTAGCGTCTGGTTTGTCGATGGCAAGGATGATGCGCATTGCGATATCCATCTGTGATGCATTGGCCGCCCTGCACTCTCACGACCGAACTCACGGTGATATCAAGCCCGCGAACGTAGTGTTTGACGATATGGGGTCGCCCGTGTTGATCGACTGTAGCTACTTTGAGCCTGACCAACTCGAGCGTCGATTCACGCCTGGCTACAGTGCACCGGAAGTTGTTCGCGGTGAGCCATTGAGCGCGCAGTGTGACATATTCAGTCTCGGGATGCTGCTGTACCGCATTTTGAATGGCGATCTTCCTTGGCGTTGGGCTGATTCCGATGAGCCACGCACGCGGGGTGCTACTGATGCGCTACCTCCGTTTGGACCTCAACATGCGACGTTTCAGGATTTGATCGAACGCATGGTGGCATACGACCCTCAAGATCGTATACCAAGTATCTCGCAGGTCAAAAATGCACTGGATTCGCTCAATGCGATGGGGAATTTGAACACGGTCGCTGTTAAATCTGACCTCATTTCGACTGCAGAAATCTCGGCGGTACTTCCCGCCTATCCGGAGGCTAACGATTCATCAAGCGAGCGGTCACGCGCACTCCGCAGAGCGTCTGCCGTTCATTGGACCGTGGTGTATACCGTGTTCGTTGTCGGACTCTGGAGCTTCGCGGTTGGACTTTACGAAATCCCAGTAACTAAACGGGTACTCGCCGAGTACGGGATTTTGGAGAATGCGGCTCTCGTTGAGGCGCGATTAAATGCAGAAGCACTAGTTGCGGATCCGAATCAGAATTTACCTTCCATCGTTGCTGCTTACGAAGCTGTGCTTGTTATCGAGCCCGAGGATGAGGACGCGATAGAAGCTATCAATAGTGCAAGAATCAGCTGGGAGGACGATTTCGCCGCAGCACTTACCCAGAATGATCTAAACATCGCACAGAATCGCCTCGACGACCTTCTCGAGATTTTTCCTGACGATAGTCGTTTGCAGACGATGTTTGACGAACTCCAGACACGACGCTATGCGTTGCAACTGCAGACCGATACACTCGCTTTGTTGCGAGTCAACGCACATCAGCCAGAAGCTTCTGCTGAAATCGCGTTAGGTCAATTTCGAGAGGTAATAAGACTGTATCCGGCAAGTATTGTCGCGGCAAGTGAGCTTGACAAGTTAGCAGCACACTTTTCCGCTGTTGCGACGCGGGAGATTGAGTTGGGAAACCTCCAAGCAGCTATGGACTCGTTGAGCAAAGCGGGACTTGCTAATTCAAGCTACTTTGAGTTGGCGACGGTACGTGAACGAATACAGCGTGCTGCGACGCTTCAGGAAGAGATAGCGGATCGTCTCGCAGAGGCTAGCGATTTGAGCCGCGCCGGACAACTGATTGACCCACCTCAGCGGAATGCAGCAATGCTCTTCCATAGTGTGTTGACCACGGACCCGGACAACGAAATCGCACTCCGTGGTTTGGCCGCTGTGAGTAACTTAGTGGTTGCGCAATTCGATGAGCATTTACAGTCTCGTGAATTCGGTGAGATTCGTCACATCATTGAGCGTGCCAAAACCGTAGGTCTCTATCCAGCTTCGATCATGCAGATGGAATCGTCGTTGGCAAGTGAACTGGACAACATCTCTGAAGCGGCAGACTTTGTCGTATTGGCAGAGCGTCTGATCGCGGATGGATATATCACCGAGCCATCCAATAACAATGCACTAGTCGCGCTTCGCAACGCTCGACAATTGGATGCGTCGAACGCTCGTATCAGCGAACTTTTCACTGAATGTGTGGCACGATTGTCGGCTGTAGCGTCAGATGCGCGAACATTTGGCCTTGACGACGTAGCGACTACCTATTCCACGTTAGCAGCACAAGTCGCGATGGATGCGACTCCATAAAACACACGCCTAAAATCGCATTTCTATTTTTGCTTCCAATTCCACATGGCGACGAATATCCCGTTTGTTAGGGACATCGAATTCGAGTACGGCAAGTGCGATCAATTGAGCCCACAAATACGACGCGTGGTTGCCAAGAATCCAAGTGCATTTACTTACACTGGGACCGGTACCTACATTGTTGGTCGTGGGCGCGTCGCCGTTATCGATCCGGGACCGCGCGATCCACGCCATGTCGATGCGATCCTCGCGGCTACACAAGGCGAACAAATCACGTCGATCCTAATCACGCACACGCATAACGACCATTCGCCTGCGACCGAATTGCTTCGCGAACACTGTGACGCTCGCACATTTGGTTTTGGTCCCCATGGCGCAGGAAAAAACACGGAGGACGAGGTCGTTGTTGAGGAAGGTGGCGATATGGCGTTCCGGCCGGACGAGCATGTACGACATGGCGATCGCATTGGCGATGGCGATTGGGAAGTTGAATGCGTCTATACGCCAGGACACACGTCCAACCACATCTGTTATAGGTTGGCGAGCGAGCGTGTGTTGTTTACGGGCGATCACGTGATGGGTTGGTCTACTAGCGTGATTTCACCACCTGACGGCGACATGGCCAGCTACATGGAGAGCCTCGAATTGCTGTTAGCGAATTCCGACGAGACTTATTGGCCTACTCATGGACCGGCGATTACTCAACCACAGACGCATGTAGAGGCGTTTGTCGCACATCGACTTGAACGTGAAGACCAGATTATCGAGCAACTAAAGCAAAGGCGGCATCACATTGCTGAGATGGTGCCCATCATGTATAGTGATGTGGATCAACGACTGCATCCTGCCGCTGCTCGAAGCGTCTATGCTGCAGTTTTGTATATGCTGGAAAAAGAGCTTGTTCGCTGCGAAGGTCTACCTTCGTTAGAAGCGCCGTTTTATCTGAATTAGGTGGAACACCTAAGCCGCGCTAGCAAGTGACGCACGAAATCTCGGTAGCTGTACCGTGATGAGGACGCCAGATTGATCACGTAGATTGAACGCCCTAACGGTTCCACCGTGATATTCTGCGATCACTCGAACGATATAGAGACCGAGACCGAAGTGCGATGTCGATTTGCTGCTTCGCCGGCTGACCAAACGTTCAAACATTAAGTGAGTGCTTTCACCGAGTGTAGGACCACGATTTCCGACTGTAATTCTCACTAGGTTTTCGAATGCCTCGAGTTTTATTTTGATCTGGCTGTTCGGTCGATGGAAATCAATGGCGTTGTCGACGATCTTGTCCATCATTTGCTCGATGTGGATATCCGAACCTGAAACCATCGCCGGTTCCCTAACGCCGCTATAAACGAACAGCGGTGTATCACGACCACGATTCAAGTTTTCGACATAGCTTTTCAAGAGTCCTTGAATGTCGAACGGTTCGCGTTCTTCACTTCGAAGTGCATCTTCGAGATTCGATGCGTCAGCAAGATTTTGCACGATGGCACCGATGCGTTGGACACCTCGTTGCGCACTGTTGATGCACTCCTCCCGCTCAGCTTGGGTTTCGGCTTGACCTAAGTTTTCTAGTGACGTGCTGAGTGTATTGAGTGGATTGTTGACCTCATGACGTAAAGTGCGGGGCATGCGTTCGACAAATGCACTATGCTCCTTTAGACGTGTCAGCATGCTGTCGATCGCGCGAGCGAGATCCCCAATTTCGTCTCCTGCATGTACCTCGGCTTCGAGGGAGGTACGGGTCAATCGCCCGTATTCATCAATCGCCCCCGCCGCTTCCCGACGCAATCGTCTAATTCGATACGCCAAGCGGGCAGAGAATCCGACCGTTACGACGAGAATAAACAGCAACGTCAATCCGGATACGAATACGATATGACGCAGTGCGGACTGTTGAAACGATAGGATTTGATTGATATCGGATTCAATCGTGACGGCACCGAGTGTTTCGTTCTGCGAGCGAATGGGATACGCTGCCATTACCGTCGGTATACCCGCATCGGATAAATGTCGAATTGCCGTAGGGTTGCCAGCTAATGCATCCTCAATAGCACGACTAAATCGCTCTCTCGAGTCTTCTACCGAAAACTCGGTCCACGTTTCACCCAGCGTCAAAAGGTGGACTAGGGGGCGAATAAACTCGAAACCACTCATAAGACCTGTCGCAGCCGTGCCTTCGTTGTTGCGCGTTGACGTGTCGGGGTCGCTTTCACCACGAACACGCTGCTGCTGGTCGTATACGACTATCTTGGTATCTACATACTCAAGACCTGCAATGAGATCCATCGCTTCAATGGATCTCAATACGACTAAGTTGAGTTTCATGTCGGGTGAAGCTGCCGCCGTCGTAACGATCGCGCGCTGCTGGCGGGAATCTACATCGTCGACATCTACGAAAGAAATGTGGAAATCGCGCCCGTGAGCCATCTTCGCGATGGGCATCCGAAATTCAACCTGATAGCCGTCGTTGCTCCGTTCCAAAGATCCGATCACGTCGTTGATCGGCGTCCAGTCGAGCGGTGTTCGCCAATCAGTCGTCATCAGATAGCCGGTCCCAAATCCCGGTGTCGAGAACGTCAATGCAATTCGTGCACGCTGTCCGGTGGTATCAGTAAATTCGATGCGTACGTGATCAGCCGTGTTTAGGCTGAGATCCGACTGATTTCGATAGACGGCTATGTCATCCTTGATATCGAGATAGCCATAGAGCTCGTTGACCTGCTCTCCGAGGTTCAACTCAAAAGATGCGTCTGTTTCGCCTTGCTGACTAAACCGACGACTTCCTTTTAGCGCGGCTTCGTCCCAGTCGACTACTGAACCGTCAATTCGAATGGACTCATACAGTGGCACGGCGTAAAGCGACTCATATTCCTCCAATCTCACAGGGAGTTCATTGAAAAGATCATCCCGCTCATTGAACAACGCGGCGACGCCGCGAGCGATAAGTAGCTGCGCGTTTTGTTGTCCTTGGATTAGTAGTCGTTCCATTTCGACGAGCTGTACATAGGACAACCATGGCACTGCCAGCAGCACGAGCCCTATGAGAAAGAGCTTGCTGACGAGTCGAGGACCGCGAGTCGCTCCAGGTAGAGCCATGTTTTAGTGACGTCGCTAGCCGCTTGACCAGCGGTAGCCCAACCCGTATTCGCTTTTTATCGCGGCGAATTGAGGGTCGACGCTTTCAAACTTCTTACGGATGTTGCGCATGTGAGTGTTAATAGTGTTGGTCGTCACCACGTTGTGCATGGTTGCTTCTTTGAGATTTTCGTAGCTTACGGCTGAACCTGGCATTGCGACAAGCCGTGCGAGCATCCGAAACTCCGTACCGGAGAGGTTGATCTGCTCGTCGTCCCATGAGACAAGCAAGCTTTCATTGTCGATCGTCAGTTTGCCGATTGTTTTAGATTGTGAAAGATCAGGTTCAGGTTCGAGACGCGCTTCGTGTATTCGTATCAGCGACGAGATGCGTGCGACGAGGTAGTCCAACGAAATTGGCTTTGGCAAATAATCCCACGCGCCAAGCCGTAGACCATTAATCTTGTCGTTTTCGTTGATGCGTTCGGTTAGAAAAATAATCGGTAACTTAGGGAATCGGGTTAGAAGATCGGCACACAAATCAAACCCTCCATCCTCGTCATCGCCGAGAATAATGTCGAGGACAGCTAGGTCAGGTTTTCTGTTCTCAAGACCTTCTAACGCTGACCGGCGGTCGGTGAACTCAATCACGTCGTACCCTTTCTTTTCAATAGCGTTTCGATAGTTCTTACGTTGATCGATTTCGTCTTCGACAATCGCGATGGTGTGTGGCATTTGGAGTAGAAATAAGTGCTACGGCAGATTAGACCTGTGCAAGGGTACCAAAATTCCAGGTGCGATAAAGCAACTAAGTATGGTGACGTAAGACCGCGCGAACCATTGTTAGGATGAATTGTCTTGAATAGCGCACGATTGCGAGTGGTGTCCATCGTTGGTCCCGAGTCGACTGGTAAGACCACATTGGCGAAGGAGCTCGCGAAGTTGCACCATGGCGTATGGTTACCAGAGTATGCGCGTGAGTTTCTAACTGACACGAACTACACTGAGGAAGATGTCCACATTGTTGCACGAGAGCAACTTTATCGGGAACAGGACTTCCTGAATGCCGAACCGTACTTTGGCGTGCTGGATACGGACGGCGTGGTATTACGCGTTTGGTTTGCTGAGAAATTCGGGTACGTTCCCTCATACATAGATCGGCATCTCAAGCAGCAGGCTTCACGAAGCTACTTACTTACGTATCCTGATTTATCGTGGGAATACGATCCGCAACGTGAATCCAGATCAGATCTTTCTCATCTTTTCGAGGTCTACGAGCGGGTACTAGGTGAATTGGGGTTTGACTATTCGGTTGTCAAAGGTAAAGGTCGTGAGCGCACTGGATGTGCGACTGACTGCCTTATATCGAACGGCGTGATCAATCCGTAATTTCCGAATACGGGGACGACGACAACCTAAGCGGCAATTAGACGCTCGATTTCAATTTCGGTGTCTTGTCTCTGCTTTACGATACCTTCGTGATTGCTGCCATGGCGTAATCGATCTAGTGCCCAAGCGTGTTCGCGGATTTGATAGAGGATACGCGTTCGTCGGACGTGCTCGGGTTCAACGTCCGGATCGTAACAGTTAATGCACTGGGCGAATGCCGAATCACCGAACTCCAATCCATAGCACAGGCCGACTACATCGAAAATCGGGTCGTTATCACCCGCCGACTCCCAATCTAGTGTGCAGAAACCGTTTGAAGTTTTGATCACATTCCAGTCGTTGAGTTCGTTGTGGCAACCGCAAAGCTTCTGCGGTTCCCACCGCAACGAGCGATAAATAGAGTCAAGTTCCTCTCGGAGTTTAAGTCCTTCAAGGTAACCATCGATGATGGGTTCTGCGTGGTAGGTTCTTATGCCACTCGGAATCTGTGCGTGGAGCTCGAGCATGTACGAAGCGGCTACCTGCGGTGTTATGGGTGAGTTGACTAGAAGATCACCGTGAACGAAACGCGTGATCATGTCGCCACATGCCCGGTCGTATGCAAGCACTTGAGGCGCGAGTGGGTTCGCAAGGTAAAGATATTCGCGATCTGGAGCGACGGATAGTGGATTTTTGAGACGCATAACGGCATCGACACCATCGATCCGTATGTGATAGTTACGGTTGCTCCAGCCACCCTCGAGATACTCAATGATTTGGACATGCTGAGCGTCAGGTAAGAGCTCTTTTGCGCGATCGATGACTTCCGCGGTGTCCTGCATATAGGATCGCGACCGATTCCTTAAATTCGAACTCATAATACTTGACGGATGGAAGTCACGTTTGCGCGATTTGTGCGCGCCCTGCGCAAGGCGAATATCCGCGTATCTCCCGCGGAAACTCTCGATGCGTTCGCGGTAGTCAGTCGTATCGGCATCTCAGACCGCGATTTTTTAAAGAATGCCTTAGGACTTGCGCTCGCGAAAACTCTGCCGGAAAAGATGGCGTTCGAAGACACATTTGACCGTTTCTTTGAGCAGTTAGGTTTCCGCGAACCGCCGAAGCGTGCCATGCTCAACTCCTTTGAAAGTCACGCACTCGATTCTGAAACGCAAGCACGTTTAGGATCCCCTCTCGCGGAAGGCATCAGCGAGATGCTCGATGGGAATCGTGAGCTGCTAACTGAGATGATGCAGCAAGCAGCTAGTCAACTACACATCGACGACATTTCTGCGCTGCGGGAGAAACGATCATTCGAGATGCAAATAGCGAACTCGATGGGCTTGCCTAGACTTGACGAGTACCTTACGAACGATCCAGATCCAGGTATAGCGCCTTTATTGCGGTATGTCAGGCAATATCTCTACAAGCAAGTTAAGGACTATGTCGACGGTCAATATCGACTTCATGTAGATCCTACTTCGAAGCGTGCGATACTCGAGGCAGCACTTGCCGGGCATCTGAATCGACTTCCACCCGAGTATTACGTCGAGGTGCGACGCGTTGTTGAACGATTGGCTAAGCAATTTAGTAAGGCGTATCGGCGACGTGCCAAACGAACGCAACGCGGACTCCTTGAATATAAGCGAACGATTCGTCAGAACATGGCATACGACGGTAACGTTTACGAACTGCACTGGCGAAAAGTGCGCAAAGAACCTTCGACGATTTATGTAGTTTGCGATGTCAGCAATTCGGTCTCAAGTATTGCTCGTTTTCTGTTGTTGTTTCTTTATGAGCTAGTCGACATCTTGCCACGCGTCCGAGCATTTGCGTTCTCAAGTGAACTCGGTGAGGTAACCGAAGTTTTTCGTAATAAGGCATCGGAAACAGCGATTGAGGAAGCGTTGTTTGACTGGGGGAAAGGTAACACTGACTACGGCCGAGCTTTTTTTGACTTTCGTCAGCTAGTCGGAAAGGACCTTAACAAACGCGCAACGGTCATCGTTCTCGGTGATGCACGTTCGAATTTTTATGATCCCGGTGTCGCCGTTCTGGCGGAGGTGTCGAAACGAGTGAAGCAGCTGTTTTGGTTGAATCCGGAAGTACGCTCGCAGTGGCGTGAAGGAGACTCTGAAATGATTCGTTTCGCACCTTTCTGTACAGAAGTGTTCCTATGTAATCAACTTATGCACATCGAACGCTTTGCTGACCGCTTAATGACGACTATGCGATAGCTAGTTCACCCCAACAACTTCGCCTAGTGTCGGACCAATTTCGTCATTCACGACTAAGTCAGCAATTACATCTAAAGGCGTTGGTTCGCGGTTCAAGATCACGAGGTTGGCACCACTTCGTTTTGCGAGTTCTGGCAGACTTGCGGCAGGATAAACCTGTAGAGAAGATCCGACTACTAGGAACAGATCACAATGCTCGCTTGCGTAGACGGCGTACATCAGCACGTCTTGAGGCAGTGCTTGACCGAATGAAATCGTGGCGGTCTTGATGATTCCGCCGCAGATCGCACAAGGCTGAACTTCACCTTCCACACGGAATTGAATTTCGAGGTCTTCCAGTTCGTAACGCTCGTCACAAGTTAGACACTTAGCAAATTTCGCATTACCGTGGAGCTCGAGAACCTTGTCGTCGGGTACTCCTGAAGCTTGGTGCAGGTTGTCAACGTTTTGGGTAACTACGATGCTCGCTTTACCAATATCCATCAGATGTGCGATCGCTCGATGACCGCGGTTCGGCAACGCTTGTGCCATTTTGTCTTCGCCATCGAATTTCCGTTCCCAGGACTTCTTTCGGATTTCCGCTGAACCTACGAAATCGTTGAAGTCGGTGGGTTTGATTTTGGTCCATAAGCCGGTACCTGGACTACGAAAGTCTGGAATGCCTGACTCGGTACTTACTCCAGCGCCCGTAAAAATAACAATGTTCTCGGCGTCTTCGATCATCCCGCGAAGTGCAGATAGGCGCTCAGACCTTGTCATCGATGGTAGTTCCTTTTGTTTGATTAGCTACGAATGCCAGTACTTCCCTGGCAAGAACTGTTGCGGGCGTATGAGTTGAATCTACGCTGAGATCATATTTGAAACATTCGTTCATGATGTCCCGTTGCGTTTCAGCAGTACCCGGAAAACGACCGGGTCGCAAGCCTTCGCGTCGTAGCAGCTCTGGGAGGTCGCAAACGACTCGCACAAGCGTTGTTTTTAAATCTGCGAACGTCGTAACTAAGTCATCGGCAGCGTGAGGATGGTTCACGTAGTGATCGACGATGACATGGTGACCTGTACGAGCGAATGAGGCGATCGCTTGATGCATGCCATGCAGCGCGGTTAGTGCGTGTGAACCTAGCTTGATATAGGCTTTGACGACACCGTCGTCCGGTGCTGCGACGACGTTCAACCCCGAATAGCCAGGTGACCCTTCTGGTGAATTCAAACCTCGGAATCGATCGGGCAAACCATCACGAAACTGGTCAAACGCGAATAACTGATAAGGTTCTTCCGCGGATGTCTGTATCGCCTTAGCCAGCGTCGTCTTACCCGCACTGGATGTGCCGTTCAATACGATGACGTTACCTGTCACACTGTGTTCTCAAGCCACTCAGGACAATCGTTCCACTCGTCGACGTAACGAACCCGAAAGTCCTTAGGGTCATGACTTTGTGTTCCAACGTGCTCGAGATTTATCGTTGCAAGCACACAACCGGCGCGAACTGCGTCTTGCCAAGACGCGTTCAATAGATGTGCATGTACTAAACCGGAACGAAACGCGTCACCGCATCCTGTCGGATCAATGCGCTGTCGCGGTTGTGCGGCACGTTCGCGATGCCACAATCCGTTTGATTTGAAGCGCACACCGTCTGACCCTTGGGTCACGATGGTCAAGTCCAATCTTTGATCTAAGTCTTTAACGTGGTTTTCGAAAATCTCGTGTTCAAAGCGATTAAAACACATCACTGAAGACGCTTCTACCAGTGCATCGCAATCATCGGGCGTGAACGCAGTCGTACACTGACCAGGATCACACAGGAAAGACAGTCCTCGATCCCTGCATGCGTTTGCTGCCGGAATCATGTACTGAGGTTCGATTGGTGCAATAACGACGAACTCGATCGGTTCTGCGAGCGAATCCATAAGTGCTTCAAGGTCAGCTCGAAAGTTCGTCTTTGGTTCTCCCGCATAGAAAGCTGTGAATTGATTTTCCTCAGGGTCGGTGAGGATTAGGGCGTGAGCACTAAGTGCATTTTCGCTCGTTTGCCTTAGCCCACGTTGATCTAAACCAACATCGATCAGATGCCTCGCGTAGTCCGCATCCATCGCGCTACCTACATCCGCGAACGGAATCGCATGGTGTCCGAGTCTGTGCAAAGTGACAGCTATGTTCATCGCACACCCTCCGAAACCTTTACGCAAGCCGCTTAGCTGAATTGATAGGTTCAACGCCTTTGGTTCAGGCAACGTCGAAAACGGGCGGGGATATTTTCCGACGAAGTCTATGGCATAAGTGCCGACAACAAGGATGGTGGACATTTCGAACCTTAACGGACAATTAGTATTGTGCCACGAATACGAGTGAGACTTTTATTTTGTCCGGATTACAAGGTATTCTCGGTATTGCGGTCATCTTGCTGATCGCATGGGGATTTAGTGAAAAAAAGAGTGAGGTGCGTTGGACAACCGTAGGTTTGACGCTCGCCGCTCAAATCGTACTTGCGCTCATTCTGCTCAAGGTACCGTTTATCTATGAGGTACTCCAAGCGCTTACAACCGTATTCGCAGGGATTCAATCTGCGACGATGGAAGGAACGCGATTTGTTTTCGGCTACTTAGGATCTGACGCGAACGTATTTCCCGAGGACTATCCGTTCGTTTTAGGCGAGAACGCCTACGTACCTATGTTTGCGTTCGTAATTCTGCCTCAGATTCTTGTTTTCAGTATTTTGGTTGCTGTGCTCTGGCATTGGGGCATATTGCCACGCGTGATCAAGGGAATCGCCTGGGTCATGCAACGAAGCTTGCATATCGGCGGTGCTGTTGGGTTAGCCGCTTCGGCCAGCTTGTTTGTCGGCATGGTTGAGTCGCCGCTCGTCATTCGAGCCTATTTGAATTCGTTATCGCGTTCCGAGTTCTTCATGGTGATTACATGTGGCATGGCAACGGTGGCGGGGTCCATCATGGGTTTGTACGCTGCCATTCTCGGTGACGTGCTCGGTGATGCGATCGGACACATCATCACGGCGTCGATGATCAACATCTTTGGTGCTATCTTGATCGCGCGGATCATGATCCCTGGTGACAAGATCACAGGGGTCGACGAAATGAGTGAAGAAGGTCTGAGCTATGACAGTACGGTCGACGCGATAACGACGGGTACGACATTTGGCGTTCGTTTGGTCGTCAACGTCGGCGCGATGTTGATTGCACTAATCGCGCTAGTCGCGCTGGTGAATCTACTCCTTGGTTGGGGTGATACGTCAATACGAGAGTTGTTTGGCGCGACCGTTGCTGATGACTACGAGCCCTTGACACTTGCGACGATTCTCGGATGGGTGTTCGCACCCTTGGCATGGGCTATGGGTGTGGAATGGCAGGACGCTGCTGCTGCGGGCAGTTTGCTTGGCACCAAGTTCGTCCTGAACGAATTAGTCGCGTACTTCCAACTCGGAGAAGTCGGACCGACTCTGCAACCACACACGTCGCTGATCATGACATATGCGTTGTGTGGGTTTACCAATTTGGGCAGCGTCGGCATCCTGATTGGCGGCGTGTCGACGATCGTACCAGAACGTCGAGACGAGTTGTTGCAGTTAGGTCCGCGTACGCTTATTTCCGGCACACTCGTAGCGTGCTTAACCGGCACGATTGCGGGTTTGTTACACCTGTTTTAGAGCGACGCAAGTCGCTGGGATGGTGTTGCCGTTAACCCGGACCTGAAGCAAATGTCGGATTAGGAACGCCAGCAAGACGCGCCGAGTCCATCACATGTGTGATGGTATTGACCGTCGAGTCGTCGTGCGGTTGGATGACAACAGGCGCTTCGGGGTTTTCAGCGTGTAAACGCTCGATGTTGGCACGAACCGCTTCGAACGCCACATCGCGAGCCCCGATGATGATTCGGTCTCGACTAGTGATTCGAACTACGATGCTCTTCTTATCAGGGTCGATGTTCGGTGGCTTGTCGTCTTCTGGCTGATTGACATCAATGCCAATCTCCTTGACGAACGTCGCGGTGACGATGAAGAAGATCAACATGATGAACACGACGTCCAGCATTGGCGTGAGATTAATCTTCTCGTCACCGTCTTGTTCTTGACTACTACGCCGTCTTCTCACGATTTACCTTTTCCGGCTATGTGGTGAACACCACGAATGATTCGTGTCGGCTATTGTATAGAGAAGCCAGATCGAAATCTCACGTCGGAAACGTCTAGCCTTCGTACGAAATAAGCTCAACACTGACACCGTCAGGCGCTTCGATAAACGCGATCGTAGCACGACCGTTGGAACGCGGGTGCATCGTGATCTTCGCGCCTTTGCTTTCGAGTTGTCGTACAGCTACCGCAACATCCTCGACGCGCAGTCCAAGATGGTCAAGACCCAGGCAGCTGTGTGGTCCGCTTGCTTGTTGCGAAACGCTTGCGTCGACAGTCGAGATGAGGATGGCTTGGTCGCCTATGAGCATATTGCAGCGCGGGAGTCCGTTCGCTCCTTTAGATTCTTCGATTTCTGCATTGAACATCGTTTCGTAGAACCGCCCCGCTTGCATCGCATCGTGGCTCATGAGATGAATGTGATGGGGGTGAAATTGCATCGTTACCTACCGTTGGTCGCTAGTGGATTCCATGTAGCCTAATCAGAGTATTTCCTTTAGGTGAGACGGATGCGTACGGGTACTCCATAGGTTAGACGTCGCCATAACCATTCAAGCGGACCGTATCGATAAGACTTAAGCCACAATGGGCTCGCGATTAATTGGGCTGCCCAGACCGCGAATACCACGTAGTAGATTTCGTGGAACCGTAGTTGGCCAAACAGACCGAACCCTATAAAAATGACGTTGCAGATGATGGACTGTGCGATGTAGTTCGTCAGCGCCATCTTACCAACCGCGGACAGCGTGTCTCGGACACGAGGCAACCATGCCATCTTGCAGATAAGCATGATCAATCCTATATATCCGAAGGACATCGCCATACGCCCTATGTCATACGTACCGTAGGTAAAAGTGGACCGGTAGTTGTTTTGGATTGAGTCGAATTGCTCCCACGCATTCACCGCTAATCCAACGCCAAACCCAATGACGAGCATTGAAACATATAAGGAGGTCGCTCGACTCGCATCAAACCAGCGAAGTTTGAACAAAGCCATACCAAGCATCATGAATGCCAACGACTCCCAAAAAAGCGATACGAGACCGAACGTCAAGTAGTAATACGTCGTGTTTTCGGCATTAGGTAGGAACGCACTGACATATCCCGCTCTTCGAGCATCGACCTCCGACTTTAATTCCTCGTAGGAAGAGGTTTCGATGGGCATCGAAGCCATGATGTCGATTGCCGCTTGTTCTTCAGCTCCGAGTGTCTCGCCTCGGTCAACTTTCTCCTGCGCTACTTCTGCGATCGGACCGTAATAGTCCTGTGCTAACGTGCCGGCAAGTTTGAATAGGTCGAGCAACACAATGACGATCACTGCGACAATGACTAATCGACGAACCGACCAGGCACGCGTGAAGTACAGCAACAATCCCATAACGCCATAGAAGAACAGGATGTCACCATTCCAAAGCAAGATATACCCGTTGATCAGTCCAAATAAGATCAACCAACCGGTTCTGCGATAGTAGATCTTCGTTAGACTTGATCGCCTTTCATCGCTTGCGAGGCGTTCGGTAAAGAGCAGCACACTCGCACCGAACAGCATCGTAAAGATCGCACGTTGCGAACCTTCGACAGCGATCCAGCTCGTCCACCATGCGACGTGGTCGGCACCGAAATATTCGCCCCAGATCGTCGGATTGCTCGCGACATCGAATGGAAACGCGAAAAACCAAATGTTGATCGAGAGGATGCCTAGTACGGCGACGCCGCGCAATACGTCGATGGAGGCAATCCTTTCCCTGGGATCGGTAGCGGGTGTGAGAAGTGCATTAGTTGCTTCAGTCATTTAAACCGCATCCTTAGCTGATGTCGAGCCTTAGCGACAGGCGTCGGTGATTCTATTGGGTTGACTGGTTTTCTAATTCGCTACAGCCATTCGCGCGGGTTCTGTAGGCAGCTCAGCAGCTTTTGTTGCTCTTCGGTTTCTGCACCTTGCCCGTAAACCCAGTTCGCTCTTGGCGGCATGGACGCTAAGACGGATTCGACACGTCTTCCACTTTGCAATCCATATTTGGTGCCACGATCATGGATAAGGTTGAATTCGGCGTAGCGACTACGACGGTGAAGCATCCAATACTCGTCATCTGCGTTCGCCTGGGTTTCTTTGCGTCGATCGAAAATCGTTGTGTACGCGGAACGGAAGTGCTCGCATACTTGCAGTGCGACCCTAAAGCAACTTGCGAAGTCAGGTTCGTTTAGATCGTCAAAAAACAATCCACCGATCCCGCGTGCCTCGTTACGGTGGGGAAGAAAGAAGTAATCGTCGCACTGTTGCTTGAACTGTCGGTATTGCGCGTGATCTCGACATGCGGTGCGGGCGTGTTCATGCCAAGTAACCGCATCTTCTCCGTACAAGAAATGCGGGGTGAGGTCCATGCCGCCGCCAAAGTGCCAATGACCCTCGCCGTCGTCGACGTGGAAAAACCTCACATTCATGTGGGTGGTCGGAACGCGCGGCAATCTCGGGTGCACGATGACCGATAGAGCCGATGCCGAGAACGGTTTGCCGGCCAAATGAGGATTCCGTGCGGATGCTGCAGAGGGTAGGGAAGCACCGCGGCTGTGTGTGAAATTACACGCCGCTTTCTCGATCAGATCACCCTCAGTACAGACGCGAGGGCGAGCGATGGTTTCGGAGGTAACAGGAGACTCGGGTTCATGTTCTTCTACGCTTGGATCGAGCTCGTGTATGAGCACGTCCCAAGTCTCGTCTTGTTGAGACATGAATGCTTCTCGTACGGATCGCACGAGGTCGGCTTCGTGAGTCGACTCAACCATATTCAGACGGCGCGCGCTTCGTGTAGAGCAGCAATCTCCTTTGCAGTGTAACCCAATTCCGAAAGAATTACGTCGGTGTGTTCACCTAGCAACGGCGCTCTTCGCTTAATGGAATTGTCGATCGACGAGAAATTCATCGGCATGCGTGCAATCGGCGCCATCCCTTCTACGCCTGGGAACTCTGTATCCACAAGGAAGTTCATTGCGGCGACTTGTTCGTTTTCAAGTGTTTGTTGTGGTGCCAGAACCTCGCCACAGGGGATGCGTGCGTCCTCGAGCGTTCGTACGGCTTCGCCATTTGTCCGTTGCTGGGTCCATTTCTGCATCCGTTCGCTGATCTCGATGGCGTTCTCGCCACGTGATTCATCGGAGGCAAACTTGGCGTCGGTGAGCCAGTAGTCTTCACCCATCAATTTAGCCCAGCGCTCGTATAGCGGATTACCAACGATCTGAACGAGAATCCAACCATCGCGGGTCTGAAACACATCCGAAGGTGCAGCCGTTTGGCCACGATTGCCGGATGCGATGCGGTTATTTTTTAAGAAATGCTGTTCGATCAATGTCCCGTTTGCGATTGATAGCGCCGACGCAAGTAATGCACCTTCGACATGCTGCCCTTCTCCGGTTTGGTTTCGATGCATGATGGCTGCGAGTGTAGAGAGCGCATTGAGCGTACCCGTCATAAAGTCAACATACGGGAAATAGTTCTTCATAGGTTCATCGGCATAGCCGGTCATGTGCATATTGCCGGACATGGCTTGGGCGACCCCGTCGAATCCCACTCGTGTTGCGTAAGGTCCTTTTGATCCGAATGCAGTGCTTGACGTCAAGATGATGTTTGATTTGACCGCCTTCAGGCTCTCGTAGTCCATGCCCATGGTCACGAGCGTATCTGGCGGTAGATTAGCGACCACGACATCGGCAGTCGCGACCAGACGCTTGAGTACTTCTGCGCCTTCAGGTTTGCGCGGGTTTAGTGTGAATCCGAGTTTGTTTCGATTCAGTTGGAGAAATCCAGACCCAGGTAAACCTTCGCCGATCGGTGCAGTGAATCGATCCTCACTACCAGCGATCTTCTCGATCCGTATCACTTCCGCACCCAGATCACCTAGCAGAGCACCACAGAAAGGACCGGCAATAAAACGGCCGAAATCGAGAACACGGATTCCTTGGAGTATTGACAAATCTTGCTTTTTGAGGTGATTTTGGGGCGGAGATTATCCAGCTTGTAAACTTCTGCGCGCTATGAATCAGGATTGGCGAGCAGGCTTGAGCGACGGGTGGGCGACGTTACATCGCGCACTTGCGCCATTACGGGATCGAGACCTCGACGAAATTCAGTTACAGGTATACAAACATTCATTTAATTTCGCGAATCTAGGGACAGCCGCCCACCTGATAGAGGAATTTGAGCGCCGCGATGATCACGATACACTGGACTATCGGTTGAGCGGCGAGATAGTCTCGAATTGGCTTGTGGAGAGTTTGCGCGAGCTAGATGAGGATGTTCGAAGATATTCAGCTGGAACCACTGGTCTCAATCAACGATCGCTGATACTTATTCGCGATATCTGTGATCCAAATCGGTTAAACCCCGTCCACGATCTATTAGAGCGGCTAGATGGGAACATCCCATGGGATACGATCGATTCAGAAAAGGATGCCATGCGTGCGTCCGTACGTAAGTTCTCCGATGACGTGGTCGTGCCAGCTGCAGAACACATCCATCGCAAGGATCAAATGATCCCAGCTGAAATTTTGGATGGGGTTAGGGATCTGGGGTGTTTTGGTTTTAGCGTCCCCAACGAATACGGGGGCTTGAAGCCAGGTGACGGCGAGGACACGACGGGCATGGTGGTCGTTACCGAGGAACTCTCACGTGGTTCTTTAGGAGCAGCAGGGAGCTTGATTACACGGCCCGAGATCATGGTTCGAGCTTTGTTGGAAGGTGGGACAGAGGAGCAACGTCGTCGTTGGCTGCCTGGTCTTGCCGCTGGGGACCCGCTGTGTGCTGTCTCCGTGACCGAACCAAATACAGGTTCGGACGTTGCGTCGGTCGCGTTAAATGCGCGCAAAACGGAAGGCGGTTGGCTCTTAAATGGCGAAAAAACTTGGTGCACCTTTGCAGGTAAGGCAGGCCTAATCCTTGTACTGGCTCGTACCGATCGAGAGGCGATGCCGCCGCATCGAGGCTTGTCGCTATTCGTCATAGAAAAACCGAGCACTGACGACCACGAGTTTACGGTGAAATCAGAGGGTGGGGGAACTATGACCGGCAAAGCGATACCCACCCTAGGCTATCGCGGCATGCATTCGTTTAGCATGCATTACGATGATTACTACGTTCCCAACGATGCTTTAGTTGGGGAGGATGCGGGACTCAATCGTGGTTTCTACTATACGATGCGAGGCTTTTCGGGCGGGAGGCTGCAGACGGCTGCGCGTGCTGTTGGACTTATGCAAGCTGCCTTTGAAGCGGCATATTCCTACGCAGGCGATCGGGTCGTGTTTAGTAAGGCTATTCGAGCCTATCCATTGACACGAGCGAAGCTAGTCAACATGATGACTTCCATCGTTGCGATACGACGCTACTCCTATGCTGTTGCCACACTAATGGACCGTGGCGAAGGTCAGCTCGAGGCAAGCTTGGTGAAGCTAATCGCGTGCAGGGCAGCGGAATGGGTAACACGGGAGGCACTGCAAATCCACGGCGGGATGGGGTATGCTGAGGAATCGCCGGTCAGTCGCTACTTCGTAGACGCACGCGTCTTATCGATTTTCGAAGGTGCTGAAGAAACGCTTGCGCTGAAGGTGGTTGGACGCGCGTTGTTCGATGAGATCGAGAAGCGAGTTTCCGGATAGCTATCGTTGCACCGGAAAACTGTAAACCATGTCTCCGATACACACTTTCTGAGAATGGAGCGGGAAACGGGATTTGAACCCGCGACCCCAACCTTGGCAAGGTTGTGCTCTACCACTGAGCTATTCCCGCAAGCGCGAATCATTTTAAGCAAACCCGACACTATCTAAACGGACTTAACGATGAAATCACACGCATCGATAGGTACCACTGCCGCCGAACTCGTGGCGATCAAACGCGCTGAACAGCGTCAGAACACATTAGGGACGGTCGATTTCGGGAGTTTTGGGGCGGATACTTGGCGAACCAGCGAATTAACGTGGCTAGATATACGCGGAAAACCTAAGCGTGGAGATCTGACTCTAACCGTACCGTGCAGTTCAACGAGCATGGTCGAAAGCAAGTCGTTGAAACTGTTCCTCATGTCATTTGCGATGGAGCAGTTCAATTCCAAGCACGAAGTGGAGGACGCAATTCGTCATGCGTTGAGTGAACTCCTAGATACCGAATGCGCAGTTCAACTAAATACCGCTTCGACCGGCTTTACTTTTGATCTGTCTTTCATCGAGCAGTCGCACCGAATCGACTATATCCCCCTTGGTGTTTCATCGTTCGAGGTCAATCGAGATTTACTCGCTCCGCGGCGTAGTGCGGGTCGAATCAGTGGGAGATACCACACGGATTTATTTCGGTGTCTCTGCCCAATTTCCGCGCAACCGGACTACGCGACGATCGTTGTGTCGTTAGAAGATGCGTGGTTTAGCGCTGAATCTCTGCTGGCGTATCTGCTGTCTTATCGCACACACCAGGGATTTCACGAAAGTACGGTCGAACAGATTTATCAGGATATTAATGAGGTATGTAGCCCTAAATCGTTGTCAGTATTGGGGAGTTTTGCTCGACGAGGAGGTATAGATATTTGCCCGTTTCGCAGTTCGGTTGAAGAAGACTCGCCGAATTGGCGCTCGTGTTTTAGTTGAGTTTGAGTCGACTTCAGGTTTCGCGTGTTTTCGTGTCCACGAGTTTTGTGGGTCTCCGATATCTGATATTTGGTGATGCCGCTTGGCGGTCCAGGATGCTAGATTGAGTCGTTTTGAGTTTCTACCGGTGTCCATCGAATTGCATCGATGACGGTAGTGCCAAATTCCGTATCGGATGAAATACTCAAGATGACCGTCTGATTCGGAAGTTCAAACGTACCCAAGTCATTCCACCCCGCTTGCATTATTTCGCCATTAAATTCGATTGGTCGTTCAACATTGCCGACGCGTAATTGAAGAACAAAATCCCCCCAGTTGTTTCGTTCATTCAGCAAAATCTGGTATCGACCCCATCCTCCAACTTCTCGTCCACTCGGATCAGAAACATCTGGCAGGTGATATTCGAGTTTCCATCGACCGGCCTTCGGTATGTCGGCTCTAAAGTGAGCCATTGGTGTCGAATCGAAACTTTCTGCCCTGACGAACGTCTTCCGATATCTGCCGAATGCAGTGTCAGCTTGTTGGCGCATCCAGTCGTGTTCGCTTAAATAGGAAAAACCGCCGGCTGACTTTAAACCCGCGTCCATGCCATTCGACGTCGACGAATAAGAGATGAGCGAGAAACCATCGAATTTGAAAAATGGCTCATCTTCCGCCGCATCGACTGTAAACCCCGAGTCCAAATCATCGATCAGAACGGAATCGCCTTCGTCAACAGACCAATTTACGGTCATGGCGAACGGTTTCGGTGGTCTCGATTCATTGCGAATTTGCCTTTGACGTTCGATTGGGATTTTGAAGGTTTCACGATTCAAACTTAGATATGGTCTTAACCACATGGACGTGAGTGGCTTGGAGGTTTGAATAGCGATTTCAACTGAGCTGTTTCCTGCTAGCTCAATCGGATCGGTTGAATCGAACTCAAATGCGCTTGTCGTGCCCTGTAATTCCGTCGCGAATTGGAGTTTGAAGAATCCCTCGTTCGGTTCTGCATTTTCGACAAACAGATTACTTTCATACATTGGCGTGCCGTCGGTTGCGTCCGGCAAACGGACAACCTTGGCTGCGCTCGTTCTAAAACCGGCCGGTCTTACACCATCAAACCATAGGTCCATGACCTCATCGAGCGGAATCTCGAGGCTTTGCGCAATTGCGATTAGGTCAGCGTAACTAAAGGTGTCGCCTTGGAATCCATCACTCAAGGTTGCCAGCAGTTGACTGACTTGATCTACACCATATTTATCGAGCAATAGCTCACCGATTTGCGCGGCAAGCAGAAATTGAGAATGGTGATGAGTCGCTTTAGTCGGGGTGGAGTCGGAATCCGCGTCCTGATAGCCATGCAGAAGCGATTCCCAGACGTCGGGACGATTTGCGAATGCGGAATAGAGTAGATCACCCAATGTGTTCCTGTTTGACGATGAAACAATGTTCCGCGCACTAATTTCTGTCAGCTCAGCGAAATCTGCATCTTCGAGAATGTATGCGGAATGGAAACCACCTTCAATGTCGAGTAATTTGAGCATTAGGTAGTCTATTACGAAGCTAATCGTCTCTGCGCCTCGACCCCTTGGATGCGTCTGGTATGCGAATAGATTGTTCGCAGCTGCTGTGAAAGCACTGCCACCGGAAACGTCGTTACGAAAGTAACTGAGTAAATACGAAAGGTGTCTTTCGCGCTTCTCTGAGTCGGTCAAATTACTATCTTCATACAGGGGCTGAATAGCTGAATGGAAAGGAGCCGATAGGAACTTTCCTTCTCGAAGGAGAAACATCCCAGGTTGAGTTCTTGTCGATGGCATGTGTGCGCTTTGTTTGAACGTGTGGAGGTAATTTGGTACCTCGATAACAGAAAAACCATCAAACGGATAGTCCAAACCTAGTTCTTCTGCGTGACCAATCAATCGAGATATTTCAGTTTTCAAGTCCTCAACGATCGGTGTGAATAAATCGATGTTGTTCGTGTTCGTTGCCGAAACGAGCAATTCAAATTCAATGCCATCGATTTCGGTCGATCGTCGCTCAAAATCAGAGGCGAATAACGCAACCTGATGCACCGGACGCTTCGGTGCGAAACTGAAGACGTTCTTTTCATTTTGTCCTTCGATACTGGCTTTGCCAGGCCCTCCGACGTACCAGTTCGCCGGTGCGCTTACGGAAAGATCCAATTCGAAGTAATCTCTTGGGCGACTTTGTATCGTGTCTCGTTGGAGATGGCTGCCAGGTATGGGGTACCACGCTACTGCTGGCAGAAGCGCTACGTAGTTTTTGTGGTTGATTGACGCGTGAGTGCCATAGACGACTAGCTCCCTTTTGGTCTCGTCTCGCGTAAGAAGTGAAGCAGATGCGTTTTCTAAATCAACGAAGTTGGTGTTGAGGTTTCCTTTGGCGCGAATAGTCAGAAGGTGTGACATTGCTTCGTTTGGAAGCGATTGAGTTTGCACAAGTAACAGACCATTCTCGAACGCATAGGTAATCGGCTCACCGCTCAATTCGACACGCTCGATCTCATATCCCGGATTTAGCGACAGAACGAGTGGATCAACTGGTTCTTTCACTAGCAATTCCAGATCAATGTTCAAGACGATGTCGCTGCCGGGGTCCAGATCAATCGTGCCGTTCATAGCGATTGCATCGATATCCGGTGAATTTGCGTGCGCTTCGTGAGCGGTGTAGAAATCCCGACGCTCATCAAATGGATTCGAGTGCTGTGAACTAACGAACGTCGTTCCACCGTACCAGAGTGCGAAAAGCAAAATTCCTGGTATTAAGTAGCCTGCGCTCGTGGTCTGGTCCCGCCGCGGGTACGACTTAGCCACGACATAAAGCAGTACAAATGCAAGCAAGACGAGCGAGATCCGCTGTATGGTGAGCAGAGAGGAAGGAAAAATAGGCGCTATTTCCGATGGTAGTTGCGAGTTCAGCACACTCAGTCCCCAGAAAAAATTCGAGAACATAGGTGCGTTGTTTTGTAACCAAAAAAATAGGATCATCAATGCGATTGACACGGTTGCCGCAATTGCGCGAAACCGTACGAACACAGTGACGAGCATTACCGTCGACGTCCAAAATAGCAAGTAAGGAAATACGTCGAGAACCAGCGTAGCGATCGTGCTAGTTAGTTCTGGTCTTCGAAATCCCGTCGTCGGTAGCGCGAACTCACAAATGATGCCAAGAAGGTAATAGGAACAAATAAAACCAGCGATAACCAGATAGAACAACATTGAAATGCCGAGTGCTCGTCCGAAAACTAGCTGGACATTCGTTAACGGTAGCGTTGATATCACCTCATCGAGACGTGCTCTTTTGTCGCGAGACACGAAGTCAAAAGCTAGAAAGACGATGCCAAATGAGACTAGAAACTGAAATTCAGAAAAGACGTTCATCGGAAGCAAAAGCGGAGACGCGGTCTCGTATACGCTAGAGCTAATGACCGACAATTCCCTATAGAAAGCGAATTGCTCAAGTGAGTAGGAGACGACCGAAACTCCGGCGACCACGAGCACAAAGAACCACGTTCGAGTGAGTCGAACATTGATTCCGATTTCGGTCAGCGCAACTGCCCACGTCGACCGAATGCTGTGTTGCAATCGTTTTGTTATTTGTTCCAACTTTGTCACGCGTTCAAATTAAGGTGATGATGTGTTCATTTGTATCGGAACGCAAGAACGTATTGTCGATGACATCGAATTAGAGACAGGGAAGCCTACCGTGACGAAGTTAGTGAATCTGATCCTGCGTTTATTGTTGATTGATATCAGTTGCGAGGATTCGAATCACCAACTTGCATGCGAAACTGACCTATTCCGTGGACACAATAATGCTTTGGTGGCAGATCTCGTCTAACAGTCCGAAATGTAACGAAGAATGCGCGCAACTAATATGACGTTCGACGTGATCGGCTTCGGTCGTGGGCGTTACTGACATGTCGAAGTGTCAAGGCGCGTTTGCGTTGTAAACCCAACCCTTGAATGATGCTGTGTTGTGAAGCTATACGATCTTAGTGACGGTCTCGAATAACGTGGAACCGTTATGGTCGGTACCTGAGCCGTTAGCCGTCAATGAAGCAACTCTGGATGACGGTACAGTAATCATGCTTCGCCGTCATGGCAACCCCGATGGCACAAGAATCGTACTAAGCCATGCGAATGGTTTTGCTACGGATGCGTATTACCCGTTCTGGTCGCTACTCCAAGATCAATTCGATCTGATTCTGTACGACTTCCGTAACCACGGATGGAATAAGACGAGTTCGTTAGAAGCACACAGTATTCCAACATTCGTGAAGGACAATGGCGAAATCGCTCGAGCTATTGAAGCGAGTTTCGGAGTGAAACCTCGTATCGGCGTATTCCACTCATTGTCAGGTCAGACCGCAGCCGTCGAAGCATGTCAAACTCATGGAGCTTATGCGGCTCTAGTACTGTTCGATCCCTTCTTTTGCCCGCCTGGCTGCGACCCACGACACAAAGATCGGCTGGAACGGACCATGAGCGGTATGGCTGAAGCAGCGCTGAGACGCCGCAGTACGTTTGAATCCACAATAGGTTATGCCGAACGTCTGCGCCAAAATCCGGCGTTTAAGCGCCTCCGTCCCGGAGTTGCGGAACTCATCGCGGAGACTACTTTGCGACAGGCAGCAAACGGCTCTGAGGTGGAGCTACGTTGTCCACGAGAGTATGAAGCAAAAATCTATGAACAAGGATTGCGATATGCGAGTTTGGTTGAAATCGACGCGCTGGACTGTCCCGTGAAGGTGGTTGGCAGTGACCCAGTTGAACCGCACTCCTTTTTGCCAACGGTCGCCATGAGCGAGATTCTTGAACTCAACTATGACTTCATTCCAGAGACGACACACTTCTTGCAACTTGAGGAACCTGAAGAGTGCGTTAAAGCCATGCTTGACTTCATTGAGGAGGTTCTCCCTACCACTACCGTATAAGTGGTTTTGAACGATTGCGTGATTAGGTCCTCGAATTCTTCTTCCGATCGATACATACCCGTCGATAATGCTCAGTTGGAGTTGACGAGGAAAACACAATGGCGACGGCGATGCCTAAAGCGTACTTCGACACGCTACCACCGGATGCAATTTCCGATGAACTCGCTCCGATCATTGATGACTTAGGTTTGCGCGAAAACTGTCGCGAACTCGCAATGAACGGTTGGACGATCGTGCGCGATGTGGCGACAGATGAATTCAACGACCGATTCAGACAAACCATCCTCGATCTGAACGAAGCGAAGCGTGGCTCGAACATGCTTCTCGCCAAGCACCCCGTCTTCGCGGAAGCCATTCTGAGCCCTAAACTGCTTGCGATGGCTGAATTCTCCGTTGGACGCGGATTTCTAATCAGTCAAGTCGCGGCAAGCGTTCGTCCCAAAGGTTCCCAACAGCTAGGTTTACACGCAGATAACAACTGGTTACCGGCGCCTTTCCCGACGCACAACATGCTACTCACAGGATGCTGGGCTTGCGATGAATTCTCAAAAGAGAATGGTTCAACGCGATTGATACCAGGTAGCCAAACGTTACGACGTCATCCGCGGCCAGACGAGATCGCCGCAGGTCATGGTGCGATTGCCGTCGAGTGCCCGCCTGGTTCCGTCCCGATGTGGGATGGAAACATTTGGCACGGGAACTGGGAGCGCCAAACGGAAGGAGAACGAGTGGTTTGTCACATCACGTATACGCGATTGATGATGCGACCTGTCGAAGACTACAGTGCTCATGCCGAAGAACTAATCGAGGTCCACGGTGATCGGATGGCGCAACTGCTCGGGCGCCAGGATTTTCTCAACGGTCCGAACGGTGCTGAGTACGACAAGCTGCTCGATACATTCAACAACGCGAAGCGATAGCTAATATTCGAGCGAAGGTCCTGTTGGCGATAGTTTGGCGGCAGGTGAACAGAATCCTAGTGCTGGACCACTCTCGTAACGCTATCTGCAGTTTTCAGTAGACCGGAACAAGGACTGATTTCAGTAGCGCATTCAGCGCCTATAACAAAAGCCGAGAGACGAATCTCCCGTTAACCCTGTTCAATCACCAGGGGGTCGATACGACAGCTCCTTTTTCGATGCTTCGTCGACAGCTTCGGGCGTCACGAGCACCGTCATGTCGACATCGATCGCTCCAGCGGCGCTGACTTGTAACGAAAACGCGGCGGCACTCGCAACATCGGGTAAATCGGCTATCGCGTAGAGATCGGTATCACCAAACGCATAGTAAAGGGCTTCGAGAGATCCACCGAGACTTTCAATCGTGTTTGTAAGTGCGGCTCGACGACTTGAGCCGCCCTCCGCGAGCAATCCCGTTAACCCAGATTGGTTGTAGTTTGCTTTAATCAGATACTTGGCCATTGAGAGGTCCTTTTAACGTGTCAATAACGAAGGGAACTACCGCGATAGTGTATTGTCTGCATGCCATGCGGCCAATCTCAATGAAGTATAGAGCGCGTTTGTGATACTTTGTCCAACTATCGAACGAACGTCAGAGTGCGAATTGCGCTTAGACGCTCCGCATGCTAAATCCAGTACTAATTTTCAATTCCGACCGAGAATTACCGACGTTAGCTAGTACGTCTCGATACCAATTCTCAAACGACACCACTACTTACTTTTGATTTCAATTTCCTTTCTCAGCAGCGTGACGAAACTACGTTTATTAACTCAAGAATTGCTTTCTTGGCATGGAAACGTAGACCCTATAATCGAACGGATTATTAGCGGCAGCATTAGCCGGATTAAGCGTTAGCTTCGTGGATATTGCTACAGTAAAGGTCATTTCGTTCGTAGTCATCCTAGCGATTGCGGTCGTTGGAGGGCTAATCCCGCTTCTATCTGCCAAATCGACGAACAGCGAACGATTTTTCTCTCTAGGTAACGCTTTTGCCGGTGGTTTGTTCCTCGGGGTTGGCTTCATTCACCTGCTACCCGAAGGGATCGAGATGCTGTCGGCATATTCGGACTTCCCGTGGGGAGCCGTAATCGCTACCATCGGGTTTGCGGCGTTGCTTCTGCTCGATCGCATTCTCTTCCCGGAGTATCAAGTGAGCGAGTCGCTGCGCGAATCCGGTACGGAGACGATTTATCCGTATGTTCTATTGGCGATGCTCAGTATTCACTCGATCGTTGCGGGTATCGCACTAGGACTAGAAGAACAGATTGCGGGTGCTGTTACGCTATTGATCGGTATCGTGTTTCATAAGGGACCTGCTGCATTCGCCCTGATTCTTAGCACGCACATGGCCGGTATCGAGAGATCACGCCAGAAAGTGTTTCTGGCGTTTTTCTGCGTAATGACGCCACTCGGTATCGTGATAGGTGCAAGTAGCAGCGTTTTATTTGCAGCCTCTAGCGGTGTGTACGGAGCTATGCAAGGCATATTCAATGCGTTTGCAGCCGGCACGTTTATCTACATTGCAGTTATCGACATCATCGATAAGGAACTGACGACCCATCAAATGGAGATGGCTCGATATGCCGTGAGCGCGGTCACAGGAGATGACGACGTGCCGATGCCGCGGCAGGGTGATGATCGTCTAGCGAAGTTCCTATTGATCGTCGCGGGAATCGTCCTTGTCGCATTCATTAGTGAATGGGCTCATGCACCGCATGGTGAACACGACCATAGGGACCATGAGGTAGAGATACATTTGGACACTCACAACGACGACTCACGAGAGTCCTCTCTGGCCTAGCGTGCAATATGGCGATAAAAATCTCAGAAAATCACTCGAGTGTTGTACAACCGAGCGAACTCGAACAGGACAACGAAAGAGGGTGGCAACCCGGCCAGTGGATCCTCGGCACCCGATGACACTGCTGCCGCTGCTCCCTTCCGGGCCTGACGGGGTTCACAGCTTTTCGTTGCGAGGGACCAGCCGGAGTCACCATAGCTGGAAATGCGAGAAACACGCATACGATCAAATTTTAAGAGCGGATACGGGAATCAGTAAGCTGAAAAACGTGAATGGCTATGCAAATTGGCGTCGTGACGCATCCAATGTACGCGAAAGTGAAGCGGGTTTTGGGAATGCGGACTGCCTGCGAGATTCGATAATTTGAAGGTAGATGAATTGTGTCCGTTTTACGCTTGAATTGGATTAGAGTAAATTCCGTTTTCGTGCGTAGAAGGTAAGAGAGTATGTCGGTCTATCGTTCGACGAGACAGCGGGTATGCATGTCGTAACAGGATTCATTGAGTTCCTCTGGCTGACATTTTTACTGTTAGCTCCCATGCTGTTACTCGGTCTCTTCCTCTCAGGCGTAATGCACGTGTTCATATCGCGGGAAGCGATTTTGCGTTGGTTCCGTCGGGACGGTTTAAAGACTGTTGCGACAAGTGCCGCGATCGGCGTGCCAATGCCGCTTTGTAGCTGTTCAGTTGTTCCGGTTGTCGCAGAAATGCGAAGAAAAGGCGCTTCACGGTCAGCGTGTATGTCATTTCTCATTACGGCGCCCGAAACAGGCGCTGACTCCATCCTGGTCACAAACGCCTTCTTTGGTCCCGTGGTTGCGGTGGTGAGACCGTTTGTGAGTTTCGTGACGGCAGTGGTCTCGGGGTTGTTCTGTATTGGATTGTTACGAGATTCGGATCCTGATCCAGAGAGGCCTGAGCACGAATCCGTTCACGAGCATGCAGAACACTGTTCAGATTGTGAGCACGATCATGAGCACACAAGTCTGTTTTCGGATCGTGATGATTGCTACGTTAGCCTAAAGGAACTAGGTCGATTCGCACTAAACTGGTTTGGCGGTCTGTCGTCAAGGTCTAAGCGTTCAATCCCACTTGAACGCGAGCAGACGTTTGCGGTAGCAGATCACATAGCTGATAGTCGGTCGCCAGATTTCTGGACCGTAGTCAAGCATGTTTTCAGGTACGGGTTCGTTGAGGTAGCCGACGACATACTGTTCGCACTACTCGTCGGTATCACGCTTGGCGGATTGCTGTACTTTGTCATTCCGTCCGATCTGATGGCACATGAACACGCACAGTGGTTCGCGTATCCCGTCATGCTGCTGATCGGCGTGCCACTCTACATATGCGCGTCAGCGAGTACGCCGATTGCCGCAGCACTGGTCGCAAAGGGGGTTAGCCCGGGAGCTGCGCTAGTGTTCTTGATGACCGGACCGGCAACTAACACGGGTACCATCGCGATCATCGTTTCTCAGTTTGGAGCTCGGTTCACGACTATCTATGTCGTAGGAGTGATCGCAGTCACTGTGATTCTTGGCGTTGCGATCGACGTAGCGTTATTGACGATGGGCATATCAATTGCGGTGAATTTAGAGGCGTCCGATTCTCATACTATCTTGGCGTTGCAATGGGGTGGCGCAGTTGGCTTAGCGGCGCTGATTATTTGGCGATTTAAAGCAGGCGCATTACGAAGTGGGTTTGACGACCTGATGGTCAATCTTCGACCGATGGGTAGGCGCGTAGCAGCGTATTGGCGGCGTTAACAGGCACATCTAGGAAAGTTATTGGATCTCGATTTAAATAGCGTTCACAACGTCTGCTGTTTCTATAACCAGCATCGGTACCGATGGGTGCGCTAAATACAACTCAGATCGAATCGTTCGAAAACGACGGTTTCTTGATTCTTCGCGGTTTCTTTAACGAGCAGGTTGTCAAGGAACTACGTGAAGCAATGGTCGAGTTATTGCGTTCGACTCAACGCGGCACTCGTGGCGTTGGTTTTGACCCTTGGTCGAGCGAACCTGGTGATGACCTGAATCCTCATCGGGTGTACTGGTACAACGACATTTTCTTAAATAGTTCACGATTGAACGCGCACATGCACGATTCGCGCTTAGCAGACGTGTTCTGCGATCTGTACGACAGTGACATTGACGCTTATCAATCGGCGACGGTGATCAAACCGCCGATGACGAACTTCGATTTCCAGGGATGGCATCAAGACGCGCCGGACTACATCCCGCTTTCCAATTTCAAACTGTCGTCCGCATTGACGTACCTATGTGAGATGGGACCCGATACGGGCGGTACATCACTGATTCCGGGCAGTCACCTGGCAGGACTTTTCGATCGACGCTACGTTAGAGTAGAAGATTGGCCGGTTAGGAAGCGCATACTCGTTGGATTTGAGGAGTTTGAGGATCGGGTCGTAACACCGCAGTTCCATCCAGGCGACGTGCTCATATTCCATCCATGTTTGATGCATCGAGCGAATTCAAACTACACGGAAGAAAGCAAAATCGGCTTGATCAATGCGTATCGATCGGTAGATTGCATTGATCTTACGGAGCGCAATACATTCAAGGCTGACAAGATACCGGTGACACGGCATCGCAAGGCGACTCCACTTGGGGTCTCACCGCATGCCGGAGTGACCACTTATTAATTGGGAGTTATATACCTGACTAAACAGGGCAAGCTGCCGTCATCGTATCGATTTGACGGATCGTCGGACCAACCAATGTTGCAGCCCTCCCACGCCCAGTTGCGCCACTCCCAGACGCCCATATGTTCAACGCGGCGTTAATATCCGCATGAGACTCGCGTCCGCATTGGACACACTTGAATTCAGCCTGTGTTCGTCGATTGCGTGCATCGACATGCCCACAGGCATGGCATGTTTGTGAGGTATGTTTCGGGTTAACTGCAATGAGTTTTCCCGCCTTGTAGTCGAGCATCCCGCGCAGCTGCGACCAGCCCGTGTTCTGAATTTCACGATTCAATCCAGCTTTCGCCTTGACGTGCTTGCCAGGTTGTGCCTTCGTTCCTTTCGCGGAGCGGGTCATGCCTTTCGCGTTAAGGTCTTCGACCACAACGGTGTGCGCTGAATCCGCGACGATTCTTGACACCTTGTGACGCCAGTCGTTTTTTTGGTTCGCGAGCTTCGCGGTCGTCTTCGCGTGCATCCGCTTGGCACGTCGATAGCGCTTGCTGCCCGTCTTGCGTCGACTCATCATGCGCTGATATCGCCGTCGGCGTGCGATGAGCCGTTTCTGATTTGGCATGACCAACAGATGTCCGGTGCTCGTCGCTACTTGACCCACATTCATGTCTACGCCGATGGCCATGCCATCGTCAGCCCGTTCGGGTACATCCACTTCGTATGTCACGACCGCATACCACTTGCCGCGGCGTGTGAGAACGCGTGCCTGTTTCGGCGTGCCATCTGAATACGGATTCCCACCTTTGCGGCGCAGTTTGCACCAGCCGATTTTGGGAATGTACAACTTGCTATCGACGAGTTTGACGTTATCAGGGATCGTGAAGCCATCACGATCGTCAAAGCGACTACGAAACGTTGGCTTGCCGACGTCGCCGGTCAGATCGTCGAAAAATCGCTTTCACGTATCGGCCTGGTATTTCAACACATATCGGACCGGCGCAAACGGCAGCGCACGAAGCCAGGGCAGTCGGTTCCGGAGTTTCGTGAATTCCTTCCCCATCGCGTAGAACGACAACGAACTCGGTTCCGGCTTGATGCCGTACGTCGCTTCGAAACATTGATTGAACTGATAGGTCGCTTCGCGTTCGGCAAGAAAGTAATTCCAGACGAAACGACATGCCGACGCGAGGTGTTCCAGTTGCCGTGCCTTGGTTCGCGTCACCGGCAACAGCCGGTAGGTGATATTCCGATTGACTCGTTTAAAACCTGATTCATCCCACATCTTGACGTCATGCGAGTGCGTTGGCGCGTTAATTTCCATGGACATAATTATAGTTATAAACGCGTTTAGTCAGGTATATAAGTCCCTATTAATTCTGTCGTATGCGGCCGAGGGGACAGACGGCTTTCTAGAAATCTCTGGGGTTAACTTCGACGATGAGGTGTTGCGTTATGAATATTCAACGCCTCCATCGCAGGAGAATTGGGAGAAGCTCGCATAGCACGATGAGCGCTTGATTGAAATTGTCAGGGGATTCACTTGACGGCGCTCTATCTATGGTCGAAGACATACAGATGGATTTACCACTGAAAGGCAGCCGTGTCGAGAAGACAAAGCCGTAATTCGTGATCGAGAAAATCTACACGCATGTAATGTAGTCTCTCACTCTTTACTTTGACGGGATTAGTGAGTTTTCACGTTAAAGTCGAGGATGAAATTCAATCCTTGATCGCCAAGTAAGCTCATATTCATCACGATCGTACACTCACCTGTTTGAGATACTCGTTCGTTTCGTCGTCAACACTGAATACGTAGCACCCTTTTTGCCCTCGCGTCATCAACGTCCTATATGTGTTCTTGATGATGCGTTGAGTAATTTCCTCGGCGTACTTGGGATTCTCTCTGAGTAACGTCCTGTAACCAGAAATCGATCGATCTTGGGTGGATCGCTCCTTAGCATCGGTAACGACAATGCCATCACGAACAACCAGGTCGCGGCCGATTATCACGCCAACATATTCTAATTCCAGTCCTTGACTCGTGTGAATGCAACCGATCTCGGAAACTGAGTCTGGCTTAAGAATCCAAAGCGGTCCATCGCTGTCGAGATTCCATCGCATCGCAAACCCATGTTCCGGAATCGTTACGTCGACAGCGGTTGGATTCTTCTTACCTCGCCAATCCCAACAGTAACCAGCAAGCATTCTTGCTTTATTGTTGATCTTGTTCCGGTCTTCGATCAACCACCTGAGTTCATTGGGGTCGTCGAAAACTCGGAAGTCGTAGTCGATACCAGTTAACGTCTTGTTCGCAGTTTCCTCGATTTGCAGCGTGTTATTGATCCAAGAGAGGTAGCCGTCTGAACCGTTACAGCGAAACTGAGAGGTCAACCTAAGCTCGGTGAATTTCGCTCCTGCCGCGATTGCGTGGCTTCGGATTTCTTCTCGTTCGCCTATGTCTTTTAGTGTGACTCGTTGATCTTGATCGAGAAAAAACACCGCTGTTTGAGCCGCATGAATGATCTCCGCAATCTGGTTTGTTCCTTGGTTTTGGTAAAACCCCGATTTCTCATTCAGACGATGCGCTTCGTCGACGATTAGACAGTCCAAACCGTTACCTTCGCTGCTGACATACGCACCTGAGTTCTTGAATAGGTTTGTAATGCGAGTCTTGGTGAGTGTCCGTGCAAGTTTGGCTTCGTAGACTGCGCGTGGTGCGGCGTTTCTGGTGACGTACTGCGCTGTCTTACTTCGATTGGTCAGTTCTACCAAGAGGTTGATCGCAACTACGGACTTGCCAGTACCGGGACCGCCTTCGACTAGCACCACATGCTTGTCGTCGCGTGTCACATCTTCGGTGGCGGCGAGAACCGTTTCGTATACCACCTTTTGATCATCGATCATTAGAAATTCTTGATTGCCTTTCAGCAAAGAAGCAAGATGGTCAGCGAGTTCCTTAGATGGCTGAATCCGACTGTTTTCGATTCGGTACAGAGTTCTGCTTCGGTCCCCGTGTCGGACATATTGAGCCAAGAACGAAGCCAGCCGTTCAACGTCTTGCTGTAGGAATACAGGTGCTTTGCGGGTATGTTCTTCGTAGAAGGTAGCGTTTAGAACGGATTCGTCGCGGCAGTTATGCAGATAAGCACACGGGTGTAGTTCGATGTCCTCTGTTTGTACGGCAACGTTGTAGTCTTCGATTAGCGCTGCGTAGGTCCAAGCCTGATACGAAGGGTGAGTTAGTTCCCTCAAACCACCACCTACGAGACTTGACGATCGCATCCTTAGAAGTTGAATAGACCGTCGACCATTGCTTCAGCTCTACTATAACGAGGGACTCTCGACCTTGATCATTGGAACCGGTAATGAGAAAGTCAACTCGTTTGGACGATTGTGGAATCTGATATTCGATCGCAACGTTTGCATCGTCAGGTGCATGTGCCAGTTCCAATGCATCTTTCATATAGCGCATTGAGTTTTGCCACGAGCGGATTTCTGCGTCTGGCGGTCTTCGATTTAGTTTCGCGGCGTAGTGGTCTGAAATAACCAGTTCAATTTGGTTAAGAATGACGTCTTGCGTGAACTGCGCTTTGGTTGCTGAGTAGACGATCATGTTCGATTACTGAATATTGAGCATTGAAAATCTGTGGTTCGATTAGACGAAAATTGACGTCTCTCGACGTACCGTATTAAAGAAGTGATTCCAGCTAGTTTAGACGCATATTTTTAGTAGATTCTGGGCACGATACGCCAAGGCACGCGCTCACAATATTGTTGCCATAGCTCGCCGTATTTTTCCGCGCAGCGCTTGTCATCCTGAATTTGTCGAGGTACGAGTAATGCAATGTAGTACACGGGATAAAGCCAAGGTGCGGCTTCGAGCGGCCATCCGAGTACGAGCGTTAAGCCGATCGCCATAAGGATCTCTCCTAGGTAGTTAATGTGTCGTGATACACCCCAGAATCCACTGCATAGGATCTGTTGTTCCCCATTGGAAAGACTCTCAGACTTGAACCGACAAAGAAATGTTCGGTCGGGATCTGCCTTGAATGAAAATTTCTGCATATTCGAACCACGAGCGAGAATCCAACCGATAAAAAAGATCGCGCCCGCGAGCGCGAGAAACCACGTCGGTGATTGAGGATTTGGATCGTCGGCAAGAGCCCATAGGCCTACGACGTAGAAATACGGATACCAAGCGAGACAACCCCAAACAAGCTTGAAACCGACACGCTCAGCAAACAGATCGTATGTGTAAAGGTGAACTCTTTCAAATATCAGATAGTCGCAAACGAACCATGTGAAGAACACTACATAGAGGACGACACCAGATGACGGGTCGTTCGGATACGCTAAAAAGTGGTGTGCCGCGAAAGAGAGTAGGTTGATTTCTAAAAGTACCGCGCCAAGCAGGTATAGCACCATTTTTGCGTCGACGCGACGATTGAACAGTTGAGGATTTACTCGCCGTCCTTTGTAGAGTTCAGCAAGCCACATCTTTCCCTGCGGTGGTGCTGTTACTACAACGCCAATTGAAATTAGCACGCCTAAAACGATCGCTCCCAAAACTGCATTCCAGCGTTGATGCCACAACCAATCCCATGGCATGACTCCTATGAAACCTAGCACTGCCCAAACGCCAATCGAGACGACGAATACGAGGGGTCCGTTGAGTCGATATTTAAGGTATTCGTTCGTCTCTTCAGCCTTTACGTAGCCGGTTACGCGACGTGCAGGGAGTAAGAGGTGTAAGACGAAAATAGAGGCGAATATGACCCACGAGGAGAAAAATCCTACAAGCGAGTCCACTAGTCTCTCCGGTGAGAGGCGTTCGCGAGGAGCGCGATCGCTGCCTTCCGGGGTAGTAGTCGAGTAAGCAACTGAGCGGAGAAACGATTGGTCAATCCAGGTATGAATCTCGGACCGTTGGGTAGCGCATCAAGTGCTTGTCGCGCGACCGTCTCAGGATCGAGAATCCCTGGTGTGTCACGACTCGAGTACCTAGCGTAGCCTGGGGTTCGTACTGCGCCTGCAATGCAAGTCACGACGTCGATTCCATGTTCTCGTAATTCGCGCCAGAGCCCCTCCCCAAGGATGATGTTGAAGGCTTTGCTTGACGAATAAGTAACAAGCCCGTGTGCGCCCTGCAATCCGGCAAGCGATGACATCAGGACGATACCTCCGCGTTGTCTCGTTTGCATACCCGGTACGAGCGAATGAATGAGTGCGATGGGTCCTCGTACATTGACAGCTAGAGCTTGCTCTATATCGGACGCATCGATATCAAGAAAACAACCGATAGGGATATGCGCTGCGTTGTAAACGAGCACACCCACTTCCTTGTCAGCGACCTCCGTTTCTATTTCTGAGATTGTTTTCGCGAGGCCAAGATCGCAGGCTAGGCAACGAGCTTGAACTTCGTAGGTTGATTGAATCTCCGCCGCGACAGTTGCAATTTGGTGTTCACGCCGCGCGATCAGCAGGACGTTCATTCCGCGCCTCGCAAGATCCATTGCGAACGCAGCACCAAGTCCTTCACCGGCACCCGCTAAGACCGCCCAAGTGCCATACCGATCACGAAATGATTGTGTGCGTCGGTTCAATTGCATGAAACCAAATGCGGGTCATTTCTAGATCGCCTTTTTGACCTATGCGGAATTTGATCACTTAGGTCTTGGCGACAGATGGTGCGAGGAGCCATCTGGTCGAGTAGACAAGCCGCGGCGACGCGAAATCTGAAGTCAAGTTCGGCGTTGCACGAGTGGTCGTATGTCGGCAATGCTCTCAAAGTCTGGATCCTCATGTAGGAGAAGCGCTTGGTGTTCGATCGCAATCTGTGCGATACAGCAGTCGATTGTCGAGCGTACAGTTTGCCCCCGCCTTCGTAGATCGTAGTAGATTCGCGCTGCTTCTCGCCAAGTATCAGCACTTGCTTCAAGATAGTCTTGTACTTCGAGGTAATCCGATAGGAGGATCCATTCTGACTCGTTGATGGCTCCTTGAAGTAGCTCCAACTGATTGAAACGTGCAAGAACGATATCGTCGTCGCCAACTATCTCGGAGACGCGGTTCTGGATTGAGCCGGTTTTATCGCGAAAGAGATTTTTCCAAACCGAGGTGTCAATCAGAATCGTCACGGAGGCGACGCATCTCTTTATGATCGAAATCGGGACGTAGGCTCACTTTTCCAGCGAGATCCAATAGGTTTTTCTTCCTTCGTCTATGAACCATCTCTCTTAGAGCAAGGTCCACGAGCTCACGTTTGGTACGCACGCTGGTCAAGGAAAACGCTTCGTCTACTAGTTCGTCATCTAACACAATATTCGTACGCATATTCCATCTATTATGTGTATTTAGAGGTGTATATTACACACTCATCTTTTGGGTCGTTAGTGGACATCACGTATTCAACTTTTGCCTGACCCAAGAGAATTCGCTTTTCAAAATAAAAAGGCGGCGTATTCACGCCGCCCATCCAAAAACAAAGAACGCTATTCGGCGTCGCCTCCGCCTGAGGAATCATCCCCAGCGAGTCGGTTCCAAATGCGAATGACGAGAATCGATGCCACTGCGCCCCAAAGTGCGAGCGCTTGCGCATCCAAGATTCCGTCTAGATAGCTGCCAACTACGTGAATTGAGTCAAGTGCATTGGCAGCAGCGGCACCTCCAACCGCAAGCGTTACAACCAAGAAATTGGTTGCATCTTCTGCGTCTACACACATCGCGCCGTAAATTAAGCCAAGAACGACTAGCGCAAGTGGGAGGATGTTCTCCGGAACGACGCCCGGAGCTACACCTTCTACGATGGCTGCCAGTGCGGCAAGTCCAACGATGATTCGTGTCAACATTGTTTTGTCTCCTTTGAAGACAACGGTACCGGTCGCAACCTACGAACGAATCCGCCCTCCGCGAATTACGCTCGCTTGGTACAGCATAAAAGTATCAGCTAAATCAGTAATTCGTCAATTGTTTGTTAGTGAGTTTTCTGCGGGCGTGTTGAGCTAGTTAGTTAGCTTGTTGAACCGCGCTCGGCTTAAGGATTTCACTTGGCACTGATTTCCTTGTTATAAACGTGGATTTGGATGAAAGAAACCCTGACGACAGAGTACATTGATTGGCGTGCTATCTATTTATGTTGGTGCAGCTATTAGTAACAAATGAGGAGTCTTAAGGAGCGCGTTCTGGCACCCGCTTTTACGGAATTTGCGACACGCTCTGTACTTCGCGTTCGTACAAGAACGTGCCTGTGCCTCCGTCGATTAACGATTAATGCGTTAAGTAAGAGGCGATGGGGTTCATTTTTGCATCCAATCGTTAGCTCTTGAAGTGACTCGCCATATGCCATCACCTTCGTAATTCGCTACGGACTGTAAGGGCACCGCGGGCGTTCCGCCGCCGCCTCGTGGAACTACCCCTGTTGGAAGTAACGGTAGGTTGTACTTTTGCCACCATGGAGGCTCGTTTATGACGTTGCGTTCAACGGGTCGTTCACCAAGATTCCATTCTTCAAGCATATCCTGAAATGGCGGTCGCCTGGAAAGCACGAACTCGTTCGAATCCATGATCCACTGATTTGTGACTTCGCGCATGCCATCGCTCGGATCGTCGCCATGGTCAGCGGAGATTTTGAAAATACCGTCCATCGAGCAGTTGATTCGTACACCGCCATGCTTACCTGCAGCAGTCCACCTCATGTGGCTGCGTTCGCGCACACGATTAAAGTCCTGCACGACGGCTTTCCTTATCCGATCTCCCTTGTGAATCCCGGCAGAATGAACCACCCACCCGTGACAGAAAATGACATCACCCGCTTTGCCACAGAACTCGATGGGCTGTATTTCCTCTTTAATGTGGTCCATCACTTCCGTTGATGCGTCCGTTGCCACAAAGTTGTGAGCTTGTTGTGACGTCGGGTAGAGAAGCTGAGGTGATTCCGGGTAAATCGTGAAGCCACCAGAACTCGGTTCCACGTCGTCAATGTAAGTGACAACTTGCATCTCGGTCATGTTCTGATCCATGTGCGGACCGAGTCTAGTTTCTGGATCATCTGGTAAGCGAGGGAACACCGAGTAAATCCCACGATTGCGGTGTGGTAACTTGACAGGTCCTCCCATTAGCGCTTCGATCATGTAAAGGACGTTGGGATGTGCCGAAGTCGCACGGACGAACTCCGGGTCATGACCGATACCGTGCCACCGCCAGACGTAGTTACCGGTGTCGCGGGTCAGTTTGTGTGGCAGGCGACCGACGCGTTCTCCCTTCTCTGCACCAAAACGTTCGTCTTCTGGCGAGGGCCAAATGCCTTTTCCCATCCAGTTTTCAGGCAGCGACCAGCGGTTTTCGTCAGGCCAAAAACGCCCTGGTGAAACCCATGACTCAGGTCTATTTGGGTCAAGTTTGGCGGCGCGTATCGGGGGTTGCTGCCACCAGAGATCGTGAAACGGCTTGAATGTTTCTTTAGGAATTAGCGCACGCTTAATCACGTAGCCCTTTTCTCTAAACTGCGTGATTTCTTCTTGAGTTAGTCCTAAGCGATCGGCACCTGGGGGATCGAGATCGGGCGTTAGAGATAACGGTGTCTGTACCGGTTTTTGCTTAGTGCTGAAAGCCGCTTCAGGATCGTAAGGTGGTGGTATAGGGGCGTCGGCAGTCGCGTTCACTTTGCTTTTCACGGGATCCGCGTAAGTGTTGAAGTTTAGTGCGATGGCTCAATTCCCGGAGAACATCAGAAATACGCCGATTCGCCGAGTACACGATTTCGGTTACCGCACTAGCTAAGTTGCTAACGTAGAATCGAAACTGTTTTTCGATTTACGACGCCAAATCTAAGTTCGTTATTCGAGGATTTGAACCGATGAGTTTTCCGACGAATGTTGAGATGATCGACCCGATACTCTGTGTAAGTGACTTGGCACGGTCCGTGAATTACTACACCGACTTATTGGGATTTGAGGCTGCAGCGTGGAATACAGGCGATTTCACCAGCGTCTCATTAGCTGGAAACGGAATATACCTTGCTCAAAACTACCAAGGTCAGCCAGGAACTTGGGTCTGGATAGGCGTTGGCAATGTTCGAACTGTGTACGAGCTATACCAATCGCGTGGCGCGATCATCCGCATGACCCCGACTAACTATCCATGGGCGCTTGAGCTACAAGTCGAGGACCCGGACGGAAACGTGCTGCGGTTTGGTTCCGATCCTGACGATTAGCAGATTGTTGTGCTAGTTTGACGGTGTATTCAACGATAAATCGGTGGTCACGATTGCGAATATACCTTGCGCGTCACGAGCAGGAACTGAGTAAGTGATCATCCAAATCTCACCGCCACCTTCGTCGAAGTAAGGAGCTGTCCAATTTCCTTTTTCCCTTGACAGTGGTTCGGAGAACCATGCCTGATTCTCGATATCGTAATCGGGTGTTGCAAGGTCGAGTGTTTGGAACCCGCCAGACGCTCGGTAGACGTACGGACAAGCAATGACGTTTCGATTTTCGTCCAGAATTGCGGCGGCAGCACCATAGAAGGTGGGATTGGCTTCCAAGTAGCTTTTCAAGTGGCCCGCGTACGCTTTAGCATCTACGGGTCTCTCGGTTCTGAATTTCGCAATCAAGGTATTCAGCGCAACTTCAACTTGGTCTTTCGTTACATCGTCTTGTGCTGTAGACGTTTGACAGGCTTGAGTAGTCGCGAGTAGTGCAAATAGCAACGCGACGCTGAAGAAGAATCGACAGGTAACTTCGATTGTCCCTTTTCGCTTTGGCTTGGAAGGTCGAGTTGGTTTTTGCATTTGGTTAGAACGCATTTTGAGTACGTGCGGTTTGTAGTGGGTTGACCAGTTAGCTTATCTCTTACGTACTACATAGACGATGTTGGACCCAAGGTCCAATGCACCTGGGAGTTTTGACCAAGCAAGCTCCCGTTCGACAATGAGTTTCCACAACTCGTCGTCCTTATGTACGTCAGTCAATGCCTCTTCCGCTGCAAGGCTCAGTATTCCCGTCGCGCGTTTCTCCAAGATTTCGATACTTTCATCTGCGAGCAGCGCGTCAAGATCTTCGCTGGTCATCATATGGCAATAGTGCTCACTTTGAGGATTGTGCTCGACGTCTTGAATACCGGTTTCAAGAACCCAACGTAAGTTGTCGATACCAATCTCATCTCGATGAGGTACGAGAGTTCCCATAAAACGAATTAAGGTGTTTATAAGGTTCATCACACCTACGATTGCGATCCCGCCGGGTTTTAAGACGCGCAAGATTTCTTGAATGCCGGTCTTTGCCTGATCGAGCAAATAACTCAGAGGACCTCCTATACAAACCACGGCATCAAACGATGCGTCATTGATTTCGCCTAGGTCTACCAAATCGAGGACTCGGTATTCGTCTACGAGATCTTCGATACCAAGTTCACGCATGTGCGCTCTATTGAGCTCAAGTTGGACATCAGAAAGGTCGGCGACAACCAACCTTTGTGTCATGTGTGCTAGTTCCTTCGTGAAGATACCCGCGCCAGCACCGATTTCTAGGACGTCCATATCAGAAGTAATGTGCTGTCGTAACACATCTATATGAACGAGGTAATTCAGTTCGCCACGCCGATTACGAGTCAGACGTGTCCACTCGTCGTCAGCTAATTGGTCGTAGTATTTACGAGGGAATTTGGGATCGTAACCCAAGAGTCGAGCTCTTCGAATAAAGATGGCGCGAAGTTTAGAAAAATCGAATCTGCACAGAATCGTGCCCAATCAATTGAACTAAACGTAGTTCGAACTGCTTGTTCGACCGCACGGTTTGAGTGCGCTAGTCGCGATGCGAAGACGCTCAATTGGGTTTTAATATGCGTGAATCAGCTAAAGCTTCAGGCAATTACCGTGCGGCGACTCGTATCGGCGGTGCTAGTCATAGCCATCACCAGCGTTCTGTATGCGAAAATCGATGTCGACCGACCGCTGGAACGAAACGTTAACGTTGAGGGGTCCGCGTTGCTCGATACGGATCTCTGCAAGTTTTGGAACTCTCCAGTTTTCTTTGAATTGGCTGCCGTCGATACGGTCAAACTCTGCCTCGAGAACGGATCGGACCCGAAGGTACGTGACGAAGAGGGCACCACTCCGCTGCATCACGCGGCGAAATTCACGCAGGATTGGGCTGCGATTGAATTGTTGATTGACGCAGGCGCAGATCCGAACACAAAAAACGACATGCAAAGAACCGCGCTGCACTACGCGGCTAGTATCCGGAGAAATTCAGAGGTCGTAGGTACGTTGCTTCGTCTTGGCGCGAAACCGTATTTAGGTGATTTCTACGCTCAAACACCACTCCATTTCGCTGCGATGTCGACAGATGACGTATCCGTCATTCAGCAGTTGATTGACAAGGGAGTCGATCCAAATGTGGAGGAGTGGCGAAAGTGGACGCCACTCCATTTGGCTGCTGCCAGCAATACGAACCGAGACGTCTCGAAGGTATTGATTCAAAACGGTGCCGAGCTTGAAGCGCGGGATATCCATGGCTGGACGCCGCTGGTTATGGCACTTCGGACTGCGAATGATGATGTATTCGAGCTTCTCCTCAACGAAGGAGCCGACCCGATACCGGTGGATGACGTCGGACGAACACCGTTGTTTTATGCTCGAAATGCGAGTTCTACTGAAATTCTTCTTAAACGTGGGGCAAACATCAGCGCGCGTGACAAGTGGGGAAAGACGCCACTGCATGATATTGGTTATCGGACATTCAATTCCGACGTAATCGAGTTATTGATTAATGCAGGAGCGGGCGTGAGAGCGCTAGATGCTCGCGGCCGAACGCCATTGCATTACCTTTATTCTGGAATTGGAACGAAACAAGGGGCAAACGACGTTCTCGACATATATATTGCTCACGGAGCAGACGTGAATGCGAAAGATGATGACGGTGACACGCCTCTGCATCTCGCTCTTTCAAGCAGCTTGTCTTGCGGTTCTCTTGAGTGTGAAGCGGCGATCGTTGCCTTATTAAGCGTGGGAGCGGATGCGCGCCAGAAAAACGACGAGGGAAAAGTACCTTGGGAAATTGCTCAAGAAAATGAACGTCTGATGAAGAACGACCAATTTCTCCAGTCCGACGCAGCAAATCGAATGCGAGATATAGTGAGGAATGCTGTCAAGTGACTCAGTGCACATCAAAATCATCGTAGTCGTGCCTGTACTCGAAATGCGTAACTTCGTAACACGCCTATAAATTGACAATCCATTTTTTTTATTGCGCTATTGACCGTTGTTGACTCGCCAAATCTCAGGATTCACTCCATCAAAGTAATTTCACAGGGTACCAAAATAGTTCATGTCTGAGCCGCTCACGCTCGTCATAGCAAACAAAAACTATTCGTCGTGGTCGCTTCGTCCTTGGCTGGTGATGACCGAGCTTGGTATACCGTTTGAGGAACGGATGTTGAAGTTTGACTCTACGGACTGGGATCAGAACATCGCGTTGCTTTCGCCAACTGGGCTAGTGCCTGCACTGTGGGAAGGCAAGCTGGGCGAAGGATTCGTCACATTTGACACGATTGCCATACTGGAGCGACTCAACGAGCTACACCCGGATGCGAACGTCTGGCCAAGTGACGTTCGAAAACGATCTCGAGCGAGGTCGCTCGTCGCGAACTTTCATTCGGGTTACCTCGCTCTTCGCACTGCGATGCCCATGAACATTCGATCTAGATATCCTGGTAAAGGAATGAATCCTGAAGTGGCTGAAGAAATCGAACGTTTATCCGAATTTTGGGTGAATACTCGCCGCGAGTTCGCTGAAGGTGGCGAATTCTTGTTTGGTGAATTTTCGGCTGCAGACGCTTTTTTTGCTCCGGTAGCGTCACGCTTCGTCACTTATGAAGTTAGTCTCGCCGGGGAAGCTCAGGAATATCAACGAGCTCTTCTTAATACCCGTTCGATGAAGGTATGGACTAAGCAAGCATTAAAAGAAAAAGAGTTTGTGCCTATGGACGAACCGTATGCCGAATAAAAGAGGGAGATAGAAATTCAAGATCGGGACGTTTGGTCCCACAAACAAATCGATGCGAGAGCGGTCGCAACCGGCTTTATTTCTCGTTAGCCATTAACGCGTTAGGCCACCCATTAATTTAGCCTGATTTCTGTGGAAACACTGATAAAAACAAAGTGATCATTAAAATCTAACGAAATTCGATTAGGCGTTCGCTATGCCAGTTTGGTCTCTTCTGACGTCCTTTCTCATTGTTGTTGCGGGTGCCGCAATTGCGTCGCGATACGCGACTGTCGATTCATTCGACGCGATTCACGTCGTCCTTTCCATATTCCTATCCGTAAATATCTTGGTGTGTTTGTGGCAGTGGTGTCTATTCGTTCGTCGAGACTACGTAGGCACGCGTGTCGACCATTGGCGTGAACAGGGGGAGCGAGTAGGTGCCTCGGCGTCAAAGGCGTTCATGTTCACACGTCTTTCAGCGTCTAAGGTTTTTTCGCTGACTTTTTGGTCCGAAATATATTCCGTTTACTCTGTAACCGATCCTGCGTACACAGACAAAACTTCCTGTGGTTTCAATACGGACATTTGGAACGGATTCTGGACATTCATTCCGTCCGTTTTATTACTGGTTACCTTTTCGTCGCCGTTTATTCCGCCTCTTATTACGGGTGTAGTCGGGATCGCGCTCTTTCATCAATGGATTTTTGGCACGATCATGTACTCGGCGAGTTTTTATGTTGGCGGCCACTACAAATCGGTTCCTGTGTCCGACGCATTTCTATTCATTTGGGTGATAAACGGCGGTTGGATCCTTTGTGCCGTTTTAGGGTTCTATGTTTCTGTAAGACTCATCCTCGATCAAAACTACAGCGTTCTCGGGTTCTAGCCTCAGTTAAGCGTGTGATGTACGAGGTAGTGTTATGGACGTGAGTCAGTCTCCGTCGTTACTGACCACTGTCTGCGTTGTCTGGGCGTTGGGAGCCATTCCAACATTGGTCGTGGGTGTGCTAAGGTGGGATCCGGTTGGTAGATTAGGTACAAGCGGACTCGGTGCCCAGATGAATGCCCAATTGGGTTGGTTTGTCTATGAGCTACCTGCATTGCTCACCTACCCGGCAATTTACTTAATCGTTGGAAATCGCCATTTAGTCGGCGATGTCGTACTTGCACTTTGGCTTCTCCACTACGTGCATCGAAGCTTAATTTGGTGTTGGCTGATCCCAAAACGTGAAGGCTTCGTATCAATGTCGTTAGTCGTCTCGTCTATCAGCTTCAATTTAATCAATGGCGGCCTGTTGGGTTGGTATATGGCATTCGCCGCCGATTATCCTGAACAGTGGTTGCTTGACCCGCGCGCCATCGTCGGCATCTTGTTATTCATTGTTGGTGCAAAACTCAATGTTTGGAGCGACTACCGAATGCGACGATTGCGAATGGAGGCGAAAGGGGATCGGGTATTTCCGTCTGGCGGACCGTTCAATCACATTTGCTGCCCTAACCTCGCGGGTGAGATGATCGAGTGGATTGGTTTCGCGTTGTTGACATGGTCGCTGCCCGGATTTGCTTTTGCACTCTGGACGATCGCCAATTTAGTTCCGAGGGCACTATGGCGCCGCGATTGGTATCGTGAGAAATTTGAGACGTTTCCGAAAAAGCGAGCTGCATTGATTCCGGGAGTCCTATAAGAGTGCAGGACGGAAGTGATCCAAAACTGTCATTGATACCTTGAAATCTCACCGAACTAAAAATACGGATGTGCCTTGTAGCGACGACTTGCGATTGAGCGTAGGTGGGTACGATGGCTAACGATGCTGACCAAGAAGCGAAGCTCTCTTATCAAGTAGACGAAAACCCGCCGCTTCGACTAACGGTGGGTATTGGGTTTCAATTCGCGTTGCTCTCGCTTAGCGCCGTGATGTTGATTCCAGCCGTCGCGTTTCGTGCGGGCGGGATGGAAGAATCAACGACGGTTTGGGCAGTTTTCGCAACCATGATTATCTGTGGTGCCGTTATGGTGCTGCATGCGCGTCCGATAGGTAGGTTTGGTTCGGGCTACGTCACAGCGCTCTGTCCGCCAACGGCTGCGATCGCCGTTACGGCAGACGCGTTAGCGTTCGGTGGTCTGACGTTACTAGCTGCCCTTACTTTTACTGCAGCCGTAGTTCAATTTGCGTTTGCATTAAGGATCTCACTCCTGCGGCGGCTTCTTACGCCAACCGTTTCTGGTACCGCATTGATGTTGATTCCCGTAACGGTCTTCCCTGTGATATTCGGTATGTTTGACGATCTGCCTGCGTCGCACTCAAACGCTGTCGCACCTGTATGCGCAGGAGTCGCTATTCTCGTGATAGGGGGCATCAATTTGAAAGGAGGGGCGAACCTTCGATCTTGGGCTCCGTTGTTGGCGATTTTTACCGGTTCGTGTGTTGCACTGTATTTTGATGCATATGACACACAACGCATTGTTAATGCGGCCTGGGTCGGAATACCTACTGGCTGGCCGACTAATTTCAACGCGGGAACGCCCGCAATCGATTTCGAGTCCTTCCTCGCGTTAGCCCCGGCATTCGTATTGCTCTTTCTTATTTGCTCGATTCGGGCGATGAGTAGCTCGCTTGCAATTCAATCAGTCTCGTGGAGAAACCAACGCACGATGGATTTCCGCCCTGTACAAGGTACGCTGGCTGCGGACGCGGCATCAAACGTGGCGGCTGGTCTCGTTGGAACAATGCCGAACTGCGCAAACTCTGGCTCCGTCGCACGCATTCAACTGACCGGTGTTGCCTCTCGGACGGTCGGAGTCTTCTACGGTATCGGGATTGTTCTGTTAGCCTTTTGCCCAAAGGTCGTGGCTTTGATATTGGCGGTACCTGCCCCGGTCTACGCAGGATATGTGACCGTAATGCTCGCGACGACGTTTACGGTCGGTTTAAAAATGGCAGTTTCAGAACGAGTGGATCAACGTCAAGGAATGATCATTGGTCTCGCTTTTTGGATCGGCGCCGGGTGCCAATACGGGTTCATATTTCCGGAGTTCGTCGCGTCTTTCGCCGGCGGTATGTTTAACAATGCGCTTACGACCGGCGGTTTGATCGCGATACTGCTCTCGGCTGTACTGGTCGCTACGTCGTCACGTCGCGATAGGTTTGAATCTTCGCTCTCGATATCTTCGCTATCCGTTATGCGTGAATTTGTTTCTGATTTGACATCACGACACGAATGGTCCACGAAATTGAGTGAGCGAATTGATGCAATCATCGAAGAATCGATACATACGCTCTTAAGGAACGATCAGGAAGCCACTGTAAGCGATCGACGCTTGCTACTGGTTGTACATAGAGAGAGTAACGCCGTGGAGCTTGAATTCATCGCGGCAGGAGGTCACGAGAATATTGAGGATCGTCTTGCTGTGCTTGGAGAAACAGCAACCGAGGAATCAATTGAACGCGATGTTTCGCTCAGGCTACTTCGCCACCTAGCTGATGACGTTCGTCATCGACAGTATTACGACGTAGACATCCTAACGGTTCGTGTGGACGGCACTTCGTGATCCTGGAAATTGGAAATTTCGTATGAGCCATTCAATACTCGTAGGAAGTTGACGCAAACAACCCGTCAACTCGAGAAGGGACGTTATTGACTAGCACCTACCTTGCTATCGAAAGTTCAGATCGTATGGCAGGTGATGTTGTTGTCTAATATCAATAGGGATAGACAAAGCGATCGATTACCGTATTTCTTATAGAGACGGTTTCTCCCAAGACGACGCCACTTCTTCAAGGTAACTAATCATCGATAGCAGCTTCGAACCGGCGGCAAACGTGAAGCCGGCGTTTTGGATTACTTCAGCTTTGGGAAGCGGTGAGTTTGGATTTGTGTCTGGTGTTGTGCCAAACGTTTTCGAATCCTATGTAGCCATTCGCCATCCGTCATGGTTACATCGCTGTACTGAAGAGAACATCAGTGAATTTAGGGGCGATCCCCACCCTGGAACACCTACTAACTGGCATGCAGTTGCGCGATCAGAGTTGCCGATTTGTGTTGGGCGTAAGCAGTACCGAAAGTTACCTACTGGCGGTTGGGTTGAAGAGGCATTGCCAGAAGGTGACATCCACCTTCTGATTCGTGTCGGCGACACTTGGATCTCAGGACCTGAGGAAGGTGTTCTCGAGCCTGCTCATGCACGTACGTTGCTGTCGTTGTTAGAGAACGAGACGAATGAACCGGAGAGTTGTTGGTTCGGTATTTGGAATGGATTCGGAATCACGTCTATCGAGGAGACAAGAGCACCACTATTCGACGCGCCGAACCGAAGTTGGCATCTATATCACGGCTCTTTACAGTCTATTGACAAGTCATTTGCCGATTCCGATCTCTTTCATCGTCCGGCTAACTTGGTTTGGCCTAACGACCGAAGTTGGTGTCTCGCGACGGAAATCGATTTAGAGGCAAGCTATCTTGGCGGTAGTTCCAAGCTTATTTCTGCAGTTCTTGAGAAATCTGAGCTAGACGTCGTCCCCGTCGAGCCGAGTGACCAGCCTGTTTGGCTAGCTAATCTCTTACAACCGATTGTAGAGAAACCATCGAATGTAGCGCTCCGACCTGGCTTCGAATCAAGGGAAAATCCCTATATGGATTTGATTCAAACGCTCCATAGGAGAGGCAGATTAAGACGATTCGCGCAGTCGATTAGCTTTGGCAAAAAGAAAGATAGAGAGAGTGGTCACGATGACGTATATGAAATTCGTCATTAGCACGGACTTCGGATTTCGATGCTACCCATTCGAGAAGTGTTGATTCCACAGGAGAGAGCGTTCACCGTCGTACAGATCGAATCTAAAAATGCCGGGCATTCCCCGACGACGATGTCAGTTGGAATTCAGTCGACGAACCGAAACCTTGTCGCGTTTTGGAAAAGCCCAATCCATGCGATAACTCGTATCGGCCGGAATACACATGATTCGACCTGGAATTGTTCGCGTGAACCCCATCCATACTTTGTTTTTGTAGTGGCGGCCACCTTTTCAGCGTCATTCTCATTGAGGGATTCCACCGACACCGATCCTTCGAGAATCACAGGATTAGTCGTGTCGTCTATAGATAGGCAAGCTCGCGGATTCTCCGCGAGGTTTCTACGCCATCGAGTTGCGGGGTCACCACCGAAATAAAAAGCGCCTTCTACCCAAACACCGTCAAGTGGTCGAGAGTTGGGTGCAGCGTTTCGATCTACCGTGGACAACCAGTAATGCTCGGCTTGCTCGAGTCGCTCAACGACGGATGACCAGTCCAAAAGAGCGGAGTCGATTGGAGCGCCGTATGCTGACGGAAGCTCGAGTCGTGTACGAACGGGATCAACGCTCATCCAAAGATTCTCCAAAGTCTCTGTCGTAGAGGAATCGATCGTTGCTTCTATCGCTCATAAAAATCAGCCCCGTGACGGTGATCTATACCGTTTGTCATCCGCAAAAGTTCTTTCTGTCGCGATGTCATGTCCTCTAACCACTCAGTCTTGAACCCGTCATGTGGATCGCACTGGAAGCGGAGCCACTCTCCATTGCGATAGTGTCCAAACATGGCGGTCCGCAATTCGTCGGTATGGTTCGTGCCACCACCATGCCACGTTTGACCGTGAAAGATGACGACAGAACCGGCGCGTATCGTCGGTTGCATTTCATGAGGCAGTTCTAATCCCGCTGGAGGTTCGAAGAGATGGCTTTGATGGCTTCCAGGTACTAGACGGGTGCCGCCGTTTTGGGGGTTGAGATCTGATAGTGCCCAAACAGTATTCATCATCAACGGCGGATCATCGCCGTAGCGATGCATGGCAATAGGCACGTCACTATGCAATGTCTGCTCACCCTCTCCAGGTCGCACGACGCGTGCATTTAGCGAGCCCAAAATTAGATTCTTCCCCATGACCGCTTCGATATACGGTAACACCTCCTCGTGGTCAATGGCAGGAAGGAACATTGGGTCCAGTGTGACGAGATTAGCCAAATGTCGAGCTGTTCCCCGATGCCGATGTTCGACGCCTATTGAAAACGTTTTCTCAACAACGAAATCCCGCATCGCGTGAGCTTGCGTTAGATCAAGTACATCTTCGACTACTGTGAAGCCGAGAACTCGCAGTTCGGTTAGTCGTGCTGGATCGATCAAAAACAAGAACCTCACATTGTGGGGGAGATTGAAAAGATGACGCGATGAATTTTCTCCCCACGAAAACGAAGGGGAAGCAAAAGCACTATCATCCCGTGCGGTAACAATGTCCCGAATACTGAGCTCAAATTAAATGCTGTTCGACACCCGTCTTTGGCAGTTCACTCGCGGAGTGCGACTTCGAATAGCGGCGACGGTGTGCTTAGGCATTGTCTCGTCGCTTGTTGGGATCGGGCGTCTTGGATTGCTCGGCTGGTTAATCGCGCGCGTCTTTACTGGCGACACAATGGTAGACCTGAGCGTTCCGTGCGTTGCGGTTGCATCGGTCATGGTGTTGCGTGGGATTCTTGAACACCTCCGCACCATGGTCGCGCATCGGACTGCGATCCGCGTACAGATGTTTCTACGTAAACAGTTGTATGAAAAGGTATTAGCGCTCGGTCCCGCGCACTTTGGTCTTGAGCGTACTGGCGCTGTCATGATTTCGATGATCGATGGCGTCGAGCAGCTCGAAACCTACTTTGGTCAATACCTACCGCAGCTGCTCATTGCATTGATCACACCGCTGATTGTGCTTGCGACACTAGCGTTTTACGACTTTTCGCTCGCTGCACTGATGTTTGGCTTCGCCATGTTCACGCTGATTGCGCCGATGTCGTTTCAGCGATATGAAATGAAGAAGAGCATGCGCCGATCCACCGCATATCGCGCATTTGCGGCGGAGTTTCTAGACGCGATTCAAGGTTTATTTACGCTTAAGGCGTTCGGACAGAGCGCAGCACGTGGACGGCTCCTCGCGGAACGCGCACACGAAGTGTTCCGTACCACAATGTGGGTGCTCGCGACCAATGCGATTAACCGGGGGCTTACCGATATTGGTGTAGCGATCGGCACGGCTGCCGTGCTCGCGCTCGGTGCGTGGCGCGTATCTCAAGGCCAGATGGATCTCGAAGTCTTACTCGTCGTATTGATGATCGGCATCGAAGTATTTCGGCCGCAGCGAGATCTACGTGCACTACTTCATAACGGCATGATGAGCCGTTCGGCCGCTGAAGATATTTTTGTGTTGCTCAATTCGCGATCAGTTGTCGAACCGCCACACGATCCTGACGTTCTCAACGAACCACTTCGTCCGATAGTGGAATTTGAGGACGTAACGTTCAGCTATCCAGGTGGGCGCCGCTCTGCGCATGACGGACTTTCGTTTCAGGTTGCTGCAGGTGAACGGGTAGGTTTCGTAGGGGCGAGTGGCGCCGGAAAATCGACGATCGTGAAGTTGCTATTGCGCTTTTACGACCCTGATTCGGGCTGTGTCCGGGTTGGCGGTCACGATTTGCGTAGTTTGAGCACCGAAGACCTTTATCCAAATATCGCCGTAGTGCATCAGGATAGTTATCTGTTTCACGGCAGCGTCCGAGACAATGTGAGTTTCGGCAAGCACAACGCGACTGACGCGGAAATCGAAGCGTGCGTGCGCGCCGCAAATGCGCACGAGTTCGTTTCTCGACTACCGAATGGTTACGACACGATCATCGGTGAGCGGGGTATCAAGCTCTCTGGCGGTCAGCGCCAACGCATCGCAATCGCCCGTGCTCTGTTGCGCGATGCGCCGATTCTGATTCTGGATGAGGCGCTTTCCGCGGTGGACGCTGAAAACGAGTCCATCATCCAGACAGCGCTTGACAGGCTTATGGCGAACCGTACGACGCTGATATTCGCGCACCGACTTTCAAGCGTCATCTCAGCGGATCGCATCGTCGTGCTCGACGAAGGAGCTGTCGTTGAAGTGGGCGACCATCGGTCACTAATGGAAGCTGGTCGGCAGTATTTCGAGCTGATGGGCTCTCAAGCGGAAGAGGGAAGTGAATCGGGAAACTCGTATCGAGTGGATGGCAACGAAGGTTCTCCCTCGAAGCGCCTACCCGACGAAGATCTGCTGGTCGCTACCTCGTCGGTGGATCGAGAACAGTCGGACGAGATACTACGGGGCACAGACTTAAGTTGGAGCGGCGTGTTTCGCGAACTGATACGTCACGTGGTCCCATGGAGTGCGAAGTTCACGCTTGTTTTAACGTTGGGAATCACTCGGGTATTGGCATTGATCGGTGTCGGCGTGGCTAGCGCACTCGCAGTTGCGGCTGTGAAGCAAGGCGATTCATTTACTCCATACCTGGTTGCGCTCGCAATCGTTGCACCTTTGAGCGGGGTATTGCATTGGCTAGAGTCATGGACCGCACATGACATGGCGTTTCGCATGCTGTCAGAAATGCGTATCGCACTTTTCAATAAGCTCGAACGTTTAGCACCAGCTTATCTAGTTCGACGCAGGACCGGGGATATGGTCGGTATGGCGACCCATGACGTGGAACTGGTTGAATACTTCTTCGCACACACCGTCGCGCCGTCGATTGTCGCCGTATTAATCCCTACCGTTGTCGTGATTACGCTCATTTGGTTCGGATGGCCGATGGCGCTTGCGCTCGTTCCGTTTCTTGCAATGGTCGCAATCAGTCCCTTCCTCGTACGACGCCGCATCGATGAATTGGGGACGCGAGCGCGGGAAGCGTTTGGCGATTTGAATGCTCACGCTGTCGATACAGTTCAAGGACTGTCAGAGATTCTTGCGTATCAACAATCGGCTTCACGAGCGATCGGCTTTGTCGAACGGATTGAACGTCACACGAAGCTCCGATTGCCTTTTTATGCTGATCTTTCCATACAAACCGCGATATTAGAAATCGTTACTGGCTTAGGGGGACTTGTGGTCGTCGCGACCGGTACGTTCTTAGTCTCGTCTGCCTCACTTGAACCTGCGATACTGCCGATGCTTACATTGCTCGCAATGTCGGCGTTTCTCCCCGTGTCAGAGATTTCACACATCGGACGCCAGCTCGCCGATACGTTGGGTGCGACACGTCGGTTGCATGCGGTTCATAGTGAAGTGGAAGAGGTCAGTGACGGACCAGGAATACGTACTGCGATGAGGAATGAAGGCGTCAAGATTGAGCTGGAAAAAGTCGAATTCTCCTATTTGAAGGATGGTCGTCGAGCGCTCGATAGCGTCAGTTTCAAGGTTCCCACGGGTTCAACGCTAGCGTTAGTCGGACCTTCAGGCGCAGGCAAGACTACCGTTGCGCATTTGCTCATGCGATTCTGGGATCCGGATATCGGGGAAATCAAGATCGCTGGTGAAGACATACGGCAATATCGGCTTGACGAACTGCGTGAACGAATTGCCTTAGTTACGCAGGATACGTATCTGTTCAATGAGACCTTACGAACAAACGTCCTCATTGCGAAACCCAGCGCGACGACTGCTGAACTCGATGAAGCCGTGCGCCAGGCTGCGCTTCGTCCATTTGTAGATTCACTTCCGGACGGTTTAGATACGCGGGTGGGTGAGCGCGGCGTACGTCTGTCAGGCGGGCAGCGTCAGCGTGTTGCAATCGCGCGAGCGTTCCTTAAAGACGCAGAAGTTCTCATTTTGGATGAAGCGACCTCACACCTCGATGCAGTTAATGAACAGGCGGTTCGGCGTACACTCCATGAACTGATGTCTGATCGAACAACGATTGTGATAGCGCATCGCCTCTCGACCGTGCGAGATGCGGACCAGATTGTTGTACTAGATGCGGGAACCGTTAGAGAAATTGGTAATCACAGCGATCTGCTTAAGAAGGGCGGTTTATATAGCAGCTTGGTAGGTCGTCAGATGTCGCTCGCTTGAAGTGAATGCGATCCTATGATTGCTGTCGAATCGAGCAGCGAAAACATCTCTGTAATTCATCACTCGCTAACCTGCAATATGAGTCTACCTGCATGAGAGATCCAGATCGACGTACGTTTTTGAAGACCACGTTAGCCATAGGTGCTGCAACGGGATTGAGCGCGTTAGCGGCACCTACCACGCGAAACGGTCCTAGGTCGGTTACCGCGCAATCAGTTAAAGACTTAACCGCGCCAAGTCTTGACGTTGTTCGAGTTGGTTTGATCGGCGTCGGTGAACGCGGCGTCGGGTTTGTGCACCACTTCTGCAATATCGAGGGTGCGACTGTAACGGCTATCTGCGATACGGATCAGGAAGTACTCGATCGTGCGACAGGCGTTGTCGCTGAACTCGGTCAGCCCGCGCCGAAGGAGTACACAGGCGATGATTACGCCTACCGGGGGTTGCTTGAACAACGCGACGTAGACATCGTCGTGATATCGACACCGTGGCGTTGGCATTCGATCATGTCGGTCGAAACCATGGAAAGTGGCAAACATGCGTTCGTAGAGGTGCCTGCAGTAACGACCGTAGAGGAAGCATGGCAACTAGTCGATACGGCTGAGCGTACGCAAATGCACTGCATGATGTTGGAAAACGTCTGTTACGGACGCGACGAAATGATGGTGCTCAATATGGTGCGGCACGGTTTGTTTGGCGAACTGTTGCATGGCGAAGCCGCGTATATCCATGAATTGCGATGGCAAATGAAAGAGATCGAACGAAAAACAGGCTCTTGGCGGACGCCTTGGCATACGCGACGGAATGGCAATCTCTATCCCACGCATGGACTTGGTCCTATTGCTCAATACATGGGTATTAATCGAGAGGACCGATTTGAATATATGAACTCGATGAGTTCGCCCGCAAGAGGAAGAGCCGCGTACGCTCGACGAGAATTTCCGGCCGACCACCCACGTAATCAGCTCGAGTACATCACTGGTGACATCAACACCAGCATGATCAAGACACAGATGGGACGCACGATTATGGTGCAGTATGACACGACCACGCCGAGACCTTATTCGAGACACAACTTGATTCAGGGTACGAACGGTGTGTTCGCGGGATTCCCAAATCGGATTGCGCTTGAGCAAGGTGGCACAGGGTCATTTCACGAGTGGGATTACGACATGACAGAGTGGCGTGCCGAATACGAACACCCACTCTGGAAAACGTCTCGGGAACTCGCCGAAAAACACGGAGGTCATGGCGGTATGGACTTCCTCATGTGCTGGCGGATCATTGACTGTTTACGAAATGGTGAACCCTTAGATCAGAATGTGTACGATGCAGCGGCCTGGTCGGTGATTAGTCCAATCAGCGCAGATTCCGTCGCAGAGCAAGGTAGCAGCAAGCCCATACCAGATTTCACACGTGGCTCTTAGTTTCGTACTACGGCTTTTTACTTGAGGGTCGGCTTCAGGTAAACCGATGGCCACACTCACGAATTCATCGCCGCCGTATGACACGCTCTTGACTGGCGGTGATCTCATTGATGGTACCGGTCATCGAGCTTACAAGGCGGACTTGGCGATAAAAGGCGAGCGAATCGCAGCCATAGGTGACCTAAAGAACGTTCGCGTCAGAGAAGCCATCGATATCACGGGGCAATGTGTCGCGCCTGGGTTCATCGACACGCACACGCACGATGATCAGGCGTGTATGTCGGTCGTGCACATGGAACCTAAAGTCAGTCAAGGCGTCACGACGGTAGTCGTTGGGAATTGCGGCGTGAGCTTAGCACCACTAGATCTTCCAGCGACACTTCCCGAACCGATCAATTTACTGGGTTCCAGATTTGACTTCAGGTACAAGAATTTTCGATCGTATTTCGATGCGGTTGCTTCCTCGAATCCTAGTACTAATGTAGTCGCTCTTATTGGACACAGTTCGCTTCGAGTGGCGGCGATGCAGGACGTTGATCGAGTCGCACAGCCTGGCGAAATCGACACCATGGTTCAAATGGTTGATGAAGCGATGAAGGCGGGAGCAAGCGGTTTGTCGTCAGGGGTGTTTTACCCGATCGGCAGTGCGGCAGATAACAGCGAGATCATTCCTCTCGTGCAAAAAACTGCGGAGCACGGCGGTATCTATGCCTCCCATATGCGCAATGAACACGATGACGTAATTGACGCCATGGACGAAGTTTTCGAGGCTGCTCGCCGCGGTGGCTCACCGCTTCTCATTTCGCACCACAAATGTGCGGGTGCAAGAAATTGGGGTAGGAGTAGAGAAACGCTGGAGCTCCTAGACTCGGTGCGAAAGTCGCAGGATGTTAGCGTTGATATGTATCCATACGATGCCGCGTCAAGCGTTCTCGACCCCGAGCTCATTGACGAAGCCACGCCGGTTCTCATTACTTGGTCGACGCCGCATCCCGAGGTATCGGGCCGCTACCTGAGCGAAATTGCTCAGGAGTGGGATTGCTCCAACAGTGATGCAGCTCGAAAGGTCTGTCCAGCGGGTGCTTGCTACTTTTTTATGAGCGAAGACGATATCGAGCGCATCATTCAGCACCCGTCGGCAATGATCGGTTCGGACGGACTACCGATGGACCAACACCCTCATCCGCGACTTTGGGGAACCTTTCCGAGAGTGATTCGCAAATATGCGTTAGAACGGGGATTGTTTTCGATCGAGGAAGCGATTCGAAAAATGACCAGTCTTCCGGCGCATCGCTTCGATCTGCATGACCGAGGAACTTTGAGGCAAGGAAACTACGCAGATTTAGTCGTCTTCGATCCAGCGACGATTGCCGATCGTGCCACCTACGAAAATCCAAAACAGACGGCGGCCGGCGTCAATTTCGTCTTCGTCAATGGCGGGCTCAGCTGGGAAAACAACACGAGGACCAGTACGAATTACGGTTTGCTTCTTCGTCATGAATGAGAAGAAATATGAGCGGTTCAGTCGACTTCGATGGGTGGTAACCGCCCTAATGAATACTCAGGATTGACAGGGAACTGCAAACGCACAGGGTATCTTCCACCTTGTTTTTCGCGTTCCCGCTGAACCGTTTGCTTCATTCCGTCCCATTCAGTCCACATATCGCAAAGATGATCGATGGTCATTTGGTAAGGGTTGTAGCTTCTGTAGTCGAAAGTCGCCACGGAAGCATCGCCAAGTCGATCATTGTGATCTCGCGTTCCATGTAACCAACGTGGATCCCCTTCGTAGGGATTACTTGCGCGGAAACGTCGAACACGATAAAAAGCCCCATACCGTGTATGGCGTGAATGGTTAGCCGTTCCGGCATGGGGTAAACCGTGTAAGGCAACGAAAGCGTCGCCTTCCTCAAGCACAACTGGCGTGATCCATGTATAGGGCTTCCCGCGACTGTCGCGCCAACCTTCAATGTCGACAAACCCGCCATGTCGCGCTTGAGGAGCTTGTTGCAGTGCCGATGGCATTCCCATGTGAGGTGTCCCACTTGCGACTGATGCGGGATCGACGCGCGGCCAGCCAGGACCTTCATAGCCGATTGGACCACCAGCGTCTCGCTGCATTCGGAAGAATTGCTCCATGTCGTGGTGAAACCCGCGTCGAACACCGGTTTGTCCGGAACCGATCTCGGTCTGATCGCTAAACGCAATACCTACGAATGCGGTAAAGTCGCCAATCGTGAGTGTTCGTTCTGGATCCATGTAGAACGGCGTACCCATCGGGTTAGGAACCGTGTGATCGAGATGGGTCATATAACAATGCATTGCTTCGGGATCGTTAGGGTCTTTACCAAGCTCAACAATGTCATCGATGCACTGCGGGTAGTACTGAGGCGGCGGAGCCATCATGCCGTCGATGTGGCCCATTTCGCCCTGGTCCCCACCGACAAAACCGTTGTCGTCGGCGCCGGGCGTATTGTGGGCATCGCACGCGATGATGGGCGAGAACGGACCAATAAGTTCTCTTAGGCACTCACCGAGCCTGCTTCCCTCAAACATGTTTACGAAGCCTTGCTGACATTGTGGTGTGGTCGCGAAGAACTGAAAACCACGCTGGAAATCGCGCGTTCCCCCGCTTGCGCGCAGACCTTTCACCCGTTCGCGAGCATCTCGCGTTAGCTCAAGGGGGACGGCATTCTTGATGATCAGGAAACCGTCGTGATAGAACTGGACCTTCTGTTCATTGGTGATCGTTGGTTTTTGTCCGAGTCGCGCGGGAAGTGGATTCGAACTGATCCCAGCGCGGACTTCCGGAAAGTACTCGTAGTCTAATGGCGGACCATTGGTCGCCAGTTCCCAGCTAACGTGACCTGCGACTTTTATGTTGTCCTGTACTTTCTCATTCATGTCACGACATCTCTCGCAACCTGTTGCATCTCGGTTTGGTCACTTTGCGGTTGCGCAGTACAGCGGCATTGTCTGAGACGAGTCATTTTGAATGAAACATCAACTAAGTCGGCAGCTCGGCGCGTCTTCTTCGTTGCAGCAGAACGGATTCGCTAATACTTCCACCGGCCTAAAGGTTGTTGAGTCGTGATCATATTACGTAATTACGGGAATGGCTAGCTCGAGCCGACTTCCTTTACGTCACGTGCGTAACCGAAGATACGAATCTTCATGACGCTCTCTTCGGTGATCCACGAGGTTGAACCAATTTCAGGAATGCGGATCGAACTGTCTGCGATCCGCCAGGTCCTCGATTGAAATGTGCGGTCTTCAGCGCTAGATTTTGTCGCTTTTAGTATGAGGAGATCATCTGATTTCTTGACCGCGATATGTACGAAATACTGAGTGTCGGGCGCGAACAACACTGAAGTTGTACTCGTGAACACCGTCGGTTCACCAACGGTGACCTCTCCCGTCTCGAGGATCGCGATGCGATTTCCCGGACGGTTACCGTTCGCGGTCCACAGGTCTACTGTGAAACTCTCAACCGGAGCACTAAGGACGAAATCCAGCTCGATGCGTGTGAGCACATAGCCGTCAGCGTGAGAACCAGTTGTGAACGTCTGAAGTCGTTCATCATCGACCATCGAAGTTGCGTTAACACTTTGCGACCAGTTGGATACGAGGACTACCTCAGTCTGCGGTTGTGCCGTTATGTTGAAGCCGCTCATGATCGCGAGAATAGTTAAGCTGACGGTAAATCGGCGGAGACTTTGTAAGGGAGCGAAGCGACGATAGGCGTCGTTGCACGACCGCGTAAACAGATCGTTTGGCGGTGATTTAGCGTCTCGTATTGCGCTTGATGGCTGTCGCATTAATCCCGAGGGGCTCCGCGGTGATACGGTGTGACTACGAGCTGTCGTTTGATTACATCGGTGCACGCCGTACATCCTTCCTACCTCAGATTCTCTCGCAAATTCCTGCTATTAGTGTCGCATCGTCTCCAATATACAGACCGGACGCGCAAACTAGCGGAAACCTATCTTCAAGTGTTTGACATGGAATATTAGTAGAAGTGCGGAAACACAGCAAAACGCAGCGATAGTAGAAATTATTGTCAACATATTGATTTAATTGGGATATTTAGTCGATCCGTATATGTGCAATCTTGAAAGAAGCCGAAAGGTCTCAGCGTCGGCGACGCCGACGGAGCTACTTCCTTCGGTGTCGCGCAACTACCAGAAAGACCTCGCAATCAACCAAATGTGTTCGCTTCTGTCTATCTGCTTACGCACGATAATAAAGCCAAGACCATGAGCCACAGAATAGCTAACACCTCTAAGTCTAGCACCTTGATGTAACGTTATAAAATAACATAATCGTTTACAAAAAAGATCAGGTTGCGTGAGCAAATCTTCGGACGATTCGTTTACTGGAGGTAGTAACCCCCATCTAGACATCTACGCGGTGGGAATGTGTACTTTATGCTTGGCACACTGTATTGTGTTACCTCTCGCGGCGACGCTACTCCCGATAGCCGGCTTGATGTCGAATGATGAGTTGGTACATCGACTACTCGTGCTGCTAGCCGCACCAGCGACTGTTTGGTTAGTTTATAAAACTGCATTGGTCAAATTAAATTTTCTGTTTATTTTTGGTGCTTTGACAGGACTCGGCTTGCTATTGACTGCGGCGTTTGTCGAGGCTCTTTCTAAGCTTGAAGTCCCGCTTACGCTCGCGGGAGCTACTATATTGGGGTTCTCGCACCTGCAACGTTGGCTGCGTCTCCGTAGATTTCGACGCTCGGAAGTACAAACTTCATAGCGTCGCTTGTCAAACGCTAGTATGAATAGCAGAATTTACAGCGGCTGTCTTCAAGTGGCTAGCCAACTTTTCCCAACGTTCCGTAGAAATCGACTTTGGAGAGTTTGATGACAAAAGCGCTGCAAATCGATTCGAAATGGCGGGATTTCGCCGAAACTCGGTGTGCAGAAGCAGACGCACGATTAACGCCTGCTCGATGGGCGGTCTACACTGAGCTCGTGTCAAGCGATCGTCCACTTTCTGCATACGAACTTATCGCACTTCAAGAAGACCGACAGGGACGAAAGATAGCGCCGCTGACGGTGTATCGCCATCTCGATTTCTTGATCAAGGTCGGTTTAGTACACAAAATCCAGTCCACTCACGCCTACGTTCCTTGTGGACATCCTGATCACGCACACGAAAGTCAGTATCTCTTATGCACCCAATGTGGTCGAGCTGATGAATTAGAGTCAGCGACTCTTAAAAGGGTTTTAGATGACATGGCATTAAAACGAGGTTTCACAACAACAAAATCAGTAGTCGAAGTGACCGGTCTTTGTGGTGACTGTGCGGCAGTTAAAGAGTAGCAGAAAGTTGTGGCTGGATTTTTTTTAAAAAACAAGACAGTTCAAACCACTAGGCAAAAATCATCCCATGCGCAGATATTCGCATTAGGAGCTGGTATCGCGTGCTCGAAATCTCGTAAAAGTCTTCCGTGTAAGAGTAATGAGAAATACAACCACGGTAACTCCTAAATAAACAAAACCTATCCAGTGTTTCAAATACGTGAAAGTCGAAGCCCACGCGACCTGTGTGTCAGTCAGGTCTGGATAGTTAATCAACATCAGCGATATTTGGACGTTCTCTAGGAGATCCCAAACTCCACCGAATACTGGTATGTACGCGAGCCACCAGGTTCCTTCAGAAACTCTGAATCGGTAGATGACTCCCGCGAAAAAAGTGACGTAAATCACTGGAAAGAGTGTATCAAGCAGTAGGCTGATCCAGAGATAAGTCGTTCTACCTTCGGGTCCGTAAGCGGCGAGCGAATTCATCGCTACTTCGAAGCTGTATCCCGACTTCACGTCAAGCAGCTCGCCATTAATCGGTAAATTAGGAAATACGAGAAAGAACAGTACGAGGACTGCAATTAGCGTCGAAACTATCGCGCTGGATTTACTGGCGAATTCGAGATATCGTCGCACGGCAATCTCTCATGTGTAGACTGAACATTCTCAACTATCGGCAGTTTTCGTCAAGGAATTGCGAAATAGGTGGAACTGCACTGTCGCGCAGAGTTAGCACTTGATATCTAGTATGCAGTTCCTCCGAATTTTTAATCTGGTAACGCTCGGGTCGCTTTGCATAGTCGTCACACAGTCGCAACATGCGTCGTTCGATGGCTGGCACCAATGATTGTTTGAAATAGCTCGGATTGATCATCTCATCCCATAGCGAATTTACGTGATCTGCCCACGTAAACTCGCGTCGTTTCACAAGGCTACCGTCTCGGCATTGGAAGATTGCCCCTTTGTCGTTGACTACACCATCATTGAAGAGACCGCGATAAAAAAGAAACCCTTCGTAATTTGCGACCAAATCTGCGTTGGAATAGATACCTGATAGAAACTGCCCCCAAATGAAGCCCTCCCATCTCGCCGTGCGTCGAGCGGCTTGAGCAACGGTTCCGAGACGTTCGTAGCGCGTGTAGAACTTGCGACCTTGTGAGAAAAAGTGCCCGAGTTTATCAGTACTCATATAGGTGCCATCGACTTTTATCGTTCGAGAGAAGTTGCCAATTCGCGCACCGCTTGATAGTAGGAATGGCATCTCAGCGTAGACGGAGTCGGCCCGATTCGAAGGCAACCGATGAATCTCTGGCTCGAACATCGCCCAGCGCTCGATCTTGTCGACCCAATGTAAGCCACCGAGGTCACGATACACCGCAAAGATGAACGCACGTTCGTTACAGCCGCGGGACCAATTTGCGCTGATACGGTCTAGTGCTTCATTGACCTTAGCATCTAAGATCTCTAGGCTGTCGTCGATATCGATATCCCTGTTTGTATATGGGTCGGTTTCTCCTGCGATTACGGGTATTTGCGCTATGCATACGCCCATCGACAATATGAATGAGGAGACCCATTTTGGGGGTATATACGGGATCAGGCGGTGTCGCCGTGCGAGCTGAGACTGAGTTTGATTCACAGCGTGGCAAACCGCGAGAACGCCCCTGATCAAGACGTTAATTTAGACATGCCTCGGCTATAAGAGTCAAGCCCCTTAGTCGGATTTATCTATCTGTTTCGGCGGTCGTCGGGGTTGGTCATACGAACCGGCAACGCTATTTCCGAAAGACTAAGCGAGCGTTTCACACTCCAGGAGATCGACTTCACGTAGGAAGACCAGATTGCGGATAGTTGATTTCAGATCGTCTTCGCAAACATAATTTCGAGAGTAAGAATTTCCGTTACTGAATTAGAGCTAGAGATGCGCAAAGCTGAACACGACGGATTGCAAATGACGCCGCAGGAGATGCGGCAATTGGCATCTAGGGTAACGGAAATCCTCATTGAGCGTAACGGTGATCTTGATAGTTCGAACGCTTGGGACGGGGAGTTCCGGGAAGTACTAGAAGAGCAATTTTGGGGACCACCACCGGAAGGCGAAAGACCGGCGGAGGAGGTCCTGGAGCAAGTAGTGCGAGATGTGCTGCCAAACGCAGCGCGACTTGATCATCCGCGTTTCTTTGGTTTCATTCCGTCATCTCCTACTTGGCCAGGCATTCTCGCCGACTACCTTGCAGCCGGCTTCAACATTAATTCGTGTACGTGGCTCGTATCAAGCGGAACCAGCCAGCTGGAACTCACGGTTGTTGATTGGATGCGCGATTGGATTGGCTTTTCTGAGAGTGCGGGTGGACTGTTGACAAGCGGAGGATCTGCCGCAAGTGTTGAAGCTCTAGTAACGGCGCGGGAGGCTGCGGGGCACCCAGAGCGACCGACCGTCTACATGAGCGATCAGAGCCATAGCGCGCTAAAAAGGGCAGCGTTTATTGCAGGCGTGCATCGCGATCACATTCGCATTGTGTCCTCCGATGACAATTTCCGTATCAATCTCGCGGAGTTAACGGAGCAGGTTAGAGACGATCGCGCCAAAGGTTTGCATCCACTCGCTGTATGCGCGAACGCTGGGAGCGCGAGCACAGGGTCGATTGATCGTTTGGATACGTTGAGCTCGTTCTGCGCCTCGGAGGGCATATGGTTACACGTGGACGCGGCATATGGCGGATTCGCCTTGGTTACGTCGGAAGGGAAGGAACACCTCGCTGGAATCGAAAATGCTGATTCAGTAGGTATGGACGCGCACAAGTGGTTCTTTCAACCGTATGAGGTCGGTGCACTCATCGTGAAGAACGCAAAGCAACTCGAGAGTGCCTTTGCAATCGGACATGACGTCCTTCAGGACACGGTATGGGGTTCGAACCATCCGAACTTCGCGGATCGGGGTCTACAACTAAGTCGAGCGGCACGAGCGTTGAAAATTTGGATGTCCGTGCAGACCTTCGGGATGGCTAAGTTTCGTGCAGCGGTTCAGAATGGATTAGACCTGGCACGACGCGCAGGCGAATACGTTGACTCGAATCCCGTACTCGAGATGGTGACGCCGGTGTCACTTGGAATAGTCTGCTTCCGCATCAAACCTGAAGGAAGTACGTATGACGAAGCGACGTTAGAGGACGTTAATCGCAAGGTGTTGGCTCGTGTATTTTGGGACGAGCTAGCGTTTTTCTCGTCGACGTCACTGAAAGGCGTTTTCTCATTGCGATTCTGCATTATTAATCACACGACGACTTGGGAGGGAGTACACAGGACGCTAGACCGCGTTGTTGAGTTCGGCAAGGAAGCTCTGAACGAGTTGTAGATTGAGTGATCTCGACGGAAGATAGATTCGCTGAGAAGATCGTTCCGGACGAGAAGGATTGTGGAGGTTATTTTTGGACATGAGACTGAGTCCACACCTATCTTTTAACGGCACCTGTCACGAGGCTTTCAGCTTCTACGAAAACGTGCTCAACGGCAAAATCGTCACGATGCTAACTTACGGCGAATCGCCGATGTCGACGAATGTGCAACCAGACTGGCACGAAAAGATCATTCACGCGACGCTGATGCTGCATGATGGCGTACTGAGTGGAGCGGACCTGCCGCCTGAGCAGTATGAATTGCCGCGAGGTTTCCAGATTCTTTACCAACCGGAAACACCTCAGGAATCGAGACGAGTGTTTGATGCTCTCGCCGAAGGTGGCAAAGTCGTAATTCCGGTTCAGAACACCTTCTGGTCACCGTGTTACGGTGCGCTAGTTGACAAATTCAACATACCTTGGGAAATTAGTTGCGAGAGCGACGACTCCACGGAAACCCAACTCCCTGACTGAGTTAGCGACACAAACATCTTGAAATCGGCGGAAATAAGTTAGTTCAGCGAGCAGCATGCTTCGTCGTTGTACGCATACGCAGTTCGCAGCGTCGGAGTCGAACGTAGCACCGTGTGGACGGACGCTCGTAGTCGGTTAAGCCGAGCATGACGAAAGGGCAGTATTAATGTGCTCGAGCCGCTAGCCTAGTAGCCAGCGGCTCGAAACGGCTACCTAACGAGGTCGTTGACTCCAGCGGTCAACCCGTATAGGTGCGCAACCTATGCCATAAGGTTACATGCCAGTTGCCACGACCGACAAGGTCAGCGAGTCGCCACGCGTAGGTCTATTGGAATCGCAATTTGTGAGATCTTCAGTCTCGCACGCATGGGCGGCGCTATCAGGGACACGAACCGTAAACGGACCTGAATAGTTAGGATCAGGCGTCACGGTGATTAAGAAGTCCGAATTGTCGCCGTACTTGCTCTGTAGCTTGGTCACTGAGCCGTTGGGGACCCAGACATCATCAAGCGTAAAGCCTTGAACTTGCGCGACCAGTATGTGGTCGCGGACAAACCATAGTTCTACGGCAAGCGGACCTGTAAAAGGTCCGAGCGACGGTTCGAGGCAACCGGACCCGTTATGCACGATGCAGAGTCGGTCCCGATTAGGTGGCTCGGTGCAGCCCATTGGGTCGCCATTACAAAGATCGCCATCGAAAATCTCACGTGTGTAGGTTTCGGCAGCAAGGTTTCGCACGATCTCAGAATCGCTTCCGGTATCGATAGCGATTCCCGCCGCAATGTCCACAGTCAAAGTGTGTGTCTGGTGTCGACCGTATTCGACAGGACCGTACCGAAGGTGCGTCGGCCACACAGTCGCCTCCCAAAACCGTCCGTCTGCTGGTTCACCATTGGGACCCCACGTCTTGCGAGGCGCTTCAGCGGCACCGTTGGTGACACGCAGTGCGTTGTTTGGGAACGCATCGACGACACGGCGAAAACCAAAGTCGATGGAGACGACAAAGGTCGTATCAATTAGGTCGTTTGACTCGCTAGTAATCACGGGACGGAATGCGCCTCTTGGAATTTCCTCGAATTGCAGGCGAACCGTGTCAGCGACAGACCAGCTAAGACCACTTGATCTCCACAGGAACACGTACTCTCCTCCTTCATGGCTAAACATCGCTTCACCCAGTTTGAAGCGATGTACACCTTCGCCTCGGTCAACGAGCAGTTCTTGCCGCGCGCGGACCTCAGGGTTCTCGAGAGCGTCCGTGCTGGTGTCGGAGAAAGCTAGCCTCAATGTTGCGTCTCCGTCGAGCGAAACCTCTGAGAGCACGTAAGTGCCGTCTTCATAGTCGAAAGAGTTGCTTCCCAAGGTATCACCGTTAAAGTAGGCGACGATGCTGGACCAGCCGATGAGCGCTGGACAATCTCGTGAACCAGGCGACATGTCGTCACACCAGATCGCATTAGCATCGCAGGGGGAGAGTTCTTCCGCAGCTGTGGCTTGCATCTCGGCGCGGAGTTCGTTGCAATCGTCGTTTGCATTAGCCACAGGGAGAATGCAAATTGCCAGATATGCAAGGTAAGCGAGCCGCCGCGAAGCGCGCCTTCGAGTGGACCGCGACTCAGGTCTGACCGGTCTTCGGGAAAGTCGTATAGTCATGTCTGTTACCTCATGTCTATTTCCCTCTAATTTGTTAGACAGTTGTATGGTGCATGAATCGTTTGGTCAGTCGGTTCCCACGATACGCGGACACAACTTTTGAATAGTGCGAATCGCCGAAGAGCTACGAGATTTCGTACCCTCTAGAGACGCCAAGTAAATTTAGTGGCTGAACCTCTTTTGAGATTCTGTACTAGAGTTAGTAAGAAGCGCAGGTTCGGCGAACTTCAGAATACGTGATTCGAGACGAACTTGAAGAGTGAACCCCAGAGAGACGATCGCCTGCCTTCCTGCAACTCGACGCGGTCCGCCTGGTTTGCGAGATAAGTAAGAGCGGTCCCGCCTAACCAACGTAACGGTTCGAGAGGCCATTTATCTGGGTCATCGTCCACCCATGGCAGGTGAGTAATGTCTGTATCGCGTTCAAGTAGAAGATCCGCCATGATGCGACTGGCCAAGTTGGAAGCGCCTACGCCCTCTCCTACGTAGCCTCCGACTGCGCCGAAACCGTTGAACCTGTTGAAATGGACGTACGGCCGCCAATTAGTGGATATACCCATAAGACCTCCCCAGCGGTGCGTTATGTCGTAGCGCTCGAGAATCGGGAACATTTCCTTGAGCGTTGATTCCAGCGTGGTGAACCGGGCGTTGTCGGGCGTAACGAAAGGTTCGCGTCTTGAGCCAAACATGTAGCTCTCGTTTCCACCAAACGCTATACGTCCATCGACTGTGCGTTGGCCGTAGGTCGTTGCGCGACGCCGGTCGTCAAACGTTTCACGTTGGTGGAGACCGATCTCGTCCCAAACGGTGTCAGGTAGCGGTTCAGTCGCGACCATTAAGGAATAAAGCGGGATTAGCCGTCGTCTGTGGCTGGCGAGAGAGTCTGTATAACCTTCGGTGGCTCGAATAACGAAGTCGCCTTTAACTGCGCCGTGCGCTGTGATTGCTGTCTTGTCCTGAATGTCGAGAACTGGCGTCGATTCGAAAACGCGGACTTCGCGCCGACGAACGGCTTCGCCGAGTCCTCGTACAAGTCTCGCCGGATGGATCGCTGCACAATGAGGTGTGTAGATCGCGCCATGATTACGTGAGCAATTGATGCGCTCTCTGGACTCTTTGGGTGGTAACCAATGGCAATAGTCGGCAAAGCCGTGTGCAGCGTAACCGTCCGCCTCAGCGCGAAGTGGTTTGACCATAAAAGGAGCGTGTGCAATCGCGAGTGTTCCGCCTTTGGCGAAATGACAATTGATGTCCTCAGCCTGACAGACACGCTCGACTTCATCCACAGTAGCCATCATGGCTCGCAAGACTCGAGCACCGGATTCGCGTGTCGACGGATCGGCGAGCAAATCGTCCACTCCCGCTGCTATACCCATGCACCAGCCACCGTTACGACCACTTGCACCAAAACCGATCGTCATTGCCTCCAGAACGATGACATCAAGCTCGGGTTGAAGGCTCTTGATGTAGTACGCCGTCCATAATCCGGTGAAACCGCCACCCACGATGACGACATCGACGTTTCTCGGTAGTTCTCTCGCGGGCGCGGGCTCAGGTACTGGGTCCAGAGAATCGAACCAAAAACTGACTTGCTCAAGGTGGCTATCAGGCGTCAAATCAGAGATCGTCAAGCGCTTGCTCCCTCACTCCTGTGGTGAAAAAGTGTAAGCCTCTCACGCTATCCTAAAACGCTTCGGCAATGGAATCGGCGAGATTCTTTTTACGAATATCACGACGGAACAGCGTTCATCGCTATGTCAGAAGGCGCGATGAGGTATTTACTGTCGTGGAATTTACGCTCCTTAACCGCGATTCACGGTCCGTACTGGAACGTCCCTAATAGCGAGCCCTTCGTTGAAGCGGGATGCGTTCTGTTAACTCTTGGTCGGTGCCAATCACGGACTGTGGACCAGCCGGTCCTAGAAAACGATGGATCATCAAACGCTGAAACTCAAGCCGCTCTCGCGGATTCAGCTCTTCGTATGCGTCGCTCTCGACCAAGGCGCGGTAGTCGCCAGTCGTGTCCGAATAAGGCACGATGTACGCGGGCGTCATGTCCATTAGGATCGCTGCTCGGTTCTGCTCACTTCGATTAATACCTGCCCGGTGCCAGGTACGGGTATCGAACAGAATCATGCTCCCCGAAGGCGCTTCGATCACGTCAGCATCAGGACCGTTATAAGGCAGACCGTTCGCCGCGCGATGACCGGGTTGATAGGCATCGCGGGCAACCCCCCAATTCTCGGGAGGACCTCGTTCAAGAGCATGCGAACCTAGCTTGAATGCCGTTGCGCCTCGGTATTTAGTGAACTCCGAGACGCAGACAATCCGCTGGACGCCCATGACCGTCCTGCCGCTTGGGGTCGGTACCTTACCGGCAGCGTTGATGCCCCAATGGTAGGGGTAGTCCGAGTGCCACCCTTGTACGACGCGCTGACCATCGTCCGGCGTCATCACTCCAATCCCGGGGGAGTGCGCGAGGCGAATATCGTCGGTTTGCATGTACTGGCGCGCAAGCCACACAGAGATAGGCTCCACAGCCGTCTTGGCGAGGGCACTGCCTTGGCATATTTGGCGACGAGAGCGGTCAGGGGACCGTTCGGAGTACTCGTCGGTACACGCAATCCGTTGCAGCGAATTAATAATGTCTGGTGGCAGTATCGCGGACAGGCATACCCACCCGTACGTCGCGAGATGCTCCAGGTAGTCAGAAGGTAACTTTTCGGGTCCCTGTACGAAAGAGTACGGTGCACCAACCGAAGCACGATTACCTTCTGCATCCAGCGGCGTGCCGTCGTCGGTCACGTGACATTGGTTTGCTTCAGTTGTGCTTAATTTCAGTACGACGGACGACCGTGCATGTTCGAGGGACGCGCCTCGTCGGCGCCACATTAGATCGTCTGATACAGTGTCAGTGACATAGGTTGCGCCGTCCTTGTCAATTCCGAGAAAGCGGCCGTCGACACCGACCACCATCGTGTAATGCGAGGTCGGTTGGGGAACGCTGACTACGTGCTCCTCGAATGTATCTCCTCCTTTCATCGCGCGCAGATAATACCTTGCCTGCCGCTTTCCGACCGCGGAAACCGAGACGATCCATGCGACGACTTTCTGTTCTCACGATTGTGATGCTCTTTGGAGCGATGATGACCCCAGCGGACGAGATCGTCGTTTCCCGTACCGATTACGCGGAAAAACTGCATGGTTTCTGGTTGGGACAATGTATCGCCAATTGGACGGGCATCATCACCGAAATGGACAAGATCGGTGGTGAAGGGGACAGAGGGAAGTTCTATACGCGCTCAGATTGGGGCACGACCGTTCAGTCTAGGCGTTGGGGCGGCCAGCTCGGTCGACCGAAGACGATCGACTGGGTTCGGCGTGGACCGGATGAAATCTGGGGCGCCGACGACGATACGGATATTGAATACATCTACCAATACCTGCTTGCGAACAGCGACTCGACGCGATTGACGGGCGAACAGATTCGAGAAGGTTGGCTCGCACATATATATGACGAAAAAAGTGCTCCCGGGGGAGAGAACTTCCTGTGGGTTTCTAACCAGCGTGCGCACGATTTGATGCTAGAGGGCGTGGTGCCGCCGACAACGAGCGATCCGTCCAATAACCAACATTACGAGATGATCGATGCACAACTGACCACGGAGATATTCGGACTGTTTGCGCCGGGTCGACCGGATATCGGGCTTGCGATCGCTCACATGCCGATTCGGACGACAGCTCGTGGCGAAGCGGCTTTGGCATCAGAGTTCTACGTGATCATGCACTCGCTTGCTGCCACAGTGGATCCGACCGCACCACGAAAAGACCAGGTCCAGGAACTGGCTGAGAGTGCGCGATCCTACCTACCGGACGAATCGACAACGGCAAAAATGTACGACTTCGTACTTAGCCGTTACGAGGCGGGCGTGCCGTGGGAGGAGGCGCGGGACGATGTTTATCGACGCTATCAAGTAGAACAGAAAGACGGTTACGACAAAACCCCGCGCAACCCCGTTGCATCTGGGATTAACTTCGCATCGAGTATGGTGAGCCTGTTCTATGGCGAAGGTGACTACCAGGAGACTGTGAAGATCGCCGTATTGGCCGGTTGGGATTCCGACAATCCTGCGGCGACTTGGGGCGGTTTATTGGGTTTTCTATACGGCAAACAGGGAATCGAAGAATCGTTCGGACAGGAGTTCTCAGATCGATATCACATTCACCGAACGCGGACAGGATTCCCGGTGCCGGATGGTGTCGATACATTCCCTGCTATGGCCGCCGTAGGCGTGGCAATCGTTGATCGCGTTGTCGAAAACGAGATGAATGGAAAAGTCCACGAGGATCAGTGGGTGATTCCCTGATTGGTCAATGAGAACAGGTGTGAAGAAGGGGATGCCATGAAAAGGTTGCGAATCCGAGATATCGGACTGCAATTAGTTCTGGTCGTATTGGCGATGGGTCTACTGGTCATCGCTGGTTGTGGTTCAAAAGAAGGTGACCAAGGTCGCAGCGAGGATGTGAAACCTCAGGTTGCACTCATTATGAAATCACTTGCTAACGAGTTCTTTGTGACCATGGCATCAGCGGCTGAAGATCATCAGGAACAGCATCAAGACACTTATGAACTTATCGTAAACGGGATCAAGAATGAGAGCGATCTTGCGCAGCAAGTTGCCCTTGTGGATCAGATGATTGGCGTCGGCGTCAATGCAATCGTGATTGCTCCCGCCGACTCGAAGGCTTTGGTTCCAGCCCTTGCCCGGGCGAGGGAAAAAGGCATTCACGTTGTGAATATCGACAATCGTCTGGATCGCGAAGTATTGGCCGAATATGACTTGGTGATTCCGTTCATCGGTCCCAACAATCGTAAAGGTGCGAGGGAAGCCGCTGATTTCGCCCTGCGGCAACTTCCTGAAGCCGCAAATGTCGTGATCCTAGAAGGGGTTACGACTGCCCAGAACGCAATCGATCGGCGGATGGGCTTCGAAGACGCGGTCGCGGCGAACGGGGCTAACGTAGTTTCGAAACAAAGTGCGGCTTGGGACCAAACTAAAGCGGCCGAGGTGACAGCGGCGATTCTCGTTCGTCATCCCGATGTGCAGTTGATTCTAGCTGCCAACGACAACATGGCATTGGGTGCTGCTTCCGCGGTGTCCTTTGCCGATTTGGACCACGACGTCTCGATCGTTGGTTTCGACAATATCTCGGCGGTTCATCCACTAATACTTGATGGAAGAGTTCTCGCCACTGTTGAGCAGTATGGCGACCAATTTGCCGTGAACGGTATCGAGCTAGCCCTTGAAATGATCAAAGGGCAGTCGGAACTCGTAGACCGCGAAACTCCGCTCGTGACAATTTCACGAGCCGACATTGAGGATCCGGACACACAATCGACCGCGCAGTGACTGTCCGATTCCCTGGACCAGATGACTAGCGATACACGGCCGCGTCCGAGGTTTGCAGCGCAGGGGATCTGTAAATCGTTCGCGTCGCCCGTACTCCGGGATGTCGACCTAGAGATTTCCAGCGGCCATATCCATGGACTGGTCGGAGAGAATGGCGCCGGCAAATCTACGCTAGCGAAGATTTTCGTGGGTCTTGAGCGCGCTGATTCGGGGTCGTTACGCTTGGACGGGAAACCTTACCGGCCAATAAATGCGGCGGATTCGCTTGGAGCGGGTGTTGCCATTTGTGCCCAAGAGTTAAGTCTCGTAGACGATCTGTCAGTCGCAGAGAACATCCTGCTTCAGACGTCGACCTCGTCATTGGCTCGGATCAGGCGTAAATTCGCAGAAGAGCGCGCGCTGAAACTCCTGGATTTAGTCGGTCTTGAACATTTGACCCCGCGCACGCTGGTCGGTCTGTTGAGCCTCGCTGAAAAGCAACTCGTGGAGATCGCAAAGACCTTCGCAACCGAAGCGAAGCTACTGATACTGGACGAACCGACCTCCGCACTAACCGCTCCGCAGGCGGAAGTACTGCATAGGATCCTGCGCGATAAAGCGAGCGATGGTGCTACTGTGATCTACATCTCCCATCGCTTGCGGGATGTTCTCAGTGTATGCGACCGAGCGTCGGTACTGCGTGATGGGCAAGTTCGATTGACAGCGGATTGTGGTGAGTTGTCCGAGCAGAGACTGATCCATGAAATGGCGGGTGCGGATGCGGATTTCGAAGCAACACCACGGTCGAGTGTGAGTCCCGCTCCACTACATCTTACTGTTGAGGGCTTGAGAACTTCTAATCTTCCGTACGCCATCAGCTTCAACTGTCGGCGAGGAGAGATTCTGGGGATCGCAGGGCTCGCTGGATCGGGCCGAACAGAACTTCTGAACGCAGTTTTTGGATTAGACAAGCGGGTTGCTGGGAGTGTCAAGATACACGACAAAGACGGGACGGCCGAAACACGAAGTCCCTGGCAATCCATTAGATGTGGAATCGGTATGGTTACAGAAGACCGATCAAAGGACGGCATCTTCAGAGATCAAGCACTAGCGTTTAATGTGACCATCGCTGGATTAGGACAAATCTCGGATCGAAGCGGGAGATTAGTTCACAGCAAAGAGACGAGTGCGGTCGCACGGTTAACTCGCGCACTACGTGTACGGAGCCACGGCATCCATCAAAAAATGCGTGAACTTAGCGGGGGAAACCAGCAGAAATCCATGTTGGCTCGTTGGCTGCACTGCGGGTCGCAGCTACTGCTGCTTGATGAACCCACTCGAGGCGTGGACGTAACCGCGAAACTCGCGATCCACGCGGAGCTCGTACGGCTGCGAGATTCTGGAGTTACTGTAATCGCCGTATCCAGCGAGTTGGAGGAATTGCAGAGTCTGTGCGACAGAATCCTTGTCCTATCGAACCGAAAACTCGTAGGCGAGTTCCATCGACGCGATTGGAGCCAGCAAAAAATCCTCGCAGCCGCGTTTAGTGAATACGACAGGGACATTGAACCTTCGTCAGTTTCTATCCTGTAGATAGCGTTCGGACTGAAAAATCACGTGAACGAAGTAGTCGGCCGAGTTTCACGAATCCTCGAAGAGAACCTTATCTTCGTTTCGTTGCTCGCGATCGTGGTTTTCTTTAGTCTGATCTCCGAGAGTTTTCTCTCTCTGACGACGCTATCGACACTTCTGAACCAATTACCAGCGCTCACAGTGGTATCGATCGGCATGACGCTCGTTCTTATCAGTGGGGGAATCGACTTGTCGGTTGGGTCTGTTGTCGCGCTGAGCGCAGGTGTAATCGGCGCGGGAATCGCTATTTTGGGTCTGCCGCTTCCGATTGCGGCGTGCCTTGGTATCTTAACGGGTGCGTTGGTCGGCTTCGCAAACGGGAGCCTTGGTGCGTATCTGAGATTGCCGATTTTCATCGTTACCTTGGGGATGTTGGAGGTCTCGAGAGGTCTCGCGTATATCGTCACCGATTCGCAGACGGTCTATCTTGGCGCGAAGATTCAGTCTTTCGCCGTCCCTTGGGCAGGAAGTGGAATTTCCGCTTCGATACTCGTAGCGTTGACACTAGTCGTCGTGTTCGAGTTCCTTCTGAGGTCCACGATTTTCGGGCGCCAGATTGTCGCTGTCGGTAGTAACGAAAGCGCGGCTGAAGTTGCTGGTATCGATCCGAGACGAGTCCGGTGCACGGTATTGGTGCTCTCGGGTCTTTTAGCGGGACTGGGCGGTTTGATGAATGCCGCCTACCTAGGTTCCGCAGACCCCAATGCGGGTATCGGTCTGGAACTGTCTGCGATCGCAGCGGCGGTGATTGGCGGTACGAGCCTCATGGGTGGGCGAGGATCCGTCGTTGGCGCTTTCGTCGGTGTATTAATCGTCTCTGTGCTCCAGATCGGTTTAGCACAAATTGGAATTACAGAACCGACGAAGCGGGTAATTACCGGCGCGGTGATCATCCTCGCCGTCATACTAGATAGGTGGCGTGCCTCGTAGCGGAGAGGTGGTATGGTGAGAATTCTCGACGAGTGAGTCGAAGCGATGGCGGAGTTGACTAACGAAAGGTGGAAATCCAGTCCTTGACGGAATCTGCTAGCGAGCCTGTCGCGTGAACCAAGCCATTGGAACAGAAACTCTGTTCCACGAACACGATGACCTCAACTTCCGACGCGTCGTCCATATCTTCCTGCGCACTTGGCCGTTCATTCGGCCAGCGCTGCGTCACCTGGTCATCTTCGTGCTTGTTTCGGTGGCCATCGCGTTGTTCAGCGCCGCGCTTCTGTTCATCATCACGGCGCTGATGAACGGCGCCATCGTCGGCGGTAAACCACTCGGTCAACTGCATGTGTCGATCTACGGATTGGACCCGGCTGTCTATGTCGATGTTGAGGAGCTTGCTCCGGACGCTCGTCGTTCGTTGCGATGGCTGGTCATTGTGACGTCGACCCCGCTCGTAGTTGTAGCGGCTGGTGGGGCTATCGCGCTCTACTACTACAGTGTGTGGATTTTCCAGGGTATCAACCAGCGCATGCGTGTGTCGTTGATCGATCGCCTGCAGGCGCAGTCGCTGACCTATCACGCTAAAGCACGGACTGGGGATGCGATCTACCGCGTCTACCAGGACAGCGCGATGGTGACGGAGATCATCCGCGCGATCTTCCTTGAGCCGTTAATGTTCGCCGGTCGTTTCCTGTTCGCTGTTGCCATCGTGGCTGCGTTCGATCCGAGCCTTGCCGGCATTCTCGCTGCGGCAACGTTGCCTGTCCTGTTATTGGGGCGCTTCTTCTCGTCGCCGCTACGGCGTGCTTTTCGAACTGCACGTGAACGCAACAGCCTGCTGACGTCGTGGATCCAGGAGAGCGTACTCGGTGTTCGCGTCGTCAAGGCGACGCGCAGCGAAGCATTACGTGAACGGTCGTTCAGAGATTACTCGCTTGGTGCCTTCGAGGCTGCATTCCGGTCGCGGAGCATGCTCACCGTACTTGGCATCTTGGCGTTCGTCGTGATCGGCTTGGCGGTACTCGCTACCCAGTCCACGGCTGCTATGTGGTCGAACGCGGAAGCGCCGACGTTCGCACGCAACATCCTGCTCGGTTTTGGTTTTGCCGTGTGGAATCTCGGCTCGTTCAGCGCCGCTACAGCGCGCATCGGTGACGGCCTCGGGTCGGTGAACGCTTTGATCTCCCTTTGGGGACGAGCTCAGGATATGGCGGTGGGACTTGGAAGGGTGTTCGAGGTCCTTGACCTCGAACCAGATATCGAGGACGCGCCTGAAGCGATACCGATGCCACCGCTTCGAGATGCCGTGCGATTTCGTGACGTAAGTTTTGGCTACCTGCCAGGGCGACCGGTGCTGACTGGCATCGATCTTGAGGCGCGACCGGGTACCGTCACTGCCATCGTGGGTCCAACCGGGAGCGGCAAGTCGACCATGATGTCGCTCTTGCTGCGATTGGCGGATCCAGACACGGGTACGATCGAGATCGATGGCAGTGACTTGCGGAGGCTGCAGATCGACTCGCTACGTTCGCAGATTGCGCTCGCCACGCAGGAGAACATTTTGTTTTCGGACACGGTGCTGGAGAACATCCGCTACGCGGTTCCCGGTGCGACGCGCGCCGCAGCCATCGAGGCCGCGGAGGTGGCGTGCGCCAACGAATTTATCGAAGCGCTCCCGAACGGCTACGACACGCCCTTAGGCGAACGCGCCACCAAGCTTTCGAGTGGGCAGCGTCAACGCATCGTGATCGCGCGCGCGGTCATCAAGGACGCGCCGATCCTTATTCTCGACGAGCCGACGGCAGCTCTCGACGCAGAGACCGAACTACGCGTGCTGGACAACCTGAAGGCATGGGGAAGTGAGCGCTGCATCTTCCTTATCACACACCGGCTTTCGACGATACGTCGTGCGGATATCGTGGCCTATCTGCGTGACGGCGACCTCGGAGAGATCGGGACGCATGGCATGTTGATGGCGCGTACCGACGGGGCGTATCGGAGATTCATCAGTGCAGAGACCGCCGGCCAAGCTGGACGAACGGGGACGGTTGGTGGCTGAAGTCATGACAGCCGAACGGATCTCCAGCCGGGAGACATTCCGACTGCTCGGTCGGTCGCTCCGTTTTGTTTGGCCACATCGTCGTCAGATCGGTGTCAAGCTCGCATTGACACTGATCGGGCTTTCCATCGTACTGTTCCTACCTTGGCCGCTCAAGATTCTCATCGATCACGTCGTGATGGGTTTACCGGTCGGCTCGTCACCTACGCCGTATCCGCCGTACATCAGTTGGTTCGTGGATATGCTCCATGGTCTTTCGCCCTTCGAGATCGTTTGGGTGATCATCGCCATCAGCTTACTCGGGATCGTCTTAGTCGGTGCTTTCGGAGGAGGCGTTGCACGTGACTACGCGAGTGGTGGCCTATCGGAGGGTCTCGATACAGCGACCCAGAGCGAGAACCAAGCCAACGCATCGGGAAGCCGAGTGAGTGGTCTTTTGGGGCTTTTCGAGTTCCGCTATCAGCTACGCATCACGCACCGCATCAACCACGGTTTGCGGACACTGCTGTTCGGTCGCCTAATGGCATGGCCGCTAACGCGATACTCGGACGCGAGCGTCGGCGACGCCGTCTACCGGACTATGTACGACACGCCGGCCATCTCCAGAGTCTGTTACGACATCTTGGTGCTGCCGATCGCCAACCTGTTCGTGATTGGGACAGTGATCTGGACGACAGCGCACAGTTTCAGTGCCGTGCCAACGCTTATCGTCGTTGCATGTCTCGCAGCGCCCATGGTTCTTCTGTCGACGCTCCTGATGACCGGGATCACGCGCCGACGTTCACTGGCAAGCCGCTCCGCCGGCGCCGAGACGACGGCCACGGTCGAGGAGGGCATGAGTAACGTCGTGGCGGTACAGGGGTTGGGCGCGAGCCGTCGCCAACGTGCCGCCTTCGCCGCCGACAGCAGGGAGTCCTTCAAGCGCTTCCGGTCTTACATTGTGATGGTCCTGCTCCTGCTCGTCGTGCAGGCCGCTGTCACTGTCGGCTTGGTTTTTTACGTCTTCTTTGATATTTGCGAGGCGATCATCGTGGGACGAATGTCGCCTGGGGATTTCACCGTCGTGTACGCCTATTTCGTGCAACTCGTTACCAACGTGAGCGGTTTGGGGTCAATGTGGTTCAATCTGCAGAACAATGTCGCTGGCATGCGTCGCGTCTACGACGTGGTGGACTCTCCTGTGGATGCTGACCTGCAGGGGAACGACGCCATCGAACGCTTGCGAAGCATCGAAGTCGACCAAGTCAGCTACCGCTATCCGGACGGAACGCAGGCAGTTCGTGAAGCGAGCCTCGAAGGCCGGGTAGGCGAGGTCGTTGCCCTAGTCGGGGCGACAGGAGCGGGTAAGAGTACGCTAGCCTACTTGCTCGCTGGATTCGTTCATCCGCATGCTGGGGCGGTGCGCTTCGACGGCGTCGATGCGCGCACTGTGAGTGTTGATTGTCTGCGTGCGCAGGTTGCGTTCGTCTTCCAGGAAGCATTCCTGTTCGACGACACCGTGGAGAACAACATCCGCATGAGCGTTCCGAACGCGACTCGCGGCGAAGTGGTCGAGGCCGCACGCGTCGCTGGAGCGCTAGGGTTCATTCAGGCATTACCGCAGGGTTTCGCCACGCGCCTAGGACGTGCGGGAGGCACGCTGTCGGTCGGCCAAAAACAACGCCTCGCCATCGCCCGCGGTCTAGTGAGCAAGGCACCCGTGCTCGTACTCGACGAACCGACCGCATCGCTGGACCCGGAAACCGAGAACGCCTTGGTTGCTGCGCTAGACGCCGGTCGTCGAGACCGGGTGCTTGTCGTCATAGCGCATCGCCTCAGCACGATTCGGCGCGCCGATCGCATCTGCTTCATGGACGAGGGACGCATTGTGGAATCCGGTAACCACGAGGAGCTGATGTCGTTGCCTAACGGCGCGTACAGGAGTTTCGTAGAACTGCAGGTCGGTGTGGCGACATAGGACGGCGAAACTCGCCAGTCGAAGCTATGAGCTGAGCGTTGATGGACATTCGCAACCTAGCGACGACGCCCACGGCTGTGAGCTAGTTGATGGCGGCGATCTAGAACGCTTGGCGGTTGGTCAGCATGATGGCTAGATGGGTGACTCGTTAGGCTTGAGGTCGCACGGAGGATTGTGCTACGAGTACGTCAGTACTGAGGGTATTCCTGATGAAGTTTGGTCGGAATGCCACCACGCTGATACACCCTGAGTTGCGATTCGTTTAGATTGGCCAACAGGTGATCGAAGTACTCTGTGAGAAACTGATCGCGCACACTTGAGAGGTGCGGTTCGTTCACCAGGTTGCGAAGCTCGTGCGGATCGTTCTCCATGTTGTACAGCTCCAGGGGTTCTCGCGTCAGCGAGTCGATGGTCATCTTGTACTGCTCTGTGCGCGCCATCGAGTACAGGTTCACCTCGCTGAATACCACGTCTTTGCCTTGCTGCGCATCCGGAGCGTCTGGACCGTCCTCGATCTTCGGAAGCAATGAACGAGCCCGGTCGACTGCAAGATTAGCGGCACCCGCAGCGTCGAGCAAGGTTGTGCAGATGTCGAAGTGGTCCGTCAGGCCGCGCGAAGTCCAGGATTTGGTTCCGCCCGGAGGTCTCACGATCAGCGGCACGTTAAGTGCGCCTTCGTAGAACACAGACTTTTGGGACAATCCGTGATCACCGAGCATTTCGCCGTGGTCGGAGGTATAGACGATCCATGTATTGTCCAGCAGACCTTTTCCCCTGAGAGACTGAAACACGATGCCGATCGCACGGTCGTCGAACGCAACCTTGGCGTAGTAGTGGCTCGTCAGTGTTCGAGCCTGAGATTCGGTCATGTTATTGAACCCGTGTCGCGCGAACACTTTCTTAACTTGGGGCGATATCGGTTCGGCTGGCGGTTTCATGATCGCAAGAGGCATATCCTGCGGATCGAACATGTCCCTGTTTTGTGCTGGCGCGTCGAACGGCGGATGCGGTCCCGTCAGGCATACCTGAAGATAGAACGGCCTGTCGTCCGCATAGCCTTGTATCCACTCCGACGCCGCGTTGGCGATGTACATATCGATGTGCTCATCCTCCTCGAGGAGGTTGGGCAGGTGTTCCCAAGGCCGGAGCAATCCCGTGCTCTGTCCGAGCCTGAAGTTGCGCGCGCAGTCTTCGTAGACCTGCAGTTTCCCTCTCTCTGCTAGGAAATCCGTGTAGTAGCATAGGTGGGTCGACGAGGGGATGGTGTCCTTGATTTCGAGGGCGAACTCGTATCCCCAGTCATGCAGGCCTGAAGCGTGGTCGCGCGTGTGGCCGTCATCGGCCTGATAAAGCCGGAAATGGGTCTTGCCTATCACGGCGGTGCAGTAACCGGCGTCCTTGATGTTCCTAACGTGGCTCGGCCCGTGTCGGTCCGCCTCTGAGCGATTGCCCCAGGCGCCATGCTCGTTAACGTATGAACCCGTGATCAACGAAGCCCGCGCTGGCATACATAGCGGTGAATTCGTGTTGCAGGATGGAAATGTCACGCCTTCGGCGGCCAGGCGATCCAGGTTCGGAGTTCGCACGACTGGATTCCCGACACACCCAAGCGCGTCGCCCCGATGCTGGTCGGAGTAGATCAGGACGATGTTGGGTCTACTAAGGTCCATGCGTATTTCGCCAAGTTATTGGTGGGAACTGCAATCCAATCGATTCCGTGCGATATTGGTGTGGTTCTTCCGTCACGAGCATTCGGCGCATAGCCACCGAATCTAATCGTCAATACGACAGTCGGAGACTTCGCAACGGAGCTTAGCGACGCCCGTAAGCACTTGTTCATACATCGCGTCGAATACCTTCATCAACACACCGGAAAAAGTGTAAACCATGTCTCCGGTATCAACTGTAAACCATCTCTCCGGTACGCACCCATAGAAAACTGGCGGAGAGGGAGGGATTCGAACCCTCGGTAGGTTTCAGCCTACACACGCTTTCCAAGCGTGCTCCTTAAACCGCTCGGACACCTCTCCGAACTTTCCATGTACTAGCCGCAGATACGCACTTGAATTACCGTCCCAATGTCCTATCTGTGTACATTGTTGAATTGCTGTACAGAAAACGAGATCTTAGAAATACGTCTATAGACAGCGGTCTTAACGAGCGCGAATTTTAGGATGCGGCTTGCTCTTCGACACCATCCTCACGATTGTCTTTTTTCTCTGATCCAAGTTCGTACTTGCGGAGGTAATGACGAAACTGATGGTATGACAGACCAAGTGCTTCGGCAGCTGAACGTTGGTTGTAACGATTAGCCTCTAATGCGTTATTGATCCATCTAATTTCAATCTGCTCAATCTCGTCTCGTAAATCCACTGGGAATCGAGGTATCAGATCTGTGCTCACCAAATTGCCTGTAACCGATGCTGCAACTGGCTCTTGCGGTCTGAAGGGGGATTCGAAGGGGTCCAGTACGATCTGTGATATTGGCTCATTTTCATCGTTCCGATAGACCGCACGTTCGACCACGTTTTTCAGTTCGCGTACGTTACCTGGCCAGCTGTGATCGAAAAGTTCACGCATGGCTTCGTCAGTGAATCCGTGAAAGAACTCGCGTTCAAGTTCAGTCGCCATGTTGATTGCGAAGAACTCGGCGAGGAGTGGAATGTCGTCAGTTCGCTCACGCAGTGGCGGAATCGTGATGACATCAAATGCCAGACGATCCAAGAGGTCAATGCGAAATCGATTGGTTTCAGCAAGTGCAATTAGATCTTGATTGGTTGCGGCAACGATTCGCACGTCTGCTACTAGTGTTTCGTTGCCGCCAAGACGCTCAAATTGACCATACTCGATGAGACGTAGGATCTTTTCCTGGACACGTGTAGCTGTTGTCGCCACTTCATCGAGGAATAGCGTACCTGTGTGAGCACGTTCAAATCGTCCTACATGGCGCTTCGCTGCACCGGTAAATGCGCCAGCTTCATGACCAAAGAGCTCAGATTCAAGCAGGTCGTCGCTAATTGCAGCGCAATTCATTTGTAGAAAAACGGAATCCCATCGCGGGGAGCGATAGTGAAGGCGGGACGCCAGGAGTTCCTTCCCTGTTCCGCGCTCGCCGACTAATAGAACCGGTTTGTGTAATTTGGCTACCGCATCAACGTCGTCGAGCGTCTGCAGAAAAACGGCAGATTCACCGATTAGTTCGTCAGCATCGTAAGCCATGTGCGAAATTTATCAGAAAGTGGTGTTTTTAACCACTCTTTTGCTCGATTTGCCCGAGACGTAAAGAGAATAATTTATATAGATCAATCAGTTAACTTTGCCGTTGATTTTTGGCATGGTTTGTGTTTTATAGAGAGTAAATAGTCAATCTCCACTTAGAGGGCTAAACATGAAGGTATTCAAACGCATGGCTGACATCATGAATGCCAATATACACGCGATGCTCGACAAAGCGGAAGATCCTTCGAAAATGGTTCGGATGATCATCCACGAAATGAACGACACGCTGGTAAAGGTACGCATGACGGCTGCCAAGGCAATCGCGGACCGCAAAGAAATCACGCGACACCTTGAAGCCAAAAGAGCGGAAGCCGCGGATTGGGATCGAAAAGCCGAGTATGCGGTGCGCCGCGATCGGGATGATCTTGCACGTGGCGCATTGGCGGAACGGCGGCGTTGCGAACAGGATGTCGAACATCTTGAACGTGATCTAACCGTTTCCGATGAGGTCGAAACCAAGCTTCGCAATGACATTGCAACGCTTGAGGGCAAAATCGCCGAAGCGGAAGCTCGCCAACGCTCAATCGTCGCACGGGCGCAGACCGCACGTGTCCAGAAAGGTGTTCGACGTCAACTGTCGAGACATAACATCGATGAGATCATGGTTGGGTTCGATCAGTACGAACGCATGATTGATGAACTCGAAGGTCAAGTTGAGAGCTACGAGTCGTCTAAATCGGTGTCATTGCAAGAGGAAATCCAGTCGATTCAACAAGACGAAGAACTTGATGAAGAGCTCGAGAACCTCAAGTCGCGTTTGCATCGTGATTCGAAAGAGCAATCAGAGGAAAAGCAAGCCTCGTAAGGATTTGACGTAATGGAAGTTCTGTTTGCTCTCATATTCATTCCGACAATTGTCTTTCTGGTTGTTGTTGCGCCTCTATGGATCATCTTGCACTACAACTCGAAGAAAAAGATGACGAGGCAATTGTCGGTTGAGGACCAAGACGAGCTGCAAAGCTTGGCGGATCAAGCTAGGGATATGGGGAAGCGCATTGAGACGCTAGAAGCGATCCTAGATGCGGAAACCCCTAATTGGCGGAAGCGGTCGGACGAATTGAAATGAAACGTTCACGACAAAGATTTGACGACGATTACGATGACGTTGCTGCGGCGTATCGAAGCATGAGGAAGCGTCGCCGGTCTCGAGGACTTCATCGAGACACTGAACGTGGGATATTGGGTGGCGTCTGTGCAGGCGTTGCTAAGTATCTAGGTGTCGAACCTTGGATCATTCGGGTTGCGTTCGTCGCAATCGTGTTGCTCGGAGGGGGATGGATCCCGCTTATCGTGTACATCGTATTGGTGTTCGTTCTGGACCCAGAACCGGCGTATGCAGGTGATTGGGATGAACCAGATGAGGAAGCGGAAGATCGATCGCCATATACGGCTATTCGAAGCAGTCCACGATTGGGATTACGCGTGGTCAGTGCAGATGTTCGCGAGCTCGAATTGAGACTACGTCGTATGGAGCGCTACGTCACGTCTCCAAAGTACGATCTCGATAAGGGTTTTTCGGATATGGGTAGACACTGAGCGCTCGTACCCGCGTTGCGAATTGCAATGCATAACGATTGATGATTACGCAGATCGACTACATACTGCACTGAGAGCGGAAGGAACTCGAACGTAGTTAAGAAAAGAGATTTATAGGACATCAAGTTTTCTTACTAATATATTGGCTCTGAAAAGATCAAACCAATGTCAGATTCAATGCCGCGAACGCTGAGAGAGTCGTTATGCAAAGGCAAATCAAGGTAATAGTCGAAAAACACCGGGATGGATATGTAGCCTATCCCTTGGGAATTAAGGGCGTGGTGATCGGCCAAGGCGATAGCTACAAAGAAGCACTTGAAGATGTGCAGTCAGCGATTTCTTTTCATGTAGAGACGTTCGGATCCGATGCGCTCGTCGATTCGGATTCAGCTGTTGTCGAAGTGTTCGTAGCTGAGGCGAATATGCAAGGTTAAACGGTGCAACGGTTTCCCAGGGACGCTCCTCGTAGTAAGTGATCGTGGCGTTATGCGAACTTGGATTTGAGGTGATTCGTGAAGGAAATCACATTTCACTACAAAGGAGAAACGACGACGGGAGCGTGACACCGATGACAATTCTTAACCATACAAACATCAAATCGTCAACACTACGTTCGATCTGTAGTCAATCTGGTATTGCTAGGACTGACTTCCTCGATGCCTACGAGAAAGTCTAGGGTAGCGAATAAGTCTCACGATATATATGAATCGGTGCGACACAGGTTCGCTCTTACGTAGCCTTAGTTACTCTGAAAATCAATACGAGCCACTTCGTATTTGCGAAAAACTCGGTTTAACTCGTAGTATCCACATCTTGTCGTGAATAATCGCGTCAAATCCACGACATGTTGTTGAAAAGAATCCTTGAAGTACCAAATCAAAGTTTCTTTCTATTCGGTTCTCGAGGATTAGGTAAGAGCACCTGGGTGCGGCAAGTTCTGCCGTCCGCGACATACAAGCGGCTAAGAGTTCAAGGACCTACAACGAACGATTGCTAACCAGATTAAAAGCTATTGATGGGATTGCTGGTCTCGTTAGGCGCATTCTTGTCTACGATGGAGACGCGGACTATCGTTTCAACGAAGGAATTGGGATCTGGTCGGTGCGCAGATTCTCCGAGTCCCTAGCAACGGGTCAACTTTGGCCGTGATTGCCGTGGAAATGAGTTCAGTAAGGAGATTTTCATTCGTCGGCTGATCTGATCCGCATTAGTAGACTGAGTTTGGTATTGGAACAATCGCGCTTTGTTCCGGGTGCGTGCTCGCAAGGATCGTATACGTCTAGACACACGCCCGATCCAGCTTGCGAGGTGAATCAGGCTTCTTTAAACGATTCCGGATTGATTTCATTAGGCACGTCAGTGAAAATCGCGGCCACGTCCAGCTCTCGTAGATGAATTGCTCGAGCGACATTATTTACCGTGAATACGTAGACCGTGAACCCAGCATTGAACATCGCGAGTAGATAGCTGGGATCCGCGACCGCGTCCATGACGTGGATGTTCTCAACGCCAAGTTCGGCTGCTGTTCCTAGGATGTTCATATCATGGACGCGTGTCAACAAGGCTGTTGGTACGTTCGCGGCAAACTGCTTGAATTTGGCGAGTTCGTCAACCAGAAACGAGGAGACAAGATAACGGTGAGAGTGCGTTTGTACGAATTCGGCAACTGCTAGTCCCGTATTAGGACCTTTTAGCTCGACATTCATACCGATGCTGGGCGGAACGATGTCCCATACCTGCTCAAGGGTAGGAATCGGCTCGCCATTGCGTAAACGCAACTTTTCGAACTCTTCACAACTGAACGAATCGAGTGAACCGGTTGAACTAGTCATTCGTTCGACAGTATCGTCGTGGAATACGATCAGTTCATCGTGCACGTATTTGACATCGAATTCGATGGCATCAACGCCACAGACGAACGCGATCTCAAACGCTTCTAGCGAGTTCTCAGGTGCGTGACCGGCTGCGCCGCGATGACCGATAACGGAAAACGGCTTTTGTAGAAAAGGGTGGTTTCGAAGATGATTCATTGCGAAGCCGGGTGAACATAGTTAGATCGGTGGGTTTCTCGACTTTTCGTTACACTCGTGCGTTTCATTCAGCGTTTTCTCCACTTCGGTGTTGCGATAATCGCATACCTTGATTACATTTTCTGCCGGCACCCAAAGCGCGAATTCTCACCACAGTGCTTGTGCGATCAAACTCGCGACGTGTGACTACGTTTTAGCTGTGAAACGAACACGAGCTTCCTAGCATCACCCATGACATATCAGGTTCTCGCGCGTAAATACCGACCTGGCTCCCTCGCGGAAGTAGTAGGCCAGAGGCAAACGGTCAAAGCGCTCGTCAACGCATTTGACCGTCAACAACTTCACCACGCGTACCTGTTTTCTGGGACTCGCGGCGTCGGCAAAACGACGCTCGCGCGGATCATCGCGAAATGTTTGAACTGTGAAACTGGCGTGACGTCCACTCCTTGTGGTACTTGCACAAATTGTGTTGCCATCTCGGACGGCTCGTTTGTGGACTTGATTGAAGTGGATGGTGCGTCGCGGAACAAAGTTGAAGAGACGCGTGACCTGCTCGAGGATATTTCATATCTCGCGACGATGGGAACGTACAAGGTCTACATCATCGATGAGGTGCACGCTCTCTCAGACTCGAGCTTCCAGACTCTACTTAAGTCGCTTGAAGAACCGCCGGAGCACGTCAAGTTTGTACTGGCGACTACGAATCCAGACAAAGTCCCTGTCACAGTGCGTTCACGCTGTATTCAGTTCCACCTGCGTACGATGGCGATTGAAACGATCGATGCACATTTGCGTACTGTGCTCGATCAAGAAGGCATCGGCTACGATGACGAATCGGTTAGAACCCTTGCTCGGCTTGGCCAAGGGAGCATGCGTGATGCGCTCTCTCTGACGGATCAAGCCATCGCGCTATGCGGCAACGAGCTCGATGAGGCTTCGGTTGTTGACATGCTCGGCTGTGCACCTCAGAACGATGTAGCAGTGTTACTTGAATATCTGGTCGCACGTGACCGCGACGGCCTGTTCGCCGCCGTCACCGAGTTGGTAGCGCGAGGTGTTGATTTTTCGGAAGTTCTGGCTGGCCTTGAAAGTGGCGTGCACGCACTTGCTATGGCAAAAGCCACCAACACGTCACCCGGGGATGCATTGATGAGCCTGTTGGACCGATGTGATACCGCATGGTTGCAGCAGGCGTACCAAGTCCTGATCATGGGTGGTCGTGACCTGCAGTATGCGCCTGAACCTCGAGTCGGATTTGAAATGACGATGTTGCGACTTCTGGACTTCGTGCCCATTGAAATCCAGGATCGTGCACCTGAACCGGTTATCGAATCGACAGAATCCACTCAGAGGACCGATCAAGCACCTACGACGTCTGAACCTAGTTCATCGAACACCGCGAAGGAGTCACTAAAGAAACAAGAGTCGGAAGAAGAATCCTCTCAGGAACGGCGTAAAGCGTGGCAAGAACGGCCGATCCAAATGCAAGCAAAAAGAACGGAGGAGCGAAGAGTGGCAAGGGAGAGAAGCGAAGAAGCTAAGGAAGAAGCGATGCGGGTCTTCACGTCGGATGACGAGCCACCGTATGTTCAAATCTTGAAAGAGCGCTTCGATGCCGATCTGGAAGCGGAGTGGCTAGCCGAGGATAAACCGAACCAACATTAACTCAAGCTTTCGAGTGAATTAAGCGGTAGGATTGGGGTATGAACGTAGACGAACTAAATAAACTAATGTCCGGACTGAAGGATGGTCTTAGTCAGGTCATGCCCGAGGGCATGGGCAGTATTGACGAGGAAATCGAGACGGAAAGCGGCGGTGGTTTGGTTAAAGTGGTGGTCGGCACCGAAGGCGCGGTCACCAAGATCAGCATCGATCCGTTGTTGCTAGACAAGGAAAACGTCAGCCATCTTGAGCAGCTGTTGATTGCCGCAGTCAACGACGGTCGCTCAAAATGGGAGGAAGCGTTGAAGCAGAAGACGATCTCTACGTTTCTTAAAAACCCGCCGCAAGGGTTTGATATTCAAAAAGCCATGGCGGACGCTCTTAAAGTCCTCAATCGTTAGTGGCATCCCTCACGCCGCGCATCGAGCAGGTCATCAATGCGCTGCAATGTCTTCCCGGAGTTGGACGCAAAACCGCCACTCGTATGACACTGTTTCTCCTGCAAGGCCACCGCGACGACGCTGCGCATATCGCGACCTCGATTGATGAAGCGCTGGCAACCGTGACGTCTTGTGCGACCTGCCACAACCTATCCGATGCCGAAGTCTGCGACATCTGCGCTGACGCCAAACGCGCGAATGGTCAGTTATGCGTGGTTGAGACAGCTGCCGACCTCGTCGCCATCGAAGAGACGGGCACATTCCAAGGTCGCTACTTCGTCTTGCACGGACTGTTGTCGCCCATCGACGGAATGGGACCCGACGAACTGAATCTCGGTACTTTTCTTCCGTGCGTGCGCGACAGCGATATACGTGAAGTCATCGTCGCCTTGAACGCGACGGTGGAAGGCGAAGCGACAACGCATTTCATCGGTGAGTTGCTGGAAGGTTCAGGTATTTCACTCAGCCAGCTAGCCCACGGCATTCCGGTGGGCGGTGAACTCGGGTATGTCAACAGCCGCACTATCGCGCAAGCATTTCAGCGCCGGGTGAACCTTGGCGCCTGAATACACATTCATCGACACTGAGGAAGCGTTCCAAGCATTCGCTAGCGAGACGCCGCGGTTGTTTGGATTCGACACCGAATTCACGCGCGAAAGGACATTCAACCCAATACCTGAGTTGTTACAGATCGCCTTGGAGAACCATATTGCGATCATCGATTTACGTGCGGACCTTAACATCGAGCGAATAAAACACTGGTTTCAGCAAGATGGGATTGTGCGTGTTGCACACAGCATTTCAAACGACATCGAGGTGCTGAATGAAGTCTTTCAGGACGAGGTTGGCGTTATCGAAGACTCGCAGCTCGCGCTCGCATTTATGCATGCGGGACAAATGCAGAGTTACGCTAAGTTAGTGAAGCGTCAGTTCGGGGTGACGCTCGACAAAACGATGCAGAGGTCTCGTTGGGACGAGCGACCACTCTCGCGTGGGCAACTTGATTACGCCGCTTTAGATATTGCCCACCTTAATGAATTGTGGTGCGTCCTGGTCAAGCAATTGCAAGAATCGGATCGATTGGATTGGTATCTTGAAGAACGCAACCGTTTGCAGAAGCCAGATGCGGATGATCCAAATCGGATCGTAGGAAACGCGCGTCGCCTTATGCGGTTAAGCGAACGAGGGTTGCAGTTTTTAATTTCGTTAGACACTTGGCGAACGAAGCGAGCATCATCCATGGACATTCCGAAGAATTGGGTCCTTACACGAGATCAACTTTTTCAGCTCGCAAGTGAGAGATCCTTGAAGGATCAAGCGTTACGAAAGGTACTGTCGTCAAAACAGGTGGATCGTCATCGTCGCAAATTAAGGGAATTGCATCGCCACGCCCAAGTCGCAGCGCAACGGAGCGAACTTACACCACCGCAACGATTACGCAAAGTCGTCCAAACGCTCGGTGAGCAGTGCAACACAGTGGCCAACCAGATGAATGTCAGCGAGGAAGTACTTGGTTCAAACAAGGATCTACTGTTTGCCATTCGGGCATATTTGCGCGATGGCGAATTGCCTTCGTGGTTTGGGACTTGGCGTACCGAACTGATCGGTAACGCGACGAAACGAGCGGCCGATGAATTCGCTCGCGAGATCGCTATCACTAAATAGTCACTATATCCAAAGTCATGCGCGAACGTTTTTGGGAAACTAGTACGCTAGACGAACTCGACGAAGAGGAATGGGAAGCACTCTGCGACGGTTGCGCACAATGTTGTCGTTTGCGTTTCCGAGATGGCGAAACTAATCAGGTCGTCACCACGACATTGGTTTGCGCACTCCTGGATTTGCCAACACGGCGCTGCACAAACTACCCGAAACGGCACGAGTTGGTGCCGGATTGCGTAGAGCTCACGCCGGACGCGGCGAGGGCATTCGATTGGTTGCCGGAGAGCTGCGCGTATCGTCGCGTTGCAGAAGGTCGGCCGTTGGAAGACTGGCACCCGCTCATTTCCGGTACTGCCGAAACGGTCACACAGGCGGGAGTTAGTGTGACGGACAAAGTTATCTCCGCAGCAAATGTCCATCCCGATGACATCGCGTCGAACGTCCTGAAGTGGGTGTAGGTCGGCACTAAATGGACGGCGCGTATTGGGTCGCTTGGATCGTGCTATATATATTCGGAATCGGGCTAATCGTTCTGTGTGTCTATCCGCTTAGACGCCAGTTTTACCTTGCGTTCTTTCTCGGCATGATGGGTGTTTTCTGGATGTTGGTGCCGATACCGTTTAACGAGGTGTATTGGGCACCTTTGTTCGTCACCTTGATCTTTCAGGTGTTCTTCGACCCCGAGGCAAATTACGCACTGGCAGCGACGGCTGCTACGATTGGAACGTTCACCATTCTGGCCGCAACATTGGTGTTGTATGGTTTTAACTTCGGTTATCGACATATCACAGAGTTCGTTCATCGGCGCTTGCGGACCATGCGCGCGTATCGAACGTCAAGTGGCAGCAAAACGGATCGGCGCGACAGAGAAAGTGACGCTGGCGAAAGTCAGAAAGCGGTGATCGGGTCGGAAGATGCAAACGAACGAACATAGCTAAAATGCGACGTTGTGCGCCGTTCGGTCGAAACGTGCGTTCTCTATTTTTCTAACTCCGGATATTCCATGATTTTTGACAGTACCGACACCTATATCTCGACGGACGAGCTATCCATGGCCGTAGATGCCGCCGTCAAGCTCGAGCGTCCATTGTTGGTCAAAGGTGAACCGGGTACTGGCAAGACTCTTCTTGCGATCGAGATCGCGAAGTCTCTGAATTGCGACATCATTGAATGGCACATCAAGTCGCAGACGAAAGCGAGTCAAGGTCTGTACGAGTACGACGCTGTTTCACGCCTGCGTGATTCCCAATTGGGTGATGAGCGTGTCGGTGACATTCGCAACTACATCAAACGTGGGAAGCTCTGGGATGCGTTTACAGCCGATGAACGTTGCGTACTGCTCATCGACGAAATCGACAAGGCGGACATCGAGTTTCCGAACGACTTGCTCCAAGAATTGGATCGCATGGAGTTCTTTGTTTATGAAACACAAGAGACAATCGTTGCGAAACATCGCCCGGTAGTTGTGATCACGTCGAACAATGAAAAAGAACTGCCGGATGCGTTCCTACGCCGTTGCTTCTTCCACTACATTAACTTCCCCGATCGGGAAACCATGGAGCAGATCGTGGAAGTGCACTACCCAGCGATCAAGAAGGATCTAGTTAAGGAAGCGATGGAGATCTTCTTTGATGTCCGAAAGGTTCCTGGCTTGAAGAAGAAGCCGAGTACGAGTGAGCTGCTCGATTGGCTCAAACTGCTGATGGCTGACGACATTCCCGACGAGATTCTCACGAATCGCGACACGAGCAGTGCCATCCCGCCGCTCTATGGCGCGCTGGTTAAGAACGAGCAGGACGTACATCTCCTTGAGCGCTTAGCATTTATGAACCGTCGGGACAATCGCGGCTAGGGGATCGCCGGCGATGCTGATTAACTTTTTCCTGACACTACGTCGCTACAACGTACCGGCGACGATCCGCGAATTGATGGATTTGATTGCCGCGATGAAGCAACGAATCGTCTACGCGAACGTCGATGACTTCTATCTTCTAAGTCGCACATGCCTGGTCAAGGACGAAAAGAACTACGACAAATTTGATCGTGCATTTTCGGCGTATTTCAAAGGGTTAGACGATCTGCACGGATTGCTCGAATCGCTGATTCCGGATGAGTGGCTCCGACACGAAATTGAGCAGCTCCTGGACGAGAAAGATCTTGCTGAAATCGAGTCGCTCGGTGGGTTAGAGGCGTTCATCGAGGGTATCGCTAAGAAGCTGCGCGAAGAAGCCGAAGAACAAGCGCGCCAAGAAGCTGAGCAAGCGCGACGTGAGGGGCAAGAGGGCAATGTGGATCAAGACGGAAGATCGGGTCCCGGCGGTAAAGGCAAAGGCAAGAAACGCAAAGCACGCAAGGTTTGGGATCAGCGTCAATACAAGAATTTAGACGATTCGGTCGAGCTAGGCACGCGTAATATCAAGATGGCGCTGCGACGACTACGCAAGTTCGCTCGGCAAGGCGCCGATGAAGAACTCGATATGGACAACACGATCCAGTCGACGGCACACAACGGCGGCATGCTTGACATCAAGATGCGACCAGAGCGTCGAAATACGGTGAAGGTATTGACCTTCTTCGACATCGGCGGGTCGATGGACGCACATGTCAAGATTTGCGAAGAGTTATTTTCGGCTACTCGGACCGAATTCAAGCATCTTGAGAGTTTCTACTTCCACAACTTCCTTTATGAGTCCGTATGGCAAGATAACAAGCGTCGCTTGAGTGAGAGGATCCCGACGTGGGAGATCTTGAACAAGTACGGCAGTGACTATCGTGTCGTGATCGTAGGCGATGCCACGATGGCACCCTACGAAATCACTCATTCAGGTGGTAGCGTCGAGCACTGGAATGAAGAGCCTGGTGCGGTCTGGATACAGCGCATCAGCACGATTTATCCGAAGCTAATCTGGATCAATCCAACGCCGCAAGAGACCTGGGAATATTCGTCATCGGTCGCGATTACACAAGAGTTAGTCGACAATCGCATGTATCCGCTCACGATTCGCGGTCTTGAAGATGCGATGAGCTTGCTCTCGAAATAAGTGCGTCGACGCGGTCGCCAAGTAAACGTACGGTTGGCGACTTTATTGCGAACTAGCTTATATTATCTGGATCGAGCGCTTCTGAGACCTTAACGCTAAATCCGTCCAGAAGCGACGAAGATGCGCTTTCGCCTAACCGAAATGTACCGTTTTCGACGTAATGGTCCTGCACTAAGTTCATGATCGTAATCTCGTCACGTTGCGGGTCCACGATCCAATATTCCGATATTCTTGCAGTCGCGTAATCGTGTCGTTTTTGAACGTAATCACGCTCGGGGTCGTCAGGACTTACAACCTCAACGACGAGGTCCGCGCCCAGCCAATAACGATTTTGACGCCGTGAATCGTGAGCGTCTCGCAACAGTAGTAGATCAGGTTCACGGAAACAATTTTCGCGAATCTTCAACCTCAGAGGTCCCACCAGTGCCACACCCCCTTCTGACCGAACGCGTTCATCAAAACATCGGAATAGAAACAACAAGATCGACTGATGCAAGTCAGTTGGGTGTGGCAGTTCCTCGAGGAATCCATCAGCGAATTCCACCAATCTATCGCAACGATCGGTGAGCCATAGGTAGTCGAATTCGCGCCAACGTCCTTGAGGTGGGCGAACGTCAAATAGGATAGCGTCCGCTGCCTCTTGGGAAGTTGCTGGCGTATTACTCATTTGCTCGATTGTAAAACGCTCCGACGTTCATGCAACATCGAATCCTCTCCGATCAGTGGACGATCTGGAATACACCAGCGTAGCTCTGGGTCATCTAGATCCTTGCTACTAACGTGCATTCGAGTCCTTTTGTTCCGACCAGCGTTGTACTTTCAGGTGAGTTTTGATTTTGATCAGCAGCAAGTCAGTGGCTCTAGCAGGACACCGAGAGGATTTCAACACTAGCATGAAACGATCAGTAGGAACATCAGAAACGTGTAATCAAGATGAATCGCGTCGACATTTGCTTCTTGACGATAGTATCGTTGAAGGTACAAGTAATGCGGAACTTACACTCGGCATAGTTAAAAAGCACGGTGTTAATCCTCTGTTTGGTGAGGATCGACCTTGGGAGAGACGCTTCGACAATCTCTACGCCAACGTCATTTTTGATGAAGAGGAGCAGTTCTACAAGGTTTGGTACAGCCCTTTCATCGTTGATCGTTCTGCGAAGGGGATGAGCACGAAACAATGGCAGGAAACGAAGTATCAAGCGCCTTTCGACCGCGAGATGGCGATCTGCTACGCGACCTCAACTGATGGCTTGAAGTGGACCAAACCCGAGCTGGGGTTCGTCGAATACGAGCAAAGCAGGACCAATAACATCCTGTGGCGAGGCAGCGGAGATACCAGGTCGAAGCGGGCTGGACCTCATGGCGCGGGGATTTTCAAAGACGACCTCGATCCAGATCCCGAAAGACGGTACAAAGCACTCCTGAAATGGGAGAGCCTAGCCGTTGCTTTCTCTAGAGATGGCGTGCATTGGGATTCGCCAATAACCTGTTCAGCGGCGAACAGCGCTGGGGACACTCATAACAACGCGTTCTGGGCGCCGACGCTTGGAAAATACGTAGGAATCACGCGGCAATGGAGCCCGTCGTTTCAACGTCAAGTCGCACGGACATCCAGCGACGATTTTGTTACCTGGCAAGAGACAAAAGTTGTATTAGAAGGTCTGGACGAACGACACCAGACTTACGCGATGCCCGTCTTTTTCCACGGTGGCGTATATATAGGCCTCTTGGCGATTCACGATCAGGATTCTGATCGAGTCTGGACAGAGCTTACGTGGAGTCCTGATACGACTACATGGCACCGAGTGCTCCCTGGAACCGCATTTATCCCGAACGGACGTAGCGAAGGAGATTACGACTGGGGATGTGTTTTCGCTGCCGCTTGTCCGATATTTCTCGAGGATGAGATTCGAATCTATTACGGTGGCAACGACGGATTGCACACGAGCTGGCGAAACGGGTACTTTTGTTTGGCGACGCTGCGTCCGGATGGATTTGCAGGTTACAAGCAGAAAGACTCAAACACTCACGCGATAGTAACGACCACTCCCTTGTTCTGCAGGGACGACGTACTGCTAGTTTCCGCAGACGTAGAAATGGGCGGCGAGCTTGTTCTGCGCATCTTAGGCGACGAACGGCAGGTCTTAACCGAGAGCGAACCTTTGTCGAGCACCGTCACAAACAAGGAAATACGATGGCGAAACCCTCGTGTGCTGACGGTGAAGAACCCAAAACCAGTTCAACTCCAATTTGCGTTTCGACGTGCAACGATTTATTCCTTTCGACTGATTAGCCGGGAAGAAGGCTAATGTGGATGTTGTTTGATGACTGTGCTACTTTGCTGGATGAATATGGAAGTCTGCGGTGAGTAGTAAACGAACCATCGTATTGGACGCAATGGGAGTGATCTATCGAGCGCGGGACGATGTCGAGGAGCTGCTAGTTCCGTTTATTAGGAGTCACGGTTCTTCAATTGATACTGGAGAACTGAACATCCTTTATGAGAAAGCCAGTCTCGGTCAACTTGATGTGGATGAATTCTGGCGTGAGCTTGACTTGTCTCCGGCGATCGAAGACGAATATCTCGCAGGTCATGAATTGAACGAAGGAGCGCTCGACTTTCTCAATTTCGCGCGAAACATAGGAATCGATGTCTGGTGCTTATCGAACGATGTGTCAAGATGGTCATTCAAACTCCGGAAGCGTTTTTTACTTGAAGATTTGTTCGTTGACTTTGTGATCAGTGCTGATATCGGTTTTCGGAAACCTTCCGAACAAGCATATCACTGCCTTATAGATCGGATTGGCCACTTGCCGGACCTCTTTGTTGATGATCGAGTGCGCAATGTTTCTGCGGCGCAATTAGCTGGGATTCCATCAGTTTGCTTTGGTGCCAGCAGCGGCGAATACAACCGCGTATGGGATTTCGATTCTTTGCAGAATCGAGTTCAGTCCATCGGTACCTTCTAAATCGAAGCAGTCGACGTATCGACTATCGAGTGCTGATCGGACTTCGCTAAAAATATAAGAAAAGGATCAGCAAGTTATTCTTGATGATTTAGAACGAGCCTAAACACGGACCCCGTTTCGCAACGTGCTATGATTTTGTTGCGTGTATCCGGCGGAACGCGCCCAGTCCGCGGGAAGGGCTAAGCCCCTCTGCCATATGAAATTTGACCTTCTGCCTCGTTCGGTTCGCGGACTCCGTCCATATTGGAGGTTTTCTTATGGCTTCTTCCCACAGTCCCAATACCGAGAACTTACGCAAGCAGGCAAAGGCTCTGCTGCGTGCTTGGCGAGAAAATTCTCCCGACAGCGTAGCTCGTGTTGCAGAACACTATCCTGATGGACGAAACTTCGGTCTTCAGGACGCTCAGTTTGTTCTTGCTCGTGAATACGGTTTCCGTAGTTGGTCGGCGCTTCTCGAATTCGTTCCTCGAATGGGCTATTTCAGCGACGTCTATACGTTTCATATTTCAAGGGAGTTTGACGTCTCACTAGAACGGCTTTGGACTGTACTTTCAAAACCTGAGGAGATTGGAGACTGGTTACTGCCGGTCACCTTTGAACCGATAGTCGGCTCTCCATACGCGTTTGCCTCGCAACCGAAATTGTCGGGAATTATTGGTGTCTACGACAGACAACGTGCCATTCGTTTTGACAGTGCCGAGGACGCTTTCTGGTCTTTTGCGATCGAACCCGCAGAAGAGAGTGAAGGCACACAGCTTCGACTTTCCGTTATAGACCGAATGACGATAGACTCGGTTGATCAATATTCGGGTGGCATCGTTGAGGTATGGAATCCTGGTGTAACTGCAGGATGGCACCAAATCCTCGATGCTCTGGACCACGTTCTCACGGGACGACAACTACCTGACGTCGACTATTCGAGGTTATGCCTGTTTTACGAACGTTTGATTGAACGATTTCGTCAGTAGATCAAAATGTCGAATGCGGTCGACCAATTGATCTCGTGAGTGAGAACTGTAAACGATATTTTTTTGATGGCTTTCTATGAGCGTTTCACCACGGTCACTTGATGTCAAGTGACGAAGGGACAATTCCTTCGTACGATATGTCGAGAGCTACCGCAATCGAATAGATGTTTAAGACAGTTCGCGATTTTTCCGACGTCTTTCCAAGGTTTGTCGATATTTAGCTTATTTGCTAATATTTATAGACATTTAACCAATTAGCTAAATGTTGATGTCTGACACGAGCAAGGGATTGAATGAACTGCGCGAGATTGAGCAAGTATTCAAAGCTCTTGCGCATGCGTCTAGACGTCACATACTCATCGTAATCAACGCTCGCGGCGGAAGTATGACGGCGGGCGCGATTGCCCGTCGTTTCTCCTGTTCGTGGCCGACGACCAGTCGTCATTTGCGGATGCTTGCAGATGCCGGACTCGTCACGATTCAAAAGCACGGACGCGAATGGGTGTACGTACTGGAATCATCGACTCTGCAGCGTGTTGTCGGAGATTGGCTGAATTGGTTCGATGTTGAGCAATCGCTGGGTCACTTAAAGTCAACTAAGGAGACAGAATGAATCCCGAAATTGTTATCGCGATGTACAAGCCTCACGAAGGGAAAGACACTGCACTGAGAGAGTTAATCCGCCAGCATGTACCAACATTGCGACGATTGGAGTTGATCACGGATCGCCCTACGCTACTAGTACAAGCGCGGAACGGTACTTACATGGAAATCTTCGAATGGCGGGAAGTCGGTCGTGCGCACGAACATCCTGAAGTGGCGCGCATTTGGGAAGCAATGGAGCTAGTGGCGGACTTAGTTTCTTTGTCGAGTCTTGATGAAGCGAGACGGAGTTTTCCTCACTTTACGCCGATCGAACTTGAAGAGGCAAACTGAAAAGGATTCATTCGTGCGTGCGAATATCTGAAGCAAGCCAGCAGATGCAAATGTGAGTAATAGAGAACTGACACGATCTGATCGAATGAACGATCTTCAACGAGCGTTTCGGCGTTTCGCTGAAGTAGAAGCGAAGGGCTTAGCGTCACCGACGTACGAAGAACTCGCGCGTGGGGTGTCCAATGACGACGATCTGCTCCACATCGCTCTGAGTACAAAGACGCATCAACCTGCGCCAAATATGCTCTTCGCTGCGGTGCAGTACTTACTACTAACGGGAGTCCAACATTCCCTTTCGGCTTACTATCCAATCATCTCAGGTCAGACGCCAAGAAATCAATCGGCATTTACGGACTTTCGTGATTTCTGCTTGCATCACCGAGACGCGATTGTCGAGCTAATTCATACCCGCCGTACCCAAACCAACGTAGTGCGACGATGCACTTGCTTACTGCCGGTCTTCTCGCTGGTCAGTGAGGAGTCAGATTTGCCTCTTGCGCTTGTTGACATCGGCGCTAGTGCTGGGTTGAACCTAAATTTCGACCGTTACTACTACACCTACCAACTTAATCAGAAGAAAGAGGTGAACTGGGGAAGCGCAGACTCGAAGATTCACCTCGAAGCAGAAGTAGAAGAAAGTGGTTCATTTCCTACATTGTCGCCTGCTATCGAAGTCGCTAGCAGAGATGGAATAGATCTTGACCCAGTCGATCTCGGTAACTCAGATCAATTACTTTGGTTACGAGCGCTAATATGGCCAGAGCACATTGAACGGCATCAACAATTAATCGATGCCGCGGTCGAATTCACACATAGTGACATTCACTTGCATGCGGGGGATGCAACAGATGTTCTTCCTAGATTGATATCGACCTTTTCTTACGAGCATGCGTTGGTCGTCTACTCGACAATCACACTCTATCAGTTTCCAATCGAAAACCGTAAGCGTTTGACACACGCGTTGGAAGAAGCCAGTAAAAATCGGCCAGTTTGGCAGATTGCGCTTGAAGGCATTGAGCCGGCCGTTTCAATCACGCGATATCGAGATGGTACAAGCGATACTGAAATCCTCGCGGATGCGTCGCCACACGGGTGGTGGATGAAATGGCGGGAGCACGAACCGCAATGAATGGAAACCAGTCCGCCTAATTACGCTATATTGGAAATAGCTGTACTACTACTAACGACTAGTTACATCCGCGGGACAGAACGGACAGTGAAAAACAAGAATGAAAGGAGCTTTCAGACCAGGCGAGCGGTACGCGCGCTAATCTTGTCCGATAACGACGAAGTCCTTCTTTTGCGAATGGAGCATCCTGAACGCAAAGGCAATTTCTGGTTGTTACCAGGGGGTGGCGTTAAGTTCGGTGAAGATCCGGTTGTTGCGCTACGTCGTGAAGTCTGGGAAGAGACTCGTATGAATCTCTCGCCGTCACCGACTTTAATCTGGCGAAGGACCCATCGTTTCAAACGCGGATTTGCGGACGCCACGACGGCGGTTGACCAACACGAACAGATCTTTTTCGTTCGCAGTCGGCGTTTTGAGCCTACTGCAGACAACAATCCCGATCCGAGTAAAGTAGGGCTCTTTCACGAGTTCCGCTGGTGGACAGTTGCGGCGTTAAACGAAGCTAAAGGTGAACTCTTTGCACCTCGGTCATTGCCGCTACTCGTTCAACAATTGGTCGTTGATGGCTATCCTTCAACGCCTGTCACGCTTGATGACTAGAGGCTGATTTGACGGGGCGATTCTCCTCGAATGGAACCCAAATCAGATCTGTTCAATGTTCTGTACTAATGCTTCGACCGCGCGTTCCAGGAATTCGTCCCTACCCGCCGCAATACCTTCTATCGTGCGTGATACTGGGATGGTTGGTTGAATGCCGACTCCGTGATGTTGCGACCCGTCGTGTTTCAGTACACGCATCCCTGTCCAAGCGATCGTGTATCCGCCTGGAATGGTGAAAGGGTTGACGTTTCCGTTGGTTCCGGCTGTAGGCTGCCCGACTATTTCGGCTAGCTTATAGTGTTCAATGATTCCCATAAACGTCTCAGCAGCGCTAATCGCACTTCCATCCGTGATAAATGCGATGTTCTTTGTGAATCGAGGTGATTTCGGTTTCACTTTCCAGTTACTAAACGTGAACTTTCTGTCTTGCTGATCAGGGTGGTGCACGAGAGGAATGTGCCACTGTGCCGAAGTAACGGGTTCATCAATCAAGTGAGCGATAACTGGCGTAAACCTAAAACCAGGGTATCCGCGAATATCAAACACGATACCGTTTGCGTTCGCGAGCTTCGGGATCAATCGCTTGAATTCGCCTAGACGACTTATTCGATCTAGATCCACATAGACCACACCGTCGGCCACTTCTGAACCTTGTTCGGGACGTGATTCACGAAGCGGTTGAGGAAAGTTCGATGTCGCCTTTCTTTCGAGCGAAATCTCTTTCTCTTCACCAGAAGGTGAGCGGGTTTTGATCTTAAATGTAGAACGATTCGGTCCATAACCTAAGCGACTGAGGATCTGGACACGAAGATATCCTGGCGTCGCCGCTGAAATACGGTCACGCAAGGATGCTACGATCGTATCGATGGCTTCACCGTCGATTTCTGTTACTACATCGCCATGCTGAAGACGCTCGTCGACACCTTCGCCAATCGCTGTCACGACGATCGATTCACCGATCCAATCGAATGCAACTGGCGGCGGTACAAATCGGGACATAGGGAATACGCGGCCATGACCATCGTGGAGTGCTGCGATAAGTCGCTCAACAGTTAGGCAAAAATCAGCTTCATTGTCGTTGGTCGCACTCGCAACCAATGCGCGCGTCAGTTCTGCGTTCCAGTCTACGTCGACGACGTCGAAGTAGGGATAAAAATGCTGAAACACATTCCACGTCGATATCACGGCTGCGAGGCGCGTTGAACGGTCATCATTCGACGGTCGCCAATCGTGCGGCATCCCGTCAATCTGCAGTTCCTTGAATGCGGTCCCCTCATAGGTGACGCCGTCTTTGGTTGGGATTGCGGTTGGGACAAGCGTCGTGACGCCCCCGTCAAGGTCGAGGCGAATGGGATCGTGAGGACTCACTGGTGCATTCGTCGAAACACGTTGTTTACTCGAATACGTTGAACGAGGGCCTACCAGTTTAACGCCGCGGTGCTCCCAAAAGCGAATGCGTGTGTCCGATTGCGCCTCATCGAGAGCTTCAGGTAGCGTCAGCTGTGAACCAGACACGCCGATTTGTACGGTCGGTGCGACAGGACTAAATACTTCGTTTAGACGTTGAGCCAATTCTTCGGCAGAACTGGCGTCTTCGACGTGACGAACCGCCTTGATCGTAAATAGGTCCCAATTTGTTTTGGCGACAGCCTCGGTGGGATGGAAAAACCTTACGTAGCCAACGAGGCGCGTGAGCGCAATGACATTGTCGAGTTGTCGCTGATTTAACTCGCGAGCGGGTTGATTGCCGATACCCCCATCACCGAGAATCTCGATTTGAACATCATCAAGCCATGCTCTGCCGTTTCCCTGGAGCATCAATCCCAAATTGATGTACTCAGCGTCTTTAGCAATGTCGCCGACGATTTCAAAGTGGCGCCAGCTACTTGAGCGGATCGGCCGATCCTGCATGTTATCGAAAAAACCAATTGTTCCAAGAGAGCGATCGACACGAAACCACGCTTGAGCGCGGCTCGACGACAGTCTCAGCCAGTCAGCGATGACGCTTTTTGTCTTTGCCCAGCCGGTGAATCGCAATCGCTTGCCACGGAATGGGGTGGCGTCGATCATTTGCATGACATTGCCGAATGGGGATTCAGGCGAATCGTCTACTGCGGTTTTGGCGATTTCGACACAATAACGACCGCGTTTTGGATCTTCATTGGTCAGTCGAACGGTGTACCCACCACTTTGCGCCGGAGAAGCCCAACTGTCAGGAACGTCGCCAATCGCTCCCTCTTCGAAATCCAGATTAGCCGGTGCGGTTACAGCTTGCGTAGTCATTGAAATCGGATCTCACCGGATATTTGACTAACGTTATGGTTTATATGGGGTCATTTGTGTTTGAGTTCAATAGCTACTTGATATTTTGAGGGATACGTTTCTATTCGATTGCGCTAGTCGTCGGCGTGCATAAATCGGCGTCGTTCGGCAAGGAGCAGCCCTATTTCTGCACCGAGAACTAATTCATCGTGCATTTCGAAGTGTTGAGCGCGACGATTTCCTAGACTATCGATCATGACGAGAGTCGGAGTGCCTTGCATGCCATACGTGCTCATGCTTACTGGGGTTGTGCCGCCGTTCGGGTCTGGTGTATCACAGCCGACGGGAAAAGTGACGCGATACTCGGAAAGAAAAACTTCGAGAGCTTGCGGCGTCATCACCTCATGATGTTCAAACACCGTGTGAAGCCCGATGACTGCTAGCTCATCCCGGTCAAACGTTTGATCCAGTCGCTGTGCTAAGGGGATGGTTCGAGCTACGCATCCTGGGCAGAGCATTTGAAACGCGACAAGCACGACGACTCGACCACGGAGTCTCTCAAGCGTGAGCGTCTGATCGGTGTTAAACCAACGGGTGGTCTGTAATTCAGGTGCTAACTCAAGCGCCTCTCGGTCTGAATTCATGCTCACTGACCATTCGCGACCGTTCTCGTTCAATTATCCAATGCCTAATCTGATTCGGAACAGTTAGATGGCTGAAAAGCCTGATAGGTCTGCGACAAGAGACGGACTGCGGACTCGGATACCCGTGCTTATCAACGGAAACGCGAAGTATGTTGCCGAACCTAATTTGCAGTTAACATTCAGTCCGACTGAGCACGGGTGAGGCGTCAATCAAACCTGTGGAAACATCCTAATTCGCTATCAGTGATATTCGATGCAAGAGAACGCACTCCAGTTGAATGAAGCTAAGGAACAACTGCGTCGTGATGGAATCGCGGGACCTCTCAAATTAGCAGATGAGTCGCGTTTAGATGAAGCCTGTGACGAAGTCTCTCGGCTCAAGGCAGAGAGACGCGCGCAACTCCAAAAGCTACGGGAGACGGGCGAATCGCTTGAAGCTGTTGTTAACCCGCTCATCGATCGTCATATGGACATCGACGTGCTAAAGAACCTATTCTTCGACGAAAACCTTCAGGTCGCCGCAAAAGAACTCTTTGGTACGGATTTGTTTGTTTGGCGAACCAATTTTTTCGTTAAGAGTGATGGCACTGGTCAGAATAAGTGGCATCACGACCGGCATTTTGAAAATGGGTTTGAACCGATCGATCTTTACGATACGAGCAACCATTTTTCGGTGACGATTGCGCTTACCGACATCGGTATGGATCAGGGTCGACTAGAGTACGTGAAGGGCTCGCATCAGCTAATTAATGGTTTCGACCGCGATATCCCACGACACTTTCTCGAACTTCCGAAAGTCGCCGAAGATCGTGTGACGCCCTTGCCAATGAAGCGAGGCGAGTTCGTCATGTTTCATGGCTCTTTGCTACACCGTAGTCTCGAGTTCAGTCAGGGAGAGCGACGAATGTCAATGGCGGGACGTATTGCTCGAAGTGGCACTGTGATTCCGACCTACGGCGCGCCTAACCCGGCCGGTGGCGCTCAGGCCGAAGCGGAACCTTTCGTGTATTACAGAGAAACCGGGATACTACAGCTCAACTAAGCTTCAAAGCTCGATCGCCTATAGCAACTTAGAAGATGAAGTTCGGTCGAACTTTAGCGACTATCAGCGACGTTTGCGCACCTAGTCGCTTCGGTCGGTCCTATCACCAATCCGGGCTCAACGATTTGGCGGATTAGCGTCCCGTAGGCTTTTTCGGCTTAATCTCGTGTTTTTCGTACGTCCGGGTTATGCCGGACGGCGTTCTTAGTTTGTAAGCCACGTTGTCAATTCGACAGCGAGTTTTAAATTCTTCTAGTTGCTCTTCTTGTTCGGGCGTCAACTTGTCGATCTGTACTTCAAACGTTCGTGCGCCACACTCGATTTCTATGACGTTTTCAGCCTCGGTCACGCCTTGATCGGATTGTGACTCAGGATCCAAAGTACTACACCCTAACGAGACGAGTGTGACCACGATGAAAGGAACAAGAACGTTTAGCTTCATATTGACGAACTTCATGGCACCGAGTCTAACGTGGTAAGTAAATGTCGCTACATACAGTTATTTAACGATTTCACAGGCGACGTGCAAATGGACTTGAGGCGACGTTTCGATCGTTGATGTAGTGTCACTGCGCACTAATTTAGGCGGGTTCGTGAGCGCGGAAATTCACAAGAAAAAACAGCTACAAAATGGGTGGCGTCGAGAAATTTTCTAACTACAATCTACGCAGCGTTCTCGCGGCTCGAGCGTTGAGCTCACGAAGGGGAAGAGAGGCTACTGAAGAGGAGTCGTTCGTGAGGCCGGAATTGTTGACGACTTGGATTCGTCGGTGAAATCGCACGCTCGTGTAGCCGTCGTCGGCGGTGGCGTGATGGGCGTCGGTCTGCTGTACCACCTGACCAAAGAAGGATGGTCAGATGTGGTGCTTTTGGATAAAGGTGAGCTAACATCTGGCTCGACATGGCACGCGGCTGGATTGATACCCCATTTCATCGGCAGCCTCAACATGGCAAAGGTGCATCTGTATACGTCGCAGCTGTACCAGCGTCTCGAGGCAGAAGTCGGTCAGACAACCGGATGGCACGGTTGCGGTTCGATTCGTCTCGCGACGACTCAGGATGAGGTCGACTGGTTTCACTACGTACAAGGTGTACTTAATTGCGTCGGCGCTGAGTGTCATTTAATCAGTCCCGCAGAAATTTCGGAATTGCATCCGCTTCTGAATACTGAAGGGGTACTGCTAGGAGCGTATACGCCGGGTGACGGACATACGGACCCAGCGAGCAGCACCATGGCGATGGCGGCCGGTGCCCGACAAGGCGGCGCTGACATCTACGTCCGTAATCGGGTCGTTGACATCAAGCGACGTTCGAACGGCGAATGGGATGTTATCACCGAAAAAGGCACCATCGTCGCTGAGCATGTTGTCAATGCGGCAGGCGGATTCGCTCCTCAAATAGGGGCGATGGTTGGACTAGAGGTTCCGATCGTCAACATGGTTCACCAATACCTGGTGACCGAAGACCTCGATGCGGTGAAGTCGCTCGAACGTGAAATTCCAGTCGTTCGTGATCCTCGTGCGTCTTGTTACTACCGGCAGGAGCGCCAAGGGTTGATCATTGGTCCGTATGAAACCGAAGGTGCTCAACCGTGGGCACTCGATGGAATTGATTGGTCCTTCGACGCCGAACTACTGCCACCGGATATCGAACGATTGATCCCCTGGCTGGAGTCAGCTGGACGACGCGTCCCCGTTTTCGAAAACGCTGGCATTAAGAGAGTTGTCAGTGGTCCGATCACACATACGCCCGATGGTGGCTTTCTCATCGGTCCCGCACCCGGTTTAGCGAACTTTTGGATGTGCTGTGGCGCAGGTATTGGCATCACCCAAGGACCAGGTGCCGGCAAATATCTCGCGCAATGGATGACGCATGGTCAGACCGAAATTAACGTACGTGAGATGGAAGCAAGGCGTTTCGGCTCGTGGTCGGTCGGTAACTACGGCATAGCGAAAGCGGTGGACGAGTACCACCAGATGTACCAGGTGCACTATCCAGGCGAATATCGTGAAGCCGGGCGTCCCGTTCGAACAACGCCGATCTACGACAAGCTCGCGCATCGCGGTGCAGTCTTCGCCGAGACATTTGGTTGGGAGCGGCCGAAATGGTTTGCGCCCCCTGGGGTCGAGGAAAGCTACGGCCATCGACGCATGAACTACTTCGAGACAGTTAGTGAAGAATGCAAAGCAGTCCGTGAGCGAGTCGGCGTGATCGATCTTTCCGCATTTAGCAAGTTCGATGTGACGGGCATCGACGCGGAAGGATTTCTCGACCGGGTACTGGCGAATCGAGTTCCTCGTAAAGGTCGAGTCACACTTGCACATGCGCTAACCGATCTTGGGGGCATTGAAAGCGAATTTACCGTAACTCGTTTTGATGCTCACCGTTTTTATCTACTTTCGGCAGCCGTTGCACGTATCCACGACCACGATTGGCTGATGCAACATCGACGTGAAGAGGAGCAAGTCGACATCAATGACGTCACTGAGGACTATGGAACTCTACTAGTAACAGGTCCTCGGTCACGCGAGCTGCTCGCTGAGCTTACGGATGCTGACCTTAGTTCTGCTGCGTTTCCTTGGCTATCGGGCCAAGAGATCGAGGTTGCAGGTGTGCGTGCGCGTGGGATCCGTGTATCGTACGTCGGTGAACTCGGTTGGGAACTCCACCATGCGATGTCGGATATGGAAACGCTTTATGGCGCGCTGATGAAGTCCGGTGAGCGGTTCGGTATAGCAGATTTTGGTCTCTACGCCATGGACGCGCTTCGAATGGAAAAAGCGTATCGAGCATGGGGCTTGGAACTAACGACGGAACTCACACCGATCGAAGCTGGGATGGAAAGGTTCGTTGACTTCGATAGTCCGTTCATAGGTAAAGACGTCGTGATCGAACGGACCCGGAACGGCAACACGGAAAGTCGCTTGGTGTACCTCTCGGTTGATGCTGTCGATGCAGACGCACATGGCAACGAGCCTGTATATGCCGATGGACGCTTAATTGGATTAACTACTAGCGGTGCATACGGGCACGCGGTTGAACGGAGTATCGCGTTCGCATTTGTTGAGCCTGAATTTGCCGCACCAAATACAAATCTTGAAATATCAATACTAGGTCGTCGATGTACGGCGCAAGTCGTCTCCGACCCGCTCTATGACCCTCGGAACGAAAGGTTGAGAGCATAACCCACCAAACGTGCTGTGACGCTGCATAGGAGAGGAGTTGACTGGCATGAGTGAAATTTTGACGAAATTCGAGTTCCAAATGGGACCACGATATCGCAAGTCCCCATTTTTTGAATCCACCCGCCGCCATGGGTGCACGTCGTGGGGTATTTACAACCATATGTACATCCCCAATTACTACAACGGTCCGCTTGAAGATTATCGAGCACTGACCGAGGATGTGACGCTTTGGGATGTCAGTGTCGAGCGCATCGTTGAGATCACGGGTCCGGACGCATCTGAATTCACGAATCGACTAACTTGCCGCGATCTGACCAAGTGTGCTATCGGACAAGGCAAATACGTTCTGATCATGGCAGAGGACGGCGGTATTGTCAATGAACCCGTCTTGTTGCGGTTAGAGGAAAACCGATGGTGGCTTGCATTGTCCGATTCAGATGCAGGTCTATGGGCACGCGGCTATTCCGTTGGATGTGGATTGAACGTAACAGTCCGAGAACCAGAAATCTATCCGGTGCAGGTTCAAGGTCCGAAATCGTTGGACGTCATGGTCGAACTGTTCGGAGACGCAGTGAGAAAGATTCGTTATTACTGGACGTTGCAGACCGATCTCGACGGTATTCCCGTGGTCATTAGCCGGACAGGGTGGAGCGCCGAGATTGGTTACGAGATTTACTTATGCGACCCTAGTCGAGGCGAAGAAATGTACGAGCGCATCATGGAAGTGGGGCAACCGTATGGAATAAAACCGATCGCCCCCTCGCAGATTCGGCGGGTGGAAGCCGGTATTTTCCGTTATGGCGCGGATTTGACGATCGAAAACAACCCTTATGAGATCATGGGTTTCGAACGGTTGGTGGATGACCAAAGCGCTGATTACATCGGTAAAGACGCGCTGATGCGGATTAAGGAAGAAGGTGTAAGTCAGAAACTTGTGGGTGTCATACTAGACGCTGAGGACGAAATCCCGAGTTGTCCGGATATCCAGCCGATTTATCGGAATGGTGAAGAAATCGGAAAGGTCACCTTGATTCTCTGGTCGCCTCGCATGCAACGAAACATTGGTTATGTTTGGGTGCCCATCGAACTGTCTGAACCTGGCAACGCGATCGAAGTGACGACGTTGCATGGAACTGCTCCGGGCAAGACAGCCGCCGTACCTTTCTTTGATCCGAGAAAGTCAGTACCTAGCCGAAAGCTATCAGCGTAACCTCATTCTGCTTTCTAGGGAAGCGTCGTTAAGCTCGTAGACGAAGGTGTTACTCACCTTCGTCTGTGAGCGATGGCGGCGTGTCGTTGTGTGTGAAGCAATTTCACACGTGCAGGATTGGACGGTAGTCAATCTGTAAGCCTCAAACGAATCGGATCATGGATATTGTCCAATCACGTTAGTTGAATGTAGTGTACGAAGTGTTGCAGACTGTGGCGAAACCAGATGTTTTCAAGCACGTCGCGCTGCTTACGAAGCCACACCACAAGAATTTAAGAAATGACATTTTTAGAAGTAAATTTTTGTCGAAAATCGTGTATGATGTAGATGTTTTTCTCATATTTTTAAGGTTCTTCGACACAGGGTTTGCCGAAAGTTTCTAGGAGATCATAAACATGAGCACACGGATCGCGGCCGTACTCGCATTTGGAATATTGATCCTGGCGTTGGTGCTCGATATCGGAGAGCCATCGATTGAGGTTGAGGCTAGTCGCTCGAAGAACGAATCCCTAACCAAAGCGCTGGCTCGCAACGAAGAGGTAAGTGCACTGCGAGCCTCGAATGCCTTCGTCCCTAGAAACGCTGATTCGATTACGAACATTGACACTCTTCCGCATGCGAGAAGCGTCGAATTTAAGAACTTTCGAAAAGGCACATACCAAATACCGAAAATCGAGCCAAAGATCCGGCATAGTTGGCTTGACAGCTCAGTTGCCGTTGAGCGAATCTTGGCAACTGCAGAAAAGGAAGGACGCGAATGGGCGTTTGGATGGATTCAGATAGCACAAGGATTTGATCGCGACCAATTGAGTGCGCAGTGGCAGAACGCGGGTGTTCATGTGATAGGTTTTGCCGGTGAATTTGCACGTGTCCGTTTACCTCATTCTCGAGCCACCATCGAGGCACTTATTGTCGAGCCCGGCGTCATAGGACTAGGCATTCAGCCTCCTGAAGAGAAGATCTCGCCGAAACTCGCTTCATTAATGCAGACCGCGTCGACGGAGATACCCTTACTGATTGGTTTGATAGAGGAGGATACAAACGGTACGTGGCGTTCTAATCTTGAAGCGAATGGAGTGGTGGTAGGCGAATGGTTGCCTTACGCTCGCACCTATTCAGCCAACGTCCAAGTGCATGCGATTCCAAAGCTAGCAGGTTTCGACTATGTAGTTTCCATCGAGCCTGTTGAAATCTTTCAGGTTCTTCTGGATACCGCTGTCCCCGCGATGGGCGTAGATGGTGTACGCACATATGACGCAACCACCGGCACTTTTTCCGGCGTCACCGGCGAATCTGTCGCTGTCGGTATCGTCGATACCGGCTTAAACATCGCGCATGGCGATATTTCGACCGATCGTACCAGCGTTTGCGGCGGGAATTTCTTTCCTGACGATAGTGGCGACGGCCAATTTGACCTCTGGTCGGATTTCGGTGGTCACGGAACTCACGTTACTGGCATCATCGCTGGAAGCGGTTCAGTGCAATCGCAATTTGCGGGTATGGCACCTTCGATCCAGCACATTCGGATCGCAAAGGTTTTAGATCGCAACGGATCTGGCAACTCAGTTACGGTAGCAAACGGTATTCGCTATCTTCTCGGTGAGACTGCGTGCGAATGGGACGGACGACAAACCGAAGCGATCAGACCGTTAGTCATGAACATGAGTTTAGGCGGACCGGGGGAACGTGACGGGCGAGGAGCGTCAAATCGGAATATCGACGCCGTCGTTGTAAACGGTTCTCAGTTGCTTGTTCTCGCTGCGGGTAACGATGGATCGAACGGTACGTCGAATGAGGCAACGGCTAAGAACGTTCTCGCAGTCGGCGCGGTAACGGACGCGGGTGTGGTCGCCGGTTTCAGTAGTCACGGTCCGACGGCCGATGGGCGTCTCAATCCCCATGTCGTCGGGACGGGTTCTGCCATCGTTTCAGCGAAAGGAAACAGTTCAACAAAGTCATACGTACGGTACCGAGGTACAAGTATGGCTGCACCTGCAGTCGCCGGGGTGGCCGCATTGCTCATGGACCAGAACCCAGAATTTCACAACGCTCCAGCGTATGCAAAAGCGCGGCTGATGTCGAGCGCGGTAAAGCCTTCTCGATTACTTGGTCAAAAGGAATTCCCGCTTACGAATACCGATGGTCCGGGTGTGTTTAACGAAGAGTACGGCTTAGGCTTAGTTTCGGCAAGTACCGCGATTCGAGATAGTGCTGAGGGTCATTGGTCGCATGGGGGTGACCACGGGGCAGTAGAGACCGGTGGGAGCTACGAATACGAAATCGAAATACCCGACGACACCGCCAGACTTGACGTCGTGTTAACTTGGACCGAGTCGCCTAACGAAACGATCGCGCCTTCTACGGTGGTCGCGAACTTAGATCTATTTATGGACAAGGATGGCGATTGCGGCGCGTTGGCTTGTGGTGAATTCGCGTCGACCTCGCAAATTGACAATGTGGAGTGGATTGTCGTAAAAGACCCAGAGCCTGGTTCATACACATTGAGAATCGTCGCAGCGAACGATTTTCCAGATTCAGTGCATGCTGGGATTGCTTGGACAACTATTTCTCGCACGGATACTCCAACACTGACCGTTAGTGCGGAAGAACAGACAAGGACTATCGAAGCCGGCAGCTCATTCAAGGTCGATTTGGAAGTGAGCACCGACGGTTTTCTTTCGGCAGGAACGACCTTGCATATGGTCTGTAGAAGCGAATCCGGAACTGGTTGCGATGGATACACGGAAGCACATTGGCTACCGTCAAGTTACGTAGTACGCAGAGATACAGAGAGGACCGTGATCGATACGCCGGTCGGTGTGACCGTGCCACTAGGTGAAGTGGGCGTCGGCGATCGAAAACGCGTGACTTTAGCTCTTCCACGAGGGGTGGCGACGGAGAGTCATACGCTTTTCTTCATCGCCTCATCTTGGAACGCGGATTCGGGGATGATTTCGATCGATGTGCTACCCGAAGGCACCGAATCTACCATTCAGGCGATTCGGCCAGTGAACGATTCAATCGCGAACGCTAGATTAATGGCAGGTGAAACGGGCGAAGCTCCTCTCGATCTTTTACTTGCAACACGTGAACCCGGTGAGCCGATGCTACGCGTGGAAGAAGAAGGTATCGGTGTGAAGAAGTTCTTTTCTGACGATAGCCTCAATCAGCGAAATTTCGATCCAGAAATGCAAAGTTATGCACGCCACGGCAGCGTTTGGTTCTTGATTGAAGCGGAAAGATCCGGACCGTATCAAATTCGCGTTAGTCCAGAGGCGGATAGTGTAGGTACCTGGCTCGCTGTGTACGAAGGACAGACCCCTTTAGATTCGAACCGTGTCTCCGCACAAGAAGGCTTTACGGAATTCATAGCGGAATCTGGCGAGACTTACTTAGTCCAGATATGGACGGAAGCACCGGTACGACCTTCATTGCAACTGACTTGGAATCAACATGCTGGGGGCCGACCTGAAAACGATGATTTTGAAAATCGCAAGTCGCTATCCGGCAACCGGGGTGTGGTAGCTGGAACAAACTATCGTGCGTCGCTTGAAAATTTCGAGTTCTATGGTATCGAATCCGTAGGCGCGTCAACGTGGTTTAGCTGGGTTGCTCCTGAAGCTGGCCGATTTGAATTTGATGTTACGCCGGGATTGAGAGTGTTTGTATTTGATGGTACGAACACAACTACTTTGCGCCGTGTTTCGACTATGCCGAGTGCCTATCGCGACAGCCAGTTCGAAGCGGCAGCGGATCGCGAATATCAAATTGTCGTGTTGGACTCTGCTGAGCGGCTCGTGCCTGACTATCGACTGTCTTGGCGACGCGTCAGCATGCCAAGGTTCGGTTTCGCGGATAACGACATGATGCGCTACGCGACGACCATCGACGGTGCAACCGGAGAAGCGTCCATAGATTCGTTTGATGCTAGAACCGTTGAACCGAACGAAGATGTAAGGACGGGTGTCGGTACGAGCTGGTGGCGCTGGACACCACCTTCCGCTGGAAGCTATGTATTTCGATTGAACGGTACTGGACTCGGCAAACTCGCCGCGTTCGCAGGGACATCGTTGACCGATCTAGAGTTCGTCACGGATGGCGCGACGTTGAATATCAGTACACGCGAAGGACTTCAGTACTGGATTTCTTCAGGGTATCGAGCGGACTCAATGTTTGCGGATGTCGACGGTGGCGAGATGGGACGGAGTGTATCGTGGGGTCCTTTGCCATCGAACGACTTATTCAGTTCCCCAGACGTACTCACCGGTACAACCGGTACGATTACGGCTGACCACTCTTTTGCTTCTACATCGTTTGATGAATTCGGTCATATACGAGGTCATTCATCGCTATGGTGGCGATGGGAAGCAGCTTCAGACGGTTGGCAGCGGTTTACTCTGCAGGATTGGGAAGCTGCTGGTTTGGAGGAGGAAAGTCAACAGGGGCTAATTGCGATTTATCGTCGATGGAGTGATCCGTCTCCAGCGTTACTTGCGACAAGTGACCACTCTTACTTAATTAGCGGCCGAGCAGAGGCCACCATTCGCGCAGAGGCTGGAGAAGAGTACTTAGTCAGAGTAGCCTTACGCTCTACACAGCTAGGTGATTGGAATCGGGAGCTCTCGTTTTCATATTCGCCGGTCGACATTCCATCTTGGCAACGTTATGTAGGTCGAATTGCGGAAATTAGCAGTTCAGATGACGACATTGAGGACGACGATCTCTTTAAGCCTAGCAGCATCTCGCTCGTCGGCGAGTCTGGTCTTCTTGGTGTTGCCACGAGCGACGGATTGGTCGCCTATGTCGAAAATTCAACGGGCTCGCTCACACAACAAGCGAAAGTGCTCTACCTGAACGTAATGGGTGATGCCGTTGAGGTTCAGGATGATGTTCTGCTCCATTGGGATTCGAATAGCAATAGACTCTATCTATTGCAGCAAGATGGCTTTTTCGAGGTCTCCGATCCGATCACGGCCGCCAGTCGTTTAACGCGTTGTGTACCGGACGATCTCGACGCTGTAATTCCAGCCCAAGCGCTCGTAGATACCGAAAATGAAAACATGTACGTCTTGGGTGAAGACAAAATCGATGTCTACACGATCAGAGCAGCATGCGACTTCGATCACGTACAGAAGATCGGAGCGAGGTCGTCTTTTGGATCCCGCGTTCCGTTTCTTCGTGCCTCCGAGCTTGAGGGAGCACGAACGATTGCCTTGAGTTCAAACGAAGAACGCGTTTACGCTTCTGGCGACGAAGGACTCGCTACCTTTAGGCGTGCAAACGATGGTACATTGACGGTCGACACGACGTATGACGTTCGTCGATGGGCGAGAGATCAATACAGAGATTTTCGTAGCGCATCCGTCGTTCTAGGTACCGATGGCATCCTTTTCGTGGTAGCAGCGCGATCGCCTTCAGTGGCGGTGTTCAGTACTAGTGACCAAGGGGAAGGGGAAACCCCGGAGTTTCTTGACTTAGTTAGCGCTTTTTATCTGTCACCGGTGGATTTTCATTCATACCCGTTTTTCAGCCATGTGGAGTGGCCGCAACCGAGTGAGGGTTGCACTGCGGTCTCCGCGTACAACGAAGGAAATCCTGCGGTAGATGTTTTTTGTGACGGTCAGGTTTACACTGTAGCATGGGACGAATCTGACGCTGGCTTGTATATATCAGATTGGTTCCAGCTAAATCAGTCCGACCGATTTGGTCAATTCTTACGTGACGGGCTTAGTACGATGTCTCCCAAGAAGATCGTCGAAAATGCGGTGCGAAACCGCAACTACGTACTTGGTGATGGTTCTATAGGGACTTTGCACATATTTGATCGAGCTACACGGATTACGGAGAACCCATACGAACAGTAAATTCGACAGTGCAGTTCGAGCGTTGGTGGCGGAGGATTTGGCAACGGAATAGCGTCCGGCTAGTCGTAGCACTGGCTTCGGGAGCGGTCTTTCCAGTTGCGTTCGCACCGTTCAACATATGGCCGGTAGCGGTGCTCGCGTTACTGGTATTGCATCAGATCCTGCATCGCGCGCAAGGGACATGGCAGATCATTGCGGTTTGCTTTTTGTTTGCGATCGGGAAATTTGGAGTCGGCGCTTATTGGATCTTTGTGAGCTTAGTTAGTTACGCAGAGGTTCATTTATCGGTAGCGATCGGCTTATTTGTCACATTCTTGGTGCTCACGGGCACGCTATTTACTGTACTCGCGTTCTTTACGACAAATTCGCGTAATACCACGCTCAACGCTTTGGTGTTCGCATCGGGTCTTACCGTTGTTGAAGTCCTTTTTTCGCTCCCATGGCCACTGAGTTTTCCTTGGTTGCACCTTGGTTACGCGCTGATCGATACACCGCTAAAGATTTTTGCACCAATGGGTGGCGTGTGGGCGGTTAGTTTTTTAGGCGCTTTCACTGCTGCCGCGCTGAGTCACTCGGTGATCGGTCGTTGGCATGCGCTGGTTGTTGCTGTTGTAGTTTGGTGTCCGGGTCTCTTTCTAAGCGTGAGTCCATCGGTTGACAGCGAAGCCACTTCTGTGGCGCTCGTTCAAGGAAATGTACCGTTGGCTGACAAGTGGGAAAAAGATGGCTGGCGAAATTCGTTGGTGAAATACATTTGGCTAACGGAAATGTCGCCGCGAACGGACCTGATCGTTTGGCCGGAATCCGCGGTGCCGGTCGACGCATACGCATTGGAGGAAGATATTTTTAATGCCGTACAGAACTTTGACGGACACTTGGTGTTCGGAGCACTGGAGTCGAGAAAGCTAGCGGGTCGATCCGCAGTTTATAACGTCGTTGCTTCAGTTGATCAGGACGGATTCAACTTCTTCAGAAAAGAACGCCTCGTGCCATTCGGTGAGTACATTCCTTTGCGGAATGTACTAGGTAGATTCTTGCAACCGGTCGGTTATCCAATGTCGTCGCTGACACCGAGTACATCTGTACAAGCACTTCCTCGAGTCGGCGATTTGACGTTAGGACCTGCCATCTGCTACGAGGTCGCGTATCCGAATCTTGTTCGTAAACGAGTATCAAATGCAGACCTTATCGTGGTCCTGAGCGAAGATTCGTGGTTAGGAAATACCACTGGTCCATGGCAACATCTACAGGTCGCCAGAATGCGAGCACTCGAGCTCAATCGACCCTTAGTTCGAGCGACGAATGATGGCGTTACGGCGACCATCGATGCCAATGGCTTAGTTCAGAATCAACTCTCAAGGTACCGAGAAGACGTACTTGTGGATTCCGTACTACTGCCACAAGATACCACGTTTTTTGCTAGGTTTGGATTGCTACCAATAGCGTTACTCATTGTGATTGTGTTGTTAGTTCAGTTGATTTCTCAACGCTCTAATCCTCCACAAAACACGTGATTTCGAAATGTTTTAGCGATTGGCATGCATTATTTGCTGGACTCAGCGAAGTTCGTCCGAAAACGACGAATCTAGCACTTTCCAAGAGGATCAACTCTGCTGTAGAGGTTGCGGACCCTCTTTCCGTAGCTTGAGACGCTTAGACGGTTGGGTGCCACAGGAACTAGTTAATTGAGTATTGACTGCTCATCAATAGAGACTCATAACTGAGCAAATCAGACAGTCCCAAGCTCGAATTATTGACAATTCCCAAGTTTAGCTTCAAGGATATTTTGACGCGACTACGACGGGGAATTTGGTGCGTCCTTACAATATCTAACACGGTTAGTAATAGAAAATATTGCTGTGACGCGCCGCTCACCCATAGACAAAGACTATCTATCCTCAAGAGGGATAAAGAATAGAACCGGTCAGCAACTTAGTGAAATGTTGAAACACGTATTGGATGCTAAGGAACCGTATATCTACGAGGATTCCGTCAATGCACTTCCTCGAACTGAGCGGAAAACTGCTGAAGAAGGTGGTGCGAGGCTAACGCGCGAAGGTGGCAGAGATTTGGTGGCTGAATCTGCCGTTTTATTCGCTGCACTCGTAGAGAACAGTCTAACGATAGCGGACATCGCAAAGCGTCTAGGTGTAACGGGCAGCAGAATTAGACAAATGATCGCTGAAAGGACACTATACAGCTTTCTTCTCAACGGCAAACGTCTTTTACCTGAGTGGCAGCTGATTGCCAATGAGCGCATACCAAACATCGGAGATGTGAACAAGGTCATTCCGCAGTCCCTTCACCCGGTGGGTGTCGCGCAATGGTTCCATCAAGAGAATCCAGAGCTGTACGTTGGTGAAGACCCGGAAGCGATCAGGTCGCCAAGAGATTGGCTATTAGAAGGTAGAGACCACGCGAAGGTCGTCTTTCTCGCCAATAGTCTCTAGACATCGTGGCCGAGTATCTAGCTCGTCCAATAAGGCAGAGATTGTCAGAGCTCACGCCCGCGATTCTTACGCTACCGCGTGAATCGACTTGCTTTCGAATCCATTATGCTAGCGGTACATTTCCGACACGGTGGAACGAACTCAGATATTTCGGACCAGTCGACGCTCGTTTTGACCACCATAAATTGGATGACGACGGGCAACCGCTGCTACAAGACAGAGGCATCATCTATTCTGCGTTAGACATTCCGACATGCATTGCTGAGGTATTTCAGCATGTGCGATTTGTAGATCCTTCTCACGCGAAACCGTATCTTGTTTCGTTTAAGTTAGGTCGTCCAATTCGGCTTCTTGACCTCACTGACACGTTTCCCGTCCGTGCCGGTGGATCTGCGAAAGTTACTAACGGACCGCGTTCTTATTCACGGGATTGGTCATGTGCGTTTTATGAGACCTTTGACGAGATCGAGGGTCTTTATTACTTCTCTACGATGACGAACCGTCCGTCTATCGCGCTATATGACCGAGTGCTCGATGACTCACCTATTCCGGCCATACCCGACTTTCACAGGGCTTTGGACGATCCTATAGTCTTAGATTTGTTACACGAAGCTTGTGTTGATATTGGTTACCCACTCTTGGTGTAGTCGATCGTTGGTACTAGTGCTCGGTCTATAAGGCGACGTAACCTAGCGCGAATAGCCAGGCACCACCCGTAAGGATGATGGCTAACCAAGACCACACTCGGTTGCCTTCGTACGCTAAAGCAGAACGTACGACGCTGACGGTCACCACGACCCCGTAGATAGCGCCGACAGCTGCGACGATTACGACGGCGCTTAACAATGTCACGCCACCAATGCCGTCCATCGAGGCGCTCGTAAAAAATGCGTACAGCGGACCTGAGATGGCATTTAGGAGCGCTGTTCCCAGTATGCCAAATAGCCACCAGGTCTTTGCGAGACCGTACTGACCTCGCCACAGTCGCGTGACGAACTGTCGAAACGATTGAGCGTTCACGGATCGGAATGGGGAAAGGCGGGATTCATTAAATGCTGGCCATAACTTCAAGGACTACTCGCTATCCAGATTGCTCGATCCTGGGTTCCACAAGGGTAACTTCGGTTATGGGCGTCGACAAGTTTGCGCCTCAAAGGATCAAAGGACTTGGCGTGTGATGCTCTCGGAACTAGGACGGAAGACCATGTCCGTCATATCCGATAATTTCATCGGCAGGTCGGGCGTCAAATACTGGTAACGCCGCACAATGTAGTGCGATTTCGTTGAGATCGTCGGCGAGTCTTTGATCTCTGTGCCGCCGCTGGAGTCGCGCGAGTCGTTGTTTTAATGCCGTTGTGACGGCTTCGGTTTTAGATTCTCCCGTTATTTCCACGATCGAGGCCACTAGTTCATCAATTTTGTCACTATGGATATGTAGTGCCACGGGGCGCTTCTTGTGCGCGATATATGGAACAAATCGTACCGATTCTCGAACTAAGATGAGGGTTAATCGGTTCGACTTCGTTACACAGTCCATTAGAGCGTAACCTTTGGATAATTCGAATCATTCCTGACTGTCGTGAAATTCTGAAAGCGTCGATAACGTCAAGAATTTCACTCAACAATCGATCTAGTGGCTACCAATCAAAGCAAGCGTAAACCACAAGTCGCGAACGGTCACAAATCCATAAATTCGCGTCTGTCTAAGTCGTTGATTCGTGAGCGGCGAGAAAACGTCCCTGAGATCAACTACGCCTCGGATCTTCCAATTGCTACGCATATTAAGCGTATCCAGGCGCTTCTGAAGACCCATCAAGTCGTTATCGTGGCTGGGGAGACCGGTTCCGGGAAGACGACCCAACTGCCGCTTGCTTGTCTGGAAGCTGGATTTGGTGTAAACGCCACAATCGCACACACGCAACCCCGGCGTCTTGCTGCACGCGCAGTCGCAGGTCGAATCGCAGAGCAACTTAAGGTCAATCTCGGTGAGCAGATTGGCTATGCGGTTCGGTTCGACGAGTCATGGAGTCGCCACTCGCTCGTGAAGGTCATGACTGACGGCATGCTGCTGGCAGAGATCAATCGCGATCGGGAGTTGCGACGATACGAGGTTGTAATTGTTGATGAAGCGCATGAACGCACACTGAATGTTGATTTTTTACTGGGATTTCTACGTCGGTTAATCGACCGACGTCCGGAACTCAAGGTCATCATCACGAGTGCGACGATTGACGTTGAGAGTTTTAGTCGCCACTTCAACGACGCGCCCGTGGTTGAAGTAGAGGGTCGTAGCTATCCGGTGACCGTCGAATACCGACCGCCGGACGACGATCTTGAAGGCACTGTGTACGGGTGCCTCGAAGAAATCCTCGATTCCAAAATCAAAGGTGCAAAGGACATTCTGATGTTCCTGCCGACCGAGCAGGAGATTTTGGAATGGTCCAATCGGATTCGTCGACGCTTTCCCAAGAGATTGGAGGTTTTGCCTCTTTATGCACGGCTACCTCCGCGGGATCAGCAGCGCATCTTTCACCCATCAGGTAAACAACGAATCCTGCTGTCGACCAATGTAGCTGAAACCAGTCTGACGGTTCCCAACATTCGATTTGTGATCGATCTCGGCAAAGCGCGAATAAGTCGATACAGCGCTCGATCACGCGTCCAACGATTGCCCATCGAACAAATCTCACAAGCGAGCGCTGACCAGCGGAAAGGACGTTGCGGTCGCGTCGCACCAGGCATCTGTTATCGCATCTACCCGGAAACAATCTACGAGCGCGTGCCTCGTTACACTGACCCGGAACTCAAACGTACGAATCTCGCATCCGTCCTCCTTCAGACGAAGCACTTTCGTCTAGGCGACATCCGCAAGTTTCCATTTCTTGAACCACCCGATGAAAGAAGCATTGGGCAAGCGGAACGCCTTCTGCACGAATTAGGGGCGCTTGAAGATGGGAAGCTCACCGGTCTCGGCCGTCAGATGGCTCGCATGCCGATCGACCCCAGATATGCGCGCGTTTTGATCGAAGCGGCGCACCGGAATGCGTTAAAGGAGGCATTGATCGTCGTATCGGCGCTCACCGCGCAAGACCCGCGTCTGCGACCTCACAACCAGCGCGATGCAGCGGACGCGGCACAAGAGCGGTTCACAGACGAAAAATCCGATTTTCTCGCTCTGGTCAATTTGTGGTTTTGGGCGGAGCGCGAGCGGCAAGCGAACTCGAGTTCGGCATTCCGGCGTCTATTGGAACGACACTTCATTTCGCCGAATCGATACTTCGAATGGCGTTCTTTGCATCGTCAATTGACAGGTTACTGCCAGCGACTGGGATTGCGTCTCAATTCAGCAAAAGCGTCATACAAGAACTTGCACACGGCTATCTTGACGGGGTCGCTTGGTCTGATCGGTACCAAGGAAGAAAAGCAGAAGTATGTGGGCGTGCACGATCTGCGTTTTCAATTACTACCAGGTACTCGATTGGCCAAGGCTGCGCCTAAATGGGTGGTCGCAGCGGAAATCGTCGAGACTGGACGTGTCTATGCGCGAACTGTCGCGTCGATCGAACGCAAATGGATCGAAGACGTCGCCAGTCGGTTGCTCAAGGTGAGCTATTTCGATGAGTATTGGGATGATCGCCGAGGCGAGGCGATGATTTTGAGCCGAGCAACGCTCTACGGCGTAGCCGTCTACGAGAGACGCCCATTGCGTCTCGCCCCCCGTGATGCGGAGCTGGCGCGTGAGCTGTTCGTGCGGCACGCTCTGGTTGAACCGAAGCAAACGCGTCCTTGGCCGTTTCTCAAACACAATCGCCAGTTACTTACGAAACTACTAAAAGTGCAGGCGCGAGAGCGAAGGACCGACGTGGTCGTTGCGCCGCGGGTACAAGCGAGCTTTTATCTAGAAAGGTTGGCGGACGATGTCATCAACGTACGGAGCTTCGAAACGTGGCTCGACCAGGCAAGTTCGAGTGAGATCGATCGTCTGCGCATGACGACAAACGATCTACTACGACGTCCGGACGAGGACCTTACGAACGCCGCGTTCCCGGGCGAGCTCGTTATCGACGACCTTCGTTGGCCGTTGAGATATCGGTTTGCGCCGGATGATGAAGCAGACGGCGTATCGGTTCAGGTCAAAGCTGAAAACATCAGTGCGCTGTCGGTGGATGCGGTTCAATGGTTAGTGCCAGGACGTTTGGCCGAGAAACTGACGGAACTGCTAAAGAGCCTGCCGAAACAATACCGCCGACATTTGGTACCTATTCCTGACCGGGTAGAGCAGTTATGCGACTACCTACTTCGACCCTCGCGCTACCGAATCGGTAATTTCTACGACGTGTTGAGTCGCACGCTGGCGGATTTCTACCGTGTTCAAATACCGCTGGACGCCTGGGACGAGACGAAACTGAGCCCGTTTCTCCGGATGAACGTGCAATGGACCAATCGCCGGGGAGCAGTGCTCGATCAGGACCGAGATTTGGTAGCGCTGAAACGGCGTCACGAAGAGACACTGGCCGACGCACTCGTTGACGAAGCCGCAACGATCACGGAGTCGCAAGAACGACTCCTCAGGTTTCCGGAGAAAGGGATTGAACGAGAGAGGCGGCTACGGCAAGGTCACACGGATTTCACTGTTTACCCCGCGCTCGTAGATAAAGGTGACCATGTTGTCATCGAAGTTGCAGTCAATCCTGATCAACAGAAAGTGTGGCACGAAAGAGGTCTTTGTCGTTTGTTTGTACTCGCGGAAAGTCAGTCGGCGCGGTACTTGCGCAAGGAATACCAAAAAGAAACCACCATGCACATGCAGCTGGCGAAACTCGCTGATCCAAACGCGGTGTTGGACGCACTATTAATGAGCGTTGCGCGTTACGTGTACGTCAAGCGAGCTGAGCGAATAGAGGCGAGGTCCCAGTTTGATGGGTTGCTCTCAGCGCATCGTGGCGAGTTCGTGTCACACGGGCTCAAGCTGATTGAGACGTGCGTCGCTATAGCGGAGAAACGGTTCGATGTATCGTTAGCGGTCGAAAATATCAACAGTGCCGTTCTTGCGTCGGCAAAGGCGGATTTAGAAGCGCAGCTTTCTCATATCGTTCCCGCAGACTTCATGTGGCAAACGCCTTATGAACGACTGGCTGATCTACCGCGATATCTTGACGCAATGCTCTACCGAATCAACCATTTTCAAGGGCGCGTGTCGAAAGATGAGGAACTCATGAATGACGCACGAGTCTGGGAACAACGATTGGCGGCATTAGTGGCGCGTGCTGGCGACATGCCAGATCTCGTTGAAGCTAAGTTCCTTTTGGCGGAGTTGCGAGTAGCGCTTTTCCATCAAAAATTGGGGACCAAGGAGAAGGTTTCGCAGAAACGGCTGACGCAGACGTTTGAACGATTGGAAAGGACGTACGTTAACGATTGAAGTGATGAAAAGTCCAGACGACTATCCGGTTTCAGGCTGCGGGCTAGGACTGCGGCGTGGGATGTTCGATGCATATGACGAGCAGTCTACCGCGATGGCAAAGCAAGTGGACTTTGTTGAATGCGCGCCCGAGAACTGGATTGGCGTAGGTGGACGATGGGGTAAGCGGTTTCGCGCGATGATCGAACGCTATCCGGTGGTTTGTCACGGGTTGTCGCTCTCGATCGGCGGTCCGGCGTCATTCGACATGGACTATCTAGCGCAACTTAAGGCATTCCTCAACGAGATCAATGCCAAGTCCTACTCAGATCACTTGAGTTATTGTGGCGATTTCGGGCAGTTGTATGACCTGATGCCGATTCCATTCACAGAAGAAGCCGTACATTACGTTGCCGGTCGCATCAAATTCGTTCAAGATGTTCTCGAACGACAGATCGCGGTTGAAAATGTGTCGTACTATGCGGCGCCAGGGCAGGAAATGCCGGAGGCGGAGTTCATCAACGCCGTCGTTGAAGAAGCGGACTGCAAGTTCCTACTCGACGTCAACAACATTCACGTCAACAGCATAAACCATCGCTACGACGCAGTTGAGTTCTTGCGCGCGATGCCAGCCGAGCGGGCTGACTATGTTCACATCGCTGGTCACAAGGTCGAAGCGGAAGACTTGCGCGTCGACACCCACGCTGCACCGATCATCGATCCCGTGTACGACTTGCTCCGCGAAGCATTCCGGACGTTCGGTGTCATGCCAACACTGCTTGAACGGGATTTCAATTTTCCGCCGTTGAGCGAATTGCTCGACGAAACGCAACAAATTCGCAGGATTCAGGCGAATACCCGTGTCTGAACAGCTCGAGGGACAGAACTTACCGGATTTTCAGGCGCTACAGCTGGATTTCGCGGCACACATTCGCAATCCAGAGCTGAATGCCATCCCGGATGGCATCGAAGCACGCCGAATGGCAATCTACAATCGATTGTTCTACAACAACATCGAGTCGTTTTGCTCGATGCGGTTCGAGCGTGCGAAATCAATGTTAGGCGAGGAACGTTGGCATCAAATGATCCGCGATTTCGTTCATCGCCATCAATGCAAGAGCCCGTATTTCGCACAGATTTCAGAAGAATTCATCGCGTATCTCGCGATGGAACGTTCAGAACCAACTGACCCACCTTATCTCCTTGAGCTCTGTCACTACGAATGGCTGCCGTTGTACTTTGATCGGATGGTCGGGGAGTTGCCTACTTACCAACCTTGTTCAGATCCACTCGGAACCAAACTGAAGGCGTCCGAGCTCTCGCTTACACGACGATACGTATGGCCGGTTCACAAGATCGCATTGGATTTTCAACCGATCGAGCCGCCGGCGAAGCCAACCTGGGCACTAGCGTTCCGCAATCGTGCGGATAAGGTCGATATCAAGCATGTCGATGCATTTACCGCAAATCTAGTAGAGACGCTGCGAACACCGATGACTGGATTAGACGCGATTCAAGCAGTATTGGGCGATTCGACTAAACTAGACGAGGCGCGTTTAGAGCAACTCTCCTTACGACTCGACGACCTAGTTGAGCTGGATGTTCTGGTTATGCGAGATTGATCAAATCGTGAGATTAAAAGGAAATTAGGTTATCTAACTAACGCGTCGCGTCGATTCGTTCCAAGTCGCCGCGCCATTCTAGAATGCGACGGTCTACGGTCGCTAATCGATATCCGTCTAAAGCAGTTGAAACGATGATTCGGTCAGCTGGGTCTGAGTGTAATCCGTTCAGATTTACAGCACGAATCGCGATTTTGCCGTCTACTGGAACTTCCTTAGTCCCTTGTTCAATAACGGTACGTCGCCAAACGTCGACGTTCTCAGCAATTTCAATACGTCGCTTTCTCTGCAAAAGCGCGACTTCCCAAAACGAGATGGCGGAGATAAATATGTCGCCCGTCTGCCACGATGTTTCAATGAGTTGCCTGGTTTGCTGTCCCAATCTTTCGGAACCGAACCGTAGCCAGAGCAGAACATGCGTGTCAAGGAGGATCATTAGACGTGCTCGTTTGGGTCGTCTCGCATGGCTTCCCACTCAATGTCGAGTGGTTCGACTATATCACCGAGAATTCGCATCGAGCCACGATCGATACCGAATATCCTCTTTGGGCGATCACGATATGGAACGAGTTTCGCAACTGGTTCGCCGTTTTTCGTGATGACGAGCTCCTCGCCAGTTTTAGCGACTGCATCCATCAGTTTCAAGCACTTCGCCTTGAATTCCGAAGCTTTAATCACACTCTCGTCAGTTTTGTTTTCGATAGCCATTACTGATCTACTTGTAAATACTGGACACAATTATAGAATAAGACCATGGTCGTGACCATAGTTGATTTCGCTTAGTTTAGGAAGCTTTGCCGTCCTTTTACCACGTTCGTAGTGTTGGAGATACAGAACTGACGATTGAACGTCGTTTCCGCTGTCAACTCAGGAGCGATTCCGTTTTGTCGTCGGCGCAGCCTTAATATGCTAAAGAGCCACGCGAGTGGCGAGAAGCACCATTAGTAATAGTTATCGGTGTTGTCGTCTTTTATAGCGTCCCATTCAATATCAATCGGTTCCATGATGTCTCCAACTATCTGACATTCGTCCTTGAACATTCCATACAAACTATGAGGATTCTGGTACGGAACACGCCGGACGCTCGGGCGTCCGTATTTTGTGATGATCAACGCTTCGCCTGACTCTGCGACATGCCTCAGATATCTTGAGAAATTACGTCGGAACTCAGATGCGTTGATGACGTGTTCCGTTGAGTTGCCTTATTTCAGCAAAATGGCTTTCCAGGTACTTGGATGAGTGCAACCCTATAGAACTCCAGTCACTTTGCCCAAACTGAATTCAATAAGTCAGCGTTTGCGTACTCTCGTTATTGTGCGGGATTGAAATGGCTCACGAGCATCGAAATTCCAGTGCAATCATTCGCCTGTTTTGCTGCCGTGCAGACCTTAATTCGGTCGGTCGGATAGCTTCGAACTGAATGGATTCACTATAGTCATGTCTTCAATCTGTTGGTTGTCGCTCAAATCCTCGGTATAGAGCGTCCGGCATCCCGCCGTTAGTGCGGCGGCGACTATGAGCGAGTCATAGAAGCTGAAGCGGTATCGTGCTTGAATATCCAGGGACTTTAGATAGAGTGGGATATCAGGACGAATGCGATACATAGGCGCAAGGACGTCGACAATGTATTTACGCATTTCATCTCCAGTAAGGGGTATTTCAGCTTTTCGAACCGCCGTATTGACACATTCTTGAATCACTTGATGGCTGATGCATGCACTCTGAGACTGGATTCCGTATTCGATCAGCTCATCTGCGATATTCGCTTTCCGAATATCGATGCGCTCAAGTTGATAGACGAAGACGTTTGTATCGATGAAGCTCTCAACGTTCATTCATTTCGTCCCGAGATAGCTTGCGTCCTACTCGCAGTTTGCCTTGCAGTTCGCGAACGGTGCGCATAGCCTGAGCGGCTTGTACCTCTCGACCAACATAGTCCGCGAGCCACACACGAAACTGAGCGTTCAAGGTAGTATTCTGCGACGCGGCGCGGCGACGCGCGGCTTCGATCAGGTTCTCATCGGCACTTAACGTTATGTTTCTCATAGTAGTCTCTCGAACACCATGCGTGAAGTGTACACTAGATTAGTGTACACTATTATAGTGCGATAGATCAGTAGAGTGAGTACTTGCGACCAGCCGTATTGGGATCGCGATTCACGTAATTAACTATCCTCCAGCATCAAGTCTTACTTGAGCGATTGACATAGTCGAGCGATCTTCAGTGGTAGGGTCTTGACTACGAAGTGAATCCCAGCGGCCGAAGTACACTTAGATCACTAATAGGACGCTTTGAATCTCAATGTGAATAGATCATGAATCTCGGGATCAACCAAAGACACGTTACTTTATCGTGCCTGACGGCTCTCCTGGTCTGCCTCCTCGCCGTCGGTGTCGAAAGTAAGACCTTCCTACGGCATGTGTTTCAGGTCCTTCCGATTGTTCTAGTCACCGTCTTGGGATTGTATAGAAGCCGTTGGACAGGTTCGGGTGCGTTGGGATTATTCGCGTGCTGGGCGTTCTTCATGCTACTGATTTGGCTGTACCTCGCAGGCATTCAGACATTTTTCACTGGCAATTTCACAGCATTTGAGATCGTGTTAACTGTGGTTATCGGTATGTTGAGCATACTGGGTATTGCGGCGAACGTACGCCCTGAACCTCACGTTCGGTTGCCAGTTCATCTGACAGGTGCAGTCGCGTTTGCACTGCTACAGCTCGTCGTTATGTGGTTGAGTCTATTCAGTCACCGAATTGCTTCGTTTTGATGCGGAACCGTTAGATTTCGACCATTTAAAGGATCGCTTTAACTATCCGGGGAATCGATTGACTGAGACATGTCGTAGCGCGAACGACGAGCGGTTCCATTACCCGAAGTAGGCTTTCTTGACGAAGCGCTCAACTGCCTCCAGTTGACGTGAAATCTAGGCACCGGATCGTTTTTGGAATCGATAGGCATGACTCGAATGCCTCGAAACTGCATTCGACTCGAACGGGAAGATGATTTAAGGTTTCTCGTCCCGAACTGCTACGGCATGGCTTGTAACGAATAATTTAAACGACACTTTAAAAATGTCTTAACTTTCTTAAACAAGGCTTTAAATCGTTCCAAGCAGGTGTCGCGTGCAACGTATTCCCGTTCAAATTTGACTGAGCTATCAGTCGATTGGTCATTTGTTCATTCAGACTGTGATCAAGATTAGGATACACAGGTCTTATTCGCGTAGGGACTAATTAACTAGCTCCGATATTAGACGATAGCGTTGCAGGGATCGAAAACGTGCATGCCAGTATCCGTGAGATCTCAATCATCGGGAACTACAAGAATGGAGTTTTGGCCGAGGTGATTCGAATCGCGATGGAAGGTATCTGTTTGTCTACATGAGGTTCGCGGCAATATTCGAGTTTACTACCTACACGACCGTTACTTGAGAGAAGTCTGGTGGTTCGCGCGTAGGACCACGCTTGGGAAGCTCTAGTTCAACGTCGCCAAATTTCGCACTGCACTCCCGGGTAATTTCCAGCAGATTAAGTCGGGTCTTCGGATCTTCGGCGACGGCGTCGCGAAGGATGCTGCGCACCTCTTCCTCCATCGAACGATGATGTGCTTTCGCTCGTAGTTGAAGGTTCGACCGTATGTCGGGATCGAGGTTACGGATTGTGATGTCGGCCATTGGTCACTTCTTCAAGCAATTCACAAATCGAATCGTATGTTAGAAATGCTTGCTGCGCTAGCGAACTTCGCGGATTGCACGGCTTACAGCGCTTCTGTGCATACCAGGAACCATGACCGGATCGAAACACGTCATCCGTTTCTCGCTTTTGTCGATGCATATGGGACTAATTAGTGAACGACTTCGCAACATCAACCGGTCGGCGAAGGAGCTTAGGACTTCGATATCCCCGGATGTTCATGTGCTTCGTAGAATGCTTTAGTCAACGCCGCGTCGCAGATTTGTGTCGTGGTATACGGTATTAGAAAGCCTTTTCACGAGCATACTGTAATTTCTCGTTTCTCAACGCTTCGATCTGCGATTTCACTAAATCGCCAAGAAGTAAAAGATCGCGGATTCAACTTCAAGGAATTCCGTTCTCTTATTTTTCGCACCTGGCCATATTTACGGCAGGAGTTACCGCACCTGATTGTTTGGGTGACGCTTCGCATGGTGCTTGAGATTGTCTGGATTTCAGCCGTCTTAATTACGTTCGATCTTTTCAACAACAAGATTCTTGTTGGCGAGAGACTCTCACCCGCGCAAGCCGCTGTACTTTTTGTCGATGAAAGCTATCAACTCAGTGTGGAAGAGCTCATCGCGACGTCTGAACTGCGTGAACTTATCGAGAGTGAAGCTGACGAGGTTTACGCGACTGCTGACGAACGTCGCGCCGTATTAGAAGCCCAGATTTCAAAACTCGACGAAGCGCAGCGCAAGACCGTTCGGAACCGGTTCTTGGTCATCATGGCCGTCGCCGCGGTGTTCTTTTTCATGCTCGCGCCGATTATCGACTACTACCGAACCTGGATCCTACAGCGGATCAATCAATATTTGCGGATCACCATGATCGAGCGCGCCGAACACCTCTCTCTGCGATATCACGCGCACGCCCAGACAGGTGATGCCATTTATCGCGTCTATCAAGACAGCGCGATGATCACCAACATCGTCGAGAAGATTCTGTTGCAACCGATTGTTGCGACGTTTACCGCTTCGTTCAGTTTTATCGTCTTGGTCAGCTTCAGCTGGGTCCTCGGTGCGATGTTTCTCCTTGGGGTCGTCCCAATACTCTTGATCGTTGCGTGGTTCACGCCTCGGCTACAAATCCGGTCCCGCTACGCAAGAGAGAGCAACAGTCAGCTCACATCAAGAATTCAGGAGGCTTTTCAAGCAGTCCGCGTCGTTAAGGCCAACAAGGCGTTGCAAGTGATGGAATCGCGCTTCGACGCAGATTCGCACCGAGCACTAGACGCGGCGTTGTTGCTGCGAGGCGAATTCGTCCTGATGGGTACGTTGGTATCGTTATTGATCGGCACAATGTTGTTAGCGGGGGAGTTCTTAATCGCGACGTGGGTCCTTGAAGAGCGCGCTACGTTTCTCTTCGGCGTCGTAGCACTAGTCGGATTCGCGGTTTGGAACTATGGCGCGTTTTCGGCGGCACGTGACCGAATCGGGGAGTTCTTGTGGAATGGCAACGACCTTATCCGTGTGTGGGGTATGCTCCAAGATATGGTCGTTGGACTCGAACGTGCGTTTTTCCTCCTAGACCTGAAACCAGAAATCGTGGACGAAGGGGACGCCGTCGCTATCCCCCGACCAGTCGATTCACTCCAGATTCAGAGCGTCGCATTCGCGTACGACGCGAAAGTTCCTGTGCTCCGTGACGTGAATATGACCGCAGAACCTGGCAGCGTTACGGCAGTCATCGGGCGTACAGGAAGTGGTAAATCCACCCTCATGTCGTTGCTGTTGCGACTCTACGACGTCGACGCTGGAAGTATCAGCATCAACGGCGTCGATCTTCGTCACATTAAGGTTGACGACCTTCGCGCAAACGTTGCGATCGCCCTACAGCAGAACAATCTGTTCGCTTCGTCGATCGCTGAAAACATTGCGTACGCGACACCCGGTTTGACGCGAGAACAAATCGTTGCGGCAGCCGACATTGCGTGCGCACATGAATTCATAAGTGAACTTAGCGACGGATACGACACTGAACTTGGCGAGCGAGGCGGCAAGCTGTCGACTGGACAGCGTCAGCGTCTGTCGATCGCCCGCGCCGTCGCGAAGGACACGCCGATTCTCATTCTTGATGAGCCAACGGCGTCATTAGACGCGGAGACCGAAACGCGCGTCTTAACCAACCTGAGGGAGTGGGCGCACGACCGCATCGTGTTTCTGATTACGCACCGCTATTCAACGATTCAGATGGCAAATCAAATCGCGTTGCTAGAGGATGGTGCCATCGTTGCATGCGGATCTCACGACGAGCTCATGAGCGATCAAGAGAGCAGGTATCGTGCGTTTTTCGAAGGCGAAATTGCGGTCGCGAGTGGTATGGGTGGTAGTGCTATATGAGCGAAGCGGCTCAACTACCGGAATCTGCTCGCATCGCACGGTTCGACGATCGAATTGATACCAATCCGCGAATCAGCAATCTCGAGTCGGCTCGCCTTATCGGTCGTGGGTTCTCCTACATTGCGACAGCACCGCGCTTATTCGCGGTCAAGCTCGCTCTTTCGCTACTCGCGATCGTTCCAGTGCTCTATCTACAGTGGCTGGCGAAGATTCTGATTGATCAGGTGATATTGCAGAAACCGTTTGATACGACAGACGTGGTGATGCCGCCTCATGTTCAGCCATTCATTGATTACGTGTACGACTTTTCACCATTCGAAATACTGGTTGCGTTGACGGTGTTCAGTGTTGTGTTGCTTTTGGTGTTTGGAACGCGAACCTATGTGTATCAGGATTGGGCACAAGGTGAAGACAGCGCCACGCGAGCTGAGAACGCCATGAACCAGGGCAGTAGCGAGAGCGCGAGCTTTCTAGGCTTTATTGATACGTTGATCCACATTCGATTGTCGCAGCGACTCACGAACCACATCCGAACAAGGTTGTATCGTCGCATGGCGCACCTACCGATGACGACGCTCGATGATCATCGTATTGGTGATGCGATTTATCGCGTCATGTACGACGCACCCATGCTGCCAAGCGTCTGCTACACACTCACGTTAACGCCGTTGGCAATGATCATCCAAGCCATCATTTCGATCTACTTCCTTTATTACAGCTACGGTGCGATTTCGCCGGAGCTGGTTTGGGTTGCCGTGATCCTTATCCCGCTGGGATTGTTGGTCACTGTACCGTTTTCACAGATAACACGCCGGGTGCAGCAAGACAGTCGAGCAGCAGGAACCGCTACTACCAACGCCATCGAAGAGAGCATGGGGAATATCTCAGCCGTCCAGAGCTTGGGCGGTATGGCGCGGGAGAAGGACCGCATTGACGATCAAAGCAAGGAGTCGTTCCGACGTTATCGACATATCAAGATCATTGAGATATTGATCCGCTTTACGACTTGGATCTTGATTGTTCTCGTGGCGTTCGGCGTTTCGGTATCTATTACCGACAGCATCATTGTGGGTGAGCTGAGTCCTGGCGACTGGTCGATCTTGTTTGGCATCTGGTTTTCGCTTGCGGGCATATCGATGGGACTGGGTGTCTTCTGGATCAATTTGCAAGGCAATGCGGCGGCGCTTCGTCGGGTGTTCTTCTTCATTGATGCTCCGACCGAGGACGTTGGCCAGACGATCGTCATGAACGAGCCTCAGACCATCACGCTTGAGGGTGCATCGTTTAGCTATCCAGACGGGCGACCGGCGTTTCAGAACATTGATCTCTCACTACGGCAGGGAGAGCTCATCGCCATTGTTGGACCGACAGGGGCGGGTAAGACAACGCTCGCGTATGCCATCGCGGGTTACGTTCATCCGACGGGTGGCAAAGTACTCTACGACGACTTGGATCTCGCGACCGCAAATATCGAATCGGTGAGGGAATTTGTCACCTACGTGTTCCAAGAGCACATCCTCTTATCGGAATCGATTCGATCGAACCTTTTACTCGTAAGACCTGACGCGACGGAAGAAGATATGGACTTGGCATTAAGTCGTGCGGGTGCGTCGGAAATCATCGATATGTTGCCAGACGGGCTCGATACCGTGTTGGGACGTTCGGGCGACAACCTATCGGTCGGACAAAAACAACGGCTCTGCATTGCACGTGGACTCATCCGCGATACACCGGTCCTAATCCTCGACGAACCTACGGCAGCCTTGGACCCGTCGACCGAGGAAGCCTTGGTTGATTCGCTGCAGACCGCAAGCGAAAACAAGCTCGTGGTCGTCATTGCGCATCGTTTGTCGACGATTCGCAAGGCCGACCGAATCGTGTTTATTGACCAAGGTCGAGTTAATGACATTGGATCGCACGATGAGTTGATGCGCAAAGAAGGAAATTACTACGAATTCGTGAGATTGCAGACAGGGACGGTTATTTCAGAGAATCATGCATAACACGTCATTCAGCTTAGGAAAACCGAATATCGCGGAAGAACTTAGTCTCTGCCCATCGTCGCTGGATATGTTTCACGATTCGTGAGTTCATTCTTTCACATACTCGAAGTACTACTTAGTGCAAAAATCTCATGCTGCGCCTACGCTCGTAGAATGCGTCGTCTCGTAGCTCGGAGCAAAAAATGAAGTTTAGGTTCCCACCTCCCCCAGACCTCCACGGTGAATCAGCAGGACGGGAAGCCCCCGCACGAGTGGCAGAATTCGAGATCGTGGCGTGCGACGGCGCTGGGGTGTACGTGAAATTCGAATATGCAAATAAGGATGCGCTCTATCGCGAGACCGTTGCGTTGAGTCTACCGGGCGGACTAAAACTCGCCGAGAAATTGAATGATGCCGTGGATGGTTATCTCCATGAGACTGGGGAGGTTATTGAGGAGGATTAAGAGTTCCGTTTTACGCCAATCAATGAGTTGGCGAGGACTTTGAGTGATGTTGCTAGGTCGACGATTTACTCTGGCCGTACGCGTTTGCTCACCAACATGATCCTCCATCTATCGGATGCAATTGCTCGCTTCTAGTTCGAAGATCTCAAGTTCGCGATCGTCGAAAGTTCATTCGCGGTCGAGCAAGTAGTTCTTTGTACGATCCAGTCGACATCGAACGTATCGCGGGTGCGGCTCTACTTGGTAGCGCCATTCTCGTTACGGGTTTAGGCTACGCCCTTTTTCTCGCGTTAGCACGGTTACGAGGGGCTTCCCGCCTCCGTCGCGTTTTCAGTGCCATTTCACTAGGTTCATTTGCGTTGCTTGTGGTCAGTGTTATCGCGTTCTCTCTTGTCATGAACTTTAGTGGATGGTGGTACGTAATCAGTGGATTGATGGTGTGCGGTTACTTCATTGCGCCGCGTTTTATTTGGCGGCTAACGGAAACTATGCACGAAGAGGAATCCGAGTAATCTGAACTTTGTTTTGAATTGAAGTAATCGACACAAGGGGTTTTGTATTGAGTGAATCAAAACACTTGATCGGGCGACGCCTAACGAAAGACAGTGATTTTTATGTAGAGTTTAGTTCAACGTTCGCGAAGTCATTGAATTTCAGTTGCCAGTACATCAAAGTCCCGGTTCTAAGCGGAGATTCGGAGAAAAAATCAGCTAATCGTAATTATCTATATGTATAATCGTACAGTATCAATTGGTGGGGTTAAGCCATTAACGCTAACTGAAATACAAAATTGACCATACTCTAAGATTGTTCAACACATGCGAAGGTTCGTTACTCTTGTGATCTTGAAATTCTGCGAGTAAGTCAGCGTTGTTCGGTGTTGCGGAACGATCTAGCGAAGTTTTTTGAATCGACGAACCATAGTGGGGCAATCAACCTGTTTACTTCACCTTTCAGTCGGGTCTAGCCGCATGTATGACAGTAACAAGGCGAAAAGATGAGCGTCACGTTAGCAGGCGCGTTGCAGGCAACCGGTTACATTGTCGGAGATGATCCTGCGCCTGGATTAGTAATAGCGCCGGAGGATTTTGCTCGCGTCGAAATTAAACCTGACGCGGTATGGCGAGATCAATCCGGATTAGAGGTGGTATTCAAATTTGCTAGTCACGAACCACCAGAAAACGTCGTTGCGTCGTGGCAACGCGATATTTGGAACCTCGGCCTAGCCCCATTACTATGGGTAGTGACGCCATCTTGCATTCGCCTTTACAACGGCTTCGAGAGACCAAGTGACAATATTTCCGGAAGCAAACACTTACTACGAGAGTTCAATGCCATTGAGCGAGAGCTTGCTGAATTAGACGACTACGCGGGTCGCTTTGCCATGGAGAGTGGCCGCTTCTGGACGAATGAGAAACGAGTACAACGCGACAACCGCGTGGATCTTGCACTCCTGAAAGATCTGCGAGAGATTGAGGATGAGCTCTCGAACAAGAAACTACCAAGAGATGTAGCGCAAGGAATCATCGGTCGCAGCATATTCATCCGCTACCTTTCGGACCGCGGAATCGTCAATGAAGAAACGATGCCGGAGTTCAATGACCTGGAAACGGCATTAGGGCATGCGGATTCAGCGTATCGTCTGTTTGACTGGGTTCGAGCAACTTTTAACGGCGACCTGTTCCCAATTCGACCCGGCGAGCGTGAGGTGGTATCTGAAGGGCACCTCAAGTTGGTCAGCGAGACCTTGGCGGGAGTTAATCCACGAACTGGACAACGATCGCTTTGGGAATATCGATTCGAAGCAATTCCAATCGAGCTAATCAGTTCGATATACGAGCAATTTGCGCACTCTGCTGAGGATGAAAAAGCCGCAACGGACGCAGTTCACTATACGCCAATGTCAGTCGTGAATCTAGTACTCGATGAGGTCATGCGTCACATAGACAACGAAGCTCGTGTCCTTGATTTGACTTGTGGTTCGGCCGTATTCTTGGTCGAGGCGCTGCGAAGACTCGTCACCTTACGGGCTAGTGGGAGGACCCCGACACGGAGTCTAATCCGAGAGACTCTCAAGAATCAAATATTCGGAGTCGACAAGAGTGAGTCTGCAATTCGAGTCGCATCATTCAGTCTGTATTTATTAGCGCTTGAATTGGATCCTGATCCGACCCCACCGAATGCGCTTAAGTTTGATCCACTCATTGGGAAGAACCTGTTCGTCGGAAACGCATTTGACTTTGATAGTTGTGGGATAGGAAGTCGATTAGCAGGAGAAAAATTCGACGTTATCATCGGCAATCCTCCGTGGACCTACGGCGGAAGAGCCGGGAAGTTGCAGTGGCCCGTCGAACGCGAAAAACCTCCTCTACCGCCGCGCAGCCAGGATTTCGCGTTCGTTTGGCGCTCAATCGACTTCGCGCACGATAACACCCGTTTCGGTATCGTGATGCGTGCAACGCCTTTCTTCTCTAGTTTCGCGACAAGCGTACGAGCGCGCACGGCACTACTTGACGTGCTTAAGCCAGTATTCCTAGTAAATCTGTCTGCACTTCGAAACTCCTTATTTCCAACTGCAGACCATCCAGCTGTTGTCGTGATCGGGCGAGTCTTAAACCGTGAGGATCCTGATCTGCTGCCCGTGGTGACCGTTCCTTGGTCATGGACGTTCGAAAGAACTGGGGCGTTAGAAATTGCACCGCGTGACGTCGCAAAGACGCGACTCTCGGATATCGGCAGATCGGTGCAAGAGTTAAAAACAACCACAAGCGGCACACGGCGAGATCGAATACTACAACAGCGAGTTCAATCTAGGTTTATCCCCTTGCATCAATTGTTGAAGGAACTTGGTGTTGAGCTAATTACTGGTGTGCAGATACTCCCAGGCGATCAGAACGACTCCACGCACCTGATAGGTTTACCAATGTTGTCGTCTCGACGTTTGACGCCAAACGTCAATACTGACCTGCTCGAAATTTTTGACAAACAAACGATCCATCGACCGCGCAATAGGACGGTGTTTCGAGCCCCACTTGTAATCGTTAGCGAAGGAATACGTGCCGGAATTGCACGGCCGGCGGTAGGTGTAAGCGAGACGGATGTCGTCTATTCTCGATCTTACTATGGTATGTCATTCTACGGTCAGCGAGAGGATCTCATCTACCGGTTAACGGGCGTGCTACTGTCATCGGTAATGGCATGGCACATGTTATTGAATGGTTCTGAGTATGCGATTCACAAAAGAAGGGCTCTCCACCAGGATCTTGCCAGTTTTCCAGTACCAGATCTAGATACCCTCACGACGTCAAACGGTTCACGAATCGAGACCGTTGTGCGAGATTTATTGATTGCGAATCAATATGACATACAGACGTTGGCTGGTTTGGACGAGGCAGTGTTCGATGTGTATGAGCTTGACGAACAAGAACGTCTTGTAGTACTTGACGGCGCCGAACGAGGCGCAAGAGAGTTCAAGCTGCCTCGATTAGCAGCAGAAGAATCGGTCAGCGATGAGCAACTACGTTCGTATGCCCGGACATTCTTGAACGTTATCAACCCATGGCAATCAGTTTTAGGTAAAAGTGAGTACTCCGCGGCGATCGTTGGACTTCGCAACACCGCGCCCCTACGCGTCATAAGGTTTGTACGCGGAATCGATAGTGGAGTAAGGTGGCAGAAATCAGAAGGTGAGGTGGCAGAAGTTCTCGGTCGAATCGGTCATCGCATTCAAACGCCAATTTCGCAATATCTTGCCGCAGCACGCGAACTACGTGTCCATGGAATCGATGGTGAAATACTGGTTATCAAACCGGCGTCTCACCGTTATTGGACGCATGGCGCAGCATTAAACGATGCAGACAGTGCGCTCGGCGATGGTCTCGCTACGGATGCACAGTGATTCCATTCGACTGCCAAGTTCGGATAGGTTCGCCTAATCTGTTATCCAGAGAAGATTTGACGCTCGTCGTGCTCCATTTGCAGTCGGCCGGTTGGAACAGAGCAAACGAAGTGTTCGCGGAACTTTCGCCAATGAAGAATGAAGAATATTTGAATGGATGTTTGTTCCAAGGTATGGTTGACGCGCGGAATACGTTTAGACTCTACAACTTGTTTGTTGTAGAAAAACCATCTGTTCGAAGCGTTCATGCTCGCGCGACGTCCGATAAAGTGCCGGATCTCGGTGTGTATTTTGTTGGTTTTAGTGATAACTACCCTCACGCTCTAATTGAATGTAAACGATTGGATCTGTCGGACGTGACTCGAGCGCCTCGGAGAGAATATGTTCGAAATGGTATGGATCGGTTCGTGGACGGTTCGTACGGCCGCGAACACGAGCTCGACTTCATGGTCGCATATGTGATCGACGGCGATATTACTGCAGCGATGACTGATATAAATTTCTATTTAGCGAATGTGGGTCGAGTGGAGGAATCGCTTCATTTGGAAACCCGTTTTAGTGGAACAGGTTCCGTGGCTAGGAGTGAACACGTCCGATCTGCGACGGATTCTAGGTGTATTTTGCTGCATTCTTTTCTCAGATTAAGGTAACGTACACAGTAGAAGAAATACATTGAAGCGAATTGAAGGTGCGTCCGGCGTAATTGGATACCTAGAGTTCCTGCGATTCTTGTTCCTTAACAGTGACAAGAAATGATATCGGCTTAGTTAATTCGTAGATTCTCCTATCCGCGCTATCTTCTTGAAATCAAACAAGCGACGCGGGGCATTCTTTCTGTAAGACACTGGTCTTGTGGAAATCTACATATCGCGTTTTAAGCAAGAAAAAGATGATCTCGGTATCTCTAGGTACTAGGGCGGGCTCTCTGTTTGTGGTATTTTCTTGCAACTTGCATATCGGTATTGAGGGTCCCGGCGTCGATTTTCAGATGTTAGATCTAATCCAACCGAACGCCTGGTAAAACGATCTTAAACCGGTCATAATCTCATCTGGAAAGACGTAATAGAAAATTAAGAGTAAAGCACACACAAAACTGATCGCTTGTACTAATCGACAAATGAACTCGATCGTCTTGATCAATACCCTTCGACCAAATGATCCAAAGTCCTCATGACCAAATTTGTTTATTCGATAATGCCTGCTTCTTCTTACTCCAAGCTCGATCAAACAAAACGAAACCAATAACATTGATCCAAGAATTGCGATCATGCCTTAAACAAACTCTTTTCCGTGTTGCTTCCGAATTGAGCTAGGTCCCTATTTCGAGCTCTCCATTGAGATTCTAACAATTCCCTCGACTCTTGTGATAGTTTTGCAAAGTAAAGCGGGATATGGACTAACCGTACGCTACACATAATGTCTATTATTGTGAGATATAGAACTCATGATCGAAATAAAAACAATCCAAAATCGGGGTTGACAGCGGACACCAAAATGGCAAGTCGTTAGATAGGGGGAAACGATGGCTCAATCGTATGAGTCGCAATGGTGGGTAAGCGAGTCGTTTTGGCGAAAGTGTGCCATCTTCGTGACCGCCGGCATGGCGCTCGTTCTCGTGTTCCTTACGTTCCACACACTGTACGCCATCGGTGCAGGCTCCGATGCGGGTCGCGTCCCCGCGTACTCCGTCATCAACTATCGCATTGACTACGTGCCGAGCGAAGAACGAGGTCACCTAGTTCCAGAAATCGGTCCAATGGTGCCGCTGTTCGGCGAGGTCATGAGCGAGGAGGACGCTAAAGCGCTCGTCAATCACGGCAAACTCACGGTGCAGGCACGAAACTGCATGAACTGCCACACGTTGCTCGGCAATGGCGCGTATTACGCTCCTGATCTAACGAAAGCATGGCTCGACCCAGGCTGGGGTAATGAGCAGGCGCGAGAGCTTCTTATGACGATGTTCTTGAAAGACCCCGTTGCCAACGCTCGCACCTTCGGTACCAACCGGCGCATGCCTAACCAGAATCTCACGGATGACGAAGTACGCGGCGTCATCGCTTACCTGAAATGGATGTCGGCGATCGACACGAACGGTTTCCCGGCGAACTTCACTACGCTGCCACAGGACGGACCGGTTTATGAGCCCGAGACTGCGGCGAGTGAGGAGGATGCATCATGACCTTAGGTGCACTGAACTACGGCGAGTTGTCGGTTGGTAAGAAACTCGCCATCAAGTACTTCAGCGTTGCGATGGTGCTCTTCTTGGCGCAGATGCTGTTTGGGTTGATCGCCGCATGGCAGTTCATCGCGCCGGACTTCTTATTCGGCGTCCTTGATTTCAATGTCAATCGCATGGTGCACATCAATGCGATGGTGGTCTGGCTGCTGTATGGCTTTATAGGGTCGATCTTCTGGTTAATCGAGGATGAATCAGGTGTACCGCTTGTTGGCGCAAAGATCGCTGAAGCAACGTTCTGGGTTTTGACCATAGCCGTTGTTATCGTGGTGATGGTGTACCTGTTCGTCCAGTCGGGTCCAGGCGAACCGGCAACACTCTGGCTCATCAACGAAGGGCGCGAGTACATCGAAGCGCCGAGGTGGGCCGATATCGGCATCGTCATATGTATGGTCGCGATCTTTTACAACGTTTTGGCGACGTTCTTAAAAGGTCAATGGAGTGGCATTTCTGGTGTGTTGGTCCTTGACTTGATTGCGCTGGCTGGTCTCTACCTCGCCGGTATGTTCTACACGACCAACTTGCCGGTCGATCAGTACTGGTGGTGGTGGGTCATCCACCTCTGGGTCGAAGCGACGTGGGAAGTGCTGGTCGGCTGCATCATGGCATGGGGTCTGATCAAGACACTCGGCGCGCGCCGCAAGATCGTGACGACGTGGCTTTATATCGAAGTCGCACTAATGTTTGGGTCGGGGATACTCGGGCTCGGACACCATTACTTCTGGATTGGGACGCCTGAGTACTGGCTGGGTGTCGGCGGTTTCTTCTCGGCGCTTGAACCGATCCCACTCGTAGCAATGGTTGTCCATTCGGTGTACGATGCCGGGAAGCACTCCTTCCGCTCGAACAATCACCCCGCGCTCGCATGGCTGATCGCGCATGCGTTTGGCAACTTCCTCGGTGCCGGTGTGTGGGGCTTCATGCAGACGTTACCGCAAATCAACCTCTATACGCACGGCACACAGTGGGCGTCTTCGCACGGTCATCTTGCGTTCTTCGGCGCGTACGTGACCATCGTTGTCGCGTTTATCTACTTGGCATTGCAGAAACTTCGAGGCGACGTTTGGATGTCCGGCGGTCTAGTCGATCGCGGGTGGAAATGGAAATGGGCATTGGTCTTGACACATGTCGGGATGGTGGGCATGACCATGGCGTTGTTAATTGCAGGGTACGAGCAGTCGTTTGTCGAACGCGCCGTTGGTGGTTCGACTTGGCAGGCGTATTTCGAAGGTCAGATGAAACCTTGGTTCGTAGAAGCCATGTGGTGGCGAATGGGCTTTGGTGTCTTGATGACGGTAGGTGTATTCCTGCTCATATGGGATTTCCTAACGATCGGTGCCAAGGAGACCAAGCCGATGCTCCAGGTGAAGTCGTTGGACGAAGTAGATGACGAAGCGGACATGGGAGAACTTGGTGTTGCAGCGCAAAGTTAGTCAATCAATCACACAAGCCGGAACTCTAGGTTGGTTTCGTCCTCTTTCGGTTATTGGATTGCTGCTTGCCGTTATTTTGGTGTTCCGGCTGGAACTTGATAGTACAGTCGCTCATGCTCAAGCAACGCTCAAGGGCGATCCTGCACAGGGTAAGGCGAAGGCGGCACTTTGTTCGGCTTGTCATGGCGTCGCCGGCGTGTCGATCAATCCACTTTGGCCGAGCCTAGCGGGTCAACAGGAACAGTATCTCGTCAAGCAGATCAAGGCGTTTCGAGACGGAGAGCGTGAAGAAATCACGATGCAGCCGTTCGTCGAGAACCTGAGTGATCAGGATGTTGCTGACCTTGCGGCGTTTTATGCAGGGTTATCGCCCTGCCCATAGGGGATTCGAGTTTTCGTAACTACGTAAAGGTGCCTCAGACTGGCGGTTTAGATTTAAAACTAGGCTTCTAATCCGTCCAGCACGGCGGCGATCGAATCGCCGCGCAATCCCTGTTTGACGGATGCGTAGGCGGGTCCGTCCAGCGCTATATACGAAGCCGCAACATCGAGCGCGGTTTGTCTGAGATCCTCTTTAGGTACGACATCATCAAGGAATCCCGCGTCTTTCGCTTCATCGGATGAAAACATCGTCGCCGCCATCGTAGCTCGCGAGAGGTAGCGCTTCGATAGTCGTTCGCGTGCGAGCATGAGACCGAAGGGCGGCAGACCCATCCCGATCGATGTCTCGTTCAAACCGATTCGAAAATCACCCGCGGTGCCGATACGGTAGTCACCGGTGAGTAGACAAAAAGCGCCTAACGCGATGGCATGGCCACTCGCTGCTATGACCAGTGGTAACGGAAGACCGTATAACCGCATCATCAGGCGAGTACCACCCAATCTCATGTCAACTGCGGCTTGAGGATCGTCACCACGAATAACGCGCAGATCAAAACCGCCTGAATAGATCCCGTCTCGGCCGGTTAGCACGACAGCTTTAGCCTCACTTTCTGCTTGATCGAGGAGATCGTTCACGGTCGCGATCATGTCAGGGCTAAACGCATTGGCCTTACCGTCGTTCATGGTCAGGACGGCGATTTGATCGACCAATTCGTAGGTTGCAATATCGGGCATCGACGTATCCGAGGGTGGGTGGGCAAGCGGTCTATCCTACATATGGAACGAACGAGTCGATCGGTCCGGTAACGGATGAGAATCGACTGAACAGTGGTCTGTAGCCGTAAAGATGGGTTGAATTTCTCCGATCAAGTGCGCAGATTCGTTCCTTGCATAGCACCAGATGAGAAGATGGTCTTCGTAGGCATTATCGGCGTGATTTAGATTGCGACTATATCTAAATCAGTTCTCGAAAAATCGTTTCCTTTGAATAACAGAGGTTCCTTTAGGGTGCTAGCCAGTGCGTACGCAAAACAATCGCCAAGATTTAAAGCTGCAGGATGTCTACCCTTTCCGTATAGGCGATAAGCAGAACGCGCCCTGTACGCTTGGCCAACGTCGACTGGAATTAGTTCGATCGAGGACCTTGTGATGAGTTGATCGAGTGCAAACAATCCTTCAGAACCTCGACGTTTCTCAATCACAATGCTCGCTTCGACAAACGTCGCGGTCGACATGAATCTATCTTCGTCGGAATCCAATGCTTGTGCGTAGCGTTCGCGATCATCTTCATTTAGTAGTATCGAAAGAAGCGCAGACGAATCAACGACCATTAGGTCGGCAATCCGTCTTCATCGTAGCCGAGAATTTCCTCGGCCGATCTGTTGTCCAATTCTGGTAGCTTGTCGCACTGACGTGCAATTTCAAGGACATCTTCGACTAGGCTTCTTTTTTTATTTTTGGCACGCAGCCGGTCAAGACGTTCCTGAAGCGCCTTGGTGACAGCTTGTGTCTTAGTCTCTCCAGTTAACTGAACTACAGATTTTGCTAGCTCTTCAGCTCGTTCGTTGCGTATGTTGAGTGCCAATATAGATTTCCACATTCAAAGCTACATTACTATATTTTAAGTTTCTGCAAGAGATGTTATCGTTGTTTAAAACTTTTAAACGACGCTGCCTAGCGCAACTGACACGCGTTCGTTGCGGTTGGAATTGATTTCCCGTAGGAACCGATGACTGGCGCTACGGTAATTGGTAGCGTTTCTTTACGAAAGGGCGAGTGGAAAACGTGCCGTGACGATAGATGAAACTACGTTGGCAATCCAAATTCGTCGTAACCAAGGATTTCATCGGGGGACTTGCCGTCTAATACTGGGAGCGCCGCACATTCTTTTCCTATTGCTAAGAGATTCTCTGCCAGCGTTTTCTCTTTGGAATTTGTACTCAGCCGATTCAATCGTTCTTGCAGTGCTACGATGATTGCTTGCGTCTTGGTTTCGCCAGTGAGGAGAACTAACTTAGCCACCAATTCGTCGGCTCTTGGGTTCTTGAAACACATTGCCAAGGCGCAACATCATTAGTCTTGGGTTCGCGGGAATTATGGAGTTCTAGTGACGATGAAGACGGATTATGTCGACGAGTGGACTCTGTTTAACTAGTGGCAGTAGAGTCGTTTCTGAAACGAATTGCGGATAAATAGACGAGTCCTGAGTAGCGGCTGTCTGGAATTTTCAGCGATTTATTTATGAGTTTGTCACTTTATTAGACGGTCAAAATGAGAGTCGCCAGAGCACGGATACCTTGCTAAAGTCGACTCGATTGTTTCGAGATTGCGATGTCAAAGCGAGAGCTAGATCTGCCGGACTCGGCATTCGAATGGCGACGTCGCCGCCCCATCTTGCCATTGGAGAATTTCGATTTTCCGAGAGCACACGAACGTACCGACTTCGATCCGAACATTATTGGTGGATTGACGAGACCACGAATGGCAGGAAGCAGCTTCCAAATGACACCAGAGGAAATACGCGAAGCCATCCGTGAAGGTGACTTGGATGAGCAGCAGAAGAGTTATCTAGCCGAGGTCTTTGAACAGTGCGACGGTCTCGACATTCGTTTGTTTCGTCATTTGTGTGGCGTGTCGCTATACGAGTTAGCAAGAGCCATGATCGAGTGTCAAGTGACGCATCCGTTCGTCGCTGAGTGGATGAATTGTCGGTCGCCGAACTACGATCCCCCAGATTTCGAAACAAGGTTGTACCGACTCTCCAGCAACTTAGGCCGCTAGGCGTTGGTTCTTGACACTACCTGAACAGCTTGAAGCAGGACTAGTGTGGATCGCTACGTTTCTTGACAGGTGGCTACCACGTTCCTCATATGTAATCGGCGGCGGAACGATCATAGCCGCGCGATGGCAACATCGACTGAGCACCGATCTCTTCATTCTTTATATTCAGACCCATATTGATTAGTCTGAGAAAGGTCGATAAATGCTAGCGTTTTTCATCGAGTCCACCATCGATATTTACAGCAAATCTGAATTGGGAACACGAGAATGTGAACACGGCGCAACCAGCTAGTTTCGAGAAACTAAGGTTTGCAGAGGCCTAGTGAGATCATTGTTTCACCCGTGGCTTTTAACGTATCCTCGATCGCATGCGTCACTAAATCGAGGTCGTTGATTGCGTTTGTGCAGTGAGCGCGAGGACCATCGTGGATTTTTCCACGTCGCTCCAGGAAAGCCGCCATTTCATCAGGCCTTCCACCTACCGTGAGATCTGGAAAGAGTTTTTGTAGGTGTTCTTGTAGCTGATCGACATTCAATTCGCCGCGTTCATCGGTCGCTGTCAACTGATAACGGCTACTCGGTTTGACATTTTCACTTTCGCAAACCTTCGCATGAGCCTCGCCGACGTCACGCACGTCAACGACGTTCCAGAGTGCCTGCCAACCGCGTGGACACGGCTTGCCTTCCAGCATCCTCGCCAGTGCGTACTGCCATGATCCCAAACCCTCGTGTGCGGTTGAGAGCAACGGTCCGAGCACCACGCACGGACAGATCGATACGCCGTCAAAGCCGCCATGTTCTTCGGTATACGCGTTAACGATCTTTTCGGTCGCGACCTTCGCCCAAGCGTAGGCAAGACCGCCATCCTGGTCGATACGGTCCTCGGTCCAGCTCGCATCGCGTTCTCGATGAGTGTCAGCCCAGTCGTCCTCTGTATATACATAGCCTGATGGCGCAGGATGCCCAATCGCCGCGAACGAACTCGTGTACACAAATCGCTTTACAGTACCTGCCTTGGTTGCGGAACCGAGCACTTTGTAGATCCCGTCTACCATGCCGTCGTAGGTTTCACGCGGCGTGTTTTCGCCACCGTAGAGCATCGGCGTACCCACGTGCAAAACCGCTGCGCATTCGTTGAATGGGGCGTCATAGCTCCCTTCCTGGAGAATGTTCCCTTCAACGATTTCCAGCGTTCCTGGCAACCCTTCGTCGGCCATCGCCTTGAGATGATTAACTTTTTCCGGTGCGTTTGCGTTCGTTACGCATGCGCGAACCGTGTAGCCACGTTCGAGGAATGCGTGAACCGTGTGCGAGCCTATGTAGCCTGCTGCGCCGGTGATGGCGACGGGACCGTCGTTGGCATTAATCGTTGGCATATCCAATCCTTGAATATCGAAAGGGCAGGTCGACGTACGGCGGCGTCGAGATCTCTCTACTGCCGTAGCGACGTGGAAATAAGCGTTGCGATTATGCACTCGCGATGCGTGGGTACGACTCGTACCCAGGTATGAATCGAGCAGCTTAGAGCCAATCCATTTGCGCAAATGACACGAAACAACTGAACATAGACATAGTTTTGCTATACTATACGCAAATACAGTATTAACCGACTCTACTTTATCCTCGATCACAAACGAAGGAGCATTGGTTTATATGCCGACCACTTCATCCAAACCTGTTAATCATTACGCTGAATTACCCGTCGACCAGATCGCTTGTTATGCGAACAATCCCAGAGTTACACGAAATCCAGAATACGAACGGATTAAGAACTCGCTGGAGAAAAATGGCATCGAATCGCCGCTTATAGTGACTCGAAAACCTGGTGACAAAAACTACACGTTGCAAGCCGGAGGCAATACTCGCCTCAACATCGCTCAGTCGTTACATGATGCCGGCGATGACGCATTTGCGAAGATACCGTGCATCGTCAAACAGTGGACTAGCGAACTTAACCTGCTCGTCTCCCACTTGCGAGAAAACGATATGCGCGGGAACTTGATGTTCATTGAGCGAGCGTTGGGCGTGATGGAGTTCGCCCGCTTGGCGACCGAGCCCGGCGCCGAACGGCTTTCGCAGCGCGAACTCGCGCGGCAACTTAGTGACCACGGCTACACCCTGAGTCAACCTGTGATTTCGGCAATGGACTACGCGGTCAATCGCTTGTTCGGTTTGTTGCCCATCGCACTTGAACATGGCATGGGAAAGCGCCAAGTCATGTCAATTCGTGCGCTCGAACATTGTGCCGTGAAGATCTGGGATCGACAGTGCCCAGATGAAGCGGGAGAATTCTCGGACCTTTTCAGTGAATTGGTCAAAAACTGTGATGGCGCGACGTTTGACCTTGAGGAACTAACGACGAACGTTGCCAATGAGATCGCGGTCGCCGCGGAGCTGGACATCAACGGCGTGCGGTTAATGCTGGATGCGGAACGCTCGGGCGAGCCTATCGAGCTCGATCGCTTCATGCCCGTCGTTCCCGACGAGTCACGCAAACTGGACGAGCCAGTCGAGAAGCGGCCCTTCAACCTTGATCGAGAGATCCAAAAAGCGCGTTCAACGGCGATCGAAGCCTGCGTGGCACTCGCGGAACGGTTTGAACTGAGCGACTGTATCCACGTGACGATCGAGGAGAGGTTTGGATACTGCATGTGCGAGCTACCAAGACGGAACGCCTCGAAGACTCAAATCGGAATATGGAAGTTATTGGCGACGGCGTGCGATCAAGCCCGTGCGTCGAAGCGCGCGTTGAAACAGGTCATGAAACCAACGTCTCGACTTTCTGAATCGCTTGAAAATGGTCGCGCGAGCGACGCGTATGACGTATTACCGGCGTTCGACCTATTCGACTGCGGCGATCGATTGTTGCATGTACTTGACGCTTCTGATTGGAATCACGTTGTTGATCTGCTTGGCGCATATCGACGCGTGCGCAAATTCGCGGATGAACACGGACTGAATCTCTGGAAGGCTTGAATCATGAACACAAAGGAAGGAAGCTTGGTTTGCGCCGTGTTGATGTATGCGATGCGCTGTTTGGCGGAAGGGGATTTGCGTTCCTTGCAACACATGCAGTTTGGGGAGAAGGAAGTCGAAGCGCTCCGTGATCTGCAGATGCTTGATTTGTCCCGGGTCGAAGCGATGAAAGCGCACTGCTTGTCGGTCTCGCTCAATCGCCAAGTTTTCTGGCCGATGATCGATTTGCTCAAACGTGAACGTAAAAACGAGGACTTGCTTAACGATCTCATCGACAAGAACGCGCCTTTCGATATGCTGCACGAGTTATTCGGTTTGTCGACGCGTGAATACGCGGCGCGACGACGGCACTTACCCGCCAGCTTGGGTCAAGGTCGTCCTCAACTCCCTGAACGCAGCGTCGAAGACGAGCTTTACGCGGCTTGGCGCAAGATAGTGGATGGTCGAAATTCATACGAGTTGAATGGCGCTGATTACATCGATTTGCACACAAAAACCGGTGTGTCGATACGTGCGGTCTGGAGTTTGGTATCGAAGTGGACTCGAGAGGAATCGCGTTGAGCGCATTGAGCTTACGTCGTGATAACCGGGTTATCACGACGTGACGTATGTTGCTGATAACCGGGTTATCACGAGTTGCTGGAGGTTGTGATAACCAGGTTGTCACTGAGACAAGACTGACAAGCGTCAGCGAACAAGACTCATGTTGCGGTATAGATACGCCTTGATAACCGGGTTATCACCGCGAATGTTGGATTTAGAAGCGACAAAGTGCCCGCATTGATTGACTGATAACCGGGTTATCACGCTCTACCGGTTCGATTCGGTCCGTCTGGTCATCGATTCTTACACAAGAACCTCAACGAACCATGTATTGATTTTGTAGCCACAACTATACGTTTATTCATCAAATTCCCGCTTCAATGACAACGGAAGCATCTATGTCGCAAGTTCAGCGCATCGCAGGGAACGGCGCGGCAAAACCGCAGAACTTCAGTGGAACGCTCCACAGCGAACTTCATCTGGTCCTACAAACCCGTCATGCCCAGTTGCTCGTACGTGGGCGTATGGTCGAAGACAAACCTCTGATTGCAGGTTTGCTTGCATTTGCGGATCGCTTGCGCTTGATATGGCAGGCTGCCGCGGAAGACGATCCCTTCGCCGATTGGTTTCTCGTACGAACGCACGAAGCCATGTCAGTTGCCGAAGCACGTATGGACACCGAAATGAAGCAGTTGAACCTGCAACTGCGCAGTACCAGGACATTCCATATCGCACCAGCAGAAGTAAAAGAACCGTTTCGCATGGCCCTGCGATTCTCTACACCGTACGCCTATCGCGCGGCGAGGATGCTAGGTCAGTTCGACGAACTTGCGTGCCATGCATTTACTGCCAAACGGATTGGCGTGATCAACGCAGAACAGTGTCACGACGTAGTGCGAGCGTGTGCGCGGCGCATCCGAGGCGTATTCGGTCTGCCACAACGATTCCGCAGACTGGGGATCACGCGCGATTCGGCACACGATGCGCAACCGATGTTTCAACGCGCCGAAGAGCTGATGGGTGTGCTACCAAACGATGTTTTGACAGGGGTGCGTCGTGCACCTCTCGCACCGCCAATAAACGGCGCAGAAATACAACAGATACCGCCCGCGACTCATGAGAACACCAACGACAGCGTGGTGTTCGAATGAACATGTGGGTAACGCATATCGTGGCCGCTACGAATTTAGCGGTAGAGCTGCCAACGGGTACTGAGACCGGCAGACAGCGCTTCGACTTTTTAAGTCGTTGCGTGTATCCAGATTCCACGACTTGCGGATTAATCCGCAACGTTTTAACGACGGCGATGCAATTTCGATTGTTTCGCCACCAACCATTGCATGAGGACGTGTGATGAAGACTCGCCAAGTGAGTTACTTCGATTTATTCACGACCGGAGTTGGCTACCTGAACCGGGTCACGGAAGTGACCGTAGAGGAAGGGATGCCATTTCTTACTGTGAAGATCGCCGCGCTCCGCGGGCGGGCTGGTAACGTCAAGAAAACGTATTTCGACGCGAAAGTGTCGGGTACGCAAGCGCACGAATGGGTGCGTGTATTGGCGGACGATGTCGCTCAAGGACGCAACGTTCTGATTCGCTTTAGGTTGAGCGATCTAGAGGGTGTGCCATACACCTCAAAGAATGAGTCCGACGAAGGTCAAACTCGCGTAAGTCTTAGGACCCGCTTGATTGGCGTTGACTGGGCTCGCGTTGATGGTCAGGTGATTCAGCCTGAACGTCAGCTTGCCGCTTAACTCTGAACCTGTGCGCAAGCACATGTAGTTTCAGAACTTTTTACCACCCTGCTGGGAAGGATCGCTTCCCACAGGGAGTCCCTTCCTGGTTTCACTTCCAT
>JAPOVV010000103.1 GCA_026707945.1 Gammaproteobacteria bacterium | reverse complement strand
TTCAAGGGTCTGTGACACGAACATCGGCAATGCGACGAGCGCGATGAGCATCAACAGCGCTTGAAACGCGTCCGTCCAACTAACGGCTAAAAAGCCACCAGCGACCGTATATACCATGATCACCGCGACCCCAACAGCAACCGCCATTTGATAGTCCCAACCCATAACGGATTGAAACAGCTTGGCGCTCGCGACGAAACCCGCCGATGTATAGACAGTAAAAAACACGATGACGACGAGGCTACTGACCAAGCGCATTGGGACACCGTCGTATCCGGTTCGCAGCTTGAAAAACTGAGGTAGCGTGGCTGCTTCTTCCTCATAGGCACTAGAGTATCTGCGCAACCGTGGCGCGACGAAATGCCAATTGAGGTAAGCGCCAACTAACAACCCAATCACGATCCAAGATCCGGACACACCCGACAGATACACTGCACCGGGCAATCCAAGTAATAACCACCCCGACATATCGCTGGCACCCGCAGATAACGCTGCGACAGGAGCGGAAAGAGAACGTCCTCCGATGTCGTAGTCAAAGTCGGTTTTTGTGCGTCGATATGCGTAGAACGTAATCAACGCGATGACAAGGTAATAAAGCACGAAACCTAGGCTAAATTCATTCATAAAAAAGCAGTGTCAGAAAGTAATTCGTGAGTTGGGAGGGTGCATATTTGACAGGTTCGCTCGCAGGAAGTATTGTGGGAAATTTACGCAAGTCCTACGAGTTCGCTGCCAGTTCACCTACGTACGTTGGCGTGTGTAAAACAGCAATCGTGCGCTTAGCGACTAAGGAATGGATTGTGCACGTTTAGAGTGACCTACTCACACCTACAGATCGCACGATGAACGATAGAACGACGTTGAATATATCGAACGAAGCTGCAGATGGTACCGACCGACGAGCTTGAAATTTACGATGCATGTGAACGGCTTGTATACAGATTTTTATGAGTATTTGAAAGTGAGCAGTCCAAGACCGCTAACCTTTTCACCGAGGATGGATAAGTATTTAGACTAATTGGCCATGAAGAGATCGGCGAGCACTTTGCTTCGATTGAAACAGTGGATGACAACGTGAATGTGAATCTAAACAACAACTTGGTGATTGAAATCGACAACGCATATCGTGCAAGGACCCGTAACTGTTCGCAGGAATCTATTTCAATTTACTATGGTATGCGAAAATTGAATCGACCCTACGACAGAAAAGACAAGTGTCGACATGGTTCGAAGAAAACGATTTTTGTCTGCACACGCTTCCGGCAGACTTTAAATGCGCGAAATGCGCGTTACAGGTAGATGAGACGAGTGAGGTTGAACCTCAACGCACCATCGACAAAGACGGGCGCGAAGAAGCCTATCCTGAGATTAAGGTAGATTTAGAAGAGCGGGTTACGAACTACGTCACACATTTCTTCATTAGCATCGATCACTAAGTGAAACATCCAATCTGATCTCAAACGAAATGCATCCGTCAATTGTTCGATGCCATAGTGTCGAGGCCAAGGTAACGCATTATTCGTCACATGCCACAGCGTTGAAACGGCGCTTCGCAATTTCGAACATCTGATTCTCTACGAAGTCGGATGCAGCAAAGTGATCGTTCACCGATAGCGAACCGCACCGACTTTACGACTGCCGAAACAAAACCAGCTTATAGCTATTTCGGTTACTATTTAGCGCTAATCAGCCAGATTGGTTTTCTACGGAAGAACACGAAATGGATTTCTCACTCTTAGAAAACTCGCAGATCCGCAAGTCGGCTCGGCAAGTGTGTACTTGTGTATTCGCGGTAGTTGTTTCGATCTTTATGCTATCTTCATGTGCAATCGTTTCACAAAATGAATGTGTAGTTTCCGATTGGCATGAACAAGGAGTCATTGTTGGAACAGCTGGGGCGAATGAATACCAGGCTCGTCGAAACTTTGAAAGCTGCGGCGACGAGAAACCTGTATCAGACCGAAACGCATACATAAGTGGATATCGAGAAGGTATCGACGCATACTGCACCAAAGATAGTGGATTCGTGACTGGCTTGGAAGGCTATATATATCAAGATGTATGTCCCGAGGAACTACAAGAGTCGTTCCTAATCGGCTATCGTGCTGGTAGTGCGTTGTTCGTCGCAGACGTCGAACTACGCGCTGCGAAAATGGCATTCGCTAGCACTGCAGCCCCGAGCACCTTTATCGGTACACCCCCTAGTGCTGAGCATAACCGCTTTCTACTCGAAACATTCCCTCAAACTAGGGAGAGCGCACGAGCGCTCATAAGTCAAACGCGATGGCAGCAGCCAATCACTTCTAGAGAGGTACTTCGAAGATCATACGGAAAACGTAACCTCAATGCAGTAATTGAGCGATGCGCGGCGGCGAAGGAACGAGCACAAGAACTGGGATTCGTTGTTGACGATGTTTGTTGAATTCGAACATTCCTAGCTCAGCTGATTAGCCCTGTATACCCTCATAGGCTTAGACGAGCGTGTTAGCCAGGGTGTTCCTCCTATCGTCTTGATTTCACGAGATCATTACGTTCTATCAGTTGTCCATTTCAATATCCAATGCGTACACCCACAACCGATACGCAGGAGGCCTGTCTCCGCACCACGACGCGTTGGCGTTTCCTACCGTCGCGTAACCGCTTAACCGTGCCCATTTCTAAAACGAGCGCGTATGGCCGGGTCACGTAAGAAACACTACTCGCGAATTCACGCCGCGCTTGATCGAGTTCTGCAACTTCTGCCCTTCAGACAATCCGTTGATTGGTCCGAAACGACCGCGGCACATTGGCGCAATGACTTGTTCGGTGGCAGCTTCGAGCGCATCGACGAACTTCCATCGATTGATCTAGACGACCTACATGAGATTGATCGTCAAAAGGGCGAGCTCGTTAGGAACACCAGGCAGTTTTGCATGGGGTTACCCGCCAACAACGCACTTCTCTGGGGTGCACGTGGTACAGGTAAATCGTCCTTGATTCAAGCCATAGTGAACCGGTTCGCGTCAAAAGGCCTGCGTGTCGTACAGGTAGAAAAGAGTGCGCTCTCAGAAATAGCGAATATCACCGCACAGTTGGTCGACAGGCGTTTTCACTACCTCATCGTCTGTGATGACCTGTCTTTTGATGAAGATGACGACGGATATAAGCAGCTTAAGAGCGCTTTGGAGGGGAGTGTGTTCGCGAGCTCCTCAAATGTTCTGATTTATGCAACGTCGAATAGACGACACTTAATCACCGAATATATGCGGGACAATTTGAGCTCTACGCAAACCAGAGGGGAACTTCACGAGTCAGAAGCAATCGAAGAGAAGATCTCATTGTCGGATCGCTTTGGGTTGTGGCTTTCTTTCCATCAATTCAAGCAAGATCAGTATTTGCGTGTCGCAGAGTACTGGTTTAAAAAACTCGCTCAGGCGCATGGGTTAAAGGTAAATTGGACGCAACAGTTGCGTCAAGACGCTTTGACTTGGGCACTGAATCGAGGCGTTCGTAGCGGACGCACCGCCAATCATTTCGCGAAATACACGGTAGGAAAAACACTTCTTGAGCATTCGGAGACCGTTAACTAAGCCATTCCTGGCGTTTCTACTCTCAATCTCGTTCATAGCGTACGTTAGTGCTGATACGCTTGAGCTTGTTAATGGCGATCGCGTATCTGGAGAACTGATCGGCATCTCTGGTAATTTGGTCGAATTCGACACAACCTATGCCGGAGTATTGCGCATCCAGCAAGATCACGTGGCGACCATTCATTCGGATAAGTCATTTCTCATAGTCGACAAAGCGGGACAGCGTGCTTCAACGACCTTTAATGCAAGTATCGACATCGCTTCAACGCACATAGCGCGAAGCGATGCCGTTCCTTTACTCGGCGGAGCATCGGTTTTAACTAATCAAGTTGATTTATCAGCCTCCTATTCGACCGGAAATAGTTCGACGCAGGTTTATCTATTTACGACCGAATCACAATTCACGCGCCCGAAATCAGAGCATGTGCTAAAGTCGGCGTTTCATTTTGATATCGCTGAGGGTGAGGAACTCAAGAACCAGGTGAACGTGAACTACAAAACACGTAATTTCTTTCGAGAAAAGTGGTTCTACGCGCTTAATGCAGATGGATTTCGCGACCCACTTAAAGCGATTGATTTACGCCTTGCACCCACGGCTGGTATCGGCCATCGGTTTTGGGATCACACCTACAGTACTCTCACAGCCGAAATCGGTATCGCGGCAATCTTTGAGAAATCAGATGAAATGAGCACTGAACATCCAGCGATCAGTTGGGAACTCGATTTTTCGCGACGGCTTTTGGGGGGACGCCTTGAGGCATTTCATGAACATCGACTCCTTGCCGCAATTGACGAAGGGTTCGTGTTAGATAGTTCAAACGGATTGAAATATGCGTTCGTGGAGAACGTGAGCCTCAATCTTCTCGCGAACCTAAAGCACGATACCAACGTACCTGAAGGTATCGACAAAACAGACATAACTTACGTCGCTGGTATTGGTCTGACTTTCTAACGGTCGATTTTCAGGTACGTAGTTACTCGTATAAAAGGTCGCACAAAAGCGCCGGCTGTTTATAAAATTCGCGCCGCAATTTCCTGTGTCCCCTTCGTCTAGTGGCCCAGGACACTGGGTTTTCATCCCAGCAACAGGGGTTCGACTCCCCTAGGGGACGCCATTTGATCCAAAATAAAAGGGTCACTTACGTAGCGCACGATTCGTTATATTGCCGGACCCATGCATACGACGGCTCTAATGCGCGAAAACTCATTCGACGTATTTCTTGTCTAGTCGTGCTCGTGCAAGTCGAATCGAAGCCTGGTCGAGGCTTGACCTTTTCTACGCATACCGCCTGAGCTCCGTATTCGGCTTACCCTGCGAGACAACGCTAGCGATCACAGTAGACAATCTTCTTAACCGCGTCCCAAGACCCATGGAGTCCATTACTTCAGCATACGCCACGAGTGTAGCAAGGATCTGGGGGCGCTCCTATAAGTTTCGCGTACAACACCGTTTCTAGTCTCGCATACCATATCTATTCCATACCTTGAAAAACTAAGAGACTCAACAATGATTCTCGACGAAAAGATTGCTGCTGGGGACCTCATTCTCTTGGACGGCGGTATCGGTTCTGAAATCGAACGCCTAGGCGGCGAAATGCATGAGAGCGCATGGTGCGGGGTCGCGAACAAGACTCATCCTGATACTGTGCGGCAGGTACACGAGTCATATTTGCAGGCTGGATCTGACGTTATCACGGCTAATACTTTCGCGACGTGCCGACATGTACTTGAGGCCGCGGGCTGCGGAGATGAGACCGTTGAAATTAACCGACGCGCCGTAGAACTGACGAGAGAAGCAATAGATAGCGTCAAGCCAGACCGTCCTATTGCAATCGCTGGTTCGATTTCTAACCATATCGCTTGGGTAGCAGGCACGGTAGCCGGAGATCCAAAAACTCGACCAGGACCGGAACGTGAAGCCGAGAATTACCGCGAGTGGGTGGAAATCCTCGCTGGGGCAGGTTGTGATCTGTTAATTCTCGAAATGATGCAAGATCTGAATCACTCGACGAGACTCATAGAAGCTGCGAAAACCACGGGCTTGCCGATCTGGGTTGGTATCAGTGCGAGTCGAGGACCGAACGATCAGATGATTGGATGGCATATGGCCAGCGAGGAGTCCTACCGAATTCCTGATGATTTCCCACAGCATTTGACCGATCCACTCGAAACGATCATCGATACACTCACCGCATACGATCCTCAGGCCGTGGGAATCATGCATAGTTCGTTTTATTCCACGACTCCGGCGCTCGAAATGCTCTTTGATCGTTGGGACGGTCCCGTCATGGCGTACCCGGAAGCAAATGGATGGGACGCGGTCGCACGTGCGCCCATGTCGGTGAAGCCAGATGATTTTGCGGAATACTGCCGCCAATGGGTAGAAAATGGCGTTCAGATCGTAGGCGGATGCTGCGGAACAACGATTCATCACATTCGAGCGATGGTCGATCAATTGCCGAGACAACCGGGTCCGCGTCCCAAGCCGGTAAGTACAAACGCGTAACGAATCCTTCGAGCGAACCGCTGCGTCGTTCTGGTGCAATATGACCGAAGCAGCATGGACGGCAGCTGCTAGACCTAAATGCGAATTTCGAGCGCACACCACGATGAATTCGCATCCAGCTAACTCAACAAATCAGAAAAACAGAGTGTTTTGAAAATAGCTTCTTATGAAGGAACGGCGCGCGATTTCTTCGCGTTAGTTCGACTGAAACTTGCGTTTTGGTGCATTTTGTCTTGCAGTGTTCTATGGATGTTCGGATGTGCACAAGACACTTCGTCCATTCCTTCTCACATCATCGAATTAAATGACCGCGGCGTCTCGAAGATGGGGCAATTCCAATACGTCGCGGCTCACGAAGACTTTACAAGAGTAACTGAAGAAGCGCCACATTGGGATGTTGGGCTTGTCAATTTGGCGATCGCGACTCTCAACCGTCAAGAACCGGACGACGAGCTCAGGAGCCTAGAGTTACTTCAGACCGTATTGAATCGCAGTCCCAACAACGTCAGAGCGTTGTACACATCGGGGATCGTCAATCTATATCTAGGACAGACAGACGAAGCAGTCCAGTTCTTGAACAAAGCGGTCGCAATCGATCCAGAAGATTCGTTTGCGACCTACTTCCTAGGACAAGCCCATCTGCAGGCTGGGAACTACGAATTGGCTCAGCAACGCTTGCTCGAAACGCTCGAGCTCAACAGCTCGTTTAGAAGCGCATATTGGGCAGCGTCGACGGCGTCGCGCCGATTGGACGATATTGAGCGAGCGACGCAGCTGATTGAGGATTACCAAGCATTCGAACATAACCCACTCAGTGTGACGGCTGGATTCTCATATAAACAAATGGGGCCGAAAGCTGAAGCTAAATCTGTTATCGCGGACGTTATCGAAAGAACGCCAATGCCCGATGGGGCGTTGTTTGGCGCGCCGCAGAGACTGGATGTGGATATGGATGATCCTATATCCGTATCGAGTTTCGATGTAAACCAGGACGGTACATGGGACTTACTGATGAGCGATGGTAATCGAGACATTACTCTCATCGGAAGCCCCGACGGATATTTAGTTGAAACGCTTGATCTCGGTCCACATCTTGCGGTTGCATGGGGCGACTTGAATAACGATGGATCAACTGAGCTTGTAACGTGTAGTGAACACGGAGTCATGTTCAGAGGATTTACGGGGTCGGGTGTTCAACCCGGTACCGTCATAACGGACACCATGTGTCAAACCGTTCGAGTCGTAGATGCGGACCATGACGGAGATCTAGATGTACTCATCGGTGGACCTTCAGGCTTTCAGATATATCACAATGATCTTAACGGTAATTTCGTTCAACACGAGTTACGAACGAATCTCGCTTCCAAGACTTCTGTTCGTCAGATACTTGCCGAAGACCTAGACCGCGACCGAGATGTAGACCTCATTCTCATCGGCGAAAATGCGTCGAATCGGGTGATGCGCAACGAACTCACGTGGCGCTACGAGCCATTCACAAGTCTTCAAGAATTTGAGAATGAAGCTCTCGATGCGATCACTGCTTTAGACGTTGATGTCGACGGTCGACTGGAGCTAGTCTCAGCTTCGGAAGCAGGGCATCTCGAAATCTGGCGATTCGACGATCCAAGTTGGACCCGTCGCAATTTCGAAATGACTGTTGACGATGTTCTCGTACTTGATGCACAGGATTTCAATGGCGACGGCCGATCAGATCTCTTCGTTGCGAAGCGAGATGGTTTCGTCGTAGTCGATCCAAGGACGTCTTCAGTTCTCGCGGAAGAACAACTTGAAGATCTTCAGATCGCGCTACCGATTTATGTCGATGCGGCATCAGGTCCCGCAGTCATTACGGCTTCGTCGAATGGAGTAGAGATCTTTCCACCTGGTCAAGGAAGGCACCCATTCCTGGCCATTGTTCCATCGGGTCAAACAAGCGCCGACCAAATGCGTTCGAACGCTTCTGGAATTGGAACGTACATCAAACTCCGAGCCGAAACGCGGTGGGCTGTCGCTAGCAGTTTCAGCTATTACTCCGGTGCCTCGCAAAGTCTGATGCCAGTCATGTTCGGTTCCGGTGGAGCAGACCAAGCCGACTACGCCGAGCTGTTGTGGTCCGACGGCGTGACCCAGTCTGAAATCGCACTGAACTACGGTGAGCTTCACAAGATCGACGAACTACAGCGCCAACTCGCAAGTTGCCCAGTTGTTTTCGTGTGGAATGGTGAAAAGTACGAATTCGTGAGCGACGTGCTGGGTGTTGCGGCGCTTGGGTATTTCGCGGAACCTGGCGTCACGACGCCCGTTCGGACGAAAGAGCGATTGTTGCTCCCCGACGGCATGCTTCAACCTCGTCGTGGCAAGTTCGAAGTCAAAATCGGCGAACCAATGGAGGAAGTTCTTTATCTAGATTCCGCAACGCTACTTTATTTTGACGTGCCCGTGACGTGGGCGATTGCACTAGACGAGCGACTCAATGTAAAAAGTGCGACACCCTCCAGCGAACCGATCTTTTTTCAAGAAATCTACGAACCAATTCGTGCAGCAACGAACATCGATTCCAACGTGATCGACGAAATTACAAAGTCCGATTCAAAAGCGGTGGATCCAGGTCCGGTAGAACCTCGCTTTATTGGATTACTTTCAAAAAGATCGACCCTCACGGTCGAATTCGATAAAGAGCTTCCTGAAACGAATGCGGTCTTAATTGCGGATGGTTGGGTTGAATTCCCGTACTCACAAACTTCGTTTGCGGCCTATCAGGCAGGCGTGGAATATCAAGCACCTACGATCGAAGCCCGAGACCGTGACGGCGTGTGGCAAGTCGTGGCTGAAGAGTTTGGATTTCCCGGTGGTATGCCTCGCCAGATTGCGTTGCCATTGCCGACCCTCCCAAGTGGTACGAACGCTCTGCGCTTGCGGACCAACCTGGAAATCTACTGGGACCGCATACGGGTCGTAAGAGCACAACATCTCTCGGATAGTTCTCATCAACGTATCTCGCCCGATCGCGCCGTTGTTCGGTCATCTGGATTTGCACACCGTACGACCGGACCGCAACGTACACCGTATTACGACTACGACAATCGGCACACAACCGGCGACGCAAAAAAAGCTACAGGTTTCTATACAGCGATGGGCGAAGCGACGGAGCTCGTTGAATCAGTGGATAGCGCGGTCGCAATCGTTGGCAGTGGAGAAGAGGTTCACCTAGAGTTTTCGGTACCCGAATCACCGAAGATCGGATATCGACGTTACTACGCACTGGAATTTCAAGGCTGGGCAAAAGACATGGATCTCTACACGGAAAGTGGCGATACGGTCGAACCGCTCCCAAGCCATGACGGCATCTCTGCTAACCAGATTGCGAAGCGAGATTTGCTGCACTCGAAGTACAACGTGCGACACCAAAGCGGCATGGCAGCCCGTTAGGAAAACCATCGATTTCCAACCTATGCGAATCGTTTGCATCGTTTGCTATCTAGCCCTACTAATGGTCGGCTTATCCGGTTGCGGTCAAACTGAATCCCGAGATTCCGTAACGGCGATTGATGCTTTTATCGATGTCGACCTGACACATGTTGATCCCGAAGTCCACGAGTTTCTGTCTCGTAAGCAAGATGCGGTGCGTGATTCACCGGAAAGTTCGTCTGCGGTTGGCGAACTGGCGATGGCGTATGAAATGAATGGCTTCGCCGACTCAGCGCTTATTGGGTATCAACAAGCAGCCGAGCTTTCGCCGACGAACATCAAGTGGTCTTACTATGAAAGTCTTGTTCTTGCAAGTTTTGGGGACTATGAGGGCGCTCTGCAAGCGCTTGAACGTGTACAGACGATCGACGCCGCTTACGCCCCTGGTTGGATTTGGAAAGGTAGATGGCATCTCGCACTCGACGAACTGCCTGAAGCGGCAACCGCATTTCAAAACGCAGTCGAAACTGACGGGCATGCAGCGGCAACCGTTGGTCTAGCACAAGTGGCGCTTCGTGAAGATAAAGCGGAAGTTGCGCTAGAGCATCTGCAGAGCCTAAAGCGGCGTGATTCACACCCACAGATTGACCACCTGATCCACAATGCACAAACTCGGCTCGGACTGACTGATGGGCTACCACTACCACAACGAACCGAGATTCCGGGTCAGATCGGCTTTCCAGACCCACTGAGCGCTGAGAAACGAACCTATGAAGTTAGCATCAGTGCTGAACTCACCCGCTTTCGCGAGCTGTTGGTACACGCGGAAGGTCAAACCTCCGCGTTTACGCTCATCGATTCACTTTACGAGAAACACCCGGACAATAAGAGAGTGGTGATCGCCAAGGTACACCGATTAAGGCTTGCGGGTGATGTCACGAATCTACGAGCGTTGATCAATCACGCTCAGAAGACTTGGCCGGCGGAGATCAACTTCATGCTCGGACTCGCAGAGTTGGAGATTGCTTCGCAGAACAGCGTCGAAGCCCTTCGACTAATCGATGAAGCGCTCGCTTTGGAACCAGATAACACTTGGGGATTGTTGCAGCGGGGTATCGCACTCGCGCAGATAGGTGACTTTTCCGATGCGCTAAGCAGTCTACATCGTGCGTTGCAGATTGAAGAAACTGCGGAAATTCACTACTTCCTTGGACATGCATATGCAGAACTCTCTGATTTTTCTAACGCTCGTTGCCATATGAAACGATCAATCGATCTCGCCCCGGAATTTACGCAGGCATCGGAGCAGCTTGAGCGACTTAGTGCGATGATGCTTACGGAATCGGCTAGCGAATCAGGCATCGAAAACTGCGGCGGGCTAGCGGAGAACTAGCGTGTATTCGCTGAGAACTTTTCAGCACCTTATGACGGCTGCAATATGTGGATTGCTCAGCGGATGCGGTCAAGATTCGTCGCAACCTGACACCTCGCAATACTGGTTCACGGACGTTGCGCCGGATTCGGGGATTACGTTCAAGCACGTATCAGGTGCTTCCGAATCGTTCTTCCTTCCCGAAATCATGGGAGGGGGCGTCGCTCTTTTCGACGTCGAAAATGATGGTGACCTCGATATTTACTTCGTCCAATCAGGGGGTCCCGTCGACAGTTCAGAGCGCGATGGCAACGAGCTTTTTTTGAATGACGGAGATGGAATATTCAGCCTGAGTAATGAGAGTGGATTGGAAGACCCAAGTTACGGCATGGGTCCCGCCGTCGGCGACTACGACGCTGATGGTCTAGTTGACGTTTTCGTAACAAACGTAGGTGAGAACCGACTCTTTCGCAACAACGGCGATGCGACATTCGTTGAAGTAACAGCCAGTGCCAATGTTGGTACCCATGGATTTAGCACCGCTGCAACGTTCGGTGACTTTAACGGAGATGGTCATCTCGATCTGTTCGTGGTGAACTACGTCGAATGGAGCATTACAACCGAACGGAATTGCTACGACTACGGTACGGGCTCGAGAAATTACTGCGACCCGGGGAACTACAACCGACCGACATCAGACGTTCTATTTCGAAACAACGGCGATGGCACGTTTAGCGATATCTCTATCGAAGCAGGTATCACGACTGCTCGTGGGAATGGATTGGGTGTAGTTGCTTCCGACTTTAACGGTGATAGTAAGCTCGATATCTTCGTGGCGAACGATAAGTCGCCAAACCATCTATGGGTTAATCAAGGCGACTTCACGTTCAAAAACGAAGCGTTCGAGCGAGGAGCGGCTTTCGACGACCACGGTATCGCTAAAGCAGGTATGGGCGTCGCGGCGCGAGATGTCGATCAAGATTTGGATGTAGACATCATCGTCGTCAACATTCAAGGCGAAACGGACTCTTATTACCGCAACGATGGCGCATATTTCACAGACGCGACAGCGAAGGTAGGGTTAACGCGGTTTAGTAGGAACTACACACGTTTCGGTGTCGCGTTATTCGACTTTGATCACGACGGCCGCTTGGATTTTTATGAAGGCAATGGGCGCGTCACATTCTCGGTCGAAAGCGAAACAGAGGATCCCTACGCGGAATCGAACGCTCTGTTCGAGGGTGGAGCAGGGATCAGATTTCAGTTTGTGGCACCGGAGCTAGTACACGAGCAAACTCTTATCCATACAAGCCGCGGCGTAGCCGCGGGCGATCTTGACGGCAACGGAACCGTCGATTTGGTGGTCGCCAATCGTGACGCGCCAGCTTATGTACTCTTGAACTCAACAACAGCCACCGGCCCATGGATAGCCGTCGACCTGCTAAATCGCCACGGCGCACCCGATCTGAACGCCCGGCTAACGCTTGAAACCGATTTAGGCTCTTATCAAGGAGAAGTTCAAGTTAGCGGCAGTTATCTTGCAGCCAACTCACCAACTGTTCACATCACCTTTCCAACGACGCCTGTGATTGTTAATGCAAACGTGCGTTGGTCTGACGCTACCACTCAAAACATCAGGCTATTGCCAGTAAACAGACGCACGGTGATTACTCAGAATCAGCGTGCGCCTGAATCCCAGAACTAACTCATTGATCGTTTTCGGGTAAGAGCTCCTCCTCGGGCACGACAACAAACTCCGGATAAGCCTCGATGCCGAGTTCGGCAACATCCTGTCCAAGCTGCTCCACTGTTTCCGATATTCGTGCACGGAATACGAGATTGATAAGCGACCATAACGCAAATGAACCGATAAACACGGTCGCACCGATCGACACAACTCCAAGTAACTGGATTAGGAAATCCGCTCCGACCGTGAACGCTGCCGCAAGTGTACCCCAGATTCCCGCAAATAGATGTGCAGAAATGGCACCGACGACGTCGTCAACCTTGAGGAAGTCAAGAAATCGCATCCCGAGCACACAGATCGCGCCACCAACAGCACCGACAGGTATCGCCCAGATGTGGTCCACGAAATTAGGTGCAGCAGTGATCGCAACAAGGCCACCGATTGCGCCATTTAATGCAGCGAACAAATCTGTACGACCAAATACCGGACGCGAAATTGCGATCGCGATGATGCATCCTGCCGCGGCTGCAAGGTTTGTATTCACCAGAATGATGCCCATGGAAATTGCATCGAAACCTGACCCAAGCGCTAGTTGGGACCCACCATTGAAACCGAACCAGCCGAGCCACAAGATAAATACTCCTAACGTCACAATCGGAACGTTCGAAGGTGGCGTCGCTTTAACGGAACCGTCTTTTCGGAATTTACCGCTTCTGGCGCCGACAATCAGCGTGCCTGCAAGAGCAGCCCAACCGCCGGTTGAATGAACGATCGTTGAACCCGCAAAGTCAACGAACCCGAGTTCCGTTAGCCAACCACCACCCCACGTCCATTTGCCAATCAGAGGGTATATCAGCCCCGTCAAGACGACTACGAATGCGAAGAACGATATCAATCGAACTCTTTCCGCTAGAGTACCGGAAATAATCGAGGCAGTTGTTGCGACAAAGACCATCTGGAAGAACCACATGGACATATTCGAATGACCCTGTTCTTCAAGGACTGTGTCGATCGACGCACCTTCGACCCCGTTAAACAACGCCGCTTCGGCAGGCGACGAATGAAAACCGAGATCTAGTGCACCAAACCATGCATTGCCATCACCGTACATGATGTTGTAGCCGATGATGTAATACATGATGCCGGCAATTGAATAAAGTCCGATGTTCTTCATGCAAATGACCGAAGCGTTCTTGGTTCTGACCGAACCAGCTTCAAGCATTGTGAATCCGGCACACATCCACATGACCAGCGCACCCCATAGTAGGAATGCGAACGTGTTGAATGTAAACGCGATTTCGCTATCGACGGCACCGTACGTGGTTAGACCCGATGCAAGCAAGACACAAGCGAATAAAACCTTCAGTCGTTTCATGAAAGATTCCCCTTCCACTAATGTGCAGAAACGCTGCGTATGCGATACGCTGTATTTAACGCTAGATTTACCAGCAATCAAACGCGCGACTCTAACATGACGTCCCAAGTCGACTGGGTATCCTATGTCCGATGGTGTAGTACGCTCTTTTTTTCTGCCATTTTGTTCTCGTATTCGACAGCCTTTATTAAGTACAAATGACCGATCTAGTTGTCGTGGGAGGTGGGATAGTTGGCGCATCCTCCTGCTATTACGCGAATCAAATCGGTGCTCGATGTACGCTAATCGAACGCGACGGTATAGCTTCTCATGCGTCCGGCTTCGCCTTCGGCGGTTTACACCCTCGCGTAGTTGCCACAAACGAATCCGAAATGCAACGATTCGCTGCAGAGAGTTTCGAGGAACATCGAAGACTTCACGAGGAGCTCGAATACGTATATGGTGTCCAATCCTCCTGGCGACGCCGGTCAAGCATCTCACTCGCTTGGAATGAGTTAGATGTCCACCAATTTAAAGCGCAGAGAGCTAAAGATTCTTCAACATCGGAGTGGTTAGACGCACATGATTTGAACAATCTCGAACCGCGTATCTCGACTGCAGCTCTCGGAGGATTGATGACTAATGAGAGTGCGGAGGTCGACTCTGCGATATTAACGGAGTCGCTGGTTAGCGTTGCGTCGCCGGAGATATTCTTAGACGAAGTCGTGGACATCGAACTCGCGCAAGATCGCATCGATGGAGTCAGAATCCGTAGGGGAGAAATGATTGAAGGTGATGCATTTGTATTTGCGATGGGACCTTGGTCTGACCTAGTATTCAATTGGTTCGAAATGAATTGTTCCGTCAAGCCGTTGAAAGGGCAAATTCTTCGATTACATATCGAGGGACCCGCATTCCAACATTCATTTTCGACCGAAGGTAACTACATGAGTACCAAACCGGACGGACTGTTGTGGATCGGTACAACTGAAGAAGAAGCTAAGTTCAATGAAGCGCCAACCGACGAGGGGCGCCGCAAAATCATGGGCGTACTTCAACGCATGGTCCCTGGTTCACGTCGTGTTGACGTCGTTAAACAAACTGCCTGCTTTCGTCCTATCTCCCCGGATGGTGAACTAATTCTCGGTTGCGTACCAGGTATCAACAACGCATTTGTCGGAACAGGCGGTGGTCGAAAGGGCATTCTCTACGGACCATTGATGGGAAAATACCTAGCCAATATCGCTCTCGCGACTGACAGTCTGGAGCGATGGTCCTCTTTTGCGCCCGATCGCTTTTCCGAGAACACATGACCTTGAATCGATCGATGTATTACAGCATCAGCATTCAACAACAGGACATGCCTCATGTCCGATAGGGGATCTCTTCAAGCAACCCCCGTGATTACGAGAGGCATGCGCCGGCTTCTCGTGGTCGTTTTGGTGGTGATCTCGCTGCTGGTCGTGGACTCTGTTTACCTTGGCGTCGTGAGCTTGGTGCAGTGGCTCACCGATCGAATCATCGAGAACGCGTTCTACCAATGGATGTTCCTCGTTCACTTAGCACTAGGTGTTTTAGTCGTCGTACCAACTTTGATTTTTGGGGCGATGCACCTTCGACGCGCAATCTCGCGACCTAATCGAACAGCGATCCGCCTAGGCATTGGTTTATTCGTAACGATCTTACTGCTATTCATCTCGGGGATTGCCCTGACAAACGACTTGCCGTGGTTTGAGCTTAAACATGAAACTGCAAGAGCTCTCACATACTGGTTACACGTGCTTACTCCAGTCGCCGCGATATGGCTTTTCATTTTGCATCGACTCGTGGGTCCGCGGATACGTTGGAAATCTGGTCTTGCCGTAGCTGTGGTAAGCCTCGTATTAGCAGTCGGCGGTGTTGCGGTGTTACATCTCGATTTTGAAGAGACCGTCGAGGCAGCAGATTTTTCCCCATCGCTCGCTCAAACCGCCCACGGTGGGCATGTACAAGCGGAAGCGCTTATGACCAACGATCAATGCTTGACGTGTCATGCCGATGTTCACGCAAGCTGGGCGGTCAGCGCTCATCGATTTGCGTCATTCAACAATCCTGCTTACGCCTTCGCAGTCAATAACACACGCGCGAAAGTGCTTGAACGCGACGGCGATGTGAGCGCTTCAAGGTTTTGCGCGAGCTGTCATGACCCGGTACCACTGTTCTCTGGACTATTCGACGATCCCACCATTGATTTTCAGAATCACGCGACAGGACAAGCAGGTCTTACCTGCGTAAGTTGCCACGCCATCCAAGAGGTGAACGGTGTTCGAGGAAACGGGGAGTACACGATTGGGTTACCAGAGCAATACCCATTTGCATTTAGTGAAAGCGAGTTTCTTCAGTGGGTTCACGGTGTACTGCTCAAAGGACGTCCAAAACTTCACAAGACGTCATACCTGAAACCATTCCATCAGACCGCAGAATTCTGTAGTACGTGTCATAAGGTGCACTTACCCGAAGAACTCAATCACTACAAGTGGTTGCGCGGTCAAAACCACTACGATTCGTTTCTCATCAGTGGCGTCTCGGGGCACGGCGTCGCCAGTTTCTACTATCCACAAGAAGCCTCGAGTAACTGCAACGTTTGCCATATGCCACTGCTTGAGTCTAGCGATTTCGCGGCATCGGACTTCGATGCCTCCGGTCGATTGACAATTCATAGTCATCAGTTTCCGGCGGCGAACACCGCGATTCAAGCCATGGCCGGGCTCGATCCATCAGTGAACGAAAGTCAGAATCAGTTTCTGCAGGGATCGCTACGTGTCGACATTTTTGGTTTGCGCATGGGCGAAGACATCACCAAGCCGCTCGTCGCGCCCTTGCGGCCCAGAGTGCCGACGCTTGAGCGTGGAACCGAATACCTTATCGAAGTCGTCATTCGGACATTGCGGGTTGGACATAAGTTCACCGAGGGGACCATAGACTCCAACGAAATCTGGCTAGCCTTAGATGCGACATCAGACCAAAACGGTAGCGTCGGTAGGAGCGGTGGGTTAACGCCGAGTAGAGCATCTGTTGATCCGTGGTCGCACTTCGTCAATGCATACGTGATTGACCGTGCGGGAAACCGCATCGACCGTAGGAACGCGGAAGACATCTTCGTCAAACTCTACGACAACCAAATAGGACCAGGTAGCGCCGATGTCGTGCTCTATCGATTAGTCGTGCCCGAAGATGCAGAGGTTTCGGAAATCACGGTAGAAGTCGCACTCAACTACCGTAAGTTCGACCAGAACTATTTCGCCTTATTCTCGGAAGTACCCGGACTCAAAAACGACCTACCAATCGTTACGATCGCACGCGATGTCATGACATTTCCCGTAGGAAATCGCGGTGAAGAGCTGCCCGAGCAGACACAGGATGTCGCGGTTTGGGAGCGTTGGAACGATTACGGAATCGGCATGCTATTAAAACCCAAGCGTGTCGGGCTCCGACAGGCTGAGCTAGCCTTTACCGAAGTTGCTGAGCTTGGACGACCCGAAGGGCACTTGAACCTCGCTCGCGTATGGCTGAAGGAAGGACGCTTGGAGGAAGCTGCTAGAGCATTAACCACGGCGTACGAGGGTGGCGCGTACCCGTGGTCAATCGCTTGGTTCAGCGGGCAAGTCGATAAGCAGCTGGGTAATTTTGAAGCAGCGATCGAGAAATTCGAGCAACTTCGTCGTACAGCGTATACAGAAGCCGTAGATAGAGGGTTCGATTTCTCGCGTGATTACAACCTTTTGAATCAACTCGCGCTCTCTTATTTCGAGTTATCGAAGATCGCTAGTACCGAAAATAGGCGCACTGAATTACTCACGCTAGCGACGGAAACGTATCACGCAGCACTTAGAGAAGATCCAGAAAACGTGCAATCTCACTACGGTTTGATGCAAACCTATGAACGTCTAGGCCAATCATCCGAAGCTAAATATCATCGATCCCAACATCAAAAATATCGAGTTGATGACAACGCAAAGGATCGTGCAGTGAACGCTGCGCGTCAAAAAGATCCCGCGGCTAACCACGCGAGCGAGTCGATCGTCATCTACGACTTGCACCGAGACAGTGAACATTCGGTCAGCGCGACTTAATGGCGACAAGGGATGCCGAATCTGAACGGCTAAGCCGGGCGGTCAAAGGGTCCGCAATCGTCGCAGGGTTGCTGATTCTTATAGCCGCGTGCGTCATCATTTTTTCACAGTGTGAAGGATCTGAAGTCGACGTCGTCGAGGCACAGGTCCCGTCCAGCATCGTACCGACGACGGACGCGACAGTTCCAATTCTTCAATTCACCAACATAACGGATGACGCGGGTATTCGGTTCGTGCACGAAAACGGCGCGACTGGTGATCGATTGCTGCCCGAAACCATGGGCGGAGGTGTTGGATTACTTGACTTCGACCTTGACGGTGATCTCGATTTGCTGTTCGTCGATTCAAGCACGTGGCCAGACGAACAGCAAGACACGGGACGTACAGGTAGGTCACTGCTCTACGAAAACAACGGGCTCGCGCAGTTCACTGACGTAACGGATACGCACCTAGATCTCTCAGTCTACGGTATGTCCCCTGCGATCGGTGACATTAATGGCGATGGCTATCCTGATCTTTTCGTCACCGCAGTCGGAACAAATCAGCTCTTTTTAAATCAGAATGGCGAACGATTCGTTAACGTAACGGAGTCGTATGGGGCAGGTGGGGATCCCGACGCCTTTAGCTCCTGCGCAACGTTCTTCGACTATGACAGAGATGATGATCTCGATTTGTTCGTCTGTAATTACGTCGGTTGGTCTGTTGAAATCGATCGCGCCGTGGACTTTCAACTAACCGGCGTAGGTCGAGCCTACGGTCCGCCAACTGATTTTCCAGGTACTTCATCTTGGTTGTATCGAAATGACGGTCATTCATTTACCGACGTTACGGACAGTGCAGGCATTGCCGTGATCAATGAACAGACGAGCGAACTGATCGGGAAAGCGCTCGCCGTATCGGTGGTTGATGTCAATGATGACGGCTGGTCGGACTTGATTGTCGCTAACGACACTGTAAGGAATTTCTTATTTATCAATAACTTAAATGGAAGTTTTACCGAAAGTGGCGTTGAATACGGATTAGCTTTCGACGCGTCTGGTGCTGCTACCGGTGCGATGGGATTAGACATCTCCCACTATTCGAATGATGAACGTCTGGGCATCGCAATCGGCAACTTCGCCAATGAAATGTCGTCGTTTTACGTGAATACGCCTGGTGCCAACATCTTCAGCGATGACGCGATCGTGCTGGGAATTGGCGCACTTACGCGGAAAGTGCTCACATTCGGTCTGTTCTTTCTCGATGTCGACAACGACGCTCGAATCGACCTGTTCAGCGTTAATGGACATATCGAGCCTGAGATCACCATGGTTCAAGCTAGTCAGTCCTACGAACAAGAACCGCAGCTGTTTTGGAATTGCGGTAACAACTGTGCGCGACCTTTTCAACCAGTCTCAACGACTAATACGGCACTCGGATTAGCCAGTGTTGGTCGCGGCGCGGTATATGGAGATCTGGATGCCGACGGTGATCTCGACATCGTTGTGACGAACATTAACAGTAGACCAAGCGTTATTCGAAACGACTTAAAGGAAAGCAACAACTGGCTAAACGTTCGTCTTGACTACCAAGGTTCAAATCAGCACGGTATCGGGGCAATCGTTCGTATAAAGAGCCATGGGAAGAATCAGACACGCCACATTACACGGACCCGTAGCTACCTATCCCAATTCGACGCATCGGCTCATTTCGGTCTCGGTCAGACGTCAATGATTGAAGAAGTAGAAGTCATCTGGCCAAACGGTGACAGGTCCACTTATTTTGATGTTGAGGTGAATCAAACCACTAAATTTGAATATAAGAAGGACCCATCGATAGAGTAAATCTGTCCTACATACTATTGTCAAGTAACCAATTTCTACTGAACCTTTGACTAGGATAGGCTAACAAGTAACAAATCGAAATATAATGAAGCCAACCCGAAGTAGCATAAGGGCTTCTTTCGATGAATGCAGACACTATGCATTTCGCGGGGCGACTTTTCGCCTTCGCGATTCTCGCTATCTCTATCGCGGGTTCTCAGCTATCTTTTGCCCAAGACACAGACGAAGGTACAGGTAGCACGGCTATTGCCATCGAGGAGGAACTCTTCGTAGTTGGATCTCGCGTACGAGGTCGGAGTGAAACCGATTCACCTGTACCAGTAGATGTAATCCAAGGCGATGATTTTGTCGCACAAGGTGCAAGCGATTTAGACGCAATCGTGGCAGCTCTCGTGCCCTCGTATAACGTTAATCAAGAGCCTATCTCAGACGCGGCAACCATCATGCGTCCCGCATCTCTACGAGGTATGTCGCCTGATGCGACCTTGGTACTCTTGAACGGCAAGCGACGCCATAGAGGTGCTGTCATAGCTTTGCTCGGCTCAGGATTGTCCGGAGGTTCACAGGCCCCCGACCTATCTTCGATTCCCGGAATTGCGATCGATCGTTTAGAAGTCCTTCGAGATGGAGCGTCCGCGCAATACGGGTCGGACGCAATTGCCGGCATCATGAATTTCGTGCTCAAGCGTGATAGGAGTGGCGGCATATTTGAAGGCAAGATCGGAAGTACTTTTGAAGGCGACGGTCAACGGATGGTCTATGCGGGCAATATTGGATTGCCCCTCGGCGCCAATGGCTTTGCGAATCTAAGCGCCGAGCTCAAAGCGGTTGACCCAACGGACCGAGCCGTGCAGAGGAGTGACGCTCAAGACCTGATTGACGCTGGAAATACATCGGTGCGGACGCCTCACGCCATGGTTTGGGGTGGACCTGAAATTCGAGACGACATCAAATTGTTCGGGAATTTTGGTGTGGACTTGACGCCAGAAGTCGAAGCGTACGGCTGGGTCAATCACTCAACTCGGACAGTGGAAGGAGGCTTCTACTTCCGGAATCCGAATACGCGCAACGGCGTATTCAACGGCGCAGACAACGTTTACTTTGATCCCATCACGCGGATGGTCGTTGACTCTGGTACACCAGGCGCAGAAATGTGGGCAGAAACTGTTCGAGTCGCGAATTTGGATTCAACGCGAGGTGGTTGTGGTCCTGACACCGTTCAAGATCCGGATTCACTGGTGTCCTACGCAGAGCAAAATGCCAGCGCGAATTACTCAGCCATTATCGCCGGACTACCAAGCCATTGCTTCATGTTCCAAGAAGTTCAACCCGGTGGGTTTACACCTCAGTTTGGCGGTGACGTGACGGACCAGTCTTTCGCCGCGGGGATTCAAGGAACGTACGCGAATGGATGGTATTGGGACCTCAGCATCGTACAAGGTTCTAGCGAAGCCGTGTATTTCATTCACAACACAGTTAATCCACAAGTTTGGGCGAGTCTATATGACTCAGGTAACGATCCCGCATCGATACAACTCGAATATCACCCAGGCACGTATGTAGAAACGGACGTGGTCGCGAACTTCGACATTTCAAAGCCGTTCGATCTCCCCCGGTTTTACGGTCCTATGAACGTTGCAGTCGGCTTGGAGAATCGAAGCGAGACCTTTGAGATCGTACAAGGTGAGCCTAACTCTTGGTTTATCGACCCCAGTCCGGATGGATTGACCGGTCAAGGCTTTGGAATCGGTTCGAATGGTTTTCCGGGTTTTCCAGCTTCCGATGCCGGCGAACGGACCGTAGAAGCATGGGCAGCATATCTTGACATCGAAGGTGATGCGACCGAAGCGTTAAAACTAGGCGCGGCGCTGCGATACGAGGATTACGATGCCTTCGGTACAACGCTTGACTGGAAAGTCACTGGACGCGTGCAATTGAACGACACCGTTTCATTCCGTGGCGCTTACAGTACAGGATTCCGCGTACCAACCGCAGGACAGTCCAACCTTAGAAACGTAACGACGGAATTCACGGGTGGGAAACTGGCGGACATCGCTACCTTACCACCGACGAATCCGGTAGCGCAGCAAAAAGGCGCGGTACCGCTTGTACCCGAAGAATCGACGAATACCACGCTCGGTGCAGTATGGGAGTTCGATTGGGGCGACCTGACGGTTGACTACTACAGCATCAAGATGGAAGGTCGGATTGCGTTTACTAGTCGTTTCACGTTGAGCGCAGAAGACATTGATGCACTAGAGGCAGCTGGCGTGCCAGACGCATCAAGTTTCACTTCGGTTCGATATTTCACAAATCAACAGGATGCTAATGCTTCGGGGATTGACCTCGTGTTGAGCGTGCCGTTTGAATTCCAGGGCGGTGACTCGAGAGTCGTAGTTGCTGGAAACTGGAAGAGCGTAGAGCTTGTTAAATTCAATCCGAACTTTACAAGCCTGCACCTCAGAAATACGATTGAGGATGGAAGCCCTGCAAACCGTATTACCGCTACTTGGATGCATGCATATGACGATTGGTCAGGGTTTCTCCGGCTTCGAAGATATGGCTCTCATTACGATGCCACTTTGAACTCAGCTGGTGTCTCCTATCGACCCGATCCAGGTCTAATCGTGGATTTGGAAATCGCGAAGGACTTTGGTGAGAACTTTACGGCTGTATTTGGCATCGAAAACGCCTTGGACTACTACCCGTCCGAAAATCCAAACGGTCCAGTCGATGGACGCGGAGCGGGCGGAGCTTCTGGTCTAATCTATCCGGAACAATCTCCGTATGGATTCCTAGGTGGCGCGTACTACGCTCGAGTTCAGTATCGAATGTAGCAAAACTGCTTTATCAAACACTAAGGCGCGGTGCATTCCGCGCCTTTTTATGACGTGATCCAACTAACTCCGAAGGTGGTGAGGTTCGGCTCAAGTTCGATCTAGACGGTCGATACACCACGCGAATGAGATTGATTCGAAGACACACGAAGTTTCAAATGTTGAGAAAATTGAGTTCGATTTGCGGTGCATCAGTCTAACCCAGTTCAATGCAGTGTAGACAAACTGAAGCAAGTGCGTGCAATTCTTCGTAGTATGACTCCGAGGTAGTAAGAATGACAGGCTTGAGTGTCCTGTACGCGAAGGAAGCGAAGAAAGAGGGAGATTGGCAAAACATCCCCGAGCGCAACAAGACTGCTCGCTTGAGAGAAGTGTATTGGATGCGTCGTGTAAATATTCGATCGACCAAGAAACAGTTCGTCCGCGCTAGTTTGGACTATCTACCAGAACGTAGCGAACTCGCGAGGAACCCAGACGATCCAGGAGATGGATTCGTCTATTTCGTCCATGTAACTCCAACTATTGATGATCAGTTCGAGTGGATTGAGGTCACAGAGGTCTTCACAACTGTACACGCGAAAGAGATTGAACGTGCGATGCGTGCATGGAATGGAATTCCAAACAGCGACCCAATTGAGTTCGATGTGTTCCTTAAGAACTTGCGATTTTCGCGCCCGAGCAGAACAGAACAGAGGCGAGCTGCGGATCGTGTAATTGCACAGGTTGAGAGCAAGCTACTCAAGAAATCGTATCTTGAATTGGCAGAAAAGTATGGTTACGGGACGCTCGTCGTAGGAATGCCGCTTTGGTTCGCGACACTTCCGATTGATCCTCTTCGCGCGGAGAACGCGATTGATGACTTTATTAGTAGAACGAAGCTGGGACTAGTCGACGTTAGGCAGAGATTGTTGAGAAGAAGGAATTGCCCATTTAAGAGAGTGATCGTAGTTTGGGATACCACTCCAGAAGCAATCAACTCCTGGTACCAGAAACGAGCCACCGTGTACAACCAACCTGCCTTTTTATCGCTCTCAAATCCCTTGGTAGATCAGGCTTGGATTGTTTTAGCGAAATTTCTGGGTCGAGTTGGCGTTGACTCAAAAATACCTGAGAGTGAATGGCCATCTCTTATGCTGTATTTGGAAGAAGAACATCAGAAGAAATCCACCGCTGATGGTCCTTATCCCATCCAAATCACAGAGCTAAGAAACTTCGTACACAATCAAAAACGAAGTAGCTTGGGTATGTTGCAAAAATTCAAAATACGAATGGCCAGTCTTGCAATACAGTTGCTTTGCTTTCTCAAAATCTTCGGGGGGAAAAACCTCGTACGTCTGATTTGGAGTAGGTTCTCTATTTCAGGCGTATTTAGAGCGCAACGCCAGATTCTCAAACAGCAGCACTTCTACCATGAGAGTAGACGTAGGACTCAGGATATCCATGAAGCAAATTGAAAATGCACTAAGCAAAGACTGTGTCCGGTGCTCGGTTTTCTACATCTGATCGGTAGTCGACTAAACGCCGTGTGTATCAATTAAAAAGTGACGTTTGTTCTATGCTCTTAGATGTGACATAAGACAAAAATGAACAAAAACTTTATTGTCCAGTGAACATTCTGAAAATCGTGTACCGTTCTGTAATTTCGATCGAGTCGATCGATCCAAATCAACAAATTTCGTGCCACAGGGACATTTGGTTTGGTGTCGTTGCATTTCTGCTCATCGCAGGATCACACATACCTGCACAGCAAATTGAGGAAATAACCGTTACTGCCCAAAAACGATCGCAGGATATTCGCGAAATTCCGTTTGGCATCGGCATGCTCGATGAAGAAGAGTTTCAGGACGCCTTAGAGGGCGGCGCAGACGTACTTGCGCTCGCTGGACGCTCACCGAGTCTCTACGTCGAATCGTCAAACGGTCGTCTCGCGCCGCGCTTTTACATCCGCGGTATCGGCAACGTCGACTTCGACGTAAATGCATCGCAACCAATCTCGCTCGTCTTAGATGAGGTCGTATTGGAGAACCCGACCGCCAAGAGCTTTCCTTTGTTTGATATTGAGCGAGTCGAAGTTCTGCGCGGTCCACAAGGCACACTGTTTGGACGAAATACGACTGCAGGTATCGTCAAGTTCGACTCCTTTAAACCTTCCGAACGAAATGAAACAAAGTTCTCGGTTGGAGCCGGAAGATATCGCCATCAATCATTTTCCGGTGTCATCAATCGACCGATAGGCGAGGACGATGCTCGACTCAGATTCTCATTTCTCTACAACCGCTTAGGTGATTGGATTCGAAATGAAGCGCCCGGACCTACCCAGGGGGACTTACTCGGAGCGTTTCAAGATCTCGCCTTTCGTTTCCAACTCGCATGGTCACCTAGTCAGAGTACCGACGCATTATTGAATGTTCACGGGCGTCGATTAAGCGATGCGACCCCGACTGTTTTTTACGGCAATGCGATCAAACAAGGTTCAAGCGATCTGATTGATGGGTTTCGTCGCGATCGCGTCAGTTTAGATACTCAAAACATCGAACAAAAGGCGAACCAAGTGGGTGTCGTATTGAATATTGATCATTCGTCAAGTTCTTTCAACGTCATCTCAATAACGGGTGTACACAGTATCCTCGAGAGTTTGTCGCGAGGAGATATCGACGGGGGATACGGTTCGGTGTTTGCAGGCGTGCTGCCATCTGGCCCTGCACCAGGAATTCCATTCGACGCACAAACGGCCGACGGCATCCCTAGTCATTTACAGTTAAGCCAAGAAATCAGGCTCGAGGGTGAAGTGTCGACGAAGAAATGGGTGACTGGTCTGTATATCTTCCATGAAGATTTCGATATCGAGACGTTCAACTATTCAACGCTTGACAGCCCCCATACTTTAAACGGATACGTTTTACAAAACCAAAAGACTCAAGCATGGGCACTGTTCGGTTCTATGGATTTCTTGTCGTACGAGCATCTAACACTTACGGGCGGAGCTCGGTTGACATCTGATTCGAAAGATTTTGAAGCGACCCGTACGAGATCTCCGCTTGCATTTCTTGGTATTGGTCCAGTGGGTCCGATAGATGCATCACCAAGCGCGCGAGTTTTTACATGGGACCTCAGTGCAATCGTCGATCAATCTGATAACGTGACGTGGTTTGCACGGGCCGCCCGTAGTTATCGAGCGCCTTCGATACAAGGACGCCTGCTGTTTCAAGATGAGATATCAGTTGGAGACGAAGAACGTGGACTCTCCGTTGAATCGGGTTTCAAGAGTGTGCTGCTGGAGAGGCGTATGCGTTTTGACACGACTGTGTATCGATTCGCGATCACTGATTTTCAACTAACAAAGATCGGGGGAGTCGCCAACATTAGTTCACTCGTCAATGCGAAAGAAGTTAATGGGTATGGGCTCGAAGTAAACCTTGAGTACTACGTCAACGCGGCTTTAATCGTCGATATCGGATTCAGTCTTAATGAAACGTCCATAGATGATCCAACCTTATCAGTTAATGGATGTGGATCCGCAACACTTTTTTATGGATGCACAGTAACAAATTCAAGGTTGTCCAATGGCGAATATTTGATCCATGGAACTACTCTCTACAACGCGCCGCGCTTGATGTGGCAAGCTTCCCTTCGATATGACGTGCCAATGCCTAAAGGAACGTTGTCATTTGCTACTGATTGGATTTGGCACGATGACCTTCGTTTTACACTCTACGAGAGTCTCGAATTTAGTAATGAAAGCAAAACCGATGGCGGAGTACGAGTCACATATACAACGAGATCGACAAAACATCGAATTTCAGCCTATATTCGTAATCTGACCAACGATGTTTCGTTAGTCGGCGGTATCGACTTTAACAATCTAACTGCCATGTTGAACCCTCAACGAACATGGGGTGCAGAGTGGGAGCTATCCCTCTAGTCAAATATTCATCGATCTTACAAACAATCATTCGGAGAGACTAGTCGACGTGAAGTGGTACGGTTAAACGTGCAACAAAACTCTACGGGGTGACGATCACTAACAGGTCGGAACGGTTCACGAACTTCGTAACACATTTATAATTGTCCGTCCGACCCCAGCGCCACCCATTTTGAATAGCTACCCGTATCTATATTCGATACGAAGTCAGAGGCAAAAATACGGCGGACGGTTCCTAGTTGCGTAGCGGCGGCTTCAGCGGCGGAAGCGGAGGCTATTCATCTGGACGATGGGGCAGCAGTGTAGGCGGTCGAATCAACCGCGAGCGGTCGTCATATAAGCATCTTGGCTATCTAGCTAAGTTATTCCCGTACGTCCTTAAATACAAATGGATCTTGATCATTTCTATCGCGGCGATCCTCTGCCACCGCGGTCTGATGGCATATATGCCTCAGTTTATGAAGGTAGCACTCAATGACCTGGCAGATCCAAATGTCGTAGCGGAAACACACATACAAGCAATCGGATTGCTAGTCACGACGATCGTCAGCATCATCGTCTACGTACCAGCACGACGCGCATTGAGACGCCTTTCGATTACCGTCACGTACGATCTACGCCAACGATTCTTCAGCCACGTTCAATTTCAAGGGCCGAGCTTCTTCAATAAGTTCGGGACAGGTGACCTCATGTCACGTGCCGTAAACGATATCAACATGGTGCGTATGGCGGTTTCGTTCGGCTGGGTCAATCTGATGACCTTCTTTTTTACGGTGATTGCGAGTCTCGCGTTCATGCTCTCTATGTCGCCGAAACTGACATTAGCGGTGGTTATCCCACTGCCGTTTGTTGGACTTGTAGGGTTCCTTATGGCACGTGGCATCTATCCGTATTACCGTGATCGCCAAGAAGCCCTCGCAGACGTTACCTCATTTACGCAAGAGAATCTGAACGGCATTCGCACGATTCAAGCAATGGCACAGGAATCGCACGAGATCGAGCGGTTCAAAGAGTCAAGCACTTCATATATCAAGAAGTTCTATCGTGCGACACGCTATCAGACGTTCATGAATACATATATCAGTGCGCTTACGATGATCTCACCGATGATCATCCTGGTTTATGGTGGCCTTCTGGTCATGGACGGCGAGATCAAGATCGGCGACTTCACAGCATTCTCCGTTTATTTGACGATGTTGGTGGGTCAAGTGTCATCGATTGGATTCTCGCTTTCGATGTTTGTCGCCGCTGCGGCGGGTACGTCCCGCATCTTTGAAATTCTCGATAGCGATCCAGAAGTTACAGACGATGCCAACTCGGCAGTTCCTCAGAACGTCGAAGGACATCTCGTGTTTAAGGATCTCACTTATCGATATCCGGAGACGGGCATCGATACGTTAAAAAACGTGAACATCTCACTCGAAGCAGGGAAAACAGTAGCGCTGCTAGGACGAATTGGCTCCGGTAAATCCACCGTATTAAAAGCGGCGGTACGAATGATTGATACTCCGCGAGATCATGTCTTCCTTGATGGCCATGACATTTGCGATTACAGCGTCAAAAAGCTCCGCGAAGTTATTTCCCTAGTACCTCAACATGCGTTCCTTTTTTCGGCTACGGTCAAAGAGAACATCACGTATGACGATCCGAAGCGCGAGGAAGAAGAAGTGATGCGCGCAGCGAACTCAGCTGGGTTGGAAGAGGCATTAAAAGACCTTGCGAACGGTCTCGATACGATCGTTGGCGAACGTGGCATAACGCTATCCGGGGGTCAGAAGCAGCGTGCAACTCTGGCGCGTGGACTGATTCGAGAGAGTGAAATTCTCCTCCTGGATGATTGTTTCTCAAGTGTCGATACCCGCACTGAGGAACTCATCATCGACGGGTTACAAAAGATGCGTGCTGGAAAGTCCACGATCCTTATCTCGCACCGCGTATCAACCGCCCGACACGCAGACTATATCTATGTGCTCGACGCGGGCAGCATCATTGAGTCAGGGACGCATGAAGAGCTAATAGAGCAGGACGGGTACTACGCGAATCTAGAGAAAGTGCAGAGCAACCAAGAACAATCTGCACAAGAAAAAGAAAAACTCTTAGAGCAACTGAATCCAACAAACGAGGCCGATGACGCCCAGGTTGCCGCTTCTACGACATGAGTGAAGCCATTTCGTCGCCACAAGCGACTTCCCGTGAAGCGGAAAAGGAAACATCCACCGTAACTTCGCGAAACGAGGCACGGAATTACTCTGCGTTTGATCAAGAACTGACGCACCGTGCGCTAAACGTGCGTATGTTGCTGCGGTTGCTTCAGTGGGCGAAACCGTACAAGCTGACACTGATCACCAGTTCTATTCTGATTACATTGGTAAGTGCGCTATCAGTGCTGCTGCCGATTGTGCAGAGTAGGGTAGTCATCGACACAATTCTGGTACCCGTTGAGTCGCCAGCCCGTTTTCAGGATTTTGGCGTGATCGATGCCTACGAGTGGATACTCGCATTTACAGAATGGCACCCCCTAATGATTGCGCTCGCCATGTCGATTACGATGTTCGTAATCACATCTCTAATGAGCATTGCGCAACAACTCACATTAACGAGCGGCGCTCTAAAGACGCTACGTGATCTGCGCGTTGACCTTTTCACGTCGCTTGAACAAAAGCCAGCATCGTTCTACGACCACGTCGGCGTCGGCCGGGTCATGACCCGGATCACGAACGATGTTGAGAACCTTTTCAACCTGATTACGAGTTTCGTTCAACACACGGGTGACTTCGTACCGTTCATTTTCGTCGTCGCCATCTGTTTCACCTTTGATTTCGAACTCACGTTAGTCGGCATGATGATCATCCCACTCGCGGCGGTTGCTACGATCACGTTCCGCTGGATCATGCGCGAGATTTTCAGACGGATACGCGACTCTGTATCTCAGCTGAATCAATACATGCAAGAAGATTTGATGGGAATAGAGGTCGTTCAGCTGTCAGGTCGTGAGGAATACAACATCAGCGAGTACCGCAAACTAAATCAAGAGAATCGCCGTCAGGAGTTTCGAGCGATCAATTGGGAGGTGGTATACGAGGCATTCAACACAAGCCTCACGAGTTTTGCCAGTGCTGCAGTTCTTTGGTTCGGCGGAGGCAAGGTAGTCCAAGAAGAAATAAGCCTTGGGATGCTCTATCTATTTATGGAGTTCCTGAATCGCATGGTTGCACCGATCATGGGGCTTGGCTACTTTTTCAATGTGCTATTCCGTTCCATGGCATCCGGGGAACGCATTTTTCAAGCGTTGGATTGGGATGAACGAATACATGAACCCGAGAATCCAGTACAACTGCCAGCGCGACTGAAGGGTGCGGTCGAATTTCGGAATCTCAACTTTGCCTATCAGGGAAGCGATCAAATCCTAAAGAATGTCTCATTCTCAATCGAACCAGGCGAAAAACTAGCGATCGTCGGTTCGACGGGGTCTGGCAAGAGCACCATCATTCGCTTACTCGCTCGATCATACGACTTTGACGACAACATGATTTTTGTCGACGGCATTGACGTTAATCAAATTGGCACGCATGATCTTCGCCGTCGCATCGGTGTCGTCTTACAAGACTTCCACATTTTCTCCGGCACGATTCTTGACAACATCGCCTTGTCGAATCCCAACGTTTCGCGTGAAAGAGCGATCTGGGCTGCGAGACTGGTCAATGCGCACCGATTCATCGAGGCATTGCCAAATAGCTACGAGACCGAACTAGCGGAACGCGGCCACAACCTTTCACAAGGACAACAACAACTACTGGCGTTTGCACGTGTCCTCGCTGATGACCCGGAAATATTGGTTCTCGATGAAGCCACGTCTAGCATCGACACGGGCACTGAGCTCCTCATCCAGGAAGCGCTTCACAACCTCACCATAGGTCGAACATCAATCATCATTGCGCATCGCCTTCAAACAATCCAAGAGTGTGATCGCGTGCTGGTGCTGCACCAAGGTGAAGTTCGTGAACTCGGTACGCACGAGGAGTTGCTCGAGAAACGCGGTATTTACTACACGCTACACCAACTACAGTTCCAAGACAGCGCGACCGCTTCTGAACTGACTGCAAATCCTGACGAATTAGAAGCAGAACGGCGTAGGCGTTGGGTCGAAATGAATCCCGACTCCGAACCACCAACATTCGGTAACGACTCGATGGGCGGGTCCGGGTTTATGGGCGGACCAGGTGGTTCGGGCACCAGACCGACAGGCGTTTAATTTCCTCGCGCTAGTGACGGGTCGCGAATAGCGACCTAGGTAGCCTTGGTATACAAGAACTAGAGTAAGAATGTATGCGTATTAAAGATGTAACGGTTACGGTGTGGGAATGGAAAGACATTCCGCCAACTCGTTACACGAAAACGATTTCAAGCTCTTCGAGTCTATCGACTCAGATGGGATTGGTTCGAATAGTCGCAGACGATGGAACTGACGGATACGCGTTCTTAGGTTCTGCACTTGGGTCAGGAGCGGGCGACAGCGAAACGCTCGTCAAACGCATCAAACCGATGCTGGTTGGTGAAGACCCGCTGGCTAGAGAGCGAATATGGCAGACTATGATGCGCCGCACGCGCGGTACGCTATTGCGCATCATCGGCGCAGTTGACGTCGCGCTTTGGGATCTCGCAGGACGCGCTGCCGGAGTTCCCGTTCACCGCCTTATGGGTTCGTATCGAAACAGCATTCCTGCGTATGCGAGCTCCGCCGTCTATGGTTCGATCGAGGAATATGCTGATGAAGCTGTGAAGTTAAAGGAGGAAGGCTGGACCGCATACAAGATTCACCCACCCGCCATTCCAGAAGAAGATATCGCGATCTGTGAAGGCGTCAGAAAAGCGGTAGGCGATGACCATCGCGTCATGCTCGATTCGACTTGGTCCTACGACTATCCCCAAGCACTTCGTGTCGGTCAGGCAATTCAAGAAATGAATTACTACTGGTACGAAGACCCGCTAATTGAAGACGACATTTACAACTACGTCAAACTTCGAAACCAGCTGGGCATACCGATCATGGCGACCGAGATGCCGCAAGCCGGTCCGACGTCCTACGCACCGTGGATCGTCGCACAAGCGACCGACTATCTACGTGGTGACGTAGCGATTAAGGGCGGATTAACGTCGTGTCTGAAGACCGCCCACCTCGCAGAAGCGTTTCACATGAACTATGAGGTTCATCATGGCGGTAATTCGTTGAACAATGTCGCCAATCTACATCTACTGATGGCTATCAGAAACTGTGAGTATTTTGAAGTCTTATTGCCCGCAGCCGCACAAAAACACGGTCTAGTTGAAGATATCGACGTGGATTCCGACGGACTCGTACACGCGTTTAACGAACCTGGCCTTGGAGCTCAAATAGATTTTGATCTAATCGATAGAAATAAACTCGCTTTATTAAGTTAGCTATTGGCGATATTCGAAGACGAAAGTAGAGGAGAGTCGTCTCGTCTTAAGCCGTTAACCTGGTATCTCATCGGAACGGGTTCCTGGTTCGCATCGCATGGCATTCAAAATGTCATGTTCGCGTGGCTCGTCACCATCGTGCTTAACGAATCGCCGGTGATGGTTGGGGTTGCGCAACTCGCGCTACTTTTCCCCGCGACGTTACTGATGCTGATCGGCGGCAGCCTTGCAGATCGATTAGGCGGTAAACGGGTCGCCGTCGTTTCGCAGAGTCTTGCGATATTCCCACTCGGCACGCTCGCGATCTTCCTGTTGTTTGATCAACTGAGTTTTGGCGTCATGATCGCATATGCGATCGCGATTGGTAGCCTTCAGGCTTTTGTCACACCGGCGCGCGATGGATTACTGAATTCCGTAGCTCAGGGCAACATCCAACGCACTGTCGTAAAAGTCACGTTAATTCAATTTCTAGTTCAAATGGGCGGATTTACGCTCGCAGGAACAGCGGATGCGATTGGCGGATTTCTAATCATCGCTACTCAGACCACGATCGTTGCGGGAGGTGCGATAGCACTCGGTCAACTACCTAAGCAGCGTGATTCGGATATTCGCTTGGCCACGGAACCGTGGTTTCCTGCGCTTACTAGATCCATCAAGAACGGGTTCAATACCGTATGGTCCAACCCGTCGATGCGCATGGTCGTTGTGCAAAACGTCGCAATGGGTATATGTTTCATGGGTTCGTACGTCGTGACGATCCCATTGTTGATTCGCGAACGCTACGACGGATCTTCCGACGATCTAGCGTTCGTTAATCTAGTGAATTCCACCGGATTGGTTGTGACGATTCTCGCACAACTGATTCTCCGAGAAATCCGACACAAAGGCAATGCGCTTTTGCTCGCGCATGGAATTGGCACGCTCATACTATCTCTGGCGTCGTTGGGATTCGATTTCCCTTATTTTCTCACACTCATGTTCTGTTGGGGTGCATGCGGTGGTGTTGCCATGAGTATGTCGCGTACGATCATGCAGGAAGAAGCACCTAACGACCAGCGCGGTAGCGTAATGTCGTTCTTTTCATTCTCGTTTATGGGCGCGGGACCCATCGGTGCACTGTTATGGGGATTCATAGCAGAGTACATTGGTCCTCAGATTGCATTATTTGTCGCATGCACACTAATGTTTGCGATCGTCTTGTGTATCACGACGTACGCGAAACGTCGCGGGATCAAGTTCAATTAATATCGAATTAAATCAATCAGTTATCTTCACACCTTTCCGATCTAGATTTATATTCGCATAATGTATATTATGTTAAATTTATATTATTTCCATTTATCTGGGCAATTCGATGTCTCTTTCTCAAGAGTTTCGAAATACTCAGACGGATGCCGAACCGAGAACAATCTCAAATCGTCGATTGATCACCCTACCTGAGCGACCACGAGATTAACTCGATTCCGGAACAACCTTGACTAACGCAAATTTAGTTGGATCGTAGTAGCGCCGTATAAACGTGTTAATTTCTACTAGCGACATCTCTGCAGCTCGAGCCAACGTTAATTCCCGATGGTTTGACGGTAGATTCGCGACCTTATTAATTGCGGCTCGATTCACGATTTGATCTGGTGTTTCTTTTGAAAAAACCAATCGTCCATTGAGATACGCCAACGCAGTTTCAACTTCTTCCTTCGAGACTCCGTCCACATGAACTGCCGCGAGTACCGATCGTAGTCGTCGTTCCGTTTCCGTCGCGTTATCAACGCGCGTATAGGTCTGTAATCTGAGCATGCCAGGACGAGTCGCGGTGGTGAACGACGAACTGAGCGTCGCGCTATATGTATCACCAGTCTCGTGTCGAAGAGTCTGGTACAGCCGAGAGTTAAATGTACCTCCGAGTATCTGATTCACCACTAAATATGCGGGATAGTCTTCATGATTGAACGGAAGACTATCTCTAATTAACGCCATATAAACCTGTGTCAGGTTCTTAAGTTCGATGGTCTTAGGTTCAGCATTGATGAACTCTACCGGTCGATCGTTAGAATCGCTAAACTCACTCGATACCCTGGTTTTAGGCAGCAGATTCTTAATCAGTTTCTGTAAACCTTCTTTGTCTATCGATCCAGATACTGCAATGTTGCGAATAGGTGTCGAAAGAACTGTATCGCGTACCCGAGCAAGTTTCTCGGCGGATCTGGTGAACGAAAGCGGTTGATCGTACAGCGCGTTTCGTGGATCTTGTTCGTTCGGGTACAGAAGTTTGATTGCCGCTTGATTCAATATTGTTCGTGGATTTGTCGTACTAGAACGCCAGCTGATGATTCGATCCCGTTGCCATTTTTGCATTTCTTTTCGACTGTAGTCCCGGTTCTCAAGTACTTCTCGAATCAGTCCAACTAGCTTTGGAAACTCGACTGCCAAACTCGATCCACCAATACGAGCTCTTCCCCATCCCATCGACGCAGAAATGAATACGCCCGAGTTCTCGATTTCCCGCTGAATTCGACGATCCGAATCGAACATTTGGCAGGCAAACGCCGCGTGCGCGCTATTGTCGACACTCCAAGGCATCAATCGATTGACGTTGAAATTGATTTCAATGCTGACCAGTGGCGCTCGATAGTCTTCTAAAAGTAGGACCTCTGTACCGTCATCCAGAAACCAAGTCTGAATGTCATCTGAGCCGTATATTGAGACAGTAAGAGACCCAAGTAGCAGACCATGCAACGTTACCCATTTCTTAACAGACTTACCTACATAGCTCATAACACGAACCTCGTCAGCCCCAGCCTATCTGCAAGCGGATACAACCAACCAAAAGTGGATACATACCAAGGCACACGAGTAGGTTCAACGTAAATCCTTGTCGGTTCAGCATTCGCTATGTAACGTAAATAAACGCTTTTGATATCCTCCAGAGTCACAGCTTCAATACGATCCTCTCTATCGAACGCTTTCCGAATATCGTTCTGCCAACCATGAGCGTATTCAATTCGATTAGCCATCGACGATGACCGATATCTTCCTTGAAATTCAGATTGAAGATAACGTTGTTTCGTGGCATGGAGCGTTTGCTCGTTTAACCAATCAAATTGAGCAAGCGTGTCAATCGTCTGATCTAGATGTGAGAAAGCGGTTTCCTTTCGACGATACGGTAAGGAGATCGATCCGAACGCCAAGATACGCCCAGCTTTTGTTGGCAAATCGAACATTTGTGCGTACAAGGCTCGTCGTCGTTTACGTACCAACACATCTTCAAATCCTTCCAATCCTGAGACAAGTGAAATCATGAGATTGATTGCTTCGTAGTCGTTTGAAGATACCGGCGGTAACTCGAACAAAAGAGCACTTGCTTCAACAGGCGGAATATCCTCGCTCAAGCTTAGCTCTCCGGGAAACTCCCAGTCCGAGAGCAACGGAACCGATCTTGGGGTCTCCACCACCTTATCGATAGCGCCAAACAATTGATCGACAAGTCGAAACGTATTTTTCGTTCCGACGGGTCCAGCGATTGACAAATGTGCGTTGCGAGGACCGTAATATCGTCGATAGAAATCTAGGCATCCTTCGACGGTCGCGCCATTGACATCCTCCTCCGTCCCCAACGGCGATATGGCATACGGGTGTTCACCGAATCCTTGCCGAAGTGCTTCAAAACCCAATCGATTTATTGGATCGTTTTGTGCGTTAACGCGAAGTTCTTCTAAGACGATCTTCTTGTCTCGCGCGAGAGCTTCTTCAGTAACGAGAAGGTTCACCATTCGATCTGCGTATATCTCAAGCACCTCTACATGCGGACCAGGCGGCGTTAACGCAAAATATCTCGTTTCATCAAAACTGGTCGTCGCGTTGGTCGATCCACCGTATCGTTCGACTAGCTCGAACACCGCTCTCTCGGGGAAGTTCTTAGAAGCACTAAACATCAAGTGCTCAAACAGATGAGCTAGTCCTCGGGAATTTTTATCTTCGTGAGAACTTCCTACGTAGTAGACCAGTTGCACTGTAACGATCGGCATCCGCCGATCTTCGTATACTGAAACTAGCAGACCGTTTGCTAGTTGCTTAGACGTAAATCGTGCGTCGCCGGAAGAGACGTTGACTTCGCTCGCACTACTAAGAAATCCGACGCAAATAAAGACCGAAGCTGTAATACTCCTGAAATCGTACAAAACCAAATCTAATACCTCTTGCTTAAGAGAACTCCGTTATCTCTGCCTGATATCGCAGAGTCGCAAATGCCGTATAAGCGTACCATCACGCTGGAAAGCAAATCGCGCGTGCCTCCGAAATGAGTGTTTGCAGAACTTCTCCTTACCGTAGCAATAGTCGGACTCTATGATGGGTGCTCCAATTCTTCCCTCGACGCCGCTTTGATACACCTACGGTCCACCGCACGCTCTCTCAATTACTTCGTTAGACACGATGCGCGAAGCATTTCAATAGCTTATGGTTTGACAATTGCGTTTCTATTGGTGTTCACTATTCGTATCTCTAGCGCCCATATAGTCAATGTAATCTTGGAAACAGATATGACACTCGACGTCGATGACGTCGGCGCTCTTGCTGTGGTTCATGCGCTTGCGGATCGTAACGAGGCTCGATTACTTGGTGTCAGCTTTAATGAAATACATCCAGACGGTGTTAGAGCTATCACTGCCATCAATGCGTGGTATGACCGAATCGAGACGCCAATTGCTCAGTTCACCGGTACGCTTCAGAATCCCGATGAATCTCGCTACTTAAGCTATCTAGCGAAGATGCTCGACGAATCCATACACGTAGAAGCGCTCGATGCGATGGACTTCTACGAAGAAACCCTTAGTTCGCAGCAAGATCAAAGCGTCACCATCGTTTCCTTAGGCTTTTTAAATAATCTCGCTGATCTACTTCGAAAGCACCCTTCTCTCGTCAAGCAGAAAGTGAGACGACTCATCGCGATGGGAGGAAAGGTAAACGACAACTTTAACTTTGTAAGACACGGGCTTGTCGATGAATCACAGTTCGTCATCGCACGTTGGCCAACGCAGCTCGTAGTAACAGACTTCGGAGGCGATCTGTATACGGGTGTGTCCCTGTCGTCTACGTCAACGAACAATCCTGTACGGGAAGCGTATTTCAGGTGGTTCGATGGTTCGATCAAGGGGCGGTCGAGCTGGGACCAGATAGCCGTATTGGTCGGCGTTAGAGGTGAAGCTGGCGATTTTGATTTCGTAGGCGACTTGACGGGACGACTTCAAAACGGGTTTACGTGGCAGTTCGATGGAAAACACCGTGCGTACGCACGACCAACAAAGTCGCGAGATTTCTATATCAAAGAGATCGAAGCTCTTATGTCAATCGAACCTCGCGCTTATTGAGTTAAGATCAATTGAAGAAATCCTCACTCGCAGCTATCAGTGTAAAAATCTAGTTTAGATTCAAGTAGTTAAGAGGGAGTCCTGGAACGTCCCACTCCATTGCTACGAGTTGCCCGGTGGACGAGAGCGTAATGTACGCCGTCTTCAAATCCTCGCCTCCGAAACAAATATTCGTCGTCAAGCGATCAGGCATCGCTACAAACTTCGGATCTCGACTATCTGGGTAAAGCGTTGTGATCCCACCATCGATAAGCGTTGCGACACATACACCGCCATCGTCGTCCAAGGCTAACGAATCGAACATGAAATAGTCATTCCGTCCTTTTACGACCCGACCACCATCCGGTCGATCAAGTCGTTCGCCTGTCAATTCACCGGGTCCTTTGAGTGGATACGCCCACAATCGTCCTGTCGGCGTCTCTGCGATATAGAGTTCATCGTTGTTGGCGGAAAGCCCAATACCATTCGGCGCTTCCAGCGGAAATATCACCTCTTCGATATATGAACCGTCTGCCTTCGCGTAGAAGACACCTGTCCGGTCGCGGTCACGAGGTCGGTTTTTACCGTGATCTGTAAACCAGAAACCCCCTGTATCGTCGAACACAAGATCGTTCGGTCCGCAAAGGCGAACGCCATCGACTGCTTCGTAAATGATCTCACGGCTACCGGTCGCAAGGTCTACGCGTTCGATTCGACCGCCTGAGTAGTCATCTGCTTGATCCCCAGGATACGTTCGTCCGGGTCGATGGATCCAATTGAAACCGCCGTTATTACAGATGAAACAGTAACCGTCAGGACCGATTGCGGCGCCGTTCGGTCCACCGCCTACGTCGGACACGACCTCAATCGAACCATCTTGCTCGACCCGCGAAAGCGTGCCTCTTGCGATTTCAACCACAAGTACCGAGCCATCTGGCATTGCGATAGGACCTTCCGGAAACTGTAGTTTATCAGTGACGATGCGCATGACGGATTTATCCTTGGAATTCGTATAAATGCTACCGATTCGTGTAGAGTCTATCCTAGTATGGCACCTCGCGGTAGGGCTCGTCCGAATCACTCGTCTTCTTAACTTAACGTAGAGATTCCTCGCTCGAATGAAACGCGTCATTGGCGTCGCTCAGATACTAATCGTTCTCGGTCTCGTCACGATAGCTTCGCTTATCGCATGCCGTGCAACCACATCCTCGGACTCCACACCTTCCTTTGCAATGGGTCCACCAGTTGGAACGCAAGCGCCGCAAATAACCGTTGCGATCGTTCGACCTGACATTATCAGCGCGACCGTGGAAGTAGATGCAACAGGTTCTATCGCTTATCGAACAGCAGTTTCCATCGTCCCACAAGTAGGTGGGCGCGTTACATGGGTTTCACCGGCGTTACGGAACGGCGGCGAATTCGAAGCTGGGGAGACGGTATTTAAATTGGATCCGATCGACGCCGAACTGAGCGTTCGCCAAGCGAAAGCCGATCTTGCTGTTGCATTGGCTGAAATGCACCTTGCGAACGCGCAACGGGATGCTGCAACAGAAAACTACCAGCTCCTAAATCCCGGTGCCGAGGTTCCGCCACTAGTCGCTCAAGAACCCCAGATAGATAGAAGCCAGGCAGCAATCGATCGTGCCAAGGCTCGACTCTTAGCGGCAGAGTTAGCACTTAGTCGTACGGAATTCAGTTTTCCCTTCTCAGGTCGAGTATTGACTTCCAATGTTGGCGTTGGGCAACTACTCGCGATGAATCAACCAGTCGGTCAGGTTTACGACATCAACGAACTCGAAGCGGTGATTCCCGTCTCGACGATGGACCTTGATGCACTGGAACCAATAAAGGGACGCCGAGCGCTTTTGGAAACTGACCATGGTTATGTCGAAGCCATCGTCGAGCGTCAGAGCGCGGCGTTAGATGAACGAACACGCGCGTCAGCCCTATATGCGAAGGTTCATACAACAGACCATGATCTTGCGCCCGGAAGTTTCATCAGGGCTAAGATCTTTGGGCGCCAAATCGACCAAGCGTATGTATTACCTGAGGAAACGGAACAAGCAAAAAGTACGGTATGGGTAGTGCGGGATGGTCTACTCATTCGGCAGGAAATACAAATTCACGATCGTCGCGAAGACGGTTTGCTCGTCAGCACCTTCCCTTACTACGAAGGCATTGTGACGGGTTCCATGCCAAACGTTGAAGAAGGCGATCCGGTTAGGATCGCACGCATGCCACAGATATGACACCGCTTGCCAACCAGATCAGAGAGCAATCCATTGACCATGGACCAATGGGCTTTTTCGCGCGCAACGCCGTCGCGGCAAACCTGCTCATGTCCGTTTTTCTGGTCGGCGGCTTATGGATGGCAACAAATCTCAATTCAGCCGTCTTCCCGACAATCAAACCAGGTATCGTGGCAGTTAACGTGCCATATCCCGGCGCAACGCCATCGGAAGTGGAAGAAGGCATTACACGTCGTGTTGAAGAGGCCGTTGCTGGCATCCAAGGTGTCTATCGAGTACAGTCAGTCGCCTCAGAAGGTCGTGGGTCGATAAACGTTGAGCTAACGGACTTTGCCGACGAAGATGAAGTCTATGAAGACGTCAAATCCGCAGTCGATCGCTTAGTCGACTTCCCTCCACAACGTGCGGAGGAAGCAGAAGTTACCATCGCTGAAGCCGTCAGCAGTGTGATGCAGCTTGTTGTATCCGGCCCCGTTCCCGAGACAGAGTTGCGAAGCGCGGCGGAATTTTTGCAGGATGCCCTACTTGACCTGGACGGCGTATCGCTCGTCACGCTCGATGGTGCTCGCGCGTATGAGATTTCGATCGAAATAAGCGAACGCACACTTCGTCAATACGGGCTCACACTTGAACAGGTCGCTAACCGCATACGGCAATATTCAGTCAATCTTTCGGCGGGTGAAATCAAATCGAACGCGGGCGATCTCCTGATCCGCACGAACAAAAAACTAATGACAGGCGCCGAGTTCGAGTCGATTCCAATCCAATCGTTACCAAACGGAACCACCCTACTCTTGCGCGATATCGCGATCGTCCGTGACGCGTTCGTAGACGACCAGTTGCGAAACGAATTCAACGGAAAACCCGCAATCTTCGTTCAGGTAAGTCGTTCCGACTCTGAGGATGTGCTTGAGATCGCCGAGATTGTCAAATCGAATCTAGACGGGATTTCTATCCCCTACGACGTTGATATCGAAATATTCCAAGATCAAGCAGTCGTCTTGGAACAACGCATAGATCTTCTGGTTCGCAACGGAATACTTGGTTTTACGCTTGTCGTTACGTTCCTGGTACTAATGCTCGATCTAAAGCTCGCGGTTTGGGTCGCGATGGGAGTACCCATCTCATTCCTAGGTGCAATGATCTTTTTCGCACCACTCGGCGTCGAAATCACCATGGTTTCATTATTCGGTTTGATCATGGTATTAGGTGTGGTCGTCGACGACGCCATCGTTGTCGGAGAGAACATCGGCGCGGTGCACGAAACCGGGTTACGCGGTGTCGGTGCGTCCATCGCTGGCGCGAAAGGCGTATTCTCACCTGTAAGCATCGGGGTCCTAACTTCAATGGCCGCGTTCGCGCCCCTTCTATTCGCCACCGGTACGTTCGGACAAATACTCGGTGCAGTACCACTGGTCGTGATTACCGTCCTAGTCATATCCATGATCGAGGTATTCTTGATCCTTCCAGCTCACCTCTCTCACGAAGGTTACTGGAGCAGGTGGCCACTAAGTTCTGTGCAATCCTTAATCGCATCTGGTGTCGCCGGTTTTCGCGATCGTGTTCTCGTACCAGCTGCTGCATGGGCTGTTAAACGACGCTACCTAACGCTAGTTCTGGCAATCGTGTTCCTCGTGTTTTGTGGGTCTCTGTTAGGCACAAATTCCGTCCGGTTCCTGTTCTTCCCTGCGATCGAGTCGGACACTGTCTCCGCTAGCCTAACCTATCCTGTCGGCACACCGTACAACGCAACCGAAGCGGGCGCTGAACAACTGCGCAATGCGGTTCTCCGTGTCAATGAGGCAGCTGGTAATACAGAAATTCGATCGCTCAGCATGGTGGTTGGCGGCGGCCTCCAGCTAGCCGGTGGCCCAGGCGGACCGGGAGGAGTTTCAGCAAGCAGCAACCGTGCTCAGGTAATCTTGGAACTGGCCGACGAGAGTATCAGACAGAATAGTTCTGCAGAAATCGAGCGGCTCTGGCGCAGTGAAGTCGGCACGATTCCGGGCGTAGATTCATTGCAATTCACATCGTCTTTCATCGGCGGCTCTACGATGGCGTACCAACTGAGCCATCGCGACAGTAATGTCCTGTTGCGAGCAGTAGACGCCCTAAAAGCTCGATTGGCAGACGTTGAAGCACTGGTGCAGATCACAGACGATTTTGATCTCGGCAAACGTCAGTTCGATATCGAACTAACACCAGCGGGAGAAGCAGCTGGCCTCACGAATCTTGACATCTCCCGGCAATTGCGTCAGAGCTATTTCGGTGAGGAAATTCAGCGGATTCAGCGAAATCGCAACGAAGTCAAAGTGATGGTTCGCTTTCCAACCGATGAGCGTAGTAGCACGCGGGATTTTGCTAATTCGCGCATTCGCCTGAATGACGGTACGGAAGTACCACTCTTCACAGTTGCGAGTATCGAAGAAAACCGGAGCTACTCCTCCATTACTCGTATCGACGGTCGTCGAGTCGTAGAAGTGAGTGCGAGAATTGATAGCACACTTCGCACTCCGAATCAGGTCATCGCTGAAGTGAACGAGTCCGTGCTCCCCGCGCTCAGGACAGAGTTTCCTCGTCTCCTCATACGAGAAGCTGGATTCGCTCAAGAACAGGCGGAGGACTTTACTCAGCTCGGTTTGCTAGCAGCTTCCTCTATCTTATTGATGTACATACTTTTAGCGAGCCAACTTCGCAACTATTCAATGCCATTTACCGTACTGTCGGCGATCCCGTTCGGGGCAGGCGGTGCCATCGTAGGACATTGGTTTCTTGGCTTCGATCTGTCGTTTGTTTCGATATTTGGGATCATTGCATTGAGTGGTATCGTCGTAAACAATTCCCTCGTACTAACAGACCTATTTTTACGGCTGCGTGCGGCCGGCATCGAATTCGAGGAAGCGATCGTAGAGGCAGTGCGTGGCCGTTTCAGAGCGGTATTCCTTACGACAGCAACGACAGCACTCGGCCTCATGCCTATGTTGTTTGAAACGAGCATGCAAGCGCAGTTCCTTATCCCAATGGCGGTTAGTCTCGCGACTGGTACCGTTTTCGCGGCTGTGACCACGCTCTTCATCGTGCCAAGTCTCATTCAGATTCGTAAAGACGTCAAGTCACTTTTCCGGATGCACGAAGATACCGCCGATCTAAAGAAAGCGTTTAAGCCCGCAGAGGAACGCGAAATTGCTTTTGGTGTCGCATCCGGGGATGAATCGACCGGTTCTTCGGTCGCGGGTGCGCTTCCAAACGAACTTTCGACTGGACCAGTAACCGAAGATCGACTTCGGACCTAACGGTTAGTCTTACGACGAAACCTAGTATGTTTCGTCTAAAACTTCAATAAAAAAACATAGTCACGCTGCAATAGGCCGTCTTAGGCAAAAGTAGAATCCAATTCCGAGTATTCCTACACAATCACGTCAAAGTAAATGAGCGACATGCGATTCGGTGCGTTTCTAGCGCCACATCACCCAATTGGAGAACACCCGACTTTACAGTTTCAGAGCGACCTTGAACTCGTTGCTCACATGGACCGACTCGGGTTTGACGAGTTTTGGTGTGGCGAACATCATTCAACTGGTTGGGAGGTTATCGCATCGCCGGAACTCTTCTTAGCGGCGGCCGCCGAACGAACCCACCGTATTCGGTTAGGTACGGGCGTTGTGTCGCTACCCTATCACCATCCATTCATGGTCGCACAAAGAATGGCGCAACTTGACCATCAATCTCGTGGTCGCGTGATTTTTGGCTCAGGACCAGGCGCACTTCCAAGTGATGCTCACACATTGGGCGTTGATCCGATGGTATTGCGCGATCGTCAAGACGAAGCGATCGGCGTAATTCGGAGGTTGTTCGAGGCCAACGAACGCTTCACAGTGGAGTCTGAGTGGTTTACCCTGCGAGACGCGAAACTGCAACTGAAACCCGTTCAGAAGAACATGGAGTTTACGGTAGCGTCCTTGGTCAGTCCGTCGGGTATGACACTGGCCGGCAAGCATGGGATAGGCGTACTGTCGATCGGCTCTACATCACAAGCCGGTATCCAAGCGCTGCCACTGCAATGGAGTTTTGCTGAAGAAGCTGCTGAGAAGCATGGCAACGTGGTAGACCGGAGTGCATGGCGTCTCGTGCTGAATTGGCATATCGCCGAGACTCGCGACAAGGCACGCGAACAAGCTCGAGACGGTCTCTTCCGGCACAACAACGAATATACCGTTGGCACGCTTGCGGCCGGTCAAGGACAGATCTTTAAAACGCCAGACGAAGCCGTAGACGTGATGGCATTTAGCGAAGGAAGTGTGAGCGTCATCGGTACTCCCGATGACCTAGTCGCAAAAATCTACGAAATGCAGGAGCTGTCCGGCGGATTTGGCTGTGTGATTGGATTTGTGCACGATTGGGCAAATCGAGCAGATACGTTGAATAGTTGGGATTTAGTCGCCCGGTACGTTATTCCGGAAGTGAACGGCCTCGTAAACGACTATCGCGAATCGAATCAATATGTAATTGAGAACCGAGAAACCTGGATGCGAGCTGGCATGGCGATTAATGCGAAGATTCAGGAAAACAAGCGTGCAGCTGAAGCGATGAAAGCTGCTCAAAACGCAAGAGCCGCTTCCGCGCTTCAAGCTCATGCTTCAACGGAGATAGAAAAAGCAGCCTCTGACTCTGACTGACGGGTAGGATTTTGTGAACACGCGTCAGCGTGGAGTCAAATCAGTAAATGCCGCCTTCCGGGCTCTCACCGAGCAAATGCGCGCCAACAGTCTGATAGTGTGATTCTCGGCCCTGTACTTGCTGAGTAATTACGTGGATATCCTGAAACTTGCGTTGGATAACCGTAGATTTGAAAATCGCGTTAGAGCCCGTTAAGTTGTAAACAATATCAATAACTTGTGCCGATTGTCTAATAGCGTGAGTACCAGCCAAGCGCAGCTGTAATCTCTCATCCATAGAGATCTTGCCGTTCATCTGAACACTCTCCCAAACCTCACCGACAGTATCGTAAAGGAAGGCTTTTGCACCTCCAAACAGTCCTTCCGCTAGACCGATCTTACTCTGAACGACGGGATCTTGTGCGAGCGTCAGTTTTCCAAACTGAGGTTTCTTTGTATGACTCAGTTCGATTACACTGTCCAATCCCGATCGAGCCACTCCAAGTGCAACGCACCCAAAACCACACGCAAACATCAACGATATCGGAATCTTGTAAATAGGTCCCGGCTCGACATGCGGGAGATCCATTCGCATCACCCGATTCTCAGGGACGAAATAGTCCTGGCACGTAAATCCGAAACTACCGGTTCCTCGAAGACCGTGAACTTGCCAGTTGTCAATTAGCTCGATGTCGTCTTTTGGCATGAAATGGAGTCGAGGCGGATGGCTTGAACTCGTTACGAGTGCGGCTAACCAATTCGCATGTCGACAACCACTCGAAAAAATCCATTTACCGCTTAGTAAGTAACCGCCAGACACGTCTTTCGATGTAGCGTTGATAGGCGGACCGTTGCCACAACTACCTTCGTGGACACCCCAGATTTCCCGCGCAAGCTCTACTGGTTCTCTCGCCGCGTTGGTTGCGAAAACATTGCCTTGATTAATGCACCAACCCACGCTCCCATCTGCATGTGCTATCGTGAGAATGACATCCAAGTACTCATACCAATCCATCTCCTCGCCTCCGAGTCGCTTCGGAACGAGCAAACGAAGTAGATTCGCGCTCTTTAGCTTCGCTACTAGAGCTGTAGGAATCTCTCGATTTTCATCGATCGCATCGCCTGCTGCGACGATTTCATCGTAAAGAGTTTTCGCGCGTTTGAGCGGCGCTGGTTGTCGATCTAATTGATTCAATTGAACAGGGTTAGTCACGGATCTTTCCGTCACGACGGTTTTCGGTCAAGCAAACACATGTGTTGCTATCAAGCGAACCGACAAAGGCAATGTATTGCCTTCTTTCATTTCGGCAATTTTCTCATAGTCGGTTTTTCTACCTAGGACTACGGGATAAGGAATCGCACCTCTTATCCGGGCAAAGCACATTACGGATGTAGTCCCTATTGGCCATCAGAGAGCACTGTCGGGCTCCCCATCCCAATAGTCGAGAGGGTCTACCGCACGACCAATGTAACCGAATTCCTCAGGTCGATCGCTTCGCGTTCCAACGGCGAACTTGCCACTGTCGGGATATTCACACACATCGGTTCGCGCCATCGTCGAAATGGCTAAGTATTTGAGCGTTTTCGAACCTGTGTTGGTGAGCTTATGTGCGACTTCCGGTCCGCCGCAAGGCGCACCCAACACGTCGCCAGCTTGGACTTCATAAATCTCCGATCCAAACCGATAACGCCCTTCACCTTCAAGTATGACAAACATCTCCTCTTCGACGTGGTGAACGTGAAACGGACATGAGGACTTACCAGGTGGTACTTCCGTATACGTAGCTCCGAGTTTCTCAAGACCGATGCGCGGACCAATTCTCACGTCGGAACTCGCGTAAGCGTTACCACGCTCGAAGGACTGCAGAGTTAGAGCGCCGATTTTCGCTATTGGATTGACGGTGGAATCTGACACGATGCTGGTAAAACCATCTAAGTGAGAGGCGAGGAGCGATTCTACAGGTGAGAGTTCACCGATACATAGGTGGACGTGCGCGGTTCCGCGACAAGCACAATGTGCCGAAGGGGCAAATTCGCGAACCTGTATTTCAGTTCACGTCATCACTCTCACCAAAACGTTATGGGTGAGCTAGTCAAGAATGTTCGTGGACCGAGAGATTTCGCTAAAAATAACTAAATAAAACAATAAGTTAAAGTAAGAAGTGGCGGAGCGGACGGGACTCGAACCCGCGACCACTGGCGTGACAGGCCAGTATTCTAACCAGCTGAACTACCGCTCCGAGACGATCAATCTCTATCAAAACGTAATGATAGTAAGTGGTGGGTGTTGCAGGGGTCGAACCTGCGACCTGTGGCTTGTAAGGCCACCGCTCTCCCAGCTGAGCTAAACACCCACTTGATAGCCGCGCGCAATTTTACAAACGGATTTTCGTTGAGCTGCCTTCTCGCGCATACGAGGTTGACAAAGTATCACAACGTTTAATCGCTAACATACCCGCTCTTCCCTGCGCTACTGGAAAGGAAAATCAGCATATGACGACCGTCTCTGACGACCTAATCGAGCAACTAAAAGAACTGGATACGCCAACGGTATGCAATGCATTAGAGTCTGTGATACCTCAGCGCCGTGGCTACGGATATACCACAGATCCGCTGGTCTGCACAAGACCTGAATTGGGCAGCATGGTCGGATATGCGCGTACCGCGTGTATTCGAGCAATGCACCCCTCAGACGCTCGTGGTGAAGCTGCACGAGACATCCAGCACGGCTACTATCAGTACATCGATGACGGTCCGAAACCCGCCATCATCGTGATTCAAGATTTGGATGGTGAGTCGCGTGGCTATGGGTCGTTTTGGGGCGAAGTGAATAGCAACATTCATTGTGGTTTAGGCTGTGTCGGATTAATCACGGACGGAAGTGTGCGCGACATTCCAGATATCGCGCCAGGTTTTCAAATGCTCGCTGACCGTATTGGTCCCTCACATGCATTTGTTCATCCGGTCTCCTACGGCGGCGGCATAAACGTCGCGGGAATGCGCGTTACAAGTGGGGACTTAATCCACGCTGATCAACACGGCGCCGTCGTCATTCCGAACGACAAAGCTCACGAAGTGCCAGATGCGGCAGCCGCGATCGCACGTCGAGAGCGGGTCATCATCAATGCCGCACAGGAAGACGGCTTTGACTTCGAGCGCTTGCAGAAAGCTTGGGGGGACGCGGCTGAAGTCCACTAGGTCACGGCGATGACTGCAGTTCAACCCTTCACATTAACGGATCTCAACGGCACTGATCACAGCGTGCCCACTGGTACGAAAACACTCTTGTGCTTCGTAAAGGAAGACTGTCCAACCTGTAATCTGGTCGCCCCACTCCTAGAAGCAGCACATCGGGAAGGCGATGCTGACGTTTTGCTCGTCGGACAAACGTCAGATGGAAACGAGCTGCTCGCAAAAAATCACGAGTTGTCTGTACCAGTACTTGACGACTCGACGTTGATCGTGTCATTTGCATACGAACTCGATACGGTTCCGCATGCAATACTGCTTGATGACGTGGGCGAACCGATAAAGGAAGTTATTGGCTTCGACAAGTCCGAATGGCGTGACCTCCTCAGCGAAGACATAAGCAATGTGGATATCGATTGGAACTTGCTTCCCGATTGGCGTCCTGGCTGTGGATCGTTAACGCAAGATCCGATCATTGCAGAACGTCTTCGAGCCGAGGCTGAGAACAGTCCGTTACGAGCACGTCGCATTGAAATCGCATCGCACGACGATGTCCACGAGTTTTTGTTCGATCAAGGGTTTACGGACGGTCTACCCGTCGTACCACCAACACCAGAGCGTGTCATACGCATACTCGGTGGTACCGACCGCGATCCACAAGACGTGGTCGCGACGATCCCGCCCAACCTTGCGCCTGCGACGGTCGAAAAGATTGCGATAAACGCGGTATTGGCCGGTTGCAAACCCGAATACCTACCTGTCGTCATCGCGACGATCGAAGCGATGTGCACGGACGAATTCAACTGCCACGGCGTATTTGCAACCACCATGGGCGGAACACCGGTCATGATTCTGAACGGTCCAGTACGCCATGCGTTGGATATGAACATGAAGTTGTCTGCGCTTGGGCAAGGTACCCGTGCGAATGCCGCGATCGGTCGAGCTGTCCGGCTTGCGGTTCGCAACATTGGCGGGGCAAAACCAGGTGGTACAGAACGATCGACACTGGGCAATCCCATGAAATTCACGATGTGCTTCCCTGAATGGGAGGAACGAAGCCCATGGGAACCACTCCACGTCGAACGCGGTTTCGAGCCAGAGGATTCGGTTGTCTCAATATTTGCGATGTCGAGCGGACCCGCGCAAATCGTTGATCAAACGTCGCGATCAGCGGAAGCCCTGGTCGGCAGTTTCGCACTGTCGATGCGGGCGGTCCACGCCGTAAAAGCGCATCGTGCAGGCGATACGATCCTAGTTATCAGTCCCGAGCACGTGGATACGATTCAACGCGATGGCTGGTCTAAGGCGGATATTCGCGCACGCATTCAGGAAGTGTCAAGTGTGCCATTCCGTGAACTAATCGCGGACTCGAGGAGCGGTGTCGGTATACCGGCTCAGGCAGCCGCCAACATGTCAGACGAAGAGTTATCGCGTCCAATACCTAAGTTCGCATCAGAAGATCGCATCCACATCGTGGTTGCGGGATCAGAAGCGGGTAAATTCTCAGCCGTGTTTCATGGCTGGGCAAGCGGCAGTATGGGATCTATCCCTGTGTCGCGCAAAATTAACATGTGAACTTCAAGGAGGTTACGCATGAGCACCATTCTTGATCCGACTGACGAGCGGAAGCCAGTCGCGCGTTCTATCACGGCGCGTGCTGAGTCCCTCGAAGGTCGGCTCGCATTGCTAGACATTCGCAAACCACGTGGCAACATCCTGTTGGATCGGTTGGAAGAATTGTTGGCTGAACGATATCCGAAGTTAGAGGTCAAGCGTTTCGAAAAACCAACGTTCACTAAGCCAGCGCCGACGGATGTTCGTCAGAACATCAAAGCGAATGCGGATTTAGTCGTCGAAGGACTGGCTGACTGAGGGTCCTGTACCACGTGCAGTTTGCATGACACGGTCTGGTTTGAAATCCAGGGGATCCCTGCAGTAAGTATTGCTTCCACGGAATTCGTAGACGCGGCAGAAACCCAAGCCCAAGCTCTCGGGATGGACGACGCTAAGTGCGTCTTTGTACAGCATCCGATTCAGGATGCAACAGACGAAGAGATGCGACTCAAGGCGGAAGCTTGCGTCGATGAGGTCGTCGCCGCGTTAACCCAACAATAGTCTCAGCCGATCGTACCGGCGTCGTAGAGCGCGTCGATACGATCGGTTGCTATATCAAACTCCACTAGTATCTCGCGCGTGTGTTCGCCGGGATTCGGCGCAGCACGATCAAAGGTCTCCGCATGCGGAAGAGCGGACATATTGATCGGTGACCGGATGAGATTAACATCACCGAGTTCCTTGTGTGGCGCGCTTTTTGCCATTTGCAGGTGCTTCGCTTGAGGATTCGTGAATCCTTCGCCAACATCGAGGATAGGTCCGCAAGGAACGCCGTTCGCATTGAGTTTTTCAACTAGCTGATCCACCGAGAAATTCACTAATGCTGTGTTAATGGCTGTTTCAAGCTCATTGCGATTCTTGATCCGATCCCGAGGCGTTAAGAAGCGATCATCTACTCGTAACTCAGTATCTTCGATGGCATCCAAGAAACTCACCCACATTCGTTCAGTTGGCGCTGCGATGTTCACATAGCCATCTTTACACTGAAAAGTTCCCATCGGAAAGTTCGTAGGATGGTTGTTACCTTGTTGCTTCGGGACGTCTCCCATCATCGTAAAGCGTGCACCCTGGAAGTCGAGCTTGCACAGCATGCCTTCGAGCAATGAGGTATGAACCCACTGCCCCTTACCTGTTCGTTCGCGGTGAATTAACGCGAGTAGGATGCCCTGCCCTAGGAACATGCCTGCAGTCGTATCGCTGATCGCAATACCCGCTCGTACAGGACCGCCACCAGGATGTCCTGTGATCGACATTAAGCCAGACATCCCTTGAACGATTTGGTCTACGCCAGGGCGGTCACTGTAGGGACCATCCTGGCCAAAACCTGAGATACTCGCGTAAATCAACCGCTCGTTGTATTGAGCTAATGTCTCGTAGTCAACCTTTAGCCTGTGTTTCACCGGAGCACGGAAGTTCTCTACCACGATATCTGCGCGCTTTACCATCTCTACAAAGAGGGCGTGTCCTTCTTCATGCTTCAGGTTGATGCACAACCCGCGCTTGTTTCGATGTAAGTTTTGTTCATCTGGACCATGGCGACCACCCGTTATTGATCCTGACTTGACGGGCGGTGGCTCAATCTTGATAACGTTTGCACCCCAATCCGCCAACAATCTAACCGCGGTAGGTCCAGCTCGTGCGATGGTCAGGTCTAGTACCGTAATGTCTGCAAGCGGTAGTGAACTCATGGCGTTCGGATCGTTTTGTGTCTAAGGATTGGTTCGCGGTCGGAGAAACGTAGGCGCAATCTGGACTTCATTTCCTTGGGAGGGCGAATTCGGGATATTCTGCGCCAAAGCAAGCGAGCATACAGCAAAGGCCGTACCGATCAGGAACACGGCAGCGTGCGATTCCAACCAAATACTACCAAGGATCGCAGGGATGGCTACCGCGGCGATGTGATTGATCGTGAACGACACACCAGCCGTCGAAGCAATATCCGCCGGTTCAGCGATTTTTTGGAAGTATGTCTTGATCGCGATGCCCATGGCAAAGAAAAAGTGATCCAGCACGTAAAGTAAACCAGCGACCCACGCGGTCTCGACAAACGCGTAGCAGCTGAAGATAACTGCCAGACCAATATACTCGACGGTGAGCGCGCGTCGCTCGCCAATCTTTCCGATCCAAGCTCCTATCCGTTCCGCCGCAATTGCGTTCACGAGATGGTTGATGAGCAGCAATGCGGTCATATTGGCAACGGAAAAACCGAAGCGTTGGACCAACAGGAAACCAGCAAACGCGACAAAAATCTGTCGACGCGCACCACTTAGGAACGTTAAACCATAGTAGAGCCAGTATTTACTGCGAAGCACGATCTGCTTGCGCTGCTCGACACGCGACTTAAAACGCGGCGCTACGATGGCAACAAAAATAGCTATTGACAGCACGATGCCGCCTGCTATTGCATAGATCGTTACGTAATCAAATTCCAACCACTTGACGAGCGCTAATACGGTTAGAAAGGTACAGAAGGCGGTGATAGAACCGACGGATATGAGTGCCCCTAATAATCTAGGCGCAACTCGTTTAGGTAACCATTGCAGCGATAGCGATTGGCGCACCGTTTCAAAATAATGAAACCCAATCGACATCAGGACGACGGCAAAGTAGAGTCCATAAACCGTTGGTAGAAGTCCGGTGATCGCGATACCTAAACCGAACACGGCCAAAGCAATGACCGCAAATACCTGCTCGCGCAGGACCAGCAGAATGAATACGGATGTGAACGCTAAAAATCCTGGGACCTCACGGATGCTCTGCATGATCCCGTTTTCAAGTCCGTTGATACCGATTTGTTCAACGGCATAGTTGTTGAGTAATGCCTGCCATACCGACATACCTATTGGCATAGCGATACTGACGATCACGAGGAACGCAAAAGGTGTACGAATTCGCCTTTCTAAAGCTGCAGAAAAGCGCATAAGGAGAGAGCTATTCGCCACAGTCAACTACAAATAAGAAATCGTGACCTCTATCAAATTGAGAGAGGTCCACATCAACCGAAGGACCGCGTTGCTTAGTCAGGCAATCCTAGAATGCGCTTCGCGATGATGTTCAACTGAACCTCCGACGTTCCGCCTTCGATTGAGTTCGCTTTGGAGCGCAACCATTGACGCGTAACCCCTAAGTCCTGCTGGTCGAATTCCTCCCCCGACCAACCGAGTCCGTTCACGCCCATCATCTCAACAAGAAGATCGTAGCGGTTCTTGTTTTGTTCCGTACCGTAATACTTGAACATCGATGATATAAAGGTAGGCGCTACACCCGCTCTAGTCTCCTCTCCGGACCGGCGCGTCGTCAGCCCGAACACATGATCATTCATGCGATGATGTGTAATCCTGTCGCGTAAATCAGCTGAAGCGATCTTTCCGTCATCTTCACCGACACATTCCTTTGCGAGTTCGTCTAACGTCTTCGCACGCGGACCGCCACCGCCACCACCGATACCACCAATCGAAGTTCGCTCGTATTGAAGGAGACGTTTTGCGACCGTCCAACCCTTATTGACCTCACCTACGATGTGGCTCTTCGGTACGCGGACATCATCCAAAAACGTCTGACAAAATGGCGATGCGCCACTAATGAGCAGGATCGGCTTTACACTCACACCGGGCGACTTCATGTCAAACAAGATGAAACTAATCCCTTCATGTTTCGGCGCGTCTGGATCAGTACGGATCAGACAGAACATCCAATCGGCATGATCCGCGCCCGAAGTCCAGATTTTTGAGCCATTGATGATGTAGTCGTCGCCGTCCGACACTGCACGCGTTTGGAGGCTTGCTAAATCCGAACCTGAGCCTGGTTCGCTGTAGCCTTGACACCAGACAATTTCCTGTCGAACAATCTTCGGCAAGTGCTGCATGCACTGCTCTTCTGTGCCGAATTCAAGTAACGCTGGACCAATCATCGTGAGTCCCATTCCACCTACGCCAACGACTGCGTGATGCTTGCGCAATTCTTCTTGAAGGATCGCGATTTCTGGCTTTTCCAACCCGCCACCACCGTATTTAGTGGGCCATGTTGGAGCGGACCAACCTCTCTCGAAGTACTTTTGTGACCAAGCTTGCCAATCATCTCGCGTCGCTTGCTGGTCTGGATCACGAATGCTCTCCGGACAGTTCTCGGCGATGTATGACTGGATTTCTGCTCTAAACTCCATTCGTTGTATCTCCTAGCTCTCGAATTCGATTCCGCGCGCAACGACGCATGCAGGCTTCTGGAGGACCTCTAAATCCTTCAGTGGATCGCCTTCAACAAACACTAAATCGGCCGAACGACCGACTTTGACCGTACCTGTCTCGCTGTGAATGTTAAGTGCGCGAGCTGCGTTGCTAGTCGCAGTTCTTAAAACATCGACAGGTTGCATATCAGCGTACCTCGCAAATACCGGCAGAGCTCTTGGTAGATCGTCGTGTCGCACGTTTGGAATACCAGCGTCCGTCGACGCGATAAATTGCACGCCCGCCGCCTTCATTTCGCGAAACTGCTGACGTACGATCCCAAGATGAGCTGCGTTAAACTGGATGAATCGTGCCCAATTCCCGTTCACTGTAGGGGAAACCCAGGTATCGCGCGAAGCCATTTCGAGTACGACGTCGTGCAGGTACTCACCTCGGCGGCCTTCAGTATCCATCCAGGAGCAATGTTCTACGGTGTCGACACCAGCGAATACAGCGTGCGCGATGCCTTCGCTACCGTGACAGTGAGCTGCAACTGCAAAATCTTGGTCGTGCGCATAGGAAATGATGTCGGTCAATTCATCCTGACTGAACTGCGCACGCCCGGGATGGCTTTTGGCCGTGAACATCCCGCCTGTTGCCATGATCTTGATCAGATCGACCCCTTGTTCGCGATTTTGGTCGACCACGTGATGCGCTTCACTCGCACCCGGAACAGCACCGCCCCAGAAATGGCAGTGCCCTTCAATTGAGGTGATCGGACGACCGGCGCAAAGTAAGCGAGGACCTTTGATTTCACCCTTTCGTATCTGATCACGCAATTCCAACTCAAGCCAGTTTCCGCCACCAAGATCTCGTGCACACGTGATACCCGCCTTGATCATGCTGAAGGCTCGATCGGGCATCTTTTTCCTTATGTCGTCATCAGTCTGAGCGAGTTGCTTTTCGACATCATGAATAGCGGGATCTAACGTCATGTGGACGTGACTGTCGATTAAGCCAGGTATAACGGTTAATCCCGAACAGTCTCGCGCCTGAGGATTAGCGTCACCAATAGCCGTAATTCGTCCAGACTCAATCGTTAAGGACGTCTCTAGGAGGTACGCGGCACTCTCGCCGTCCCAGATCTGTATGTTCTTGTACGAAACTGCTGCAGTCATTACGTCAACGTCGGTCTAATCGTCTGAGATGAACGTGGTAGCGATAGATTTTCCATCCACTCGCTTAAAAGACCAGTCGACCTAAGCTTTCGGCGACGCAGCAAGGTTTTTCCTGTCCTTCTACTTCGACGACGATTTCGTTCATCGTTTCGATCATGCCACCCTTGATCTCGACTCGTTTTAACGTGCTTTGCGTTCGAATTTTTGCGCCGACTGGAACAGGTGCAGGGAACCGCACTTTATCAAAGCCGTAGTTGATAGTCAACTTCTGACCTTCAAGCCTCGGACCCGATTCGACGACTGACCGAGGCAGGTGACCCATGATCGACAGAGTCAGATGTCCATGTGCGATCGTGGTTCCAAACGGACCTGCTTTTGCCCGACCTTCATCAATATGAATCCATTGATGATCCATCGTCACGTCAGCGAAATCGTTAATTCGATCCTGTGTAACTTCAAACCAATCAGTTGGTGCCGAAGATTCGCCGATTCGCGCGGTGAGGGTTTCGTATGCGTTTTGTAGGTGGTCAGACATAACAGGAACTCCTGCTGATAATTCGAGGGATAGACCTAGTATCTTATTCGCGCAAGTTATTCAGGAGAATCCATGCTACCTGCCGACTACTCAGAACGTGTATATGCCGGTGTCCTAGGAAAGATTATCGGTGTTTATCTTGGTCGACCCTTCGAAGGTTGGACAAACGAGCGCATCGAAGAACAACTCGGCGAAATCGATTACTACGTACATGACAAAGTCGGCGTACCGTTGATCGTAACCGACGACGATATATCAGGCACCTTTACGTTTGTTCGTGCACTTGAAGATTACGACTGTGATCCGCAGCTAACACCGAAGCAGATTGGTCAAACGTGGCTTAACTATCTCATTGAAGGGCGTTCCGTTCTATGGTGGGGCGGATTGGGCAATTCCACAGAGCATACCGCCTATCTTCGACTACGCGACGGAATAGACGCACCTCAGAGTGGCGCGATTGAAACCAATGGTAAAGTCGTCGCCGAACAAATCGGTGCTCAGATCTTCATCGATGGCTGGGCGATGGTGTGTCCTGGGGATCCCGAACGCGCCGCAGATTTCGCACGGCGTGCGGGGTCTGTCTCGCATGACGGAGAAGCGGTCTACGGCGCGCAGGTTTTGGCGGCCATGGAAGCGCAGGCATTCGTCGAAACGGATATCGACAAACTCATTGATACGGGTCTAGATCAGATACCAGCGGACAGCACGCTAGCTACGATGATTCGTGATATTCGTGCTTGGCATGCTGATAACCCTGCTGATTGGCGCGCTACGTTTCGGAAAATCCAAGAAAACTATGGGTACGACAAATACGGTGGTAATTGCCACATCATGCCCAATCACGGTTTGATCATCATGTCGTTGCTCCATAGTGACGGCGACTTTAGTGAAGCGCTGAAGATCGTGAATACTGCAGGATGGGACACCGACTGTAATTCAGGAAATCTTGGCTGTTTGATGGGGATACGTAATGGACTTAATGGCATCGACGGTAATACCGACTGGCGCACGCCGTTTGCCGATATTTGCTATTTGCCTACCGCTGATGCAAGCGGTGGCGTATCGGATGCGGTAGCCCAGGCACAACGAATCGTTCAAATCGGTAGTGAGCTGAATGGCGAAACGTTCACTAAACCGAAAAACGGTGTGCGATACCACTTTTCTTTTCCAGGATCCGTACAAGGGTTTCGCGGAACCCACTGCGACGTTTCTAATCAAGCGAACGGCGATGGATCGAGAAGCTTGGCCATCCAACTGGACCCTATGAAACCAGATGACAAGGCGCGGGCGCTCACGAACACCTTTATCGAATCACTTGACACAGCCAAGTATTTTGAACGGCGCGGATATGGACTGATGACGAGTCCTAACCTCAACCCTGGCCAAGTTCTAACGACCCAGCTATCGCTCAACAAGGAGGCGTCATCAAGTGCGGAAGTCTCACTTTGTGTTGGTGTCTTCAATGAAGAAGATCAAATCGTCGTCCTGCACGGACCCACGATTCAGTTAGCGCCCGGTGAAACCCAAATCCTCTCTTGGCAGGTGCCATCGACTGACGGCTATCCGATTTCAAGTACTGGAATCGAAATCAGTAGCGCTTCGTCCGATTCGACCATCCTTATGGATTATTTTGATTGGCAGGGAATGCCCGAACTTGAGCTAGGTCGAAGAAAAGGCACTATGTGGGGACGTGCTTGGGTGAATGCGGTAGATACCTATCACCCCTTCTATCCCGAGAGTTTTAGACTCATCCACAACAAAGGAACAGGGCTACTCCTATATGGAAGTCGCGATTGGAGCGACTATAGTGTAGAAGCCGACGTTACCCCACACCTTGTCAAGCGATCTGGAATTGCCGCTCGGACCCAGGGGCTTAGGCGTTACTACGGTTTAGTCTTGACCGAGAACAACCAAGTTCAACTGGTAAAGGAATTAGATGGAACCCGAATTCTCGATGAAGCAGCAATCGATGTGGAACTTGGGACAAAGTACCAGCTGAAGCTCACAGTAAACGGTGACGCGATCGACGGCTACGTGAACGGCGAGAAACTGGTGTCCGCAAATGATGCTTCACTCTCGCAAGGTGGCGTAGGACTGGTGATTGATGAAGGTCGTACTGCTACGCAAAAGGTTTCTATATCAAAGGGTTAGTTTAAAATCCTAAGTAATGCCGCACTCTTTCTTCATGGCGCGACAAAAGGCAGCGACGGCTTCGTGCAGGTCACGTCGCCGATCGTCTCCCGTGCTCTCGGTGAAACAAAAGGATAGGCGTAACTTATCGTATCCCGCGTTCGGTGAACGCTTCAAAAAATCGTCTGGGTAGAAACCATACATCGGAACCACTACAACGCCATATTTTTCGACTAATCCGTTTGTGAATACATCGTTTACATGGATCCCTTCGTGATTGATCGTGAAAGCACTGAAGAAGCCTGCGTCTGGTTGCGTCCAGTCGAAGTGATCGCGGTGCGCACCCAATCCCTGTTCTAAGCCACCTAACACGATATCACGGTTCTCACGATATATCTCAAGTTTCTCTTCGGCTAGTGGCCAGAGTGATTCGCGTAACGACCCATCGATATTTCGCAACAAAGCTTCGAAAGTCAACATTGAAAGTGGATTGTGAAACAGAATAGCTCCACTGGATTCTGAAAGCAGGAGTTCAGTTAAAGAGATATCTGAACCGTAATCCACGCTCACGGAAGCTTCGGAATAGACGAAACCTACACGCGGACCAGGTAAACCAATCTTTGATCCTGTGAACAGATGCACCGCACGCTCAGGGTTAAGCGAAACAAACGGTCGATTGGCTTTACGATCGGTGTTGTAGTTGATGTACAGATACGGTGCGTCTTCGACAATCAGGATGTTCTCTTCTTCGGCGACGCGAAGCAGTTCTTGCTTACGCTCTGCACTAAACGAAAAGCCAGCAGGATTATGTCCGTCTGGGACAGTGTAGTAAAACGGTACGAGTTTCCCATCCGCTCTCGCTTGCCGGATTTGATCTCGAAGCGCATCAGGGTCAGCGCCCTCTCGATCCATAGGAATGCTGTAAATCGTGGCTTGTTGATTCAATGTCGCACGCGCAATGAATCCAGCATAAGTTGGCGCATCCGTAATGTATGCGATCTTTGCGCCAATCCGTTCAAATACTGAACATAGAAGCGCGATACCGCCTGTAGCGCCTATCGTGGGGATGAGGCGATTTGGGTCGATCTGCACGTCCCAGTCGTTACCGTATACACGAGCAAAACTTTCACGTGGGCCGACCGGTCCCATCGTATCCGTATATGCATAAGCATCCCGTATAAACGCAGGTAATTCGCTTGGATCGTTCAACCCTTCCCGCTTTGATAGATGATCGAACCACTGATCGGTACGATCAATGAAAGATTTTGGATTGGTGACTTCAGGGTGTGGGTAGCCTGCTCCCAGGTGGTGGATTTTTAGTCCTCTTTGCGCAGCTATCTCTCGCAGACCTGGTAAGGCCGCAGCCATCTTTCGAGTGACCGATGCAGGCTGTGTTCTTATACCCGGTATATTTACTGATGCATTACTCATACGTTGACTCTATCAATAACCCACATTCCGAACCACTACAGTTAATAGTCATAACGCCATGTAGTCAGGACCCAGACTTAAGACAGTGCGTTCGGCTACGCGTTCGCTCCGCATAATCCCTATTCGAAAATAATCGGAGACTCGCCATGGTAGCAGCAATCACGACGTTAGACCAATTCGAAGAGGAATACAACGCAGGAACGGGCGTCACATTACCATCCCGTGGATATCGGGAAGCCAGTCTAGACAACATACGCCGATTCGGCGACGGTGTTGGGGACTACAACCCACTATGGCGAGACGAGGAGTACGCAACTCAGAGTCGCTTTGGCGAAGTCACCGCACCGCCGATGTTTATTTACGGTGCAAGCCTCGGTATCGCCGCAGCGATCAACGGCGCCATCGATGGACGACGATTGTCGTCAGCGAATTTCCCGATGAACTACGCAGGCGGTGAGATCACGTTCCATAAGACGATATGGCGTGGCGATAGGATTCGTGCCCAAGAGAGCATACTTGGCTCGACACGAAAACACTCTGACCGGATTGGCGATTTCCTTATATGCTCCGCTATGGTCGAGTACTTCAATCAGCGTCAAGAACTTGTCGCTACTAAGAAAACCAATATGGCGCGTTACAAGAATCTTGGATCGGGCAAAACGATTCAATATGACCGTGAGGTCAAAACTAATGTCACGGAAACCGCACCTGATCCGTTGGTTCATGAGAGAGTCCGACGAGGGAATCGTATCCGCACCGGGCGCGATGTCGTCGAAGGTGAGGCGATAGAGACGCTTCAAAAAGGTACCTACACCGTCACTGAACTGTTTTTATTTACCCACGGCGTCGTCGGGACTGGTCGGTCGCCTCGAGCGGCACTCGAAGCGGAAGATTCCCAAGACCTCGGTGGCGGCGGTCGATATGACGAAAAACACGCAAAAGAACGGCGAAACATGCCGGGTCAATTCGATTGGGGTCCGCAGCGTGTCTGCTGGCTGTGCCAAATTGCAACGGATTGGGCGGGTGACGATGCGACGATCAAGAGCATGGACACGCGTGTTCGCCACCCAAATGTCGTCGGCGATACCAACACGGTGTATGGAAATGTCAAGAGGTGTTATCAAGAAAACGGCGAAGAGCTAGTCGATTTAAACGTATGGAACGAAAATCAATCGGGTCTCCATACAGCCGAAGGCACTATCGTAGTTTCATTGTCAGGTACATAAGTCGTCCACACATTCAATATGCATGACATTTCACTGGTATGCAGAGAACTCAACCGTATTGAACTTCTCAAGCTAACAAAACACCCGATCCACGACCTCGCCTTGATTTAAACGCCTAAATCTGCTAAAGTTGCACCAACGTTGGTTTTATTAAAAGGAGGTGATCGTGGAAATATCAATGGCTGAGGGCAGAACCGCTTAGGACTGTCACTCATGCATTGAAGGAGGCAGAGGCTTATCCCCTCTGTCTCTTCTTTTTGGACGAGAGGCTAATTAGCTTCTATTTGACTCACCGTCATTTTTCACCTTTCATGCCGTGCACGAGATTTGTCACCGAATCGCTATTGGATTAATCACTGCTTGAACAGAACCTTCAAATCGAGGTTGACCAAGCACGAACATAAACTCCCACCCTTCATCTTTCGCCAACTCGCGCGTGTCCATGTTCTCGAGAATGTAGACCCCATTCTTCGTTAGCAACTCTTGATGCACTGGAAAGGCAAGTGCCGCATCTTCATGTGGAATTACTTCAAGCCCCCACGTATCTGAGCCAACCGCCACCACCTCTTGTTTCGCCAACCACGTTGCCCCGTCGACGCCGAGACCGGGTTCACCAGCCATCAATCGTTCATTGTCCACGCCGGTTAAATTGATCCACCCGGTGTAGAACAGCACGACATCGCCTTTTCCTATAGCAACGTCTTGCGCCGCCGCCTGAGCTTGAATTTCCGCAGAATTGAAAGCAGTTCCCTCGGGCAACATATCCACACCAAAATGGGCGGTCATATCAAGCAGTACACCTCGTGTAACGATTGGTGGCAGTTTGTCGACCGACAATTCCGTTAATCCGGTCATGCCAACAAAATCCTCGGCCTTTAAGCCGTTGTAGTAAACATGATCAATTCCGATATGTCCCAATCCGTCGATTTGACTACCGATGCCCATCCAGGTTACTAGCAAATCATCATTGCCAGAGGTTCTGTTCTCACCTTGGGTCGCACCTGTGCCTGGTCCGTCGAGGATAGTGATTGAGTAGGTTCTTGGAGGATATGCAGGGGTTGCCCAGCCGGTGAGAACTCCCAATGGATAAACCTTACCAGTCTTGACTAGCTTGGCGGCATTCACCGTTCCTTGCTCACTTAGGTTATTTATCGCTCCAAGTGTGTCGCCTGCGCCATATTTCGAAGGGTACCAATCCGCTTCTTCTTGTGCTAACGAGACAATGCAGATTAGGCACGCAGCTAGTACAACTCCTGATCTCATCAGAATCTCCGTCTCAAATCAATGTATCGAAAGAAGAATGTTAAAAAATGAGTGCTTCCGTACCGGCGCATAGACATTCACGTTAGTTACGGACTTTTAGGCAACATGCACATTGACGGTAATCGAATGGTAAGTTAGCCTGGCCGAAAAAAACACGTATCCACAACACCTCATCATCGAACGCGATTGAGATTCGTTTACAACACTAAATCCAATCAAGAAACGCGTTCAGTGCAAATGGACACGCACGAAGCCCTTTCCTGTTCTTACTGAAAATGTCGGCTTATCGAGCAGATGTTCTACTGCCTCACACGCCGTCTAAAATGCCGCGCTTCAGGAGCGCTTAAGGTCAACATGAAACTTTGCGTGGAATTCCCTAGCGTTAGTTATCGCGAAGGCCCCGAAAACGTCATTCGTCTCGCTAAGGCGATCGAGGATATTGGGTACGATCGGCTGGAGATTTTCGACCACGTGATCATGGGATACCCCACAGAATCTCGGGAACCACCAATGTATCCGTCCAAGATGCCGATCATGGAAGCCCTAACCACGCTCGCGTTCATCGCAGGTAATACGGAGCGCATTGGATTGGGTACGGAAGTACTCGTGTTACCACAACGGCAGCCCGTGCTTGTCGCAAAGCAGGTCCAAACAATCGACACGCTGTCTGGAGGACGTATGCGACTAGGCATTGGCGTCGGTTGGCAGGAATCCGAATACGAGATGCTCGAGGAGTCGTTCTCAAATCGCGGTCGACGCATGGACGATGCAATCGAAGTCTTGCGCACGTGTTGGCGCGACGAGTTGATCTCCTACGAATTCGACCACTATTCCGCCGAAAGCATGGCGATGGAGCCAAAATCACCGCAAGGGTCTAACCTGCCGGTTTGGGTCGGTGGAATGAGCGATCCCGCTTTAGCAAGAGCAGGGAAACTTGGTGACGGGTGGCTTGCTAACGCAATTGAAGATGAAGTCGACGCATTACGTTCAATAGCTTTGGTATTGGCAGGTGCGGAGAGTGCTGGTAAGGATCCCGACGCATTCGGGCTACAGATGATGCTGGACGTGCCTCCACGTGACGATGCTGGACGCATGTTTTACCGGGATTTGGATCGCGTGAAAGCGCGTGCTGAGCAAGTTGAAGGTTGGGGTTTTGAGTATGGATCAATCAATGCCACCGCAATTTTCCAGTCCGGTGCTCGCTCTGTTGATGCCATCATCGACGTCTTGGAAAACGTACATCGCGCACTGGCATAGCGTTCTACAGATAGTCGGTTAATAGAAGAACGATCACGAGTGAAAATGCGGGAGCTAATCCCCATAGATAAAAAAATCCAAGACTAAAGTACTTTACAAGCGTTCGAAAGTGGGCTTGCCCGTAGAAACGCCGAAACGCAAAATACGTGTGGACCATTAGGGCTATAAACAGAAGCCGGTCAAAAAATTCCCAAGCTGTGTCCCAATACGACGCTTCGGCCGACGGACCCGATGCAGGTGTCAAAAGCCCGATCGTAAGCACGATAAAACTAAACGAATGGACGTGAATGGCGAATACCAAGTGGTGAATAAAGCGCTTCCCTTTTCTCCCAAAAAACACCATGAGAAGAATCGCATACCAAGGTAATAAAACGACCATCATCAACGGTAGGTTGTCGATCAATTCGTTCATTAATAGCTGCGGCGAATGTACCGCATCGACAACAACATTGGCCATCAGTCGCTGCAGCCACTGCGGTATGTCAGGCTGAGCATTCAATAGATGTGCAATCCCTCTTATGGGACCGAGGCGCTGCGTTTCCTCATTCGCCGCAAGCATCTCGTTGAGTTTTCGCGCACGGTCGCCTTCAAGATGTCCGCGCAATATCTCAATGCCTTCGGAAAAATCAGATTCAGATTCCTTAAGAGCTTCAGGATCGATGTTTACTGCTATTCGGACAGGTGCAGGCACATGCGGTCGCTCCCGTTCGGATTCATCTGATACGACAGAAGACGTATCCATATCGACCTCGGGACGGTCACCCGGTGTAGGAAAATTGAGGCCGAACAAGAAAAACCAGAGAATCGTGGTAAACATGAACAGCCGAAACGGGTTGACGAAATTCGCCCGTCGGTTCTCCGCGAACGCAAGCGAGAGTTGCCCTGGGTGTCGAAAAATGCTCCTGATCGAGCGAATCACGCGACCGTCAAGTTCAAACATCTCTCCGATCGCGTCTTTTACGATCGTCCAGAAAGAGTCGTTGTAGTCTCGACTGTTTTGACCGCAATAACCACAGAACACGTTGGGACGTACGGATCCACAGTTTGGGCAGGTTACTTCGCTCATAGCTAGCGCCGGGTTAGCACGATGGGTCTAATTGGTAGGTTAACACGCATGGTACTACCGTGTTTCTAATCCATTTCACTAGGGTGCATACTCTATGCTTCACGGTTATCGCACGCCGTTAGTCGGGAAGTTCTCACTCGACATGGAGTCGGATCCCGGTGCAGGCGTTACTCCATCGTTTGGAGTCAGCTTCGTTTGGAGGACAGAGCATCCTATCCATCTCGAATACGATCATCGTGCTGTGGACATAAGTGCGGAGCGGCGTGCAAAAGTCAAAGCGTAGTGCAACTGATTGGCTCAACCGAGCGGAATCGCTTCGTGAGCTGATACGGACGCACGCGACCGAAGCGGATCGCATTCGCCACCTTCCAAATGAGGTCGCGTCGGCATTCGCTGCGCATCAACTATATCGCTTGGGTGCTCCCATCGCGATTGGAGGTGCAGATGCCGATCCCACAACCCAGATGCGGGTTATAGAGGAAGTGTCAAGATCCGACGGTAGCGCCGGATGGAATCTAATGATTGGCATTGAGACATTCGCGCTCGTTGGACCCTCAATGGCAACGTGCGCGGAAGTCGTTGCAGATCCGGGAGTCATCATGGCGAGCTCAACTGCCGCGGTGGGCGAAGCACGCCCCTGCGAAGGAGGCTGGCTCATCAATGGACAATGGCAGTTCGCGAGCGGCGTTCACAATGCACACGTCTTTGGCGCGACGGTAAGAAAGATCAATGAGGACAATGAGTCAGACGACGTTCGTTACTACGCAATTCTGCCGAAAGGACGTTTCGAAATCGTCGATACCTGGCATGTGTCAGGTTTGCGTGGTTCGGGCTCGCACGACGTACGCATCGTTGATCAGGTCGTTGCAGACACGCATGTCGTCGCCACTCTCGGGCATGGCGACATGCCTTCAAACCAATTGTCCATCCCTTTAAACGTTCGCCTGACCTTCAATAAGATCGCTGTCGCGTTGGGTATCGCCCGCGCCGCTATCGAGGCTTTCATCGAACTCGCTCATGGCAAAACACCACGATTTGCGAACAAGAAACTCAAGGATCGTCCTTTTGCTCAACGTCAACTTGCGAAAGCAGAAGCACGCATAAGAGCTCATCGAGCCGCGGTGTACGAACACACCGAACGCGTCACCGAAATCTGCTATCGTGGAGATCGTCTAAGCGACGAAGACATTGCGATCGCGCATCTACTTGCGAGTGAAGCAACGACCGGATGCGTTTATGTTGTTGAATCACTTCTCGAGGCCGCAGGAACTTCAGCTAACTATCTAGGCCATCCGCTAGAGAAACATGCACGAGACATTAGGGTTGTGCGACAACATACCACGGTATCCCCTCAACACATTGACCACATTGGCCAAGCTTTAATTGGAAATGGATTGCACGGATTTCTGCGAGGGGTATAAGCAGCGCATTAAGGAATAACAGCGTCTTTACCTAGGTTTTCCTCAATCCACGTTTTAAGTGGTACATCCTCGTCGGTCGGTGAAGTGAATCCAAATCCTCCGTTCGGGCTCGCCCCTAACAGCTGTTTTCGAACTGGATCAGCGTCAGCCATGTAGTGTGCAACGGTCATGTTGTCACGCGGCTTCAACCAGCGATAGCTATACCCGTAGAACAGCGCTTTTCGTGTGTGCGTCGATGTGTTTCGCCCTGCCGCGTGCCACAAACGGCGATCAAAAAATACAGCATCACCCGGTCGAGCGCAAATTGGAACCGCATTCGGTGGATCCCCATCAGGATCGTTGGGTAGCTGCAACGTATTGTGTCGGTGACTTCCGGGTACAACGTGAAAATTACCTCGGTCCGTTTCTGTGGTATCCGTAATAAAGAACCCGACTTTTAAGGAGATTCGGGGACGGGGATTTGATTCAATGTCGATGTTGATACGACCGCTATCTTGATGCCATCCAAGTCTTCTCTTGTTATTCCAGCTCGATTGGGGTAATGGCGGCGTGACGATGATGTGTGAGTGATAGAGCTGGATGTGCCAACCCAAAATGTCCACGACCTTCATAAACGTCTTCGGCCAATCGATCAGAGGGAGAAACCGATCATCCTTCCCCATGAAATCTAGGACGTTAAGTGATTGATGAGGTTTTAGCCCTCTCGCTTCATATGCCGGTCGTTGTACGCGTTCCAGTTCATCGGTTGCCACTATTAGCTGGTCCACAGTAGCTCTATCTAGTGCTTTGGGTACGATGAAATAGCCGTTCGTGTTGAATGACTCACGTTCTTCATCGGTCAGTCTGTGCTCTAGATGTGATTGATCCATGTCGACTGTTCGCTCGTGCTACGTTACGCGGCCATTGCCCACGTGACCGCGTTGGAGACGATGCGATTGAAGTGCTCGTCGTCCCACACACCACGGAATGTCGTCGGCGTGCTTCCATCCTGTGTAACCGATTCATCTACGAAGGGCTGACTGTTGTTTTCTGGCGCATGCGTGTGTCCCAGAGCGATGTATACGACCGACCCTTTTCCAACTCTTCGTTCTGTGCCCAAGATGCGTGTCTTGCCGTCGGGCTGTATGGATGTGTCCTCAGAATAAACGAATCCGAATCCTGGCGGTGATGGATCTTGCGCGAGTTCCGTCGTCAACAGTGGACTGGTATCAGCCATAGGTTCAATCAAATAGAGCTCATCAGCAACTTCAAATTCAGCAGGTAAACCTTCAAAAATCGGATGGTCTTTTCTCTGTACACGTACTCTAAAACGTCGTATGGGTGGATGATTCAAGAAGAACGCACCAAGCAAATCATGGTGCGGTAAGCGCACCATCTCGCGCCGCCGACCCTCTGGCTCAACGCGTGCAGCTTTTCCACCACTTGTTCCGTGCAAAGCGAACCAACGCCCACCATCTTGTAACCAATCGTCGACCGCCTGACATTGATCCAAGTCAGGGAACGGCCCCGCAACATAACTCACAAGTAGATCAGCACCGGAAAGTTGATCATTGATGTCATTGAAACTGTTGGACACAGACGTCTGACAACCTGCTTCGTAGAGAACGTCAAGCAATCGCAGACGAACGAAATCCATGTCGTGGCCCGCATTCGTCCCGAGTGGGAAGCCGCCCGTGATTAAGTGCGCCCGTTTCGCCATCGTTAACTACCTCGTTGATATCGTTTCACGCATACGTTTATACGCAAACGCATTTCTACACGCACTTAATACGAGCTTTCCATAAGCTAATCTCGTGGTCGCATAATGCGTCGCATGAGTTCGAAAACACGCGTGCTGGTGACAAACGACGATGGGATCGAACACCCAGGCTTGCACGCCCTTGCCGTTCACATCGAGAACTCTGGCCGTGACGTGACCGTTGTAGCCCCGGACTTTAACGCATCGGGATTGAGCGCTGCGCTAGGCACGATTACCGCGGGTTTACCAATCGCTCTAAAAGAACAAACCATTGATGGTTTCAATGGGCGTGCCTATGGATTGAATGCGCCCCCGGCAACGTGTGTTCTGATTGGCCAACTAGGCGCATTTGGGGTAGATTTCGACGTCGTCGTCTCTGGAATAAACGACGGCTTTAATACCGGTCGTTCAGTCCTACATAGCGGTACCGTCGGCGCGGCGTTAGCGGCGCAAAACTTTGGTATGCGTGGTTTGGCGGTAAGCACATCACAAACCGACCCGATTCACTGGCAGGCGGCGGCACATTACGCGGTCGTTGTTCTTTCTGCACTCGAACTTGCGTCGCCACGGTGTACCGTGAATCTAAACGTACCTAGTCTGCCAGTGAACGAAATCAAGGGGATCCGCTGGGGGGGAATGGCACCGTTTAACAATATCCGCAGCACCATTGGTGAGCAGACAGACGAACACGTTATCTTGAAGATGGCGCCTCCTCCCTCTCCGCCTGAAGCGGATACAGATCTAGGTTTGGCACTCAACGGTTACGCTTCCGTCACCTCAATACACGCAGGTAGCGAAGTCTGGTCAGAGCACATTCAGCCGAATGACGAATTCGACCCAGCACTTCCCATTCCGGCAGTCACCGCGGGCGATGAGTTGCGTCCGGCTCGAACTTACTTGCCTAGGTAGACGAAGCGAATCAATATCGCTCGATATTACGCCAAAATTTACTTCTCATGCCAATTGAGAAGCGATTTTCTGAAGCTCCTTTCTAACTTCCCTCAACGCTTTTACCAGGGTTCTTACTTGCTTCGGCGTTAATGTGTCGCGTTCAGTCGTTTTCGTGATTTTTCCAGCTAGCTCTGATACTTGCGGGCTTGAATCTTCTATCTCGCGTATTTCGTCCGTCGTATCTTTGTTGGACCGCTTCTCACTTATCCGTTCAATCGAAGCAATATCCGCCGCAGTATAGTGACGTCGATTGTTAATGCGACGAACATTTCGCAGCTCTTCGTACTGTTCTTCCCAATTGCGTAACGTTGACTCGTTAACCCCAGTTAGCTGAGCAACTTCCGAGATCTGGTAGTAGACCTTACCGGTACCAGATCTACGATTCGCTTTCTCGACCACGAGAATCTACAAGATTTCGTAATTTACGACTAGGTCTAAATGTAACAACACGCCGGGCCGAAACCTCAACCTCTTCTCCAGTTTTTGGATTTCGACCCGGACGTGCTTTTTTTGAGCGCAAATTAAACGTTGCGAACTTCTGAATCTTGACGGTATCACCGGCAATCAGAGATTGCTTAATAGTATCAAAAAAACTTATAACTAAGTCGTTACAAAGACTATTACTTAGTCCGATTCTTTCGCCTATAACCTGTGCGAGAGTCGCACGAGTTACTTTACCTTGCGAATCCGCAAGTGATTCGTCACCCACCCTATCGTTACTACGTTTGCTATCGTCAGCAGCGTTCGCGTCCTCGTTGATGCGATCTGAGTCTGCCACAATGCTGCTTCAACTCATTGAATTGTTTAGATTTTATCGCAAATTTGTCCGGCGTGTCAACGTTGTATGACATTAAATTCGGCGGTTAACTTGGCAAGTAATGACTCCATTCGTGACGCGACGGTCGCATCGGTCAAAGTCGTTTTCTTATCTTGTAGCAGTAAACCAAGTCCAACACTCTTTTTTTGCGTTTCTACGTTCTCACCTTCGTAGACATCGAAGACCGTAAGATCGGATAGCAAATCAGCTAGTTCTACACGAACCGCATTACACAGCGCTTGAACGGGAACATCTTCCGCCACTAGCAAGGCAAGGTCGCGACGGACGTACGGAAACGGCGCAACATGTTCGGCATGCTGTGCGTCAATTTTCGTGAACGGTTGAGCATCCAATTCGAAAACAAATGTTTGATCGGGTAATTCCATGGCCATCGTGATTTCGGGATGGAGCTTGCCGAAGTCTCCGATGATGCCACGGTCATTCAGGATGCGAGCCGCTTGTCCAGGATGTAAATACGCACAATCTGAACGCTCGTATGTCACGCTCGTCCCTAATAACCTAAATACTCGTTCTAGATCGCCTTTTACATCGTAGAAATCGATTCCTCGTTGTGCTTCTGCCCAACCTTCAGGTTGGCTCGATCCCAATGCGATACCAGCCACGCGATCCTCTTGAAGCGTACTGTCATTTTTTATTGCGAAACACTTACCGTGCTCAAAGAGACGTACGTTCTCCTGTTGACGCGTTAGATTGTGTCGAGCACTTGTAATCAGACCTGGGATTAGTGTCTTGCGCATCGACGCATATTGCGATGCGATCGGATTCTCTACCTGCGGTGCTTGGAACATCGGAACAAAACGGTCGTTCAGTTCCTTCTCAATAAAACTGTAATTTATGACTTCATAGTACCCTAACTCTGCAATTCGGCTACGCACAGCGAGAGACTCTGAAACCCGGTCAAGTTCAACATCAAATGGCAGCGACGCAACGGGATGGGATGCGCTGATCCGGTTGTACCCGTGGACTCGACAAACTTCCTCTACCAAGTCCTCCTCAATCGACAAATCGAACCGATAAGAAGGAATGCCAACTTTCCAACTCTCGCTGTTTGCTTCAATATCAAATCCCAAGCGCGTGAAGACGTCTTCAACTTCGGCATCAGCGATCTTCTCGCCGATCAGCATCTCTAGCCGATCTTTACGCAACGTGATATTTCGGTTGTTCGGAATATGGTCTGTCGCCTCGGCAATCGTGACGGGACCAGGTTCGCCACCAACGACTTCACATAGCAACCGCGTCGCACGTTCAATCGCGTCGAATTGCAGGTGTGGGTCGACACCTCGTTCGTATCGCAACGACGCATCCGTCTGAAGCCCATAAAGTCGCGGCGTACCGACGATTGCTTCTGGCGAGAAGTAGGCGCATTCAAGGAATACGTCCTTTGTATCGTCCTGAATTCCACTACCCTCACCACCCATCACTCCAGCGATGGCAAGTGGCGTATCCCCATCTGTGATCAGCAGTGTTCCTGCTTCAAACTTGATTTCCGTGCCATCGAGCAAAGTCAGCTTCTCATCCGCTTTAGCGTCCCGCACAACGATGCCGTTACGAACATTAGCTAAATCGAATGCATGCAATGGTTGCCCTAGTTCCAGCATGACGTAGTTCGTTACATCGACTACCGGGTCAATCGGTCGTAGACCACAACCAATGAGGCGCTGCACCATCCAAGCCGGTGTCGTAGCGCTCGAATCAATGTTCGCGATAACACGACCAAGATAGCGCGGACAACCGATCGGATTGGCGAGTTCGATAGGCAATTCTTGCGTTATTTGTGCGGGGACAATCTCGACTTGCGCTTCGTGAACGGCGAGACGATTTACCACCCCAACCTCTCGAGCAATGCCTCTGACCGAGAGGCAATCGCCGCGGTTTGGCGTGAGGTCTATATCGACCGTGACGTCATCGAGATCGAGGGCATCCTTGACATCAATGCCGACCTGAAGATCTTTCGATAGATCCAGAATGCCACTTGTGTCAGAACTGATGCCTAATTCCGCTCCGCTACAGAGCATGCCATCTGACTCGACACCGTAGAGTCGGGCTTTCTTCACGCGATCTTTTTCGTTCAACGTAGCACCTTCTTCGGCATACGCTGACTTCATACCAACACTTACGTTCGGTGCACCGCAAATGACTTGAACGCTGCCCTGACCTGTATCTACTGTGCAGCTCGTTATTGTTTTTTCGTCAGCACCATCAACGCTTTCGATCGACGTGATCTCTGCAACGCTTACACCCGACAGATGTTTATACGTTGATTCGTAGCCATCGACTTCCAATCCAAGATTCGTTAACTGGTCGCACAGTTGTTCAGAATCTATATCCGGATCAATCCAGCTGCGCAGCCACTTTTCACTGATTTTCATAGCGACAACCTACGCCAATTGCTGCAGAAAGCGAATATCGTTTTCAAACAACATACGAAGATCATCGATCCCGTACTTCAGCATCGTCATACGATCTGCGCCGAACCCGAATGCAAATCCAGAATAGATCTCGGTATCAATTCCGCATTCACTAAGTACATTCGGGTGCACCATGCCACATCCCATGATTTCGGTCCACCCTTTGGCACCCATGATGTCCACTTCCGCAGAGGGTTCCGTGAACGGAAAATATGAAGGTCGAAATCGAACCTCAACCTCGCGTTCGAAGTACTCGTTTAAAAAACCTAAAACGGTTCCTTTCAGGTCTGCGAACGAAATACCACGATCGATCACCAATCCTTCGACCTGATGAAACATTGGAGTGTGCGTGCGATCAAGATCCTTTCGGTAGACTCGACCTGGACAGATGATTCGAATTGGCGGTGGCATCTTCTGCATTACGCGAACCTGAACCGGCGACGTATGTGTGCGCAATAGCGAGCCATCAGTCAGGTAAAACGTGTCGTGCATGGCACGTGCTGGATGGTTTGCCGGAATGTTTAGCGCTTCAAAATTGTGGTAGTCGTCCTCGATCTCGGGTCCAAGAGCGATTCGATAACCCGCCGCGACAAATAACGACTCGATCCTCGTAATGGTCTGATTGACAGGATGATGACCACCACCGTGCCGTTGCCGCCCAGGCAGCGTGACATCGATGGCCTCCGTTAAATTACTTGATCGAGCGGTCCTAAGTAACGCTTCGCCCTGCTCTTCTAGAGCGGTCTCGATTGCTGCTTTTGCAGCATTGATCGCTGCGCCTGCGGTAGGACGATCTTCTTTTGGAAGCGTCCTAATGGACTTTAAATGTTTCGTAATTTGGCCGTTGCGACCTAAATACGCAACCCGTAAATCTTCGAGCGCTCGGTCGGTGTCAGCTCCTTTGATACGCTTTAGCGCATCCGTACGAAGCGTATCAAGCTCAGTTGCCAAAATCTACTCTAACGGGATACAAGCTAAGAACTCGCACAACGCTGTTAACGCGAGCACGGCTTAGGGTTTAGGTAGCGACTGCCTGTTTGGCACGTTCAACGACCGCTGCAAACGTATCCGCTTCACTGACGGCAAGGTGTGCAAGAACCTTTCGGTCAAGTTGGATCGATGCTTTCTTTAAACCGTTCATGAATTGACTATATGACATGCCGTGTTGCCGCGCTGCCGCATTGATCCGAACGATCCATAGAGATCTAAATTGACGTTTCCGCTGGCGCCGATCACGATATGCATATTGTCCAGCCTTGATAACCGCCTGCTTCGCTACTTTAAACGTACGGCTCCGAGCACCGTAGTAACCCTTTGCCTGCTTAAGAATCTTCTTACGTCGAGCGCGTGATGCAACGCTCTTATTCACACGTGCCATCGTTTCTTCATTTATCGAGTGGTAAAAGCCGATCCAGTTTCGGCGCATCGGCCGACGAAACATCCTTGAATCCTCGCAATGCACGTCGCCTGCGGTTCGACTTTTTCATGTTCATGTGGTTCTTGCCCATACGATGGTGCTTATAACCACTTGAGGTGCGTTTAAATCGCTTCGACGCACCTTTGTGTGTCTTTAGTTTTGGCATTTGTTTTTGGAGTTTGTAGAACGAGCGGTTTTTTAGCTGACGCCTTTTTGTCGTTTCTTCGGCGCCAGGATCATTGTGATCTGCTGACCTTCCATCTTGGGCGGGTACTCAACTGTCGCCCAATCGCTGAGATCCTCTGTCACCCTGCTCATAAGATCCATACCGATTTCGGGGTGAGTCATTTCTCTTCCACGAAACCGCAAGCTCACTTTGACTTTGTCGCCTTCATCAAGAAAGTGCATCAACCGACCCAACTTGATGTTGTAGTCACCCGTGTCGGTATTTGGACGGAACTTTTGCTCCTTGATTTGCGTGCGTTTTTGTCGTTTCCTTTGCGCAGCTTTGTTCTTCTTTTGGTCGAAGACATGCTTTCCATAGTCAAGGATCTTGCAAACCGGCGGGTGTGAATCTGGTGCGATTAACACCAAATCAAGACCTTCATTGCGGGCTTCGGCCAACGCCTTACTCCGCGGCACAATGCCAATTTGCTTTCCGTCTGACCCTACTAGGCGAACCTGTAGTGCTTTGATGTCCTCGTTAAGTAACGCACGTGGCGCTCGTGACGATTGACTCGCCACGTTAAGAGCGAACCTCGGATCTCTTGTTAATCAGCAATACCTCAATTACCTTAGGTCGAAAGCGCATCGTCTTTTACGATGCATTGAAAAACACAGTGCGTTTTTTCAAGGAGCGAAATTTTACAGATTGTTACACGAGTGAGATATTCGATTTAACAAAGCGCTCGCGGTATTTGGACAGGATCAAGCGAGTAGTCATAATTCAAACTGTGGGCGTATAGCTCAGCGGTAGAGCGCTACGTTGACATCGTAGAGGTCCCTAGTTCGATCCTTGGTACGCCCACCACCTATCTTCCGTCGACGAACGCCTCCTCCTTGAGTTCCTGAATCTCGTCGCGAAGTGCTGCAGCTTCCTCAAACTCCAGCTGCGCTGCATGTTCTAGCATTTCCTTTTCTAGTTTTTCAAGCAGTCTGCCCAATTCCACCGCCGACGCGACACTTGTTCGCGCAGTTTGCCGTTCAAGACGTTCCCGTCGTTTGCGACGCGCTTCGCCCGGCTTACTCGCTTGTCCCGCTTCCAGAATATCGGCGACATCCTTCTCGACCGATTTGGGCGTGATACCGTGTTCTTCATTGAATTGAATTTGTTTCGATCGACGGCGATTCGTTTCATCAATCGCTCGGCGCATGGATCCTGTTACTTCGTCCCCATACAGCACAGCGGTGCCTCGCACATTGCGTGCGGCACGACCAATCGTCTGTATTAACGATCGGTCGCTACGCAGAAAGCCTTCTTTGTCGGCATCGAGAACCGCAACCAGCGAGACTTCCGGCATATCAAGTCCTTCGCGCAGTAAGTTGATCCCGACGAGCACATCGAATTCACCAAATCTGAGGTCACGGATGATCTCCATACGTTCGACGGTGTTAATGTCTGAGTGCAAATACCTGACACGAATGCCGTTCTCGTTCAGATACTCAGTTAAGTCCTCAGCCATGGCTTTTGTCAGCGTGGTGACGAGAACACGTTCGTTATTCGAAACGGTCTCGTGAATGGCTTCAAGCAAATCGTCCACCTGCGTGATCGCGGGTCTTACGTTAACATTTGGGTCGACCAGTCCTGTGGGGCGTACTACTTGCTCGACGGTTTGTGTCGAGTGAATCGCTTCGTAATCACTTGGCGTCGCTGATACGAAGACCATCTGCGGCGCAAGGTCTTCCCATTCTTCAAACCGCAAAGGCCGGTTGTCGAGTGCAGACGGAAGTCTGAAGCCATATTCCACCAAGGTTTCTTTTCGTGATCGATCGCCGCGATACATTGCACCGATCTGAGGGACTGACACATGAGATTCATCGATGAACAGCATCGCATCGTGCGGTAAATATTCAAATAAAGTCGGTGGCGGTTCGCCTTCCTTGCGACCTGAAAGATATCTAGAGTAGTTCTCGATCCCGTTGCAATATCCGAGTTCTCGAATCATTTCCAGATCGAAACGAGTCCTCTGCTCGATCCGTTGCGCTTCGATGAGTAGCTCGTTCTCGCGGAAGTAGTCTCGTCGCCGAAGCATCTCCTCCTCGATATCGCCAACGACGTTTTCGATCGTCTCCGCAGGTGTTACGTAGTGCGTCTTCGGAAAAACCGTAAAACGCGCAACGTTTTCCGTCACGTGACCTGAGAGAGGATCAAACACCTTTATTGCTTCAATGACATCGTCAAATAGTTCGACTCGAATCGCATCACGTTCTGACTCAGCTGGGAACACGTCGATGACGTCACCTAGTACTCGATATGTGCCGCGACCAAACACCGCTTGATTTCGAGTGTACTGAAGTTCGGCCAATCGTTCGATGATCACGCGTTGATCAATACGGTCACCACGATCCAGGTGGAGAATCATTTCGTGGTACGACGTCGGGTCACCTAGTCCGTAAATCGCTGACACGGATGCCACAATGATCGTATCTTTACGTTGAAGCAACGCTTTTGTCGCTGATAGCCTCATCTGCTCAATGTGAGCATTGACCGTTGCTTCTTTTTCGATGTACGTATCAGAAACTGGAACGTACGCTTCAGGTTGATAGTAGTCGTAGTACGAAACAAAGTACTCGACCGCGTTCTTTGGAAAGAACTCCTTGAATTCCCCGTAGAGTTGTGCAGCGAGTGTCTTGTTCGGCGCCATGACAATCGTTGGGCGCTGCAACTTTTGAATGACATTCGCCATAGTGAACGTCTTGCCTGACCCCGTCACGCCCAGCAACGTTTGATGGTTCATACCCGCGCTGATGCCGTTCACCAATTCATCGATCGCCTGCGGTTGGTCGCCAGCCGGCGCAAAATTCGTCGTGAGTTCGAACTCGAACTCGCTTCGACTCGGTCGCGAAGCGCACCGAGTGTTAGATGATTCGCGTATCGTGCCGTCCCCAGTATCGATCACGTAGCAACCGCTTATATAGTTTTCCGGTCGGAAGTCGTGGCATCTCATCGATGTAGTCGATCGATCTTGGCACCATGTAATGTGCAAGTTTCGTGCGAGCGAATTCGATTATCTCTTCCTTCAATTCGTCGCTCTCGTCAATGCCATCCGCGACTTGGATCACTGCTTTCACCTCTTCACCGAAATCCTCATTCGGGACGCCGAATACAGCGATATCCAATACTGCTCGATGCAGGATGAGTGCATTTTCGATCTCCTGCGGATAGATGTTCACACCACCAGACACAATCATGAAAGATTTTCGATCCGTTAGGAAGAGATATTCATCTTCATCTAGATAGCCAACGTCTCCCAATGCGCTCCAGTTCGGATGCTCTGGGTGTCGCGCTTCACGTGTTTTTTCTGGTGCGTTGTGATACGAATACGTCATTCGTTCTTGCTCGAAGTAGACGATGCCTGCTTCACCAGTGGGAAGCTCGACGCCCTCCTCATCGCAGATGTGAATATGTCCCGACGCTGCTTTTCCAACCGAACCCGGGTGCTCTAGCCATTCCAAACTGCCGATACGCGTCGAACCATTCCCTTCCGTTCCTGCGTAGTACTCTTCGATGATCGGTCCCCACCATTCAATCATTCGGCGCTTGACATCAACCGGACACGGCGCTGCGGCATGGATTGCAACTCGGTGAGACGACAGGTCATGCTGCAACCGCTCTTGCTCCGTGAGCTTGAGCATCCGTACGAACATAGTAGGTACCCATTGACTGTGCGATACCTCAAACTCCTCAATACAGCGTAATGCGTCAAGCGCATCAAATCGGGGCATCACCACGGCGGTACCGCCTTGACGCTGAATATTGGTCGTGAAAGCGAATGGCGCTGAGTGATACAAAGGAGCAGGCGACAGGTAAATCGTGTCTTGACCGAATCCGTATGGACCTGACGGCGCTTCACCAGGTTCAGGTAGCTGCGTCAGTTGTAGTTCCGGCAACGGTCGGATGATCCCTTTTGGGCGCCCTGTTGTTCCTGAACTGTAGAGCATCGCGCCGCCGATCCATTGTTCGGCGAGCGGCGTCATCGGCATATCGCTGATCGCGGACTCATAGTTTTCCCAACCACTTGCCTCCCCACCAACCATTAGCCGATGTGTGCAATCAGGAATCAGAGGCGCTAACGATTCAGCCACATCATTCAACTGCACCGTCGACACGAGTGACTTAGTCGAACTGTCTTCGACGATGTATGCGACTTCTTCAGCGGTGAGATAGCGGTTGATCGTCGTTACATACAGACCTGAGCGAAGCGCTGCCCAAACAACCTCAAAAAACCTAAGGTTGTTTTCCATAAATACAGAAATGTGATCACCACGTCGCAAGCCGTTCTCAAACAAATAGTGGGCGTATTGATTAGAGCGTGCGTCGAGCTGAGCGTACGTAACAGTTTCGCGTGTTGAGGTTAATATCGCTGCGTCTTTATCAGGGCAACTAGCTGCCCAATAGCCAGGGTACATCCATATTCCCTAGTTGCCGTGAATGCGGATAGGATAAGCAGAGCACTGAGGCGAAAATTACACACCCAGAATAAAGGTGAGCACCACGATGCGTGCAGGGCAGCTTGTACCAGTGCTTGCACAACATAGCTCATGTCAGGAACGGAGATCGAGTCATCGAGCGTTTATTTGAAGACTTGTTAGTAATCGACGCTGCAACTTTTCTTGCAGGACCCGGAGCGGCGACTGTTTTAGGCGACTTCGGCGCGACTGTCATCAAGATCGAACCGCCTGAAGGCGACCGGTATAGAACACTGAAAGGTTCTTATGGCATCGATTACAACTGGTTACTCACTTCCCGCAATAAGAAGAGCATCGCGATCGACCTAAAACGTGATGAGGGAATTCAGCTAGTACACGACCTTGTTTCGAACGCGGACGTATTCGTCACGAATTTCATCGGAGAGCACATCACGCGATATCAATATGAATACGAGCGCCTCGCGGAAATCAATCCACGTCTGATTTATGCGCACGTTACAGGTTTTGGCACGAAAGGACCCGACGTAGAAAGAAGGTCATTTGATGCGACCGCGTGGTGGGCAAGTTCAGGACTCATGGAATTCGTTCGTGACAAGGACGTAAAGCCGGTAACGTCAGCCCCGGGAATGGGCGACCACGCGACATCGATGTCCCTGTTTAGTGCGATTGCGTGTGCGCTCTACAAACGTGAACGAACCGGAAAAGGATCGTATGTCTCGACTTCCTTACTCGCAAATGGAATATGGTCCAACGGCATGGCATTACAAGGCGTCATTGCTGGTATGGATATTGGCGCAAGGAAACAGGCGACCGGTCTACGCAACCCATTCAGCTCGGTATATGAAACTCGAGACGGTGCGTTCGTATTGTTTTCTATCGTGAATGCCGCTAGAGAATGGCCGTCGATCGCACGTGCACTGGATCGTGAAGAATGGTTGGAAGATCCGCGATTTAGCTCGATAAGCGAGATCATCGCTCATCGTTACGAACTCATTGACATGACGCAAGCCCGTATTAGCGAGCTCAACCTTGAGGAGCTACTACCAAAGCTGGTCGAACATGAGATCACACACAGTCATGTCAAGCCCATGGCTGAAGTCGTCAACGACGAGCAAGCGTTGGCGAATGACATTGTGGTAAATGCTGAGCCAACAAGCGATGACTACCCTCGCACCGTCATGTCGCCTATTGCGATCGGTGATGAGGTGAAAGTTAACCCTCAGCGGGCACCTGATGTAGGCGCTGACAGTATCGAAGTCCTATCGAAGCATCTGAAACGATCAGCAGATGAGATTGAGTCATTGATCGCGAATGGAGTCGTTTACACCGAACAGCAACCGATTTCACGGTAAACGCCTTCGATCATGCAATTTGGTGTGCTTCAGTTCTTCTCTTGGCCGAACCGCCGGGGCGAGTTGTCGACCGTATACGACCGTGCACTTGACCGTATCAAAGTCATGGATCAAACTGGATTCGACGCGGTATGGCTAGCGGAACACCATTTCTCTACTTACAGCGTGTGCCCATCCGTCCACGTCATGGCAGCACACGTAGCGGGAATAACGAAGAATCTAAGAATCGGTACGGCCGTCAGCTTAGCGGCTTTCTACCACCCACTCAGGTTAGCTGAGGAAGTTGCACTTCTTGACCACCTTACACAGGGACGAATCAACTGGGGTGCGGGGCGCGGTTTCGATAGAAAAGAGATGGAGATTTTCGGTGTGGGTATCGAAGAGTCCGCGGAGAGATTCCATGAACACGTCGAGATCGTACTTCAAGCATGGCAATGCGAAAAATTCAGTTTCGAAGGACAGTTCAATCAGTTTAGCGATGTCGAGGTACTCCCAAAACCGTTGCAAGATCCAATGCCATTTTGGATTGCTACGTCGTCCCGAGATGCCATCGAGTGGGCTGGCGAGAAAGGGTACGCCATCCTCATGGACCCCCATGCGTCATGCGAGGAACTGGGGAGTAAGTACCAGTTTTACCTCGACACGTTGGCGAAGAATGGGCATAGCTCCAACACGATAACGCCGATGGCACGTCTGTTAGCCATCGCAGACCATGAGGAACAGGCGGAGCAGATCGCTCGCAATGGCTCTCAGTGGATGTTCGGCAGTTACTTCAATCAAGGCCGAGCTAAATCAACTCAATCGCAGTCTGATGTGCGAAGATTGACTGATTACGTCCAGAATACGGTGATTTGGGGTACGCCCGAACGAGTTGCTGATCGCCTAGTTGAACTTAAGGAAACAAATTCGCTAGACTATTTGCTCGCCGCACCACTAAGTCACGCGACTTTCGTGAAATTCGTAGATGAAGTTATGCCACGAGTGGCATAGAGATGCATACGTCGAAGAGGATTAGCTTCCATGTCGTTTGAACCAGCGAAACATATCGATGAGATAAACGAGAAGGGTTACAGCATTGCGGAGAGCGTCATTGATGCCGACTTCTGTGACCAAATTAAGGATGAAATAAGTCGCTTGGAGCGCGTCGGACCTCCATCGATCGTTCAAAATGAATTCACGGGATATAAGACACTTCGATATTTCGATCTCCTAAACAAGAACAAAGTTTGGGAGCGCGTTGCGATCTATCCTCCCGTGCTTGAAGTCATTCGGGGTGTACTTGGTTCCGATTGCTTGCTCTCTACGATGGGAACCGCAGTGATCGATCCGGAGGAGACTCCGCAACGAATCCATTGCGATGACGCCCTTTATGGCCTGAAACGACCGCACAAACACTTAGTCTGCAATACGATGTGGGCTCTCTCTGAATTCACGAAGGAGAATGGAGCAACAAGGTTGGTGCCATACAGTCATAAGCTCGAGCATTACCCCGACGAGAAACTTGACCGAAACGCTGCACGAAAAATAGATCCGACCGGAGCGGACCAGCACTTCGAATGTATCCAGGCGGAAATGCCAGCCGGAAGTGTCTGCTTCGTCGTTGGAACCTGCTATCACGGTGGTGGCGCAAACATGAGCGATCAACGTCGATGGGCACTAACGATCAACTATTGTGCCGGCTCGCAACGCCAACAAGAGAACCTGATGTTGGCTCATACGCGTTCTAAACTCGCGTCGTTTTCACCCGAGCTGCAGGCAATACTCGGATTGAAGACAAGCTCATTCGGTGTTGGGCACATCAACGCAGGTGATCCAAAAGCTATCCTGAACAAATGTGAGTGACTGCCTTCCAACCGTCGCCATCGTCGGTGGCGGTATAGGCGGTTTAACGAGTGCGTTAGCGCTCGCGGATGTCGGGATTAACTCCATCGTTCTCGAGCGATATGCGGATAGGAACGACGTTGGCGCAGGTATCCAACTCTCCCCAAACGCGACACGAGTACTGATTCAGCTAGGACTACAGAAGGATCTCACTGTACTTTGTCGAAGGCCGTCGTCAATGGAGTGGTTAGACGGCGAAACCGACAAATTGCTTGCTCAATTTCCTATTTCCAGCTACGTCGATGAGACGTTTGACGCGCCGTATTTGCAGATCTATCGCCCTGACTTGATGCGCGTTTTGACGTCAAAATGTGAAAACGAAACTCGAATCGAATTTCGTACGGGTGTCTCAGTGGAGAAACTAAGACTTGATGTCAGGGGCATCATCCTGGATACATCGTCCGGCGATATTCGCACGGACGTATGCGTTGGTGCTGACGGTACTAATTCCACGATTCGAAAGTACACCCACGATTCCTTTGAAAAGCGTCTTTTCGGGGGATTCGCTTACCGTGCGGTGATACCGTTGGACCAATTAGATGAACGATACTCACTAGACGTCACAAGGCTTTGGCTGAATCCTGCCTATCACGTTGTGACCTATACGGTAGGTGAAGAACCAGTCCTAAACTGTGTGTTTGTAGTCGAATCCCGTGATTTAGCCTCATCCGGCGATATGCATCGCCAACGAGCCGTGCGCAGTTTTCTGACCGAGGCGATAGTCGACCCTAGCCCCTTACTAAGATTTTTACTCGAGCGTGTACCCGAAGAAACGCTATATCGCTGGCCGCTATACCAGTTTCCAGCAGTTCCAGTTCGGAGCAACGCGGAGCATCCCATCGCGCTAGTTGGCGATGCTTGGCATACGACACTGCCGTTTGCTGGTCAAGGAGCGGCACTAGCGTTAGAAGACGCTTATGCTCTCGCTAAATGCGTCTCCGACGTCAGATCAGGATCGATCGTCACACGCCTGACTCGGTACGAAGAATCAAGGATTTCGAGAATCCGGCAAGTTCAGAACATATCAGCCCGTAATCGCATGGTCTACCACTTAAAGAATCCAATGCTTAAATTGCTCAGGTCGTGGAGTGCACATGCTGCCTATCGAAGAACCACACGGCAACTCTTTAGTTATAAAGGAATTGATCTTAACTAATTGATATTAAATTGTTTTTAAATACTCTCCGTGGTGTGCAGACCAATCTATCAACCTATGTCGAAAAACTAGCATTCCACGAGCTATAAACGTAGGATTTGTACTGTTTCTGAACACGGTCCGGTTTGCTTCTATGAACGTACATGTAGATCTTTGCATCGTGCCATTGGGCGTCGGTGTGTCCGTCTCGCGCTACATCGTCGCTTGCCAAGACATACTTGACGAACATCAGCTATCTCATACGTTGCATGCATACGGCACGAATATCGAGGGTGAATACGATACCGTTTTCAAAGCGATTAGAACGTGCCATGAGAAAATCCATGACATGGGAGCGCCACGCATCACGACGTCCATCAAATTAGGCACTCGTGTCGACAGGAAACAGACATTGCAGGAAAAGGTCGAAAGCGTAGAAACAAAACGCAAGATTCAAGCCTGAACTTAATCCTCTGAAAAACATCTAATTGCGTGCTGTAAATGACTGAATCAAACCTACTGACGAGCTTAAAGAATGTCATCTAGACCTTTGAAAAACGTTAGATCTAAATATTCGTTAATCGGCGCTATCGGTGCGATCGTTCTCGTGTTGCTGGCAACAACTTCATTCGCCCATATACCAGAATTCATGAACGGAGAGCGACCTTCCCTCGCCCCCGTTATAGACGGGATGAAGGATGCAGTCGTCAACATCAGCGTGACGACGCGCCAAGGGTACCGCATCGCCTGGTTCGACGAATGGGGGCAATTGAATCCGCGTCGCTATCACCGCGAAGCTCAAAGCGCAGGATCTGGTGTGATCATCGACGCTAAGCAAGGATTGGTCGTCACCAACCATCACGTCATTGCGCAGGCTATAAAAATCGTCATTACGCTACAAGATCAGAGATCTTTCGATGCCGAATTTCTAGGCAGTGACCCTACAACAGATATTGCAGTGCTAAGGATTGCCGCTGACGATCTGACTGAACTTAAGTTGGGCGACTCGGAAGTGATGCGTGTAGGTGATTTCGTCATCGCGATCGGCAACCCTTTCGGTATAGGGCAAACCGTGACATCCGGAATCGTCAGTGCGCTTGGACGAAATCAGATTGGTATCGCCGGAGTGGAGGACTTCATTCAAACCGACGCATCGATTAACCGAGGCAACTCTGGTGGAGCATTGATTGATATCGAAGGTAATCTCGTTGGAATCAATACGGCGATCCTTAGTCCATCGGGTGGTAGTAGTGGAATCGGATTTGCTATTCCATCCAATATGGTGAAGGCGATCGCCGAACAACTGATTGAGTATGGCGACATAAGTCGCGGTATGTTCGGAATTGAATTCCGGCCAATTACGCGGCAATACGCAGATGCACTCGACTTACCGACGATCAATGGAGTCGTTGTTACGAAGGTAGTCGCCGGTTCAGGTGCAGAAATAGCTGGCATGCGTATCGACGATGTGATCACCGAAGTCGACGGCAAAGAAATTGCGAATTCGCAAGATCTTCTTACCAAAATAGCACTGCTCAGAGTTGGTCAAGAATTCGATCTCAAAGTGTTCCGCAAAGGTGAAGAACACCAGATCCAGGGAACAGTACAAGAATTCGAGATAGGTAATGAATTGGTTCAAGGCGTCTATGTTGACGATATACCCGCAAGTAACCCCTACTACGGGCGAATCCGGGGTGTCGTCGTATCGACAGTTGATGGTCGAGTTACCGAGACACAGTTAATGGTCGGAGACATCATTCTTGAGGTCAATCGCGAACGTATTTCCAGACTTTCCGACCTGCAGTCAATCAATCTCGATCGTCGACCATTGATCTTGCTTGTATTGCGAGGGACGCAACAATTCCGGCTTCAAATTGGATAACCAAATTTCGATCGTATTCTCATGGCCAACGAACTAGCTACGAAACGGCAGCAGCTCAAGAGAGAAATCGCACTAGGCTATCAGCTTTTCGCTGAACTTGGTTGGGGTGATTTAGGAGACGGACACATTAGCGGGCGTGATCCAGCTGATCAGAATTCATTGTGGTTACTCGATGCGAACACGCCATTCAAACACGCAAGCGTGACGAAACTCGTGCGGCTTAATTCAGAAGGCGAAGTTATTGAAGGTGAAGGCGCGACGAATTGGCCCGCGTTCTACATTCACTATCCCATCCTCGCTAAAAGACCGGACCTTAACAGCGTCGCGCACACGCACACGCCGTTCGGCACACCGTTTGCCGCAGAGGCTCGCAAATTCGAGGCGATTACCCAAGAGTCCTGTATCTTTATTGACGATCACGATGTCTTCGACGACGATGAAGTGCAGGTTCAAGACACTGATTGTGGTTTTCGAATTGCTGAGTCGCTCGGACGTAATCGCGGCTTGATCTTGCGAAACCACGGTTTGCTATCGGTTGGCAAAACGCCAAGGGAATCGGTCGTATGGTTCATCATGATGGAACGCGTCGCGGAGGCGCACCTGAAATCTAGGAATCCGCAACCGATTTCGCATAACGCCGCTCTTTACGCTAAGGCTGATCTAGCAACAGACGGCCAAGTCGACCATGCATTTACGAATCTGGTTGCGCATCATCTAACTTAAGTCGATGCGCCATAGTCGCGCAGTTAAATAACCAACCACCCGAGCAAATATCTCTAGATGGCATCGTTTAGCTTCTCTGAAATTGATCCTTCTCTAGTCCGGGTCCACGGTTCTCTCGATTTCGACAAGCGACCAGAAGGTCTTGGCGTACGGCGACTTCCAGCGTGGACGAGACCTCAAGTTCCGCAAGGCTTGGATGTCATGGCGCGCATGCCTTCAGGCGTTCGTATCCAGATATATACCGACGCGACCGAGATCACTCTGGAAGCACTCACGACAACCTTTCGATTTGAAAACGGCAAGCCAGCAAAAGTGCCGTTTCAACTACAGATTGGTGGCTCTCTCTACACACAGTTCATGTCACGCGGCCACTATATCAAACCAGAACCATCGGCCCCTAATGGGTTTGAACTTGTGCGTGGTGAAGCCGACAAGGTGAAGTTCGTCGACCTACCTCAGGGTGAAAAGTTATGTGAGATTTGGTTGCCGCACAATGCATACGTCACGCTTCGGCGCATGGCGATCAACGGAAGCGCCTCACTAATGCCCGTACCAACCGAAACGCGAAAACGTTGGGTCCACTACGGTAGTTCCATCAGTCACTGCATGGAAGCGAAACTTCCGAGTGAAACTTGGCCTGCGGTTGCAGCCCGTCGCGCAGACCTTTCCCTAATGAGTTTTGGCGTTGGTGGCCAGTGTCATCTCGACCAGTTTATGGCTCGGACCATTCGCGATCAGGACGCTGATTTCATCAGTATGAAGATTGGCATCAACATCATCAATTTGGATTCGATGAAAGAACGTGTATTCACTCCTGCAATGCATGGTTTTCTCGATACGATCAGAGAAAAGAAACCACTCACGCCTATTCTGGTAATTTCGCCTATTTACTGCCCCAGTGCGGAAACGCGTCCTGGTCCAACGATTCCCGATGAGAACGGTAAATTTCAGACGAACGAAGCCAATCTCAATACCGGTTCGATGAGCTTGTCGCGAGTAAGGGAAATCCTCCAGGATCTTGTCGAACAAAGAAGCGCTCAAGGAGACGCAAATCTCAGCTACTTCAATGGACTCGAGCTATTCAACGAAGACGACCGTAGCGACTTACCCGATGACCTGCATCCCAACCCCGCAGGCTATATTCGAATGGGGAATCGGTTCTTCGAAAAATACCTAAAGAATCGCGGTCCACAGAACTAGAAGGATCGCTAACGTACAAAGTTGCTCTACTTTGAAGACGCGCGCCAAAAGTACTTTGTTTATTGTCTGTCGCCACACCAATCAGAAGAATCAGATCGAAAAGTTCTATTCCGATTGCAACCAGCGAACCAGCGCTTTATTGGGGTCAGCGATTTCTTCAATTGAGGTGTAGTAGTAGTCGTGCCAGTTTTTTTCTGGAAAGGCGGTAAACAACATCAGATTTAGCGGGTAGTCCTCACTATCAGTGCTTCGTCGAAAATCATCCCGAAATAGAAACACCGCCTTCTCTAGTGCGATTGCCATACCTAGTTCGATCATCACACCTTCGTCAGGCGGACAGCCGTTTACGATCGCGAAAGTCCCGTCTGAGTTTCGTACATCCGCATAGTCAGCTTGACCGACCTGATAAGCCCAACCTTTCCTTGAGAAATCGATTTGGTTGTTTCGCTCGAATGGCTCCCAGACATCAACACCTAATCGAGTTAACTCCTCTACCAAACGCGGTAGTGGACCGAATTTTCCTAGTTTGCTGAAGCCATAGTCATTGGCGAGATATAGCGTTTTTCGAGTGCTCATGTCCTTGGTTCGTAACTCGTTTTCGGCATGTTGGCGTATTGTCTAATTCCGCGACCGTAAATCCAGAGAGACCGAATCGATGAAATTTGGCGCGCAGTTAGTAAATTACTTCACGACTTGGGAAGCCACGTTACCCACGATCAAGACCGTCGAGGCTGGACGATTCAATAGTTTGTGGTGGTCCGATCATTTCTTACCCCCGGTCGGCGGAAATATGGAACACGGTGGTGCACTCGAGGGATGGTCGCTAATCACAGCTGCGGCTGCCCTTACGTCACGTGTCGAACTCGGTTTGTTGGTAAGTGGTAATACCTATCGCAATCCCGGATTGCTTGCCAAGATGGCAACGACGGTCGACGAAATCTCCGGCGGTCGTTACATTCTTGGATTTGGTGCGGCATGGTTCAAACGAGAACACGAGGCATACGGTTGGGTATTTCCTGGCTTAAAGGAACGGTGCGACCGCCTAGAAGAAGCAGCAGATCTCATTCGCTTACTGTTCACCTCATCAGAACCAGTTACCTATCAAGGGAAGTACTACTCGCTTGACAATGCGCCTCTCTCACCGGCATGCACGTCCCAGCCTCACACCCCCATTCTGATTGGTGGAAACGGTGAGAAACGGACTCTCCTAACGTGCGCCAAGTACGCAGACGTTTGCAACATTGATTTCAATAATCCAGGTTCGCCCGAGATCTTCAAACACAAAATCCGAGTGCTCGAGCAACATTGTGAATCAATCGGACGCGATCCATCCGAAATCCGTAAGACTGTACTGATTCCGATGCGGATTGAAGATGACGAATCACGCGGTGAAGAACTGCGGCGTCCGCGTCCCTGGACTCTTACTGGTACGACGTCATACATCGCAGACCTAATTCAGCAGTACATTGATGCAGGTGCTGAGGAGGTCATGTTTGCAGGCGTACCGACCCGCGCGGAGTATTTCGAGCGGATCGACAAAGAAATCTTGGCGCAGTTCGACTAAACTGCGAACGGACCACCTACGTCAAGTAACCGGCCTCTTCGCCGGTACGTACTTCCTCTTCTGACATACCGAGCCAATCGGCGAGGACACTCACGTTGTCTTCGCCGAGCATTCTTGAACGCTTGTATGTATCACAAGGTGTTTTTTCAAAATAAATAGGGAGTCGATCTGCAAAAGTCTCCCCAAGACCCGGATGCGGCTCGTCCATAAACCGGATGAATTCATGCGACTTGAGTTGCGGATCAGTCTCCGCTAGATCAATTCCGGTTTGAACGACCCCCGCCGGTACGCCCGCTTCTTGTAGCGTATACATGAGTTCGTTCGCGTCCATTTCGCTTGTCCACTCGTTCACATACCGATCGAGGGCTTCGGCGTTTTCACATCGAAGCTCCGCTGTACTGAATGAATCGGCCCGACACCATTCTGGATCGCCCATCACCGAGCAAAGTGCATTCCACTCCCCTTCGTCCCGACACACAATCGCTAACCACCTTTCCTCAAGAATGTCGTCGCCATCTGGACGACACAAGAAGCAACCGTGCGGCGCGAATTTGTCGTAGGGCACACGATTCCCACAAGGGTGTGCCTCTCTCCCATTGACGAAATAATCGAGCAAACTAACGCCGATCATCGCGGTACCGACCTCGAATTGAGCTAGATCTACCTGCTGACCTTTCCCTGTTTGGCGACGCGCTTCGATTGCCGAAAGGATCGCTACGGCGCCATGTAGTCCCGCTTGGTGGTCGTTGTAAGAAAACCCTAATCCAATGGGACCGCCATCCGGCACTCCCGTCATATAGGTCAAACCTGCCAATGCATGAATTGTCGGTGCATACGTCACGAAGTCGCTCCATGGTCCACCGCCTCCCATCCCGGACATTTGAACGTAAATGACCTGATCATTGGAAGCGCTGACTTCCTCATATCCAATACCCCACCGGTCCAACACACCGAGAGAAAAGTTGTCGATTACCACATCCGCTTGATTCGCTAACGATCGCGCAACGTCGTTGGCTCGGTCATGACTCATATCCAACGCGAGCGCTCGTTTGTTGCGGTTCCAAATTGCGTAGTACGGCGAACTAGGTGCATTGTTAGCCGCCGCGCGTTTGGCTGAATTTACCTTGACGACGTCAGCACCCATATCGGCGAGAAGACGTGTACAGAACGGACCGGCCAGAACGTGCGTGAAATCGAGAATCCGAATACCCTCTAACGGTCGCATTTCAGTCCTCCCAGCCGACGGCATCGAGAACACTCGCAGCGTCGCCATCCAAAAACTCGGGAGCAGCGACATACCCTGGCGTGCCTAAGAACTGAAAGGGCACACCAGGACCCTGCACCTTACGTGCACCAATTTCTGTTGTCTGCCACCACGATCGGGCTTCGAGTTGAGGATTTTTCGCGACTTGAGCCACCGTCTGTACCCAGCCATACGGTGCATGACGTTCTTGCGCTTTGAAGAAGAGCTCCTCTGTATCTTCCGCAGCCACCCACTCACGAATGACCTCCATCAGACGCTGGAAGTAGTGCCTGCGGTTCTTAGGTTCCTCGTACTTCGGATCAAGTAAGTCCTGAAATGCGCCTTCTTCAACCAACCACGCAAGCTGTGCTTCGATGTTGGGCGTAGGGGTCACCATCATCGCGCCGTTCTTGGTCGGCATCACGACGTAGAGATTGGTCCAATGCAGACTACCGCGACGTTCAAGCGCTTGAGCGCGTGCATTCGGAAAATGCTCCTGATAGTAGTACCACATAAACACATGCTCAAGCGAAGACGCAATGCACTCGTGGACGGGTACTTCGATGCTTTGACCCTCGCCAGTTTCCTGAGCGTGATATAGTCCAGCCAATGCGGCGCTCGCCGCATAGGCACCAGAAATCGTAAAGTTCAATTCACCGAATAATTTCAGGGGCGGTGTGTAGTCGTCACCTGTTACGCCAGAGGATCCACCTAATGCACTGGCAACTAGATCAGGCGCTTTGAAGTCACGCCACGGACCTGTGCTACCGAACGGCGAAACATCAACTACGACTAGCTTCGGATTTCTCGCGCGTGCCGCCTCAGCGTTGACTTTGTCAGAAAGAGGGTTCTCTTTTCCTAAAAAACATAAATCCGCACAACCTAAAAGTGCATTGAGTTCATATAGCGAAGCCGACGAGTTTTCGTCGACCTTGAAGTGACGCCGGCTAGACGTGAAAAACGCATACCACAACGAATCACCGCTCTCTTCGTCAAACGGACCACGTTCGCGAAGTGGATCGCCGGATTGCGGTTCAGGACGTACGACGTCAGCTCCCATATCGGCAAGTAGCTTGACGCCATAGATGGATTTGTCATCAGATAGGTCAACGATGCGCGTCTGTTGCAGAGCTTTACCGCGTGTTGGCATGGACTACTCGTTTTGGCGATTGATACTATTTTGCCAATTCTTCTTTTTCGGAATCTCGTCTCATGCTTAAAGCAGTACCTCTTGGTCAACGGTCTGGACTGAAAGTTTCGGAGTTGTGCTTAGGCACCATGAATTTCGGGCAACCCGGACGGGGTCATCAGGGCGATTGGACATTGGGAATCGATGAGGCGCGGCCGATCTTCGAGAAAGCTCTCGAAAGTGGTTTGTTCTATTTTGACTGTGCTGATGTCTACGGACTGGGCGCATGTGAGGAAGTCGTTGGCGCGTTGCTCAAGGAGCTCGCAAAGCGGGAAGAGTACGTTCTAGCCACGAAGGTCGCGATGCCCATGGGCCGCGGTGCGAATTTCAGTGGCTTATCCCGCAAGCACATTCTTGAAGGTATCGACGCGAGTTTGAAACGACTTGGGCATGACTACGTGGATCATTTGGTGATCCATCGACACCCCCATGGTGTAGCCGTCAATCCTGACGTACCTATCGAAGAAACGATGGAGGCTTTGAACGATGTTGTGAAGGCAGGTAAAGTCCTGTACCTTGGTGCTTCATCCATGTGGGCGTGGCAGTTCGCGGAGTTGCAGCATGTGGCAATGCAAAACGGATGGGTGCAGTTCGTATCAATGCAAAACCATTACAACCTGATTTACCGCGAAGAAGAACGAGAGATGAATCCATACTGTGCAACGACTGGTGTGGCGATAACGCCGTGGTCGCCCCTTGCGCGAGGGATTCTCGCAGGTAGCTATCAGGGAAGCTTTGAGAAAGGTTCTACGGCGCGTTCCTCTGGGCGGGACCGTGTCCGCACCGAAAGCTTGTATCGTGGTGAAGCCGATTTCGCTATCGCCGATCGCGTCATCGAACTTGCCCAGCGTATCGGCAAAAAACCCGCACAAATTGCGATTGCCTGGCTGATGAACAAGCCTGAGATTACCTCACCGATCGTCGGTGTCTCAAGAGTTGAACAGCTGGATGAACTGATCGACGCGGCAACGATCGAGCTAACTGACGAAGATAACAGTTTTCTTGAGGAACTCTATCGACCGGTTGAAAATCTATTGTCGCTAGGTACGTCCTAGCGATTTCGTTCTAACCGCGTAGTAAGAGGATAACCTACGCTACCGTGGGATACGCATCGTTAGATTACGAGCGCCTCTTATTTCACTAGTAACTACGCGACGCCGCGTTCGGTAGCGATTTCATTTGCAATCCGCTTGAATTCTGCGCGCATGAAGTACTTTTCTTGTTCGCCAAGGTTTCGACCTAGTTCCTGGCGACACATCGCCATGACGCCTTTATCGAACATCGAAGGAACTCCGTATTGACCTTCCTGCCAATACGCCAGGCACGAACTCAACTCGTCATCGTTTAACTCTGCAACAAAAATCTCTACATATTCGGTGATCTCGGTCTGAGCGACTTCGTCAATCTCATCCGGTGTTGCTTCTCCAAATCCGCCGCCGAATCGATTACCAAATTGTCCTTCGCCTTGATTAGCCCCGGATTGAAAACGGGATGGGACGAACGATTGGCGAAAGTTCGGTTTGGTAGTAACTGCTTCTAACCCACGTTCAACAAACTGCTGATTAACGATTCGCATGAACTCGTCACGCATTACTTTTCGCTCATCCGGGGTCAGATTTCGTTGGATTCCCTCTCGGCATGCAGCCAATACGCTCTTATCGTGGGTGGTTGGGACATCGCGGCGGCCCACACTCCAATACTGCACACAAGCACGGATCTGAGGATCAAGCATCTTCTCGATATAGTCTCGCACGAATGGCGAAATAACCTCAGTTTCAACTGACACCGTCGAAAACTCACCACTTTCGACTTCGAAGTCCTCGAATCCCTCTTCGTTAGCCCAATCAGTAACGGGTTCTGCCTCGTCCTCGACTAGGGCTTCGTCTGCGTCCGCTTCCTTTTCTTCTCCGGTTTCATTTGAGAACGATGTCGGGAGGTCGTATTCTTGTGGATCAAGAATTCGATCTTGATCTTCTCGTATTCGACCCACATTCGGTAGTAGGAAATTACCAAGACTATCCGTAGTCCACGGAGAAAAGGTGTCAACTTTTGCTCGCAAGTCGAGTGTTAGATAGAGTTCGCGGCGTTGAATTTCGACGAAATGGACATGAATTCCTTTCGCTTGAACGTCGTCTATCAGATCCTCAAAGTCGAAACTCTCACTAACGACTAAAGCGTCACTAATTGCTCTGTTATCGGTAAGGTTTTGAATGTCATCACTAATCCGATCACGCGTTGCTATCGCTAGTGAGTTTTCATCTGTTTCATGCGAAAACGTGCGAAGCTTCACCCCGTTTTTCGCGAGAATCACGCGACGGCGATATTCGACGTGCTCAGCTTCCGCTTCACATTCGTACCAGTAGATTCTGAGAATGCGTGAACCCGGAACGAGACGCTCGACCAACGCCATCACGGCGTTTTTGAAGGCTAGAACATTGAAGCGGTGGGGAACAACCTTCGGTACCCCTTCTTTTAACAGCGTCTTAACACCTGATCGTAGTAAATAGCGACCGTCTATAAAAACGCCAACATGATCACTCACGATAAGAACCCTCGTGAACCGTAATTGCTAATAGAGCTGGCTTTAGAGTAACCAGACGTAGTTAACTTTTAAATATTGAACCAATTCCATTATAGAAAGATTTTGAAATGGGCGCGATTTGCCAGCAGGTCTAAAAGCAAGTTTCCGTGTACAAGCAGCCCTTCCCGAAACTAGTCGTTTGTGATTGAACGTTCGGTTTTGCCTGATTTAACGAAAGTGCTGCGGATAGCCATATTGAAAATGCGCAGGTAGTCAAAATATCTGAATGAGTAGTCCGATGCTGAGATTTGCAGCGAATCTTTCAACCATGTTCGACGAGCCCGACGAATATGCCCGACTCAACCATATCACTCAACTTGGCTTTCGATATCTGGAATGGCTCTTCCCCTACAACTGTGACAAAACCCAAATCGCTGAAAGGCTAAACGCCTTGGATCTGGAGCTCGTACTAATTAATGCTGCATCAGGAGTCGCTGAGAACGGTGATCGCGGCATAGGAGCTTTACCTGGTCGCGAGGACGAATTCAAGAGGGCAATGACTCAAGCGCTCGACTATGCTGACGTTCTGAACATTCCCATGATTCACGTCATGGCCGGTATATGCCCCGCTCCCAGCGATCGAAATGAATATCTAGATACGTTTGCAAATAACTTGGCTTGGGCTTCCCAGCAAACGAACGGCTCATCGACTCAATTGCTAGTCGAACCATTGAATAACGTTGATGTCCCAAATTACCTAATCAGCACGTCTCAAGAAGCACTTGAACTTATCAGCTTGGTCAATGCAAATGTAGGTCTACAGTTCGATTTCTATCACCTGCAAATAATGGAAGGTAATTTAGGCCAATCATTGAGAACCCAATTCGATCAGATCGCGCACATCCAATTTTCAAGCCTTCCCGGACGGCACGAACCGCAATATGGGGAGGTAAATTGCGGTTACCTATTCAAGTTACTTGAATCGCTTTCATATGCAGGTTTTATCGGTTGCGAATACCGACCTAAGACAACCGTAGAAGACGGACTTTCGTGGGCGAAACCGTACGGAATTGGCGTATCTGACTCGAACGCAATATCCAGTTAGCTATTTACTAGCGAACGTACTCGAAAATCGTTCTCACCCGATACGTCCCTACCTCGCATCAAGAACAAAGACCGTTGTTGCGGTAAAGCGCTGCCG
>JAPOVV010000023.1 GCA_026707945.1 Gammaproteobacteria bacterium | reverse complement strand
CTTGGAACTCGTTCTTATTGGTCGTGATCCAACGGGTGACGATTCGACGACGGCAAGAAAACCGTCAACCATTTGACGATCACCGAGGTCGATGCCCACAGAATTTCGACGCGATTCACCGTACAAGTCACGCGGAAGTGGAATCTGAGGATGTGATTCGAACTGGCGGCGTTCAACGATTTCGATCGGATCTTGAACGACCTCCCCGACCGGCAATTGATCATTGAGGAACCGATTCACAAACGATGCATTTGCGCCGTTCTCCAATAATCGTCGAACTAGGTACGACAGAAGGTTCTTGAACTCACCGACAGGCGCGTATACACGAACCTGAGGCATGGACTCGAAGTGTGTTTGGGCGTGCGAATAAAGCAGTTCCCCCATCCCATGTAGACGCTGAAATTCGAATCGCTGACCATTCGATAAGCGTAGCGCGGCCGCGATCGAGTAAGCATTGTGCGTCGCCACTTGCGCATACAAATGCTCGCAGGCAAACAAACGACGTAATGCCGCAAGCCACGCGAGATCCGTTGATGCCTTGCGAGTGAACACGGGATATCCCGTCAAACCATCGACCTGTGCGGACTTGATTTCCGCATCCCAATACGCGCCTTTAACCAAGCGGACCGGTATCGTGCGATTGGTTGACTTCGCAATCTCTTCTAACCAATCAACAACCGCGTACGCACGTTTTGAGTATGCCTGTACGACAAATCCAAGCCCGTTCCAATCTCGATATGCACGTGATTGCGCCAAACCCTCAAAAATTTCGAGCGAAAGCTCGAGTCGATTTGCCTCTTCTGCATCAATCGAAACTTGAACGTTTATCTCTGCAGCCAGGGCGATCAGCTCGCTCATGCGAGCACCCAACTCACGAAGTACGCGTTTTCGCTGCAAAGGTTCATAGCGCGGATGCAGCGCTGACAGTTTCACGGACATGCCTGATGCGGTCTGTGCGTTTTCGTTTGCTTTTGCAATCGCTTTAAGCGCACGGACATACGCATCGAAATACTCATCAGCCGCACCCGTCGTTCTCGCACCTTCACCCAACATGTCAAAGGAACATGCGGTGCCTAACCGCTGCGCTCGGTTCAGAGCTCCCTCGATCGTCCGTCCAAACACAAACTCATTGCCAAGGATTCGTACCGCGTGAGCCATCGCGGCTCTGATCGCAGTCTCACCCACATTCGCAACAAGCGATGCCAACCAGTCCGCGACATTCTGGGTGATGGCAGGTTGAAGCGACATCACTTTGCCAGTCAACAACAACGCCCATGTTGAAGCGTTTAAAAAGAGCGAGTCCGAATGTCCGAGGTGCTCTGCCCAATCCGCAGTACTGAGACGCTCCGAGAGTAAGGCATCTGCCGTTCTTTCATCGGGAATTCGAAGCAGCGCTTCGCTAATGCACATGAGCGCCACGCCAGCAGAACTCGAAAGACCGTACTCGGCAAGGAACTGATCTAAAAACGACCGCTCATGCGAATGCTTACGACATTCCTCGACCAGTTGGTGAGCATCGCTGACGATTAGCTTTCGATCTTCGTCGCTAATTGTTAGCGTTTTGCGTAGCGCACGCAGCGCATTTTCTTCTGATGCCCGGCCTGCGGATGTGATGAGGTACGAATTCAATGGCAAGATCGCTGTTGAACCAATGCGATGAGTTTGACTGCGTTTGCGTCAGATAGTTTAGGCAGAGTTATCCAACTGAAACCCCTATTTAGTGCGCTTTTACAATGAGCCATGCATCGTGCGCGAATCCCGGACAATAGAAACCCATGCTAGCGACTCTTGATCGATTCTTTGAGTTAAAGGAACGGCAAACGAACGTCAAAACGGAATTGCTCGCCGGGCTAACAACGTTTCTGACGCTCGTTTATATCGTATTCGTGAACCCCACCATCCTCGCAGAGGCGGGTATGAATCACAATGCGGTATTTGTCGCGACGTGCTTGGCAGCGGCGTTCGGATGCTTAGTCATGGGGCTTTACGCGAACTATCCGATCGCCTTGGCGCCCGGGATGGGTTTGAACGCCTATTTCGCGGCAACGTTGGTCATATCGATGGGCATTTCTTGGCAAGTGGCGCTCGGCGCGGTGTTTTGCTCTGGCGTGCTGTTCTTGATTTTGTCGATTCTGCCGATACGCGAGATGATCATCAACAGTATCCCAAAATCGCAAAAAATGGCGATCGCGGCTGGCATTGGCGTGTTCCTGATTCTCGTCGCGCTGAGGAGCGCGAACCTCATGGGTAGTGACCTGTCGGATGTCGGCGCACTCGGCAATTTCGCGCAATGGTCCGCAGTCCTTGTTTTGGTCGGCTTTGTCGTCATGGTGGTCCTAGACGCCAAGAAGATACCGGGATCTCTGGCTTTGGTTATTCTTGCAATCGCGATCGTTTGCTGGCTGGTAGGCTTAGCGCCAGTGCCTAACGCTATCGTCAGCGGCGTCCCGTCTCTCAATCCGACGTTCATGCAACTCGATATCGGCGGTGCACTATCCATCGGTTTGGTCGCGATCGTATTCGCACTGCTGCTTGTCGATTTGTTCGATACCAGCGGCACGCTAGTCGCCGTGCTCCATCAAGCGAACATGCTGGATGAACAAGGACGCATCAAGAAACTGCGCCATGCGTTGCTTGCCGACAGCAGTGCGACGATCTTCGGCTCACTCGTAGGAACCTCAACCACCACGAGCTATATTGAGAGCGCTGCGGGTATTCGCGTCGGCGGACGTACGGGACTAACAGCAGTCGCGGTAGGCGCACTATTTCTTCTTACTATGCTATTTGCGCCGATCGCCACTTCGATCCCGGCTTACGCGACCGCACCAGCAATTCTGTTTGTCGGTTGCGCGATGGCCAAGTCCCTCGGGGAGGTCGAGTGGGGCGACTTGACCGAGGCGATGCCCGCCGTGATCACCGCTTTTGCTATCCCGTTTTCAGGATCGATCGCCACCGGTATCGGAATTGGTTTTATTACGTACGTCCTCACCAAGACCTTCGCGGGTCAGGTCAAGTCAATTCATCCCGCGATGGGCGTTATTGCAGCAGTGTTCGTAGTGAAGTTCATCTTTTTGTGAGGCGAACGCAGCAGCAACCTACTTCAATACGCTTCATTCAGAACCTGCCGCAATCTCCTCGAAATTCCCCGGAGGAAACACTTTTCGTAACGTGGTCGGACGCATGTAGTGAAACGCGTCTCGTAACGCCATATCTGCGATTTTGTCGGCTTCGGCAGTCACTTCAATGGGTGCATCAAACCGAATATGGATTCGGCGCTTGAAAAGTGGCGGCACGAACCCTGTCTGGAGCAGCGTTACTTTCTCGAGTTGAGGTTTATCGTCCTTCCACCCTAAATCAACACTACCTACCATGTACTCCTTGTTGTCGATATGGATGTAGGTGACCGGTCCCGGGGCCGTCCGATAGAGAATTTCTGGGCGATCCTCGTTTTCTTTAGTGACGAGAAAGTAGTGCATCGTCGTGCAGAAAACGCATGGAGCGCCTTGCGCGTTGCGTCGCGATTCGGTAGTCGCATCTGAATCCGATGCGGTTACTTTTACCGCAAGTACAGTGCCTTCACCGAACGGGTAATTGGGAATTTCGCGGATGACCCCGTAGAGCGAGATTTCACCATCCTTGATGGTCGCCGGTTGTACGTTTAGAAGCTTCGCCTCGTGCCCGTGTACGAACGAAGCCGCCGCAATGCAAACAACCACACAGAGTCCCAATCGGGAGGTTGCTCTTCCGGCTGACGAAATTGATGCGTTCTGAAACAACTGCCAGTCCCCCTTTCGACTGTAGAGGAGAGGTGTTAAAACTGGCTGTGGGAATATGTCAGACGGTTAAAACACCTTCTGTCGCAGTTTAGACACTTTCGGCAGCTTCCTGTTCCTCAAACAATCTTGATATATTGCTGGATGAGGGATAGAAACCATCGGCCCGAGGATCCGCAAATGTTGGTGCAAGTTCTGACTCTGGCTCTCCGGAAACCCGCGATGCTCGAAGGACTCGCGTGTAGCTCGGGTCGTATGGTCTCGCTCGATGCATGACGCAGCGATTGTCCCATACCACTATGTCATTGACTTGCCACTTGTGCTCATAAATGCGAGGCGGTTGACACGCATCCTCCATCAACTTGTCCAGAAACACCTCTGACTCCTCTGGGCTCATTCCCTCAATGCCGTATGCATGCCGGCCAGTATAGAGCGATTTCCGACCTGTTTCAGGATGCGTCTTTATGACGGGTCTACGCGGTGCGCCTTTGTCGTGAAAACCGTACATGTTGTCCGTTTTGAACGTGTAACCGAGCCTCGACTGGGAGTAATACAACGAGTGGTACGCTGACAATCCGTCCAGCTTCTCCTTCATCGCGTCGTCTAGTGCATCGTATGCGGCCCGCATGTCTGCAAACCCCGTTTCACCGCCTTCCGGAGGTACCACCAACGCCATCAACATGGCTGCCTTCGATGCCAATGGCATGTACGTACTGTCTGTATGCCAGCCTTCATTCCCCTTCAGCATGCAATACTGATAGTCGTCGACCTGCGCCAATGTGCCATCGGCCTTCTGATTACTGAACCTTGCGGTTGTACTGTATTGCTTCGGGTTTAACTTCTCGATTTTCCCAAAACGCAGCGCGAACGCCCCCTGGGATTCGTCGTCAAGATTGTCCTGACCAGGAAATACCAATAGACCGTACGTTAAGAACGCGTCATGTATCTGCTCCCACGTCTTATCGTCGAGTTTTGCAAGATCTACGCCCGTGACAACCGCGCCGAGAGTGGCATCGATTGGGGTTATTGCAATTGTCATTTGGCATCTCCTGTTGAGACTAGCTTGTCTATTTTCGCCATGCCTAATCCTACCACTGAAAGCTAAGGGAGTAACGCACCGCACTCAATCGCGATAGTGCCGATGCAAAGGAGTCAGATCATCGCCATCTGGCGGATCATTACGCCGCCACTGTCCCAACTCCCCACGGCATGGAATCCCGATATTGAGCACGCGTTCCGCACCCGCTACCGAGCCGCATCGCGACGGAATATACCGTAGGGCTAATCCACATCGGCGACGGTCAGATTGGTTTGGCTCTGACCCATGCAGCAACGTACTGGTATGTATTGAGATCTGTCCCGCCTTCAACACATTCGCAACCGGTTCTCCGAATCGCTCGATGTCTTCAACCTCCTGAGAGAGGACCGTAGGACCTTCTGCCCTTACGTATTTGATCGCGCCTCGCCGATGGCTTCCAGGTATGAATTGCAACGGAGAGTTCGATGCATCCACGTCATCAATGGCAAGCCACACGGTAACCGTCATAGTGGGTCGCACTGGCCAATATGTTGCATCCTGATGCCAAGGGACGCGCTTTGGGTCGCGACCTAACTTGCAGAAGTAGTGTGTTGACCAACATACAAAATCGGAACCCAATAGGTCTTCGACGTAGTCCAATATTCTTGGATGCTGCGCCATGTCCCAAATACCGCGGCAACGCAAGTGATAACCGTCGAGCGCATAGGAGTTTCGGCCGTCGCGCATGGCCTGCATTCGGTTCAAGAGCGACTCGAAATAGAGCCGCGCACCCAAAATCTCATCGCCCGACAAAGCATCAAGCGGTCGCACGAACCCCTCGTGATTGAATCGCTCAACCTGTTCAGCGTTTAGGGTCTTCGCGTACTCTGGCTTTGACTCATAAAAGGCAATGGCATCGCGCTTCATCGTCTTTCCTTGCAAAACGAGCAGATTGTGATTCGGATTAAGTGGACAAGATCAGTGCGAACGGCATTTTATGGAGACATCAGCGCTCACATGGCAAACGCGTCTATGCTGAGATTGCAGTCCTGGGTTCACGTACAAAACTTAAAAGCACAAGGCCAATCACGAACAACACGATAACCGAAAGAAGGCCTAACCGCGAACTGCCAGTCAACAATCCAGTGATCGCAACCAGTGACGGTCCCAATATCGCTGCGAAGCGACTCACCATGTTGAAGAAACCGAAGAACTCCCCACTCTGATTGGTGGGAACAAATCGTGCGAAAAGCGAACGCGACACGGCTTGAACGCCGCCTTGAATTAAGCCCACCACCGCAGCGAGCACGTAGAACTCGACAACATTGGACATAAAGAACGCGTAGATTGTCACTCCTGCATATATCGCGACACCGAAATACAGTGCGTACTTAGGACTAAAGCGGACCGCGGCCATTCCGAACAGGATCGCCGCGGGAAATCCAACGAATTGCGTGATCAACAGTGCGACGATCAGACTCTCGGCGGGAAACCCAAGCGCTAAACCGTAATCGACAGACATTCGGATGATGGTATGAACGCCGTCGATGTAGAAAAAATACGCGAGCAAGAAAATGGCGACGGCTTTGTACGCACGAAATTCCCTGAAGGTCGTGTACAGGGCCTTCAAGCCATTCAGAATGGCTGAGCGCTCCGTTCCAGAACGGGGCGGTTCACGAACAGCTCGAAACAGTGGAATAGAAAAAACTATCCACCAAGCCGCTACCGTTAAGAAAGACACTCTCACGGCTTCGGATGCATCGGCTAGTCCAAATGTGCCAGGTGAAAGCGTCATGAAAACATTGACTGCGAAAAGCACTCCACCGCCTAAATACCCGAGCGCATATCCAAGTGAAGAAACTTCGTCCAAGCGTTCAATCGGGCTTACGGACTTGATCAGAGCATCGTAAAAAATGATGCTGCCCCAAAATCCTGCCGTCGCCAACGTATATATCCATGCAGCGGTAAGCCATTCACCTTGTTCCACAAAGTAAAGACCAATCGTCGCGACAACCCCTAACAGCGTGAATGCTCCGAGATATTTCTTGCGTGTTGCGCCTCCATCAGCAATGGCGCCAAGGACGGGGGCTGCTACTAGAAACAGCGCGGACGCAATTGAATTCGTAAAGCCAAGTTGAGCGGTGCTGGTTACCGCGTCGACTTCAGTACTCCAGTACTGTTTGAAGAAAACCGGGAAGAACCCTGCGAGTACCGTCGTCGCGAAGACGGAATTCGCCCAGTCATAGAGTGCCCAAGACCGTATCGCACGATCCTTAAATAACGAAACGATCCGTTTCAACTAGAAATCATCAAGACGAAGGTCTACTAAAGGCGTGTATGTTGCATACCGAGGACGTCATTCCCACCTCGACAACCCACGACCGACAATCGGCTATATTTGATGTGACTTAAGCGAAGCACCAAGTGTTGAGCTTACGTCTAAACTCTGCTAGATTGCGTGCCTAAATCACTTGCTTGAACGCAGATGTGTGTTCGAATTATTGGGCGGGTGATCTTGGCGTACAGACGATTCGCTGCACGGATACAGGCGGACCATCCATGAGCTCTCCGACCATTGGCGCAATCTCGTCGCGCCACGTATCCGAGTTGTAGACCGAATCGTATAAGCGTTCGCGCTCAGCTTCGCTATCAAAACGCCGTGTCCAGACGTACAAGGTGTCATCGTTCTCTCCACGATAGCTACCTGTGATCACCATTCCCTTAGATACCTGAAACGGAATGATCACGGTCTCCATGAATTCAACCCAGGCATCCATCTTGCCTTCGCGAATCTTGTACTGACGCAATTCTTGGAACATTTCTTCCTCTTTAGCTAGATTCGAACGATTGTGCGCTTAGCGACGCCGCTTCTTCAGTTCCTCGATCGTACGTTGCCGCGCCGTCGCGTCGGCAAGCATTGCGGTCGCACGGGAATAGTCCAAATCCGCAGCAGCTTCTGACATGGCCCGTTCAGCGGCTTCGATCGCTTCGGCGGCCGCGGCATCGTCAATATTGTCCGCGTGCTCAGCCGTGTCCGCCAAAATCGTGACGACATTCGGTTGTACTTCGAGGAATCCGCCTGACGCGAAGAAGACGTCCTCTTCGCCGTCCTCCATCTGCAACCGGACCGGACCTGGTTTTAATCCCGTTAGCAACGGCGTGTGCCCCGGCATGATGCCAAGTTCACCCAAGGTGCCTGTCGCGATCACCATCGTCACCTCACCAGAGAAGATCTCGTTTTCGGCGCTGACAATCTCGCAACGAAAGGTCGCTGCCATGTTTATGCGGCCTCAGCCACTAACGTTTTTGCTTTTTCACGCGCATCCTCGATGGTTCCTACCATGTAGAACGCTTGTTCTGGCAAGTCATCTGCGTCGCCATCTAGGATCGCGCGGAAACTTCGAACGGTGTCTTCCCGACTCACGTATTGACCAGGCTGGCCAGTAAATTGCTCTGCGACGAACATCGACTGTGAGAAGAACTGCTGCATCTTACGGGCGCGGTAGACCAGCGCCTTGTCTTCTTCGGACAGCTCGTCCATACCAAGAATGGCAATGATGTCCTTCAGCTCCTGATAGCGTTGCAGGACTTCCTGCGCTTCACGAGCGACGCTGTAGTGGTCCTGTCCAACAACGTTCGGGTCGAGCTGACGTGAGGTCGAATCCAATGGGTCCACGGCAGGGTAGATACCTAAGTCCGTAATCGCTCGACTCAGCGTTACGGTTGAATCCAAGTGTGCAAAAGTCGTTGCTGGCGATGGGTCCGTCAAGTCGTCGGCAGGCACGTAAATCGCCTGCACGGAAGTAATTGATCCGGTCTTGGTCGTCGTAATACGTTCCTGCAGGATACCCATGTCTTCCGCCAGGTTCGGCTGATACCCCACCGCAGATGGCATCCGACCGAGCAGTGCAGATACTTCGACGCCCGCCAACGTATAGCGATAAATGTTGTCGACGAAAAGCAACACGTCGCGACCTTCATCGCGGAACTGTTCCGCGAGCGTCAAGCCGGACAATGCCACGCGCAGCCGGTTCCCCGGCGGTTCGTTCATTTGTCCGAACACAAGCGAAATCTTGTCTAACACGCCCGCTTCCAACATTTCGTAATAGAAGTCGTTGCCTTCGCGCGTACGCTCGCCAACGCCCGCGAAGACCGACAAGCCGGAGTGCTCAATCGCAATGTTTCGGATAAGTTCAAGCATCGTCACCGTCTTGCCGACACCGGCACCGCCGAACAGTCCGACTTTACCTCCCCGCGCAAACGGACACATCAGGTCAATGACCTTAATGCCCGTTTCAAGCAATTCGTTCCCACCTTTCTGATCTTCATACGTGGGCGGCTCACGGTGAATGGGCTTCGTCTCCCGGGCGTTAATTGGCCCTTTTTCATCGATGGAGTTGCCGAGCACATCCATGATGCGACCCAGTGTCTCTTCACCGACCGGAATCGATATCGGGGCTTCTGTGTTGACGACCTCGAGCCCTCGCGACAGTCCCTCGGACGACCCAAGAGCGATACAACGAACTACTCCATCGCCGAGCTGCTGCTGCACCTCTAACGTCAGGCCCGTTTCGACTACCTTCAGCGCGTCAAAAACGTTTGGCACTTCTTCGCGTTCGAACTCGACGTCAATTACCGCGCCAATAACTTGAACGATTGTTCCGTTACTCATGTTTTCCTCTTGTTTCGATCAAACCGTCGCTATTCAAGCGCTGCTGCGCCGCCGACGATTTCAGCGATCTCTTGGGTAATCGATGCCTGACGCGCATTGTTGTACAGCAATGTCAGTTCCTCGATCATTTCTTCTGCATTGTCGGT
>JAPOVV010000093.1 GCA_026707945.1 Gammaproteobacteria bacterium | reverse complement strand
CGGACATAACGGTGACTGGCGCGCCAGCGCGTTCATCTTGGAACGCCGATTCCCTGAGCGGTACGGCCGCGGGGTTGAACACTCCGGCGATATCGGTGGCGGCCCGACTAAAGTCGAGGTGGTGTTTGGCGAGGATCGATCCGCAAACAGAGAGCAACTAGAGAGCGAAAACGAAACGGACGAGGACCGCAAAAATGGTGCGGACGAACTCTAGCCAGACACCCTTCGTAAGAGAAAATTCTTGTCCGCTTTTCCGCTAAATTAGATTTCTATTCTCACCGCGCATTCGGAGACACCCAACAGCGATCCGAGAATTTCCGCCATGCTCAATTTTCGCCCGATCGTGGAATATTCTTCCTCGACGTCGATCTACCAAATTTTCTGCAGTTTGGCAAAAAAACGACCTTCATAAACGCTCACAGAGAGCCGAAACGACACCTAGACGATGTAGAGTACCTACCAAATTTATCAATTTGAGAGTGTCCATACTATACACTCCACTAACAAGCAATCAGAAAAAAATGGTTTGTAAAATACCATCCATGTATAAACACAAAAGCCCCAGACGGATCTGGGGCTTCAAATTTAATCCGGTTTTCATGCTGTGAAGCACTCGGATTTTCGTTTTACCGTCATTGGCTGGCGACGGGCAGTTGAGAGAATTTTACATATTTTCTTCTCGCGTGTTAGTGCCCACTACCTCTTTGACGGTATCCACCAACAACCATCAAGGACGAAACCATGGCACCAGTCACAAACACCACACTCAAAAAGCTCCAGACTGAGCTATTAGCCATACCCATCTCGGACACGGAAGCGTCCGACAAATTCTTCAATAAAGTGCGCCGACTAAAAGATGAAGGCAAGATTAAACCGAGTGAGTTCCACCAGTTGCAAGAGCTCAGCGATACTTGTACGAACCCACCCGATACCAGCCTACCGAAGCAAAGGCAAAATGGCAAATCCAAGACAAAATTAACCCCAGGTGTTTTTGAGGATCTACCACCACTTAATTACGGCGAGCTAGCTGATGCCGTCTGGGACAAGTTGCAAGATCGATTACGATATGTCTTACCGTCCGACCACTTCGCGCTTTTAGATCCCACTGATTGTTTGTGGGAAATTGATAAAACGACCGCCGTTGGTGAATTGAGGAATTACATCAACGCAGTGGGAGAACAAATGCTCGCAAATCGTCTTAAGGAATTAAAAGAAACAGGAGCGTCCGAGAAAACGATCCAACGCGTAATGTGGCAATGGCGACAGGCACGTACAACCAGCGAAGGTTTAGCACTTATGGCGGATAAGCACAGGGTGCCTCCTACACGCTGCAACCTCTCACAATTTAACGACCACACAGGAATCATAGCACTGCCGAAACAGCAGAACGTGGTGGTCACTGACACTAGTATTACACGCCGAAAACGGATGCCTACCGATATGCTTACCAAAGCATTCCCACACGAGCCAAACTACAACGACACGCCAGAATTAAATCAGTACCTCGAGCATTTGCTCAAGGGGGACGTTGAGAGTATGGAGTATCTGTTGGACTGGATCGCTTACGCATTGACGCGAGACACAGGAGCGAGACGATTATTACTGGTGCTAGAAGGGAGATCCAATTCTGGTAAGAGCACACTTCTGGACGTGGTGCGAAAATTATTCGGTGCTAGTATGTGTGCCGAATTTACACAAAAAGACTTTGCTAAAGATGGTAACCGCCACAGCTCGTGGTTAGTACCAGCACACGGGGTGCCGTTGATCCTTATTGATGAAACTGATCGGTGGTTTTATTGGGATCATCCTGAGCTTAGAAAACTCACCTCAGGCGGACATATCACTTGCAACAAAATGCGCGAAAATCCATTTACGTTTCAAGCACAATGTAAAACGTTGATCGCAACCAATCACGCCCCACGCAACACTTCGAAGGAGAGTGGTATCTTCAATCGAGCGGTCTTTATCAAGGCGGACAACGTACTACCAAAAGAAAAAATCGACTGTGAATTACCAGAACGGATCGAGGCAGAAATTCCCGCGCTACTCGGTCGACTGGAGAAACGGTTAGAAATGGGAATGTCCAAGATGCGTGTTCGCATTAACGCTCCGCCGAAAGTCCTCATAGAAAACACGCGCCAGATCGCCGAGGAAGGGGATGACACTTACAACAAGTTGCAAGACGCGGTGCTGGAATTAGGGAGTGATCACTTCAAGGATACAGAGGGAAGGATACCCGCTCGACGTGTATATGAACTACTAAAAGAACGCAAGGAGTACAACAGGAGCAAGATTGCTTTTGGCCGGGACGCACGGGAAGCACTGCCACAAATTGACACAAAAGACCGTGCAAGCTTCCCCGATATTGGATCAGATTGGTACTTTAAAACAGAGTGGTTTGAGTAGCACGTCCACCACTTCCACCACTTTTACTGTATACGTTACATAGCGCGTACACACGCGTACACGTACACGCAATGGGAGTAATAGGTTAAAAGTGGACAAAGTGGTGGACAGGAGTTAGCTTACCCTGCAACACGTCCTAAACATCCCGCTCGGGGCGGATTGTTTCCAATAAAGTCTGCAGTTTTCTCCTAAACTGCTGGTGTCTATATCCCTTCCTGAATAATGGAGAAATAATGGAATGTAAAAAATAATCCTTAAAAAGTATTGACAATATGTATTTTATATACACAATATACAGTATGACATTCTTAAACAACAATCAAACAGGAGCAGTAGCAATGCTAACCGCCACCGTAGCTTCCCTCAGTGGAAGATTCGCCGTTCATGTCCGCACCAATGACGCCACCGATTTAGTCGGTCGAGTCGCAAAGGTCGCCGGTCCCAACTTCCGCGTCAAGATTTCCCAGGTCGCAGTCAAGACTGATTATGGCTTCATCTGCCACGCGAAACGGATCCCTGCACCGCGACGTAGCAAGTAATTCCATCGCCCCGTTTTCACGGCGGGGCTTTTTTTAATCAATCAGAGGAGCAACACCATGCTAAAAGGATTTTGGGTCAAACTAGAAAGCGGCGACTGGGGCGCGCATATTGCGGTCGCAGAACGTCGCGATGTCGAGGGACAACATGCCGAGCTCAATAAGCGCGACGGCACCCGTTCCATTGTCGAGATACTCGATGTGGAGTATTACTACGATGTGTATGCGATCGGGCGCGTCCGCGAGATCGAGCAATCGACCGATCAACCGGTCAAACAACGAAGTAATGGCACGACCAAGCAATCCAACAGCGCGAGTTTCACGCGCAACAACAAAGACGAGTGGGTCGTGCGGGTCGAGGGCGAACACGCCATCGGACGCGTGATCACGGTGGACGTCGAAAAGAAAGACGGCTCTAGCCAGTCTGTAAAGTGCAAACCGTATTGGACGGGTGAGGTCAAGGGACGGACGGTCACCATCGCTGAGATCATCGGAGCAACCGCTTAAAAGATTGTGTATTAAATTCGTAAATTATTTCTATAAAGTATTGATTTTCTGTAATATATCTGCACAATATAGAGTATGACATTCCTAACTAACACCGGAGAGCAATCTATGCGAACCATCCAACGAGCCACGTTCTGGCTCCTCAGCGTTACGGGTCTGTACGGACTCGCAAAGTCGGCCGAACAAGCCGAGCAAGAGCGTCAGCTAGACGAAATCTATAGCCACCTGCCGGAGTCCTACTCCGACTCGGTCGACCAGATCGAAGCCATGTTGCAAGACATGCAAGACGAAAACGAGCGACGCGCACAAGACGTTCGCAATGAGATCGACCGCGCCCAAAGTGAGTTAGCCGAGCTGACCGCGACGGTCGCAGATTTAGGCACAGGGACGGAGTACCACCCCGTCGAATTAGGTTGCTCACGCGACGTCAAGCACGACCGCGAGCTCGCGGCCAGTGCCGACTATTTACCGCCGATCGATGTGTATTGATCGGTTCCATTTAATCGCCCCGGCGCGAGCCGGGGCATTGCTTCCCATCAATCAAGTAGGAGTAAATTACATTGACTGATTATTTTGACAACGTGGATCAGGGCTATTCGGGCTCTCGATCCAGCGCCATTGAGCAGGGAGAGATTTTAGACCTCTCCGCACAAGGTCGTAACTTCGGCTTCAAGTGGCCGGTCGCCATCACCAAAGCAGTGAGCGACTCGGAGCTTGACAACGAACTGGTCGTCGCGCGAGCTGCGGATCGCGTCTGTCTTATTGGACCGAGAGCGGATCGAATGCGGTTTCGAGTCAACGGTCAAGCGTTCCAACTCATTGCTCATCCGGGCGATGACGGCGAACCGGTGCTGACCATCCGAGTAGCACCAAACTTGTAGGAGCAAAAGAATGCCCCGGCGGTTAAACCGGGGCACTTATGACATTCCTAAACAACCGCAGAGCAGTCAATTAGGAGGGAAAATTTTAACACACAAAGGAATACCAAATGACCAAACGAAAAAAAGAACAAATCCATGCAGTGCGGCTCACGCTAACTCCCAACGATTTTAAACTCCTCAACCGGGTCGCGAAACAGACCGGGCTACCGAAAACTCGTGCCCTCATACAAGGGCTCTATTTGATGGACGAGGTGCAATCCAGTCGCAAACTGCTCATCGACCCCACACTGGTTGCTGAAATCAAAATGAAAACTAAGGATGACCAACTGGCACTAGGAGAACGATCGTGACTTTAACAGAAATTTATCAACACTACGAACTCGGCTCAACTCAGTTCGTGAAGCAAGTGCAAGACCTCTGTGATTTTTGCATGAGCGATACCGAGATCAAACGTTTGGCACTAGGGGTTGCAACGACCGCGGAGCAATTTGTTTGGCATTGGAAACATGAACATTGGTGGCGTGACTCTGCGAATGCACCAGGAGATCCAACCGCACCGTCAGAGGATCAGTTCGCGCCCGGCGGTTGCGTCACGATCCCCGACCACATCAAAGAGTGATTTGGGGCTACAGTCAAAAGTTTGCTAAAATGCTTTTACTCGTTTCTTTAGGGAACCCGAGAGTCGGGTTGCCTGTGAATACAACAGCCCGTCTCAAGGACAAGAGTTGCAAACTTGTCTGGGTAAATAATCAGGGATTATTCTCCTTAAAGAATCGAGTAAGCCCGACATCAATTTGTCGGATACTCAAACTTAAACAAGGAGAATTGAGTTATGAAAACTCTTCGCAAACTTTTGGCAGGGACGGTCTTGGTCGCATTAGCTGCGTTCGGACTGACTGCTCTGACTTCCTCTTCCACCAACTCAGCTTATAACACTCAGGTTTGGGCTTTCCTTAATGAAACCTGTACTAGCGAGATCGCTGTGTTGCTTGAGAGCGTAGCCGATATGCTCAAGCTCAGAGGCCAGGAGAGGGAAGGTATCATCATGGATTTCAAGTCGTACTATCACGTATCGGACCTACATCAGGCAGAACCAAAATGCAACTTAGTGTCTGAGTTGCTCAAACTACCAGAAGTTCGTGTCGTTAAACCTAGACCGAAGATCATCCCTGCAGACCCATCTCCTGGCGGTGGCGGCGGTGGTGGTGGCGGTGGTCAAGACCCCGCACCAAAGAAGAAAACAGAAGTGGAGTTCGACAGTCAAGACGCCCAGGAACTCAAGAATTGTTTAGTGAACAAGTTAGAAGATCTTGGTAAAAATCTTAAAGGTGTAACGGAAATACTAGATGAGGACGAGTTGAAAAAACTAGGCTGCTTTGTGAAAATGGGATTGAATAATCTGACATTTAAAAAGACGGACTATAGGTGGGGAGCCAGTCTTAAAAGGCGAGGTCTTTTGGGAGCAACTACTTATATCACTGGTCAAGAGAAATACGATAAGTCGGTCGTTTTGTACACTAACTCGATCAACGACAAGGTAAAAAAATTCAGCTATCGAAATATGAGCTTTGAAAATTTATCTTCAAACGTAGGGCTCGATGAAATGGCTCATACCATCCAAGGCCACAACTCCATGCTCGCTGATGACACTTGGAAAAATCCACGGCCTTACGAGAAATACAACCTACAACTGCAGGCTAATGTTTACGCTTACATCTGGTACAAACAACTTCATAGTAACAATGAACCGCCGATCGAGATGTACGATGCAGACATCATCAATAAATGGCGGGACGATAAATGCAACCTCAAAGAAAACAGTAAATTTGTGAAGCAGAAGAAAGAGTATTTAAAGTTTGAAAAGCAGTTGGAGGACAAAACATTGTCAGATAAAGATAGGATGAAGATAGAAAACAAACTAGCAAATGTAGCTGATTGGTTCGACGAGATCTTGCCGCCAATCAAATTCAACGGCGGTTACGACTCTGGTGCGGACTTAGGATGTACTGAAAAGGATAAAAAACCATGAACCAGAACCTGCGTAAATCACGTTGGTTGTGGGGCTTGATTGGCGGCCTCGGATTAGGCGTGGTTACTGCAGTTTGTTTCGTGCTTTTGAATGCGAATAACCGCACTCAAACTGAAGCTCCTAGCGCGGTCAATAAACCAAAGGAACTGAGTGTCGGCACCTCTTCACGATCCACGATTGCGCCCATTGTTGCTGTGGTCGACGAGCCGCCAAATCTACCCGATCTAGAGTTCCCACCGGGTTCGGTTGAAGAGGCGTGTGGCTTGAGTGAGTTTCCATCGTATTGGGAAGACGGAGACTTCTTAGATAATGAACCTCCTCAGGCTCTCGAGTCCGAAGAATGTCGGACTGCTTTGGAGACGCGCATGAATGCCCTCAACCCCTATCTTTGGAGCTACACCACCGAAGCGACTTCGTTCGCGTTCGTCGTGTTAGAGAAGCCTTTAACCTTTGAGCGTATTTTTGCGGACCCTGCTGGTGATTTAGCCCGCGTGCAAGACGCGCTGTCGCGCCCTGAGTGTTTGTTGCAACGAGACGAAACCAACTGGGAGTTGAAGGAATCTTGCTCTGCCGATGCGTTTATGAACTACGCGATGTTTAATCGATATTGCTATTCTGGAGGAATTCGTCCGCGCGAAGTGTACGTAGAGAATCCAACACTGGTACAAAGCATAACGGAGTGGAAGCACGAATTGGCAGAGTCTTGGATCGAAGAAAAGTGTGATATGTTCGCGCCTGAATTAAGGCTCACGGCGGAGCGATATCCGGAACTCACAGAGTGGCTTTGGGCGTTAGCGGACCCGGAAGACAGAGATATGACGGAAGTGCTTTACGGTAGAAAATCAATATTTTCTGCTAACCTTATCGAATACGCGGCTCGTCTTGGTGACGACGCGGCAGGGATCACACAACCTATCTCTCGGCTCCACATTGAATCGGGTGCCGGATACGGTCGTTTTTCTTGGTTGTTGGACAGCGAGGACTGGTATGAGTTTAGAGGGAAGCCGGAGCCTAGCGCTGAGTATTTTCGACACACGTTCAAGATGCTAGCGCTGGCTAGCGCGCGCAGACCCGATCCCCGCGACGAGATCGAGTTTGATTGGGAGTGGGTGGCACGCCATTTGTGTGAACCGCCCTACTCCCCCGATATTCACTACGAAGATGACGAGCTCCCAGAACTCAAAAGTTGTCAAGAAATCGTCCACGATCTGCGCCAGAGCGAGCTTAATATCGCACCAGTGCATCGCGCGTTGGACAAGTTCGAGCGGGTCGCGATGGAACTAGGAGTGTACGAGTAAGCGATCGGGGCATTTTTTTTGCTCTAAAAACTTATTCTTCTTCTTTCGGTGTAGATACTTCTTGCCCACCAATCTCCACTTCGCTGGACATATAGATTAACGCGAGCGAACCACTCTCCTTGCTCATACCCAAGGGAAATCCTAGTGTCGGTCTCACAGAAATCTACCCAAGCACCGTTTTTTACGGCATTGCGGTCCGTCCAATTCCCACCCGGAGCTATTAATTTAGTATAAGCTGTCCACTTCCCATTCTGGCCGTTACCGGTGGAGCACCCCGTCGCGAGAAATTCTGCTTTCACGTTATTGAGGCCATCGTTAGCTCTCGTGGGACCCGTAAAAATCATGGTACGACAGGAAGCCTCTCTCGAAGAGTTCAACACATTGCGCGGGGATTTGATTACTGGATGGTCAAACAATGGATTCAAATGCACCGGCTGGTACCCAGGTTGAATGGATCTAACCTCTTCCGGCTCGGCGGTTAACAAGCTCTTCAAAGATTGCTCTGCAACCGATCTTGACACCCTAAGTACCGGGCGAGTTTTCGTTTTCTGCTTAGCCCGGGCTTCTTGCAAACCTATCTGATCAAATATCCCCAGGACATTCACATCTTTGGCGGGAGCTTCCTCTGCGGAAGTGCTGGTCGTGAACGCGCATAGAAGCACGCTTGCTAAAAGTGCGTACCTTGGTTTCATAGACACCTCTCAATAAAGTTTGTACTCTTATTCTTTGGACTGGTTCTTGTAAAAATAGTTTCGGGTCGATTTTGTGGAATCTGCCCCACGCAGTCGCACGAGACCAGGCGAACGCGCGCTAAGACGACCTATACCTCGTCTCAGGTAAAAAGTCGCTGTATGGCTCTTCTATGGACGCTACGGTTTGTCTGCGTGCAAGGACTTGCTCAAGTAGTCAATGCGGGTCTGGCACTCGTTGATGAGTTGGGTGAGCATTAAGACATAACCTAGTCGATCTTGATGTACGGGTAAGGAATCATCATAGGGCTCTAAATACTGTTTTCGAGCCTCTAGGGCTTTTACTTGAAGTTGTCGCTCCGCTTCGATAGCGTACTTGGGATCCATGCGTGTGGCTCCGTTGTAAAGAGGGGAATTCTAGGGTCTCAAAACCGCAAAATAAATCCTTCCCATAACCTAGATTGTCGGAAGGATTGTCGGTATAATATGGTCAGTGAATAAACTATTTTTACCGCTCTCTCCATGACCGCAGAACGCACCCCGGTCCCACTCGGAACCCAGCACCTCACCCAGCCGACCGAACACCTCATCCGCGCCGCCACGCGTCCCAACACCAAGCGCGCCTACCAAACCGCGACCCGTCAGTTCGAAGCCTGGGCGGGGAACCGCGAATTAAACGATCCCCTGGTCGCAGAGTACCTGGCCCACCTCCACCACGGGCGCGGGCTCGCACCCGCGACGATCGGGATCGCCCTCAGTGCCATTAAACGTCTCGCCAAAGTCGCGGGGCTTGAGACCAGTTGGAAATACACCTCCGAGACCATCGCCGGGATCCGCAGAGAAGGCAGAGAGCGCGGGCGCGGCCAATCCAGCGGACTCACCTACGAGGACTTCATTACGCTATTGAACACGTGCGACCGTCCCAGAAAGCTCACCAAATACCGCGAATCCGCACACCGGGCGAAAGAACGCGCCCTAGTTGATAAAGTGATCGTCTCCCTGCTGTTTATGGCAGGAATGCGCCGTTCTGAAGTCGCGGCCCTGCAATGGCGCGATATCGAGGATCGAAGCCAGGGACAGTTGCTCGTCCAAGTACGCAGTTCGAAGACCAACCAAGAAGGTCGACCCGATTATCGACTGCTCAAAAAACAAGCCGCGAAAGCCGTCAAGACGCTACGCGCCGCAATGCAACCTCAAGACGAGGACCGGGTGGTGCCCTTCACCTGCAGACAGATCGCCAGTCGCTTCCAAGCGTGTTGCGAACACTCCGGTCTTGAAGGGAAGTTCACCGCGCACAGTGGCCGGATCGGCTTAGCGAGTGAGTTGATCACGCGCGGCGCCAGCACGGCAGACGTGGCACACGCCGGCGGGTGGCAGTCCGAGATCATGGTCTTGCACTACTCCCAACAAGCGCGCGTCGAGCAAGGCGCGGTCGCAAAATACTTCTAAATTCCAAAAAAGAGGACGATGTAGAGTCCATCCCTACTCCGTTTCACGCGCCCACGAGCCTCCTCGAAGCGATTTATTGTTAAATACTCTCCACCACCTCACAATACGCTGAAACAGTGTCCATATCGCAAAAGTGGCAGTTTTTGCAGTCTCCCACGTGCGCGCGTACACGAGAGAAAAACCACACTCCTAAAATCGACTGACTATGGCACGATTAGGACGTAAATCCAAACTCACTCCCGCGCGCGCTGAAGCCATCGCCCAGTACATCTCGGCCGGACTACTAGACAAAAACGCGGCGCGCTTGGCCGGCATCGGGGTCCGTACTTTTTACTACTGGCTTTCGAAAGCCGAGGAAGAAAATGCCGAGCCCAAGTACGTGCAGTTCCGCGAGGCGATGGAACTCGCCCGGATTAACTTCGAACACCACCACCTACAAATCATCGCGCAGGCCGGACATAACGGTGACTGGCGCGCCAGCGCGTTCATCTTGGAACGCCGATTCCCT
>JAPOVV010000028.1 GCA_026707945.1 Gammaproteobacteria bacterium | reverse complement strand
CGACCGGTCATCATCATCTCCATCGCCTTACGCCAACCGAGAACGCGTGGTAGAGACCAAAACCCACCGAGATCAGGATAGAGACCCCGCTTGACGTATGCAACTTGGAATCGAGCAGCGGTTGATACGATGGCGAGATCGCAATGACTCGCCATATCAAATCCCGCGCCCACGCAAGGTCCATTGATACTCGCGAGAATCGGTACTTCCATCCGACGAAGCGCAATATACGTCTCCGTTTCGTGACGAAAATTCAGTCGATAACCCTCAATATCTTGCATTTGAGGAGTCAATCCTTCCGGTACCGGATCCGGGTCAGGATTCGCCGCGCCGCTGAAGTCCATTCCTGCACAGAATCCGCGCCCTGCTCCTGTGATGACGATGCAACGCACGCTACGATCGAAGCGTGCCTCAAACAGAATTTCGCGAAGTTCGCGTAACAAAGGAAAGGTCAGCGCGTTGAGTTTCTCAGGGCGATTAAGTGTGATCCAGAGAATCCCGTCGGTATCTCCCCGCCTTTCCGTTAACAATGGTTGATCGTCAGACACCTTTACTCCACTCTCCCGGATGTTTGAATGAACGTTAGATTATTTACACGGAGAATTTCCTGAGTGAAGATGAAATTGATACTCTGGTCGAGACTAGGAGAACTACAGCATTTTTAATCTGTAGATATTCAATTAATATTGCCTGTTACCTGTAGTTAGCGAGACATCCCTATGAGCCACGATCTAGTGATCCGCGGTGGATCTATTGTCGACGGTACCGGAGCGGAACCGTATTCAGGAGACATCGCTGTTGACGGTGATCAGATCACTGCCATTGGCCAAGTCGATGGACAAGGCAAGGAAGAAATCAATGCGGATGGCTTAGTCGTCTCACCAGGTTTCATCGACCTACATACGCATCTTGACGCGCAGATTGGTTGGGACCCGCAAGTTACTTCCGTGTCTTGGCACGGTGTTACTACGGCTTTGTTAGGAAACTGTGGTGTCACGTTTGCGCCTTGCAAACCGAGTGACCGTGAGTTTCTCGCAGGCATGATGGAAACGGTTGAGGACATTCCGAAGAACGCGATCCTGCATGGATTGCCGTGGAACTGGGAGTTCTACGGCGGCTACCTAGATGCGTTGGAAGCGTTGGGACCGTCGATCAATATCTGTGGGCTAGCGGGCCACTGTGCGATTCGGTTCTACGTGATGGGTGAGCGTGCTGTCGAAGAACCAGCTACAGATGACGAGGTCAAACAGATCGCGGAACTTGCTGGGCGCTCCGTCAAAGAAGGCGCCGTCGGATTTTCGACAAATCGACTACCTGGACATCGTCTACCTGATGGACGTTCGATCCCTGGCACGTTTGCTGATCGCGACGAGCTTCGCGCCGTAGCGAAAGAAGTTGGGAAATACGGTGGCTTCATGCAAACCGTATCTGACTTCAAAGATTTCGACGCGGAAATGGATTTGATCGCAGACGAAGCGCGTACGTCACGCGGCGCATTGTTCTCATCAGCTGCTGAGATAGGTACGGAGCGATTGAATGAGCGTGTCTCTGCGATGCTAGCAGAAGGTCTTAACGTCACGTCAGTGACTGTTCCACGAAGCGGCGGTGGGGTAGGTGGTCTTTCGACAGACAACTTCTTCCGCACGCCAGCATGGAATGAACTCCGTAAGCTGCCATTGGAAGGCCGATTGAAAGCGATTCGCGATCCTGAGCATCGAGCGAAGTTGGTGAACGAAATCAAGGGTCAAAATGAGCAGGTAATCAATGGCTTGAAGCGGTGGTTCTACATGGGTGACGGTCTCCGACCGTGCTATACCCAGAACCTAGATCAGAACCTGGTTGAAATGGCTAGAGCCGCAGGCGAGCACCCCGTTGAGACATTCATTCGTATTTCGGATGAAACGGATGGTAAAGCGCTATTCCATATGCGGGGATTCAATGTCGATCTGAGTCAGCTTCAAAAACTCATTCAGACGGAATGGGCGATGCCTGGATTGGGTGATGCCGGCGCACATGTTAGCCAGATGATTGACTCTGGTTGGTCAACGTTCATCCTTTCGCATTGGCATCGAGATAGCGGCGTTTATTCGATTCAAGAAGCCGTGCGTAGAATTAGCGCCGTGCCAGCTAACGTATTAGGTTTAAGTGACCGAGGCGTATTAGCGGAAGGCAAGAAAGCCGACATTAACGTCTTCGATATTTCCAAACTTGAAGAACGAATGCCGGAAATCGTGCATGATTTTCCGTTCGGTGCGCCGAGATTTATCCAACGTGCCGCAGGATATCATGCAACTGTCTGCAACGGACAGGTCGTACTTCGCGATGATGAGTTGACTGGCGATTGTGCTGGTCGAGTGTTGCGGAATTCAGCGTAAATGCTTGAATTCGCCAACTCACCTGGAGAAGAGATAGGCACCGTAAACGACAACTAGACGTCAGTCACGAATCGTTGCAAGTGAGCCCCACACATTTGTGTGGGGCTTTTTATTTATGCCAGTAAATCGGCACAATACCACCTATGCCTTTCACGAAACCCAATCTTGTTTTCATCTTCGCTGATCAGATGCGCGGTGATTGCATCGGCGCGGTGGGCGGCGAAGCCCTTACACCAAATCTCGACCGACTTACGACCGAAGGGATACTGTTTGAACGGTGTATGTCCAACTCACCGTTGTGCGTTCCTGCTCGAACGTGCCTGATGACTGGCCAGTTAGTCCGGGAGAACGGGATCTGGAGCAATCGGAGCGGAGCTGATCCACTAGGTCCGAGCCATGTTCGCAATATCCGAGATGCCGGCTATACGACGGCTGTGATTGGCAAGACACATCTATGGCGTCACGGTGCAGGCGGGCAAGCGGGTGTGCACGTGAAGGATATGGAACACGTACTAAATCAGTGGGGATTCGAAGACTGCCTAGAACTCAATGATCCGATTGAAACGGCGTGGATGGATTGCCACTACACGGATCATCTCGCAGCAAATGGATGGCTCGACATGCACCGCGATTTCATCGGCGCATGGTTCGCAGAAATGCGCAGCGGCAACATGACGCCGTGGGGGCAAGAGCCGTCTCCTGTGCCGCTTGGTGAAGACGAGGATTCCTTCATTGGACGGAAGGCGGTGGAATGGATCGAGCGTTATGACGGTTCAAAACCGTTTTATCTGCAGATTCAATTTACTGGTCCTCATGATCCGTACGACGGACCCACGCCTTACCGAGATATGTACGCGATCGATGAACTAGATCCAGGTGAACTTCAGCTTGAGGATCCACCCAGTCGAGGTCTCGAACGTTTTCGAAGCCGTTCGCCATCGGTTGCTCGTGCGACACGGTTTCAACGTCAGAGGTGGCGCGCTTGGTACTACGCGAATGTAACGCTGATCGACGAATGGATCGGTCGTGTGATCAGTGTACTAGAGCGCGAAGGTCACCTCGAGAATACTTGGATCATTTTTAATTCAGATCACGGCGAAATGCTTGGCGATCACGGCTTGCAGGGCAAGGCAGTGTTCTATGAGAAAGCGATGCACGTACCTTGTCTCATCAGACCGCCTGGATTTGCTCGTTCGTTGAAGAGCGATGCGCTCATTGAACAGATTGATGTACCTGTTACGATGTTGGCATTGACAGACGCGGCGCCCCTTGCAGATAGTCTCGGAAGATCTCTTCTGCCATATCTCGAATGCGAGGTAGACGATCCGAAACTTCATGAAGGTAAACCAGCCGTGCTTAGCGAGTTATTTGGGCAAACTGCAATCACGACGGACCGATTTACCTTGTCGATGCGTGTAGAAGACCAACGGTTGGACTTATTGTTCGATAGAGAAGAGGACCTCGGTGAGACGCGCAACTTTGTGGATGATTCAGACTATAAGGACGATGTGCATCGCTTAATCGACACGTTTGTACGACCGTATGAAGATCGAACAAACGCGACGTTGCTGGCTGACTATCGAGAGTACGTTCAGACAACCGGAAGCATCAACTAAAACGTGAAAATCCCGCTTTTGTATGGCACGGGCACGCTCGATGTCGTGCTACCCGACGCCCTCGATGTCACTGTGATACGTAAACCAAATATGCCGCTCGTCTCTGATCCGCAGAGGGAGACTGAGGATTGTCTGACAAGTGTCGAAGAGCTTGCGAAAGGTTGCCGAACTGCTTGCGTTTTGGTATGCGATGTCACACGACCGGTCCCGAATGGGTTGTTCTTGCGTCCATTGATCGAGCAGTTGATGGCCGCTGAAATTGATCGTTCGAACATTACGATACTCATCGCAACTGGTCTGCACCGACCAAATGAAGGGGACGAACTTGCGTCCGTCATCGACGATGAGTGGGTGCTCAACAACATTCAGATCGCCAATCACATCGCGCGTGACGATCAAGCGCATATCGACCTTGGTGAGACTCCCTCCGGTACACCAGTAAAGTTGGATCGGCGGTTTCTCGACGCTGACTTTAAGGTCGCGACGGGACTAGTCGAGCCTCACTTTATGGCGGGATGGTCAGGCGGACGCAAAGTGATCGCACCGGGTGTCGCACATGCCGACACGATAAGGACACTGCACAACGCTCGTTTCATTGAGGACCCGTTAACGCGAGAATGCAATTTAGACGGTAATCCGCTTCATGAGGAGCAACTTGAAATCCTTGCGATGGTTCGTGATCACTGCGGTTCAGAAATTTACGCGTTCAATACGGTTATAGATGAAGCGCGTCGATTGGCGTTTGTGAACTTTGGTGAAATCGAGGACAGCCATAACGAAGCAGCTGAATTTGCGGATCGATACTGTGCCGTTTCAGTTGCGAAGAAGTTCGATGTGGTGGTAACCTCAGCTGCGGGGTTTCCGTTAGATCTTACCTACTATCAAGCTATAAAAGGCTTTGTAACGCCGTTGGAAATTCTCAAGGAAGATGCCACCCTTGTCGTTGCAAGTGAGTGTGCAGAAGGATTAGGGTCGGATAGTTTCCGAGCGTCGCAACGAATGCTCATGCTAGAAGGGCCGAAAGCGTTCATGCGTCGAATAGAAAAGAAGCGGCTTGCTGATATCGACGAGTGGGAAACCGAAATGCAGTTAAAAGCAACTCGGGCGACCCGAGTTCAACTTTATAGCGAAGGTTTGCGCGGAGGAGACCGCGACTTGACTGGCGTTGAAATGGTTGATTCATTGCAGGAAGCTATCGATGACAGCATCGCGCGTACCGCTGAACCGAGTGTAGCCGTCATTCCTGAAGGGCCTTATGTGGTACCGCGTTACGCGGCATAAATTAAGGAGAAAATGTGACGAAGGCATTCCCTGAGATCAGGGTACTAGATTGTTCGAGTCGACTATCTGGTGCGTGGGCAGCCCGATTGTTCGGTGATTTCGGCGCTGATGTCATCCTCGTGGAACCGGACACGGGTCATGTATTGCGTCATGAAGCCCCGTTCACCGAAAGCGGCGAATCACTACTTCACGCATACACGAACTGGAACAAGCGCTCGGTCGTTCAATCGGACGACGGATTGGACGAGTTGGTTAGATCTGCAGATGTCGTGGTCACCACAACAGTCGACTTGCCTGAGTATCTCGAGTTATGTAGCGAAGATGTGATTCACCTATCCATCACGCCGTATGGGCTAACAGGGCCACTGGCACATGTCGCAGGTAACAACCTCACCGCATGTGCGCGCGTGGGATGGAGTGAGATTAACGCGTGCGAAAACGAACCACCGCTGCAATTGCCACACAATCAGACCGGCTACATCGCTGGTGTTGCGGGGTTCGTAAGTGCAGCTGCGGCGCTCTACCGACGGGACGTACATGGCGGCGGGGAACGATGCGATGTCAGCGAGATGGAAGCGATGTCAAATACGTGTGCGCCTTGGGCTCAAGTTGGCATATTTGTCGGCGGCAACCGCATGGCGCACGGTCCCAATGGTCGACGTGAACGAGGTCGACCGGGTCCACTCTGGCAATGCGAAAACGGAGCGATCAACTTCGGATACGGTGATTGGAAAGAATGGACCAGTGCCTTTGAGTTTCTGGGACGTCCGGATATCGCGCACGACCCGGATTTCATTCCGACTTGGGGAAGACATCAGAAGGACACGCGACCGGTGAGGTCTGGACTCGCTGAAGCAGTGTCGACGATGGACAAATGGCATGTGTTCCATGGCTTGGCGGAACGACGTTGTATCTCAGGCGTTGTTCAAGACGCGCAGGAACTTGCAGAGAGTGATCATCTTCACGCGCGCGAGTTCATTATTGAAACAGAAGTGAGCGAGAAAACGCTCCAAGCGCCCGGACCGTTTGGCAAGCTGTCGTCGACCCCTTGGACGTATTTCTGTCGAGCGCCACTGCTAGGTGAACACAGCGGCAAGATCGAAACTTCAAAGTCACGTTCGAATACGAGTCCTCCAGATGGTGAACGCGAATTACCGCTTAAAGGTATCCGTGTCCTTACTTTCACGCAGGCATGGTCTGGAACGTTTGGAACTCAACTGCTATCGCTGCTAGGTGCGGATGTCGTGCAGATCGAATCGCGTCGACGACCCGATGTTTGGCGCGGTGCGGGTGCACCTGTGCCACCTACATTACGTGATCTCCCCGTTGAACAGAACCCTCTCAATACGAACGGTATGTACAACACCGTGAATTTGAACAAGCGCGCGATCACATTAGATATGGCGGACCCTCAGGGCAAGTCGATGTTCTGGGAACTCGTACCAAAGTTTGACGTGCTCTGTGACAATTTTTCGCCTCATGTCATGAGTAATTGGGGTGTCACGCTGGATTCATTGCGAGAAAAGCGGTCGGACATCATTTTCGCGTCGCTTTCCGGCTATGGTCGCACAGGTCCTCTTGCTGAATATCCGGCAAACGGAGCAACCACAGAACCTATGGCGGGATTAGCAGCAATGCATGGCTACGAAGGTGATGTGGCGCAGAACACCGGCGGGTTGATTCCGGACCCAATCACAGGGTACTACTTTGCAGCAACGATCCTCGCGGCGCTCAATCACCGTAATAAAACAGGTGAGGGGCAGCGTATTGATGTGTCAATGATCGAAGCGGTCGCCACACAGTGTGGCGATGCGATTCTTGAGTATTCAGCCACTGGAGAGATTAGACGACCTACGGGCAATAAACATCCTCTCCATGCGCCCCATAACGTGTATCGAACAGCCGATGAGCAATGGATTGCCATAGCGGCCGAAAGCGATGAGTCCTTTGCTGCTCTCTCTCGAAAAAGCGCTATTCACGATGAGAGATTTGCCACTGCTGCATCACGAAAAAAACTTGAAACGGAAGTCGACGCGGCGATCAGCGCTTGGACAAACGGCTTGCAGCTTGACCAAGTATGTAATGCACTTGAGCAAACGGGGATTACGTTCAGTCCCGTCTGTGAGTTTGAGTCAGTGTATCGGTCCCCGAGCGAACAATATGCGGCGAGAGGGTTCTTAGTCCCTATTGAGCATCCGGAGTGCGGTACACATTTCTACCCACTCAATCCATGGATTTACGCAGGCACCGATCGCGGACCCATCACGCATTCACCGTGCTTCGGACAGCACTCGAAGGAAGTATTTGCCGAAGAGCTAGGTCTCAGCGAAGCTGATTACGATGAGCTCGAAACTCGAGGCGTCACCGGAACAACGAAGCTCTAGCTTAATCCCATGCCGACGTTCTTAATGCTGCCTCCAGTAGACGCGGAGCAACGCGCATGGGCTAAGCGCTTACAAGCGGACTGTCCCGAATATGAAGTAAAGGTGATTGAGGACGAAGGCGAACTACCTCAAGCATTGAGTTCTGCTGATGCTGGGTATGGGTGGGTACCACCGGAAGCCTTGCTCTACGCAAAAAATTTGAGGTGGCTACAGAACCCGATGGCCGGGCCGCCGCCGACTTACTACTACAAAGAGCTCGTCGAGCATTCAGTGGTCGTCACTAACCCAAGAGGCATTTACTCCGACCACATCGCGCATCACATCTTGATGTACATGCTGGCGTTGTCCAGAGGCTTACCGTACTACTTGGATGCCCAACGTAAGAGCCATTGGGATCGACACGCACGCAGGCGAGGCTATGTTGATATTGCAAACAGTACGGTCTTGATCATTGGCGTTGGCGGGATTGGTGCAGAAGCGGGAAGACTCAGTTCGGCGATGGGAGCGAAAGTAATTGGGGTTGACCCGCGATGCGAAGAGGCTGTTGATTTCGAAGTGTTGCTGCCTGAAGGTCTCGATAGCGTGTTACCTAGAGCGGACTTCGTTGTGACCACCGTACCGCACACGCCAGAAACGGAATTCATGTGGCACCGAGAGCGCTTTGCAGCAATGAAGCCTACGGCGTATTTCATCAACATTGGGCGAGGTATGACCACGAAATTGGAAGCCCTGGTTGAAGCGCTTCACACGCAAGATATCGCTGGAGCCGGATTGGATGTTTTCGAAATAGAACCGTTACCAGACGATCATCCGCTCTGGGCTTGCGAGAACGTGATCATTACGCCGCACGTTGCGGTGGCAGACGCTGCCAATATCAGCGAACGTCGTTACGAACTGTTGTTGGACAACGCCCGACGGTTTCTCGCAAACGAGCCGTTGCGGAATGTCGTTAATAAAGCGCTTCGTTATTAGAATGCACTCTATGGAAGTCAGTAACCAATTCGTAGCCACCCAAGTGCGTTATCTCGCACCAAGCTGGGGTAAAACGAAGAAGCTACCGCGTATCTACGATCGCGACTCAAGACGCGCGAATACCGAGAAGGTTGACGTGCTCGTGCGCGATGCTCGCGATATAGCCGACACGATTACTTTGGATGTTAATGGGTTTGAGTTGTTCGACTATCGTTCGCCGATTTCGGACTTCGAAGATGCTGAGGCTATAACAGAGGTTTATCGGCCCGCCATTGCCGAGTTTGTTCGCGATCTGATGGGAGCGAACGAGGTATTTATCACTAACCACCTGATTCGTACCGAAGACAAGAGTGACTTTAATAAGGCTTACGCACGTTTCGTGCATTGCGATTACAGTTTGAAGACAGCACGTTCCGCTTCATTAAGTCTGCTGAAAAATCGTAGTCTCGACACAGAGTCGTATGAGAACGCTGAATTCGCATGGTTCAATACATGGCAACCATTCGACAATCCAGTGCAGCAGAACCCGCTGGCGGTACTTGATGCGTCGACGATTCAGGAAGGCGATATCGTGGACTACGTATACGGCGGTACGGGTAAATCAAGCACGAGCTCAATGCCTCTACGTCGCGAAGAGCATCAGTTCTATTACTACAGAGATATGTTGCCTGATGAAGTGTTACTCATCAAGCAGCTCGATACTCGAATTGGTCGTGCACGTGTATCGCCTCATACATCTTTTGTCGACCCGAATTCACCCCTTGACGCATTACCTAGACGCAGTATCGAAGTTCGCTTGATGGCGGTGTTTAAATAGTCTAGAAGCAGAGCGTATCGGGCGAGGCAATCTGGTGAGTAGGCTAGTCTGGTTCCTTATGGACTTTCCAAGCTTGTTCCGCAGGCCACTTACGACCCCAATCTGTTGACGCAAACGAAAACCGTGATGTTGCGCCTTCGGGTGCAGGCAGCTCGAGAAGTGCGTCGATCACAAAGCCCGATTCACGGAACAATCTGATCCATTCACTCGGCGTTAAGTGGTACTCGACGCCATCGCTGCCGTCTTCACTCCACTTGGTTCGATATGCATTGAAATATGGCCTCTGTAGTGTCTCCGTCCATTTCCCGTCTGGCTCATCTAAACCATTGTCCACCATGTAAGAGACCATGTGGTCCGTGTAGATCACTAGTTTTGCGTTTGGCTTTAGTACTCGAGATGTTTCCGGAATCCATTGATAAGGATCTGCCCATAGGGCAGCTCCGTATTCTGAAATAGCAAAGTCGAACGACTCACTCGCAAAGGGCAGATTCTCCCCAAATCCTTGAACGAGTGAGATGCTCGTTTGGTGGTGATTACTTAATTCGACTGCCGTTGCAAGTTGATTGGCCGTTGGTTCTAAACCTACCGCCATCGCACCTCTGTCTGCCATCCATTTGAGGATATACCCCGTGCCGCATCCGACATCCAAGCAGTACTTCCCTTGGAGGTCGACTGGTAACAATTCCAACCCCTCATCAGATCGACTCCAGAGACCCCATGTCGGCTCACTTTTTTGCCAGTTCTCTTCGCCAAGTTGCCTGAACGATCGCGCCGATATTTGCCACTTAGCTCGATTGAGACTTTGAGATTCGGTTAATTCACTGATCACGTTAATCTCTTGAAATGGAGGAAGCTGTTAACTAACTGGTTCGATGATTCATTAGTTGAGCGAAATAATCGAGCTTCGACATTGAGGTGTACCGAGTTTCGTCCACACTTTTTGATTACAGTGTGATCGATAATTTT
>JAPOVV010000058.1 GCA_026707945.1 Gammaproteobacteria bacterium | reverse complement strand
AACAAACTATTCGCAGAGGCAACGCCGATACGACAGTTTGAATTGGTTATATCATGGTTCTTTTCAATCAAGGAAAGAATAGGTATCTGTGACCATCTGTGGCAAGTGGAAATGGCTTACCGTCATTCCAATAAAGAACCACCACAATCCCTAGCCCGACTCTTTGCTGAGATTCAATCATCGAGAGCTAACAATGATAAATAAAGATCTGCAAATCCAAGCTGAAAGAGACGCCGCCGCTGCTTATTGCAAAAGCGAATATGCTGATCCTCTACTTGTTGCATATATAGAACGCACTCTGCCCATTGGCCCAAAGAAAAGTTCCCGAGGACGTCCTCGAAATACGATGTCCGCTGCAGAAGTCATAGCTAAGAATGAAAAAGTGAAAAAACTTAGACAAGAACGACAGAATGAAATCAATGATGTTCTTGCAAAGATTTGGCTATCGGCACATATTCAATGGATCATCAATGACATCAAATCATACATGAAATATTGGCCTAGCTACGAAGTGCCAATGTCATATAATGATGATGAATATTTGACTCCATCATTTCCTCAAAGCATGAAAGACATACCTGTTCCAGATAGCGTAGACAAGTTTGTCAAATCACCGCTGCTGCCAACAGAACTTGTGATAGTAAATCTAGCTGAAAGAATCGGACTTCTAAAGAAAGTCACTAAAGGACGGAGTGAGACATGGTTGACGAAGCCGTAGGTCGATCAATGAGTGGTTTGCTGCTTGCAGAGTTTGATGGACTTGAAGTAAAAGACAATCGTCATGTTCTTATTCTCATAGCAACAGGATTAGAAAAGGAATCAATAAATCCTATGGTGCTAGAAGCAATGTTGGGTGAGTTGCAAGAGTTTTTAGACGACCGTTCAGAACGTAAGATGGACAATTCTAACCCTGATGCTTTGAAGATTCTTCACCACTGTCTAGGTTACTTTGGAGCTGCTATGGATCAGCAAAAGTCTGAGATTAGAGACTACATCAAAGAAATGGAACAACAATGACTGTTTCAGCATTGCCATATCTAGGTGGTAAGAAAACACATGTCGGCAAATGGATTAGTCAAACCATTGGCCCTACAGAAAAAGATGAACTATGGTGTGACTTTTTCTTTGGCATGGGAGGCATCACACTACAACGAACTCCTGTTGGTTTGGAATGGGCTAATGATGCTGACCAAGCTATAGCTGACTGGTTTAGAGTTGTTCAACATCCCTTACTGAAAGATGATTTGAAAGAACTGCTAGAGTATTCTCCAAAATCATGTAGAGCATTGTTCATTGATGCTCGACAAATCTTACAGAACGACCCTCAATATGTCTGGACTTGGTTAGCTGAGAAAGACAGTATTGTGGAACGAGCTTGGGCAACAACGTATTGTCTATTGAAAAGTCTGAGTGGTAATATTGAACAGAATATGAGTTGGGCCGTAAAGCTAGATCCAGCAGCGTCACTCAGTTGGATAGACTTATCTATGATAGATAAGATCTATGAACGAACCAAAACAATACAGTTTGACTGTCGAGATGCGCTGGTTCTGTTAGATCGAACTAAGAACAAAGAAAAAACTCACATCTATATTGATCCACCCTATCCAGGCACTACAGGATATAGAATGACAGTAGATCAGAATGATCTTGACACGCTGTTGCTAGCTCAGAAAGGGCGGGTTGCAGTCAGCGGATATGCAAATGATCGGCCTCGCCTAGAGAAGGCAGGATGGAGAGTTGAATATTTCAATCGTTCCACAACCTTTGCGAGTCAAGGCAAAGCTACTAAACAAAGAGAAGCATTGTGGATGAACTACGACCCCCCACATAGATTGTTCTAATGAAAACTCAAGACGCACTAAATCGACGCACATATGATTGGCCTTTAGAAGATCAATCAATCCCTTTGTTGAGTGTAACAACTATCTGTGACACTTTGCATGATAGAGGGTTAGAATATGTACGTAACAAAATGATTGCAACCGAAGCTGTGACGGATGAAGGTTGGCAAGATCTGTCAGATGAATCTGCCATACAGTATCTCGCCGGAGCCGCTAATCGTATACGTGAAGATGCTGCTGACCGGGGAACCCGCCTTCACAAACTAATAGAAGATCAAATTGTCCATGATATTAAAGCTGACATTGAATGGTATGAAGATATAGAATCTTCACATGTAGAGGCTGCCCAAAACTTCATCCATCACTATTACCTCTTGCCTGAGGAACATGGAGTAGAGTTGCCAATCGCTAATCTTGATGAGAAATATGCTGGAACTGTAGATTTGCTATGCAAGAGTAGAGCAGGACAGCTTTGGTGCATAGACTGGAAAACGGGTAAAAAGATTGGTAGAAGTGCTGCACTGCAAATCACCGCACTTAGCCACGCAACTCATTACTACTATAATGGTCGATCTGTTCCGCTATCTCAGCCCATAGATCGTAAGGTAGTAGTGAAATTACAGGACAATGGAGATTGGCGAGCATACTTTCCAAAGAACGAAGATAGACTATGGACATACTTCAAACATCTAGTGGTACTTGCTTATTGGGACAAGTATCATACAGACACTGTTGGAGAGTTATTTCATCCTAGTGTAGGAAGGCCGAAGCAGTGATGGCTTTGACGAATAGCCTCTCTGGCGGCTCGGCAGGTTCGCAGGGTAGTTCGGGTCGGCGGGCTCCCTACGAGGGGCACGGGCGGGCTCCTACCGGCGGATTTGGGCGATTCTGCTGGACCGCTCGCCCGCCGATTCCAGCCCCCCCTCACCAACGCCAAAATAATCCTATCACTGCTTCCAAAACCAAACTTCTAATCAAAACTTATAGTGACATTTGTTTGATGTTGCGGAGCGGCGATCCGTATGCTATTATGGTGGAAGCCCGGATCAAGCAATCGAAAGGATAGATCATGGCTACCGATACAGAGACAGCCCAGACCAACGGATCCACCCGCATTCTTGCGGCGTATCCGGTCGCTAAGATGAGGGCGGCGCTTGAGGCTGCTTCCCCTGAAGGTGATGATGAGCCCGACAAGGTTCTGCGTGAAGCTATCCAGTGGGCGCTGCGGCGTCTGCCTGAAGGTGGCGAGGGTCGAGGACGCACTGCCCTCAGTGATGAGGAAAAGGCACTGCGAGCACAACAGCTTGCTAAGGCTGAGGAATCCATCCGAGAGCATCTCACCACTGGTGATGGAACTGCGTGGGTCGAAATCATCCCAACTCTTTCAGATTGGCTGGATGAGGTGGCCAAGGATGGTCGTATCACGATGACCACTGTAGAGGGTTATCAGGTTCCGCAATCTGTTGTGAACACAGAGAACGTCACGACAGATGACATCTTCCGAGCTGCTGTTCGGATGCGTGTTGCAGATCAGATCCACAAGGTGGATCGCATCAAAAACACCCGTCACTTCGAGGTAGTTAGTTAGGCACCAAGAGCTGAGATAGAGGACTGGATGATCTGAACTCCATTCAGTCCTCTATCTCACACGAGTTGTTGTGAAGAATCGACCCTCACATAATCACACTGAGATTCTTCGCAACAACTCACGGGGAAGTTAGCATTGTAAATGGAGCTAGCGAGGTTCGATTCCTCACTTCCCCTCAAAACGACAGAGCTTAAGCTATAGTAAGTGGAGCTAAGCTGTGTCGTCAGATGAGTGGATACACTCATCAGGGAATATACTGGCATGGGACTTTAGTCCCTAACGTTCAGTCCACTGGGACGTTAGGGGCGATAATAAGTTCGGGGTTCAATTCCCCTATTCCCTCAAAGCGACAAAAAGGGTTTAGTCAGAGATATAAAGTGGGACTAAACTATTGTCGTCAGGTGAGTGAGCTCGCTCACCAGGGAATACACGGGTATGGGACTTTAGTATCTAACTTTCAGCCCACTGGGAAGTTAGATATGATGATAAGTTCGGGGTTCAATTCCCCTATTCCCTCTAATGGATATCATAATCTCTCTCGAATGCACTTCGGCTAAATCTAGACCGAAGACTTTAAACTGGGCATTGGTAAAAGACTTCAGAACATTGACGGCTGAACGTCGTAGATGGTATATGGCTGCTGAAACTGCGTGGAAAAGAGCCCGTTCAAAGGAAGGCGGGTTTTCTTTCAATCGAAAAGCACTGTTCGTGTTGGAATATGTGACACCCGGCAAACTAGGAGATGCCGATAATATGGCGTTCATTTCTAAAGCTATACTGGATGCGGCGCTGTGTCCGGCGGCGGTTGGACATACCACCGGCATTGCCAAAATTCATGGAGCAGGATTGCTGAAAGATGATTCACCAAAGTATCTTTCGGGGATCGTTTTGGCGTCACCTCGACACCCGCATGAATATGAATCTAAGAATGCAAAGGTCATAGCAACCTTGACAGACAACATCAAATACACAGCATTTATGTACGCACTACAATATGGGGCATGACATGAAAATAGTAGATGTAACAGAATTTCTAAAGACAATCTCTGCCAAGATTGGAATACAGAAACGATGGCCTAAATGTAGTCATTGCAAAACAAAAGTCCCCGTTGCGCCAGCTTGGGGAGGGCATGTTGTAAGTTGTTTGGGATGTGGTAGGTTTGTAGAGCCTGTTCCAAATGAGAAACCTTGGATCGACAAGCCCTATCTAGATGAATGGAACTAATAATATGAGACCTAGCATAATACCTAAGGAATGGCATCCCAGCAATGTAAACAGAGCAAAGCAGTGTCAACGAGCTGCGCTGTATGATCAGATTGCCAGTGAAGAAGTGGCTGTTGGAGAGGGAGTACCCGTCCCTCCAACATATGAAATGTTTAGAGGTACGGCAACGCATCTGGTTTTAGAGTTTGCGGCAGCGCAAGGTGGTGAACTGCATACTGCCTTACGTATAAATGAACTTGCACCCTGGGAAGGTCATCCTGATTTCAGTACAATCTCTGATGAAAGAATGTCAGACATAATGGATGATTGTGAGCAATTTATTCGCAATTACTACAAGTTGGAAGATATGTCAAGAGTTGATATTGAAGCTACCGAACTTACTTTATCTTCGACTATAGGTGGTGTTCCGTTTGTTGGAACTATAGATAGAGTGGATAGAGTAGGAGACACTGCTGTTCGGATAGTAGACTATAAGACTGGTTCTTTCAAGAATGTAGACGCATGGAGACAGGACGCTCGTCGTCAAATCTGTATGTATGCGATGGCATATGAACATATGTTCCCATATAGTGTAGTTGTGGAGGGAACAATATACTGGCTTGGAGAAACCTCAGCAGAGGAAAATGTGACAATAACTAAGAGTAAGATTCTTCAAGCTAAATCTCAACTTCAAGAAACTTACATAGACATACTATTGGGGAGAGACGAACCTAACCCCGGACCTTTGTGTGGATGGTGTAGCCATGTACTTGATTGTCCTGAGGGAGCAACAGTGGTTAGAAATCGTATTGAAAAGGGACTCAAAGTCAGTTCCATGCATAGAATGGCATTTGATACCATAGACAATGGATTAGATTACATTGAGTAAACTAAATCTTACATACCCTAATGGAGCATGTGATAAATGTGGTTCTCCAGCAGTTGTTTCAAGATGGGTAAAGCATCCGAGTCTAAATCTTCACAAACGAATCCGAACATGTATTAGAGATGAACAATGGAATCCGTTTATTGATGAGATGAACACTGCTATGGCAGATACAACATTCGACGATTAGAAAGGATGACTAATATGAAGGTTGTTCTAACGAAAGATAAGATTAGTCAAGCTTGGAATTGGCTTGACATCAATACTGAAATAGCTAATTGGCTAAGAGACAATGGCTATTCTGGTGGTACGCAACCACTGGAGTGGTGGGCTAATGAAGATCTAAGACAAGATCATTATTTGCTTACTGGCAACGGTGAGGGACGACCGATAAAGAACTCATCTCGACAAGAACCTATAGCTCTTGTCGATGACAATAAAATCACCAGCGTTGATGGAACCATTCTTGCTCGTATGTATGATGGTAAATATAAAAGCTGGACATCCGATAAAAGACATGGACATCCAGTAGATGTGAAAATGCCACCTAGTGAACATGTAGAACCGGCATCCTGGATAGTTATAGCTGCCAGCGCAATTCTACCTGCCGGTGGATATGATCACGGAATATCAAGAGATACAAGTTTCTAGATTGCAAATCTGCGGCCGAGCGGCTATAGTCGTAGCGGGACGCCCGCAGAAAGGACAGTCAATAGCTAAACCACTGAGAAAGAAACAAGCAAAGTTAGCACGACGGATAGCGAGTGAGGAAGCTATCCGGAAGCGGCTTTCTCCAAGTCAAATTGCAGGACGCAAGATGCCTGGTTCCATGAATCTGAGAAAGCAAGGCTAGACTAGCGGACGTGGCGGAATAGGCAGACGCATCAGACTTAAAATCTGACAAGAGACAATCTTGTGTGGGTTCGATTCCCACCGTCCGCACGGGTCTCTAACTCAATTGGTAGAGTAACTGACTTTTAATCAGTAGGTTCCGAGTTCGAGCCTCGGGGGGCCCACCAAGGTGTGGGAGTGTGTCGGGGGGCACACTCCCACACCGCCGCTCTAATAGAAAGGCAACATGACTAAAGTAACAGGCTATCATGGTTCAATCCAAATGCCTGAAGAATGCGATTTGACAGTTCACCCACCTGGAGCTGTTAGATGGCTGAATCTAGATGGTAACATTTGTTGGAGTCCTAGCTTTCTATTGAAGATGCGAACCTGGGCGAAATGGATTGCCGGATAAAAGAGAAAGACCGCCAGTAATTACTGGCGGTCTTTCGGGCTCTCATGGAAGATATGTTTGCGAGGATTTATTTCTTGCTGTTCTCCTTTTCAATCTCTTTTTCGATGCCCGTAGCCACGATGCCGAGAACACCAGCAGCAATGAAGGCATACGGCCCAAAATTGCCACTCCAACCAACCTGTTCAAGGTTGGCAACCGCAACACCTGCACCAACAAGTGCAGCATGTTGAAGTCCTGCAGTGATCTTATTCCAGTTCATTGTCTCTCTTTCTTTTTGCTTGCCCACTCACGGTGGCCACCCATTAAGGCGGATAAGGTCTTTTGATTCATAAATTGTTTCTACATCTAGTGTAGGATTATGAGGATAGACTGCCTTTTGAATAGTAGGCACATCAAAGTTGTCTACATCATAGACATCTCCGTCAAACTCTGCTAAGAACGTACTCTTTATACGAACAGTCGTTGCTGGCGATCGCAACACACCACCTGCAGCATGAGCAAAGTCTGCCCAATCTAAGATAAGATCATTGTTGTGCTGTAATGGAGAACTGCCTGAACCCATGTAGTGAGGCGGGTTATAGATCGGCCAGCGCCCCCACTTCATAGAGTGGACATCTCCGAAGCTATAACATCCACTGCCGGAGAGAACACCGATTACATCAACTTCAGCTTCTACTGTACCAATGTAAGCTGTCATTGCTGCCACAACTCTGTCTCCCGGCTGTAGCTTTGCTCTAATCTCTCCGGTAGAGACTTTAGCGTCACTACTACCCTTAGCGGTAGAGTTTTCGACAGAATCATCTACCGTTACAGTTTCAGTGCCGTCAGCGCTACCAAACGGTAGAGATATTTCTGTATCTACTGAAATAGACTTACCGACGCTATGAGTCTCCGATGTAGACACTTCCATAGTATCTGTATGTTCATGGGTGAACGTGATGCTTTCTTCACTCTCTACATCTGTCGAAAAGTTTTGCCACTTAGCGTATTGAAGGATCATTGGTTGTCGAGTGATAGAAAGTACCCGTGAGGGGCCCGCCTCTAATAGAAGCGTGCTCTCTGTCATAGATTTTCCATATCCACAAACTAATCCTTCTGCATCAGATGGAGAGACTTTGAACTCTCGAAAGTCAACACGGTCAGGATACCAATATGCTAGTGGAGCAATAGTTTGGTCTCCCTGTGTTTGTTCCTCTGCTGTAATACTTCTAGCTGATCGAATATTCAGCTCGTGCATTTGAGGGGAATTACGGTTGTCCTCAGGACTTGATGGCACTGGGAATGCATGACCTTTCATCATGCTATAACACCACTCTAGAATATTTTCTCGATTTATCATTACAGCTTCAATGAAGCTAATCTGATCGTCACCCGGTGGAACATTGCCTGTACCTGATACGGTGAGGTTAGTTCCATCAAATGTTATTTGTGGAGTAAATTGGATTGTTAGTTGTGCGGGCATAGTTGTATCATCTCCGTTGTTTGATTGTTCAATGATCTTGGCAGCGTCATCTTGAATGTGACGAGCTTGCTTTACAACATTAGTGACAATATCGGTCTCCGGCAGATCACCGACTGTATCTATGATGATCGCCGCTGAATGATAGATATCTTCAGCTATGTCACTAAAGTTCGACGTCACTACAGTTCAGCGTCTACTGTTTGTAGAGCCTTACCTAAGTCACTCCACAGTGAGCGAGCTTCCTCAATTGGAAGTCTACCATTGAGATAATGGTTATCTCCATAGATGGTTCGTTCCATTTTGATAACTTGCTCCCAACGAGCGCCTTCGGTGTCGAGAAGTTCTTCGATGTTAACTTTGATTTCAGCTTTTTCAGCCATTGGTTATTTTCCTTTCGGGATTATCTTTCTATGTCGATGTAGACTTCGAGGACTTCAACGGATGCACTACCGGAGCTGTAAGCTAGCTGACCGTTGGAGTTGCGAGACAATGTTTGATCAGCTCCAAGTTGTGCCTGCGATCTAACTTCACAGTTCATTTGTTCAGTTTCATCTAGTCTGCGCCAACTTGAAACGTCGAAAGCCGCTGAATGCTGAGCGCCGTTACCATCTTTCACAAGCACATAAATCATCTCCCAACGATTGACTGCAGTTGCAGGTTTAGCATATGTTCGTAGTCCAGACTTACGGCTTCCTTCTGCGATGGCTAAAACTTGTTCAGTTGTGATTAAACCTTTCGCTATCTCTGATCTTTTCGGGAATCTTGTATCAATATTGGTGTTGAACGTTATGGATGGGCTACCTAATGCACTTTGATTGGAGAGAGCTGTGCCCAACCCTCTAGCAACAAACACTACTTGCTGACCATCAAGTATGGCTCCTAGATCAAAGTAGATATGATATGCTGGATTGGTAGCTGTATGAGCTTTAGGTGCAATATTGTATTGCCGTACTCTATGCCAATTTAAGATACCCTCAATGAATGTCCACACTTCAAACTGCCAAGCAGCGTGAGTCTCAGCACTATTAGAAATCAGCTCACATAGAACGTTCCGCAAATCTCTAGTAAACTCAAGCACAGGAGTATTCTGGTCTATATCTAGATGATTGACAACTCTCCTATCTGTACCCCATGTTATCGGGAACAACCAAGTGTCGGAGCCGAACGGCAGATCATCATTTTCAACTGCTGGTTGCAACGTAAAAGTCTGGTTAGGAGATGGTGGTGATGCCGGAACATACTTGAGCGTAACATTGCCACCTCTAAACAATCCAACCGGTTGACGGTTCGGAGGATGACCTGCTTTAATGGCTTCAACATGAATACCGATCTGAGTGCCGGAGGTGAGAGACCCGCCACTAGGACGCAATTGGTAAAGATGCGTATGTTTATGAGCAGAAAGGTCGTCTCCTGATCCTAAGAATCGAACACCTCGATCCGGCGTTCTTGCGGAACCCCATAGATCGTTGTTGTTGGTGTCGAGACTTAGATTCACATAGTCGTTGGACTGAAAGTCCGACATATCAATCTCAACAATCAGATCAATGCCATTGCTAGGCCAAGTTCCTGACCAAACTAGATGACCATTGCTGAATGAAAAACTGCCAGCTCCGACAGGTGGGGTTCCAGTAGGTGTATTACCACTAGTGACTGGAGCATACGTTTCCTCTTGACCACTAAGCATCCCCACGCCATTTCTAGGCGGGGTAATTCCACGAATAGTCCAACCTCTAGGCCAAGTTATAGCATCCTCAGTTCCAATTCTTGTATCATTGACTATCACATCTCGACGTTTGAGAACTTCGATGTCAGGATTGTCTTCCTGAGCATTGCCCCAAAAACCTCCAATATAAGGTGGAGGTTTTATATTTACAGTATTATTGTCAGTTATTTCAATACCAGCTCCAGCTTCAGGTAGAGATATATCACCTCTGATCTGACGTATCTCATAGATTTTTATATCAGCTGTTGCACCGCTAAAGTTACCACTTTTTGCACCATTATATACAAAATCAAGATTGCCTGCCTTCTGAGCTACAAATCCTGACACTAGACTCCCAGAGACAGCCGCTCTGTTTAGTACTGGCGTTTGAACAAATACAGGCAAATGAGCATCAGCAGATACAGGTGCATTTATTGTGTAATTAACATTGCCAGTAATGTTAGTGAGAATAACTTCAACTAATATATCAAATGTTTCTGATATCTCTACTTTTGGAATAGTAAAAGCAATTTCTGCGCCTATCCCGGTATTTGTCTGAGTAACACTTTTTAGTAATCTTGCTTCGCCTGTGCCAAGACCTGCGGCTCCAGCAGGACCAGTAGCACCTGGC
>JAPOVV010000097.1 GCA_026707945.1 Gammaproteobacteria bacterium | reverse complement strand
CACGCGGCGCGATGTCGAGGCGTATTTCTCGGTCAGTTTACGGTTTGACCATTTCGCAGTTCGCCCGTGGATGCGACCGATTACGAATTCGCGAGGTTCAAGCATTTGCGGGCAGGTCACAACGACATTTGATCCTTGTCTGGTTAGTGACAGTTGCTGACACGCAAGAATCTTGGGTAGATTTCCAGTCGCCCCTGCCGCGGAAGGGCCTGACGTACGATTCGGAACAGGCATGAGCACTCCGCCAGCACCCACAGCAACGTTGGTGCCGAAGCCACTCCTTGACGATTTCGCTTTCGGTAGCTTTGGCCGTCGTTCTTCCGTCAGTTCACGATTTAGCGTCCAATCACCAATGAGCGTTTGTTTTTCTTTGGCGACGATGGGGACCTGAAATACGAGCAAAACCGACATCAAGACGATCGCGGGTGAAAGGTATATTGGCAAATTCATGTTGTTTCGCATGTGTTCTTCAGTCGTTCTTAAAGCCCAGCCGCTACCAAATCCTGCATGCGTATCAAGCCGATCGGACGTTGATCTTCGAGTACGACCAGTGAGGTGATCTGCGAATCACGCATTCTTGCAAGGCAATCGTACGCTCGAGATTTCGCTTCGATTGAGCCGTGCCTGACGTCGGGGAGCCCGCTATCCCGCCGGCTCATCCCATAGCAATCGCGTCCACTCACTTCCAGATCAAGCTTGTGACGTTCCGCGAGACGTCGAATGTCACCATCAGTCAGCATGCCAAAGAATCGATCGTCCGGTTCAGTCAATAGTGCGAGCCCCAGTCCTTTAGAAGACATCTCATAAATCACTTCATTCAATGAGGCGTCAGCAGAGATCGTCGGTAAATCGTCGCTTTTGACCATCAGGTCCTGAACACTCAAGAGTAGTCGCCGACCGAGTGTCCCGCTCGGGTGGAATTGAGCGAAGTCATCGATCGTGAATCCCTTCGCTTGCTGGACACAAATCGCAAGTACGTCGCAAATAGCCAAGGTCGTACCACTGCTGATAGTCGGCGCGAGGTCCCATTCATCGATCTCTGGGATTTTTGGAATCGTCAACGCAATATCTGCGAGTTGTGAGAGTCTTGATTTAGTTTCTGTCAGACTGATCACATCACCGTTCGTGACATTTTTAAATTGTCGTACGAACTCAAGTGTTTCCTCGTTGCCACCGCTCTTTGATATCGCCAACATCGCCGTACCTTCATTCACGATTCCTAGATCGCCATGTAGCGCTTCGACAGGGTGTACAAACACCGCACGCGTTCCTGTACTGTTGAGTGTTGCGGCGGCTTTCTGACCAATTAGTCCGCTTTTCCCGATACCAGTTACGACGAGAATGGACTTGAGGTTTGCAATTAGCTCTACTGCTTTGCTGAACGAAGCATCAAGGAGCGTCCTCGTCTCGCGCATCGCGCGTTCATAGGACGCCAACATTCGCCTACCTTCTTCGAGCGCATCGTTCATATGGCTAGTTCGCGCAATTGAAAAATGATGCTGCGTTGTCCCAAAAGATGCGCTTGATGCTATCGCGATCAAGTGGTTGATCTTCAAGGTGTTGCATACCTAGTGGCCATGTACCGTCTGGGTGTGGGTAATCCGTGTTAAACGCAACGTACTGGTCGCCGACAAGTTCGCAAACCGCAGGTAGTGTCATTTCATCGCCACGACACGCCACTAGGAAGTTCGACTTGAAGTATTCTGTCGGTCGTTTTAAGAGCATTGGATGTTCTGCACGCCCGGAGAAGTCGTAGTGTTGCTCCATGCGTTGCAACCAATAAGGCAGCCAACCCGCATCGGCTTCTACGTGCACGACTTTGAGTCGTGGATGCTTCTCGATGGTCCCGAACCAGATCAGACACATCATCGCCACCATCGCTTCGAAAGGATGTGCGGCAATGTGTCCTGATGTGTGAGTTGACATACGATCGCCATACGACGGTAGATAGGGTGATCCCGAATCGTGCAGACAAATCGGCAAATCCAGATCAGAAATACACTCCCACAATTCGTCGTAGTCCTCACTGCTTAGATTGCGCCCATCAGCGGGATTCGGTCGGATATAGAAACATCGAGCGCCTTTTTCAGCCATTCGTTTTGCTTCTTCGACGGCGAGTTCAGGTGACTGTACCGGAAGCATTGCCGCCATGAACAGACGTGTAGCATCTCTTGAACAGTACTCGAAACTCCAGTCGTTGTACGCGCGACATACCGCCCATAGCAATTCAGGGTCTTTGAATGGTTTTCCGAGAATTTGACCGCCGACGGTAGGATAAATCACTTGTGCGTCGACGCCTTGTTCGTCCATATCAGCTAAGCGTGCTTCATTACTGAATCCTGCTTCTCGTGTCCGCGCAAATCGCTCCATCGCCTTGCGCGTCGCTGCGTGGAATTCAGCCGAGTTCATCGGGTAGGAGCCGTCTTGCTTCGTGATGGGTTCACCTTCCACCATCATGCCGCGTTGACCATTTCCGTAGTCATCGACTCGCGGCGCACGGTCGGCAAATCCAGGATCGATGTAATCCTGCCAGATCGAAGCCGGCTCCATTTGATGGGCGTCGGTATCTAGAACCTTCAATCCATCACGCATAGCAGGTCTCCAAGTAATTCGTTTCTAGGTGGAAACTTTAAGGCAGCGACCATTGTGGTTGAATGACAAAGTCTCGAACATTAAATTGTGACTCGTCTTACACATAGCTTTCCCTATGAAGCAAGCACACGAAGAAGGATTACGCAGGCAGATCGCGGGATTCGCCGATACAGAACGAGGTGGTTGGAAGGTCGGTCTCACGTCCGGCGGAAGCCGCGACGCTATGGGAATCGGATTTCGTCCATTCGGGCATATCGCAAAAGATCGAATATTCGAGTCGGGAGTGAAAATCAGCTTGAATCAAGTCGGTGATATTGGTGTTGAAAACGAGCTGTGCTTCTTGTTCGGCGAGACCGTAACCGCAGATGCGGATCGGTCGCAATTGCAGAATTGCATTGAAGCACTTCGTCCCGGTTTTGAACTCAATGAACGAAGGTTAGATGGGAGCGCTTCTGATAGTGACCGACTGGCTGACAATCTATCTCAATACGGAATCGTGATCGGATTGCCATTAACAGATTTTCGCGACATCGAACTCTCGGAACTCGCGGTCACGCTAAGATGCAATGAGTCGGAAGTCGCGCAAGTTTCAGCAAAAGGACATATTGATGACCACTACGATTCGTTGCTCGCATTGGTTCGCGTGTTAGCTAAATTTGATCGGCGTATTGAAGCGGGCGATCATGTGATCACCGGTGCATTTGCACGCGAACGTGTAGATGAAGCTTCAACCTGGCGCGGTGATTTTTCCTTGGGAATCGGTTCTGTTGAGGTTAAGTTCGAATGAAAATACTTGTGATACCCGGGCTGACGTTGCCAATGGTTGATGCAGCGATCGTCTCCCAGATTCGAGCGGCGAGTCAAGGGGCTGATGTGGTTGTAGCGGATCCAAAGAGTGCAATCGATGAAGTACAAGACGCTGAAATAGTCTTGGGCTTTGTGAACGAGCGAATGTTCGAGAAAGCCAATTCGCTCAAGTGGGTGCAATCCATTTCATCTGGCGTCGATATGTTCTTGTATGACGAATTCGTTGAGAGTGATGTCGTGCTGACGAGCGAGAAGGGGCTTGTCGGCGAGCACCTGGCTGACCACGGTTTTGGCCTCTTGTTGATGCTGACTCGCCAACTTCGAACAGCATTGCTGTTAGGTGCGGATTCATGGAATCATCGACCGGAAATGCGCCGGCAAGAAATCGAGCTGACTGGCAGCACGATGGGAGTGTTTGGTTTCGGTAGTACGGGACGCGCCATGGCCAAAAGGGCAGTTGGCTTTGGCATGAATGTACTAGCTCTCGATCGCGATCCCGTTCCGACATCAGCTGAGGTAAATGAAGTCTGGCGTTCTGATCGTTTCGACGATCTCCTTAGCGCATCTGATGTGCTCTCTATTTGCTGTCCATTGACGAAAGAGACGCACGGTAAATTGAATCGCGAAGCGTTCAAGAAAATGAAACCCTCCTCGTTTCTTGTTAACGTTACGCGTGGCGAGGTAATGGTGGAAGAGGACTTGGTTGATGCACTCACGAACGGAGAAATTGGAGGAGCGGCGTTGGATGTCACACCTCGAGAACCGCTACCATCAGACAGTCCACTATGGGCGCTCGAAAACGTCGTCATGACGCCCCATACTGCCGGAGCAAGTCAATTTCGAGCACAGCGTAATTTGGATCGTTTTCTGAGCAATCTGCAACGATACTTGTCCAAAGAACCACTCGAAGGCCTTATCGACAAATATCTTGGATACTAAGGTTATAATTTGAGCTTAGCCGCTCACGGATTTAAGTAGGCGTTGCTCTTTGGGAAATTCATACGCGATTGAAGTTGAAGGTCTGCACAAGTCCTACGGGGATATTGAAGCCGTTAGGGGCATTGATCTAAAAGTCAAGATCGGTGAAATTTTTGCACTGCTCGGACCCAATGGTGCAGGTAAGACGACCACAATTGAAATTCTCGAAGGATTTATCGAGCCGAATGCCGGTCAAGTACGCGTTCTTGGTTATGACCCAGCTAGGCACGAACGTACCTACAAGGAACGAATAGGCATTGTGTTACAGGAAACAGAAGTTGAGGAATTCCTTTCGGTCGAAGAGTCGATTCAACTCGTGCGGTCCTACTATCAAAACCCTCTATCTATTGACGACGTATTGGCTGCGACTGGGTTAACTGACCTTCGTAAGGTACGTCCTCGAAAACTGTCGGGAGGTCAAAAGAGGCGATTAGATGTCGCAATGGGATTAGCGGGGAATCCCGATCTGCTTTTTCTTGATGAGCCAACGACTGGATTTGACCCACATGCACGACGCGACGCTTGGGACATGCTCCGCAATCTCCGAGAACTCGGTAAAACCGTGCTACTCACCTCACATTACATGGACGAGGTCGAACACGTAGCGGATCGCGCCGCAGTCATGATCAGCGGAAAGATCGTTTCGGAAGGTACGCCTCAAGAGCTCGCACATGAATCTGAGCCGACTATTTGCTTCAGTGCGGATAAAAACCTCACCTTTCCTAAAGAACTTGCGGCGGACGTCAATCAAGATGACGACCGTTACGAACTTTCGTCCCCCGATCTAGTCAAGACACTTCACGTCCTAACGGGGTGGGCGATAGAGAATAGTGTTGAATTAGAGAATCTGAGTATTTCGCGTGGGTCATTGGATGATGCATTCGTGAAATTGACGCAAAGCTCCGAAGAAAAGAGCGAAGATTGAGACAGCTTCGACTTCTAGCCATCCAATTCGTCTATGAAAACGTAAGGTTTTGGCGTAACGCGATTGCCGCATTCTTCACCGTAGCCCTTCCGTTGGCGATGATGGTGATTCTCTGCCTTCTTTTAGGGTCTCAGCAAACGTCCGCGGAGAGTGCGCCCATATACCTTTCGACGTTTTACGTACCCGCGATTTCGGCGATGGCTGTCATAGGCGCTTGTTTCACGAACATCGCGATGGAGGTAGCGATTTCTCGCGACCGCGGTCTACTAAAGCGATATCGTGGAACGCCCTTACCAACATCGATACTCGTTAGCGCGAAACTCACACATGCGATCTTGCTTGGATTCTTGCTAGTCATTTGCCTTCTTTGTTTAGGAGCATGGGCATTTGACGCTACGTTGCAAGACATGCGAGTGGGGATGTTCTCTCTAATGTTGATCCTTGGATCAGCAACGTTTTGTGCCCTTGGCTTGGCTATCGCGGCGGTGATTCCGAACGCAGAAGCATCACCCGCAATCGTGCAAGCAATAGTGTTGCCCCTGCTATTTATCTCAGATGTATTTCTACCGATGGACAACGCACCGTCGTGGCTCCAGTGGATAGCGTCGGTATTTCCCGTCCGGCATTTTGCTCTAGGGCTTCAGTCATCATTTCACCCTCTCCTGACAAACGACATACAAGAATGGGTGCACTTGGTGGTATTGTCAATCTGGTTCGTGGTTGGTCTAGTTGTCGCTATTCGATATTTCCGCTGGGAACCAAAGAGATAACCCACTGATTTCATTGACTAATTTCTTATAGAGTTTATTCGGCATCCATATCTGTTAGACGTGATTTTTAAAATAGAGGGCGAGCTAAATCACGTTCTTCAAGACCGTCGCCTAACGATCATACTTCACATGTATAGCACTGTTAACGTAGGCGACTCTTTGTCACGCACCGATGCTGGATTCTGAGTACAAACACAACTTCCATACCCATACGTTTCGCTGTAAACACGCGAAGGGAGACGCCGTCGACTACTGCCAATACGCGCAAGCACACGGCATGGAAACGATTGGTTTTTCCGATCACACTCCGTTACCTGACGATCGATGGATCAGTGCTCGGATGCACGTCGCGGAACTAGACGACTATGTCGGTGCCGTCCATCGTGCACAACGCGAGTTCCTGGAGCTCCGCGTTCTCCTAGGCATGGAATGCGAATACGTCCCAAAGTTTCACGCGTTCTACGAAGACGAGCTCTTTGGCGAGCGCGAATTCGATTATCTAGTCGGTGGTCCGCACTTCTTCACAGACGATTACGGAGATTGGACGGGAACATACGGCGGTACTGTCGACGCAAAATCGTTGAAAGACTACGCGCGATACGTCAGTGAGATGATCGAGAGCGGTTTATTCGCCTTTATTGCACATCCTGATCTGTTTGGCAACTGTTACAAACATTGGGACGAGAACACGATCGCAGCGAGTCGGGACATTTTTGCCGCTGCTGCGGAGTGCAAAGTTGGATTAGAAATCAATGCACTCGGTTTTCGCAAGATCGCCAAGAAGAAACTCTTCAATCCATATCCACTCTATCCATGGCCTCCATTTTGGGAATTGGCGTCTGAGTACGACATCGAGGTGATCGTGAATGCCGACGCTCACCGACCACAAGATCTACAGAAAATGACGTCCGATGCGGAAGCGTTGCGAGTGCGCTGCAACTTAACGGCGATGGACCCGATGTCGATCGGTTCGAAGCGGCCAGCCGAGGCAAACTGACCGATTTGAGACGGCTAGGGTGAGTCGCCGTTCGGTTTAATTGAAACCCCATCTAGAAAGTCAAGCAGTTAGCGAAGGAAAGGAGAACAGAGCATGGCTGAAGCAATCGACTACCAATACATTGGTACTCGACCGGTTCGACCAGACGGAATCGAAAAGGTAACTGGGCGAGCCAAGTTCGGCGCCGATGAAATGCTGCCAGGCATGCTGGTCGGCAAAGTACTTCGTAGCCCGCATGCTCACGCCAAGATTCTGTCTATTGAAACGACTGCTGCCGAAGCAATTCCAGGTGTTTTTGCGGTTATTACTGGTGACGATTTCCCTGAACGGGCACCGGGTCGTGGGCGAGGCGGCTTCTCAGAGAACATCATCGCGGCGGGCAAAGTTCTGTATCACGGTCACGCAATTGCTGCTGTAGCTGCTGCAAACCATGCTGCCGCGGACGCAGCACTCGACGCGATCATGGTCGAATACGAAGTACTTGAGGCCGTGACGGATCCAGTCGACGCAATGGCAGAAGACGCGCCGATTCTTAACGAAAAACAGTTCACGCGAAGCCCAAACGGTCCCTCATCTGAGCCATCGAATGTCGCAGCGCATACGATCACGGCCGATCGGGGAGATATCGAGCAAGGGTTCCGCGACGCGGATGTCGTGGTTGAGAGAACGTTCAAGACACCGATGGTTCATCAGGGTTACATTGAGCCGCACGCATGCACTGCAAACTACACGGAGACTGGCAAAGCGACTGTTTGGTGTTGCACACAAGGACATTTCGGTGTGCGCTCACAAACCGCCGGAATATTGGGTATGGACCTTCACGATTTGAAGGTTGTTGCGAGCGAGATCGGCGGTGGATTTGGCGGCAAAACCATTATTTACTTAGAACCGTTAGCGCTCAAGTTATCGCAACTCAGCCATCGACCAGTACGCATGGTCATGTCCCGTGAGGATGTATTCCGAGCTACGGGTCCGGCTTCGGGTTCGGTGAACACGATCAAGGTAGGAGCCAAGAAAGACGGCACGATAACAGCGATGTCCGCCAAACTGATCTACGAAGCAGGCGCATATCCGGGTAGCCCCGTAGGCGCTGGCAGCATGTGTGTATTTGCTCCATACGCCGTCGAAAACGTTCGAATTGAAGGTTTTGATGTGACGGTAAATCGTCCAAAAGTGGCTGCCTATCGAGCACCTGGCGCGCCGCAGTCGATGTACGCGTCTGAATCCGTGCTGGACGAAATCGCCATGAAGATAGACATGGACCCGCTCGAGTTTCGGCTGAAGAATGCTGCCGATGAAGGCACCCAATCAACCTATGGACCAAAGTTCCACGCAATTGGGTTGAAAGAGTGCATTCGCAAGGCGATGGAACATCCGAATTACCACGAGCCACTCGGACAAGATGAAGGACGCGGTATCGCGGTTGGATTCTGGTTTAACGGTGGCAATCAGTCGAGTGCTGAAGTACACATTACGGACGACGGGCATGTTCTAGTCGTGGAAGGTAGTCCAGATATCGGTGGTAGTCGCGCATCGATGGCACTGATGGCCGCTGAGACGCTCGGTGTACCGTATGACCATATACGAGTCAACGTTGCAGATACGGATTCAACCGGGTATTGCGCGACCACGGGCGGTAGTCGTACGACTTTCGCAACGGGTCTAGCCGTAATCAATGCGTGTGAGAATGCGATTGTTGAGCTGAAGAAGCGCGCAGCTGCTGCAATGGACCTTGACGTCGATCAAGTCGAGTGGGCAAACGGCACCGCATCACCCAAACCAGGGGTGAACGTTGAGGCTAAGCCGCTTTCACTTGCAGATCTGGCACGTGACGCAGCGCGTACGGGTGGTCCGATTTCTGGCCGGGCGTCGCTCACGGCGCAAGGGCCGGGTCCGGCTTTCTCCGTAAATATGAGTGATGTGCATGTTGATCGAGAAACCGGACGGGTAACGGTTAAGAGTTTCACGTCGATTCAAGATGCGGGTAAAGCCATACACCCAGACTACGTTGAAGGACAGATGCAAGGCGGCGCTGCGCAAGGCATCGGCTGGGCATTGAATGAAGAGTACATCTACGATGAGGCTGGCGTCCTAGAGAATCCAGGTTTTCTAGACTATCGAATTCCGGTTGCTTCGGATCTGCCGATGCTCGACACGGAAATCGTCGAAGTGCCTAACCCGAATCATCCATTTGGAGTGAGAGGTTGTGGCGAGACCCCGATTGTTGCGCCACTTGCCGCGGTCGGAAATGCGGTAAGTCGGGCGTTAGATACGCGATTCACGGAACTTCCGATGTCACCTCCGAAGGTACTTGAAGTGCTATCGAACGGCGCATCGTAAGAAGCACCATCCAAAACTAGAAGCCGGGATGACGTTAGTGATCCCGGCTTTTTTATGCGCGTGAGAATTAGTTTGGACGACTTTCATTCGATGGATTGATGAGCGCTTTGGTGTGAACTCCATTCGACGTTTCTAAATTACCACTGTTAAATCGTGTATATTGCCCCTACTAGACCTTGAGTTTCACGGGGGACTTGTCTATGCAACCCATTTCAGCTGACTCGCACGTAGTCGAAGCATCGGATGTCTTTACAGGCTTGCCCGAGCGATTTGGCGACGATGCGCCACGAATCATGTACGCTGGTACCGATAAAGATGCGATCATCATCCCATCTAAAGGCGCGGCCGGTGTGCGTCGTCGAATTGGTATCGCGGGACTTCGTGGACGCGACGGCGCTGAAGTTGAGAGACGAACAGGGTACAAGCCGAATGTCGACGACATGTCGGACGGTGAGATCGTCAAGATCATGTCACAGGGCTATGACGGCATCCGTGAAGGAATCAAGAACGGCGCAGAGCGTCCCGTTGATCAGGACATTGACGGTATAGCAGCCGAATTCCTATATCCTGGCTTCTTCGGTCTCTTCAGCTTCGAGAATCTCGAATTGCTTGTTGCATGCCAGAAGAACTACAACGACTGGTTGCATGACTATTCATCGGCTGCAGGAGGTCGACTCTTCGGATTGGCCGCGATTCCGATTCAAGATCCAGATGCGGCAGTTGAGGAATTGCATCGCGTTGCGAAGATGGGTTTTAAAGGTGGCTGTATTCCGTGTACATCGCCGCCAGAACACCCGTATCACGATGACATATACGATCCAGTATGGGCCGCCGCCGAGGAAGCACGCTTTCCACTTGCGATGCACGTGGGTACGAATGCTTATACGCCTAAGGAGTTTCGCCAAAACCGTGCACTTCGTGATCCCGTAGGTGACTATGCTCAATCGCAAATCTCCATTCAGCGTACTTTGGTCGAACTCATCGTTCACGGTGTTGCAACTAAGTTTCCGAACCTACAGTTCGTGGTAGCCGAATTCAATGGTGGCTGGATTGCACATTGGCTCGATCGTATCGAACAGGGACTACAACGGGAATACAGCTTTCGCGGAAAGGGTGCGTACACGGGTGAGAAACCGCACGACATATGGGCGCGCCAGTTCTGGGCAACGATTGAAGACGACCGACCCGCAATTCTTACTCGAGAATTGATCGGCGTTGATAACTTGATGTGGGGCTCGGACTATCCACATGTGGATTCGACTTGGCCGTGCTCGCTAAATGTGCTCGACGAAGTCTTTGCCGATATTCCGCCTGAAGATCGCGACAAGATCACACGGGCAAACGTAGAACGTCTTTATGGACTGACAAACTAGCAACTCGAAAGACACGCTATTCGAAGGACGTTTCGAATTTCGTGCAGCGGACGGGGCTTATGTGGCGATAGGTCTCGTTCGTCCGTCGGGGATTTATCACCAATTTCAAACAACTGAAACGTTGCATACTAGGTGGTTAAACAGGGTGCGAGAAGAGTATCGCTATTCCGGTGTCGGTTCCTCGTCGGTATCTTCGCCGAAAATCAGTAATCGTCCATCTGGGTCTGAAAACTCTATCTCTTTCTTTCCGTAGAACCGTACATAAAAGTTGCTTACCGGGACGCCAGCATTCACTAAGTACGTACGAATACCTACGACGTCTTCGCAGTGAAAATAGTGTATGACGTCCGAATCCAAACTTCCGTCCGCGTTCTTTTCCGGTGCTTTCAAGTAACTGGCGCTTGTCAGCATGATCCGATTTCGACCTCTAGTGAGCGACGCCCAACCAGTTAGTCCCACGTCGTCCATCCGATCGGCGACATCGAACTCCAATATGTCACGATAAAAACGAATCGAAGCCTGTACGTCGGAGCAAACAAGCATCGGCACGTGCTCACCGATACGTAGTTTCTGAGCCTCGGACATAACCCAAATTTGAGGTTAGAGACTATGCGGCGGAAGCGAGCTGTGGCACTGGTTGGTTCTGCTGTTCGTACGGGAACGGGTCGTCAAACCCGATCAGTTCGCGCATCGCCTTTGGATCGTCGCAATCTTCCCACGGTTGCTCACGCATAGTGACTTTCATGTTTTCTTGCGGTAGGACTGCATGATGTCGATAGTACGCGACTGCGTTCAATCGGAGACCCTTCGTCTTCTTCGGATAAGCGCCGTGCCAAGTCGCGCCTGGCCAGATGATCACGGAACCAGGAACACATTCTGCGGCTACCGCACGCCCCGCGGCAAACGGATGATTCGGATGCGCGTTCGATTTGTGACTTTTCGGTACATATGCAAGCGCGCCATCTTCTTTTGTGTATGTCGTTAGTGCCCACGTCGCATTGGCTGTCAGTGAGGTATGTCCCCACGGTAAGGGATTTGCGCCTTGATCGCAATGCAACCCCAGATGCTCTCCGTAACCGAAATCGCCTTGCCACTTAACAAACGAATTCGTGCTGCTATACCTCCAGCTTCGTCTGCCGTCAGGACCTCTTCCAAATAAATGTCCGATCAGTGCGTCTGTGACAGGATTGACGAACAGATCACGAAAACAACGATCTAGCTGCAGTAATTGCTGAATCAGCATTTGAGTTGGCTCGGGTGCATCTTTCGGTCGTAATGCGCTCTTGGGCGGTGTTGGCCAATGCAATTCATCAGTAGGTCCGTCTTCAAGCGTAATCCCACAGCCGCCGGTGATCTCGGAGAATTTCTCCAATAAAACTTCGGTACAACGATCGAACAGCGCAGAATCGACTCCCGTGACTTCTGGAGGCACGATCGTAAGACCCTCCGTATCGAGTTCGAGGGCGTATTTTTCGAGCGAAAGCTCTTTGATGGGATCAGAATCAGCCATGGTCGTCGTATTTGATCTTTGAATGAAAATTTGCGCCAATTTGGCGCACGTGAATCATACAAGTGAAATTCCATCAATAAACTATGCGTCCATGAGCTATACCGTACCTGAAAAAGCCCGTCAGAACTTTGAGAAAGACGGCTTCGCGATTCTTCCTAACGTTATCGATCCAGAAACGCTCGCGATGCTCCAAATGGAGTGTGGCTATTTCATCGGCTACACCGATGCGTGGATGGAAAACAAAGACATCGAAGTAATGGGAATAACGCACAAAGGGAAGCGTTATTTCATTAGCAATCGATATCGAAAAAGCCCGGAGATGCATCGTTTCTTGTTCGGTGAGCTGATGCGTGAGATCACCACGAGTTTACTCGGTCCAGATGCTTACCTGTTCGTTGAACAATGGGTCGTCAAAGGCGCGGAACAAGGTATGAAGTTCGCTTGGCATCAGGATAGTGGGTATGTAAAGTTCATCGATCCCAGTAATGTCCATAAACCCTATCTAACGTGCTGGTGCGCGCTGGACGACATGTCGCCAGCGAATGGCACGATTTCAGTACTTCCTCATCAGGTCGTTGGAACGCGCAATAACGTGCTAGACCACGTTAGAGAGGAAGGGACAAACGACTTGGTCGGATATCAAGGAGATGAACCTGGCGTCGAAATCAATGTTCCTAAGGGATCTGTGGTCGTGTTCTCGAGCACGAGCTTGCATCGTAGCAGCGCAAATACGACCGACCAACGGCGTCGTGCATATCTCGCGCAATACAGTTCCGAGCCTATTTACAGTTCTAGTGGCAAGCTTTGGTCGATGGCGGTGCCATTTGTGAAGGACGGCAATATCGTGTATGACCGAGAAAAAGATCTACAGAGCCACGAATTCGAGCGGAGTCGCTTGAGAGAGGTACTAAGCGAACGAGACGCAGAGGCAGGGTAGGCATGCCAGGTCCGCTTGATGGCGTTAAAGTTCTGGATTTGACGTCGATTTACTCCGGCCCAATCTGCGCGTCGATTCTTGGCGATCACGGCGCAGATGTCGTCAAGATTGAAGCGCCCGAGGGCGATACGATGCGTGGCGGGGGTCGATACGCTCGTCATGGCGTACCGGGTCCGTTCGCCATGATGAATCGAAATAAACGATCAATGGTGCTTGACCTACGTACTGACATGGGTAAGGACGTACTGAGACGGATGCTTGAGCAAGCGGATGTCGTCGTAGAGAACTACCGACCTGGCGTCATGGACCGATTGGGATTTGGTTGGGACCGCTTGCGAGAGATCAACGAAAAATTGATTTACGCGTCGATCAACGGGGTTGGCGCCGTCGGTCCTTATGCGAAACGTCGCGTATACGATGCAGTGATTCAGGCCATTTCAGGTGTCGCGTCACTTCAAGCAGATCCGTCGGTCGAAAAACCTCAGATGATTAACACGCTGCTTTGCGACAAGATCACCGCGATCACGGCTGCCCAAAATATATCGTCAGCGTTGTTTGCGCGCGAACAGACCGGGCGCGGGCAGCACGTGCAGGTGTCAATGCTCGATTCTGCTCTATTTTTCATGTGGCCCGATAGTATGGCGAGTTTCACGTTCGTCAATGACGATACGCCGCCTCGATCGTACGGAAGCCATGCGTATTTCGTTCGTGAAACAAAAGACGGTTACATCGCTACGATGCCGGTAAAACGCGGTGAGTGGCAAGGTTTATTTGATGCCCTGGAGTTATCCAACCTACTGCTCGATGATCCACGCTTCTCGACACCCATGGCGCGGCAAGCAAATAGCAAGCTCTTTCAGAAAATCCTGAACGACAGCTACCAAAAATTTACGACCAAAGAGCTCGTTGAACGACTTGAAGAAAATCAAGTTCCGTTTGCGGAGATCAATAGCCGACCTGAGGTGATCGAAGACCCGCAAATCAAGGCAATGGGTGCGCTAATGGAATTTGATCATCCTCTGGGAGGTCGAATGCGGCAACCGCGACCGCCCGGTCGCTTTAGCGATACGGAAACCGATATCTTCCGTTGCTCACCTGAATTAGGTGAACACGGCGCTGAGGTACTTGGCGAATATGGCTTTACTGAAGAGGAAATTAGTGCACTTTTCGACGAAGGCGTCATCGTTCCCGCCGTCGCCCAATAGATTACGCTATTCGTAAGCGAGGCTCATGTGGTGCCAGAAATCCGTATAGGTCTTATTGACACACAAAGGATCGTTGATTCGACAACCTTTAGCTTTCGAAGCTAGGACAGCAAACGACATCGCCATGCGATGGTCATCGTACGTGTCGAATGTTGTTGGCTTGGGTTCCCCTGGCCAGATTTTTAGGTAATCGGCGCCTTCTTCGACTCGGATACCTGCACGAGAGAGTTCATGGGCAGGACACGTAATGCGGTCACACTCCTTGAGGCGCAATGTTGCGAGACCGTTAATTTGAATAGGTTCGGGTAAGTAAGGGCTCATTGCCATTAAGGTAGGCGCCGCGTCTGGCATAACTGACATATCTATACACGCCATCGATTGAAGTTCACGAGGACCTCGGACGGTTATCGAGGACTCGTTTTGAACAATCTCCGCTCCTAGTTCCGAGCAGACTTGCGTAAACGAGCTATCAGGCTGCCAGCTCGTGCTTCCAAGATTTGTCAGATTCACGGTGCCGCCATGAAGGGTTGCCAACGCCATGTGGTAGGTCGCAGCGGACGCGTCACCTTCAATGTGCACATCGCCACCTTGATACTGTTGCGATTCGATCATGTATCTACCATCATCTAAATTCTGATCGACCGAGACGCCACGTTTTTCAATTTCACCAACCGTACCCGAGGCGTACTGAGCACTTGCTACTTCATCCAACAACTCGATTTCTATTCCTTTTGGGAATCTAGCACCAGCGACCAGTAGCGCTGAGAGATATTGACTCGACAGCGTCGAGTCCAGACGGGTAAACGAATTATTTGTTGACGCGCTACGAATCGTGATAGGCAATTTGCCATAATCGGATTCGACGATACATCCTAGCTCCGAGATCGCGTTAAGTAAAGGAGCGTTGGGTCGATTCGCAAGCGATGCATGCCCGGTGAAGCGAGTCACGCCTTGTCGAAGCCCAGCAGTGGCAAGCAACAAACGTAACGAAACACCGCTTTGACGCGCGTTCAATTCGATGTCATCAGATAAATTGAAATTAGGCGCAATATGGAGGCCATTCGCTAGCGTACCGTCCACCTGTGTGCCTAATCGCTCGAGACTATCGAGCATCGCGTCAACGTCGTCGCATGGCGGCAAACCGAATAACATCGTTTCTTCGGAAGCGAGCGCAGAAATAAGAAGCTGGCGTAGTGCGATGCTCTTGCTACCCGGCAGCGCTAGTTCGTATTCGAACGGTGCTTCGATTGGCAGGATGAGTTTCGACACAACTGAGTGAGTGGATATTCGGCGCGCACAATTGTAGAAGTCATATGAACCAGAGCATGGATCTACTATGTAAAGATCAATGTGAAACTGATGGCATTCCATCCATTGGATGGCTCAACAATAAAATGACCGCCGCTGTATTTACGCTAGATTGAGGGATTACCATGGCCGAAGCTGCCATTCAACCAGACCTTGAAGCCGATCTGAATAACCTGACGATGAGCGCCGAAGCGGAACCGCTACTCGCAGCTGTGAAGACATTCATTCAAAATGAAATCGCACCGCAGACGCCTGCGTTTCAAGCGGCAGCTGCGGAACACGGTGATCGATGGAGCCTGTCGCCTCGTCAAGAAGAGATCCTAGGGGGGTTGAAGGACAAGGCGAAAAACAACGGTCTATGGAATTTCTTCTTACCGGATGCCGAAACCGGAGAAGGTCTAAAGAACCTCGACTACGCATATATCGCGACGGAGCTCGGCAAGAACCCCATCGCTTCAGAGTGTTTGAACTGCAGTGCGCCAGATACAGGCAACATGGAGGTGCTGGAACGCTATGGAACCGACGAGCAAAAAGAGCAATGGTTGAAACCGTTGTTGAATGGCGAAATTCGTTCCGCATACGGCATGACAGAACCGAATCTTGCGTCGTCTGATGCGAAACAAATCGGTACTCGGGCTGTACTTGAAGGCGACGAATGGGTTATCAACGGTGAGAAGTTCTACATCTCAGGCGCAGGCGACAAGCGATGCAAGATCATGATTTGTATGGTCAAGACGAGTCCGGACGCAGCACCACACCTTCAGCAAAGTCAAATCCTCGTTCCTTTGGATACGCCGGGCGTCAACATCATCGAACCGATGACCGTGTTCGGCCACGATGACGCTCCTCATGGTCACATGCACATCATGCTAGAAGATGTCCGTGTGCCTAAGGAGAACATCCTATTGGGCGAGGGTCGGGGTTTTGAAATCTCCCAAGGACGCTTAGGACCTGGCCGGATTCACCATTGCATGCGATCTATCGGTCAAGCCGAACGAGCGCTTGAACTGTTTGTGACACGTGGTATGTCACGCGAAGCGTTCGGCAAGACACTGGTGCAACTCGGTAAGAACCTTGAGCTTGTGTCGAGGGCTCGAATTGATATTGAGATGATGCGACTACTGGTCCTGAAAGCGGCAAAAGCGATGGATGTTCTCGGCAATCGTGAAGCTCGAGTATGGGTGCACATGATCAAAGCGGTCATACCTGAACGCGTATGCCGGATCATTGACGAAGCGATTCAAATCCACGGTGCATCTGGGGTTTCGCAATGGACGCCACTTGCTGGTATGTACACTGGCCAACGAACGTTACGTATCGCCGACGGACCTGATGAAGTCCATCATCTGGTCGTCGGTCGGGCTGAACTCAGAAAGTACGACGAGACATATGGCCGAAATTAAGGTACGTTGTTTTGTAAGAGTATCGCATAAACGTTATCAAGCGTGTAGGTGAGTCGAACATTGGATATTTTTTGTGCGATCGCCCGATTTGCGTCAGTTCCAAAATCCTGAAAATATCGACTACCAGCTCTCAATCCAGAAAGGGTCCATTAGTTGAAAAAGGCCAAGAGAATCTACTGTATTGAGGGTGTTCACGACTGGGGGAATAGATACGTCGAACCTAGTGTTGAGCCTTTACTTCAGCTTCTGATGAGTACTGGTTATTGGGATGATTACGTTTATCGTAAATGTGCTACTCAACACGAATGCCAGTTTTTTCTCACTCGAGAGTGGGCGCCCCGATGCGACGGCGGATCAATTCTCTATTTCAGTTCACACGGTGGTCCGGGCGAAATCTGGTTATCCGGTTCACCAGATGAAAGGCATTGTGAGGTCGTTACCCTAGACATGCTTGCAGCGTGGGAGATTGACTGCAGTTCCTGTCTCGTACACTTTAGTGGTTGTGATGTATTTGCCGACGGAGTTGAAGAGTCTGTAAGAAAGATGTTAAAGCACACTAAGGCTTCGTATACGTCGGGGTATGGGGTGGAAGTTAACTGGCTCGATATCCTGGGACCACCCGCTGTTGCGCTCGAAATCATGTTCTTCAGCTCGATTGCTCAACTAGAAATTAATATCCGGACAGGTCACCAAGTCAAAACGATGCGCAAATTAGCGAAGGACTTAAACAAAGTGTTTTATTTACCGGAACGGTTTGGGTCGTGTGAATTTAAACTCTACGATCGGTGGCGCTCGAAATAGGGTTGATTCCTTAATTTCGGTTTACCGCCGATCGTGTTCTTACTAAGGATGATCACCGCTATGGTGATTGCTGCCAGAAGCTCGTATCTATACGTGCTATCGCGTTACGCTTTCGTAGATTTGCCCTTCACTGAACAATCGAAGTCGACCGAGACCATCGTTAATATATCTGGCAGTCTATTAGCCATACGGTGTGACATATAGTCGCAAAGAGGCGCTAGCTAGTGAGAATCTGAAATGAGTTTGAAAGATGCAATTTTCGAGATAAGAAGAGGATTGGGTGCTGGTACGTACCCCAGCGAGGCAGCAGTAAGCCAAGGAATCGTCTTAAGACTGCTTAGCATGTTAGGATGGCAAACCTTTGATATGCAAACTGTAATTCCAGAATACTCGATAAGGGGAAGAAGGGTTGACTACGCATTGTGTTACCCTCGAGGAAAGCCGATCGCTTTTATTGAGGTAAAACGAGTAGGACAAGGCGATGGCGCTGAAGAGCAATTGTTTGAGTACGCGTTTCATGAAGGAATTCCGCTGGCAATACTGACCGACGGTGCAGAATGGCATTTCTTCCTACCAGGGGAACAAGGCGACTACGATGAGCGACGTGTATACAAACTGAACATACCTGAACGAGACGATGCAGAGTGCGTACACAGATTGGAACGTTACCTTCGATACGATGCGTTTGTTGATGAAACTGCGATCGCATCAGCTCGCGAAGACTATCAGGATGTTTCTAGGAAGAGAGTAGTCAGAAGAGAACTGCCGCGCGCTTGGAGTCAATTGGTCGTGGAACAGGATGAGCTACTTATTGAGCTAGTTGCTGAAAAAGTAGAGAGTTTGTGCGGTTTCAAACCTGACTCTGAATTAGTTGCCGACTTTCTTTTAAAGCACGCTTTAAGTGAACAATCAATCCCTCTCATTATTAAGGACGAAGGGGACAATAGCGATCAGCAATACTCAAAAAAGGTGAATAAGAAACCAGATGGCGGAATAGTCGTCGGGAAGAATAGAGGAAAAGTAACTACTCAAAGGCTGTACGAGGTTCCGATACTGCAGGCGATTTCGGAACTCGGAGGCAAAGGTGAAGTACGCGAAATCCTTGCAATCGTTGAGCAGCGACTCGGGAGTGTGATAAACGAGCTAGATCGCGAGAGATTGAAAGGTGGAGAGGTTCGATGGAAAAACTCGGCTCAGTGGGCAAGACATAAGATGGTTAAAGATGGAAGACTCAAGAGTAGCTCTCCTCGTGGTGTGTGGGAAATAACTGCTAAAGGTCGCAGCTGGTTGTCATCTAACTCAATGTGAAAAGCAATTTTTCGCAGCCCGGCGAGGATTCGACGAAATACGAGAAATTGTGACAAACTGATTGAAGTACTTTTCGGTTATATTTCAGTCTTGAAACAAATCTACTTTTTTGCTTTACATGGCTGATGTTGATATCTCAAACATCAGGAGGACGTTTCCTGGCATCTGTCCGAACATATCGTAACCCGATAGCACCATAACCTGATTACCCGCGACCGCTATTCCGGGATTGTCAATCGCACCACCACGAGCTTCAGTACCGTTGGTGCCTTCAAATTCCTGCTTCGTGTCGTACGTCCAAAGGATTTCACCATCGGCTACGCTGAACGCGAAGACCCGACCATCTAGCGAACCAGCGAACGCAACATCGTTTGCTGAGGCGGGCGCAGCTGAAAACGCGTATTGCCACGGGCAACTAGGCCAAGCGGAAAGAGTCAAAGCTCGTCGAAAACCGCTGAACTCGCACCCGCGCGATGCCTTGTGTGACCAGACAATCTCGCCCGTATTGGTGTCTAGTGCGAATACGCCGGGGTTTGCACCTTCGACAAATTCTGGGTCAGCGATTGGAACGACAACAACGTCTCCAATAACCGTCATACCCCAATGAACGCCACCAAGCGCAGATCCAGGTGACAGCCTGCGGTGCCAAACGAGCTCGCCGTTGTCCGGGTTTAGTGCCCATACATCTCCTGATTTCTGACCCGCTAGTACGAGATCAACACCTTTCGATGTGGTCGTCAGGATCGGTGATGCACCAAAATCAAAATCGGGTCCACGTTCCTTAGGACAATTCGGTCCCATCCGCCGACCGCATGCCATGTTGAACGCGTCGTTCTCGGTGCCTTGGAAGATCCATTTTTCCGCGCCTGTTGCCAAATCGTACGCGATGATCGCGTCTGAGGTGTGCGTCGCAGGTGACGACGTGTTCTCCCCGGTCCCAATATATAGCTGGTTGCGCTTCTCGTCGATGGCGGGCGTTGTCCACACCGGAGCGCCCGAAGGTCCTTGCATTTGCACGCCGAGCTCGTTCTCATACGTAGGTTTGGCATCTTCGGTGGTATGAGCCGTCCAGCGAATGGACCAATCCGCGAGACTCATCGCATGTACTCCGCCGTGTGACACACAACACGGGTACATTGGGTTCATGGCGAGCGCGACATCCATCGCGGAGAGAGGGATATATAGATCGCCGCCGAATGCACGTTGCGATCCTGTGAGCATGGATTGCTGGAATATCGCGACGTTTTCACGGTGAACCAAAGCACCGTCGATGGCGTTGACGACCACGAGTTCATTTGAGGACAATCCGACCGATACAACCGGTGTTTCGTCGATATCGAACAAGTGAGCGGCTGTCCGTATCTCAGCCTCCGCATCAAAGAACCACTTGACACAGCCTGTTTCTCGGCTAATCGCGTATAGCTTGCCGGTCGTGTTCGGAAGAAAGATCGTGTCGGTTGAAACAGCCGGGTATCCGCGCATCGTGCGACTTTCAGGTACATCGAACGCCCACTTCAGTTTCAATGAACCAACATTTGATGCATCGATCGTGCTATTCGGTTGATATCGCGTGTTGTGCTCGTCGACACCCCAGTGCGCAATTAAAGGTTCACCTGATACAGTCTCATCGCTGCAACGTAGAAGTTTCCCTGCTTCATCTGGGTCCGGCACCCGTTTAGTGACATACTCGACGACCTTTTGAACCTCGTCCTCACTGAGTCCTTGCACGAACGGCGCCATGCGTCCCACGGTGAGCGTGTCCAGAACCCTAGATTGAAAGTACTTAGCCATCGTACCCCGATGAGGTACTTTAGGGTCTGTGGGCTTTTCGTGACACAAGGCGCACTTTTCTTTGTAGATCTCCTCACCGCTACCAAAAACGTACAGTGAATAAAACAGGCAAAAGAGCAGAAATGCCTTGACGGTATGTCGCTGATGCGACAGCAAAAACTGGATCATCGTATTAGAACGTGGTGATTGTTTTGTAGCTCTTCACAATAAGAAATCTCAGTCGATGTGTCCGCTCACGAGTATGGACTCGTAGTGACTTAATCAATAGGAGCGAGCAATTCGGCTGCAGTTACCAACTGTCTCACTCCATGCGAAGAAACCTCATTAAACACGTTACGGTTCTCCGCCCAACGATGCAACGAATTGATGTCCAGCTTCGTGCACTGTGGCCGTACGTTCCAAGTTACCCTTGCTTTTGAACAGTTGTACTGATCGTACGAGGGACCTGTCGTCGAACCTCGGAATAGCACAGGTTTGCCAGTGGAGGACGGGATCGATTTAGCATGGTGCAGACCATTAACAATGTTGCCGTCGTAAGTCATCTGGTTGAAATCGCCAGCGCTCGGATCATTAACGACGAGGAACACTTGGGTTTCTACGCGTAGTAGGGGATCTGCGCAAGATTCTGGTGCGCAAGCTCCTAGACCTTCACCTGGCGTCGCTTCACACGACGTGTGAACCCAGTGAACTTCGATCGTATCGCCGGGTTCTACCCCCTGATACGCACCTTCCGAAGGACTCAGTTCTTCTTCAGTGAGATCGGCGGACTCATTGCATGCATAACCACCATCTTCAGTCTCACCCACAAAAACGCTGAAGCCTAGCCCCTTTTGTTCGGCATTTGTATGTGTATGGATTTTGCAAAGGTTCATCTCATCTGAGGGCGGCGCAAGCGCGAATGACTCAGTATTCTGTCCGTGCCGATCACTGATGTCACGTGGAGTTTGGGGTCCTAACTCAACTCACAAATTCTCGTTTTTAGAGTCATGCGTGTGTCCAGCGGAAGCGTCGTGGTCACCTTCATCGCCGATAGTGTAGATGCCGAATAGCAGTACAGAGGCGATACTCAATCTAATAGATGCAGTCATGCTTCGCAACCGTCTTAATTTCCTAACGTGCTAGTTTAGCGGAGGAACAATGGAATGTCGGTGAAAGTCAGTCGCTCTGACCATACGCTGTGTTGAGGATGGAGTAGGTTCGCCGTTCCCCAGTCCGTATTAATTCCTTGGAGTGACTACTAACCCGAATATGAGCTAGGACTCGTGCTAATAAAATCGAGGATTCGATCAGTATTGAGCCCTTACTATGAGCGAATTTGACAGCATTCTGTACGAAGTTGAAGATGGTCGCGCCCGTATTACCCTCAATCGACCTGAGAAGCTAAATGCACTCACACTAAAGTTGCAGTCAGAACTCAATGAAGCCCTATGGGAAGCGGACAACAACAGAGCTGTGCATTGCGTGATTTTGCGAGGCGCGGGACGTGCCTTTTCAGCAGGTTACGACCTTACCGGGGCGGATGGCAACATCCCCGTATCAAGGATTCAGTCCGATGAAAACGAATATCGTGGCGGTAGAAGTATTGACGATGACGCATGGCAGCTCGAACGCGGTCAACGATATCGCATGGCGATCTTCGATATGCACAAACCGGTTATCGCGCAGTTGCATGGCTATTGTCTCGCCGGTGGAACCGATATAGCGCTCATGTGTGACATGATCATCGCAGCAGACGATACCCTTATCGGGTTCCCTCCCGCGCGGGATCTAGGCGCGCTACCAAACAACATGTGGATTTATCACGTTGGACCGCAGTGGGCAAAACGCCTAAATCTCACGGGTGACTACATTACTGGTAAAGAGGCGCAACAAATCGGACTCGTCATGAAAGCGGTACCAAGCGAACATCTCGAAAACGAGGTCGAGCAGTTAGCGGACCGGTTAGCGCTCATTGATCCGGACCTCCTCTCGACGAACAAGCGGATCATCAACATGGCGCTTGAATTGATGGGGGCTCGAACACTTCAGCGTATGGCAAGTGAAAACGACGTCCGAGGGCACAACACGCAGGCTGCAGGGGGGTTCCGAAAGTCTGTCGCAGACATTGGTTTACGCGATACGTTGCGCAATCGCGATAGCAAATTCGGTGATGGGCGCGTCCGTGTAAATGGACCCGAGCTACGTGATGAAGACGGAAACCTGAAACCACTTGACTAGTGCTACCCGAATCGATGTCGAATTCCGTGTTTTTTTCTGCGTGAGGTCGATAATTCCCACGCCGCTCGCGGCGCTTAATTGATCTCGTAATAGAGAGTCCTTCTTTGGATTTCATCAGCCTGGGCACATTCGTCCAGCTTCTTGTCACTGGTATTTCGCACGGCTGCCTCTATGGCCTCGTCGCCCTAGGGTTCGTGCTGATCTACAAAGCGACTGAAATGGTCAACTTTGCTCAAGGTGACATCATGATGTGGGGTGCATTTATCGCCTTCACCCTCGCGAGTACCTACGGTTTAAGTTACATCCCTGTGGTGATTCTCACGATATTCGTGATGGCGATGTTTGGTTTGCTCTTAGAGCGAACGATTATCCGACCGATGATCGGCGAGCCGCCATTCGCCGTCCTTATGCTCACGATTGGCTTGGGATTCGTGCTGCGTGCTGTCGCCGGGATGATCTGGGGTCACGACGAAAAGGAATTTGATACCCCGTATTCCGTCGATCCGCTGATATTAGGTGAAGTATCGCTCGATTACGAACAATTGGTCGTTGTCGGATGTACGATCGTACTGTGCTTAGGACTTTATGTCTTTTTACGATTCACGCGATTCGGCGTTGCCATGCAAGCCGCATCGCAGAACCAGCTAGCTGCTGCATACGTCGGCATTCCAGTTAAAGGCGTTGTTGCTATAACCTGGTGCCTTTCAACAGCGATCGCTGCAGTTGCTGCGCTCTTGGTAGCGCCTTTGCAGCTTATCTATCCAGGTATTGGGTTCGTCGTTGGGATTAAGGCGTTCGTGGCGGCGATCGTAGGTGGATTCGGGAATCTTTCTGGTGCACTCATTGGCGGAATCTGTATTGGCATTGTGGAGCAGTTCGTGGGATATGCGTTTGAAGGTGCATACGGCGAAACGTCAGTTTATGTCCTACTATTGCTCATGCTGTTCGTTCGCCCACAAGGCTTGATCGCCACGATACAGCGTAAGAAAGTCTGATGCGATTTGTCCTAAAAACCAACTACGCGCAGGACATTAATCTGTTCCTTCACAACGGACAACGTTTCTGGTACGGATTACTGATTGCGGCGCTGATACTCGCACCGTTCTTTCTCGAGAATTTCTACATCGGCGAACTCACGTACCTGTTTATTTGGGTCATCGCAGGTGCTGGCCTGATGCTTCTCATTGGGTACACGGGTCTTGTGAGCATGGGTCATGCCGCGTTTATGGCAATCGGTGCGTATGCCCATGCGGTACTGTTCAAACTAGGCGTCCCGTTCCTGCCGTCGTTGCTAATGGCAGCATTGATATCAGGGTTCCTGGGCGCGATCATTGGTGTTGCGGCGCTAAGGATGACCGGGATCTACTTAGCCGTAGCAACGATTTCGTTCGCGTTCATTATCGAAAAGGTAATTAGCGCATGGCGTCCAGTGACCGGTGGCCATCGCGGCTTTATCGTGCCTGAACCCGTGATGTTTGGCGTGGATTTCGGTTCCGATCTCGTTTTCTATTTCCTTTGTTTGGTCATCGTTGTCGTAGTCATGCTACTAGTAATGAACCTATTGAGGTCGCCTACTGGGCGTGCGATGGTAGCGGTGCGAGACTCAGAGATCTCAGCGCAGGCGATGGGTGTCAATCTCGTCCAAACAAAAACGCTTGCATTCACGCTATCCGCGGCTTTCACGGGCTTGGCGGGTGCACTTTATTCCCACAAAATCGGGATGCTGTTTCCTGAGAACTTCACGATCTTTCTATCGATCAAGCTGCTTATGCTGGTGGTGGTGGGTGGATTAGGTTCCGTGCATGGAATCGTTTTTGGTGCGATGTTCATTTCCATATTGCCCCAGGTCATTGCAATAGTGCGTGATTTCCTACCGTCATGGCTTGCATATCGACGAGGATTGGAACCGTTGGTGTTCGGGGCGATCCTACTTTTCTTCCTGATGTATGAACCGCTTGGACTTTACGGTCGGTGGGTCAAAATCCGTGCATATTTCACGCAGTTTCCTTTGTACCGCAAATCGACGTTCAAACGTCAGAAGTCTTATCTTCGTACGGAGCGGGTGCATTGAGCGTTTTTGAGGCGAAAGAAATCGGCGTTAGCTTCGGCGGCGTACGTGCCATTCACGACGTCTCGTTCGCCGTTGAAAAAGGCGAAATCTTCAGCATCATGGGACCGAATGGTGCTGGTAAGACAACTGTCTTTAACTTGATCAGCCGGTTTTACGATCTAGATCAAGGTGATTTGTTTTTGAATGGCGAACGTATCAGCAATATTCCTCCGCACGAGGTCGCTGCGCGAGGCGTCGCCAGAACATTTCAAAACACAGAATTGTTCGAGAACGAAACTGTGCTCCAGAATCTTCTTACCGCACATCACACGCACAGACGCACCAGTTTCTTGTCGGAGATGTTCTTCTTTCCCAAAGTACGTCGACAAGAGTTGAAATTTCGTGAAACCGTCGAAGACATCATCGATTTACTTCATTTGCAAAGCTATCGAGAGCAGCGGATTGACGCCCTGCCATTCGGAGCTCGGAAGATTGTCGAGCTAGGGCGCGCATTGTGTCTCGAACCCCAATTGCTTTTGTTAGACGAACCGTCTTCTGGTCTCAATCCCGAAGAGACGGAGGATCTCTCGTTCTGGATAGAAGATATCAATGAAGAATTGGGTGTGACGATCATCATGGTCGAACATGACATGAATCTACTCGGTCAGGTCTCTGGTCGGGTCATGGCTTTGTCCGACGGCGAATTGTTGACGATCGGTACTCCTGACGAAGTGCGGGAGCACCCTGATGTCATTAGCGCTTATTTAGGCGAATAAACCGTGGCGATGCTAGAAGTACGAAACGTCGAGTCTTACTACGGCCCGATCATGGCCATTCGCGGCGTATCGATCGATGTAGAAGAAGGGAGCATCGTTACCTTGCTAGGTGCCAACGGTGCGGGAAAGACCACTGTGTTGAAAACGATTTCCGGTGCATTAGAGCCACAGAAAGGTTCGGTTTCGTTCGAGGGGCAAGACGTCACGGCGAAGGAACCTGACATCATCGCGCGGCGTGGTGTAGCCCACGTACCCGAGGGTAGAGAGGTCTTCCCGTTCTTGAGTACGGAAGAGAACCTACGCATGGGAGCGTACACGCAACGTAGTACGGGTCTGACCGACGATCTTGAAACGGTGTATGGGTATTTCCCCCAGTTGCATGAGCACCGAAAACTAGCGGCTGGATTCTTGTCCGGCGGACAACAACAGATGCTAGCCATCGGTAGGGCGCTGATGCTTCGACCGAAAGTGATGTTGCTCGACGAACCATCGCTAGGGTTATCGCCTCGACTCGTACATGAGATTGCAGAAATTGTTGTTCGGCTCAACGAGGAACGAGGGGTTACTGTATTACTCGTAGAGCAAAACGCGAAGATGGCGTTGGGGATTGCTCGGTACGGCTATATCATGGAATCAGGTAGAGTCGTCATGGAAGATTCGACCGAACGACTGGCTCAATCAACCGATGTGCAAGAGTTTTACCTAGGTATGAAAGCCGGTGGTGTACGAGGCCGACGACGTTGGAAAAAGCGAAAGACATGGAGATAAACACCTCAAGCATTGTTGAAGGTCATGAATCGATGGCCGCCCTCTTCTGGGCACGCGTGAAAGAGTTGCAGAGCAAAGTTGTGATTCGAGAGAAGGACTTTGGAATTTGGAATGAATACACGTGGGCTGATTGGGGTGAGTACGCAAAGTTTGTCGGGCTAGGGTTGAAATCGCTCGGACTAGCGCGAGGTGACGTTTGTTCGATCGCATCGGAGATCAACAAGGAGTGGATGTTCGCTGATCTTGGCGTAATCTGTGCTGGCGGCGTGTGTAACGGCGTATATCCGACGGATGCACCGAATCAGGTCGAATACCTCATAAGCGACAGTGGTACGCGTTTCTACTTCGCTGAGGACGAAGAGCAACTCGACAAAGTACTTGAAGTACGCGACCGGACTCCCACGCTACGGAAGATCATCATCTTCGACATGGAAGGTCTCCGACATCTTGACGACGAAATGTGCATGTCATTCGATGAGTTGATTGAACTCGGACGCGAACAGTTGACAGGAGACGATGTTTGGGAAGCAGAAATCGATAAGGCACAACCGGATGATCTGATGATCTTAACGTATACGTCCGGTACGACCGGTCCGCCCAAAGGTGCGATGATCACGCAAGCCAACATGATGTTTATGACGAACACCATTCAAAATGCGCTAGGCTTGAAGGAAAACGATCGTCAGCTTGGTTTTCTGCCACTTGCGCACGTCGCTGGACGAATGCTCTATACGTTCGCCGTGATCCGCTCGAAGTCGATCGTTCACCTAGTCGAAAACATGGAAACGATTGCGAAAGATCAGCAGGAAGTCGCACCAACGGTGCATTTCGCTGTGCCTAGAGTTTGGGAAAAGCAGTTTTCTCAAGTCTCCATCATGCAAAAGGAAGCGACAAGGCTCGGTCGCGTGCTGTACGAATACGCACTAAACATCGGTAAACGACGCGCTGAGTATCTGCTACGAGAGCAAGCAGTCCCTTGGCATATCAACGCGTTATTCGCGATTGCTAACCTGTGGGTATTGCGAAATATTCGCGTATTGCTCGGAATTGAGGAATGCAGATGGTTATCGACCGCTGCGGCGCCTATTGCCCCGGACCTGATTGAGTGGTATTGGGCACTAGGTCGCCCGATGTACGAGCTGTACGGACAAACGGAGTGCACAGGAATCGCCACGTCAAACATTCCTGGAGCGTTACGCGTTGGTAGTGTTGGCAAAGCGATGCCTGGGATCGATGTCTCGCTCAGTGAGGACGATGAAATACTGATTCGCGGTCCCGGGATTATTAAAGGCTACTGGCGGCAGGCTGAAAAGACGGCAGACACCATCCGTCAAGATTGGCTCTACACTGGAGACGTGGGACGAATTGACGATGACGGCTTCGTATACATCGTCGATCGAATGAAGGACATCATCATTACTGCGGGGGGCAAGAACATTACCCCCAGCGAGATCGAAAATCAGCTGAAATTTTCTCCATACATCACGGATGCAGTGGTCGTTGGCGATCGTCGACCATTTCTTACGTGTTTGGTCATGATCGACCTCGAAAACGTCACGTATTACGCGCAGGAACACAACGTACCGTTCACGAATTACACGAGCCTGTGCCATACCCGTGAAGTCCAGGATCTCGTGGAACGGGAAATCGAGAAAGTGAACGAACGCTTCGCACAAGTGGAAACGATTAAGAAATTTCGATTGATTGACCAGTTGCTTGATCCTGAGGACGAGGAACTTACGCCGACTCAGAAACTCAAGCGCAAAGTGGTGAACGAGAAATACGCTGATCTAATCGCAGAGATGTACTAGTGTTACGCTATGCGCCACAAAACTCGCTCATGGACACGATATTTCGCGATGCTTGCTTGACTCGCGGAACCCAACGGAGACCCCGATGACCATTCACGATCTTCACACCAAACTTATAACTGGGGTAGGACTGGTACTACTTCTCGTCGTAAGCGGCTGTGCACAACAGCCGACCGATGAAACAGCGGAAGATGGACCGGATACGGAGAGTTCCGTCGTTGCGGATGACGATGCCAGCGGTATCGCTGGTACTCGTGCCGAAGGAATATCCGATACGGAGGTCATCTTTGGTACCCATACGGACTTGACCGGTCCCATCGCGTTATACGGAGTTGAATCCGTAAATGGCATCAATATGCGTTTCGACGAGATCAATGCGGAAGGTGGCGTTCATGGTCGGACTCTCAGACTAATTGCTGAGGACACTCAATACCAGGTCCCTGACTCGTTGCGTGCCGCGAACAAGCTCATCAATCGCGATCAAATCTTCGCCATGCTCATGGCGCTGGGCACCCCTAACAACAATGCGGTCATGCCGTTGCAATTTGAAGCGGGAATCCCCAATCTGTTCCCCTTAACAGGTTCAATTCAGATGGGTGAACCGTTTCATCCACTAAAGTGGACGGCGCGCGGTATTTACTACTACGAAATGCGAACCGCCATCAAACACTTTGTTGGTACCGTTGGGCTAGAACGACCTTGCATCGTGTACATCGACAACGATTACGGTCAGGAGATCTACGACGGTGCCGCGCATCAAGCGGAAGAAATGGGGGTAGAAATAGTTGCGACATCGTCCCATCGCAGTACTGAGTCGGAATTTACTGCGACAGTCCTAAAGCTCAGGGAGGCGAATTGCGACCTCGTGATTCTCGGTACGGTCGTACGTGACACAATTCTCTTGTTCGAAACGGTTCGCAAAATGGCGTGGGAAGGCGTAACGTTTGTTGGAAACAATGCGGCTGCCGGACAACCGGTTGCAAGTATCGACAGCGGTTCGTCTGAAGGTTATTACGCTTTCTCACATATGTCTCAGGTCTATCCAGAGATCGAAACGAATGAAAAACGTCTCGGTTGGTACAACCGTTTTACGGAGCTCTACGGAGCAGCACCTGATGTGCCGGCCATGGAAGCGTATCGAAACGCGGATTTAATCGGTTTGGTACTCGAGCGAGTTGGTCGTGACCTCACGCGCGCGAAATTCCTAGACGGCCTTGAATCTTTATACGAGTACACGGATCCGTTTGGATACACGTTGACGTTTGGACCTAAAGACCACCGCGGCGTCGATTCTTCAGTGCTTGTTCAAGTGCAAGACAAACGCTGGGTACAGCAAGACTTAGTTGTTTCGTACGACTAGAAAGTGATCAAAAAAGAACGGTCGCATCGCGACCGTTCTTTTTTTGGCAGTTCACCAAATTCGAAAACTTCGGATCAACTTACGAATCGGTGAACTCTGCTCGGCTTACTCTACGGGTTGTGAAACGATGCGAATGTAAGGCTTGGGTGCGCGCCAACCGTCCGGGAATTTCACTTTGGCATCTTCATCCGACACTGCTGGTACGATGATCACGTCATCGCCTTGCTTCCAGTTGACTGGTGTCGCGACTTGATGCTTCGCGGTTAATTGGCATGAATCCAAGATACGTAAGACTTCATCAAAGTTGCGGCCGGTACTCATCGGGTACGTCAGCATCGCTTTGATTGTTTTGTCAGGGCCGATGACGAATACGGAGCGAACCGTAGCGTTGTCTGCGGGTGTACGACCTTCACTTGAATCACCAGAGTCTTCGGGCAACATGTCGTAGGCTTTTGCGATCGCAAGTGTCGGGTCTCCGATAAGCGGATACGTGACAGCATTCCCCTGTGATTCCTCGATGTCCTTCATCCACTCTTGATGATTGTCAACGGGATCAACCGAAATTGCCAGAATTTTGCAATCTCGATCGGCGAATTCCGAGGTGAGACCCGCCATGTATCCGAGTTCGGTAGTGCACACCGGCGTGAAATCTTTCGGGTGGGAAAACAGGATAGCCCACCCATCTCCAATCCAGTCATGGAAATTGATCTCCCCCTGCGTCGTTTGTGCCACGAAATTCGGGGCGACGGAATTGATTCTTATTGTCATGTAATTGGCCTTATCGGGCTGTCATTGTGAAAGCGATTTATTTTAAAAAGCGCTTCAAGTAGAAGTGTGGATTCACCCTAGCGTAACGCTCTTTACCAGTGCAAACACGGTGTCGTCAATGCGAAGAGAAAGTTCATCGAGCGAGGCACGCGTGATCTGAGCCTGGATTCGCGTCTGACCTGTCTGGATAAAGCAGTTAACGCTCGGTCCAGACTCGCTGTCGTCAATCGCCACGATCTCGCCGCGAAGGATATTTCTCACACTAATCGCTTCGGGTTCTACTTTGGCGAGTGAAACGTCGCGTGCGCGGATGCGTAATGTAGTAGTTTCTCCGAGTGTAAGTGGCAAGTGCATCGGCACAGACCAGATGCGATCCTCCACTTCTAGCTTTGTAAGGTGATATCGGCTGTCGTGACCAACCACTTTCGCACTAATGATCGAACTTGGTTCGCTACCTCCGAGCAGCTCAGCTAGGTCACGTCGCTCCAATACTTCAGGGGTTTGACCAGTCGCCTGGACTTTGCCCGCCGCTAACACGATCGTATGAGGACATAGCGCTGTTACTTCGTCTACTGCGTGGCTGACATAGAGGGTCGGAATGTGGTATTTAGTCTGCAGAGACTCGAGGAACGGAAGAATTTCAGCTTTTCGCTGTAAATCAAGTCCAGTTAGTGGTTCGTCAAGTAGAAGGAGCTTCGGTTGCGATAACAGCATCCTCGCGAGGATGATTCGTTGTGTTTCGCCACCGGATACTTGATTTGTGCGGCGCGACAGTAGACTAGAAAGTTCAAAGTCCTCGACGACGCCGTCGAACGTAATGTTCTCACCCTGGCGTTTCGAATATTTGATCGGATAGGCTAGGTTGTCTTGGACAGTGAGATGAGGAAATAGTTGTGCGTTCTGGCGAACGTACCCAATTGGGCGTTGATGAGGTCTGATAAAGACGTTCGAGTCGGAATTCAACCACTCGTTTCCGTCAAAACGTATAAAGCCGCGTGACGGTTCCATTCCAGTAATGGCTCGGAGCATCGTTGATTTACCGCTACCACTCGGTCCGAAGACGGCGGTAATTGATTTCGGAAACTCGTGATCAACGAACACACGGAATTCGCCTATCGTCTCAATGCGGATGTGCAGCATGAGCTAGTACGCGCGAAGTGGTAGCTGACGATTGATCGTAAACACAGCGAGAAGCACCAGAAAAGAAAATATCAGAAGCGCAATTGCCAATAGATGAGCATCCGCATAGGAAATCGTTTCCACGTGTTCGTAGATCGCAATCGAGATGACCCGCGTTTCACCGGGGATATTGCCACCGATCATCAGTACAACACCGAATTCGCCAACGGTATGGGCAAAAGTCAACACTGCCGCGGTTAAGAACCCCCTTCGACATTGCGGAAAGACTGCCGTGAATACGGCTGTGATCTTCCTAACGCCGAGCGCGTACGCGTCCTCTAAACACTGTTCTTGAACCCGTTCGAAGGCAACCTGGAGAGGTTGCACCATGAATGGCAATGAGTAAATCACCGACGCAAGCACTAATCCAGTGAAACTAAAGGTCAGGCGCACACCAGTCAGCTCAAAGAAAAAACCACCTATCGCTGAATTAGGGCTGAGTAATAGGAGAAGGTAGAAACCTAACACCGTTGGCGGCAATACCAAAGGCAATGCTGTAAGAGCTTCAAGCGGCGGCTTATACCAACGTTTTGTGGTGGCTAGCCACCATGCAAGCGGCGTGCCGATCACGAACAGCAACAAGGTGGTAACTAAAGCGAGCTGGCTTGTAACCCAAATCGCGGCGAGATCTTCTGGATTCATGGCAACGTATAACCATATTCCGTCATGCGACGTTGCGTCCCTTCAGATAGAAGGAACTGAAGGAATTGGCGTGCGGCCCATACGTTTTGACTAGATTTCAAGACGACCGCATCTTGCTTTATCGGTTCGTGACACGAACGTGGAACGCTGGCATAGCTACTTTGCGCTGAGGATTGTGCTAATTTGATACTAGCTAGCGCCACTAATCCCGCATCGGCGTTCCCGCTTGCAACGTGCGCATACGTCTGACCTACGTTTTCTCCGTGAACAAACCTTATTCGCGATCGGGCGAAGCGGAAGCACTTTGATAGCGCTTGTTCTGCAGCTTTACCGTACGGGGCTAGATCGGGTTGGGCATAAGCGATAACGTTGACATCATTTTTGATATCTAATCTATCCTGGGGTTCAAAAGACTGCTTTGAACCCGGGTGCCACCACACAAGGCGACCTTCCGCATACGTGATCAGCGTGTCGTTAAACGCCATACCGTCGTCAACCAATCGACGTATACGGACTTGATCCGCTGCTAAAAACAGATCAGCGTCCATCCCATTCTTTATTTGGGCGTAAAGCTTCCCCGTCGATCCGCTAACTATGCTTACGTCGAAATTCGTCGCTTCCGTGAATTCAAGGGCGATTTCCTTGAGCGCAGGCGTGAAGTTGGTCGCTACGGCAATACGCAGTGATTTCGCTTTGGTGGCAGCGCTTTGGTCCGCGAGCGTATTCGTCACCACAAATAGATTGGCGAGTAAGATCGCAAAACAGCGGACCCGCCAGGTAAATTCAGTCGATTCCATCGATCGTTGAAGTATCCATATGCAGTGTTTTGCGCGGTTGTTAAACTACTAAGTTAATCACAACTAAGTAACTCATTGTGAACTCTTACGCTGCTGTTGAGTGGACTGACCGACGCGATCTGCAACTAGTCGAACGTAAAGTCGAAGCGCCTTCAGACGATGAAATTGCAATTGCCGTTGAGAGTGCAGGCATTTGTGGATCCGATTTACATTTCCTTCGAGGCGATTTTTCACCCCGACCGGGTACGACCCCCGGTCATGAATTTGCCGGAAGGGTTGTCGCAGTCGGCCGTCATGTCTCTAACCATCGAGAAGGTGATCTTGTAGGTGTTGAACCTCTCGTACGTTGCGGAATATGCGAGTTTTGTCTTACTGGTGACTACCACGTTTGTCAGGATCGAAGGTTGGTAGGTGAAGGTCAGCATGGCGGCATGAGCCAACAGGTGATTGTTCCTGCGCAGATTGCATATCCGGTTCCCCGGTCCGTTGACGCAGAAGGTGCAGCACTAGCTGAACCACTCGCGTGTTCTGTTCACGGATTTCGCAAAATCGGGCTTCAAGGCCATGAAACCGTCTTCATCGTGGGCGCTGGTACGATCGGATTAACTGCAATACTAGCGGCGCGAGCTGTTGGCGCACGAGTGATCGTGTTAGCCCGCCATCCACATCAGCAAGCCGCAGCCTCACGTCTTGGAGCCGCTGAAGTCTTAAGTGAAGACGAAGTTTCGAAGAAACGGATCGCAGACTTAGTTGCAGGAAACGCCATCGACGTGTCCGTTGAAACGGTTGGTGGTAAAGCGGAAACATTATGGCAGGCGCAGCAGGTATTACGACCCAAGGGAAAGTTGATCGTGCTTGGCGTGTTCACAGGCGGTCTAGTCCCGATCAATGCGCTGCATTTAGCCATCAAGGAAATCGAGATGGTCGGATCGATGACTTACAATGCGAAGGACGGCCATGTTGACTACGAAATAGCACTTGAGGTTGTGGGTGGATTCCTTGCAGAAGTCAAATCCTTGGTATCGCATCGATTTGATTTGTCCAGCGTGAATGACGCGTTTCGAACAGCTGCAGACAAATCAACCAAATCGCTGAAAGTCCATTTCAATCCAAATCCGATTTAATCGACGAACCTTGAGCGTTTAGATAATTTTGATACAACATTTCATGGAGAAGAGATGTCCGACGAATTAAAAAAATATCAGTGCATGACCTGTGGCTTCATTTACGATGAAGCTGAGGGGCTTCCTGATCAAGGTATTGAACCGGGCACTCGGTGGTCCGAAGTGCCCGATGACTGGCTATGTCCCGAGTGTGCGACACCGAAAGAAGACTTCGAAATGGTGGAGATCTAGTCCATACTCCTAGAGGGGTGCTTAGCTAGTCTGTGAACAGAGGACCGTATACGTTCCCGCTACGCTCGTTCGCATACGACGACAGGAATCTCCCGTGTGTCGGCACGCTCTTGATATTCAATGTATGTCGGGAATATCGAACTCATTATTTCCCAAAGTTTCGCTCGTTCTTCACCCTCTGCCGTTCTTGCGTTGGCTTTAAACCTCTCAGCTTTGACCTGAAGCTCCACTTCTGGATTTGCGTCTAGATTTAAATACCAAGAAGGGTGATGGGAATGTCCACCCTTCGACGCTACAACGATATATGCGCCTTCATTTTCGCCGTATATGAGTGGTAGCTGTCTGTTCTCGCCAGACTGTCGACCCTTAGTGGTAAGCAGTAGTGTGGGTAGACCATTCCACATGTGACCGTCCTCGCCGTCAGTTGCGATGTAGCGGTCTAGATGATCTTGAATCCAATCGGAAAGTTTCTGCTCGGACATGGTTTAACTCCGTTAGTTAAAAGCTAAAAACGACTGTGTTTGAGGAACTTGGGTCCGCAGGCTAATCTCGGTACGTGTCCAGATCCCGGAATTGGTTATCGCGCCAATCAACCGCCGCTCTAAATCCAAGTTCCCGCATCTTTTCTTGCCATAGATACGCAAATTCGGTCATTTGAGCCATTGCGTCATGTTCGGTACTGCTGCGAACCGACGAGTAGATTCCCATGTTTTCGTAAAAACGATTCATGTTGAGTTTGAGGATCGCAAGATGATCTGCAGACATGATCGCCAGGCGGTCCGCGAATGCAACGGTACGTTCTTCAAGTTCCTCTTTAGGCCACGCATAGTTGATCATGCCAATACGCTCCGCTTCTGCAGCTGAGATACTCTCTCCAGTGTATGAAAGTTCCTTCGCTTTACGCATACCGAGAACGAGCGGCCAAATAACACCATTTCGTGCGACACCAAGTCCCCGGTGGCCAGGATGTCCGATCTCCGTGTCATCTGATGCGACCACTAAATCCGCCATCATGGCTAATTCACAACCACCCGCCAACGCATAGCGATGTACGGACGCGATCGTGACTTTCGCCATATTCCAGAAGTACATCTGAATGTCCGTGATTTGCTGCATGCTGGTCCGCACGCCCATGATGAGCATTCGGCGTTTTTCATCCGCAGACTTATAACGTCGATTGGGTCCGCCGCTCCCACCGGGATTTGGCGTGAGATCGTAGCCTGCACAAAATGCCCGCCCGGCTCCGCGCAGGATGATCACGCGGACTGACTCATCGGCTTCCATGTCGTGCAGTACGTCATTGAGTTCGAATAGCAACCCACTCGAGAGCGCGTTCAGCTTTTCGGGTCGATTCATCGTAATCCGACCCACGCGACCGTCTGTCCCTACACGGTCGACGATCAAATTGTCATAGTCTTCATAGTCGGGCATGGTTTAAGTATCTCTTGGTCAATGTTCAAGCGATAGTATTTTGCTGATGGGTTCGCGTCCGGTAGACTCGGACGAGTGGGTCTGCATTTACATACCGTATAGGCAGTTGGGTCCCTGCTTATCAAGTCCTGCGCGGGCAGTATCTTTAAGTACCGCTCAATGAACATGAAGAGACGATCGGCTTGCAAATCGTCTCCCTATCAAATTCGCTGATACTATCGGGGTAAGAAACAGCCATGATTGTTGTGTTGGTCAAATGGAAGGTCAAGCCAGGTCACGAGGAGCAATTCTTTGCACATTGGCAGCAAGAACTTAAAGTTCGAGACGATCGCGAGTTGATCGGCGAGTTCCTTTGTGCACCGAATTCTCGGAATTACGTGACTTGGCGTCTACCTGATCCTGGTGATCCACCTTGCGAAATATTCTTGAATGTCGGATTTTGGAATGACGAGTCGGCGTTTCTCGATCAGATCGAACCATATTTCGCTGACAATGAGGAACTCTTACCGTTTGAGGCGACCCGTAGAGTCCGTACCGTTCTAACTGCGGAGTCGTGGAGGATCGGAACAGCTCAACTACCTGAGTTCAATAGTGATGGGGTTTTGTGACGGATCTCGAGGATGCGTATACGTTTTGTGTAGACACTTTTAGATACATGCATCGGTCCTAGTCGAAATTAGATAGGTAGCTATACGAACTTACGTGAAAACGTCGTTCAAATGATATATCTCGGAATAGGTAAGTGGCTAAGCCCACGCGAATAGCACAAGAATTCCGGGCGGTTACTTGCATTCTTTACCAGCGATTCGTTTTTTATACGGCCTCACGGAGGAATCTAAATACCACGCGGAGCCTAAAATTGCGCGCTCGAATTTCTAACGTAACGAAGCGGTACACATGATGAGATTAGAAGACATTAGCCACATTGGAGTGCTCGGCGGCGGTGTAATGGGCGGCGGTATCGCCCAGATCATGAGTGCACTCGCAGGCTATAGAGTGACCGTTCGCGATTTGACGCAAGAGATTCTCGACGATACGCGTGATGAGGTCACCGAACGAAAATGGGGCGTTAAACGAGCCGTTGAAAGGGGTAAATTGGGGTTTGATCAAGCAATTCGAGCAATTGAGAATGTCTCCTACACGCTCAACCTGGAAGATCTAGCCGATTGCGACCTGATCATCGAAGCAGTGCCTGAGCAACTTGAACTAAAACAAGCCGTATTCAAAGAGCTGGATGGCGTCGTAAAACCCGAATGCATCTTTGCGTCGAACACGTCCGGTTTCGTCATCAAAGAAATCGCTCGGGATGTAAGTGAAGAACGAAAAAGAAATTTCGTTGGTATGCACTTTTCGAACCCAGTTCCGGTCATGAAGATGCTCGAAGTGATAACTACCGACGAATCGGACCCTGAGGTCGCGGAAACCTGTAAAGCTGTCGGCGAAGCTGCTGGGCGTGCTGTTTCTATGGTCAAGGACAAGGAAGGAACGTACGGATTTATTCTGAACCGCGTCTTTGCTGCGGCGGCTCGCGAGGCGAAACAAATCGTCGATGACGGCCTTGCATCACCGGAAGACGTAGATAAAGCGATGATCACCGGACGCAACTGGCCAGCGGCGTTCTTCGGATCGCGCGGTGGGATTGGGAAGCAGTGGTAGGTTAGCTATCACCTTGCTTGGTGGTCTACTATCCCAGCAGTCAAGACCTAGCGCTTGATCCGGTAGACATCGGGGAACGGTATTTTCTTACCTTTTAGTCCTTCGTAGACGGCAGCGTTAAGTTCCCGGTCATAGTGATCGAAATCAACCTGCGGACGCAGCTGTAGCGTTCCGTCCGCGGATTCCTCATCGAACAGACTCAGGTACGGAGGGATTTTTCTTTCTGGTTTCTTCTGCCTCGGTCTAGCCGGCGATTTTCCGAACGGAAACGCTCCACCGATATCCATCAGTTGGCCGAATCGGACTGGATTTCGGTCAAGGGCTTCCTGCGTCACCGTCATTCGAAACGGTTCTTGCGATTGCATATGGGGACGACAAAACGTCGCGAGCATCATCAGTCGAAGACCGTTCGTCTTACGCGGATACGAGCAATGCCAAGTGTGGTCTCCCCAAATGATCATCGACCCCATGGGCGCTTCAACTGGCTGTGCTCGATCTAACCAGTATTCGGCTTCTTCAGGAGAAGGGAACCTACGCCATCGATGACTCCCTGGTACGAAAGCGAGTGCGCCATCGTCCTTAGAGTAATCGGAAAGAAGATAGTTGAAATTCGCGGTAAAAGGTTCCGGTGGGAACGTCACCATCTCAAACTGTGCCCAATCAGCGTGGACCCCCGTTCGAGCATCCCCTTCGCCCTTTAACCAGCCATCGCAAAGGCTCAGTATGCAGTTTGTTCCCAGTAGGTACTGAACCAGTCCGATGCCGGCCGGATTAAGCAACGTCTTTTCAAAAATCGGGTCGTCCCAGAGCATGAAGCGCATGAGCTCTTGACCATCCGCGAAGACTTCTTCAAGTTCAGATAGGTCACATTCCTTTCGATCGCATGCGACCGTTAGAAGCGAATCACGAACTGCCTCATGTTGGTGACGTGGCCCGACTTTCTCGGGTGGAACGACCGTAAATCCGAATGCCTCGAGCTCTGCGATGTTTTCGAGCAAATCGATTTGCTTCAGTTCACGATAGAGTTCAGGAAGGTGCCGGACTGATGTCCAATCGTTGATTTCCATTGTGTTACTCGTATAGATTAGGCATGATCGACTGACGGGTACAAGGGACGAGAAGCTCCCACAAACTGGACATGTACGCTAGATTTTGGCTGCCACGCCACCATCCACATTAATGATTTCTGCAGTGAGAAAGCGAGACTCTTCCGAGACGAGAAATAGCACTAAGTTTGCCACGTCCTCAGGGTAACCAGGTCCTTTAATGATCTGATGGAAGTTGAACATCTTTTCGAAGACGTGGTGTCCGCCATCGGCATCTTTCGATGTACCTCCGGTTGCGCCGGGCGTCATAATCTGACCAGGTCGAACACAGTTTACACGTATGTTGTTCGCGCCACCAATACCCGCCATGTATCGCGTTAGGGCGTCAACACCAGCCTTTGCAACGTAGTAGGACGAGGATGTCGCGCCATACGTATCAACCATTACGGGACTAAAACCTCGCTGTGCTGCCAACGATGACATGTTGACGACTGCTCCACCGCCAGCTGCAACGAGATGGGGCCAAACAGCCTTACTCATATAGAACGTACCGTTCAAGTTGACATCGATAACGCGAAGCCACTCTTCGTCGGGTTCATTAGGAAAGCGGCTTCCAGCACCACCGCCGGCATTGTTGAAGAGTATGTCGATCCGACCGTAGACTTCGACGGTAGCAGCGACGGCTTTTTTCACTGACTCACGGTCACGTACGTCACATGAAAAGAATGTCGCGTCGCCTCCTTCGCTTCGGATGGCTTCCTCGACTACTTTACCTTCTGCTTCGCGACGAGCCATCAACGCCACTTTCGCGCCTTCTTTCGCAAACGTGTGAGCAGTTGTCTCGCCAATCCCACTGTTGCCACCGCTGATGACTGCAACTTTCGATTTCAGGCGATCCGCCATGATGAGGTTCCTTCTTTGTTGACCAAGAGATGATTTTGGATAAGGATGCGTCTATGGTGCGTTGGTGCGTCTCACCTTTCGGAATCGCCAACCGTGCATGATGCTTCCGTAATGATTGAATACGTTTCTCGCTTCTTCATTATTGAATGGATAGTCGGCACCAAGTTGGCGTGCCGCCGCCAAACCGCTGACGAAGCAGGTTTCTTGACTGTTGACTAAAACGTGCGCGCCACAGTGCCATGTCCTTCGTTTGCCTTGGATGAAACTGAATAGAGGGACGATCATCGCGACATGTTGCACATCATGAACGACGTGTTGAAACCACCAACGATCAACAATGCAATCGGGATTGATCACGCTTTTCGGGTTATATGTCACGAGACAAGGCTTGTCCGACTTACCGGCCCAAGGTTGCTGATTGTGCATGATGTAGGTAATTTCATAGTTGTCCGGTCTAGCGCCGTACTGTACGACGTAAGTGCTTCTGCTCGCGAGAATGTCTGCTTCGTTTTCGGGTAAGACAGACGCGTCGGAGTGAACGATTGCGTGGTTATGGAGTTCACTTTCATAGCGAATCGAAGAAAGAATGTAGCGTTCTAACATCGTCGGCTGATCAAGGATCATCAGTGTCTGATTTGCATTACAGGCAAATATCACCTCATCGAAGGCTTCGGTCGCGCCGTTTTCGTCTTCGATCACAACATGTGATGGGCGACGGTACACCTTTCTAACTGGTCGGCTTAGATAAATCTTGTCTTGGAAACCCGATGTCATTGCATCGTAGATTCGACGTGTTCCATGATCCCACGTTTGCATCGGTGTCGCAGATTCGATGTCGAAAAATTCGAGATAGCGTGCGAATAGCGCCGCTGGCATATCGAATACGTTCGTCGCCATGAGAAAGTTGACGAACATCGGCTTAAGTATCTGATTTCTGAATTCGGCTGATAGACCAACCCAATTGAGCACCTCGAGCATGCTAATGTAATTGAATGGATTCAGACTGTTTAGCAACATGGAATTCGAACGGGTGAGCCAGCCAAATTTCTTTAAGAACCTAAGAGTTTCTTGAAATCTCGTGATTTCTGGTTGCAACCTCGTTCGAAGTTCAGAGTCAAAATCGTGTGCGTACATCCGACCACGATATTCCACGCTGTAGTTGAATCGAGTTTGCATAAGCTCAATGCCATATTGTTGCAGCAACAACATGACGTGGTGATACACGGAAGGAATACACGCGGTCACGGAAACGTCGAACGGGATCGAGCTGCCGTCAGCCTGAGGCATATCCGCCGTTACGGCGTTTCCTCCAATTCGTCCCTCAGCCTCATACAGTCGGAAGTCAAACCGATCAGGGTGCTGATTTAGTCCCCACGCAGCGGCGAGACCAGATATGCCGGCACCTACGATGGCAATACGACGCTGCTGCTCCATGTTCTTTCGGTCGTGCTTCGACACGTTCAATTAGGGTCGTCTAGGTTGGTGCATTTTGCGTGTTCAAAAACACTTCGCTTGGTGTTGCTGCTCGTAGGTTGGGCAGTCGCACAGAGGATTGTGTCGATCACGCCAAAAAATATTAGTCGCAATGGAATTTCATGAGCTTCCCCCGACCGCGATTAAGCTGGACGCGATGTGCAGAAAGTGCCCGCTTGCATAATTGAACCTGCTCGAATTTCCCATAAATCCCTGAAGTCCTCAATGAAATACTCGTCTTGAGACTACTCAAATTCATCGTAAAACTCATACCTAGTTGCGTTATCGCTTTGGTCATTGTCGGCTGCGCATCAATCGACGTCCCTCGTGTGTCGTCGCAAGAACTAGCAGTGGAGCGTCAGCTTCAATTAGAGCGCACCTTGACCGAAGGGTTTGATCAAATTACTCGTTTACACGATTTGCTTTGGCCCTTAGTTAAGGGCAGTACTGATTTCTGTCGTGGCATGAGGACTCGTTCACTCGGGTTCCGTCATACATCACCGCTAAGTGATACTGGTCGCACTTCTGTTGAACTGAAGGCCCGAGAGTCGATCTTTAATTTCAACAATAGACCGGTCATTTACGCAGTCGCCAAGGGGTCTCCAGCGGATTTGGGCGGCGTGCAAGCGAATGATCGAATCGTAGGTGTTGGTAGATGGACCTGGACAGCCGAGAGCGCTAACAATTTCAATCGATCACTAAAGCGTCGGCTTGATTCGGCGATCCGGCGTGGCGCAGTGCCACTTGAAATTGAACGCGACGGCGAACGATTTAACGTTGAACTCACGCCGGAGCTTGTTTGTAATGTTGACTTGAGTCTTAAACCGACGCTTGAGGTGCAAGCGAGAACAAATGGTCGAGAGATCGTTGTAACGCTGGGTATGGCCGAACGGCTAGATGACGAGCAAGTACGAACGGTGTTAGCCCACGAACTCGCACATTGCACATCGGGTCATATCAGTCGCGCTAGCGTGAATTCTGGGTTAGGCTTAATGTTCGATTTAGCGTTTTTGACGCAACGCGTCTGGCTTGGCGGCGTATTCTCACGGCTGTCGAGAGATGCTATGTCAATCAATATCGAGCGCGAAGCGGACTACGTGTCAATGTACCTGCTCGCAAACTCAGGCTTCGATACATCAGGACGGGCCGAAATTTGGCGAGAACTGGCGGATGAAGTTACGTTCCGATCCTCATTTTTTAATACACACCCCTACAGTCCAGAACGATTTTTGTTATTAACGAAGACGCACGAGGAAATCGAGCGGAAACGCAAAACAGGTGAAGACTTAGTACCGAACGGCATGCGGTTGCGGCGAAACTAGTCTGGCGAAGACACAGTAAAAACCTAAGGGAGATAGACGATGAGAGCAATCATGGTGATGTACGACTCACTCAATCGCCATATGCTGCCGAACTTCGGATGTGATTGGACGCTCGCACCGAACTTCAAACGCCTTGGTGAACGCGCCATCACGTTTGACAACCACTATGTTGGAAGCATGCCGTGTATACCTGCGCGACGCGAACTTCATACTGGGAGACACAACTTTCTCCATCGCTCGTGGGGACCGTACGAGCCGTTCGACGACTCGACATTCTCGATCTTGCGCGATAACGGAATTTACACTCACCTTGTATCAGACCACTACCACTATTGGGAAGACGGTGGCGCGACGTACCATCATCGATACTCAAGCTGGGTCAATGTGCGCGGGCAAGAAGGGGACGCTTGGAAAGGAGAAGTGAAGAATCCAGAGCTGCCTGAGCATCTCGGCCGCGTTGCCAGACAGGATTGGATCAATCGCAAGTACATGCAAGAGGAAGCGTTGACGCCCCAGGCTAGAACTTTTGCTGGCGGTCTCGAATTCCTCGAGACGAACCATGATGAGGACAACTGGTACCTTCAAATTGAAACGTTTGATCCTCACGAACCATTCTTCACCTTAAAGCAGTGGAAAGATCGATACAACTACGCATGGGACGGGCCGCATTTCGATTGGCCGAAATACGAACGCGTAAGTGAGGATCCCGATGCGGTCGAGTACCTTCGCTATCAATATGCGGCGTTGCTGACCCAATGTGATCACTATCTTGGAACAGTGATCGATTACATGGATGAGCACGACATGTGGCATGACACCATGTTGATGATCGTAACAGACCATGGCTTTCTATTGGGTGAGCACGACTGGTGGGGCAAGATGCGAATGCCCTGGTATAACGAAACGGCTCATATCCCGTTTTTTGTATGGGATCCTCGTACGGGGAAACGTAATGCCCGACGACAGAGCTTGACACAAGCAATCGATGTTGGACCGACCTTACTTGGATACTTCGGGCTCGAGCAACCGAAAGACATGCAAGGGTTCGATTTGAAAGATTCGATCAATAACGATACGTCAGTTCGCGAAGCGTCGATCTATGGAATGTTCGGTGGGCATGTAAACGTAACCGACGGCGAGTACGTCTATATGCGAGCGCCGAGAGAAGGCAACGGGCCATTAAACCACTACACGCTTGTACCCATGCACATGCGAAGTCCGTTTAGTACGAATGAACTTGCAGCAATGAAGTGGCATGAGGGCTTCACCTTCACCAAGGGATGCCCGGTTATGCGAATCCCAGCCCCTGGCATGGCTCGCGCGACGACCGAATTCAAAACCCAATTATTTGACCTCAAAGACGATCCAGGTCAGGAAAATCCGATCGAGAATCAAGAAGTTGAAGCGCGCATGATCGCTCTGATGCGTAATGCAATGGAAAACAATGACGCGCCACCTGAGCAATTTGAACGGCTTGAACTAAACTAGGGAAAGAGGGGTGGTTGACAAGGTTCCGAAACTAGCGGGGAAACGAACAACATGACCGCACTACCGCGCCACAACAGCGCTAGGTCCGACTACGGAGAGCACGAAGAAGCCATCGTGCGTTATCGTGAAGAAGGCACACGCCGAGCATTGGCGATGAAGAACCGTGGACCGTTGACGATAGGCTCGAACGGAAAGGTAAACCAAGAGATTCTTGACGCCTATAACGAGTTCGGTTTCTACGTATTTGAAGGCGTAATTTCGCAATCGGAACTGTCAGATCTTGAAGCTGATATCGCCGATATGCTCGACCGAGCGCCATCTCATCGCGGGTCAAAGGTTGACCGTCATGGTCGTCCAGCGTTAGGTTCAGAAAACGAAGCACGTAGCGTCAGTTTCGCCAAACCCCTTGCAGATCCAGTTGGTGGTACGGACGCCGCCTACGGTCGTCATCAAGCGAAAATGATTGAGCTGGATCCACCAGAAGGTGCTCCCACAGAGATCGTGCAGCTTTTCAGCGGAGCGCTTCAGTTTTCGGAGGCGTATCTCCGCCTCTATGGTCATCCGAAATTACTCGCATTCGCGGAAGCAGTCCACGGGAAGGACTTTACACCTTTTCACGAGGCCATTTGGATTAAGCAGCCCGGTCTTGGTGGTTCGGTAGCGTGGCACCAAGACGGATTTACGCACTGGGATAGTCCGGACTTGGATGAGAACACGCATGGTTTTAACTACATGGCTCAGATCTATGGCTGTGATGCAGAGAACGGACTCTGGGTAGTCCCTGGTTCCCACCTAAATGGCAAGTTAGATATTAAGCAAATGGTCATTGATGCTGGATCGGATCGTATACCGACCGCAGTACCGTTGATCTGCGCCCCGGGCGACGTCGCGGTTACGAACCGTCAAGCTATCCATGGATCGTTCGCGAATACGGGCGATCGCTTCCGAGTCTCGATGACATACGGTTTTCATCGAAGAAGCAGTGTGTTAAACATACGAAGCGGTGGTGTGCATAGTGCCGTAACAGACTATACCGACGACTACATTAGATCGAGATCACAACTTATTCAATTCGGTATTGAAGCGCGCAAATTACGTTTTCCTGGCGAGACGCCTTACGTCTATGAACCTTTCGCCGCTCAAGCGGAAGCATTCAAGTGGTCGTCAGATCGTCTAGCGGAACTCAAAGACTACAACCTTCAGGATCTCGGCATCTAGAAAATGGCCAAAACGTCGCTGAAAATGGCGATGGTCGGATGCGGCGGGATTGCGCGCGCGCATTGGAACGGCATTCAAAGACACGCTCCGCGGATTGACGTTACTGCTGTAGTCGACGTAGACGAGAACGCCGCGAAGGCCTTTGGCAAAACGGTAGGTGCGCGTCCGTATACGTCGCTTGAACGCTGCCTTCACGAAAGTAGCGTGGAGGCGGTTGATTTGATGCTACCTCATGATCTACATGAATGGGGAGCCAATGCGTGTTATCGTGCCAAGAAGCACGTGATTCTAGAAAAGCCAATTGCCATGGATGCAGTAACTGCGGAACGTATCCTCGATGGGTCTAAACGCGCTGGTGTCAAACTGATGGTTGCAGAACAAGCGCAGTATTGGATGGACGTTGTTGAAGCGCGTGCGTTGATAGACCAAGGAGAAATAGGCGAGGTAGTCACTGGGAAAGCCTGTTTCTACGATCCCTTGAAGCCGTTTGAGAAAGACAACCTGCCTTGGCGATTCAGCCTTGCGAAATCAGGTGGTGGCATCAGCATCGATGGAGGCGCACATTGGATTCGGCCGATGCGGATGATGCTAGGCGAGATTGATGAGGTTGTCGCAGCCACCGGGCGATTCATATCTGAAATGGAAGGAGAGTCGATCGCTCAAGCGATACTGAAATTTAAGTCTGGTGTCATAGGCACGTTTCAAGCCATACAAAGCACAGGCCGTTTGGCACCGATTGAGGATTTCCGGATTACAGGTACGAAAGGGGAGATCGTTATAGAGCGAGGTAGAGAAGGTAGATTGATGCTCTACAACGCGGAACACCCTGAGGGTAAAAACATCATGAGTGCATTTGAAAGTAAGGCCGCGTCGTACGGCGTGGAACTGGCCGACTTCGCCAGTTTCGTGCTTGACGACACCCCTCTTGCTGCACCACCTGAATATGCGCTTGGTGAACTACGCACCGCTCTTGCTATGTACCGAAGTGTCATGACAGGACGCTGGGAAAAAGTCTGGTAGAACCCCCGATTAAAAATCCGCTGTTTCCACTGTGAGAATGTTGGAGACGTCGGCTAAATCGTATCGAGTAGCTCCTTTAAGCCACGACCTAAGCGCGAGATCGCCGCGCTGTAAATGAAGCGATCCCAACCAATACAGAAGTGCCTGACGCCCAAATCGATATAGCGTTTTGCCTGTTCAACCTCGCCAATTTCAATCCTGGGTGGCACGTCGTATTCGATCGATTTCTTAATAACGAGCTCTTCATATCCGCGTAGTTCGTTACTGCCCTGAAGCGAAGGATCGCCTTTTGAAAAACTGAAATCGGCAGGACCCCATTGTGTCATATCGATCCCTCGCTCTTTTGCACGCTCAAGTACAGAATCGATGTTGTCGACCGTCACGGCTTTCTCGATCATGATGACGGATACGATCGAGTCGAGATCAGCACCATAAACGTTGTTGTTGTAGCCAGACAATGCAGGTCGACGCAGCTTTACTCCCATCTTGGCATCGTTGTCTGGCTTATCCGGTCGGATGGCTTCATGGCAAAGATCGACGTCTTCGGCAGTTCTTACATCGGTAAAGAGTACCGATTTAAATCCGGCACCTAATGCGACCTGTGCCCAGAACGCTTGAGCTTCCTGATCTAACTTGATCATTAATGGGAGGTTTCCGCACTGACCTGCGCGAGCCAAGTGATAGAGTGTGCTCATATCAAAGGTCGAGTATTCACCTACGAATTCAGCGTAGTCGAAGAACCCCGAATCTCCGATCATTTCAGGTATATCAGGTTCAGCAAAGAGGAAGTGGGTTCCTATGGTCGGTAGCCCTTGATCCAGCTTTTGCCGGAAGGTGTTTTCCATGATCATGCGTGCGTTCCGTTGATGAGACCTTAGTATTTGCTTACGTGCACTGACGGCAATGAGTGGCAATGTTACGAACGGTGTCAGCGTACGTCGCTCGTTTTGGATTTGTGATTGCGAAGAGGTTTTAGTTGTGGACGTTCGAACGTTATTGACTTCATTGATCAAGAATGCGATCTGGTTGAAGATTCTTGGCGTCGTTTTATTTGTGTACGGCGTATTTCTTTGCATTTCGATCGTTGGTCTTTTAGTTGGGTGGCTTCCTATCTGGTTAGGTGTGCTTTTGTTTTCTTCCGCAAAACGGTTGGATGTGATCAAGGAAGAGGATAGTCCTGAAGACGCAGTCGAGAGTATTGAAAAGATATCGCTCTTTTTCAAGATAAGTGGCATCGTTACACTAGTGTATGTCGTCTTTTTGGTCCTCATACTTTTGTTTTTTTTCGTCAGGGGAATTTCTGGAGTTATGGGGTTCGGTTGAGTTTCCACGCATTTCTTAGACCGGGCGAATCGCGGCACTGCGCTGTGTATAGTCGTTTTGTTTACGGACGTTAGCTACGAGCATTGCAGGTTATCGTGGAATCTCCGTTACGTAATTTGCCGTTTTACACATCTGCTTTTGCGTGAATGTTGTAGGCAGGGAGTTTGGATCAAAAGGAGAGAATAACGATAACTGTATAAAATAACATGTATATAAACACATAGTTACTACTATGGCATTAACAGCATCACTGCTTAACGACACTGGGCTGTGGCGAGCTCGCGACTTGAATGGTCGCCAAACAGCCCTTTGCGATTCCAGTCAGAGCACAGGGTTCTCACAACTCGACGCGTTGTTGATCGATGGCGGATGGCCACGTGCGGCTTTGGTGGAAGTCCTCTGCGATCGCTATGGGGTTGGCGAATTGCGTTTGCTGGCGTCAGGTTTGACGAGACCTGCAAAGGACGCGCATTGGACGGTTTTGATCAACCCGCCTTGTGTTCCTTATGCGCCAGCGTTTCAAGCATTAGGCATCAACGTGCACGAACTGATGGTCGTGCATCCAAGCAGCCATCAGGAGGCGCTGTGGTCATTCGAAGAGGTCATCATGTCGGGTGCAACGCGAACAGTGTTGGCATGGTTGAGTGAGAGCGATCTCCAAGACAAGCAGTTACGCCGAATCCAAACCAAGAGCAAAGAACACGAGGTGTTTAGTGTGCTCTTTCGACCGTTGTCGGCAGAGCAACTCCCTTCAGCTGCGGAATTACGCCTAAAGATCGAACGACAAACCATCGATCGCAAGCTCGTCCTTTCCATCATCAAGCGCCGTGGTGGTTGGCGAGTTGATGAATTGGAACTGGCTTTGCCGTGGGGTCCAACTGCAACCGATTCGCAACGTACGCGCCAGCTCCTCGCTGATTGGGAACGAACGCGTCGCGAGATGAAGGCCGTTGCGATCTGATGCTGTGGTTCGGACTGCACCTGCCGTTCTTGCCATTAGAGGTTTTCGAACAACGCGACATCAGGGATCAGGGCTTGCCAGCTGTGGTCACCGAGGCGCAACAGGTGTTTTGTGTAAACGAGTCCGCCCGAGCGGCTGGCATTCGCTTGGGTGCGAGCCTGGCGACCGCCAGGAGCTTGATGCCTGAACTGATTCACCATCCTCGGAATCGAGAATCTGAATCACAGCGCATGGAACGCTTGGTCATGACGGCTTACGAATTCACTCCCTATGTGAGCGTGGCTGATTTTGACGCGCTGCTGCTCGAAATGGAGGGGAGCCTCAAACTATTCGGTGGCGTCCATCATGTTCGACGCAGGCTGCGATCTCGTTTTAGGCGTATTGGACATCGTGTAGCAATAGGTATAGCGCACACGCCGCGTGCATCGCTGGCATTTGCGAAAAGCGGTGACGATGTCACTTGGCCCGACTTTCCTGAAAGAAGCGAAATCGAGCACATTGCTTTACAGCAGTTGGACGCGACGCTACTCGATTGCTTAGATCTCGAGCCAAAAATCCGTGAACGGTTCGCGAACATGGGCATGCGCAAAGTCGGAGACATTGTGCACGTGCCGAGACATGAATTGCGCAAGCGATTCGGTGAAGAACTGACGGATTACGTGGCGCAATTGACAGGCGAACGCGTTGATCCGTGGGAAGCAGAGCAGCCCCCGGAAGCATTTAGCGAACGCTTGCACTTGATTGATCCAGTCCGTGGAAAAGATGAGGTGCTGGAACCCATGGAGCACTTGGCCAAGGTGTTGTCGAAGTGGCTTGGGAAATCGAATTTGGGTGCACGGCGGCTGAGGTGGGGTGTGTACACGTTCGAGGGAGATGGGGCCACCTTTGAAGTGGGGTTTGAACAGCCTCGCCATGAAGTCACGGACATCATGGCGATCACGCGTTTACGCATGGAAACGGTTGATTTGCCTAGCGAAGCAATGACGGTGAGGTTAGACGCATTACGGACAAGACACCTCGGCTTAAAGTGGATCGAACGCGATGTATTGGGACAGGCGCTGACACAGGCAACGCCATCGCATGAATTGCTTGACCGGTTGACGGCGCGTTTAGGTGATAGCGCGCTCCAACGATTCTGCATTCTTGACGATCACCGGCCAGAGTTTGCCTGGATGCCGAAGGAAAAAGCCGATATACATGACGCGTCGATCGCAGTTCCTGAACTCGGTCGACGACCATTGTGGTTGCTAGAACCGCCGATGCCCGTGCGTATTGGCCACTTGCACATCGTTAGCGGTCCTGAACGGATTCAATGCGGGTGGTGGGATCATGAACAATACCGTGACTATTTCGTAGCCCGAGATCGCGACGAAACCTGGTGTTGGTGTTTCCGCGATGCGCAAGGTTGGTTTGTGCATGGCTACTTCGCCTGAACAGTCTGAAGGTATTGGGTTTGCAGAACTGCACTGTAAATCCAACTACTCGTTCTTGACTGGAGCATCGCATCCAGAAGAACTGGTCGTTCAGGCACACGCCTTAGGTTACCGAGCGATTGCCATCACGGATGAATGCTCGTTTTGTGGCATCGTCAAGGCACACGAGGCAGCTAAGGCGAAAGGCATTCAGCTGATAGTCGGTTCCGAATTCAGGCTTTCCGTTGCTTCGTTTGAGTCAATTGAGATCGTGCTCCTAGCTCCGACCGTGACTGCTTATCAACACTTGTCCAGCTTGATCACAGCGGCGCGGCGCAACGCAGAGAAGGGTGACTATTTGCTTGATGTGAGCACGCTGGAAAACGTCAGTGATTGCTTTGCAATCTGGCCTGTGCCCTGTGAACCAGTCGATGACTTGGTGCCGGTAGGGGAAGCGTTGCGTGTTTGTCTGCCACATCTGTGGCTGGCACTTGAACTGTTCATGGACGGCGAGGACACCCGTAAGACAGCGACTGCTCTGGAATTAGCGTTGACGTTGAGCTTGCCGATCGTCGCAGCAAATGATGTCCATATGCACGTCCCAGAGCGAAAGCGGCTCTTGGACACCCTCGCAGCGATTCGCGTTGGTACCCCGGTCAGCAACCTCGGTGCATTAGTAGATTCAAATGGCGAACGCCATTTACGGCCGCTCGAGACGTTGCAAGCGCTCTATCACGAAGAGATGTTGGTTGAATCTGTCCGCATCGCGGAAGCCTGCACTTTCACGATGGAGCAACTAGCCTATGAATATCCCGCAAACCTAGTGCCACCCGGTCTCACTCCCGCTCAGCATTTGCGTCAGCTCACGTTTGCTGGCGCCAGTGAGCGCTGGCCTGATGGCACACCTCCTGACGTCGTCGAGTTGTTGGAAAAGGAACTGAAGCTGGTTTCAGAACTGAACTACGAAATGTATTTTCTGACGGTGCACGACATCGTTCGCTTCGCACGCGAACGCGGTATTTTGTGTCAGGGAAGGGGCTCAGCCGCGAACTCGGCCGTCTGTTTTTGTTTGATGATCACTGCAGTGGACCCTGCACGGATTCATGTGTTGTTTGAACGATTTGTATCGAAAGAACGCCACGAGCCGCCTGATATTGATGTGGATTTCGAACATGAGCGGCGCGAAGAGGTCATTCAGTACATCTATGAGCGCTATACCCGTGACCATGCGGCTTTGGCGGCAACCTTGATCACGTACCGACCGCGTAGTGCAATTCGTGATGTAGGAAAGGCTTTGGGTTTAGATCTGGATTTGGTCGACCTGTTGGCGAAATCGATGTCGTGGTGGGACGCTAAAGAGGTCATAGACGAACGTTTGCGCGAATTGGGATTGGACCCACGCGCAACGGAAGTCAAACAGTTTGTCGCGCTAGTGACCGAGATTCTTGGTTTTCCGCGCCATTTGTCGCAACACGTCGGTGGTTTCGTGATCTCGGAACGTCCACTCTCGCAGTTGGTACCGATCGAGAATGCAGCCATGCCTGACCGCACGGTCATCCAGTGGGATAAGTACGACCTGGAGACGATGAATCTGATGAAGGTCGACGTGCTCGGATTAGGTATGCTGAGTGCGATTCGAAAAGCTTTCGACTACGCCAACGAATTCCATCACTTGCAGGGATCAGAACGATTGACATTGGCGACAGTGCCACCGGAAGATCCAGCGACCTATGAAATGCTGCAGCAAGCTGACAGTGTGGGTGTATTTCAAGTGGAATCGCGCGCGCAAATGTCCATGTTGCCACGTCTTAAGCCAGCATGTTTTTACGACTTGGTGATTGAAGTCGCCATCGTTCGACCAGGTCCAATTCAGGGCGACATGGTGCATCCGTATCTAAAACGTCGCCAAGGGCTTGAACCTATTACCTACTCAAGTCCCGAAGTAGAAAAGGTCCTTGAACGGACTTTTGGTATCCCGATTTTTCAAGAGCAGGTCATTGAGTTGGCAATGGTGGCAGCAGGCTTTAGCGCTGGAGAGGCAGACCAACTTCGACGGGCGATGGCCGCATGGAAACGTAAAGGTGGTCTCGACGAGATTGGTAAAAAACTGATCAACGGTATGCTGGAACGAGGCCATCCGGAAGAATTCGCCAAGCGAATCTCGGAACAGATCAAAGGCTTTGGCGAATACGGTTTTCCCGAATCACATGCAGCCAGTTTTGCATTGCTGGTCTACGTTTCATCGTGGTTGAAACGGCATGAACCTGCCGCGTTTTACTGCGGATTGTTAAACAGCCAACCGATGGGCTTCTATTCGCCATCACAGTTAGTACAGGATGCCGTGCGGCATGACATTGAAGTGTTACCTGTGGATGTGCAGTGCAGCACTTGGGATTACCACCTGGAACGCACAGATCAGGTGTCGCCAAGTGATATTCGGCAGCAGGGAGCACTGCGTGTGGGATTTCGCCAAATCAAAGGGCTGAACGAAGACGTTGGTCGCATCATTGAAGGAAATCAGCCATATCTCGACATCGACGATTTAGCACGCCGCGCAGATTTGAATGACCGCGACTTGACCTTTCTAGCACGTGCCGGCGCTCTAACAACGCTCTGCGGTCATCGGCATCAAGCTCATTGGGATGCGGCAGGTGTTGAAGCGCCGAGCCGATTAGCGACGATGGCCCAGGCATTTGAAGCCTATGTCACCGAAGTCCGGTTAGCGTCCCCCACAGTTGGTGACGATACCGTGTCGGACTATCGCTATCTAGGACTGACACTTGGCGCTCATCCCATGTCTCTACTTAGGCAGTATGAGGTGTTTCGACGTTGTGTAACAGCAGCAACGCTAAGCACTATGAGACCAGGTCGGTTTGTTCAGTTAGCCGGCCTAGTGACATGTCGACAACGCCCGAGTTCAGCGACAGGCGTGTTGTTCCTGACAGTTGAAGATGAAACGGGAAATGCGAATTTAGTAGCTTGGGAAACTGTCGTTGAACGATTCCGAAAAACGCTTGTGCACGGTCAATTGGTGATGGTAAAAGGCGTTATTGATCGAGAAGGGGACGTTGTACATGTGATGGTGGGATATGCAGAAGACATGACTGAACGTCTTGACCAACTAACGACATCGGATGAACGAACCGGTACTCTAGCTAAATCACACGATTTTCACTGATCAGCATGGCACTAGCAAGTGCGAATCATTCGATGGGACGCGGCGGCGCGGCTCTTTGACAAGGCAGGTACTGTGTACAAAGCCAAGTCTGTTACCTTTACAGGGAGGCAACCAGCGTGCGCAAAAAGCAAGTGCGTGCAACTTAAAACAGAATAATAGACCTGCTTCGTGAGCTAATTGTGAAGAGCAAAGATAGAGCGATGTCTAGAGAGCAACTAAGTAACGATGGTTTAGCTGGACCATTTCTGCTCGCTGATTGTTCTATTCTCGAGGCGGTCTGCGAAGTGGCTGTGGAATTGCAATTACTACAGGCTCAGCAGAACAAGCTCGCAGCGTTAGCAGGTAGGGAAGATCTGCAACGCTGGACTACATTGATTAATCGGCACATGGCATTTCAACCGATTCAGGACTTATTCAGAGATGCCAATTTGCAGGCTGTGATAGCAGAACACTTTGGCACTGGACTTGTGCTGTGGCAGACCAAATTTTTTCCTAAATACCCAGGCGTCGGGGAGAATAAATGGCATCACGATCGTATGATGGAAAATGGCAGCGACCCAGTAAATCTTTACGACACTAGCAACCACTTTTCGTTCGTTATAGCGTTGACAGATCTCGGAACCGATGCGGGTAGGATAGAGTTCATTCAAGGTTCACATCAACCAATCGATGGTTTAGACAGAGATGACTTGGCACGTCTATTTCACGAAATGCCTGAGGTAGTTCACGATAGGATCAGACCACTCACTCTAAAGCGAGGGGAGTTTGCAATATTCCATTCACAAGTGTTGCATCGTTCACTGGCGTATGGTCATCGTGAGGAGGATTGGCGTCCTGGTTATTTTGGTGCGCCGAATCCCGCGCAAAGGCGGCAAGCAGACGTGCGCAAGGGTAGGGTCTCATTGGCAGCTCGTCTAGCTCGGAGGGAGACTGTCATTACGGAACGATGGGGGGCTAATCCGGCTGGTGCTCCTACAGCAATCGCGGAACCCGTACCGTATTACGACAAGATCTCTCAACAGGTAGTTGGTGAAAGATCCGCTGTCCTACCGTTTAACTAAGTGACTAGTGAAAAGAGTTGAGTATTTCGGAGCGGGTTTTAAGACCGAACACCTCAATCTCAGTTCGTTATAAGCTATTAAGATAAAAATGGCTCCGCCTGCTGGGCTCGAACCAGCGACAGGTTGATTAACAGTCAACTGCTCTACCAACTGAGCTAAGGCGGATTAGGCGTGGATTATAAAAAGGGGTAAGCTGAATCGGTAAGGATTCCTATGCACTTTTCTTAGGCTCAAAACAGATATATCGTCCTTAAAATTGCCGCGGTTTTCTCACCTAACGCCCAATGCCACGCGTTACCTACGTCGAATTTGACGGCACGCCACACGAAATTGATGCGGAAGTCGGCACGTCATTGATGCTAAACGCCATCAACAACAATGTTCCTGGTATAGATGCAGATTGTGGCGGCGAATGTTCTTGCGCAACCTGCCACATCATCCTTTCCGACGAGTGGTTCGATAGCCTTGGTGAGCCTAGTGAAAACGAGGATGCGATGCTAGGGTTAAACCCGGAACGCACCGACAATTCGAGACTATCGTGCCAAATTCCAGTAACGGAAGAGATGGACGGTCTTGTAGTCTCGCTGCCGGAGTTCCAGTTCTAAATCGTACGGCACAGCTGTCGTACGTCATCGAGCCTCGAAATTGCAGACACTTGAGTCAAGAATTTCGTATGCAACCGAAATACGTATGGATCCGAAACCCTGTAACCACAACGTTAGGTCATAGCCACACTTACATTGATTCGTACGAAAAAATGCAATATGCGACACTTTTTCGTAAGTAAAAGTGCAATTCGAGACACTTTTTATGACCTTGAACGCAAACCTCTAAAAACGTTTTGTCTCGACGACGCCCTAGCATACCGTAGTTACTGATCGTGATCGAGTAAGCAATCAGTTGATTTGATACTGCGTAAGTACCTTCGCTCGCTCGTCACATCGGAGGCGCGAGTCTTATCCAGAGTGACTTAAGCACCCGCTTCTTACCAAACTCCGTAGACCGACGAGATGGCCATGAACCATCTCGCTGTTGTCGGATTTCAGTGCTAGATCAGACCTCTAAAGGTTCTAAATCCTTCAGCTCAGCCGGGTCACGCACGAAAGGTTCTGGAAACTCTTCACGGGTAAGACCAACGTAACCTTTGTATCCGTGGTGTTCCTCTTCAATGTGCAGAGCTCGTTCAGGGATGACGAATCGCGTTCCCTTCACGCACTCATGGATCGTTTCCGTGGCTGGATCCTGAAACCTAAATTTCCCGTCCGTAATGTAGACGTAAAGACCAATCGCGTGCCAATGCAGCGGCGTGCCGCCACTTGGTTGCGCGTCGAACTCGTCTTGACCACCATAAAGCGAGTGTTTCTTGATATCTTCTTGAATTTCCTCGACGGATTCGAAGAAGTTGTGTTCGACTGTGATTTGTGTGTTCATATCCACCCCTGTAATTTCGCAGCTTCATTTCGTACGAACTCGGGCGTACCCAACAGCTGACGATTGAGCTCGATGCGTTTAAACCAATAGTGTAACCCCAAGAGGTCAGTAAATCCCATGCCTCCGTGTACTTCAGTCGCTTTTCGTGCGACGAAGCGTCCGACTTCGGCAAGGTGTGCTTTTGCGTGACACGCGGTCAAGCGTGCTTCTTCAGGAATCGCGTCAAATGCGTGTGCGGCATACCAGACTAGGGAACGGCACGGCTCTAGCTCGGCCGCCATTTCAGCGCACATGTGTTTGACAGCCTGAAACGATCCGATGACACGGTTGAATTGTTGGCGCTCACCCGCGTAGGCTACTGCCTTGTCGAGCATCGCTTGTCCTGCTCCTAACGTGTCAGCGGCAACGACGACTCGACCAGCGTCAACAACTGTAGCAAGCGTTCCTTTCAGGTCACCTGAACTTAAAAGCGGATCGCTCGATGCGCTGTCAAAAACTATCTCTCCAACTGAGCGAGTTTTGTCGATGGTAAAGAGTCGATTCAACTCTACTTCACCGGCTTCAACGAGGTGGAGTTCGCAGTTCTTCGTCGCAACGAGGAATACGTCAGCATCCTGAACGTCAAGCGCGAACATCGCACGACCTGATACCGTAGCGCCGTTGGTAGATATCGGTGTGTTGTCACGCGCACCTACATGATCTCCTAGCGCGACGCCACAGGTGATCTCACCACTCGCAAGCCGAGGCAACCAAGTGTCCTTTTGTACCTCCGAACCCGCAAGCTGGATCGCAACCGGAGCTAGCACACTCGATCCAATGAACGGTACCGTCGCAACGCTACCGCCGAGCGACTCAGCGATCAACGCCGCATCAAGCAGACGTAGACCGACACCACCGTAGTCTTCGCTAATTAGCGTGCCCGGTATTCCAAGTTCGGTCAGTGCGTGATAAAGCGACGCATTCTTCGTCTGGTTTTCGGACGCGTCATTTCGTACGACATCCAAGCTGCATTGATCGCGGAGGAGGTCATTTACCGTTTGTGTAAGGAATTGCTGTTCTTCGCTGAGAGCGAAATCCACTACTGACTGCTCCCGCTACGCCGGCTTGACTTCGACTTTAGGTTCTTTGGGCAGCCCGAGCGCACGTTCTCCAATCATGTTCTTTTGAATTTGCGCCGTACCACCACCGATGATCAAGCCCAAATCCATCATAAACCGTTGCTGCCACATACCACCTGCACGAATATGCTCACTATGATGGTATAGTGTGCCGAGTTCACCAAGCGAGTCGATCGCCATTGCGGCCATCTGGTGATTCAATTCGCAACCCTGTAACTTGATGATCCAACGTGGTAATCCTGGTTCCTCATGTTTTCGTTGAGATGTCAGCACGCGCATGCCGTTGTATTTCATTGCGAGCATGCGCCCCTGAAGTTGGAGTAACCGATCCCGATGTGCGGGATTGTTCATGATCGGTTCACCGTCGACGTTCTCGTTCTGCATCAATTCTTCGATCTCACGAAAACGGTTTTCCGCTTGATGAGGATCGCCAAGTCCTTCACGTTCGTGTTTCAACGTATTGTTTGCGACGAACCAACCCTCTCCGCGCTTACCGATGATTTGGTTCTTAGGCACCCTCGCGTCAGTGAAGAAAACTTCGTTAAACGTTGCTTCGCCCGTCATGGTAACGAGCGGTCGCACTTCAATGCCTGGGGTATCCATCGAGAACACGAGATAGCTGATGCCTTGGTGCTTTGGTGCATCAGGCTCCGTACGAACCAAGCAGAACATCATGTCAGCATGTTGCGCTCCGGACGTCCAGATTTTCTGTCCGTTAATCACGAAGTCGTCGCCGTCCACTTCAGCTCGAGTAGATAGCGATGCAAGGTCTGAGCCGCTACCGGGTTCGGAATATCCTTGACACCAAGACATCTCACCACGGATAGAAGGCGGTACTAGCCAACGCTTTTGTTCTTCGGTGCCTAACTCGAGTACCGTTGGAACCAACCGGTTGTCTCCCGAGTGTCCCGGTCGAACTCGAGCCTTTGCGAACTCTTCAGCGATGATGTGAGCCTTAAGCGAATCCGGTTCCTCACCACAGCCTCCGTATTCTTTTGGGATCGTGCGCGCTGCGTAGCCATTTTCGATTAGTAACTGCTGCCATCGCTGGGCTGGATTAGGGCCATCCGTTTTACTTTCTCGATTTGCTGGCGCTCTCGCAACCGCGCCTGGCGAAAGATGTTTGTGTTCTTCGAGAAAGTTCCGAAGTTCACTACGAAAATCTTCGTATTCAGCACTGTACTCAAGATCCACGCAGGGAGACCTCACTAAATCTGAAAACTAATGGCGACGGTGAATACCGTTCTATTGAAGTATAGGCTTCACTAGAAACCAAACTCTAGGACGTTAGCTCCCTCATGCCGTGCCATTCAAGCCAACAATCGCACAGAGCATCGGCGAAAGAGTGCGGAGAGGACGAATCCCGGGTCGAGGGGACCAACCGATAGTAAGCCATTAACCTCGGTGAATTGCCTTCTAATCGGGTCGAGCTGTGTGGTACCGCGTGAAGCGTCAAAACAGCATCGCCCGGTTTAACTTTTATCAATGTTGGTTTCGGCCACATCCTACCATCAGATGTGTATTCAGCGCCGTCACTGAACTGTTCACGAACTAGCTCGGGATAGTGTCGCAGGCCGCTAAAGTTCGGCGCGTTGGTATCGATTCGTTCCCACCCCGGACCATCAGGCCCTAGCGGTCCACCAGCATCGCGTTGGTATTGGAAAAATTTGGATATCGCGTGATGCGCGCCGCGCAATAAGCCAAGGTTGCCCGCGCCTTCAACCATCTGATCTGAAAGTGGAATACCAAGTAGAGCGGTAAAGTTTCGAATATTGATGCCGCCCGGATACGTACGTCGAACGCCATTCCGCGCAGGGTCACGATTCCAGCGTGCCAACTCTGCATCGTTCATCGGTCGATCCGTGCGTTGGTGAACAGGTGCCGCACCGTTCCAAAGCCCGTCGAGATGGCCGTGCCATCCGTAGAAAGGTACCTCGTTGGCGGGATACCCGGATTCATTGATGGCATTCCCAAGCTCATGTGGGAATATCGTTGCTAACTGCGCTCCGGGGATTTCGCGAATAGGATGACCAAGTGCTTCACCTATAGATCGCAGAAGCGGACTTTCTGGATTTGCGAGATCGAGTATGGCCGGATCAGTACCGGCGCTCATCGCAACGCCAACGGCTTCTTGGAGTCTATCGTCGTTGCGGGATTCTGAATCAATGCGCCGTCGTCGGCTCGCCATTGAAGCCTGCCACATCGCAGATAGACCGCCGTAGAACCGACGTATTGCTCGCGTTACTGCTTCGGGAGGAACAATGTCCTTGAGGACAACGAAACCGTCGTCGTAAAACGATTGTTTCTGTTCAGGAGTCAAACGACGGGATTAGAAAGCTTGTGTCTGGCTAAGTCCAACGAGGTCGGATGCGCGTAAGTTAAGGTCACCGACGACCATATTGAAGAAAAATACTTCGCGCTCTGTAATACGTTCATCCGCTTTGATAATGGTTGCCAAAGCGTTTATGAGCGCAATCTTGCGTTCAACGGGCAACCGAACGCTGACAGCGTTGAGGTAACGACTGAGCGAGCCCTCCTCGTAGATATGCGAGTTAGCCGCAACGCGTACATCGCTATCGGTAATGTCTTGTCCTGTGAGTTCACACACCATATCACGAACGAGTCCGATTTCAGCAGGGTGGATGTTCGAGTCGACGCTCGTTGCGCGAGACAATGTCATCAACACCGTTTCATTGAACAGCTCTTCATCTTCTTCAGTCGAGCTACTCGTTTCGTCAAAGAGCTTGAATATGGCGCTCAAACTAGTTCGAATCATGGCGAAATATGCGCTCTAAGTGGTATCCGGAATGCGGAGATTTTAACGTCGGATTGTTGCCTTAAGTTCTAGTTTGTGTCGTCATTCAAGATGCTTCAGCATAAAGTCGAAGGCGAAACGCATTTCCTCTCCAGGCACTTCAGGATGTAATCCCGGATTTGCATGAATACGTTTGTCCGATGATGCGAGCGCGTCGAACAGCTCTAGATAACCCTCTCGAGAGAATAACTCATCCTCTAGCTGCATGAGGAAAAGAATCGGAAACGAAAGTTTGGCGGCATCCTCCAGTATCCGTGTACTCAGTCGGTTGCCGACGCCTTGTGATCCTAGCAAACCTAACGTAGCAACAACAACAGGCAAGCCTCGAGTCGAATCCGCAAGCATGGGGATACCGAATATCGAGCCCATCGATAAACCGAAATACGCCATCTGGCTGAGTTCGGTACCAGATTCTGACTGTGCAAGCTCAATGGCGAATCGCCAATCCTCATTCATGTCATCGATCATGGATTCGCGTCTCATTTCTTCACCAAAAGCTTTTCTCCCGCCGGGACCAACTTGACGTAGTCCATGGACTGGACCGTCAATCGATACTACGGTATGTCCGGCTTTGACGAATTTCCCCGCGAGATAGGGTATGGGTGCCTGGTAGCGATTACCTGATGCGCCGTGACCGAATGCGACCAACGATGAACTCGCAGCGCTATCTGGGAGCCACAGCGCACCAGTTCTTTTTCGACCCGTATCGGCTTCTGCAATAAATTGCCGAGTTGGGTGCTTCGCACCATCGTCAGCGCTCGACCACTGCACGCTTGACACGACGTTGTTCATGACGGTTTCCTCGAATCAAATTTTGGTACGGAAGGGAGCGCGCTCGACGTATGGTGATTCAGCTTCCACTCATACGTTAGGTATTACGTCACGGGCGAGTCGCTCAATGGATTGAAAACGCATATCGAAGTTTGGGAGCACCATAACTTGATCCAGACCTGCTTGATCGAGCGCCTGGAGTAGATCAATTAGTTCGTCCCTGGTTCCAATCATCGCGGATGCCTTAAGGACATCCGGCGTTAAGAAGCGTTCTTCTTCCGGAATAACGTAGCAGTTGTGACCCGCATGAATGCGTTGGTGACGTCGTTCTTCGGGATACGATTCGATCATCTTCACGTAGTCGTCCCATACGTACTTCAGTGCACCTCCTGGCTGGCGTCCAAAGTTGCGAACCTGCTCGTAGGAGTAATGAATCGCAGCCATCGCCATTGCCCCACATTCCGCCTTGACTCGATCTGAATCAATCGCTTCACCATCATCGAGTACGACTATGGTGGTTAGTGCGGTGGTGTAGTACTCCTCTTTATCGAGTTCACGTCCGACTTGGCTTGCTCCTGTTTGCAGCATGTGTTTGATATTTAGCATGACCGCCGGGTTCGCCGGCAACGCCAATACAGCGCCATCGCCCAGCTTTCCCGCAACCGCGAGAGACTTCGGACCAAATCCAGAAATGTAAAGCGGAATCTCGTCCCTGAAATTTACAAACCCGTCCTCAGGCATCACGTGACGAATGGGAATCTGCCGTCCTTTCGCATGGAAGATGCCTTCTTCCCCTCGCATCAAGGGTCTCAACGTATTGATATATCGCTCGAGATCGCGTACCCGGTCTGGAGGCAACCCCATAACTCGCATCGCCGTATTACCGGCGCCCAACCCTAGAAACGTGCGACCAGGTGCAAGTGCATTAATGGTTGCGATACTGCCAGCTGTGACAGGCGCAGGTCGGGTACCCGTGATGGCAACACCGGTCCCGAGACGAATTCGAGAGGTGCGCGTCGCAGCAAGCGCTAGTGTCGCATAGCAATCAGACCATAACATTTGACTGTCAGCGCACCACGCATGAGAGTATCCCAATTCCTCTGCGCGCACGATGTAGTCAATATCGTTGACGTGTGAGGCAACACAAACACCAAAATCCATCCTAATGCTCTCCTGCTACCAACCTCGCACACCCGGAACCGGAGGCGTTTCAGGAGGACCGGCAAAACACTGAGCGATTTCCATCCATGCAACAGCGGAATCGCCCCGAACATCGAGGTTAACTTCCTCGATGTTTCGACCTTGCGTTACGACATGCGCGAATTCAACGGCTGAACCCGCAACGAAGTCACTTTCAGACGGCTCATTCCAAGTCCATTCAGCACCAGATGGGGCAGAGAGACGAACGTACGGCGTCGGTTCAGGTACCTCGAGTTTCCGGTTGACGAACGTCCAGGCGTAAGTAGCAACCCCAATGTGACAGATGTTCCTTATGCGGTCGGTATTCACACGCTTCACTCGCAGCAAGTCGTATATATCCTGACCGTGGGACCATGTTTCCATTTGGCGCGCTGTAGCCATCATGCGCAATCCCATATCAGGACCGAACCACGGTGCCCGAATTTGCGGATCGACACGCTCAAACTCGTCGCAAAGATCCTGCTGGTACTTGAACCATTGCTCCATGAGTGCACGACCTTCAAGTGGTGCCGGCTCTGACGCTCGATACTTTTCTCGATTCTGCATCCAATCTCGAAACCCGTCTGGGTCCGTCACCGAATGCAAAGCCCAACGATCTGCATCGTGAAGATGCTGGACGACCCAATTTACAGTTCGGTCTTTAAACGGCGTCTCCAACCCCCACTGATCGTCTTTCAGTGTGACGAGTAGCTCATGTAGCGCCGCGCCTTCTTTGCGGAAGTCATCAATTTGTTGCATGCAAATACTCAGACAAGTGGTAAGGAGCGGCGTCGACCGCCACCCGCTCGGTAAATCGCATTGCTCAGTGCAGGCGCGACAGGCGGTACACCTGGTTCACCAACACCAGCAGGGAGATGATCCGAGTCGACCAGCTCGACCGAAATTGATGGTCCATCGGGCATTCGCGCGATGAGATAGCCGTCGAAATTGTTCTGTTGGATAGCACCGTCCTTAAACGTCAGCTTGGCACGTTGAGCTCCTGACAGACCGAAGACAACCGCGCCTTCCATCTGTGCAACGCAAGTGTCAGCATTCACATACGTACCGCAGTCCAGGACCACGTGAGCATTCGTAACCCTGTAATTTGGATCAGATGCATCAACCTCCAAGACCGTCGCTACGTATGAGAGGAAACTGTGGTGCACCGCGACACCGAGTGCACGACCATCAGCGATCTTTTGGTCCCATCCAGAGTTTACGCGAACCTTTTGAAGCACGTTTCTAAGACGTTCGATCTTGAACTCGTGGCCTGGCTCACTAGGTAGTGCGCCTTGAATGACGTCCATTCCGTCCCACATAGCCAGTCGATAATCAATAGGGTCCATACCTGCTTGTTCAGCAAGTTCATCGATGAACACATTTGCGCCGAAAGCATGGAAAATATTGCAGACTGAACGCAGCCAGCCGATACGCACACCGGCTTTGAGTCCGGCTGCTTCGATCGATTGGTTGTCGCACCGATATGGGGTATTGGTGAACCCCATGTCGAGCTCCCAATTTGCGGGTTCAACCATGTTCGGTGCAGCGACCGTCGACATGATAGATGGAAATGCAGTTCGCTGACGCCAGGCGATTGGCATGCCGTTTTCGCCTAAGCTCGCTTCATAACGTTGAACGCTTGGCGCGTGGAAATAGTCGTACTGTAAATCGTTCTCGCGTCGCCACTGTACGCGGACGGGACGCTTCAGACGCTTTGACAGCTCAACGGCTTCCAACACGAAGTCAGGCTTTGATTTCCTCCCGAACGCACCGCCGAGGAGTGTCGGCGTGACTTTCACGTTCTCAAGTGCGAAGCTCTGTGCGCCGACAATGGTGTTGCGCGTCGTTTGGGGATCCTGAACAGGCGCTAAGACCTCGACCGAATCTTCGACGACCTTTGCGATTGCCGAAGGCGGTTCCATTGGCGCGTGGCTGAGAAATGGTGTTTCATATACCGCTTCGATCGTTTCTTCAGCCCCATCAAGCATGCTATTAGCGTCGCCGACTGCATGCCACACCTGTCCCGGTTGCTCGACCGCTTCACGAAGCTTTTCTTGAAACACTTCACTATCGAAGCTCTGATTCGGCGAGTCTGACCAACTAATCTCAAGTTCGTCAGCAATTTTGATGCCTGTGTATGTGTCTTCGGCTATTACGGCGACACTGCCGACGGGGTTAAAGCCAATCGGACCCGGGGTCGCATTGATGGTCTCAACACCAATAAACCGCAAATCATTCTTCGCGCTCTCTGGCACTTTCACATCAATGGGCGATGACCCAAGAACAGGTGCATGGACCATGATCGCAACCGCCATGTTGGGCAAGGTCACATCCGCACCATACGTTGCGTTACCGGTGGCTACGTCTTTTGCGTCCACGTGCACACGGGATTTCCCGATGTGGTTCCAGTTTTCGCGTGATTTGAGAGTAGGGGTTTCAGGCACGTCAAGCACACTTGCCGCGTCAGCGAGTTCGCCGAAGGATGCGCTCCGCGACGACGCTTTATGGTGAACCGCATGATCGTGTGCTTCGCATTCCGAAGCCGCAACACCCCACGATTCAGCTGCAGCTTGGATGAGCATTTCTCTTGCCGCCGCGCCAGCGTTTCTCAAAGGCACGAAGAAGTTCTTGATGCTCCGCGAGCCGTCGGTATTTTGATCGCCGTATTTCGCGTCGCCTTCTGCCTGAGCAACTACAACCTGTTCCCAATCGGCTTCAAGTTCATCGCACACGACTTGTGCGACCGCGGTCTTGATGCCTTGCCCCATCTCTGAACGGTGACAGGTGACAGTGACGATCCCGTCGCTGCCGACAGCGACGTAAACGCTAGGTGATAGTGTTCGCGTGGTATTCGCAAAGGCGGGATTAAATCCCGTCGTATAGGCATAGGACCCGACCACCAAAGCACTGGAGGAAACCAGGAAATTTCGACGTGAGAGGTTGCGAAGTTGCGGAGTGTTCATTGTCTGCCCTCCGCGGTTCGATGAATAGCTTTACGAATACGCCCGTAAGTTCCACATCGACAGATGTTGCCCGCCATGGCACTATCGATATCTTCATCGGTCGGAGCAGCATTGGTCGCTAACAACGCAGCTGCAGACATCAGTTGGCCCGACTGGCAATAGCCGCATTGAGCAACGTTTTCCTCCACCCACGCATCGACGAGGTCTGGTTGCTGTTCAACCAACGATTCGATCGTTGAAATCATTCGCCCTGATGCTGCTGCAACGGTTGTAAGACATGAACGGGTTGGCGAACCATCAATCTGAACAGTACAAGCACCACACAGTCCTCTTCCACACCCGAACTTGGTACCACTAAGCCCAAGATGGTCGCGTAAGACCCACAATAGCGGCGTATTGTCGTCAACGTCGAGGCTATGCTCGACACCATTTACATTCATTGTGATCGCCATTGATTACCCCTTAATCGAAACACGATCTTGATTTTCTATGTTAGCACTCGAGCGCAGAACGTTAGATGGACCCATACTCAAAACGCGTAGTCTCTCGCGCCTAATCTTCTTCAAGCTCCTTCAGCATGCGTTTGAGAGCAAAGTGCTTGTAGCTATCGATCGTCAGTTCTCTAAAAATATCGATGGAATCCGTTCCTTCTAGCTTTAGCTGAATCCAGCCGTTGTGACCTGTATACCGAGGGATACTGAAGCGGGTGTCTGCTAAAAGGACGGATTGTTGCTCCTTGCCGACCCAAATCCCCGCACACGGCACACCGTCTACGACGTACGCGGTTGCGAATGTTTTCTTACCAGCCTTGAACGAAGGCGTGCCAAACTGGGGAACCTCAGTCACTTCAGGGAGAGTGAAGCAAAACGATCGGACCTGCTCGAGTTGTCTATGACAAACCGGATCATTGAATGGATCGAATTCGATCGGATCAATTTGGGCATCCGGTGGAGGTACGTCAGGTATTACGTCCTCAATGGGGGCCGTGCTGCGACTCGTATGTAAATATGCCTCAGCAACCTGGTACTGGATTTCGTCCCAAGAAAGGTTTTTATCGAGATTGACACCTAGCCATCCTCTTGGACCAAGATAGGGTGGGACGAAGTAGCTTTCGTCGTCCATCGCGATACACTCATGTTGGACGCCGTCGGGTGAGTTGAGCCATAAGGCGACCCTGCCGTCGCCGTGGTGGTTGACCGCATACTGTGCGAAGACCTTTCCGCTCACACGAAAATCCGGCATCCCATGGCTGTGATGCGCTTCAGAATCACCGAACGCGAGGCATAACTCATGAACTGCTTCTGTCGGAGATCGTTTTGTCATATTTCAATCAGAGGTTAGAAGGTGTAGATTACTTCAAATGTATACGAGAATGACAATTGTGCCCTCAAACATAATGTCGTAACCAAATTGGTGCGCTCTAATAGTGTCACATACGGCTTACAACGAAATAGATTGCGATCCACAGACTGGCTTCTGGGTTGCAAACAGACTCAGTAGCAATCCAATCATTCATGCTGCATTGGATTCAAGCATCGGGGTCAATATTCAAGGTCCATCACTAATCCGGGTTCCGGCTTGGGTGGAAGAGCCCCTCGGTCGATATTACCTTTATTTTGCTGACCATAAAGGACGCTTCATTCGACTTGCGTACGCGGATGAATTAACGGGACCTTGGCGAGTTCATGTCTCGGGGTCGTTGCGACTTAAAAATTCACTTTTCCCTACGGAACCCATTCAACCGCCAGAACGAACCGTCGAAACGAAGAGAGTGATACCTGGACAGCTACTTCACAGCCAAGAGTACGAAGGCTCCACGCCGCACATCGCGTCACCCGACGTGCATGTAAATCACGAAGAACGACGGATTTACATGTACTACCACGGTCTGCTCTCGTACGCCAACCAAAAGACGCGTGTAGCAACATCGGATGACGGTATTGATTTCGTTGCCGAGGAACCAGTGCTGTGCCTCCCATACTTACGTGTTGTGCCGAGTAACGACACAATCCTTGCGATGGTCATGCCCGGAGTTTTGTTCCACTTGGAGCACGCACGAGGTCCGTTCGAAACCGGTCAACAACTGTTCACGTCTAACGCCCGACATCATGCACTTCTTTCGAATAAGAACCGCGTATTCGTGTTTTGGACCGAAGTTGGGGAAGCGCCTGAACACATTAAAGTCAGCGTCTTAGAAAACGTATGTAACACAGAGACCTTAGAAGTCAAACACTTAGGTGCAATACTTAAACCTGAACTTGATTGGGAGGGTGCGAACGCACCTAACGAACCGTCCGTAAGAAGCGTTGCCTACGGGTGTGTGAATCAACTTCGAGACCCATGCGTATTTGTTGAAAACGGACGCGTTTTCCTGCTTTACGCCGGCGGAGGTGAGTCTGCTATCGGTATCGCCGAACTGAATTGGATGACAACGACGTGACCAACATAAAAGAAAGGGATATTCGGTTTGCCACTACGCACGGAGCGGATTTACTCGGCCGTCTCTATGAACCACAAGATTCCATCGGGCATGGCATCGTGATGGTGCACGGCGGCGCATGGACGGCTAACGATCGTCATACTCCCAGTGTCATGTCGCGCCTACTAGCAAATCGAGGTCTTGTGGTGTTTTCGCTTGATTTTCGATGTGGGCCAGCGTTTCAGCACCCGTCAGCATCCGCGGATATTGCTGCAGGTATCCGATATTTCCGAAGCCGCGCTGATTCGCTAGGAATTAACGCTGACAAAATTGGATTAATCGGCAGTTCGTCGGGTGGTCACTTAGTTTTATTCACAGCCCTGCAACCAAACATCCCTATGCACCAAACTACGCCTATTCTTGATAGTGAACAGGGATCCGCCGACGCGAGCGTCGCATATGTGGTTGCACTTTGGCCAGTTTCAAATCCGCTTGCCCGATTTGAGTACGCGTTGGAAATTGGTCGACAGGAACTCGTTCGTGCGCATCAAGGCTATTTTGGATCGCGCGAAACGATGCATCAGGCGAGTGTGCAGCGCGTAATTCGGAGTAGAGAATTCACGCATCTCCCGCCGACCTTTATCGTGCAACCCGGCGAAGACGCAAACGTACCTCAATTCATGACGAACGATCTGCTAGCAGCATTCCGTGGGGTCGGTCATGAAGTCGACTACCTTCACATGCCCGGATTGCCGCATGCGTTCGCGTATGAAGCTTCCGCGGATACAGACCGATGTGAAGCTGGAGTGTGGGACTTTATCAGTCCCCTATTGAAGAACTAGGCGTATTGCGAAGATGTCGCAGCGGCAGTGAAGTTCTCCGCCAGGATATGGAAATTCTGGATATCAGCGTTTACGACATCGAACCCGTTTTCTAGCACGTAGGCATAACTCTTCTGGAAGGAGGAGAGATTCGCTTTCAGCAGCTTGTCGCTATAGTGATCGTCGAAGGCTTCCTGATTACCACGTCCACCCCACATACGAGGAGCCAACATTCGGCCGACCTTCATCGCGATCAGGCCAATACCGCTTTCGCGTGCTGCTTGTAGTTCTGGCTGTAAGTCCTTGAGTGGCTTGGAATTCTTCACCGTCGTCTTGCTTGCCCAGTCGTACCAACCAGCTGGCGTCATAGCCAGCATCGCAAGCGAATATTTACCTGACGCAACCGCAGCGCTTAAGCATTCGCTTGCATTTTCGTGCGTCGAGATTCCTAGGTGGCTGACCTTTCCAGCGGCTTTGGCTCGTTCAAACGCGTTAAAAATCTCATCGCTGTTCACGATCCGTGGGTTGTTCGCGCCCATGATGTAGTACGCGTCAACCTGTTCTTGACCTAAATCAACGAGGCACGTATCAAGCTTAGCTTCCCAATCGGCCGCTATCGCCTTCGATTCCTCTAGATTCGGAGTAGCGTCTGCGCCAACCCCTACGAAGTCCTTTGTAATGAGAAAGATGTCGTCTCGATGCGCACCCGCAAAGTCGGCCAAGTTTCTTTGTGCTTCTCGGTAATAGGAACTGGTACCGACATCGAACACATTCACCCCGTGGTCGAACGCAAGATTTAGCACCCGATCCGCACGATTCCGTGACAGAGCCGCACCACAGCCGTAGACGAGACGGCTCGCGTTGTACCCGGTTTTTCCAAGTACGCGATACGACATCTTGGGAAACTTGGCAGCTTCCGCTGCTTCAGCAGCTTCAATCGCAGCACTCAATCTCCCCGTTTTTAGTAAGGCAGTGCCGCCAATACCTGCGAACGCTAGTTGCTTCAGAAAGGTTCGGCGTTGCGTCATCGTACGTTTACCAAGGCGATAGAACCGCGCGATTCTACCACTTGTTATGCGATTAGCAGCTGCCTGAATCGTTCATTGATCATTATTTACAACGTAAATCGCTCGCCATTGAAGAAGATTCTCTCAGTTTTTTGCCATCCAGTCGGCTCACAAGTGCCACTTAGATGCTTCGTTCAGATGCTTGTTTTAGTTCTCACCGACGCGAGGGCTGAACGAGTTGGCAGCCGCTCGAAGCATCGAGTATTTCGAACAACGACTTACGCGATCGAAAATCAAGTGAGTTGTCGGTATCCGACGCTATGAAGAATCTAGCTAACGATAACATATTGATCTATAACCAAACTAGATATATGCAGCACGACCAAACTCCAACTCTATGTTCGCTCTACCAATTGAGCTTTGTAATTCAAAGCTTTATGTTAGAAACCCATCAACTAATTTCTAACATTCAAGTTTGCCCCGCGATCCTTCACGCGTTAATCAGTGAATCTAATCATCGTAACAAGTAACGAAATAGCTTTGTGATTCAGCGTGTTAGCAAAGCTTCCTAACTATTCTTTGAATTTGCGGTCTTATCTGTTAGAATCCAACCATGATCACAAGGCGCTAATCGATAACAAGCTGAACGGCGGACTTTCGAAGTCGCGTCCTGTGAGCCTTGACAATCTTCATGGTTTGTCTATGGAAGGACACAAGTAACAAGGAGACCCCATGAGCGTCTACAAGCACCAACAAGGAAACTACCAAAGTTATCGCGTCGCGAGGTCGGTTGATGGCAAGCTCTGTCAGGAGTATTTCCCGCGAACTCGCAAAGGCTATCAAGAAGCGAAAAAACGCGACGAGGAACTAGCACGAGATCAAGAACGTGCACAGCAGTTCTTTACCGGCCCTGCGCTTCGCTGGCAGAAGAAGCCGAAAAAAGTTGAGCGTAGAACGGCTACGACGAAATCGAAGTCCACTATTCGAACAAAAACGTCTTCGAAGCGCGGTGTTCGCTCACCCGCGAGCGTGTCAATGAAAGCATCGCCGAAACGTGTGACACACGGAAAAGCTAGTGCGCCAAGTCGTTCAAGTGCAAGACGAGTGAAAGCTTAGCTTCCACTGGATTCTTACCAAAGCGGCAAACTCCGTTTTGCCGCTTTGTCTTTTTAAATGACCCGAACTCTTCAGCCGGATCCTATATCGATTCCAACCGGGCAGTGATCGCTGCCGATGACCTCCGGCCAAATAAACGCATCGGTCACGGATTTTGCGGCTGATTTCGAAGCAAGTACATAGTCGATTCGCCAGCCTACGTTGTTTTCCTTCGCGCCACCCCATTGACGCCACCACGTGTAGTGTCCCGACTCATCTGGATGCTGCTTACGGAATACATCAATCCAACCTTTCTCTATCCAACGCGTAAATTCCGCGCGTTCTTCTGGTAGAAAGCCACTCGTTTTCATGTTGCTCTTGGGTCGGGCGAGGTCGATCTCCGTGTGCGCAGTATTGAAGTCACCTAAAACGAACGTGGGACCCGTCGTTCGTAACTTTTCTAGTTCCCTCTCAGCGCTCTGGTAGAACGCTAACTTATATGCCACACGGCTGTTATCACGGTCACGTCCCGAACCCTTTGGAAAGTAAATCGAGGCAATTGACATTCGTCCAAATTTGGCCACTATGAAGCGACCTTCCACATTGAATTCTTCTTCAGGAAGACGCGTAATAACGCGAGTTGGCTTCGCACGAGAGAAAATCGCGACACCTGCGTAACCCTTGCGTTCAGCGGGAAAGAAACTGGTGTACCAGCCCGGTGGATTCAGCGTACGCTCGTCGAGTTGCTCAGGGAGAGCGCGCACCTCCTGAAGACATAAAACGTCGGCGCCACTGGATTGAAGAAATTCGTGAAACCCCTTCTTTACACAAGCTCGCAAGCCGTTCACGTTCCAAGAAATGATCCTCATCGTTTGCTTGCCTTCTCTGATATCGATGGCGCAGGTTGATGAACTGGCACCGGTGGCTTCGCTAGAAAGAAAAATACGGAACCAACTAAGGCGAGTACACCTATCCACGTAAATCCGATCCAGTAATTCTCGTACTTGTCGTACAGGATCCCGACAAGCAATGGACCGATGGTCATTCCGATCATGGTGATCATCGATGTGAAACCGAGGATTCGGCCGAATATCTGAGCTCCGAAGTAATCGGCACGTAATGACACTAGTAACGGCGCACGGATCCCCCAAGCAAATCCATGTAACAACGTAAATACAACCACCATGAGTACGTTCTCAGCAAATGCCACGAAGAACATCGAACATGCGTGGGAGATTAAACAACCGGTGCACAACAGTCGCTTGTCGAAGCGGTCACCAAGTAAGCCACCAATGAGCTGTCCCACCACTTGACAGATGAACATAAGCGGAAGAAATGTGCTGGCATACGTCAAGGAAAAGCCGAGACTGCGCGTAAGGTGTGGCAACAAATGCACCATGACGGCAGATACCGTCAACAATGCCACCCCGTGACCGATAGCTAGGAACCAGAACGAGCGCGTCCACAGTGCTTGACGGGTAGTGAATCGCATTGGCGATAACGCTTGACGTAGCGACACTGGTTCACGGATGGGGATCCCATCGGGTTGTTCGCCAATTTCCTGCGGTGAGTGGCGCATCACCAACGAGAGCGGGGTCGTAACTACCAGAATGAATAAACCTGATAGAACTGCCGTCCAACGCCATCCAACCCATTGCAAGACTAAAGTGAGCATCGGTACTGCCAATCCGCCCAGGGAAAACCCAAGCTGCGAACCAGCCACAGCCTTCGATCTGTGACGTCGAAACCAATGTACGATTGACACCATCGCAGTCGCGAAACCGCCCAAGCTGCCACCGACTGCAATGAGAACAAACACTGCGTAGAAACTCCACACGGAATCGACGAGCGCCAGAAGCATGAAGCTGATGCCGAATAAAAGATTGCCGAGAATGAGGATCAGTTTCGGACCAAAGCGATCGGTGAGCCAGCCTTGAATGGGTCCAAGTAATCCGCTCTCGACACGCGTAAGAGCAAACGCTCCTGATACGATTGCTGCGCTCCACGCAAATTCTTCTTGAAGTAGCACTACGTAGGCACCGTATGAGTGCATCCAGAAGAGCCCGGAGGTGAACTGAATACCGGCTGCGGAGAGGACTATCCACCAGCCGTGAAAGATCTTGCCTTGAGGACGGAACGTCTTATTAAATCGTTCGCTAAGCGCGAGCAAGTAACAGCCTTAGCGAGCTCGACATGGTGAGAAGCAAGTCTCTATCAGAAACGAGCGACGATTTTAGGAGTAGCGCTAGAGGTGCGTCAGACGCCTCAACGCAATGTGGTCAGCGGGCTTCGACGACGTTAATCAAGCCATCGTTTAACGAACCACTGCGAAATCCGCCCAATTCCATCGCCACATACCGATATCCACAAGCCTTGATCTTTGCTTGAATCTCGTCTGCGTTGTCCATGACAACGTGCATTTCGGATTTATCTATTTCCAATCGCGCGACATCGTCGTGGTGTCGAACTCGGTACTGTCGAATGCCGTAACTTTCGAGAACTGTTTCCGCACTCTCGATCTGCTTCAGTATCGACTCCGTAATATGCGAGCCATACGGGACGCGGCTCGATAGACAAGCCGCCTGCGGTTTGTCGGCGTTATCCATACCTAGGTGAGCGGCCAATACCCTGATTTCAGTCTTCGTCATACCTGCGTCGCACAACGGAGAGCGTACATCGAAGTTCTTTGCGGCGATCAAGCCTGGCCGATGATCACCTAGGTCGTCAACGTTAGTACCATTGAGGACGATCTTGTATCCACGATCCTGCGCGAGTTGCTCGAGGCTCGTATACAAGGAAGTTTTACAGTGGAAGCAACGATTTACCGGATTTGCGCGGTATTCGCTCTTTTGCAATTCGTCGGTGATGATCACCTCGTGACGCAGACCCCATTTTTGAGCAAGGTCCTTCGTCAGTTGTAGGTCGCTTCTCTTGAGACTTGAACTAGCAGACGTAACGGCCAGTGCATTTTCACCAAGTACCTGATTGGCGATGTGCGCAACCAGTGAACTGTCAACGCCGCCAGAGAAAGCAACAATCACACGTTCCATATCGCGAATGCTCACTCGAATAGATTCGTGTTTCTCAGAGAGAGAGTCGGGAAGTGTGTTCACGGTATTCACAATTGATTGATTCTATGTGCTTGAAAGCCAGCCCCAAATCCATTGTCGATATTCACAACGCTGACGCCGGACGCGCAGCTGTTGAGCATACCTAGTAACGCCGCCAATCCGTTGAATGAGGCACCATAGCCGATCGAAGTCGGGACCGCGATGACAGGTTTAGCCACAAGACCTCCGACCACACTAGGTAGAGCGCCTTCCATGCCAGCAACAACGACCAAGGTTCGGCAGGTCTTAATCTCTTCGAGTCGTGCGAAAAGGCGATGAATTCCGGCGACGCCGACATCATTAATTCTAAGGACGGGGCTACCGTAGAACTCCGCGGTAAGTGCTGCTTCCTCCGCAACGCTTAAATCGCTAGTTCCTGCCGTGATCACGCCAATCGGGGTTGTCAACCGTTCGGGTTCGTTAATAACGAGCGACGCCAAATTTGCCGTTTCAGAGTAGGCTAGATCTGGAAATTCGGCCTGTAATGCTTCCCCTGCTTCTTCACGTACCCGTGTTGCAAGTACATTGTTACCGTTGTCTGCGATCCGCTTGAACGCAGACAGCACTTGAGGCGTCGTCTTGGATTGAGCAAAGATGACTTCGGCTTGACCAGTCCGCGCTTGACGGGAGTGATCAATCGTCGTACCTTCAATCTCCTCAAAATAGCTCGACGAAATCTGTGTCTTCGCCTCGTCTAAGTCAAGTCGTCCTTCTTTGAAAGCTTTGAGAATTCCTTCAATGGCCATCGATGTCACCTATTTGGGAGTCAATCGCTCGATCGATCTCCGCTCGAGCAACTAGGTAACTCAGATTTCGCTGTTTCGCAATTTCGCTCACGTCGTCGTGCTCCGCCTTCCATCGACGCGATCCATCGGGGAGCGTGACAATCTTCACACGTACTGCGCCGAGTGAGGTAACGATTGTCTCTAGTTTTCGTGGAAGCATCGATTTCCCAACCGCCCATTCGCGGACACCGATTGTCGTCGAGTTCTGCAAGATGCATTGGATGATCTCGTCTTTGAGATCGTGCATGGTGAGTACCGACAATTTCGTGCCGGGTCGAGACTTCTTCATCACGATTGGCGTATAGAAAACGTCCTTGGCACCGAGAGAGAAGAGCCGTTCACTCAACGGCTCATAAGCTTCAGGCGTCATATCATCGATGTTGCATTCGATACATATATTCGATTCCGTTTCGATTCCCGCTTGTACCTCTCCGATCGACATCCGTACCACGTTGGGTCGTCTGAAATCTTTCGTGCCGACACCATATGCCGTCCTCGATGCCTTGAAGACGTTTGGACTAACCCAGTGATCAACGGCGTGTGCAAGAATGGTTGCACCAGTTGGCGTTGTTGCTTCACCATCGACGTTCCCACGGGTAGTCGGGTAGCCTTCTAATAGGAGCGCAGTCGCAGGTGCAGGAACTGGCATCAACCCGTGCGCGCACTTCACCATCCCTGACCCCAATTCCACGTTCGAGCAGTAAACCCGACTGGGAGCCAAATACTCGAGGCAGATTGCAGCTCCCACAATATCAACGATGGCGTCCACAGCACCTACTTCATGAAAATGGACCTTTTCCACTGATATCGCGTGGACTTGTGCTTCGGCATTCGCGAGCAACTCAAACATGCTTGTTGCACGTTCTTTAGCGCCCTGATCGAGTTCGGACGCATCGATTAGGTTCTTAATCTCCCCTAAACCGCGCGCCTGATCTTTGGTATGGGTGAGATTGACAGACACATGGGTACCAGCGATACCCATTTTCTTCCTTTGTTCAACCTCGACTTGATACTCATCGTCAAGCCCGAGTTTGGATAGTTCGGCTAGGAGATGGGCGTGTGGTACGCCCAAGTCAAGCATACCGCCAAGATGCATGTCGCCCGCCATGCCGCTGAAACACTCATAGAGTAAATCTTTCGGCATGACGAGTTAGCACTACGCTAGAAGTTCGTGCGTCGAATCGCAAAGTTCCGCGATATTGAGACCGTAGGTACACGCATTTTGACAAGGCGCGCCGCTACATCCAACACACGCACTCGCATCATTGGTCAACATCGCGTACTCGTCACGAGCATAACCGACGTCACCGTAATCGACTGCGTACATGCGCGTTCGCAGTACCTCGCCGACTTCGACGTTGTATGGACAGGAACTATAGCAATCGTTACACAGAGGGCGACAATAGGTATTGCTATTCAGTGAGGCGTACTGGTCAAGAAGCCGTAAGTCGCTCGCTTCAAGGCGTTCTGATCCTGACGCACCAAGGAATTCGATGACTTGTGGTTCGGACGACATCGTGATCACTGCTGCGTCGACATTGTGATTGGTGAGCACCCATCGAAGCGCAGCTTGAGCATATGTTCCGTTCGTTGTTTCATAAGGCCGCATGTCGTTCAGACGTGCACCTCGAAGCGTTTTCATAACGGTTACACCGACATCAAGTTCCTTCGCTCGTTCGAGTAGCGTAGGTAGTTTCGGTTGAAGCGCGACCATGTCAAAACGCTTGACCAGCTTCTCATAGAAAGCCGGATCTTCACCGAAGTTGTACGCGACCAGGATAACATCGGCCATGTCCTGATCAAACGCGTAGGTTAAGCACTTATCCAGATAACCAGCGTGTCCTGAGACGCCTGAGAATCTGATTTTCCCTTGATCTTTCGCACGCGCAATGAACTCATTCCACGACTCGGAGGAAATACGTTCGACTTCATTAACAGCGTGACACATGTAAACATCGACATAGTCCGTCTGTAAACGTCGAAGCGACGTTTCCAGATGATTCATCAGCCACTCAACCGATGCGTCAGCCTTCGTTACTGCTTTGGAGACGATGTAAACATCCTCTCGCATTCCCTTAAGGGCATTGCCTAACGTGGTTTCCGACTGTCCACGCGTGTAGCTATGCGCGGAATCGAAGTAATTAATCCCTTTATCCAGCGCAAAATGAACCAAACTCTCCTGTCCGGTGCGCAAATTGCTCGTGCCCATTGAGATATCCGATATCTCAAGTTCGGTACGACCTAAGCGGTGATACGACTGAACCGTGAACGGAAGAGCGACGCCGGCCGCTTGAATCCCTGGCGCTACGGAGGCGGCTGTTCCGGCTATTCCCGTAGCAGCGGACCACCTTAGAAACTCGCGGCGATTGGTTTCAACTGGCTTCGGCATGGTGTTGTTCCTCGGTGAAAGGGGCGTGAGATGCTACGACTAACATACGCACCCGACAATTGAACGACTTCCGCCTGCTTTTCGCAAGTCACGAGCAGGTGGTCAAGCAATACAGGAGTGACCTCTTGCCTGATTACGACAACTATGAAAACCTGATTATTGACCGCGTCGGTACCGACGGGCGTGTCGGTCGAATTCAGTTACATAGACCCGAGAAGCTAAACGCGCTTTCGCAGGAACTCCTGTTCGAACTCAACGACGTGCTCCATGACATGGAAGCTGATGATTCGATTCGCGTAATCATTGTGCGCGGGACGGAACGGGCGTTTTCATCTGGTTACGACTTGACGCCATCGGGCGGGCGCGGAGCCGATGGTGTGGTTCGGCGACACAAGAGTGTCGATGACAAAGGACGTCGGCTCGTGATGGGCATTCGAACAGGTATGCAACAAATCACCGATATTCACATGTATTTCTGGAACATGGCGAAAGTCACGATCGCGCAAGTGAACGGATACGCGATTGCTGGCGGTTGTGAGCTTTGCATGATGGCGGACCTTGTTTGCGTTGCAGAGGATGCACAACTCGGTCATCCAGGATTACGAGGGCTCGGCACTTCGCGAACTGGCGTGATATGGCCTTTGGTCATCGGGATGCGAAAAGCAAAAGAGCTTTACTACACCGGCGAAAACGTATCAGGCGTTGAAGCGGAGCGAATAGGTATGGTGAACTACGCTTGGCCGAAAGAAGAACTAGAAGAACGAACGATCGCCTTCGCGGACCGGCTCGCCATCATGTCAGCAGACCATCTCGCCATTCTCAAGCTCAACATGAACAGGTTCTATGAGAACATGGGCATCTATTCATCCGTCCGTTCAAGCACAGACCTAGATGCCGCTGGTCAAATGACTGGATTCAGCTATGCTTGGCAAGACAAGGTCGGCGAGCTAGGTTTCCGTTCCGCTGTTGATTGGCGCGACGGTCCGTTCCGAGAAATGGATACCTACAAGGAATAGTTGATCCTGTGAGCGGCGTGGTAAATTGACCAAGCCGCACACTCTTTCGAACTCAATCTCGACGTACTTATCGATTCAGAGGTGGGTAGGGGGGAACGCCCCAATCAACATCAGGATTGCCACGGAAAATCTGCTGAATAATCGGTACGACCTTGTGCATAAATGTCGCGCCAGTTTTCACTTGATCACGATTGAGACTTCCACGGTACGTAGAGCTGCCATGCGCTAGCTGATTTCGCAAGACGTTTAGTCGCTCGAATACGATGCTCAACAACTTTGCGACGGAACCCTCGTCTTTCAAAGATTGAAGCGCAGAACGGCTTGCGGAGCGCATTTTCTCTGCCCAGCGTGACTCCTCTGGGTTTTCTCTAATGTCACGCCAGTAGATGCCAAATATGAACTCGTTATCCAGCAGATTTCTAATAGAGTTCGAATATTCGTCCCATAGAAACTTATGCAAATAGCCGTTTTGTTTGTCGCATCGGTGGACTTTCTCGATGAATTTTCTTTGAAGATCACGTTCACTCTTATGAGATTCCGATCCATTTCGAGGTACGTCGATCGAGCTCTCATCGGAGTACAAAGCATTGAATGCGATCCAGTAAAACAAGAATGCACTGTCATAGTCAGCTTCTGACATTGAATCATTTGCATGATCGGACCAACTCTCACTGCGACGCATTCGCAAGCCAAAATTTGAACTTAGTTCGTCTGAGTCGAGCTCACCCATATTCGATTCGTCGTAATGAACAATGACAGCGTGAATTTGTTCAAGCATACTAGGACAACTCATCCGATTTATTTCAGTACATTCCGATGAAGCAGAAAAGTGCACCATCGCAATCCTTGCACCTGACAAGTCGTCGTAATCCCGTGGTAAGACAGGCGCGGGACTTGAAAAAACGACGTTTTCGAAATGACAGTCAGTTGTTTCGAATCGAGGGTCATCGAGAAATCAAGCGAGCGCTCGAGGCTGGGATTGAATTTGAATACGTTGTCTACTGCGATGCGATTTCTCGTTTTACGCAGAGTGAAAGCACGTTGACGAGGATCGAATCACAGTCCGATGCGACCTTGTACGCTTCATCCGTAAACGTTTTTGCGAATTTAAGTCAATGGCAGAATCCTGATGGGTTACTTGTGATCGCGAAGCAACAGAAGAAAGCGCTTACAGACATTCGCGCGGACACCAACGACGTATTCTTGGTGATCGATGGCGTCGAGAAACCGGGTAACCTGGGGAGCATGTTCCGTACGGCAGATGCAACAGGATGTAGTGGAATTCTGATCTCCGATCCCGTCGTAGACCTCTTTAATCCAAATGTGATTAGAGCGAGTTTGGGGACAGTCTTCGCGATGCCATGCGCCATTGCTGAAAGTACCGATGTTGTGCGTTGGCTACGGGAAAATCAACTAAACATCGTCTGTAGTTCGCCACAGGGGTCACGGAGCTTCCTTGAAGCCCCGCTAGGCTCTGGTTGCGCGATTGTCATTGGTAGCGAAAAGGACGGTCTAAGCGACACCTGGTTTGAAGCTTGCGATGAAGTGGTTAGTCTGCCGAAGGAAGGGTTTGCGGATTCAATGAATGCAGCGATGGCAGCGAATGCACTGCTATTCGAGTCGTATCGACAGCGTCAACCAAGTGTGAAACCTAGCGGCAGTCCTAATCGCTCGTAGACCGACTATCTCGCAATGCTCGGCGCACCGACCCTTTCAATCGGGTTTTCTCCACGCCAAAATCCCAAACATAGTCCTCGTTTAGAGCGTAGACAAATTGATACATGCTCGGTCGCCGACGATACGTCTGGTTGTCCGTATCAAGCAATACGGTTTTACCGTCTACGTTAGCAACACCAACGATCGCATGGTGCTCTCGCTCCGCACGGTCATATATCACAACGACACGCAGCTCGTTCGACGGTATGCCGAATAACCGAAGAAGCTGATACTTCGCAGTCGCGTAGTCTTCGCAATCGCCGCCTCGTCGAAGAAATTCGATTAAGGTTGACCATTCTTGCCCGATCCGAACGGTTGTCTCGCCTACTGGTACGTCGCGGCGCCGATCGTCACGATAGCGAGAGAACCGGTTGATGTAGCGATTCACCAGCCGCACACGTTGTTCGCGATTCAGTTCTTGGCCCCGACTGAGTAAGTGGTGTACAGACTTCAATCGCCCTTCACATCTAGACTCATCTGTAATACATTGATCCAATTCATTTTTTTGATCGATGATCCTACCAAGCAACGCGGACCAGGAAGGTAACGCATCTGCCGTGGTGAACGGTTCAACACTTCCGTCAAACAGTCCGTCCAATTCCTTGTCTACACTTTGAGCGTTGGTGAAAGTACAAGACAGAAATGCACACCCGATGACGAGGCTTTGCAGAAGTAACTTAGACATTCCTCTGTGCCTTGTAGCACTCGCGTTACTCATTGTCACGGCATGCCAACCTCTTAGTAGCGACGCGATCGTGCGCAGTGCGCCCGTACATTTGCTCGAGCATACAGCGTTTCTTGGATATGACGCCTCCGATGAAGCGCCTTCGATTCAACCATTGTTTACAGACACACGAATGCAGAACTTCGTTGTACCAGATATCAACGAAGTAAAGAGTAGACGATATCGAGTTCACGCGCTCATGAACAAACTAGCGGAGCACGGGTACTACGACGATTACTACGATGCGGGATTGACGCTGAGCGCAAGTCAAGCATTTACTCTAAAAAGAGGAAATTGTCTTTCCTATACGCATATGTTCATTGCTCTTGCTCGCGAAGCAGGACTTGACGCGCGTTATGAACTTGTTGGGGCACCACCTTTGTATTCGGTCACCGACGGCATCCTCGAACACCAAGTACATATACGAAGCCGAGTCCTGTGGCCAAACGAATTTAGTAGATCTGATTCCAATCACATTTGGCCGACACATGGAATCGCTCGTACATTGTCCGCCCCGCGAGTAAATCTCGAACGTTATATCTCCGTCGATTTCAATGAGCGCAATATGAGGGGATATGAAGGTACGATCGTGTCAGACGATTTTGCGCTGTCATTGCACTTCGCAAATAATGCCGTCGAGTACTGGAAGCGTCGCGACGAGTCGAAGGCATTTATCCACATTGTCGAGTCGATACGTCTTGCACCTCGATATGCCGATCATTGGGTCAATCTAGCCACTTTCTACGCTCGTCGCGGTTTGTCGAACGAGGCATTGTTGATCAATCGTTATGCGTTGTCTCTCGACCCACATCACGTCGTCGCATTAGCTGGCGTCATACAAGCCGCAGCGAGAGGGGAAATGGGTCGTGCTAAAACACGGCTACAACGACTACGAAATAACAATGCGCACTATCAATTCGCTCTGGCTCAGCGGGCAACTTCAAATCAAGATCTGTTAAGTGCACTACGTTACGTGGAACGGTCGATCGCGTTAAAGAAAAGAAATCATGAGTTTCTAGCATTCAAAGCGGACGTCTTGACATCGCTCCACCGTTATTCAGAGGCCCGCGAAACACTCAAACGTGCTATCCTCCACGCGAAGGGCGAACCAACACGCGAGGAATATGAATCAAGATTAAATGAGATCGAACGGCAAATCGTGGTAAACGAACCCGATAAACAGACTGAACCTGAGATACCCCCAGAACTGACAGCACGCTAGGCCTTCTAAAATTCCGCGCGCCTGAGATTAGAAATCATGAGTTACGACCCCGCTAACATATTTGCACGCATCCTTCGCGGCGAACTTCCCGCTCACGTTGTTGAAGAGACCGAGGACACGCTCACCTTTATGGACATCATGCCAAAAGCCAATGGGCATGCTTTGGTGATTCCAAAAGAGGGTGCGCCAAACATCTTCGAAATCTCGGATGACGGTCTGCACAAACTCATCACGCAGGTCAAACGTGTCGCAAAAGCATCTCAACGCGCCTATCCAGGGAACGGTGTTCGGGTCATCCAGTTAAATGGATCAGAAGCTGGACAATCCGTGTTCCACCTTCATTTTCACATAATCCCCTCCGCTGATGGTATGAACTTCGGGTTTCATGGCGGTGCGGCAGCGGACGAAGCGTCATTGTCAGAACATGCTCAACGTCTAAAACAAGCGCTCGCTACGATCGATTAGCGCGAATCTGTCCCGATCGGACAGGGATTTGGAATAAGTTATTGAAATTGAAAGAATAGTGTCCGTTTCGCTAGTACTCGTATGAAGAATAGAAATATCGCGATGATCGCGCATGTTGACCATGGAAAGACGACACTCGTTGATCGCTTATTGCAGGAAACGGTAGTTGGTGAACGTGAGAAGCTGGCAGAAAGAGCCCTCGACAGCAACGAGCTTGAACGAGAACGCGGCATCACGATTCTCTCTAAGACAACTGCGGTCGAATACAAAGGAGTGCGGATCAATATCGTCGATACGCCTGGCCACGCGGACTTCGGTGGCGAGGTCGAACGAGTCTTGTCGATGGTAGATTCAGTGTTGCTACTCGTTGACGCAGTCGAAGGACCGATGCCTCAGACTCGCTTCGTGACGTCAAAAGCGTTCGCCGCCGGTTTGAATCCGCTAGTGGTCGTAAATAAGGTGGATCGGTCCGGAGCCCGTCCAGAAAAGGTTGTAGAGGAAGTGTTTGACCTGTTCGACTCGCTCGACTGCAATGAAGAGCAACTCGATTTCCCGGTCGTATATACATCTGCGCTGACGGGCCAATCCGGTACTACCCATGACCATCTAGAGGACTCGATGCAACCAGTACTAGATCTGATTTTGGACCGAGTCCCAGAACCACCTGTGATGACAGGACCATTTCAAATGCAGGTTTGTACGCTCGACTATTCACCCTACGTTGGCGTTATCGGAATCGGTCGAGTGCAACGTGGGTCGATCGATGTGAAGATGCCTGTCCAGGTCGTTTCAAAGAACGGCGCCGTTCGAAATGCGAGACTCATGTCGATCCAAGCGAATCGAGGATTGCATCGAATTGACTTGGCGTCAGCTTCGGCCGGAGATATCGTGTGTGTAACTGGAATCGACGATCTGGAGGTGTCCGAAACGATCTGTGATCCAAAGACTCCAGACGCGTTACCGGCGCTATCGGTCGATGAACCCACAGTGACGATGGCTTTTCACGTCAATTCATCACCGCTTGCGGGTAAAGAAGGACAGTTCCTAACCAGTCGGCATCTCAGGTCACGATTGTTTACGGAGGCGACTCACAATGTAGCGCTTCGAGTTGAGGAAACTGATGCGGCAGACGTTTTCAATGTAAGCGGCAGAGGGGAACTCCATCTGTCCGTACTCATCGAAACGATGAGACGTGAAGGTTATGAGCTAGCGGTCTCACAACCAAAGGTCATTACACGAATCGTAAACGGCGTCGTGGAAGAGCCGTTTGAAACCTTGTCCTTGAGTGTTGAAATGCAATACCAAGGTACGGTGATGGAACTGCTCGGTGAACGACGTGCGAATCTCCTCGACATCGCCAACGAGGGACAAAATCGAATCCGATTAACCTATAGCGTTGCGACCCGTGCGCTAAGTGGTTTCCGGTCACTGTTTGCTACGGAAACATCGGGTACAGGCATCATGTCATTTGGTTCCGCCGGCTACGCAACTCAGCAAACTAATATTGACTTCGCTCGTCGAAACGGAGTCCTTATTTCGAACTGCGCGGGCAAGGCGGTTGCGTATGCGTTATTCTCTCTTCAAGAACGGGGACAACTGTTTATTGCACCCGGTGACGTCATCTACGAAGGTATGGTCGTGGGGATCCACAACAAATCCAGTGACTTGGTTGTTAATCCGACGAAGGAAAAGAAACTTACCAACATTCGTGCCGCTGGTAGCGACGAGAATATTCTGCTCACTCCCCCAACGAAACTGCCGCTTGAACGCGCCATTGAGTTCATTGACGACGACGAACTTGTCGAGATCACACCATCAGCGATTCGAGTACGGAAGCAAATTTTGACGGAGAACGGCCGAAAACAAACGCTACGTCGACTTGCATTGAATGCCTAATCGAACACACAATCAAGTTGGCACCGCAATGTCGATGGTCACCTACAAGCTAAACTCCTATAACCAATTAATTGATATTAAAAGATTATTTCGTGGCTTAACGTAAGGTAACTGAGATATTTGACCCTAGACCAACTCTCGTTCCTCTCAGCTCGCCCTCAGTCTGGTGCTATCAATCCTGCTCGACGGGTCCGGAACGAGACGGTTCAAAACTGTGCCAGACGTAGTAGATCGCTGGTATGACCAAGAGGACCATAAGCATCGCAAACAACATGCCACCAAACATTGGTGCAGCAATTCGTCGCATCACTTCGGAGCCGGTCCCAGTACCGAACATAATCGGCATCAGACCAACGATGATCGTTAGTGTGGTCATCATGATAGGTCGGATTCGCTGGGTCGCGCCAGTAACAACGGCGACTTTCAGGTCTTCTACGGTAATCTCAGCACCCTTTTCAATCGCGCGCTGCTTGAGTTGCGTCAGTTGAAGATTTAGATATGCCAGCATTAAGATTCCTAGTTCCGCCGCAACACCCGCGAGTGCGATAAAGCCAACACCTACTGCTACAGATAGTTCATATTCAAGCAAGAACACGAGAAGAATCCCACCAGCGAGTGCGAATGGAACCGTGGAAACAACGATTAAAACCTCACCAATTCGACGAAAATTCAAATAAATCAATAATATAACCACAAGCAACGTCAAAGGACCGATCAACATAAGTCTCTGCTGAGCTCTGATCAAGTACTCATACTGACCCGACCATGTCAGTGAATAACCGGGTGGTAATGAAACGTTGCTTTCAACAACGTCTCGCGCTTCAGCCACATACGAACCGAGATCACGATCGATGATGTCGACGTAAAGCCAACCGTTCGGACGAGCGTTTTCACTCTTAATCACCGGTGGACCGTCTGCTATTTCTATATCCGCGACATCAACTAGTGCGATACGCGCGCCCTGCGCGGTGACTATCGGAAGCGATCTGAGACTGTCAACTGAGTCTCGTAATCGTTGTGGGTATCGCAAATTGATTGGATATCGCGCTAAGCCATCAACTGAGTAGGAGATGTTTGTTCCACCAACGGCAGTCCGCACGACTTCCTGTATGTTCTCCACATGCAAACCGTACCTCGCCGCTCGATCTCGATCAATGTTCACGTTGATGTACCGTGCACCATGGACGCGTTCAGAATAAACAGATTCCGTGCCTGGAACGTCCGCAAGCACTGCTTCTAATTCCTGACCGATAGACTGTATCACGTCTAGGTCCGGTCCGGCGATCTTTACGCCAATAGGCGTTTTTATCCCCGTCGCGAGCATATCGATCCGGGTTCGAATCGGCATGACCCAAGTGTTATTCAGACCCGGAATATCGACCTTTGTGTTTAGCTCGTCACGAAGCGAGTCCATGGTGACTCCCTCACGCCATGCACTCTGCGGCTTGAGCTGAATCATCGTCTCGATCATAGTGAGTGGTGCTGGATCAGTCGCGGTTTCAGCGCGTCCGATCTTGCCAAAGACGTTTTCTACTTCCGGTACAGTTCTAATGATCTTGTCGGTCTGCTGGAGTAACTCACGCGCCTTGTCGATTGAAATGCCTGGATATGTCGTGGGCATGTACATCAAGTCGCCTTCATCGAGTGGCGGCATAAATTCAGATCCGATTTTGAGAATAGGGTAAGAAGTACCCAAGAAGACCAAAACGCCAATTAGGAGCGTTGTTTTCGGGAACCTGAGGATTTGTTGCAGAATCGGTACATACCCTTTTATCAGACCGTTGTTGATCGGATTCTCAGATGGTTCACGCACGCGCCCCCGAATGAGGTAGCCGATCAATACTGGAACCAGCGTGATCGCTAATACGGCCGCGAACGCCATCGCGTAAGTTTTTGTATACGCGAGGGGCGCGAACAGTCGTCCCTCCTGAGCTTCCAACGTGAATACAGGTAAGAAACTCAAAGTTATGATGAGGAGCGACGTAAAAATGGGCGCACCTATTTCGGATGCGGCGTCGCGTACAACGTCCCATCGCTGAGTCGCTGTTAGTCCGTTTTTCTCTCTACTTTCGAGTGAGAGTTTGCGATGAGCGTTCTCAATCATCACGATTGCACCGTCCACCATCGCACCCACTGCGATCGCGATACCACCGAGCGACATGATGTTCGCACTCAGACCCTGCAATCGCATGACCACAAACGCGCCAAGGATCGCCACGGGGAGACTGAACATGACGACAAGCGACGAGCGGAAGTGATACAAGAAGATGGCGCAAACCAGAACAACAACCAGGAATTCTTCGAGCAAAGTCGTCTGAAGCGTTCGTATGGCTCGTTGTATGAGTTTTGAACGATCATAAGTCGTTACGAGCTCAACACCTTCGGGTAGGCTGTTTTTCAGTTCTTCGATGCGCTCCTTGACTCGTTCAATCGTTGCGACTGCGTTCTCGCCTGCTCGCATCACAACGATCCCGCCTACAACCTCACCTTCGCCGTCGAGTTCGGCAATCCCTCTTCTCATTTGTGGTCCGATACGAATTTCCGCGACATCCGATAGTTGGATCGGGGTACCGTTCGTATTGACTGAGATCGGAATGCGCGACAGATGGTCGACACTCTGTACGTAACCGCTCGAACGCACCATGTACTCGGCTTCCGCGATTTCGATGACCGAACCGCTCGCTTCTTGATTGTTGCGCGCAATCGCCTGTTTGACATGCTCGAGTGTTAACCCAAAAGCATGTAGTCGATCAGGGTCTAGGACGACCTGATATTGGCGAACCATGCCACCTACGGTGGCAACTTCCGCGACTCCTTGCACGGACTGGAGCTCGTACTTAAGGAACCAATCCTGCAGGCTGCGAAGCTGTTCGAGGTCGTGACTGCCGGTTCGATCGACTAGTGCATACTCATAGACCCAGCCAACGCCTGTCGCGTCAGGGCCTATTGCGGATGTTGCTCCTGGTGGAAGCCTAGCAGCGACCTGATTGAGGTATTCAAGAACACGCGACCGCGCCCAGTACAAATCTGTGCCGTCTTCAAATATGACGTATACATACGAATCGCCGAAGAAGGAGTATCCTCGCACGGAGGTTGTCTTCGGGACCGATAGCATCGCAGTAGTCAACGCGTACGTGACTTGATCTTCAATTACACGCGGTGCTTGACCAGGAAATGATGTCTTTATGATGACTTGAACGTCAGAAAGATCGGGGATCGCGTCGACAGGCGTTCGCATCGCACTGAACACCCCCCACAGGACCAATCCGACTGTCGCAATGACAACCAAGAATCGATTCTTGATTGACCAGTCGACGATCGCAGGAATCATGAAGCTAGACGGCTACAGAAAAAATGAGCGCGAATCCGTCCGTTCTCCGACCATGGAGGCGACTACTGAATCGCCTCGCGTATGGCGGTTATTTGCACGTCACCCTCAGGTTGCTTTTCGATTTCGAGCTCGACTTGGTCTCCAATCGCAACCTGCTGAATCAAAGAAGCATCTGCAACATTCATGTCCATTGTCATGGCCGGCCATCCCCAAGCATCGACACGGTCATGCTTTACACGGAGTGTGCCTCGTGAGGCATTCACGCCAAGGATTTCGGCACCAACCTCTTCTCGCATCGATTCGTCGTTAGCCAGTTCCTGAAAACGCGCAAGCGCCGCATCGATATTTGATTCGGAATCGATAAGAAACTGACCCGAAATAACGACGCGATCCATGACGTCTAGTCCGCGCAGGATTTCTGTGAAGCTTCCTGATTCGTAGCCTACTAAGACGGGTACTGACTTAAAACGCCCTTCACCCAGATCGAGGACGACGCGATCGCTCGCACCACCTCGAATAAGAGCTGAGGTTGGAACATGAATGACGTCGCGTTCGCTGCTGATCATGATGCTGACTCGGGCGAACATGTTCGGGCGAAACACATCCTCTTCCGCGGAGTAGCCAATCCTCACCTTAAGGCTCCTCGTTCGAGGGTCGAGATCAGGGTAGATGTACTCGACCTGACCTTCAAAGCTACGCCCTGGCTTGGAATCGACCTCGAAGACCACTTTTTGACCTACCGCGACGGCGTCGGCGTGGCGCTCCATTACCTCCGCGAGGATCCACACTCGATCAAGATCCGCAATGGACATGACGTGCGTGGCAGGGGTCACATAGACGCCTTCTCGAACTCCAAGCATCGCCACTACGCCATCGGTATTAGCAACCACTTTCACGCGCTGACTCACCGTCTGTGTACGATCCAAATCGAGGATTTCGGGCGCGGTCATGCCGAGTGATACAAGACGTTCTTGAGAGGCAGCGATCAGTGGATCTTGCCCCGAAGTTTTGGCCAGAAGATATTCTTGCTGCGCGTTCACCAATGTTCGGGAGTAGAGTTCGAATAACGTCTCATCCTTGTTGACTGGGTCACCTTCAGCCTTGACACTGAGCTTTTCGACCCATCCGTCGACCCTCGTATGAATATGTTGCAGCGCGTTTTCGTCGTATTCCACGTAGCCGACCGTTTCGATCTTTTTATCGAGCTTGCCATACTTAACGGTTTCTGAGCGAACACCAAGGTTTTGAATAACGCTCGGATCTATTTGGACCGTCCCCGGCGCTTGTTCAATGCTCTCTGCATACACTGGAACAAGGTCCATACCCATTGGGGACTTTCCAGGTTTGTCACGCCGAAAATTTGGATCCATCGGTGCGACCCAATACAAGATTTCACGTGGTTGCTCCGAAACCGCGCCAGATTCTCGATCGACGCCTTGTTCGTCGATGAGTTCAGATACAGAAAAACCAACGATTACGCCGATAACCAGCGTGGCAAGTGGAAGGATCGCCTTTTTCACTTTGTTGAACCATTTAGTGAGTCGATCGTCGCCCAAGCTTTCAAGCGATCGATTTTGACGCGATGCTGTTCGAGATTTGCATCGACTTCGTTTACATAGCTCAATAGAACGTCGGTGAAGGTACCTTCTTTATTCTGATATGCCTTCAGAGCCGCCTGCGCGTGGTTATCAGACTGTGCAACGATTGTTTCGTTCAAGAGATCGAGTCGTTCGGACAACTGGCCCCATTCCGAGTACGCCACCGCGATCTCTGCCGTCATGTCTCGCAGTATCTTAGCTTTCGAATGCCGGGCGTTATCTTCATTTGCTTGTGAAGCGAGAAGCCGCAAGTTATGTTTTTGTTTTGCCAGGAGCGGTAACGAAAATGAAAGTGTGGCACTCGCAAAATCGGACCTTGCATCCCCATCAAGGTTCGCGCCGCTGCGAATTCCATAACTCAAGTCGATATGCCACTCGGGTTTTAAAGCCGTTTCAAACAATCGCGTCATTGCCGCTTCTGCCGCGACGACCGAGTCCGCAGCTTGCACACGTGGATGTGCCTTCAATGAATCTTGCACACCTTCGCGTGCTGGTGCAGCATCCCAGTTCGGCAGTTTATGTCCTATCGATACTCCGTTCATGACACCGAGAAGACGCTGTAGTTCATCTAACGTCTGAACCTCGCGCTGTTTGGTTTCAATCAGTCGACTTTGCAGTTTACTTAGCTCAAGTTCTGCGGCAACTACAGCAAGCTGCAACTCGTCCCCCGCAGCGTATCGAGCACGTACCACGTGAGATAAGCTCTCTAAGAGCTCCAGAGCCTGTGAAGTGAGATCGACCGCGTGTCGTTGATAGTGCGCCTCTAACCAAACAATCCGCGTATCTCTAGTAATGTTCTTCTCTTGAAGCGATGTTCGATGGTTGAAAACCTGCGAAAGATGCTCGTGGTTCGTGCTCGAAGCCGAACGAGAACCGATGGCGGGAATCCTTTGACGAAAGCCAATGAGCGCCTGTGTCATCGGTTCTCTATTGAGAGCGAAACTATCGAGCGGCACGTTCATAAATCCAGTACGAAGAGTCGGATCAGGTAGATGCTTCGCAGCTTCCTTCAATCGGCCCTGAGCGTCAGCTAGTAGTCGTAGAGAGTGAATGTCCGGGTCCGAGGTCAGTGCATGCCTGACCGCATCATCGATCGAGAGCTCCTGAATGTTCGCATCGGCAAATGCAAAGCTCGCCGCGATACACAACGATAGTGCACCGTGGACGGATCGAACTAAGAGCCCGATAGAACGATACATGTTCATGCTAAATCGGTAACAGATTGACGGACGGACCGACCATACCTTAGATGGCTCACTCGATCAAGATGTACCTATCCTAGTACGATTCCATTTCAGGTGAGCGAGATTTGTCGCGAACACTTTATTCGCCTAAATACCGATTCGAACAGTACTCCTTTGACACGAGATATTGGTTTTGTGTTTATTGCTCGGCGGAAATTTGGATTTCCTTGTCGGTAATAAACTCAAGCAGCGCAGGTTGGCCGTCTTTCGTGGCGTTAATGCCGCGCTGTAGTGCTGCTTGAATGTCGTTGGGATCGGTAATACGCTCACCGTAGCCACCAAACGCCTTCGCCATATCTGCATAGTTGCCCGAAATGTCAGTCGAGCCATATTTCTCTTGAGCAACTTGCATGATGGGGATTTCTATCGCCATCGAGAAATTGTTCATCAGCACCGAGAGTATGGGAATGCGTTCGCGGGCAGCGGTTTCAAAATCCATACCTGTGAAACCGATCGCTGCGTCGCCCCAAACATTGATGCAGGTCTTTTCGGGTTGAGCAACTTTTGCTCCCATCGCGAGACCTAAGCCATATCCCAGTTGAGTCGTCTTGCCCCAGCCAATGTATGACAGCGGTTGGGTACTCGTCCAAAATGGCGAGAGTTGATCACGTGGACTACCGGCATCATGCGTGATGATCGTGTTGTTGATGTCAACAGCTTTTTGCAATTCGTTTAGAACGCGATAAGGGTTGATCGGCGCTTCATTGTTTGCGCGCTTCACTTCCCATTCGCCAAGCCAATCTTGGCGAAGTTCAGCAATACGTTTTCGAACCGCACCTCGACGGGCTTCTGCCTGGCTGTGGTCGCGGTCTTTAAGTGCCTCTGAAAGGCATTGAAGCGTTAATTTCGCGTCGCCAATAAGCGCGTGCTGCGCTTCCACATCTTTATTTAGATCCATTGGATCCATCGTGGCATGAATGATGGTTCTTCCACGCGGCATCGGTACGCCAAATCCAGTGAGTGCAAAACTGCAACCAACGCCAAGAATCACGTCAGCCTCGTTCAAAAACGTCTTTACTGTACGGGGATTGGCGCGCCCACCGGAACCTAATGCCAACTCATGCGACTCGTTAAAGGAGCTTTTGCCTTCCAAACTCGTAGTCACCGGAATTTGCCATTCTTCCGCTAGCGCTTGCAACTCTTCCCAAGCCTTTGCGTAATGAACGCCTTGACCTGCATAGATAACGGGACGCTCTGCCGCACTTAGAACCGCGGCAGCTTCATCAACGGCGTCGGGGTCGGGGGCAGAGCGCGTTGCATAAGCGGGTTTGTACTCCCAACTATCGGGTACTTCTTCGCCAAATAGGTCAACAGGAATCTCAATTTGGACCGGACCGGGTCGGCCATTTCGCAGTTGAAAAAATGCGCGGCGCATCACTTCAGGTAAAGCGCGACCCATCGTCAGAGGTTCGGACCACTTCGTTACATGCTTCGTGTTAAGCGTCGAGTTGTAATTTGGAAAGTAGTTGGCTAGTCGTCTTGGATAGCCGGCGGGTAATACAAGAATTGGCGAAGATTCTGAGTACGCTTGTGCGATTCCGCCAAACGCGTTTTCCGCACCGGGACCATGCTGCATGCAGAATGTACCGATTTTCTCCCCAGATGAGAGACGCGAATATGCGTCTGCCATATGCAGTCCAATGCGTTCTTGACGGCATATGATTGTGCGAATATCGGCGCGAGCGGCTGCTTCAATAATCGTGTTCACGGGATACGCAAACAGCACGTCTACTCCCTCTTTCTTTAGGACATGGGCAATCCCGTCAGCAACGTTCAATGATCTCTCCTAGGGGCACGAAAGCGTCGTAGTTTACAAGCGTGTCATTTGTGTTTAAGAAGGGAAATAGTCGAATTGGATAACGAGATTCCGAAGCGACTTAGTCCAAAAATACAATGAAATCACGAATCACTATCGCGTTTTCAATAAGGTAAATCGATAGTTGGTACGTAATTTGTCGTCTGTTATTCATCATCCACTGCACGAGGAAATCCATCAGTGACTTGGACTGAAGTGTGGCAATGGCTAGTTGCAAATAGTTGGGTCGGCACGGTCTTTGGCATCGTGTTCCTTTGCCTTGTGCTCAGGTTGGTCCTTAAGTATGTGTTCGACCGTCTCGAACATGCGACTGGACTAACTGATAACGTCTATGACGATGCGATCATCCGGGTTTCTAGAAAGCCGATCGCATGGGGGATACTGCTGTACGGTGTACTTGCGGCAGCAGCAATCGTACGAGACAACACGCAGACCGGAGTTCTAGAGTTCATTCCGCAAATTCGAGAAATCGGCACGATTGCTTTGCTCGTGTGGTTTGCTATCAGGTTCATCAGTGAAGTCAGTAAGGCAGTCTCTTCGCACCGCGATGAACAACACGATAGAGCCACTATTGATGCCGTTGCCAAACTGCTACGCGTATCCGTACTGATTACGGGATTCCTCATTGGTCTCCAATCGCTTGGATTCAGCATTGAAGGCGTACTAGCGTTTGGGGGAATCGGAGGAATTGCTGTTGGATTCGCAGCACGCGATATGCTCGCCAATTTCTTCGGCGCATTTTTACTGCTCTTGGATAAGCCATTCGCCGTTGGCGACTGGATTCGTTCAAGTGAGATGGAAATCGAAGGTACGGTTGAAGAGATTGGATGGCGAATCACTCGTATTCGAACGTTCGATAAGCGACCGCTGTATGTGCCGAACTCAAATTTCTCAAATATCACCATCGAGAATCCCAGCCGTATGACGAATCGACGGATTAAGGAAACCATCGGTATCCGGTACGACGATATGAGCGTGCTTCCCGCGGTCTTAAACGACATCCGATCCATGCTCGCGGAACACGACGAGATTGATACGGATCAGATCTTGATGGTGAACCTAAACGAGTTCAGTGATTCGTCTGCAGATTTCTTTATTTACACGTTCACGAAAACAACCGATTGGGCAAGGTTTCACGAGATCAAGGAGGACGTCTTGTTACGAATTGCCAGCATCATCGAGGGACATGGGGCGGAAATCGCATTTCCGACGCAGACGCTTCATTTGGACCCAGTAGACATAGCTCAAAGAGTCTCGTGATGGATCTTCCGAAAGATTTTGAACTGCTATACGGCAGTGACGAAATAGAACGCGCCATTGATCGGGTCGCCATTCGTCTAAATGCCGACCTCGACGGGAAAGATGCGGTATTCGTTTGCGTTATGCACGGGGGCTTGCCATTCACCTGGGATCTCATGCGGCGGGTGAATTTCGATGTCGCGCTTGACTTTGTTCGTGTACACCGCTACGACGGTACGAAAGGTGGCGAGATTCGAACGGAGCGAGATTTCCATCTCGATTTGGAAGGTAAGAACGCTGTTATCGTCGATGACGTACTCGATCGAGGCGTCACGCTACAGAAGCTCTACGAGCGACTCTCGGGTAGTGCAGAGCAAGTATTGAGCGCCGTTCTTTGTGATAAGAAGACCCTTCGAGAAGTCGATATTCAAGCTGATTACGTTGCTCTTGACGCGCCAGATCAGTATTTGATCGGTAGAGGCATGGACATGGATGGTAAGTACCGACAGTTGCCGGATATCTACGCAATGAGGGATACGTAAGTTGCTCACTTTCCTCGTCAGCGGCACTTTGACGAAGGTATTCGATAACCCGATCAAATCCGAGAGTGTTGACACGCCATTTGGGGAGCCATCCTCGCCGATCGAATATCACGATCTCGAAGGTACGACCTGCCTAGTGCTATTTAGGCATGGTCGGGACGGGGGAATCCCTGCGCATCGTGTTAACTACCGGAGCAATATTTGGGCACTGAAGGAAAGTGGTGCGACACACGTTTTAGCGTACGCGACCACTGGCAGCGTCGACCCAGATCTACCGATTGGGTCATTCGTGGTACCCGATCAAATAGTCGACTACACTCACGATCGAGTAGGGAGTTTCGAGACGTCGGGGATTAAAGAACACTTCGATTTCACGTACCCCTTCTCCAGTGACTTGCGCGAACGAGTCATCGAAGCAGCGTTCGTGGCGGGTCTGTCACTTCGTGACGGTGGCACTTACGCCTGCAGTCAGGGACCCCGTTACGAAACTGCCGCTGAAATTGCGAAATTCGGTCGCGATGGTTGCTCTATCGTTGGTATGACACTAATGCCGGAAGCGTCTCTTGCCCGTCAGATTGAGCTTACGTATGCCGCCTTGGCTTTGGTTATGAATCCAGGCGCGGGCATCGATCAAAGGGCGGTAGACATCCCTGGTTCGATACGGTATACAGACGACGCCGTTCAACCACTTCAGCGTTTCAATAGTGAGCTAGTCAAGCGAATCCCATAGTACTTGTAGGTCGGGCGGCAGGTCGAGTTTGACAACTTCTGCGAGGATGCCGAATTTAGGGTGGTCGAAGTAGTGCACATCCTCACGATGCATTCGCCGCAATTCAACCATTTCGTAGACTGGATTACGAATATGTGATGAATTGCTCGATTGGTGAATCCAGATGTGCACGTCTAAGTGAATAAAACGGCCTTTTGATACACCAAAGTACCCTTCGGTTGGGAAATCGTTTAACGATTGAAAGAAAACGTACTCGGGCTTAGTTGAAAGAGAGGGTACGTACTGGTGCCAGTTGAAGTGCTTCACGATGTGAACACCTTTGGATCGCATGCGCTCTGCCGTACGCGGCAGTCGTACGTTTTGTTCGTCCATGATGTAACTTGAGCGCTCAAGTTCTTCGCGAAATGCCTCGATCTGAGCCAGAATTTCTTCGCGCGTGATCTCGGGTTCCTCGATTGACTCGTTAGCTTCTTCTGTCGAAATATCGTCTCCAACAAATTCCTCATGTAGACCTTCTACGTCTTCCTCATCCTCCTTATCAATCAGACTCGCTAACGAGAGGGCGGAGAACCAGTCACCAAACGGTACGACCTCGAATGTACTGACAAATAGTGGATCGTAACTTTCTCCGGGTGGAAGCATCCATTCCGGGAAGGTCCCATAGAGCGAAGTCTCGGATTCATTTGCTTCCGTCGGGACACTTCCTTGCTCAAACTCAGAAGGTCTGAACCAAGGGTCGCTTCCTGTGGTTAGGTCAACAGCAGTGGACCGTTCGCGTAGCCGCGCGCGTTCCACGCCGGTGAGCGGGAATGCGCGTGTCACGTTTTCAATGACATTCGGCGCGTCAACAATTAGATCTTCGGTGTAAATTAGTGAAGTTGATCCTTCGAACTCTTGCGGCGGTTCGTCAGGTTGTACAAAGATGATGACTTCAATTTCATACCAATCATCAAGCCAAGCAGGCGGCTCCGCACATGCATTGACGCACATGAAACCACATAGCGCCAGCGCATAGTTTTGAAATCGATTCACGCAACCTTTTCGGCAGAACGAGCACTCAACGCGATGGCTTGAAGGAATCCTTCGATATACGTCATCCTTTCTTCCGCATCGTGATAGGTATGCCGAATCTTCAGTTTCTTACCACTATCGATGAGTTCGTATGTTTCACGAGGATTCGAATCCTGTATTCGATTGAGTAGCTTCGCGATGTCAAATAACTCATGGTCGATGAACTCGATTAAACCGCCCGCACGACTCAGTCGAATCGTACCAACGCCGCGCTCAACAGCGTCAAGTTTGATCTTGGTGACACGGAACAAGTTAACCATGACATCTGGAATTGCGCCGAACCGATCAACGCACTCTGCCATCAGATGATCTATTTCTAGTTTCGATATTGCGTTAGAGATACGTTTGTAGAGTATGAGACGAGTTTTGACATCGGGTAGGTAATCGCTCGGAATAAGCGTCGCAACTTTGAGATCCACGTCATGGCCGAGTTCGAACGGTTTGTCGAGGTCAGGCACGCGGTTGCTCTTCATCGCCTCGATCGTTTCCTCGAGCATCCGCACGTAGAAATCGTATCCAAGGTCCATTATTTCGCCCGATTGTTCTTGGCCTAATAGCTCTCCGGCACCCCTAATCTGCATATCCTCAAGCGCTAGTTTGAAGCCGGCTCCTAATTCGTCCGCCTGTGCAATGGCTTCGAGTCGACGTTTAGCTTTTGTCGTTAGTGCAAGTTCCGGAGCAGTCGTGAAGTAAGCGTATGCTTGGTGATGCGAACGACCGACTCTCCCGCGGATTTGATGTAATTGAGCTAGTCCCAGTGTGTCAGCACGCTCAATCACGATCGTATTGGCGTTCGGTACGTCAATCCCACTCTCAATGATCGTCGTACACACGAGTACATTGCCTCGTCGATGGTAGAAATCGGACATAGCTTGTTCGATCTGAAGTTTCGGCATCCCACCGTGTGCGACAAGCACACGCGCCTCTGGAACTAACTCACGAAGCGTATCCGCTACGCTGAAAATCGAATCGATTCGATTGTGTAAGTAGTAAACCTGTCCACCACGATCTAGCTCGCGGGTGATCGCATCCTGAATTTGCGACCAATCGTGTTCCGCCACGAACGTTCGAATAGCTAGTCGCTCCGCCGGTGGTGTCTCGATCAAAGATAGGTCGCGCAACCCTTCGAGGGTCATGTTCAGCGTACGCGGTATGGGCGTCGCCGTTAACGTGAGCAAATCGACATTCGCCTTTAATTGCCGTAACCTTTCTTTATCGCGAACGCCAAATCGGTGTTCTTCGTCGACAATCAAGAGACCTAGATCTTGAGGTAAGACGGTCGGATTAAGGAGGTGGTGCGTACCAATCGTGATATCTAATCGGCCGTCTTCGATTCTTGAGAGGATGTTTTCTCGTTCTTTCGCGGTACGATGACGGGTGAGATAGTCGATTTCGAACGGCCAGTCAGCAAATCGATCTTCAAATGTCTCAAAGTGCTGTCTCGCAAGCACGGTGGTAGGAACTAGCAAAAACACCTGCTTGCCTTGAGACGCGACGTGAAACGCCGCTCGCATGGCCACTTCGGTCTTACCGAACCCAACGTCGCCACAAACCATGCGATCCATTGCGCGTTCCGCGTTCAAATCGTCAAGAATTGCATCTACTGCAACCAGTTGGTCATCGGTCAGTTGAAACTCGCATTGATCGCAAAATCGGTCGAAGTCGGCATCCGTTCGGGCATAGGCGAAGCTTTGATTCAGTTCCCGACGCGCAAACATGCTCAGAAGTTCAGCAGCGACATCATGAACCTTTTTTTCAGCTTTTTCGCGAACTTTGCGCCAACGATCACTACCTAGATGGTCTACACGGAGCGCTTCCTCGTCGACGCCGACATAGCGAGTGATCAAATGAAGCGACGTAACTGGAATGCGCAGTAAATCTCCCTTGGCGTATTCGAGCGTAACAAACTCGTTTTCTATGTTTTCGATCGCCAGTGAGGTTAAGCCTCGATAAATCCCAACACCATGGTCGATGTGAACGACCGGTGTGCCAATATCGATCTCGAACAGATTTCGAATGACCAGATTTGGGTCGACGGCCGATTTTCGTGCACGTAGTGTTACGGCTGCACTGTGTGAGTCGAAGAGATCCGTTTCGCAGATCAAATCAATGCCTGCGAATGCGCAACTACGGTCGATCGGCGCAACCGTTACGCCTATCTGATGAACGGAATTCTGAAACGCCTTAAAAGATTCAAACGGCGTCGGCACGATATCCGCTTTCGTTAAGAAATCTGTCAGAAATTCACGACGGCCATTGGTTTCCGCAACAAATAGCGTTCTTCGGAGGGTCGACGTCAGATGATCCTGTAATCGTAGGAGCGGATATTGTGACCTGCGATTTGCAACAAGATTCGGCAACGATTCTGATTCGATCACGTCGGCGTTTCGATGTGAAGAATCATCGGTAACTATTTGAATCTTTGAGAATTTATTCCAATAACGCCTTGCCTCATCTATTCGTATATACAGCCGCGTCGGAGGCAAAAGTGGCCGCTTTGGATCGAAACGAAACGATTCGTAGCGTCTTTCAATCTCCTGCCAAAATGCATCGCCATGCTCTTTGACTTGGTCGTCAAACACGAACTGCACGTTATCCGTGAGATAGTCAAAGAATGTTGCGGTGTCATCAAAGAAAAACGGAAGGTAACACTCGATACCGTCGGGAGCTACGCCTGCACTGACATCTTGATAGTCTGGACAGTACCTGACATCTTCATCGAAACTCGCGTGCCAAGCATTGCGGAATTTTGTAATACCGTCATCATCTAATCGGTATTCGTGGGCGGGGAGAATAGATACGCTCTCGGTGCGTTCGGTCGTGAGCTGGGTATCGATGCCAAAGTACCTAAGGCTATCAATTTCGTCGTCAAAGGTATCAACGCGGAGAGGACGCGACATACCCATCGGAAAAACGTCCATCAAAGAGCCCCGAATGGAGAATTCACCAGGTTCATAGACTGTGTCGACGCGACGATAGCCGTTGTGCAAAAATCTTGCGGATTGCTCTTCAAAATTGAAACGATCACCTACGTTCAATACGAAAGAACGAGATTGCACGTAGTTTGGGGGCACCATCCTTTGCATGATGGTGCGGATGGGGACGATGAGAATTCCCTTGTGAAGACTTGGAAGTTGATAGAGCGTCATTAGACGCTCTGAGATCAGCGTAAGAGGTGGTGAGAAGCGATCGTACGGTAGCGTTTCGTAATCCGGAAAGGTTCGAATCGAGATTTCCGGTGCAAAAAAGCCAAGTTCTGCTTCGAGTCGACGCGCGTTTTCCGAATTGTTCGCAACGACAACTGTCAATCCTGCCGAAACCGCAGCTAATTCTGCAATATAGTGGCTCGCGGCACAGCCGTGAACATTAACCCAGCGCCGCACCTGTCCTGCGGGTGGGAAGGCCAAAGTTGAGGTAGTCGCCATTACAGGTCCAAAGCTCGTTCGTGCCGCGTTAGGAGCGATCTGATTCCTGAAGTATCTGGTACATGTTCAGAAAAAGCCGTTGTCGAAATCGTGAAGGTGGCTTTGACGATCGCGCCGAAACGGCGCTCGCGTCTGAACGCAGGGCGCAAATTCTAAGAATGGGTTGAATTGGGTTCAGATTGAATCCGAACGGAACGCCATGGCACATTTGAAGTCAAATATATTGACCGAGACTAAAGGACGCACCAGCCATCCGAATCAGATCAGATGGTTATGAAAAGATGACAAATCAAAAAATATATGATGGCAAATCAGGAATTTCAGCGCGTGAATCTGGTAGAATTTTTGCTTTGTCGTTCGTGCGTAGTCCGTACAAGCTGATTGAATTGACGCGATTGTCTATATGACGTGTCATCGACCGAACGACGAGTGGTTCATGCAAATGGAGTTGCATGATCAAAGCCTCACGGATCGAGATTTTGCGCATCTCACCCATCCTGGCAATCGGTTTGGCATCGCGTGCATCGCCTTAGCTAGTTGCGACAGTTGCGAATGCATACGACACACTTGAGACGCAATCTAATCGAAAATACATGAATCCGACGGATATTCACGCGCCGGAATACTTCCACAGAGTCGTGGACTGTCAATGGGCTTGTCCGGCACACACGCCCGTACCCGAGTACATCCGCATGATCGCGGCAGGGATGTACACGGAAGCCTATATGATCAACTGGGAATCGAATGTATTCCCTGGTATTCTCGGTCGTACGTGCGACCGCCCTTGCGAACCTGCTTGTAGACGAGTTCGTACAGAAGAAAAACCCGTCGCCATTTGCCGCTTGAAAAGAGTGGCGGCCGACCACAAGGGCGACATCGAATCGTTCCTCCCACAGGTTCCAAACATCAAGAACGGTAAGCGAATCGCCTTGTTGGGCGCGGGACCCGCTTCGCTCGCAGTCGCGCGTGACCTTTTGCCATTCGGCTATACCGTTGACATGTTCGATCGAGATCCGGCGGGGGGCGGCATGATGAGAAGCCAGATTCCTGCGTTCCGTCTTCCAGCAGACGTTTTGGAAGAAGAGGTCGACCTGATCGTCAATATGGGTGTCAACGCGACCTACGGTTATGAAATTACGAGCATGAAAGAAATGCTCGATATGAATTACGACGCTTATTTCGTAGGTACTGGCGCCCCTCGTGGACGTGACTTGGATCTTCCAGGTCGTCGTGAAGTTGACGAACACATTTCGATTGGTATCGATTGGCTTTCGAGCGTTGCATTCGGCCACACCACATCCATCGAAGGGAAGGTCATCGTCATGGGTGGTGGTAATACCGCTATGGATTGCTGCCGTACTTCCAAACGGCTAGGTGCTGAAACAGTAACCGTCGTTGTTCGCTCCGGCTTCGAGGTAATGAAAGCCAGTGAGTGGGAAAAGGAAGACGCTATGTCGGAAGGCATTCCGATCATCAATAACCGACCGCCAAAAGAGTTCGTACACGAAGACGGGAAACTCAAAGGCGTTATCTTCGAGTGCGTCAAACCGATAGAAGAAGATGGGCGTCTGAAGTACATACCCACCGGTGAACCAGACGTATTCATAGAGTGTGATCACATTCTGATGGCCATAGGTCAGGAGAACCATTGCCCTTGGATCGAGCGTGATATTGGAATCGAGTTTGACAAGTGGGATTGCCCGATTCTTGATGAAGTAACGCTCCAGTCGACACATCCGAAAGTTTTCTTTGGCGGCGATTCGGCGTTCGGACCCGAAAACATCATTTGGGCTTCAGCACATGCTCATCAAGCGGCGATATCGATCCATCTGATGTGCCAAGATCTGGATCCGAAAGCTGATCGACCCCCGGAAGGACTAAATCTGATTAGTCAAAAGATGGGAGTCCATGAGTGGGCGTACGATGCAGAGCACGACGCCTCACAACGCTACCTTGTTCCTCACGCTAATAGGCGTCGATCTCTCGAGAACATTAAAGTCGAAGTCGAATTGGGGTTCGATGAGATACTCGGCAGTCGAGAAGCTCAAAGATGCCTAAATTGCGATGTTCAGACCGTATTTACCGAGAAACTCTGTATCGAATGCGACGCATGCGTTGACATCTGTCCAATGGACTGCATCACGTTTACGCCGAACGCTGAGGAAACGCAACTGCGCGATTACTTAACTGCTCCTGCGACCAATTTGGAGCAGGCACTGTACGTGTCGGACGAACTTGAGACAGGACGCGTTATGGTGAAAGACGAAGACGTGTGCCTTCATTGCGGACTATGTGCCGAGCGCTGTCCTACTAATGCTTGGGATATGCAGAAGTCGATCATCCACATTCCTCAACTAGGTTCTTACGCGGAATGAGCAGTTACAACGACTTTGTCATTCGATTTGCGAACGTAAACGGCTCTGGTTCAGCAAGCGCGAACGGTATGTTCGCAAAGGCGCTCTTTCGCATGGGCATCCCTGTTGCGTCGCGCAACATCTTCCCTTCCAATATTCAAGGTCTGCCAACCTGGTTTGAAGTCAGGGTATCTGAACAGGAGTACTTTGGCCGGCGAAGCAAAGTAGACATCATGGTTGCGATGAACGCTGAAACGTTTGAGCAAGATGTCGCGGCATTAAGACCTGGTGGCTACTTGCTTTTTGACAGCACGAAGGGCCGCGATCCAAGACTGGCGCGAGAAGATATCGTGCCGGTCGGTGTACCCATCTCACGATTGATCTTGTCCGAATTTACCGATCCGAAGCAGCGTCAGCTCTTCAAGAACATCGTGTATCTGGGCGTGCTAACCTCATTGCTCAACATTGATTTCAGTGTTATTACAAGCATGGTATCGACGCAATACAAGGGCAAAGACGAACTGATCCAACCGAACATCCATGCCTTGGAGATGGGTCGATCGTATGCGCAAAACTACTTGGATTGTCCGTTACCGATCCAGGTCCGACATTCTGAACGACTCGGTGATCGCATTTTTGTAGACGGAAATGAAGCAGCCGCGCTAGGTGCAATTTATGGTGGCGCGACCGTCTGTGCATGGTACCCAATCACGCCCTCAACATCGATGGCAGAGGCGTACGAACAGCATGCGGGGAAGTTACGAGTAGACCCCGAAACTTCAGAGCGCAAGTTCGCCATCATTCAAGCTGAGGACGAATTAGCAGCGCTAGGGATCGTTATCGGAGCAGGTTGGAACGGTGCGAGAGCGTTTACGGCGACGAGCGGACCGGGCATTTCGCTGATGACAGAATTCCTGGGGCTCGCATACTTCGCCGAGATTCCAGCGGTTCTTTTCGATATTCAACGCGCTGGTCCGTCCACCGGCATGCCAACCCGTACGCAACAGGCCGATCTATTGGCAGCGGCGTATGCGTCACATGGTGATACAAAGCACCCGCTACTATTTCCCGCAAGTCCTCGCGAGTGTTTTGATTTTGCAGCGAGCGCATTCGATTTCTCGGATCGACTACAGACGCCAATCATCGTAATGAGCGATCTTGATCTTGGCATGAATGAGATCACATCCGAAGCGTTCACGTGGGACGACAATCGCAAGTACGATCGCGGTAAAGTCCTTAATTCAGAAGATCTCGACAACATGGAGGTTTTTGGTCGTTATCTGGACGTCGACGGCGACGGTATCGGCTATCGAACGCTTCCTGGGACACATCCGTCGAAAGGTTCGTTCTTCACGCGCGGTACCTCACGCGACGAATACGCCACCTACACAGAAGATCCAGATGCGTACAGCAAGAACATGGATCGATTGTTGTCGAAATGGGAGACCGCGAAGTCACTTCTACCAGCTGCTGAGATCAAGAGTGAAGGGCGACGGGCAGGCATCATCTATTACGGCACGACTTCCACGCCTATGTCTGAATGCTTGGCGATGCTGGACGAACAAGGAATCGAGCTCGATACGATGCGCATTAGAGCTTTTCCCTTTGGTCCAGAGGTTGTCGAGTTTATTGACAACCATGAGATCGTTTTTATGGTTGAACAAAACCGCGACGCACAGATGAAGATGCTGATGACAAATGAATTAGATGTGTTGCCGTCAAGTATTCAATCGATCTTGTACTACGGAGGTATGTCGATCTCAGCTGACTTTATCGTAGATGAGATTCTCTCGTACTACCAAGCCAACAACATTCCGCGCATAAAGGTGCTGTCAACATGACCTTTGTCGCAAAACCTAAAGTTCATCATCCGCTCCTACAGTTCAACGAGATTGGACTTACGCGACGCGACTACGAAGGTGCAGTTTCCACGCTTTGTGCAGGATGTGGTCACGATTCGGTTAGTGCAGCAGTGGCTATCGCTTGCAACGAACTTGCGATTCCACCGCATCGATTTGCCAAGATCTCGGGGATCGGCTGTTCTTCTAAGACACCGAGCTATTTCCTCGGTGCATCACACGGGTTCAATTCTGTTCATGGTCGAATGCCGTCCGTCGCGACCGGCGCGAATCTAGCGAACCACGAGCTGCACTGCATCGGTGTTTCTGGTGATGGCGATAGCGCTTCTATTGGAGTAGGGCAGTTTGCGCACATCGTTCGCCGAAAAGTCAACATGCTCTATATCGTTGACAACAATGGGACGTATGGATTAACCAAGGGGCAATTCTCTGCGACCAACGACCGCGGTTCCACGAGTAAAAAAGGTGTCCCCAATCTATACTCGCCGATCGATCTCGTCTCGATGGCACTGCAAATTGGCGCGAGCTTCGTCGCCAGAAGCTTTTCCGGGGACAAGCAGCAGCTGGTACCTTTAATCAAAGCTGCGATCATGCATAAGGGCTTCGCCTTCATCGACGTAATCTCCCCGTGCGTCATGTTTAACAATCACAACGGTTCAACCAAGAGCTATCAATACGTTCGCGAGCACACGGCGTCCATGGTCGATGCTCAGCTAGTCATGCCGCACGAGCAGATCGAGATTGAGTATGCGCCGGGAACGCTCAAAGAAGTCGATATGCCAGACGGCAGCGTTCTACGACTTCGAAAAATCTCGGAGACGTACGACCCACACGATCGGGTAGGCGCGCTAAATCACGTACAGCGAGCGCAGGAACAAGGGGACGTGATTACCGGATTGCTTTACGTAGATCCCATAGCTTCCGACATTCACGAAGTACTCGAAACACCGAGCACGCCACTTAATCAATTTGGTGAAGCCGAGTTGTGCCCGGGCTCAGAGGCGTTAACCACTGTGAATGCAGGTTTTAGATAAGTCGAAAGCTGAGCAGCTAATCGACTAAGGTGACCAAATTAGAGCGAAAACTGTACGGTCGCCCAGAATTTCGTCGCATCGATACCGTAAAACAGCGGCTTCCACTCTTCGTTTGCCTGATAGTCGGCGAACTTAAGAATCCACTTGTACTTACCGAAGGTGCGCGTAGCAGCTATATCGACCTCGGTACCGTATGTTGGCAGGTCTTTGAACAAGGTATTAAAGCGGTGCAGCCCCACCGTGACGTCCCATCCGAGTAATCGTTCCTTGATTCGAATTTCTACATCGCGAAGTCCATCGGGCGGTGTATTCACCAAGAACTTATCAGCTGCCCCCGCATACCCGTGCAAAGTCGCCAGTGGTGTCTTGAAGGAATACTCACCGTCGCCGTCCAAGACCGTCGCGCTGAACGATATGCTACCGGTGGTGTTCTCCTTTCGGAAGTTTGAGAAATCAACCCCAACAGACGAATGCGCGTAAAGTAGACGGTCAAATCCGACCGATTCGTGCAATGCAGATTGGGTAGCTACTTCGATCTTACACGCTCCTGACCATCCGAATTTCGAGGGGTCCGAGCGGCAGGGTCCCTCCGCCATCAGACCGATAGTCCGAGTCGATAGGAGCCGGTTGTCATCGAAATCTAGGTTGTAGACGTAACCGGTTACATCGGCGAATTTTGGAACAGGATAGGTGCCCCGGATCGCAATGCCGTCAAGATCCCATTCTCTAATCGCACGGCTTGGATGATCGCGTCCAAAAACACGATATGCCTTTTCCACCAGAGCTAGCTCAAGTCTGAACTTCTCAGCAAACTTCGCGTCAATGGAGAGCGCGTCATAGGTTTGGTGATTTTGTCGCCACGCAACGGTTCCGAGATATCGTTGAGGTAGTTTCCCATGGTTTATGTATTGACGACCATATCGAATGAGCGCGGATTCCCGTTTGTATTCGATGAAAGCCTCGTCCAATTCCGTACCTGACGGGTCTACTTCAGTTGCATACTCATATCTACCATTGGTTCCGCCGTCGTTGTATGTATCGATTCCAAAATCGTTGACATGTTCTGCTGCGAATACGGCTCGAAAGTTTCCCACCTGGGGCGTCCGAAAAGTCATCAACAAACGGCCTGTAAGCGTGTTCGCATCCTTGTTGATATTGTCATTTATGTTCCCATAGCGAATGCGAACGTCTGCTGAATATCGGTGGTTATCACACGACGACGCATCCGGACACTCGTCATCAGCAACTACAGCGGTAGACGCTAGCGTTAAGCAGACAACAACAAAACTCAGTCTCATTTACGCCACGGTTTGTTAGGTTTCGCTATGTGCATATTAAACGCAGAAAACGACTATTGGTAGTCATCTAAATCTCTATTTTCGACCACCGTTTCGACATCTCATTCTTATCATTCGCAGCTACTAACGTATAGAACCGACGGATTCCATTGGCGCTACCACATCTCGACGACTATTTCCCCGATTGGAAACGTCGTGAAGAAAAAGCAGAGGCGATGATTCCAATCATCGGCAAGCTCTACCGTAAAAACGTCGTAACGTACTGCTATGGTCGAGCGCTTTATAACCAAAGCGTAACCGACATCATGCGCACGCACCGATTTGTGCGTCAAGTCGCAAAAAACGAGCTTTCTGAGGACGAAAGCTATCCGCTCTTGTGCGCACTAAGTGAACTCGATCTAGGTCCTTCACATATCGATGTCGGCAAGCTGACCGTCAAATATATGGAGCTACAAGAAAACGGTCATCCTGTGCCTTCCGAACGCGAATACGCGCAAAACGAGTGCAGCGAAGTCATTGGACGCCACATCAAGCCGCTCAGCAAACCACAAGATATCGTGCTCTACGGTTTTGGAAGAATCGGACGACTGTTAGCGCGCTTACTCATTGAAAAGACAGGGGGCGGAGATCAACTTCGGCTGCGAGCCATCGTGGTACGACCAGGTAACGATGGCGATCTGGAAAAACGTGCGAGCTTGCTACGGCGCGATTCCGTACACGGTGCTTTCAAAGGCACCATTCGCGTGGATAACGAAAACCAGTGCATCATCGCGAACGGCAACGTCGTCAGGATGATCTATTCTGATAGTCCAAGCGAGATCGACTACACAGAATACGGGATTGAGGATGCAGTCGTCATCGACAACACGGGGGCGTGGCGTGATGAACCCGGGTTGCGTCAGCATCTGGAAGCTAAGGGAATTGACCGCGTTATTGTGACCGCACCTGGTAAAGATGGAGTGCCCAACATCGTATCCGGCGTCAACTCGCACCTCTTATCTCACAATGACAAGATACTCTCTGCAGCATCGTGTACGACGAACGCAATCGTCCCAATTCTCAAAGCCGTTAACGACGAATACGAGATTGCGCATGGTCATATGGAGACCGTTCATGCCTACACGCCAGATCAGAACCTTCTAGACAACTATCACAAGAAGAACCGGCGCGGACGTGGTGCACCTTTGAACCTTGTGATTACGGAAACCGGGGCTTCAAATGCAGTCGCCAATCTCCTCCCGGAATTAGAAGGGAAACTAACAGGAAATGCGATACGCGTACCCACGCCAGATGTCTCACTTGCGATATTGAATTTACGACTAGAGAAGAGTACGAACAAACAAGCCTTCAACGATCACATACGCGATACTGCACTCAATTCGGCGTTACAGCGCCAGATTGACTTCGTCGAGACACCAGAAATCGTGTCATCAGACTTTATCGGAAATCGACACGCGTGTGTTGTGGACGGCGAAGCGACCATCGTTGATGACGGAAAACGTGTGGTACTCTACGTCTGGTACGACAACGAATTTGGATACTGTTGCCAGGTTGTCCGAGTCGTGCAGAAATGGGCTGGGATAAGCTATCCACTTATACCAGGCGACGTTGCAAAAACGGGTTTCGGTTGAATTAATATTTGTTGACGTAGTGCATTCACGATTACAGAGCTATCGGTCACAATGAACGCTTTGCTCATTCTCGGCGTCGTCGCAGTAGTGATCCTATTTTGGATATTGCGAACGCGCTCAGCTAGAAGAAGATGGGTCGAGGAACTCGACTTGATCGGTCAATGGGATCTAGAAGGCGAGAACACCAATAACAACCGCATCGAGTTTATCGGTGCTCGCGGTGACGCCGGAAACTATATGGCAAGCACCGACGATACGCTTGAGTCTGGGAACTGGCATTTGACCAGCTATTTTCTTGTACTAGAACCCAACGATGGCGAACCCGTACGACATGAATTGCGTCGCTTTGAACCAGGCCGAATAGGTATCGATGGGCCTGGTCGCGAGAAGCAAATTTACCGGAAGAAGCGCGTTTCAAACATCATCAAGCTTCACGAGCATCACTCGAAGAATCCATAAGCTGTTCAAGCGTTCTAAAGCGGGATTCAGCCTCTTCATCCGGGAATAAATAAGCGCTACCCACGATCGCGACACACGCTAATGCGAACGCGGGAATCATTTCATAAACATCTGCGAATATGCCGCCGTAGTTCACGCCTAAGTTATGCCAAACTAGTGTAGTAACACAACCGGTCACCATGCCCGCGACGATGGCATCACCCGTCGTGCGCCGCCAGAATAGCGCAAACAACAGTGCCGGACCGAAACTAGAACCTAGACCCGCCCATGCATACGCGACCACGTCCAAGATAACACTGTTCTCATTAAATGCGATGACACCTGCGCCAATCGCGACACCGATGACTACCAACCGACTTACGAAGAGTTTGTGATTCTTGATATAAAACAGGTCGTTGACGATACTCGTGGATGCGACGATGAGTTGAGAGTCCACGGTGCTCATAACGGCCGCGAGGATCGCAGCGATCAAGAGTCCAGCTAGCCATGGGTTCAGGAACAGCTCCGCGATACGAATGAAAATCGTTTCTGGGTCTGCTAGTTCAGGCACAGCCGCGCTACCGACTATTCCAATAGCTATCGCTCCCACCGTGGCGATGAACATCCAACACATGCCAATAACTTTTGCACGACCCAATTCTTGAGGTCGTTTTATCGCCATAAAGCGGGCGAGTACATGCGGTTGGCCAAAGTAGCCAAGCCCCCACGCAAGCAGGCTAAAGGTACCTATTGCACCTACGCTCGTCACGTTCAAGTCGACGTCCCCTACTTCAAGGGTCTGTGACACGAACATCGGCAATGCGACGAGCGCGATGAGCATCAAC
>JAPOVV010000052.1 GCA_026707945.1 Gammaproteobacteria bacterium | reverse complement strand
ACACAGAAAGCAGCCTGACGGATGCTGCTTAAACACCACTTTTGGTTATACCTCTCTCCTCAACTTTCTTTTGCACTACGAAACCGACTCGTATATCGAACATTTTGTTGACGAAATGCTTGATTACCAAAAGCACTCCCGATCGCGGTATGCAAGTTTTTCGATACTAAATCCGAACCTAGCTCTTTTGTTAGGTGTTGCTCGTGGATTTCTACGCGAACGGTTTTCATTTGATTCGCCAATGGTTCAATCAGGCATCGTGTCCGTAGACGAAGACGGAGAAATTACGGTACTGAGTCGGCTTAGGCGATTGCCATATGAACCTTCGAACAGTACCAGGCAGATTCAGCAAATGTTGTTCGAGAAAGCACCCCCGTCAGAACTTGAGTGGCGAGATTTCGACCACGTCGAGTCCGGTCGCGACCATGTTGAGAAGCTCATTGTTGGTGCACTGAGTACGGGCGAAAAAGGTGTGAATGTGCTGATCCACGGACCGCCGGGAACGGGAAAAACGGAATTCTGTAAAACACTTGCGGAGCGATTGGATGTAGTTCTCTATAGCGTTGGTGAATCCGATCAACAGGGACGCGAACCTTCCCGTTCAGAAAGACTTCAAGAACTTCGTTTAACCGATCGTATTCTCGGGGACGCACGAAACTCAATCTTGCTCTTTGACGAAATGGAGGACCTGCTAGCGGAACGCGACTCTATGTTGGATTGGGTGTTTTCAGGTCTTCGCCGACGGACCCGAGGTTCTGAGGGTTCAAAGGTGTTCATGCATCGCCTTCTCGAGCAAAACGCAGTTCCAATTCTGTGGACCTCTAATTCGGCACGCCAGACCAATCCCACCTTACTGAGGCGCATGATGTATGCGTTAGAACTGCGCAAACCTTCAGCTGAGATTCGTGCACGAATTTGGCGTCGACAACTTGAGCGTCACGGAATTCCTTCTGCAGACGAGGATGCGGAATCGCTCGCTAACGATTTTGACGTTACACCTGGCGTCGTAGAACGTGCGGTCGTGGGGGCTGTCTCATTACTATTTTTTGTCAGCTCGTGTGAACGGAAGGTGTTTTTCTGCTACTTGGAAAAATCCCCGCATTCAAGGTTGTTCGAGCATTGTTGCGAGGTCAAAACACTTGCTTATTGTTGGCACATAGATCACAAAGAATTGATTCGTCGCTTTTAACACCTTCTCCACATAGCTAGGCTTACTGAGGACGCGTACGAATCTAAATAACAGCTGAAGACCTCGCGTGGAAAACACTAAGCTCAAATCTAACACCTTAGTGCGACGAAATTGGTCGTAGAGCCCAGTTGCGCTAAGTGGTCGTTCTAGTAGGCTAAATTACTCACGGCGTGAATGATCTTCATTCACCTCGTGAATAAAAATCACAGTTGCTTCTGTTTGGCTCATAGAGTCAAAACGTGGTAGTGGTCGAGTTTTTTACTAATTTTTATGAAGAAACGAACGAGAGAGCCGAAAATCCCTTTCCGTCAGAACCTTCGCGTCTTTCAACTCACGGAGCAACCGATCTCTGAATTGCTGGTTCATTTAGGAAGCGTTTCTGGGTCCTACCGAGAGTGGACAAATTTCGTCGTTGAATGCAAGTTCCCATAGCAGAATTTTTCTATAAAAAAAGCTTGCGTGAGCGCTAGCTTTTAACTATTGTTGCGCTGCGCACGAATTAGGACGGCGCGGGTTTCGCCACCCCCGGCGACATCGGAGTTGTTTGAAGATGGGTTCGATGAACTACGCGAATCAGCAGATTCGCTACGCTGACTTACGTCAAAATCTTGCGGTTGATCAGACGGATCGTTTTGTTCCGATCAACCTAAGACAATCAGGTCCTACGCAAGTAGAACTATTGATTTCCACACGAGTTCGTAAATCTCCTTACTGGCATTTGTCGATGGAGGCAGGATGCTGGCGTGCGACGATTTACAACAGGGTCTATCACCCTCGAGGTTACGTTCGTCCAGAAGACGGCGGCGCGATGGTGGAGTATGACGCACTCGTTAATCACGTAACCATGTGGAACGTCGCGGTTGAGCGACAGATCATGGTCAAAGGACCGGACGCAGAGAGTTTCGTTGACTATGTGATTACGCGCAATGCGGCATTGATAAAGCCAATGCATGCTAAATACGTGATCTTATGTAATGCAGACGGAGGCATCCTTAACGATCCTGTCTTGCTGCGAGTCTCAGAGGACGAATTTTGGTTTTCACTTGCGGATAGCGATCTTGAATTGTGGTTACGTGGCGTCAATCATGATCATAAGTTCGATGTGTCCATCGCCGAAATTGACGTTGCGCCAGTTCAAATCCAGGGACCGAAATCCGAAGCATTGATGATCGACCTGTTTGGTGAAGAAATCCGGGAGATTCCATACTACGGTTTGATGAACGGCATCGTAAGGGGTCACGATGTCGTCATTTCTCAAAGTGGATTTACGGGTGAGAAGGGATACGAGATCTATCTCAAGGACGCGACTCTTTATGCGGAGGACCTGTGGTATTCGGTGCTTGAGGCGGGCGAGAAACACAATCTCATGGTCATCGCGCCCGCGCACCACCGACGCATCGCTGCGGGGATTCTTTCTTATGGCCAGGACATGGACTGCGAGACTTCACCGTTCCAGTGCAATCTAGCTTATCAAGTGCCTCGCAAGAAGAATCGCAACTACATTGGTAAAGATCGACTGGACCAGATACGAGCTCAAATCGATGCGGGTGAAGCACCTTTCAAACTCGGAATGGTGGGATTGACGTTTGGTGGCGAACCTGTCACCGACTACGCCAATGACTTTTGGCTCGTCAAGAGCAGCACAACCGAAGAAGCCGTTGGCTACGTGACGTCTCCCTGGTATTCTCCTGAACTTGAAACCAACATCGCATTGGCTTACGTACCTTGGACGGGTCGAGATGTAGGGGAGGAATACCGAATTGCGCTGCCTGAAGAGTACGCGGGTAACGCCGCCGACTATACGGTCGATGCGAGGGTAGTTGAAGTGCCTTTCCGACCTAGTGTGAATCCAAATATCCGTGAAGTGGTTCACGGGCGGGGTAAAGATCACGCGGACTGAGGAGGTCGCGAGTTGAATTTCAGAAACGTGAACCGGATTCCTCGCGATCGTTCTCTCGAAACTGAGACGTCAAGAACCCTACAAGGTTTGGTGGCGACTGCATCGTTGGAAGTGCTCGCACGAGACATCGTTCAGCGGCCGGCGATATTGGAGCAAGTCGAGCCAGATACTGAAGTTTATGTTCCCTTTCCACCAACGGGTTCTTGGGAGGAAACACTCGCAGCTTCTCGTTCACTTGCAGAGCGTGGGTGTCGTCCCATTCCGCATCTTCCGGCGCGGCGTTTGAAGAATCGCGATGAGTTAATTCAGTGGGCTAAATCACTTGAATCGGCCGGCGTTCGGTCCGTGATGCTTATCGCTGGCGACGTACTAGAAGAGCAGGTCTACTTCAAGGATTCACTCGAGTTGCTACAGACTAAGATCCTTGTGACGCATGGGGTAGAACGGGTGGGAGTGGCAGTCTATCCGGATGGTCACCCGTACATCGCTAAGAAAGATTTAAACGACGCGTTTCTCAGAAAGCTCGACGTGGCATCGCGCGATGGATTTATGCTGAAGGCAGTGACCCAGTTCGGTTTTGACGCTTCACCGCTACTTGCTTGGCTTACGAAAGCAAGTGATCTAGGTTTGCAGGTGCCGGTTAGTGTGGGCGTCGCAGGACCGACACAAATGAAGACGTTGATCAGATATGCAGCAAAGTGTGGCGTGAGACACTCAGTTCGCGGGCTCCTAACGAAACCTAGCGCGCTTCGTATGCTCGGTCAATGGGATCCTATTAGCGTGCTCTCACCCGTCGCTGAGCGTTTGTCTTCGGGGCTTGATGTTCGAGTTGAAAATGCACATGTGTTTACGTTCGGTGGCGTGCGGAAGGTGATTGAGTGGCGCGAACAGTTGTTGAAAAGGTGTGAGCCAATCGTTGCTAGTGAAGTGCATGAGTGAATCTCTTCAACGATGGAAGCATTGAATGAGTAATCACGCACGGGTGGTTGTCATCGGAGGCGGCGTTGTAGGCGTCTCGACCTTGTATCACCTGGCAAAGAAGGGGTGGTCTGACGTCGTTCTTTTCGAAAGGCATGAGCTGACTTCTGGGTCGACTTGGCATGCGGCCGGCCTGTTGCCCTTATTCAACATGAGCTACTCGGTTGGCCAAATCCATAAATACTCAGTGCGTCTGTACAAAGAGCTAGAGGCGGAGACCGGGCAAGACGTCGGTTTAAGAACTGTCGGCAACATTCGCCTCGCGATGACGCCCGACCGATTGGACGAATACCGTCAATATGCAAGCGTCGCACAGACGATTGGCGTCAACGTGGAGTTTCTTACCGCCGATCAGGTCACCGAAATTTGGCCACTCGCGGTGAAGGACGGATTACTTGGTGCCATCAGGCATCCGGACGACGGGTACATCCAACCTGCCGACCTTACGCAAGCGTTGGCGCGTGGTGCTCGTAGCTTAGGCGCGGAAATCAACCAGCAGACGGTCGTTCATACGATCGAGCAGCGAGCGAATGGTGAGTGGCGGGTCACCACCAATCAGGGCGTCACCGACTGTGAACACATCGTATCGGCAACCGGAAATTTCGCTCGCAATACAGGCGCGATGGTAGGTCTCGATATTCCAGTCCTACCGGTTCAACATCAGTACATCGTGACCGAACCCCACGAGAGCATTCAATCACGTCGCGGAGCCGGGTTACCGGAGATGGGAGTATTGCGAGAGTCGGATGGTTCCTGGTACATGCGCGAGGAAGCGGGTGGCTTGCTTCTGGGTCCATACGAGAAAGGTGCACCAGCGTGTTACATTGACGGTCCAGGGGCTGAGAGCAAATACGAGTTGTTTGAGAGCGATATTGATCGGCTTGCGCCGCATATCGAGTCAGCGATTCATCGTGTCCCGCTCTTCGGCGAGCTCGGTATCAAACAAACCTATAACGGTGCGATCGCGTACACCCCCGATGGCAGTCCCATCATTGGTCCAGCGTGGGGTTTAAGGAACTTCTGGTTGAACGAAGGTCATAGCTTCGGTATTACGGCAGCCGGTGGTGCAGGTTGGCAGCTAGCTGAATGGATCGTTGAAGGTGAGCCTACGATCGACATGCTCGGCGTCGAGCCGCGTCGATTCGGGGACTATGCGTCCGGAACATACCTTAAGACAAAAAACGAAGAAGCGTATGCGAACGTCTTCACGGTGCACTATCCAGACGAGGAACGCCCGGCAGCGCGACCTCATCGGACAGCGCCATGCTACCAACGGATGAAGGACCTCGGTGCAGTTTTTGGCCAGAAGTTTGGTTGGGAACGACCGAACTGGTTTGCATCGAAAGGTGAACCACGTGAAGATCATTGGTCTTTTAGACGGTCGCGCTGGTTCGAGCATGTTGGCAACGAATGCAACAACGTGTCGGAGAACGTTGGCCTGCTTGACATGACGGCTTTTGCGAAAGCAAGAGTATCCGGACCGGGTGCTGAGGAGTTCCTAAACGGGTTAGTTGCGAATCGACTTCCGGCTCGCGATGGCCGAATCAGTCTATGCCATGCGCTCAATACGCGAGGTGGTGTGCAGAGCGAATTTACGATTCTGCGCGAAGCCAGTGACAGTTTCTACCTCGTCTCCGCTGGTGCGTTCCAGCGACTCGATCACGATTTTCTCCTTCGCCAGATGCCGACCGATCGGTCCGTGTCGTTCGAAAACCTGACTGGAAACATCGGCGTTTTGGTCATCGCGGGTCCAAATTCGAGACAGCTGTTAGAACGCACGTGCGATATCGATCTGAGCAGTGAGTCCTTCCCATGGCTTACCGGCCGTGACGGTACAGTCGGCTTGTCGCCAACAAAATTGCTTCGAGTGAACTTTGTAGGCGAATTGGGTTGGGAATTGCATCATCCGATCGAATATCAAAATTCGATCTTCGATACGCTCACTAGTGCGGGTGAAGACTTGGGATTAGCGCCGTTTGGTATACGAGCGATGGATGCGATGCGTATTGAGAAATCCTATCGCATGATCGGTACGGAAATGTCCATCGAGTACGCTGCGTTCGAGTCAGGTCTTGACCGATTCGTAAAACTCGATAAGAACGAATTCACCGGTCGCGCAGGACTGATAGCGTGGCAAGAGAGAGGATTCAACAATGCCTTCGTGACGCTTGCCGTGGATGGTCCAGACGACGCGGATGCGATTGGTAACAACCCGCTATTCCTAGATGACGAAATGATTGGACGTGCGACGAGTGGGAACTACGGCTTTCGATTGAAACAATCGCTCGCGCTCGGCATGATTGAACCTTCCTTGAGCAAGGAGGGCACCATGCTAGAAATTGATGTCTTGGGTACGCGGTACCCTTGTAGAGTCATTCCTGAAAGTCCATACGATCCACAAAACCAGCGATTGCGCGCATGATGTTGGCACTTGCTTTGGATAGATTTCACAACCACCAGAATTAAGACAAGTCGATATATAGCGGAATGACTCAACGTTACTCGTTCCTGCAATTGATACGGCAAGCGTTCAGGCATCATGAAGGCTGGACGCCAGCGTGGAATTCCGTCGAACCGAAAGACGAGTACGACGTTGTCGTCGTTGGTGGCGGTGGTCACGGACTTGCAACAGCGTATTACCTCGCAAAGAATCACGGCTTAACGAATGTAGCCGTACTTGAGAAAGGGTGGATTGGCGGCGGGAACACCGGGCGCAATACAACCATCGTCCGATCCAATTACCTGCGGGATGAAGCAGCCCATCTCTATGAATTTGCACTAAAGCTCTGGGAAGGGTTAAGCGCCGACCTGAATTTCAACGTGATGTTCAGTCAGCGCGGTGTCTTAAACCTCGGCCACTCACTTCAAGATATGCGAGACATCGAGCGCCGTGTCAACGCTAATCGCTTGAATGGCATTGATGGTGAGGTACTTAGTCCAGCCGACATTCAAAAGATCGTGCCGATACTTGACTGTTCCCCTGGCAATCGATATCCAGTTCTGGGTGCCTCTTGGCAACCCCGCGGTGGTGTTGCGCGTCACGATGCGGTAGCTTGGGGTTTTGCGAGAGCAGCAGATCGGCTCGGTGTAGACATTGTTGAGCACGCACGCGTTGTCGAAATTTCACTCAACCTAGGTTCCGGTGCGGTTGAAGGCGTCGTGGTCGAGCATGAAGGGGAACGTAAGCGAATCCGATCGAGCAAAGTCGCTTGCGTGACGGCAGGGAACTCTGGTGTCGTAGCGGCGCTTGCGGGATTGAAGCTTCCGATCGAATCTCGACCACTTCAGGCACTTGTTTCAGAACCGCTTAAACCATGTCTTGATACCGTCGTTATGTCGAGTGCCGTTCATGGGTATCTCAGCCAGTCGGATAAAGGCGATCTTGTTATTGGTGCCGGCACGGACGGCTACAACGGTTACGGTCAGCGCGGTTCGTTCGAGATCATCGAGGAGACTGCACGTGCAATATGCGAACTCTTTCCGGTGTTCAGTCGAGTTCGAATGAATCGACAGTGGGGCGGTATCGTCGACATTTGCCCCGATGCATGTCCGATCATCGGTCGCATGCCGGTACCTGGGCTCTACTTCAATTGTGGTTGGGGCACCGGAGGTTTCAAAGCTACACCAGGATCCGGTTTTGTTTTTGCGCACACGGTCGCAGAGGACAAGCCACATCCTTTAGCCGCACCGTTTGGCGTCGAACGTTTCCATAGCGGCGCGGTGATCGACGAACATGGTGCTGCCGGAGTAGCACACTAGTGTTGAGGATTTACTGTCCGTATTGCGAGTCAGTTCGCGACGAAGACGAGTTTCACTGCGTCGGTGAAGCACATATCAAACGGCCAGAACTACCGGATAGACTAACGGATCAGGAATGGGGAGAGTACCTTCATTACCGTACAAATCCGAGAGGTGAACATCGTGAGATCTGGCACCATACCGTAGGTTGCAGACAGCATTTCAATGTCGTACGCGACACGGAGACGTATGAGATCAAGTTGGTCTATCGAATGGGGATCGATCCTCCTACAGTGCCGGGTCGCGACAGATGAGTCAAGTCCGACGTCTCGACGCGGGTGGACGCATCGACCGAGCAACACCAATCTCATTCTCGTTTAACGGCGAGACATACCAGGGATTCGAAGGCGACACTCTAGCAAGCGCGCTCTTAGCCAACGGGGTCGTAGAAGTCGGACGAAGCTTCAAGTACTACCGATCCCGCGGCATCGTCGGTGCCGGCCCAGAGGAACCGAACGCGATTGTCCAACACGAGTCAGCCGAAAGCTCAACTCCGAATCTGCGTGCGACCGAGATTGAGCTTGTAGATGGCTTAAGCGCAAAAAGCGCGACGACGACAGATAGATTGGGCGTTCGGCGCCTTGGGAGTCGCGTTTCGTCGTTGATGCCGGTAGGGTTTTACTACAAGACACTTATTCGACCCAAGGCGATATGGGATTTTGGCGAGAAGCTCATTCGCGATGCCGCTGGTCTCGGTAGTGTGCCAGAGGATCGTGATCCCGATATTTACGATAAATATCACCATCATTGCGATGTCCTGGTCGTTGGAGCTGGAGCCGCAGGGTTGTCTGCTGCGCTCGCAGCTGCCGAACTCGACCTACGCGTGATCATCGCTGACGAGCAGACGGAGTTCGGTGGCTGGATGCTGTCGAGTTCATCACGCGTTGACGATGGAGAAGCCACGTTATGGGTCGAACGTACCGTTGCTTCGCTTCGAGCGCACCCAAACGTGCTGCTGCTCCCGCGTACCACCATATTCGGTTTGTACGACCATAGCCTTGCGATGGGTTGCGAACGTTTGGTCAATCAGCCATCTTCAAATTCTGGCGTCCCGCGAGAGCGGTTACACCAGATACGCGCAGAGCATGTTGTTCTCGCGACTGGTGCACTTGAGCGCCCATTGACGTTCGCGAACAACGATTTACCAGGGATCATGCTGCCGTCCGCGATTTCTAGCTACCTCAATCGCTACGGAGTTGCGCCTGGAAATGATCTCGTCGTAGTGACCACCAACGATCAGGCATACGAGGCTGCATTTGCGTGGCATGACGTGGGCAAACGCGTCGTCGCGATATGCGACACACGATCGAATCTACAGTCGACGTTAGTCGCCGGTTGCGATACGCGGAACATTCCAGTATTCCGCGAGCACATTGTGACGGAAGCGCAAGGTGGCAAGTGCGTAGACCGCGCGCAAATCGCGCGTCTCTCCGATGACAAGAAGCACTTAGAAGGAGAGCTGCAGACGTTCAGTTGTGATTTGCTTGCGACTTCGAGTGGTTGGAACCCAGTCATTCATCTCAACGCGCATACTCGGACGATGGCTCGATGGGACGAGCAAGAGGTCGCGTTTTTGCTTGACTCGCCATCGCCAAGTGTCACAACCGCGGGCGGGATCAATGGTGCGCGAACGCTCGCGGCATGTATGCACGAAGGCATCGACGCGATTCAACAAATCCGTTCATTTCGTAGTGACGATCTAGATTTGCCGATACCGCGAATTGACGAAATAGAACCTAGCCGCGGCGACAAGGTTTTCAAAGCGCCACATCAGCGGTCTGATAGCAGAGCTCCAAAACAATTTGTGGACTTTCAACTCGACGTGACGGCTGCCGATATTCAGCTGGCTGCTAGAGAAGGCTATCAGTCGATCGAGCATGTCAAACGTTACACGGCACTAGGCTTTGGCAACGATCAAGGGAAGCTCGGAAATATCAACGGTATAGGCGTACTAGCGGACACCCTCGATATATCGATGGCCGAAGTCGGCACCACGGTATTCAGACCACCATATACGCCCGTGTCGTTCGGAGCGATCGCTGGTCGAAGCGTTGGTGCATTATTTGATCCTGAACGTCATACGCCCATGCATCAGTGGCACGTCCAACATGGAGCAAAATGGGAAAACGTCGGTCAATGGAAGCGTCCTTGGTACTACCCACGCGATGGCGAGTCCATGCAAGAAGCAGTCAATCGAGAAGTGCTCGCCGCCCGGAATAGCGTTGCTGTTCTCGACGCATCGACCTTGGGCAAGATCGACGTAACAGGTAAGGATGCGGCGGTTTTCGTCGACCGAATGTACAGCAACGCGTTCGCGAAACTACGAGTCGGGCGATGTCGCTACGGGTTGATGTTGCATGACACTGGGATGATCTTTGATGACGGCGTTACCGCACGCTTAGCGGAAAACCACTTTCTCGTCCATACAACAACGGGAAATGCCGAAGCGGTTCTTTCGTGGATGGAACTGTGGCATCAGACGGAATGGTCGGACCTCGATGTCCGTTTGACATCTGTCACAGATCACTGGGCGACGATAGCGGTGGTTGGACCAAGATCGAGAAACGTTGTTAAAGCACTATGTCCCGATTTAGACCCTTCTAACGAGAGCTTCCCGTTCATGACAGTGCAATCGGTGAAGATAGGGCAAGTCGATGCGCGCATCTTTCGGATCAGCTTCAGTGGCGAGGTGTCGTACGAGATCAACGTGCCTGCGCAATACGCTCTATCTCTTTGGGAGCAGGTCGTCGAATTTGGCAAGCCGTACGGAATAACGCCTTACGGCACTGAAACCATGCACGTGTTGCGGGCAGAAAAGGGATTCATCATCGCCGGACAGGACACTGACGGCTCGATGACGCCAGCAGACATGAACATGGATTGGTGTGTACGCAAAACCAAAGACGTTGAATTTGTTGGGCGGCGTTCACTTGCGCTACAGGACTATCAACGACAAGACAGATTGCAGTTTGTTGGACTTGAAACCCTTGACCCGATGAAGACATTGCCGGAAGGCGGTCAGTTGCTGAATAAACCGACGAAAAAAGTACCAGCTGCTATGCAGGGATTTGTGACATCGAGTTATTTCAGCGCAACACTCGGTCGTACGATTGCTTTCGCGATGGTGAAAGGTGGGTTAGAACGACTAGGCGAATCTCTTCATTGTGCGTTAGACGACGGAAGATTCGTCGAAGCCCGAATTGCTTCGGCTACCTTCTATGACCTCGACAACGCAATGCAGAAAGCGGAAGAAGGCGGGGATCTGATCGAGCGCGATGCGCCACCGAGGAGACTCGCCGCTTCGAGCGGCTCGTTGATAGAGAAGGTCGATACTGCAGCGGACTCTGATATCGGTATAGTGCTTGAGGAGTGGCAGAACGCTCGGTTACTGACTCTCTTAGATTCCGTAGTAAGAAATCGGCAGGAATCCAGTTCGCCATGCCCTGAAGCGACATTGCCTAGCGAACCTTGTACTTGGGCGTCTGTGGGAAGTGTGAAAGTGTGCTGGGTCGGTCCGAATCGTTGGTTAACGCTAGAACGAGTTGAACAAGAAGAGGACTCATGGGATTTCTCCTTGAGTCTTTCCGCTGATACCCATGTCGTCGATACGACTGGCAACTTTAGCGTCTTTTCAATTACGGGACCGTCGGTGAAACGGTTGCTTCAGAAATCGTGTGCGTTCGACTTTCACGAATCTGTCTTTTCTTCGAACTCCTGTGTTAGTACTACATTCGCGAAGACGCAGGCACTTGTCGTGGCCGGTCAGAACGACGGAATTGAACTTGTGGCACGTCGAAGCTATTCGGATTACGTATGTCGATGGATTGCAGACGCTTCGCGTGAATTTGGGTTTCGGAACGTTACTTATTCGTCTTAATTACCGAGTGGTATTACCGACTTAGCTACATAAAAAGATGAAACTACAGTATCGGCGCGTTTGTTCGAAAAAGTATATTACTTTGAGAACAGCGAGTGATGAACAATCGTTTAGTATCGACTGTGGAGTGTTCTGAGTTTTGTCCACACCTGTTTAATAAACACGGAGGAGAAAAC